>JBBDRZ010000004.1:0-40560 GCA_040905185.1 Chloroflexota bacterium | reverse complement strand
CCCCCCCCCCCCCCCCCCCCCCCCCCCCCCCCCCCCCCCCCCCCCCCCGCGCCGATGACCGTCGCCGCGGCCGCCCCGATCACCACTCCCGGCTGTCCCAGCAATCCGCTGAAGCCGATGTTGGCGGTGAACTCTCGCTCCAGCGGCTCGCGGAACGTGCCCAGCCAGTTCAGCCACGGGTCGGGCCCGAAAACCAGGACGCCGGCCACGACTCCCACGCCAAGAGTCGCCAGGCCAGTGGCCGCGTCCCGCGGGCGACGGAACGCCAGCCACAGGGCGATGGGCAGGAGATGTGGCTTGGGCGCCAGCAGGAGCAGCAGGCCGAACGCCACGCCTCCGATCCCGTCGCGTCGGGCGAGGAGCACGGCGAGCACCGCCACGGTGAAGACGCTGACGTTGCCGAGCGCCAGGTCGTGCCAGATGGGCGGGAAGAACAGGACCATTCCCGCAATCAGCGGAGCCGCGGACCGCGGCCATCGGCGGGCCAGCCCCACGGCCACCCCAACCGCGATCAGGACTTTCAGCGCCAGCCAGGTCCAGGTGGCGGCGGCCTCGCTCAATGGCGCCAGCGGGGTGAAGAGGACCGCGGCCCACGGGGAGTAGCGGAACGTGTAGCTATCGGTCCAGGCGTACAGGGTTGACCGGTCGTCCAGCAGGCGCTGGCCGGCCTGCTGGTAGCAGCACGTGAAATCGATGGCGAAGTCGCCGCGGGCCGCGATGAAGACGATCGCCGCATCGGCCAGCAGGAAGGCCACCCCGGCGAGCAGGAGCAGGCTGCGGTCGGCGAGCCAGGCCCGACGCAGGGTGCGACCAGCGGAGGCGAGCACGGCGCCATGCTGCCACGCCGCTTGGCTGCCCCGGCATCGGCCTCGACATCGGTACCTTCAGGTCATCCCGGTGCGTAGAGGCACCGTCTAGACTCGCCCGCGTGTTGAGGCTCCCCTCCACCGCGACCGTGTTCGCGGCTGGACTGGCCGGGATCATGGTCGTCATCGTGCTGGCCAAGGGCCTGACCGATCCCGACTTCTTCACCCATGTGCGGACGGGTCAGCTCATCGTCGAGACCGGCCAGATCCCAACCACCGATCCCTTCTCGTTCACATGGGCCGGTCAGCCGTGGACCCTGCACGAGTGGCTGAGCGAGGTCTTCATGTACCTCCTCATCAGTGCGGTTGGCGTGCTCCCGTCCCTGATCGTGTTCGGGCTCATTCCGGGCGCCATCCTGGCCATTCTCCTGTGCGCCCTGGTCCGCCGCGACGTGCCCCTGCGCCCTGTGGCGCTGGCCTGCGTCCTGGCCGCCTGGATCTTCGTGCCGTACGTCACCATCCGTCCGCAGGCCATCAGCTGGCTGCTGATGGCGGTCCTGGTCGTGTTCCTGTGGAGCCTGGACGGCGCCCGCCCCCGGCGCACCCTCTGGCTCATCCCGTTGTTCATCCTGTGGGCCAACCTCCACGGCCTGTGGGTGGTCGGCCTGGGCGTCGTGGCCCTGTACGCCCTGTTCACAGTGGCCGGGCGCACGCCCATGTCCGGTCCGGTGGCCCGCAGCTGGGTGGCGGCCGCCTTCATCGGCTGCCTGTTCGCGGTCATGCTCACACCGTCCGGCCCGGCGGGGTTGCTGTACCCCCTGCGCTACGTCGACAGCGGCGACTGGGGACTGGCCAACATCCAGGAGTGGCAGTCGCCCGATTTCCACGAACCGGCCACCTGGGGATTGCTGGCGACCATCGCCGCTCTGTTGGCGGTGGGATGGCGCTCTGGCGGCACTCCAGGCTGGCTGACCGCGCTGTCGGTGCTCGGCGTGCTCATGAGCCTGTGGGCCGTGCGCAATGGGCCCTTGCTGGCGGTGTGGGCATTCCCCGTGCTGGCCATGGCACTCGCCGCGCGCTGGCCGCAGCGCCTGCGCCCTCGCCCGGTGCCCGCCAACCAGGTGATCGCCCGACGCGCGATGGAAGCCATCACTGCGGCTGTGGTGGTCGTGCTGAGTGCGGTCCTCGTCCTGCCCCAAACCCCGGCGGCCGACCTCGAGGCGTCCATTGAGGCCAGGTTCCCACAGCAGGCGATCAGCCGACTGTTGGCCACCAATCCGGAGGCACGCGTCCTCGCCGAGTACGGCTGGGGCGGCTACGTCATCTGGAGCGGCTACGACACCGGGGCGCGGGTCTTCGTCGACGGACGCAACGACATGTACGACCAGGCCGTTCTCGAGGACTACAGCGCCATCCGCGGCGCGGATCCGGGCTGGGAGGAGCTTCTGGCCGCGTACGAGGTTGACGCCATGATCTGGCCGCCAACCGTTCCGCTCACCAGGGGCCCGCTGGACGCCGCCGGCTGGTGCGAGGCCTACCGCGACGAGCTCCAGGTCCTGTACCTGCCCCAGTGCCCCGCTACCCCGTGAGCACCACCCTGCTGTGGCTGGCCGGGGTGACCCTCGTCGGCCTGGTGGTGCGCGCCATTCCGGTGGCCCTCGCCGACTTCCCGCTCAATGACGGGGGCCTCTTCCTGACCATGGTGATGGCCGTCGAAGAAGCCGATTGGGCGCTGCCGGTCAGCGTGGCCTGGAACGGCACCCAGCTGCCCTTCACATACCCGCCGCTGGCCTTCTACGTTGTCGGATGGGCCGATGCGTACCTGGGCATCGATCCCCTCGCCCTGTTCCGATTCTTCCCGCTCGTGGCCAGCACCCTGGTCGTGCCGGCGGTCTTTCTCCTGGGCCGGAGTCTCCTCCGGTCGGACCTCGGCGGTTTGACCGCGGCCCTGGCGTATGCGGTGACCACCGGTTCGTTCGTGTGGCTGGTCCAGGGAGGCGGCATCTCGCGGGCGCCCGGGATGCTGCTGGCGGTTCTCACCCTGTGGCAAACCGTCCACCTGGTCCGCTCCCCGACCCCACGCCGCGCCGGCGCCACCGGTGCGCTGGCGGGCCTCACCATCCTCACCCACCCCGCTGCCGCGCTGTTCACCGCCATCAGCGCGTTCCTGATCTGGTTCTTCGAAGGACGCAGTCTTCGGTCGCTGAAATTCTCGACGGCGGCCCTCGGCGTCGCGCTGCTGGTGGCCACACCGTGGGCGGGGGCCGTCATCCAGCATCACGGCCTGGCCGGACTGCTCGATGTCCAGAACAATGGGCCGGATCCGCGTTCCACGCTCCTCGCCATGGTCGTGGGCCGGCTGACCGGGAACCCGTTCGTCGACCCGCTGGCGCTGCTCGGGCTGGGCATGGCCATCCTGTGCCTGACGCGGCGCCGTTTCCTCCTTCCGATCTGGCTGCTGGCCGCCGCCTTCCTGGCCTGGCAGTACGCCATGGTCCCGCTCGGGTTGCTGGTCGGATTCGCAGCCGTCGACCTGTCCACCCTGCGAGACAGCGTCAGGCGCCGTGCCGCCCAGGCCGGCGCGCCGGCTGTGTCCGGGACCTCCAGGTGGGGACCAGGCCTCGGTCTGGGCCTGCTGGGCGTCATCCTGCTCGTCGAGGCTGGGGCCGCCGGACTGGCCGTCCTCAATCCGGGTGCTCCACTCGACGCCTTGAGTCCCGAACGGCGCGACGCCATGGCCTGGATCGAGGCGAACCTCGAAGATGACGCGCGATTCGCGGTTGTCACAGGCGACTCCTGGGCCGTGGATCCGGATTCGGAGTGGTTCCCCGTCCTGGCCCAGCGCGTGTCGGTCGGGACGGTCCAGGGCTCGGAGTGGCTGGGCGGCGCCGCGTTCCGCGAGCAGCTCACCGCTCATGGGACGCTTCAGGCCTGCGTCGCAGAAGGGAGCGGGAACTGCGTGCGCGAATGGCTTGCGGACTGGCCGGCCGACTACGTGTTCATCCCAAAGGGCCGTCGCCACGGCCCCAATTCCCCGCCAGACTGCTGCGACGACCTCCGTGCCGGCCTCCTGGCCGACCCGGCCTTCACCCGGGTCTACGACGGCCCCGGCGCCACCATCTTCCGGGTCAACAGCATGGCCGCGGGGACTCCCGAGTGACCGGCGTGAAAGGACGTCTCGTCGCCGTTCTGGGGGCGGGTGCCCTGGGCCTGACCGCCGCGCTGCGGCTGGCACAGCTCGGCCACCGCGTCACCGTCTTCGAGCGCGAGCCGGTGCCAGGTGGGCTGGCGGCGGGGTTCAAACCGGCTGGCCCTGACGGCCCCTGGCTCGAGAAGTTCTATCACCACCTGTTCCGGACTGATCGCCACGCCATTCGGCTCATCACCGAGCTGGGGCTCGGACCCGACCTGGCGTGGCACCGGCCGCGGACGGTCGTCCTGCATGGCGGTCGGCTCCACCAGCTCGACTCGCCCCTGTCGCTCCTTCGCTTCCGTCCGCTCCCGTTGCTCGACCGGCTTCGGATGGGCGTGGCCTTGGCCTACCTGAAGGCGCTCGGCCGCCCGGATCGGCTCGAAGGTGTCCGCGCCGGCCCGTGGATCCGGGGTCAGATGGGGCATGCCGCGGCGGATGTCCTCTGGGATCCCCTCCTCCGGGCCAAGTTCGGGGACGCGGCGGAGACCATCGCCCTGCCCTGGTTCTGGGCCCGTATTCATGACCGCACCACTGAGCTCGGCTACCTGGGCGGGGGATTCCAGCGCCTGTACGACGCGCTGGCCGCGGCCGTGACGGCCCACGGCGGCACCGTCATGCTCGGGCGTGAGGTCACGCGGGTGCAAACCACCCATGGGTCGCTGTACGTCTCGCACACCGATCCGGGTGGCGGCGATGCCGCGGAGGAAGCATTCGCTGCCGTGTTGTCCACCCTTCCGACCCGTATCACGGCGCGGCTCGCCCCCCAGCTGCCCGAGGAGTGGCGCACGCGTCACGATCCGGGGCCCGCGCTGGGCGCCCATTGCCTGGTCCTGGCCCTGGATCGACCATTGACGAATGCGTACTGGATCAACCTCAATGACCCTGGATTCCCGTTTCTGGCAGCGGTGGAGCACACCAACTTCCGGTCACCGGACGAATACGGTGGGCGGCACCTCGTCTACCTGGGCAGCTACCGACCGATGGACGATCCGGTTCTCCGGGCCGATCCCGAGGAGCTCCTGACCGACTGGCTGCCCGCCCTCCAGCGGCTGAACTCGAACATGGACCGATCCTGGGTGACCCAGGTATGGGGCTTCGGCGCGCCCTTCGCCCAGCCCATCGTCACCGTGGACTACGCCAACCGGATCCCGCCGTTCGAGACGCCGGTTCCCGGGCTGTGGATCGCGAACATGTTCCAGGTCTACCCCCACGACCGTGGCCAGAACTACTCGATCGAGCTCGCCGAGCGCGTCGTCGCAGCGATATGAAGGTGCAGCGCGCCACCCTTGCGATCATCGCGGCGGCGCTTGTACTGGCGTATTTCGTGATCCTCGGCGAGGCCGGGCAGGTCGACCCTCATCCGATCATCAGGATCGTGAACGCGGCGGCTGCAGGGACGCTGATCTTGACCTACCTGGTAACGGCCCCGAAACAAGCTGATCGCGTCGATCGCGGCATTCTGCTCGGTCTGCTGCTCTTCGCGGCAGCCGCAGTTCTCGCTCAGTTTCCTCGGCAGGCTTTCGATGCGCTGCTTGCTGCCCTCCTCTACGCGGCCGCATTCTTCGTAGCGCGGACCCTCCTGGCACTCGAGGGTGGCCGAATCGCCTTCACTCGATGCCTCATCGGCCTTTCGGCACTTCTGACGTTCCTCATCGCGGCTCGGTGGCTGCTTCCCGCCCTCGAGTGGTGGTCACTCACGGGCTGGAGCGTCCTCCCGCCGCTCGACCTGAGCCTGCCGGCGACGCCATGGGGGCATCGCCACGACCTTGCGCTCCTGATTGTGCTGCTCTATCCGGCCTGGTGGGTGGGTCGCATCAACCCGCTTCGGGCCGCGATGGCAACGGTCGTGGGCAGCCTGACGCTGCTCATCGTCCTGGTGGACGGCTCACGAACTGTCTGGCTGGCGATGGGTGTTGCCTCAGCCGCACTCCTGACTCCCTTCGTCGTTCGACACTGGCCGAGGGACAGGAGGCGTCAGGTCGCCATCGGTCTTGCCTTGGCGACGGCCGCAGGAGTTGCCGCCCTGAGCGGAATCGCCGGCCCCCTTATCGAGCGAATTCTGACCATGGGCAGCATCGAGGCTCGTGGCGCGATGTGGGGACCACTGCTTGACGCGTGGCTCTCCAAGCCCGTCACCGGCCACGGACCGGGCTCATTCCCCTGGGTCCTGCAGCTCACCGACTATTTCGACACCAACGCATGGGCACCACGGCACCCGGACAGCGTCGTCCTTCAGCTCCTGCCGGAGGCGGGTCTCCTGGGTGCCACGGCAATGTTCGTCATCGTAGTCACGCTCCTGCCACCCTTCCTGCGTAGTCGCTCGCAGGCCGCCCGCTGGGTCTTGATCACGTTTGCCGTCGCTGGGCTGGCCGCCAATCCAACCGACTTCGGTTTCCTGGTGGCGGTGGCCATCGGATGGGCCGCATTCGCCGTCCCTCGTGAGGTGGAAGGGCCGGTTCCAGCATTAGTCCGCCACCGATTCGCGGGCCTGGCATCGCTTGCCTGCGTCGTCGTCATCGCAGTGGCCTGGACCGCGACGGCCGTGGCGGATGTCGCGTATCTGTCTGCTCGGTCATCGATCCAGAGGGGACGGGTCGATGAGGCCATCCCTCAGCTTGAGCTCGCCCGACGCCTCGACCCGGGAATGGCGCTCTACGCCCGCCAGCTCGGCACCGCCCAGCTGCTGACCGACAACGCTCCGGCCGCGACTCTGAACCTGGAAGACGCCGCCCAACTCAACCCCAGCGACGACCTCGCCTGGCGAGTTCTGGCGCTGGCGCACTCTGCATCCGGAGACCCCGATTCGGCATGGGCGGCCCTTGAACGGGCGATAGAGACCCAACGGTCGGATCCCACCAACCTTCTCCTGAGGGCCCGTTGGCAGGCGGAGGACGGCCATCACCAGGAGGCCTTGGCCACGCTGGGTGAGGTTGTCCAGGCGTGGCCGGAGATTGTCGCTGCCCCTGGCTGGAGTGAACTCCTGCCACCCACGATCTCAACGCTGGATGTGATCGAGGTGGCGTTCACCGGAGCCGCGTTCCCTTCAACCGCTCTGAAGGAAGGTCGCGTGACCATCGATCCAATGCTCGCCATTATGGCCGGCCGCACCGATCTCGCCGAGGAATCTGCCGAAGAAAAGCTTGGGCCTTCACTGGGCCCCATGTATGTAGCGGTCATGGGCTGCAGCGCCAACTCAACCCTGCTCCTCGAGAGGGCACCGGATGCCGCCCGTAGAACGTCCCTCTACTGGTCGTTGGTGGCAACGCAGTCGGCTCTGGATGGCCAGGTCAATGAGCGCGCGTTACGTCTCTTCGCGATCATGACCGGTGATCGACTGCTCTCCGGGTCAAGCGATGAAACCCTGAACCCGCTGGACGAGAACGGCAACGGCGGCTTCAGCGCCGATCTCTGGGGATATAGGCGCCTAACGATCGTCTGGCCCGACTATGAGGAACTGCCATCGCCGCGGGCCGGGACAGCTCGTTGGCTTCTCGAGCCGCTGGACGCCATGAATGAGGCTGGCCTCGACACGTTGATGGAGGCGTGCGGTTGATGCGAATCGTCCTGGTCATCGCACCATTGAGGACCCGAGACAACCGGTGTTGAGAATCAACATCGGAGGGCATCCATGGCAAGGCTGCACCTTCGGGCGCTTTTACCCCCTGTTCGCGTGGGCTACTGCGGTATGGCTGACGGTGCTGCCCGACTTGGTGGCTCCGATCATGGTCAGCGCGGTCGCCTCGGTGGCGGCGGTGCTCCTGCTGTACCGGCTCGTGGCGCGCGAGTTCGGGGAGCGGATCGGGAAGCGCGCCGCGGTCTTCATGCTCATCTTCCCCACCTCCTACTTCCTGCACATCGGCTACACCGAGTCGCTGTTCCTGGCGCTGGTGCTGGGCTCCTTCCTGGCCGCCCGGACTGACCGATGGTGGCTGGCCGGCCTCCTGGGCGGGCTGGCGGCGCTGACGCGGGTCAATGGCCTGATCCTCATCCCGGCCCTCGCGGCCGAAGCCTGGCTGCAGTGGGCCCGGGATGGGCGCTGGCGCGTGCCGTGGGCCGGGATCGGCCTGGTGGCGGTGGGGTTTGGGGGATACCTGCTGGTGAATTACGCGGTGTACGGCAACCCGTTCGAGTTCCTGCGCATTCAGAACGAGCACTGGTTCAAGTCGCTGGCCTGGCCTTGGGAGGGGATCGGCGGCGTGGTCGGGTGGCTCGAGAATGACAGTCCCGAGAACGTCGTCATGTACGGCGTCACCGAGCTGGCGGCCATCGGCCTGGGGTTGGCGGGGACGGTCGTGGCGGCGTTCCGCTTCCGCCCTGGCTGGTTCACCTGGATGGCCGGCAACTGGCTGCTGTTCGTGAGCACATCGTTCGTGCTCTCCGTTCCGCGCTATGCGCTGACCATGTTCCCGCTGTTCGCCTGGTTCGCTCAGCTCGCCGAGCGGCGCTGGCTGGGGTTTGTTTTAGGCGGCGTCTCGCTGGCGCTCCTGCTGTGGTTCTCGGCGCGGTTCGCGACCGGGGCCTGGGCCTTCTGATGCGCGCTCAGCTGCGCAGCGACTTTGGCGGCCGCCATGCTCGGGTTGGCGGTGGGCTGCTCGTCAGGCTTGACCGATGGAAGTGCGACCCAAAATCACCTTGGCGGACGGATCGACCGCCCTCCGGTGGGGTCGAGACAGCCGCCGGAACCTGGAACGCGGTGCGGTTCGTCCCCGGCTCGGACCGCGGCCCGCTCATCCTCCACGTGGACGGCTCAGACGATTTCATCGACGGGGTCGGGGCTCGTCTCGAGGAGCGCCCCTAGAGTGACCAATAGGCAAGGGCCACCTCTGATAGGAGTACGCGAGACCGCGCGTGCGGTGACCGCGAGCGCTTCGGGCGACTTGGCCTCGAAGCTGGCCGTCGTCGTCGTCAGCATCATGGCTGCGCGGGCGCTCGCTCCGGAAGTCTTCGCGACTTATCTCGGACTGCTGGCTGCGGCCCATGTCGGGGCTGCCGTCTGGGATGCCGGCGTCTCGACGCTCGTCACCGTTGAGCGATCCCGTTCACGGGCGCCTCTCTCGGTCCTCGCGGAGCGGGTGGTTCGAGCCCGACTTCTAGCATTCCCCGCCTGGGTGGGAGCGTTCGCCCTCGCGTCGTTGGCGCTCGGAGTAGCGACGCGCCCGACCGCGGGCAACATCGCTTCCTTCGCGTTCGTTTCGCTTGCAATCTCTCTCCAACAACCAGTCCTCGCTGCAGTGCGGGCCGATCTCCGTTTCAGCCAGGCGTCAGCCGCGCTGTTCGTGGGTCGGTGGCTCACGGTCGTGATCTTCGGCGGCGCACTCGCCCTTGGCCTCAGCGATGGTGACGTTGAACTCCTTGGGTTCTCCCATCTGGTGGGTGAGGCGATGGTCATCGTCGGGGCAATCGTGGTCATGCGCCGAGGGAGCCGGGACGGGGCTGGCGCTATGTGGGATGGCCGGAGCATCGGTTTGAGGAACGCGCTCCCCTATGCAGCCAATTCCCTCATAAACATCGCCTACAACCGTCTTGACATCCTCGTTGTCGCGGTCTTGGTTCCCGCTTCGCAACTAGCCGCGTACGCACCCGCCTCACGGGTCCAGGACGCGCTATATCTCGTTCCGTCCGCCATCGCAGCAGTAGCCCTTCCATATCTGTCCCGCCACGGCCCGCACGGAGACGCTGGCAGCTGGCACACCATGCGACGGCTGTGGTCGATTGGACTCCTAATCGCTATTCCCTCAACGGTCCTACTCACGTTATTCATGCCTAACGTCCTTGCCTTCCTCCTCGGGAGCGAGTATTCGTCCGCGGCGCTGCCGTCTCGGATTCTGGCTTGGTCCATGCCGCTCGCCGCGATCGGAGCGCCCCTGCTCGCATATATGATCAGTCGGGGTCGCGGAGCCCAGACAACCATCGCGTTTGCCAGCGCAGGAATCGTCAGCCTGGCATTGCATCTAATCCTCGATCCGCGCTTTGGAGCCCTCGGGGCGGCAACGGCGTCGCTGGTTCGCGACGTGGCGAACGTTGCGGTAGCCGGCCTCTTGGTGTGGCGTGCGCAACGGGCCAAGGTGGGTGACTGAACCCCATCACGCAGCCCCCGTCGCGCGAACCGTGGACCGGCCGCAGGAGCTGAAGTCGAAATGAGGAAGGTCGACTACATTCGCTTGATCCTCGCCCGGCCATTGCTCGCTTACCAGTCGACCGCCGGAATCACGCGCGGCAAAGGCTTCATCCAACGAAGCATCCTTCCCAGAATCCTTCCTCAACCACCCGCCTCCTTCATCCTTGTCCGTCCCGGCGGAACGAGGATCCGCCTCCAGTATCGAGAGCTATTGGGCATCGCGGCGCTCGTAAGCGGCAGATTTGAAGATGCGGAGTGTCGACGGATGCTCGAACTGGCGGTGCCGGGCAGTGTCGCGTTCGACGTCGGAGCAAATGTGGGGATCCATACGGTCCCACTCGCCTCGCGTATGGCTCCTGGGAAGGTCATCGCAGTTGAGCCGCTGCCGCAGAATGCTGAAAGGCTGAGGGCAAATGCCGCGCTGAACGCCATCCTCAACATAGACATCCATGTCGTCGCCGCCGGAGAGAAAACAGGGAAGGTCAATCTGCATCTCGCCAATGACGCCGCCTATGGCTCGACCGGACAGATTGCCGAACACCGAGAGATCGGGTCCGCAATTGCAGTTGAGCAGTCAACGCTGGACGCGCTCTGGGAGGCCGCGGGTCGGCCAAGGGTTTCACTGATCAAGATCGATGTTGAAGGTGAGGAATCGGGAGTCTTGCTCGGCGCCAGCCGTCTCCTATCGCACGAGCGACCCGCGATCGTCGCTGAAGCCAACACGCCACGAGCTCTGACCGAACTCAGCCAAACTCTTGCCCGATATGGGTATCAGAAAGCACCCGCTCCTGGCTTCGAGGAATGGAATCACTTGTTTCTTCCGAGGCTCGAGGCGAACGGTATCAAGGCGGAATAACGTGCGGGGACGGTGAATTGAGGGAGGACGTACGGCGATTCTCGGAATGGGCTCGATGACCTCGCCTGACGTCTCGGCTGCCCAGGGTGCCGCGAGGCCGGAGACCACCGGCCTCGCATTTGATGGTCGCTTCCGGGTCGCGTTCGTGCTCTTCGGGGGGATGGTTGCACTCCAGAGCTCACCGGTCCTCGACGCGACGAAGATCGCCTACCTGGTCGGGACCGTCGTGTGCCTGGCCGGAGCAATGGTCGCGGTCTGGACAGTGCGCAGAACAGCCGTGGTTAGGCTTTCGACACCGTGGCTTGCCGCGTCAGCGGCTTTGGCGGGGCTCTGCGGCCTTTCCCTAGCAGTCGCTCTGGGGAATGGTGTCTCGATCGCGGACTGGGTGCGGGACGTTGCCGCCTACGCGCTCTTTGCGGCCGTACCGGTCTTCGCCTTGGACGCCCAAGCTTCCACCACACGAAAGCTCCTCGTCGGCATGCTGGTACTGGCAGGAATGTTGGGTGGGCTTGCGTGGTCTGTCGAGTGGCTGAACCGGCGACACATCCTAGATCTGCCGTTTGACCGGCTCGTCTTCCCAAGCCCCCAGTTGCCCGGGATGCTCTACATCTTCGCCCTGGCCACGGCATTGACCTCAGCACGGCGAGCCACCGCGTGGGCATTCCTCGCGGGCCTGATCCTAGGCCTCTTTCTTCTCACCGGTACACGCTCATCACTCTTACTTCTCATCGGTCCGCTGGCCATGGCGGTTCTGGCAGGGAGGGCCCGAATCCGATCGTCAGTGCGGGCCATTCTTTCGCACGGGTTCGTCGCGGCGGCGCTCGTACTCTCTTTCCAAATCGGAGTGTTGGGCCTCGGCCCAGCGGCACCCGACGCGGGCAGTCCTGAGCCAGCAGCAACACCGGGGCCGAATGTGCTGGGGGACCGATTCGGGACGCTGCCGGAACTCGTCAATGATCCCGGCGCGGACCCGAGCATTACTGAACGCGTGGCCCAATACGAAGCGGCGTGGGCCCTATTTGTTTCGAGTCCAATCGTGGGCGTCGGTCCAGGCCACTCGATCGACTGGGTCGATGTGTCAGGCTATCCCAGAACCGGATTCACGGCGGACACACCGCTGGTAATGCCGGCGAAATTCGGCTTGTTGGGGATCCTGGTCATCCTTGGCGCTGCAGTCGCCTATGCCGCCACAGCTCGGACGGCACTGCGGCGAGACTCTCGATCGGTGACCACACTTGCGCTCGTCGGGTACGGCGCCTGGACGATCCTCGGGCTCCCGCTAGGCTTCCCGATCGAGGACAAGGGCGCCAGCCTTGCGCTCATGCTGCTGCTCGGTCTCGCGTTCGCCGAGAGCAATGAGCCTGATTCGATTGTCGGACAGCAACGATCGTGAGTTTGTTCCCAAACCGCCCGACGATTCGGTTTGCAATCCGCCATGCCAACACGGCAATGGGCAGCAACAATCGCCCACTCAAGAAGTGGGTCAACGGCCCGGGAACGTGGTGGTAGTACATCGCGTATCGATCGGCTCGGATGATCTGGAATCCGTTGGCCTTGAGTGCCGAGGTGGTTGGACCCAGTTGTAGTCGGGCGACCCGATTCCCGGCCTCCTCTCGATCAACTGCAAGACCAAGCCGGATTCCGATCGCTGTGGCTACAGCTTGCGCGGGTTCGCTAATGCACACGGCGTGTCGCGCCACACGCGCCATTTCGGAGATGCCGGCCGATGGATCCTCGAGGTGGTGAAGGCCGTCATGGACGTATACGAGATCCACAGATCGATCAGCGAAGGGGAGATGCTCCGCATCGGCGACGATCGGCGTGACCGAGATGCCATGGCGGCGCATGCGCTGCCGTACGCGGTCAGCGGCTCCGAGGGAAAGATCCGAGGAGATCACGGACGCGCCCGCGTCGACCAGGAATTCCGCGTCCATCCCCGACCCGCCGCAGATGGTCAGGGCCGTCCATCCCTTGATATCGCCGTTGAACGGCTCAAGACTGCGGCGGAACTTCTCCCTCAACAGGAAGCGGTAAAGCGCCGGCGACCCGAGCGGGCGCTCGACCTCGAACTCTGCCAAATCGGCTCGATCGAAGAACGCTGATTGAGCTGCCTTATGGGCGTCGCGCGTGCCCAGATCGTCGTGCCTGGTTTCAGCTCCATGGTGATCGAGCTCATCACGCTGGGCAACGCTCTCTTCCACGAAGACCGGAGTCCCGCCAACAACAGGATAGGTTCGCCCACACACCGAGCAAACGAGCCCCTGCCCTTCGCTACGTAGGCGGCCCTTGCATGCAGGGCAGACAACCTGGTCCTGGAGAACCGAACGACTCCCTTCTGTCTCTCGAGCGGACCGGGGGCCATGATAAGCGGTGGCAGGGATCACGTCGGCGGCGCAAGCCCGACTTCTAGTTGTTCGGGCGCGTGGGGTCAGCCGCCCTCAGCTACCACGATTCGATAGATGGTCCCAAAGAAAATGTCGGCCACATACAGTTCGCCATCTGGCCCGCGGCCGAAGCTACTCACATTTAGCCCCGACTCGAGCAGGACGCGCGGCTCGATCACTTCGGCCGTCGTCGGCTGCGCGTTGGAGGGAACACCGAAGATGGCACCGGTGCAGTAATCGGCGAACAGATACCAACCGGCGAGGCCTGGTATCGCGTGGCCGCGATAGACGTAGCCACCTATTACGGCACACCCCACGTCGCGGTGGTATTCCGTAATTGGTGGGACGAAGGGAGTGGTATCGCACGGTAAGAGGTAATAGCAGCGACTGCCCTCCATGACGCTCCAGCCAAGATTGGCGCCAGCGGCGGTGCCAGGATCGAGCCGGTTCACCTCTTCATAGGCGCCCTCCCCCACATCAGCAATCCAAAGCGCATTGGTGGCGTGGTCGAAGCTGAAGCGCCAGGGGTTGCGCAGCCCAACGACGTAGACCTCTGGCGCTCCGCCTTCATCGGCATACGGGTTGTCGGGCGGGATGCCGTAGTTCCTGTCTCCGCCGGGGATTCTGTCGACGTCAATTCGCAGAATCTTTCCGAGCAAGGCCTCGGGATTCTGGGCGTTGCCCACTGAATCACCAACGCTGCCACCGTCGCCAAGCCCCACGTACAGATACCCGTCGGGCCCAAATGCCAGCTGGCCGCCGTTGTGGTACGCCGAGGGATGAACGACGGTCATCAATACCCGCTCGGAGGTCGGATCAGCCGAGACGCCGTCCGCAGCGCGCTCCAGCTCGGACACGACAATAGCCCCGTCGCTCGCCCGCGTGTAGTGGACAAAGAGGCGCCCGTTCGATTCATAGTCGGGGTGAAGGGCAAGGCCCAGGAGGCCGCGCTCGGCCTCCGATCCGATTCGATTGGAGAAGTCAAGGAATGGCTCCGGCCGCAGCGTCCCGTCCAGATCGATGGCGCGGATAAGTCCAGCGCGGGTCTCGTTGACGTAAAGGGTGCCGTCAGGGGCCAGAGTGATGGTGCTTGGCCACCGGAGGCCACCTGCGACAAGCTCCAGCTCCAGCTGCGGAGGCTCACCTACGCTCGTCGCCGCGCTTCCGACCGGGCTGGAAGGGAGCGTTTGGGGCGTGCCCTCTGGCGAAGGGGCTTCCTGCGAGCACCCGAGAAGGGTCAGAAGCAGGAGGGCGGCAAACGGATGGCGCACGCAGCGGAGGATACCGGTCGAGGCACTGAGAGTTTGCCGATTCGGAGTCGCGACCTACGATCTCGTGTCCTAGTCTGGTGGCGCAGTGACCCCTATGTTGGCCTCCGTTCTGACTCCGTCGTTTAACCAGGCGCGGTGGCTCACCGACAATCTCGAATCCGTCGCTGCGCAGACCTATCCGAGCATCGAACACGTCGTGATCGACGGAGGATCCACGGACGGGTCCGTTGAGATCCTCGCAGAAGCCTCGCCACCGGTGATCTGGGAGTCTGGGGACGATCAAGGTCAATCGGATGCCATCAATAAGGCGTTCCTGCGGTCGAAAGGGGAGATCATCGGATGGCTGAATTCCGACGATGCGTACTTCTCGCGCACGGCTGTGGCGAAGGCCGTGGAGGTCTTCCAGAAGCATCCTGAAGTAGGCGTGGTATACGGGCATGGCGTCTTGGTGAATGGTTCCGGAACGCTGCTTCAGGTGCTCTGGACCCCGCCGTTCAGCGTCACGCGGCTGCGGTCGTGGTACAACCCGATCTGCCAGCCCACAGCCTTTGTTCGGCGGTCCGCGATTGAGCGACGGTTCCTGGTAGACCCGGACTTCGAATACATGATGGATCGCGAACTGTGGCTCTACCTAGCAGGACGAACCGGCTTTCATCGGCTGGATCGGATCCTGGCAATCGACCGCCACCACCGCGATCGAAAGTCGTACACCCGCCTCGATGTCGCAGCCCGAGACTACGAGCGCATCTCGCAGCTGTACGGCGTACCCGGTCCCGCATCGAGCCGATTCCTGCTTCCGCTGGTGAAGCTTGGAATCAGATTCGCCGGCCTTTCGAAGATCATCGAAGCGGCTGGCGGTGGTGATGCCCTCGCGATCGACACTCCGTCGGCTACAGCGATCGCTGTGCGTCAAGTTAGCCAGCTTCGTAGCCAGATGCCCGCCGGCGACCGTTGAACCCTTGCAGCGCGGCATTGGCGGCCGCCCCACCATGCCGTGCGTCGGTCGGTCGACCACAGCCGCAGCCGCTCGGGATTTGGCCCCAGAACGCTGAGGCATGAGGCGGGCAGACGGGACTACCGGCCACGTGGTAGGTGATTCGCGCGTTGACGCCTATCTAGCGAACGCGGAGCGGCTAGTCGATCTGGGATGCGGGGATGGATCCTGGCTCGACGAACATTCTGGGTCCGAAGCGATTGGGATCGACCTCGACGCCACCGTGCTGCGCCCGAGATCGCAGGGGCGAGCGTGGACCTTCGTCAGCGCCGACCTCGATGAAGGCATTCCCGTTGAGGACGCATGGGTGCAGGCGGTCCGGGCGAATCAGGTTGTGGAGCACATCCGAAACCCGGTGAGGTTCTTCGCCGAGGTCCATCGGGTGCTTCGCCCGGGCGGAGTGTTCGTTGCCACGACGCCGAACGTTCGCTATGTCAAGCACATTCTCAGGCTGGCAATCCGCGGCGAAGGACCAATGACCTCCCAACGTGCCGAACGCAACGCCGTCGATTGGGACGATGCGCACATTCACTACTTCACGGCGCACGACCTCGAATGGCTGGCGGGTTCGACTGGGTTCAGTACCTACCACACGGAGGCGTTAGTCGATCGCGCAGGCGGTTTCAGTGCATTACGACGCATCCTCGATCGACAGCGAACCAATTTCCTCGTCAAGGCTGTGCTCTGCGGCAACGTGCTTCTGGTCGCCAGGAAGTAATGCGAGGTCAGCAAGCGCTGGACCGACGACCACGGGTCATCTATTGGAACAACCTGCCCGCGCCCTACATGGTCGAACGGTTCAACGTACTGGCAGATCGAGGGACCGTCGACCTTGAGGTTTGGCTATCGGAACGCACCGCGCCTGATCGGAGCTGGCGGGTCGATGAGGCCAATTGGCGGTTCCGCCACACCTACCTCCGACGCCTGTCTATCAGAGGCCGGGGAGTTGGACTGGCAACCCGACTGTTGCGACGGCGGCGTCCAGATCTGCTCGTCATGCAGTACGGAGCACTCGAGTACGTCCTGGGGTGGGCCGGCGCCACGCTGCGTGGCTGGCGCACCGCCATCTGGGTGGAGGTCACGTTCGACAGCTGGGTCCGCAGGCGGCCGCATCGGGAATGGCTCAAGCGCCGCATCTTCTCTCGCGTTGATGGCGTCCTAACGGCCGGGGAGGACGGGGCGGCCTTTGCCCGTCGCTACGGCGCCACCGACGATCGGATTTCCCTCGTCAGACACGTCGTTGACGCCAGTTTCTACTCCTCACGCGCATCGGCGGCCCGCCCTAACCGAGACGCATTTCGGCGGCGGATGGGAATCGAGGGCACCCTATTCCTTTATGTGGGAAGACTTTGGGAGCCAAAGGGAATCTTTGAACTTGTCGAGGCCTACGCTCGCGTTCGCGCCAGTGGTGTCGCCTCGGGGTTGGTCATCGTCGGGGACGGCCGAGACGAGGCGCGGTTGCGATCGGCGATCGAAGTTCGGGGCCTGAAGGGCATCGTTTTCGCCGGCTTCGTCCAGCGCGAGGATCTGCCCACGTGGTACGCGGCTGCGGATGTCCTTGTCTTTCCGACGCGCGGTGACCCGTACGGCATGGTGGTCGATGAGGCGATGGCAGCTGGTCTGCCCGTGATCTCCACGACAGCCGTGGGCGAGATCCGGATGCGGGTCATCGAGGGCGAAACCGGCTGGCTTGTCCCCGCAAATGACTCTGATGAGCTTGCACGAGTAATGGCCAGGGTGGCGCACGATCCTGGGACCACGTTGCGGATGGGCCAGGCGGCTTCGGCGCGCATGGCAGATCTTGGGCCCGGAAGGTGGGCAGAAGAGTTCGAGGAGGCGGTGTCCCGGATCCTTGCATCGCCCCGCGTCAGCCGCATGGTCCCAGGCAGCGTCCCTTGACCAGAGTCCTGTTCGTCATTCACTTTCCAGTCTTCGGCGGTCCGCACAACCAAGCGCTGCGGCTCGCTAAACCACTCGCGAAGCGCGGCTTCGACACTGTCGTCGTCGTTCCTGATCAAGACGGCAACGCGGCCGAGCGATTGGGCGCAGCAGGTCTCAATGTTAGATCCATCGGTCTTCATCGGCTTCGGGCCACCCGGGACCTACGCGCCCACCTCGGCCTCGCGGCTCATGCGCCGGCAGAAATCAGGAGACTGCGGGCGCTGATCCGCGCCGAGCACATCTCAATCGTTCAGATCGGCGGCCTCGTGAATCCGCATGCCGCGATTGCGGCTCGACTCGAGCGCGTCCCCGTCGTCTGGCAGCTGCTTGATACACGGGCCCCTCGCGCAGTCGCGGCCGCAGCGATGGTCTTCGTACGGATGTTTGCCGACGTCGTCATGTCGACGGGTCTGGGCACGGCGAAGGCACATCCTGGCTACTCGGCGATCGCGGACCGATTGATACCGTTCTTCCCGCCGGTGGATCTGGAGGAGTTCGCTCCAAACCCGGAGCTCAGAATTGACGTTCGGGATTCGTGGGGTGTCTCCGCCGACGACGTCGTGGTCGGGTGCGTCGCCAACATCAATCCGCAGAAGGGCATCGTCGAACTGGTGCGCGCTTTCAACGAGGCGCGATCGCGGACACGGGAACGCAGGCTTGTTCTTGTGTTGGTAGGGGCGGAATACCCGCAACACGCTACGTATTCCGCCCTCGTGCGCCGCCAGATGACAGAGGAGGGGTTGACCGAAGGGCACGACGTCATCCTGGCTGGCGAGCGTGCTGACATCGAGCGCCAACTCGTGGGCATGGATGTATTCGCACTTGCGGCAGCCCCTCGTTCCGAGGGTGTCACGACCTCTGTGCTCGAGGCCATGGCAGCCGGTCTTCCAATAGTAGTTAACGATGTCGGCGCGCTCTGCGAGGCGGTCACTGACGGCCTGACCGGCTTTGTCGTCCCAGTCGGCGACACGACAGGGTTCGGGCTGGCCCTCGCCAGGCTAGTCGCTGACCCTGACCTGCGGAGCACCATGGGCGAAGCTGCGCATCGCCTCGCACGGGCTTCCTTCGGCATTGACGCCTGCGCGGATGCTCATGTGAGGGCCTACGTGCGAGCGATCGCTGCCCGTGGAATCAGGAACCCGCGGGCATCGCGGTCCGGGCCGTCCGTCTGATGGCGAACGTCCTGATCATCGGGATTAACTACCGCCCCGAGACAACCGGTATCGCGCCCTACACCACTGATATGGCAGAGCACCTCGCGGCGAGCGGCCACAGTACGACTGTCATCACCGGCTTCTCTCATTACCCGGCGTGGCGGTTCGAACCCGGCGAGCGGCGCCTGCGGGCCTCCGAAATGCGAAACGGCGTGCGGGTCCTGCGTCGTCGTCACTACGTTCCGAAGTTTCAGTCGGCCATGAGGCGCGCGGTCTACGAAGGGACCTTTCTGCTTCACGGTGCCCTCTCGCGGCCCGAGCGGCCGGACGTCGTCTTCGGCGTCATCCCGAGCCTCGGCGGAGGGCTTCTCGCTCGCTACTACGGGGTTCGCGCGCACGCGCCGTATGGCTTGATCGTTCAGGACCTGATGGCGCCGGCGGCGCGACAGAGCGGAATCGGTGGCGGGAAGCGGGTGGTGGGAGCTACCGCCAGGCTGGAGCGATGGGCGGCCGCGAGCGCAAGGACGGTGGCAATCGCGTCAGCAGACTTCCGCCGCTACCTGCGAGAAGTTGGAGTCGAGGACAGCCGGATTTTGGATTTCCCGAACTGGTCGCATCTTGCAGCGCCGACCACCAGCCGAGCGGCGACTAAGGAGCGTCTGGGATGGCCGGCCGATCGGACGGTCGTGCTTCATGCGGGAAACATGGGGCTCAAGCAGGGCCTCGAGCAAGTGGTCGACGCGGCACGAGGCGCCGATGCGCTTGCTGCACCAGTCGTTTTCGTGCTTATGGGCGAGGGAAGCCAGAGGCAGGCGCTCGAAACCATGGCGCGCGGGGTCAAGCGACTCCGCTTCCTACCACTCCAGCATCAGGACGAACTCGCTAACGTCCTCAATGCAGCGGACGTGCTGCTCGTTAGCGAGAGGAGCACGGTGATCGACATGTCGCTGCCCAGCAAGCTCACCTCGTATTTCGCGGCAGGCCGACCAATCGTCGCCGCTGTGCCTCCCGACGGCTCAACAGCACGCGAGGTCGTGCGCTCGGGTGGAGGGTTCGTTGTGCCCGTCGGGGACCCAGATGAGCTGAACCGGGCGGTGGCGCGCATAGGTGAGGATGCCAAATGGGCCGGAAGCCTGGGCATGGCCGGTCGGCGATACGCCGAATCCTCGCTGGATCTGGCGAGCGCATTTGCGCGGATCGACCGTCTGCTCGAGTTAACGCTCAGCCCTAGCGAGCGCAGCTAGCTGGGAGCCAGTGACGCCGAAGTCCAGTGCAATGTGGCTTAGTGGCGGCCTTCGTACCACTCGATCGTCCGTCGGAGCCCATCCTCGAAGCCGGTCGTCGCGACGAAGCCGAAGCGCTCCCGTGCGCGGCTGGTATCAAGTGCCCGTCTGGGCTGGCCGTCCGGCTTGGATGTGTCCCATCGAAATTCGCCTTCGAATCTCGTGAGGTGGGCGATGAGCTGTGCCAGGTCGCGGATTGTGATCTCGCGGCCGACGCCGAGGTTCACTGGGTCCGCGTCGTCGTAGCGCTCGGCCCCCAGCACAATCCCGTCGGCTGCATCGTCCACATAAAGGAACTCACGTGACGCGGAGCCTGTCCCCCACACGTCGATGCGTCGTTCACCGGCTTTACGGGCATCGACGCACTTTTTGATGAGCGCTGGGATGACGTGCGAGGACGCGGGATTGAAGTTATCGCCAGGGCCATAGAGGTTCACGGGGATAAGGTGTATGACGTTGAAGCCGTACTGCTGCCGGTAGGCTTGGCCCTGAACGAGGAGCATCTTCTTCGCGACGCCATACGGCGCGTTGCTCTCCTCGGGGTAGCCGTTCCAGAGGTCGTCCTCCCGGAACGGCACCGGCGTGAACTTCGGGTACGAGCACACCGTCCCGATCTGGACGAACTTCCCCACGCCGGCACGGCGGGAGCGCTCCATGAGCTCGATCCCCATCGCCGCGTTCTCGTAGAAGAAGCGGCCGGGATTCTCGCGGTTAGCGCCGATGCCGCCAACGACCGCCGCCAGATGGATTATGAGATCTGGTTTGCCATCGGCCAACGCACGGTCGACCCCTTCTCTCGTCCGCAGATCGTAGTCGCGGCTACGTGGGACGAAGATGTCAGCAGCGCCAGCCTGTTGGAGCCGTTTCACGACCGATGAGCCGAGGAATCCGCCTCCCCCGGTCACCATCACCCGACGACGGACCCAGGAGCTACTCATCCGTCTGCGCTCCAGGCTTCGACATACATCGTCTCGTCGCGCCGCGCCATTGAGTCAGGGCTGGGTTGGAGCCGGCCCGCTCCAAATCGGCTGTGCTCCACGTGGGTAAACCCCGCCTCGTGCAGGGCGCGCTCCATGGTTTCGAAGTCGTACATGCACCGATGACCGTCGAGGAAGAACGGTTCACCCAGAGCGAGCGCTCGAGTGGGCCGCCCCGGGCGGACTCGATCGATGATGTCATCACGGCCGAGATACGAGGCGACATACCGATCGAGGTCGGGAACACCCAGCCGCACGATTCCATCGGTCCGCATCACGCGCCGGCACTCTCGGAGGAGTCCGACGCCAGCTGCGAACGGTAGGTGCTCGAGCACGTGCTCGGCGAAGATCGCGGATACTGACTCGTCCGAGAACGGCAGCGGGCGTCTCAAGTCCCAGTAGAGATCAAGCATTCGGCCAGGCCGAAGGAAATCCACGTTCACCCATCCCGCCAAGCGGTTGTTCCCCGATCCGAGGTGCAGCCGAAGCGGGCTCATGGATTGCAGGCGGCGTGCTCGCCCCCGCTGGATCGGAACGACCGTTAGGGTGAGCACATACTTCGTCCACTCAGCGGCGTGACTCCGCAGGCTCACGGTCGATCTTGGACAATGGCCTGGACGATGTGCCGCTCAGGGCTGACCTGGGCGTCTGCAAGATCCGCCATGAGCATGATCCGCACGAGCTCATGAAAGCGCACGGCGGGCTCCCATCCAAGCACCCTGCGCGCTTTCGCCGGATCGCCGCACAGCTCATCGACCTCGGTCGGCCGGAAATACGCTTCATCGACTCGCACGTACGCTTCCCAGTCGAGCCCCACCAGCTCGAATGCAACCTCGCAGAGCTCCCGGACGCTGTGCGTCTCCCCGGTCGCGATGACGTAGTCATCTGGCTCGGATTGCTGGAGCATGCGCCACATCGCCTCGACGTACTCCTTGGCGTATCCCCAATCGCGCTTCGCGTCGAGATTGCCAAGGAACAGGTGCTCCTGCGTACCGGCGAGGATGCCCGCGATCCCACGCGTCACTTTGCGGGTCACGAACGTTCCTCCTCGCCGCGGCGACTCGTGGTTGAAGAGGATCCCGTTGCTCGCGTGGAGACCGTAGGCCTCGCGATAGTCGATAGTCATGAAATGAGCGAAGACCTTCGAGACCGCGTATGGCGAGCGCGGGTTGAACGGCGTTCGCTCGGTCTGCGGCGTCTCGAGCGACCTCCCGTACATCTCCGAGCTGCCGGCCTGATAGAAGCGGATCGGCCAGTCGGCGGTTCGGACAGCCTCAAGCATCCGGAGCGTCCCCATCGCAGCCGTGTCAGCGGTGAACTCGGGCAACTCGAAGCTGACCTTGACATGGCTCTGAGCCCCGAGGTTGTAGACCTCAGAGGGCTTGATGGCATGCAGCTGCCCAATGAGGCTCGAACTGTCGGTCAGGTCCGCGTAGTGCAGGTGCAGCCGAGACGGTTCCTCGTGGGGGTCGTGGTACAGATGGTCGATTCGGCCCGTGTTGAACTGGCTCGAACGCCTGATGAGGCCATGGACCTCGTAGCCCTTCTCGAGGAGGAGCTCGGCGAGGTAAGAGCCGTCCTGGCCGGTGATGCCAGTGATCAAAGCACGAGGAGTCATGGTCTCCGGGCCGATACTGCCAGACTCGCGCCGACCGCCGCGAAAAGGAAGTACGCGACCGGAGGGGCCACGTATGTCGCGGATGAGGACGATCCGACAAGGGATTCTACGAACAACAGGAGGGCTCCCAGCGCGAGGACTCGCGAACGCGGGATTCCGCCATCTCCCGCGCCCTGCCACAGCTCCACGAAGAGCGCACCAATGAACACGCCGAAGGCGATCATCCCAATAATGCCAGTCTCGCCCAGGAGCATGGGCCAGAACGTGTCGGTTATGGCGCTACCGTCTGTCGGCTGCAGTCCCGTGACCTGATCCAGGCCGTACTGCCCGTATACCGGGCTGTATTCCACCCGGCTCATGTGACTGCCATATCGGCCCAGCCCAGCACCCAGCGGGACGTGGTCGCGCGCAATGGCGACGGACCCGACGTACAGCGCAATGCGTGGTTGTGCCGTCGCGATGACAGCGGCGTCGGGGTTGGGCGAGAGGATTTCGTCGATTACGTGCGGAGGAGCGGCGTACTCCTCCGTCGTGTAATCGTATATCCGGGCCAGAGCCGGGAGGAAGACCAGGACAAGGACTAGGACCGCCCCGGCCACGGGCGCCCAGACCGTGATCAGAGTCCGCGCGGACGCCCACCGCCGCACCTGCCACATCAACCCCACCGCCAGCGCCGCAACTAAGCCGATGAGTGGCGTCCGCCGCGTGGAGAGGATCGTCCCGACGTTGAACAGCAGTGCCAGCGGAAGCGCCCACCAGCTGCGGATCACGATGAAGCGCGCGTACAGGAACAGGCTCACGGATACCGTAAGCCAGCCATAGAGGGAGGGATGCAAGAAGAGGGATCGGGTCACGGTGATGTCGCCGCGCTCCTGCTCAAGGGGCGGCAGTCCGAAGAACTGCTGGAAGCGTGGTGGGTCGAAGAATTCGACGAAACCCAGACCCAGGATCACAAGCGCGACGGAGCCGATGACGAGGCCAACGCGCTCGACGTCCTCGATGGACAGGCGCAGCCACGAAACGAGGTAGAAGAAGACGATCGCCTTGAACAGCAGAATGGTCGCCGGCCCCCATACGCTGAGCGGCACGTCGTTGATGACGCTCGACGCGACCCCCGTGGCCAGCACAACCGCAAGCGCTGCCTCCTTGAGCCCGAATCGTGGCCGGTGGCTCGGGACGTATCGGCTCAGCAGCCCCACCATCCCAAACAGGACCACCGCGCCCTCATCCGCGAGGCGGAGGTCGAGACCCAGCCAGTACTCCCAGTTATCGGCGAAGAGGAGGAACAGGAGGAAGGCGCCTATCCCATCGGCCGGGCGGCGGGCGAAGACGAGCGCCAGGACTGCTGCGGCCGCGGCCGACGCCACGAACTCCGATGGCTGTAGAGCCAGCCGGTCGACGACCACGGCGGCCAGGACCGCGCCGGTGACCCCGGCGACGATCCAACCAAAGGCGGCAAGGTAGGACGGCCGGCGCTCCACGGCGCGCGCATCGTCGCACACCGTCCGCGGATGATTCTGGCCGGGGCGGGCCCCGCTGAGCCTAGTAGGCGCCTTTGCCGGAGAGAACGGCGCCGAAGGTACGGAGCACGATTGATGCGTCTAGACGGAAGCCTTCGCGCCGAACGTAGTCGACCTCCATCGCCACGCGCTCCTCGAAAGTGCGGTCAGACCGCCCGTTCACCTGCCACATGCCGGTGATGCCGGGACGCACGCTCAGGAGCGTGGTCGCCTCAGGGCGGCCGCGCAGCTCGTCGGGCATGTAGGGGCGCGGACCGATGAGGCTCATCTCCCCGATCAGCACGTTCCACAGCTGCGGAAGCTCGTCGAGGGAGTATCGGCGCAGGAAGGTGCCGAACCGTGTTCGTCGTGGGTCGTGCCTGAGCTTGCGCTTTATGTCGTACTCCAGGCGGCGTTCCTCGTCGGCAGTCAGCAGCTCCTCGAGGTGGTGGTGGCTCCCGTTGTGCATCGTGCGGAACTTGAGCACCTCGATGGGCCGGCCGTCTCGGCCGAGCCGCTGGCATCGGTAGATGATCGGCAGCCCTCCATCGATGACGATGGTGATCGCGATGATCAGGAAAATGGGCGAAAGCACGACCAGCATGGTCGTGGCACCTAGAAGGTCGATCGCGCGCTTGATAGGCGGATAAGCCGACGAGACAAGCGGGGTTGGGCGCGCACTCGCGCGAGGCTCGGAGATTTCCTCCACACCCATCCCTTACTAATACAAGTTGATCGGCCCGCGTGCGAGTATACCGATGGTGGTCAACGTCGATAGGACCTCCGGTCAATTGCCCGGACGAGAGTTGAGCTTGGCTACGTACGTACTTGCCATCTGGCAGCGCCGCTCCGGACGAATCGCGCGGGATGAGGCCCCGGTCACCGTTCAATAGCCATCGCTTGACGCTGCCCGCCCTGCTGCTCGTGGCGTGCACCGCATCGGTCTCTCCGTCGGTCAGCCCGACGCCCACGCCCAGCCCGACGCCCGAGCCCACGATAGCTCGGGAGCCACCGCCACCAATCGTTTTAGCCGCCGGCGACATTGCCGCCTGCGACTCCACCGGGGACGAGCTGACCGCCGAGCTCTTGGACACCCTCGAGGGCCTGGTCCTCACCCTGGGCGACAACATCTACCCCGACGGCACCGCCACCGAGTTCGCCGACTGCTACGACCCCTCCTGGGGCCGCCACTTGGCGCGCACCTACCCCAGCGCCGGCAACCACGACTACCAGACCGAGGCGGCCGCCGCCTACTTCGCCTACTTCGGCACCGCAGCGGGCACCCCCGGCGAGGCCTGGTACTCCTACGGTGTGGGGTCTTGGCACGTCGTCGTCCTGAACTCGAACTGCGAGGAGGTCGGCGGCTGCGGGCCCGACTCCCCGCAGACCGCCTGGCTCCTGGCCGACCTCGCCGCACACGCCGAATCCGCCTGCACCCTCGCCTACTGGCACCATCCGCGCTGGAGCTCTGGCGAACAGCATGGATCCGACCCCCGGACCGACACGCTCTGGCGCACCCTGTACGCCGCCGGGGCGGACCTCGTCCTCACCGCCCATGACCACCTGTACGAGCGGTTCGTACCCATGGACGCCGAGGGAAACACCGCCGGCCCCGGCATGGTCGAGTTCGTGGTCGGCACCGGTGGCCGGTCGCTGTACGAGTTCGGGACCGCCCTCCCCACCAGCGCCGTTCGCGACCACTCGACGTACGGGGTCCTGAAGCTCACCCTCCACCCGGACCGCTACGACTGGGAGTTCGTCGCTGCCTCTGACACGGGCTTTGCCGACGCAGGCTCGGCAGCATGCCGCTGAGCGAGCCACATGGCGGGCGGCCGGCGGCCCCTACATCCGCCACGGCTCCGGGTGATCGAGATCACGATGACCCGATCTGGGCCGACCAGCTGGTACACGATCCAGAACGGGCCGGCCTCGTAGATCACACAGCCGGAGTAGCCCGAGTCAGCCGGAGCGACGAACTTCCTCAGGCCGTCGGGTTCAGGATCCTCCGCCAGTCAGCTCGACGGCGTATGGCGCCGGATCTCTGTCCACGGCCGCGTGCGGCCCGCCTTCGTGTCCTCCAGGCCTTCCTCGAGATCCGCGCGGAAGTTCGCGTTTCGCAGGGCTTCACTCCAGGCCTGGAACGACGGTGACACGAACTTCGCGACGGCGTGGGATGGGCGAGGCCGCGCGCGCCGGGGTGGTCGAGGCTTGCTGGTCATACGTCGGCAGGTTCTCCTATCGGCCGGCAGTTAGTCTATCGCCGGCGCTGCGGTGACACTAGTGGGGCGCCAGTACCGGCGGCTTATCCGCCGCTTTAGCGGCCGCACTCTGCCGCTCGGCCAGCCACAGGGCGGGGACCGCGGCCAGCAGGGCGAGCGAGCTGGTCCACACGTTGGGCAGGGCCAGCATGGCGCCGATCGGCAGCAGCCAGGCCCGATCCCATCGGGCCGCCACCACGATCACGGCCAGCGCCACCGGCAGCCGGACCAGCAACGGCAGCGGAACCACCTGGATCCGCGGGTCCGAACCCGCGTTGGCCACCAGCAGACCGATCCATTGCGCCCACAGATCGGGCGCCAGCAGGACCGATGCGGCCGCGATGCCCACCGTCAGCCCCAGCCCGATGACCACCCCCCGCCACTCCCCGCGTACCGCGTGCCACAGGATCCCGATCCCCGGGGTCACCTTGGTCAACACCGGGAAGGCCCACGCGCCCGCCCCCAGCGGCTGGCGCCGGACCGCCAGGAACACCGCCCCGGCCAGGAAGACATGGATGTTGCCGCGCAGGATGTCGTCCACCACGCCGGGGAAGGCCAGCATCCACGGCACGCGCATCCAGAACAGGATCCCGATCGCCAGGCCTGTCCACAGGGCCGCGAACGCCTCCCAGGGGAGCAGCGTCAGGGGATAGAGGAGCTGGGCGAAGGCCGGCGAGTAGACGTAGGCCTCGTATTCGAGCCAGGGGATGTCGTACAGGCCGCCGTCCCACGCGTTCCAGATCCCGTACGCGTCGAACATCGGTCCATAGGCGGGCACCGGCTCGGCGTAGGGAACCAGCCGCAGCCAGACCGCCGCGATGTAGAGCAGGCCGGCCAACGTCAGCCCGTGGCGCAGGGCGGCCCAGCGGGTCAGCCCCCCGGCCCGGGCGGCCATCAGGGGAACAGGTCGGGGTTCTGGTCGATCTCGATGATGGGCTGCTGGAACGGGCCGCCGAGCGGGAAGTCGAGGATCGGCAGGTTCATGCCGGCCAGCTTCATGCCGCCGCCCAGGAGCAGCAGGACCAGGAGGAAGGCCGCCAGCAACTTCATTGGTCGCAGCCTACTCCGGCGGCGCAAGACCACACACGCCCCAACCACGATACGTTCTCGCACTCACCGGGCGTGTACATCCGCGCCGACTCCTGCATTCCGGGTCAGAAATGGCGCCGAAACGGAGTTGCGCGCGTCGGCGCACTCACTCGGTGAGTCAAGGGCCGCGCCATATGGGGTCCCAAGAGAGGCCAGGTGAAGATGTACACGTGCAGGGCGTAAGCGAGGGTTACTGGGCGGATACGATGGTCCCAGTCACGGGGCTCCTACACGTCCAGCTCCTCGAACAGCGTGAGGTGGAGGCCTGCCGGTCCGTCCAGCCGCGCGTTCAGCGACCGCCATGGCGTCTTCACCGGGCGCGCGATCAGCTCCGCCCCGCCGGCCGCGAGGGCATCAGTCGCCGCCTCCGCGTCGGGGACCTGGAACGCCACCCGCAGGTGCCCCGCCACGCGTCGGCCCACCTCGACCTCGTCGACATATGCCGCGTGGGCCGGATCGGCCAGCTCGAGCGTCGCGCGTCCGGCGTCAAGAATCGTCACCCGTCCCCCGGGCGACGTGAACACGCCCAGCTCCCGCATCCCCAGCACATCCCGGTAGAACGCGAGCGCGGCCTCGTAGTCGGCGGCCGTCACCACCAGCCGCATCTCGAGTACGCCGCCGCTGTCCATCGGTCCTTTCCTCCATTCAGTATTGACAGTTGTACGTGTCACTGTACAGTGAGAAGTATGAAGACCGTCCCCATCAGCGACCTCCGACAGCGCATCGCCGATGTCATCGACGAGGTCCAGGCCAGCGACGAGCCGACCGTCGTCCTCCAGCGATCGCGGAAGGCCGCCTACATCGTGAAGCCGGAGCGATACGAGCGAGACCAGGCGGAGCTTCATGCTCTGCGCCGTCAGTTGTTCCTGGCCGAGGTCCGCGAGGCGGAGGCGGAGTACAAGGCCGGCGGGGCGCATCGGTTCGACGACATCGAGCAGCTGCTGGACGATCTCCGGGGCTGACGTGCGGTTCACCGCATCCAGCCGCTTCCTGCGCAAGGCGCGAAACCTGAAGGACCCGCAAGCGTCGATGCTGCGCGCCGCACTACGCCGCTTCGCGGCCGATCCGCAAGACCCGCTGCTGCGCACCCACAAGCTCAAGGGCGAGCTCGACGGCTACTGGGCATTCAGCGTCGACGCCGATCTCCGGGTCCTCTTCCGATGGGACGGGGACGAGGCCTTCCTGGTGAACTTGGGTTCGCACGACCAGATCTACTGACGGACTAGCCGGCACGGCCGCATCGCCGGGAACGTATGGTATCGTGGGTGGCATGGAGAAGACGACCGTTTACCTGCCCGATGAGTTGAAGGCTGCACTCCAGCGAAAGGCGCGCGCGACCGGACGAAGTGAAGCCGACCTCATCCGCGAGGGGATTGGCACCGTGGTGGGAACCCACCGCATCGCTGAGGCTCGGTTGCCCCTGTTCGAGAGCGGGCAGCCCGACCTGGCGGAGCAGGTTGACGAGTACCTCGCCGGCTTTGGCGATCGGTGATCCTTCTCGACACCAGCGGCCTGCTGGCGGCTATCGACGCCAGCCAGCACCAGCACGCGGCGGCGGTCGATGCCCTGCGGGCAGCCGACCCGCCGTGGGTCCTCTCACCGTTCGTCCTCGCAGAGCTTGACTACCTACTTGCTACGCGGGTCAGTCTGGCGGCTGAGCGCGCGCTCCTGGCTGAGGTCGGGCGCGCGGTGTACCAGCTGGAGTCATTCGACGCCAAAGACATTGCCGCGGCAGAACGGATCATCGATCGGTACGCCGACCTCGGGATTGGCCTCGCGGACGCCTCGATCATGGTGCTGGCCAACCGCTATGGCGTGGTCGACCTGCTGACTCTCGATGAGCGCCATTTCCGGACAGTCCGCGGGCCCGGCGGCCGCGCCTTCCGACTGCTGCCGGCCGACGGCGTTGGAATACGCGGCTGACCGTGCGGCGGCAACCACCTTTGCCAGGTTTCCAGATCGGGCACAGACCGGATCTGCTGTGGTATTCCAGAACGCATGACCAGCTCCGCGATTCCCGTCGCCCCGAATCCGCGGAAACGTTGGAGTCGAAGTAGCGCCACCCCGCCACGCCCCCGGGTCCTTGAGCTGCTGGCCACCGCGGGCGTGGGCGGGGCCCAGGAGAGCGTCATCTCCCTGATGCGACGGCTGGACTCATCCCGGTTCCAGGTCGAGGCTCTCACGCTGGCCGATGGTCCCGCGGTCGGGCGCCTTCGCGAGCTGGGCGTCGACGTCACCGTGATCCCACCCCAGGACGACGAGTCCACCGTCCGCGAGCTCGTCGCGTACCTCCGCCGCCGGCAGATCGCCCTGCTCCATGCCCACCTGTTCCGTGCCGAATTGCTCGGCATCCGGGCCGCGCAGGCCGCCGGCACGCCGGTGGTCATGGCCACCGCCCATTCCAGCCGGGTCCGCTCCCCGGCCGACATCGCCGCCCTGGCGGCCGTCACCCCGTCCATCGACCGCCTCATCGCCCCGTCGGGCGCTGTTGCGGCCAAGGTGCGCGCCGAGGGTCGGGGAGCGGCCCAGATCACGGTCGTGCCCAACGGGGTCGACCTTCATCGGTTCAGCCAGCATCGGTCAATCCAGGACATGGCTGGCACTCGTGCCTCGCTTGGCGTTCCGGCCGAGGCCTTCCTGATCGGGGTCGTGGCCCGGCTCGAACCCGAGAAGGGGCATCGGTATCTCCTCGAGGCCCTCCCCCCCATCCTGAATGCCGTGCCCAAGGCCTGGCTGTTGCTGGTGGGCGAGGGTTCCCAGACCGATGCGCTTCGCGCCCAGGCCCGTGCGCTGCCGCTCCCCGCGCGCGAGCGCGTCGTGTTCGCCGGCTTCCAGACCGATGTCGAACCGTTGACTGAAGCCCTGGACGTGGCGGTCCTGCCGTCCCTGCGCGAGGCGCAGGGCCTGGCCCTGCTGGAGGCCATGGCTGCACGACGTCCCGTGGTGGCCTCCTCCGTGGGCGGCGTCCCCGAAACCATCCGCCACGGGGTGGATGGCCTCCACGTACCGCCAGCCGATCCCGTGACGCTCGCAGCCGCTGTCATACGCCTCGCTCGAGATGCGCCCCTCCGGGACCGATTGGCCGCCTCCGGCCGGCGCCGGGTGGAGGATCGTTTCAGCGTGACCGCATCGGTGAGGCGTGTCGAAGCCATCTACGAAGAGGAGCTGGTCCGCGCCGGCGTGCTCGCGCCCGAAGCGGTTGACAGCGCTGTCCGAGGAGATCGCGGCGCTGCTGGAATAACCGTTCCGTAAGGCATGCGGCAAGGTGGCAAGGTACGATCGGGCCATCGATCTGGCGCCGTTTCCGCACGACGCTATGATTGTTGGTCCTGCCGAGCACAGGGACACCGCACCGTGGAGGCGCCAGAATGACCGTCGCAGAGCGCCCAAAAACCGAAGAACAACAGATCGCGCCTGAACTTCAGGAAAAACTGATCGCGCATCCCGGCAAGTGGGCGGCCCTGACGCGAACCGAAATACTGGCAATCGAGGATTCACCGACCAAGGCCTATCAGGCTGCCCGCAAGCTGGGCGTCGAGACGCCGATCCTCTACCTCGTCCCGGACAACCGCGAGAGGACCTACTACTACTAGAGGTCGCTCTTGCCGCGAATCCCCGCTCAGCACGTAGGGACCGCGCCCAATGGGGTCGAGATTTACCGCCCCATCGTCCTGATTCGCATTGAGATAGGCGGTCTCGCGGTCGAGGCCCCTGGCCTAGTGGATTCGGGCGCGGACAACACGCTGGTTCCAGATGGCTACATTGCCGCACTTGGCGTCGCCTTCAAGGATCTTCCCATCCTCGGCATGGGAACCGGCCCAGGTGGCGGACTGCAGACCCGTCTCTGCACCGGGCGCATCCTGTACAACGGGATCCTGGTCTGCGATTCGTTCACGGTTGCCAAGACGACCACTCTTGACAGCGTCCTGCTCGGGCGGGCGGACTTCTTCACGAAATTCGTCCCACGGTTCCTCTGGCACAAGAATCCCCCAGAGTTCGATCTTGACCCTGTGAGCGAAGGCAAGGCCGCCGCCCCAAGGAAGAAGGTCCACCGCCGCTAAGCCCGGAACTGATGCACTGCCTGGTGGCCGGCCTGGTTGACATGCCCTCCGCGGCGGGGTAGTCTATAACACAGACATTCTAGAATGGTGCTGTTATAGATGACTCCGGACCAGCTCGACTCGGTGTTCAGCGCGCTTGCGGATCCCACCCGGCGGGCGATCCTCGCCCGGCTGACGGAGGGTGACGCGAACGTCGCCGAGCTGGCGGCGCCCTTCAGCATGTCGCAGCCGGCGGTCTCGCGGCACCTCAAGGTGCTGGAGCAGGCCGGACTCATCTCGCGCCACCGCCGGGCAACCGCGCGCCTCAGTCACCTCGAGGCTGAACCGCTTCGCGAGGCCACGGACTGGCTGGCCAAGTACCAGGCGTACTGGGACGAGAGCTACGAGCGGCTCGACGAGCTGGTCGCCAGGCTCAAGGCAATCCGCCCTCAACCGACGAGACCAACCACTGACCGATAGAGAAAGGACCAAACCATGGCAACCACCCAGATCGACGTTCCCGAGGGCCTTCCCTACGTGGAGATCTCCCGCGAGATCAACGCGCCACGCGACCTCGTCCACCGCGCGTACACCGATCCAGAGCTGCTGGCCCAGTGGCTCGGGCCCCGCAACCTGACCATGACCGTAGAGAAGTGGGAGGTCCGTGACGGGGGCGCCTGGCGCTACGTCCAGCACGAAGCCGATGGCACCTCTTACGGCTTCCACGGCGTCTTCCACGGCCCGCATACGCCGGACCAGATGATCCAGACCTTCGAGTTCGAAGGCTGGCCCGGCAAGGTCTCGTTCTCCGAGCTGCGGCTCGAGGAAAAGGACGGCCGCACCGTCGCGAAGACCCACGTCGTCTTCATGTCGGTCGAAGATCGCGACGGCATGGTCGAGGGTGGCATGGCGACGGGCGTCAACGAGGGCTACGAGCGCCTGGACGAGCTGGTCGCGCGGCTGGTGCCGACGCCCGCTTGATGGCCAAGAAGCAGGAGGCGGCGGGCGACGGGGCGGCACAGGTCGAGGCGTATCTCGCCAACGCCCGCGAGGAGCACCGCCCTGCGCTTCAGGCGTTGCGCGCAACGATCGCGGCCGCCGCCCCTGAGGCGGTGGAGGGCATCAGCTACGGCATCCCCGGGTTCAAATACCGCGGGAAGGGGCTTGCCTGGTACGCGGACTTCAAGGCCCACTGCTCGTTCTTCCCGGGCGGGACTGCGCAGCGCTACCGTGCGGAGCTCTCCGGGTTCCGCCTGAGCAAGGGCACGATCCAGTTCACGCCCGACCATCCGATACCCGCCGACCTGGTGACCCGGATCGTTCAAGACCGGATGACGGAGATCGCTGCCTCCAAGAAGGGGACTGGGTACTAGTCGGTCCGGTGCTCTTCGTAGCCGTGGGTGCCGATCAGGGGCACGAATACCACCGGCTCCAGGCTCTTCTCGCGCCATTCGTCGCCGTGGCGCTCGACCAGGATCAGCCACTGCCCCTCCCGGTCGCCGATCGGGATCACCATCCGGCCGCCGTCCGGGTTCAACTGTTCGCGCAAGGGTGCCGGGATGGACGGCCCCGCTGCGGTGACCAGGATCGCGTGATACGGCGCGCTGGCCGGCCAGCCCTGGGTCCCGTCGCCAACCACCGTCACCACCCCGCTGTACCCGGCGGCGGCCAGGTTGCGGGCCGCCCGGGCGCTCAGCTCCGGATCGCGCTCGATCGACACCACCGCGGCCCCCAGTTCGGCCAGCACCGCGGCCTGGTATCCGCTTCCGGTCCCGATCTCCAGCACGCGCGCCCCGTGCCACCCTGCCGGCGGCCGCGCGAACTGGGTCATGAGTGCCACCACGAACGGCTGGGAGATGGTCTGGCCGTGGGTCAGCGGCAGCGCCCGATCGTCGTAGGCCCAGGCCGAGTCCACGAACAGGTGGCGCGGCACGCGACGCATGGCGGCCAGCACCTCCGGATCCCGAACGCCACGATTCTCGATCTGTTCGCGGACCATCCCCTCGCGGGCCCGCGCGGTGGGATCGGTCTCGGCCGAGGGGTCCTCGGGCAACTCGCGCCGGTCAGGCCGCCGGCCCTGCCACCGTCGCCAGCCGCGGATCCAGGACATGCCCCGATTCTGCGCCTCCGGCCCTGGGCTGGACCGGGTCAGCGCTGCGCCTCCGCCGGGGGCCGAACGACCGTCAGCGAGTCGCGGCCCACTCCGTGGCGAAGATGGCGTAGATCAGCTCGTCGCACCATTCGCCCTTGACGAACTCCGTCTCGCGAAAGTGCGCCTCGCGGCGCATGCCCAGCCGCTCCATGACCCGCGCCGATGCGGTATTCCGCGCGTCGCAGCTGCCATAGATCCGATGCAGGCCCAGGTCCTCGAACCCGATCCTCAGCATCTCGGCCGTGGCCTCCGTGGCATAGCCCTGGCCCTGGTGGTCCGGGTGCACGATGAAGCCCAGCTCTGCCTGGAGGTGCTCGCGGTTGACGCTGTGCAGGCTGACGTCACCGATCATCGCGCCCGACTCGCGGACGACGGCCGCCAGCCGGAGCGCGTCGCTCCCATCCTCAAATAGCGTCATCCCCTTGAGCCGCTCGAGCTGGACCCGTACCTCGTCCAGCGACCGCGGCCCCCAATACAGGTAGCGGGTCACGTCCTCGCGGCTCTGCATGGCGTACAGGGCGTCGAGGTCCTCGTCGGCGAACGGGCGCAGCAGCAGGCGCTCGGTCTGCACGGGGAATATCAGCGGAGGCACGGCCGGACGCCGGTCCGGCGGACGGTCAGGACTGGGCCGATGCCGCCGCTCGGCGCTGGCGCGGAGCCGGCTCATCGGCCGGACCGGTCGCGTCGTCCTCGTTCAGCGCCTCGCCGTCGGCCGGATCGTATGCGCCCAGGGTGGCGGCATCCAGCAGGTCGTTGAACAGACGGTCGGCGCGTTCGCGGAGCATGCGTCGGGTGGCGATGCCGCTGCGGGGGGCGAGCAGCACGCCAATGGCCAGGCCCACGAAGAAGAAACGAATGGCGACTTTGACCCGGCTGAAGCTGAACATGATCAACCTCGGTGAGCGTCGAAGCCGGAGTCTACCACCGGCTGCCTTGAGGTTGACCGATGCGCCCTGGCGCCTACCGGGGGCAGCGACCGCAGCAATGCAGCGGGCAGCAGCATTCGTCACACCGAGTCATGGTGTACCTCCCTTCCGAGCGGAATGAGTGTACGCGGCGATTCGCCCGCGGCAAGGTCTCCGTGCAGGTGAGCCAGGCGCCGGTCGAGGTAGTTCATCTCGTCCATGCGTCGGCGCAGCTCGTCCCGCTTCTCGCCGATGACCGTTCGCAGCTCGACCGATACCTCCGTGCACCGACCCTCGGCACACATGCCGGCCAGTTCCGCCGCCTGCGGCAGGGGCAGATCCAGTTGGCGCAGGCCAAGCAGCAGCCGGAGGCGATCGGCATCCGTGTCGCTGTATTCCCGATAGCGGTTGTTGGCTCTCGCGGGCGCGGGCACGAAGCCGCGGCGCTCGTAGTACCGAATGGCGTGCGGGGTCGTGCCGAGCTGCTCGGCGAGGTGGCGGATCCTCATCGAGGGCAGCCTAGACCTTAGAGCCACTCTAATGTCAAGCAAGAGGGCGGGCAGGGGGCGCCGAGGTCCCTGACTCGACAGGGCTGACCGATGGCGAGGCGCCGGCCGATTCACCTGGGCTGCCGCTCGGCGCAGTGGCTGCCGGGCTGGCATGGGTCCTGCGGATCGTCCTTGTGATCGCCTACTGGCGAGAACGACGAGGCAAGCCAAACTGATGCACTACCACTATGGTGTCGGCGCGGGGCTCTCCGAAGTGGCTGGACTGACCGATGGCGAAGGCGATACCGATTCGGCCGGGCTGCCACTCTCCGCAGGGCTCGCACCCTCGCTGGCGAAGGGGCTCGCGCTGGGCAACGCGCTGGGGAACACGGTTGGTGTCGGCTCGGGGAACAGGGCGCTTGGCACGTTCAGAGCCGCCAGCACGAACATGAACGCGAAGCCCAGGATCACGATCAATACCCACACCCGGGCCATGCGCTCCCCCCGGGGCGGCAGCGCGCCGCGGTATCCAGGCTGCTCCGCGCTCATCGGCCCGGAACCTTAGCCGGGCTCCGCCAGGACCGATACCGAGGCGGCCACGCGTCCGCGCTTTCCCGCTCGCCGAGCACCACGTGCTCGATGAGCAGCTCGTAGAGCGGGTACGCGCCTGGGACGGTGAAGAACCAGTTTTTCGCAATCTCGCGCCGCAACGCCCCGTCACTGATGAGCTGCGCCCGTCCCCGCACCAGGAACTCGTGCGGCGCCGACGTCTCCTGATGCGCATGCAGCGCGTATCGCCCATCGGCCTCAAGGTCCTTCGCCTTCGCAGAAAAGTTCTGCACGAATGCCAGCAACCGATCCCCAACCACGCCCACGTTGATCGGATGGGTCCGGGGCAGCCCCTCGCCGTGGATGGTCGAGAGGAACCCCTCCCCGTCGCCGCGCTGGTACAGCAGCCGCCGGCCCATAGCCGCCATCTCCGGCTCCTGGCGGGCGAACTCACCCCAGCTTGTCAGCTTCGGCTCGATGCTCATCGGCGCCGAAGCCTAGCCCATCGGTAAGGGATCAGGGCGGGCCCAGGTCCAGCGAGGGCGTCGACCTCCTGAGCAGCTACGCTTGCGGACATGACGATCCAGCGGATGGACAACGTCGGCATCGTTGTCGACGACCTCCAAGCGGCCATCGCGTTCTTTGTCGTGCTTGGTCTGGAGCTGGAGGGCGAGGCGACAGTCGAGGGACGGTGGGTGGACCGCATCGTCGGTCTTGACGGTGTCCGAAACGACATCGCGATGTTGCGGACGCCGGACGGCCACAGCCGACTTGAGCTGATCAAGTTCCACACGCCGCCGGCGACCACCGCTGAGCCGAACGCACCGGTGAACACGCTGGGCTACCGTCGCATCATGTTCGCCGTTGATGACATCGAGGGCGTCCTTGCCCGCTTGCAGGCCCACGGCGCTGAACTCGTCGGCGAGGTAGTGCAGTACGAGGACAAATACCGGCTCTGCTACGTCCGCGGCCCCGAGGGCCTCATCGTCGCATTGGCCGAGCAGCTCAGCTGAAGCCGGCGAAGCAGGTCGCGACCCCGACGACAACCCCGAACATCGGCGTCCTCGAGTAAGGGGTGCCTTATTCGGCGTTCCGCATCGCGGGCCACAGCAGGCCGCCCAGGCCGGCGACCACCGCCACCGCCCCGCCCAGCATCAGGGTCTTATCGGCCCCGATCATCCCAGCCAGCAACCCGGACACGCCCATGGACGCGGCCATGACCCCGAACACCAGGGCCTGGCGGGAGGTCACCACCCGCGCGAACAGGGCCTGCGGGGTCCGCTCCTGGAACAGGGTGATGTTGGGGATGACGAATGCCATATTGGCGGCGCCGGCCAGGAAGAAGAAGCCGATGGCCAGCAGGGGATCGGTCACCAGTCCGGCCGCGATGAAGCTGGCGCCCAGGCCGACGAAGCCCGCGATGGCCATCGGTCCTTTGCGGAAGCTGCCGGCCAGCGCGCCGATCACCAGCCCACCCACGATGCTGCCCAGGCCGATGGCGGCCATCAGGAGCGAGTAGTTGACCGGGAACCGGACCTGGGACTGGTCGAGGATGGTCTGGGCGTACAGGAGCGAGCACACGACCTCGGCCCCCACCGCCACCTGGGCCACGGTGCTGACCACGGTGTTGGCGCGCAGCTCGGCCTGGTGGACCAGGAAGCTCACGCCCTCCTTCACGTCGGCCCACAGCTGACCGATGCCGAACGCGCCCTCCGCGCGTTCGGAGCGGGCCACGCGCATGAAGGCCAGGAGCGCCGCCGAAGCCAGGTAGGAGATGGAATCGATGATGAACGCGACGTAGATGACCGGGGCCAGGACCGCCACCAGTAGCCCGGCGGCGGGGAGGCCGACCAGGTCGGCCAGGGTCTCGGTCACGCTGGTGGCGCTGTTGGCCGGGACCAGGTCCTCGCGCTCCACAATCTGGGGCACCAACGCGTCCTTCGACGGACGGAACAGGAGGCTCACGGTGGCCAGCGCGAAGGCGAGGACGTAGATCAGTACGATGTGGATCTCGATGGCCACCGGCACGGCCAGGACCAGGGCCGCGCGGACCAGGTCGCAGTAAATCATCGTCCGGCGCCGGTCCCATCGGTCCGCCAGGGCGCCGGCCCAGGGGCCGAAGAACACGTTGGGGATGGCGGTGGCGGCGAACGTCAGGCCCACATCCAGCGGGGTGGCCCGCGTCACCACCAGGAAGCCCAGGGCCATGTAGTGGACCCTGTCACCCATCAGGCTGATGAGCTGACTGGTCCACAGCAGGGCGTAGTTGCGGTTGGCGGCCAGGCGCAGGTACGCGGCCAGCCCCCGTCGCTCCTCCTCGACCGCGACCCCGGCAACCTGCGCCGCGGCCGCCGCCGCCGCGTCCGCCGCCACGGCCGTCGCATACGCCTGGCCCAGCTGGAGCTCGCTGCGGGCCATCGGCCGCAGCGGGGAGGCGCCCAGGGCCACCACGCGCCGGCCGGGGAAGGCCGGCCGGGTCATGGCGGCCACGATGGCCCACACGATGCCCACCCACAGCAGCACGTCCCCCACGCTGACCACGTCGCGCAGGATGGGGATGGGGATGGGCACCACGTCGCCGAACATCCCGCCGGCGGCAATGAACTGGGCCGCGGTCATCGCCCCGCCCAGCACCACGTGGAACGGGTCGCCCACCAGGTCCGCGAGGGTCAGCCCCGACGCCAGCAGGGCGCCCTCCCAGACCGGCATCTTGCCGGCGTTGAGCAGCACGGCCAGGATGTTCAGGCTCACCCCGATGGCCGCCACCTGGAGCCCGGGCACGCTCCAGTTGCGGTACAGCCAGACCACGATCAGCCCGTAGGTCAGCGGCAGCCCCCACGCCCCGGCCACTTCGGCCCCCATATCGGTCGTGACCAGGAGCCCGGACAGCAGGCGAACCGCCAGGGCCGCCCCCAGCAGCCACACCCATCTCAGGCGCAGGTCGGCCAGGCGAGGCAGCTGTCCCCCGGCCAGGGCCCCGATGACGAGGCCCAGCAGGATGGAGCTAAGGAGCATCTTCCGAGGCGAGTGCGGGCCTCGGGGGAGGGCTCCCTTCGGGTGGGCTCAATGCGGGCGGCTCGGGCTGAAGCTCGTCCTGGCGCAGCATGGTGGGCAGGTCGTCGGGTCGCTCCGGCCGGCGGTCCAGGATGCTTCGATCCAGGCCCAGCAGGATGGGCACGATCTCCGGGTCGAACTGCAGCCCGGAATACTTCTCCAGCTCTGCCACCGCCTGCTCGTGGGTCAGCGCGGTGAGCCGATACGGACGCGAAGAGGTCATGGCCTCGTAGGCATCGGCGATGGTCATGATCCGGGCCCCGAGCGGGATATCGGCGTACTCCAGCCCGTCGGGGTAGCCCGACCCGTTCACCCACTCGTGGTGGGCGCGGATGAGGGGCGCCTCGGGCGCCAGCGAGCGGGCGGGAGCCACGATCTCGGCCCCGATGGTCGGGTGCTGGTTCATGAGGATCCGCTCGTCGCGGCTCAGCGGCCCCGGCTTGAGGAGGATGTTGTCGCGGATCCCGATCTTGCCCACGTCATGCAGGAGCCCGGCCCACTTGATCTTCTCGATCTCGTTCTCGGGCAGCTGCATGACCCGGCACATGGCCTCCGTGATGTGGCTCACCCGGTTCGAATGACCGCGGGTATACCGATCCCGAGCGTCGACCGCATTGGCCAATGCCCCGATCGTCTGCTCGAACAGCTGGCGGGTCTCCACGTAGCGGTGGTACGCCAGGCGGGTCGTGAAGAGCGGGATCACGAACAGCGCGGTGGCCCACCAGCCAACCCCGTTGGGCAGCAGGAAGACCTGCGCCATCAGCCAGGCGACCGGCGCCAAACCGATCAGGTTAACGGCGATCCCCTGGAGATCGCGCGCCCAGACGGTTCTCAGTGACACGCCAGTTCGTGCTGCGACCGCGATGGAAGAGAATGCCCAGCTGACGGCGAAGGCCACACCGCTCGCCGCCAGGAGAGCGAGGAACGCCAAAAGAACGGCTTCGAAGGATCCACCGGCTGGGATCGCACGAAGGGCGACCTCATAGACGATTCCAGCCGCCGCGGCCGTTGAAATGATTGAAGCGTGGTTGTACACGGTCCCGAACCAAGGGACTTCCCGGCGAACTTCCCGGGGGTCCGTGGTCCCGAGCCCGGCGACGATGACTGCCGCCATCGGGCCGCCGAGGACGACAGAGGCGAGAATGGGTGCCGCGCTGACGGACGCGACCGTCCCCTGGGGCAAGCGAACGGGCATCGCGCTACTGACGAGCGTCAGACCCGTCCAGTAGAGGACTCCGACCGCGCCACCTATGGCCGCTCGCACAGGGAACAGCCATATAGCCGCTGCTGCCAGTGCGACCGCAACGGCTATGGAGAAGACGACGAGGCGCCGGACGCTTGCGGTCATAGGCCCAGCCACCCTATCAGGGTGGTTAGTGACCGTCTACCGCGGTACGGGCTACAGCCCGCGCAGTCCAGCGCCTGCCGCCAAAGCGAGAGCTGCTAGGCCCCCGAGGGCTGACAGCACCGCGCGGATTCGCCAATGGGCAATGCGCATTGCTGGCTTCCCCTGGGGCTGCTACCAGCCCTTTGTGAATTCCTTCATCAGAAGGTGCCCTCTTCTGAGCAAAAACCGACCTATCCGGTTGGATGGTCGGTTGCACTACTTGCTCCCCGCGTGCCTAAGTGCCCATTTTCAGCACGCGGATCTATGCGTCCCGGAAGTCTGTGCACCAGTACTGAAGTACTAGTGTTGATAGGAAACTACCGCCCAGCGATCCTGAAGTCAAGCCCCACCGCAGATTGGTCAAGTCCTATTGGACACGGACCTGGACGCTTCACTACGCCCTACCAGCCAGCCTCCCCTGCAACACCAAGTGGCGGCTGAGATGTCGGAAGCCTCGCCGAGGAACTGGCCGGCGGTAACCAAGATGGTCCTGACAAGCTCCTATGGTTGTCAAGCGGCGGGGACGGACTCGAACTGACCCGCC
>JBBDRZ010000003.1:0-460793 GCA_040905185.1 Chloroflexota bacterium | reverse complement strand
AGGCGGGTCAGTTCGAGTCCGTCCCCGCCGCTTGACAACCATAGGAGCTTGTCAGCACGCCGGTACGGCCGGGCTCCACCACACAGACGGTTCAGGTCCTGGCCGCCCGTAGAGATCCTCCAGCGGTTTCGCCCCGCTGTCGAAATCGGCCGCACGAAATGGGTGGCAGCATGTGTCCGTGACCTTCGACCCTGCGACTTCCCTGCGGTTGATTGCGGAGTCGCTGACCCTTGTCGACCGACTCGGCGCCAGCCCCATTCGCCTGCGAGGGGTCCGCGTGACGGACCGGACTCTGGTGGTCGAGACCGATGTGGAGTCGGACGATCCGATGGCCGTGCGCGCGGAGATCGCCAACGTCATGGGCGCTCTCTCAGGGCTCGATGTGCCCGGGCTGTTCCCAGTGTTGGGAGTTCAGTCGATCGGCGTTCGCGCGTACACGGCAGGCAGCGACGAGGAGCTGATGTGGATCGTCTCATCCATCGAAGCTGCGCGCTTCATCGCCAACGGGCAGCCCATTGAATGGCTGTCCGGGAGTCTGGTGCAGGAGAACACGCCGGCCTACCGGCGTTCGCAGGCTGACCGTCGGATCGGTCAGGTGGAATCAGCGTTGCGCGAACTGATCGACGACCACGGGAGCAAGCAGGCCGGTGATGGCTATGTGGCTCAACTGTGGTCTGCGTCCGACCGGCAGGAGATGCGCAAGCATGCCGAGGCCGAGGGCCGCGATGCCGATGAGCCTGGCACGCTCCTGGAGTTCACGTACTTGCCACAACTCCGCGACGCCATCGTGGAGCAGACGGCATGGTTCGACGACGGCTGTCTGGTCGACCCCGACGCCTTCGAGGAGGCGATGAAGCGGCTGAACAAGGTCCGGCGCAAGGTTGCCCATCACCGACCGATCACCGCAGAGGATCTCCGGACGTGCAACGAAGCGGCTGACCTCCTCCTGGCACCGATCGGGCGAGCGCATCCAGACCTAGCGGCAGACTTTGTGGTCGATCGCTGGGAAGCTCGGGTCGCCGAAATCGTGGCCGAGGTGGAGCGGGCCGTTCAAGCGCCGTCAGTGCCGAGGCAAGGCGAGGCATCAGAGGTGGAGCGACGCACCGCCGCGGTTGCTGGCTTGGAGGCTCAACAGGCGGGCATCGTGTCTGCCCTCGATGCGCTCGATCGGCTGGTCGTACCGGCACCGCGACGGACCCTCCACGAGGCGACGCTCGGGGCGCTCATCCGCTGGCGCGAGGGGCTCGCGGCTCTTCTGGCGCTTGCGAGGCGACCAAATGCGTCCGTGGCCGAGGTCGAGGCAGCACATGGGGCGTACTCCGCCGCCCTTGGCGAAGTGCGAGACCTCAGTCGCAAGATCCAGGAACTTCGCGTCGCCGCGCCCTCCGCCTGAGCCCGGGTCGTTCGCTCGCAGGAGCGGGCACAGCGACGACGGAGTCCTGACAGGCAATCAGGGCATCACGGAGCGCTCTGCACGCTGAGGATCATTAGCTCGCCGGGTCTGACCGCGCAATCGATCCCGGCTGCCCGCAAGAGCAGCCGGATCACGCCCCCGTGGGTGAAGACCAGGTGGTCGCCAGACTCAAGTTCGCGGAGGAAGCCGAGAACGCGCCCCCGCATCGCCGCGATCGTCTCACCGCCGCGGGCCTCGAAGGCATCGAAGTCGACGAGCGCGTCCTGAACCCCCTTGGAGAGGCCGCCCCAGGGCAGCCCCTCCAGGGTCCCGAAGTCGAGCTCCCGGACGCGGGCGTCAACGACCGGCTCACCGTACGCCAGGCGAGCCGTCTCCGCTGCGCGCTGCAGATCCGAGGACCAGACCGTGATGAAGTGCTGCCGTTTCAGCCGGTCCGACACGCCGCGTGCCTGGTCGCGGCCGCGCTGGTTCAGCGGGACGTCGCACCATCCGTTCAGCCGACCGGCGGCACTCCAGTCGGTTTCGCCGTGCCGGACGAGCCACAGTCGCGTCGTCACGGGACCCTCCATCCGGCCTCGCCGAGGCCGGCAAAGAAGACAAGCAGGGCGATCTCGTTGAGCTGCTGCGTCGCCCCCAACACGTCGCCGGTGATGCCGCCGATGCGCCGCAACGCCAGCCGCCGCACGAGCCACGAGATGGCGATGACCAGGGCCGTTGCTGGAATAAACCGGGGACCCAGGAGGGCAACGCCGAACGCTCCCGTCACGACCAGCGTGATGGCGGTCTGGCGCGCCGAGGCCAGCGACGCGAAGCCGCTGGCCAGTCCATCGTCGCGCGCCGCGGGAATCGCCGCCAGCAGGCCGACCAGTACGCCGCGGCTGATGGCATGGACTGCCGGAAGGATGGCGACCGCGGCCACCGGTGTCAGCGACGCCAGGGCCGCGACGCGGAGCAGGACACTGAGCACCAGCGCCAGGAGGGCGTAGGTGCCGTGCTGCGGATCGCGCAGGATGCGCAGGGTCTCCTCTCGCGACGAGCCGCCGCCCCAGGCGTCAGTGCTGTCGGCCAACCCATCCTCATGGAGCGCGCCGGTCACCAGGATGACCGCCGCGATTGCCAGGGTGGCGGCGACGAGTGACGGCAGGACGAGACGTGCCGTGGCGTAGAGGACGGCCGCGAACAGGCCGAGCAGCGCGCCGACCACGGGGAACCAGGGGAGCGAGGCGGCCATCGCCGGCGGGGTTGGCGCCGGTAGCGGCAGCCGGGTGAGGAAGGCGATGGCCGCCGATAGTCCCTTCACGGGCCGATGCCCCACTCGGAGAAGGTGGCGACGTCGCTGACGCAGGCGGCTGCAAGACGGACGAGAGCCAGGGCGGCGAGGCCGCCGCTGGCCTCGCCCAGCCGCAGGTCGAGGTCGAGCAGCGGCTCCATCCGCAGCAAGCCGAGCAGACGCCGATGGCCCGGTTCGGCAGAGACGTGCCCCGCCAGGCAATGGTCGAGGACGCCGGGGCGCGCCACGGACAGCGGCGCCACGGCGGCTCCCACCACGAAGCCGTCGAGGATGACCGGGATCGACCGCGCGCGAGCCTCGATGGTCGCACCGGCGAGGGCGACCAGCTCCGATCCGCCGAGCTGTCGCAGGATCTCGAGCGGGTCGGTGACTGTGCCGACGCGCCGCCGCGCCGCCGCGACCACGGCTCGCTTGCGACGCAGCGTGTCGTCGTCGATGCCTGTCCCGCGTCCGGTCCAGTCGCTGGCGCGGCCACCGTACAGGGCAGCGCACACCGCCGCCGCGGCGGTGGTGTTGCCGATGCCCATCTCGCCCAGCACCAGAAGGTCTGTGTCCAGCTCGGCCACGGCCCGGCGCCCGGCGGCAAAGCACTCGCGGAAGCGCTCCTGCGAGAGGGCGGGCTCATGGCGGAGGTTGCGGGTCGGGCGGCCGACGCCGACGTCGACGACCAGTAGCTGGGCGCCCAGCTGGCGGGCCATCACCGCCGCCGTCGCCTTGCCCTCGCGGAGGGCCCGCAGCATCTCGCCATTGACCGACGAGGGATAGGCGCTGACCTGCTCCGCCGTCACGCCATGATCGGCGACGAACACCACCGCGCTAGGGGACTCGACCCGGGGTTGATCGGTGCGCTGCCAGCCTGCCAGCCAGATCGCAACCGCGTCGAGTCGGGCGAGCGCGCCTGTGGGTCGCAGCACCTCGACGGCCCGCCGCGCCACGGCCATCCTGGCCGCCTCGTCCGGCTCGGGGAGGTCGTCGAGCGTCGCCAGCCGATCGTCGCGGCGCGTCACTTCGAGTCCCCGGTCGGCGCGTCGGGGAGCCAGACCAGCCGGCCGGCGACCACCAGGGCCGCGCGAGCCGCGCGCTCCACCCAGATGGCGTTGGCCTCGCCCAGCAGATCCTGGTACCGCCTGCCGAGCTCGGTCATGGGGACGACGCCGGATCCAACCTCATTGCTGACGCCGATCACCTCGCCCGCGTGATGGGCCGCCAGCGTCGCAGCCTCGCGCGCTCGGTCGCGCACCTGTCGGTCGGTCAGGCCCTGCTCGAGGAGGTTGGAGACCCACAGGGTGAGGCAGTCGACGATGACGGTTCGGTCATGGTCGATGTCTCGCAGCGCATCGCCGAGCAGGCGTGGCTGCTCGACGGTCGTCCACCCGGTCGGGCGCTGTTCGCGATGGCGGCTGATCCGCTCGGCCATCTCCGTGTCGCGCGCTTCGGCGGTGGCCACGAAGGTCACTGGCTGGCTGGTTTGAACCGCTAGCCGAACGGCCCAGCGCGACTTGCCGCTCCGTGCGCCGCCGAGCAGCATGGTCAGGGGCATCGGTGCTTTCCCTCAGCCCTACGGCAAGCGGGCGTCGGGATGAATTGCTAGGACCAAGGAGCGCAGGCCCTGCGCCAGCCGCGGTCCGGGGCGGGTGACGAGCTTGTCGTCGACGACCCGGACCGCCCCCTTCTGCACCGCCGTCATCTGCTCCCACGCCGGCCGCTTGGCGACCTGCTCGGGTGTCACGCCGAAGGCGGCATCGCCCAGGACGATGACCTCGGGGTCGGCGGCCACCAGTCGCTCGAGTGTGATCTCGAAGCTGAGCGCCGAGCCGGTGGTGATCGGCTCACCGCCGGCCAAGCGGATCATCTCCGCCAGGAAGGAGTCCTCGGCCGGACCGTACACGCCGACGCTGGCATCGATCTCGTAGAAGACGCGCGGCCGCGGCAGATCCTCGACCGCGGCGCTGAGGGCCTCGATCTCGGTCCGCATCTCGTCGACGAGCGCTCGTGCCTGCCGCTCGTTGCCCACGGCCTCGCCGGTCAGCTCGATGTCGGCCAGCACGCCGTCGACGGACGCCGCGTAGATCACCACCACCGGAATGTCGAGCGAACGAAGCGTCTGGATGGCATCCGACGGGGTGTACTCGAGGCCTCCCGCCAGCACCAGATCGGCCTCGAGCTCGACGATGCGCTCGAGGTCGACGCTGCCGAACGAGGCGACGTCGGGAAGCAGAACCGCTTCCGGCGGGTAGTCGTCGGCGTCGGTGGTCGCCACCACTCGATCGCCGGCACCGATGGCGAACAGGATCTCGGTCGTGCCTGGCGTGAGCGACACGATCCGCTCAGGCCTCTCGGGAATCGCCACCGACGTGCCCTCATCGTCGGTGACCGTGACTGGAAACGACCGGCCGACCGAATCCGGCGACGCCGGCAGGCTCGGGATGGTCGGCTGGATGGTGGGGCCTGTCGACGTCGGCGCGGCCGCGCAACTTGTCAGCGCGACGAGCGCTGACATCAGCGCCACGGCGAGGGCGAACCGAGCCCGCGGACGCGACGCGTGACAATCACGTGCCGGAGAACAAGAACCCCTCGCTTCGGAGTCGAAGGAGGGGCTGAAACCGGTGCTCATCGTGCGCCTGCCCTTTCTCGCGAAGGTTTGGAAACACCTCCGTCAGGGCCGGCGACCGGACTTCCGCCGCATGGAAATGCGGCGGTTACCGTAGCGGGACTGTGCCGGACTCTCACCGGCTTCGCGACCCAGACGGGCTCGATATGTGGTTGCCGCGAGCATAGCAGGGCGGCTGCCGGGTTGGAATCGCCTCGCTCCGCGGCGGGTACCGGAGAATCCGTGGAGGGCTTGGAGGATCGTTCCTTTGCGGTCGGGGACAACGGCGAGGTGATTCTCGGGAGTCCCTGGCTCGCCTTAACGGCCGAAACGCTTGACAAGCACAGCCCGCCAGACGCGATCCGCTCCTGAGGTACGGGGCGCGTCAGCGGCCCCCCGTTGAAGGGGTTCTTAGCCCCCTCGGCCGGCGGCGGTCGCTCGGCGGATCCGTTGCTCCTGGGTCGCTGATCGCTGCCGCACGAGTCGGCGGACGCTGCCCGACCGGTGCTCTCGGGAGATCACCTGGTCCACGGCTGCCGGACGCCCGAAGAGGAACCCCTGGCCCAGACGGACGCCCAGAGATCGGAGGGTCCGGCGCTCGGCTGCGGACTCAATTCCTTCTGCGATCAGCTCCGCGCCGGTCTGTATCGCATAGTGGCGCAGGGCAGAGATCAGCGCTTGGCGGACCGGGTCGGAATCGATGTCACGCACCAGCGCGAGGTCGAGCTTGGCGTAGGCGGGGGTGAGCTCCACTAGATGACGCAGGCCCGAAAAAGCCTCACCCATGTCATCGATGGCGAGCCGGACGTCCGGCCCGAGTTCGGCGAGCGACGCTCGGATGCGGGCGTAGTCGGTGATCGGCTGCCGCTCGCTTAGCTCAATAACGATCGGCCGGCTGGCACCGGCCAGCGCGGCGGCCAGTCGCGGACGATCGAGGAGGAGGGCGGCCGACAGGTTGAGCGCCAACCATCGTCGTCGTGGAAGCTGGGCAGCGTCCCCCACCGCCCGGCGGATGGCGGCTTCCTCCAGGTCGGGGCCCAGCCCCAGCGCTGTCGCCTCGGCGAAGCGATCGGCGGTGGAGGCGCCGTCTGCGAAGCGCGCCAGCGCCTCATACCCGACGGCGCGACCGCGCGCCAGCTCGACGATGGGCTGCAGAACGATGCGAACTTCGCGTGCGGCCCGCCGTAGCTCACGCTCCTGCCGTTCGCGATGGCGCCTGGCAAGGGCGACGGGACCGAGCCAGGCGCCCACGAGGCGCCCGACCTCGACAACAGCCTCGAGGTGCGGGGCCGCCGACACCGGCGGGGCGGCGGCGGCGACGAGCACGCCGACCAACATGCCGTCGTGGCGAACCGGCGCCAGGATCGCATCGCGCAGTCCGGCGCTGCGAAGTGCCGGGGCAACTGCTCCGATGTCCCCGATCGTGGCATCCTCAAGCCACGCGCCGTGCTCGGCCCGCTCACGCATTTCTCTGGCCAGCGCCTCGGGAAGCGACCGCCCGAGCGGCCAGGATTCCCGCATCCGACGATTGGTGGCGATCGGGAACAGGCCGCCGCGGTCGACAGCCAGATAGGAAACCAGCTTGATCGCGGGAAGGGAGGCGATGGCCCTGCAGATGCGCCCGGCGGTAGCCTCGGGCGTCCGCGCCGGGCGCAGCCGCCCCAAGAACCGGTCCACCTCGGCCCGCCGCCGGCGCTCAATGGCTCGTGCCTCGGCCTCAGCCAACAGCAGGCGCCGATAGCGAGCGATGAGGACGAAAATCAGAACGGACGTGACGGCCACGAACAGGGTGCCCTTCAGGGACTGCAACCGCTCGGCCACGGCGCGGTCTGGGATCAGGCTGACCAGCTGGTCGCTGAAGAGGATCCAGCTGACGGACAGCAGCAGGTAGGCGAGTGCGATGGTGAGGGGCGACAACGCCGCGCCACCCCACGACAGCCATCTGCGGACGGCGGCCATCAGCATCACTCCCCGCGCCACGCCCTCGTCTCGCTGCCAGAGCCCATCCGCCCGAAGCGGAGCGGCGGACCGGGGCCGAGAAGAGCGACAAGGCAGCACGGCTCCATGCCGTAGCGCTGAGGCACCGCGACGCGGGAAACCACTATTAGTTGATTATGAGTCAACCAGAAACTTCATTGCCGGATCAAATGCGAGGGTAGTCGCGTCTGTCGCTTTCCACTCCGTACCAGACCCTCCAACGATTGGGCTGACGTGCTGAGGCGGCGATCCTACTTCCGAGAGGGAAAGGTCTGGCTCTACTGGCACCTCACCGACCACCTGCCCATCATCAATGGCATCGGGGCCGAAGTCCGCGTCGGCGGCCAGATGGCGAATTGGGACTGACGGCCTCGCACGATGGCCGGCGTCCACTGGTTGCAGGCGCCGAGATAGTCGTCTGAGAACGCCCACAGTGTGCGAACCAATCAGCTGGTTTACTTCCACGCTTCCTTCGGCGCTAGGTGTGGTGCTTCAAGACGTTGTTGACAAACGAGAGCCTCGCGGCACGGTGTGAGGTGTTGAGTACCCATACCGGTCGGAGGCTCTCGTGGCACATCCTAGTGCGCGTCTCAGCGTTTTCAGTCGGCAGCTGCTGGTGAAGCGGGTGGTCGTCGACGGCTGGCCGACGGCGACCGTCGCCGAGCAGCTCGGCATCAGCCGCGCGACCGGCTACAAGTGGGTCCGCCGCTATCGGGCGGAAGGGCTGCCCGGGCTCGAGGATCGGAGCTCCCGTCCGCACCACTCGCCGCGTCGGCTGTCGGATGCGGCAACCGCGGCGATCGTCCTGGCCCGCACCCGCCGGCGCTACGGCCCGGCCCGCCTGGCGCCGCTGACCGGGCATCCGCGCTCGACCATCTACGGCGTCCTGCGCCGGGCCGGTCGCAGCCGCCTGCCCGACACGGACCGGGTGACCGGCGCCCCGGTCCGCTACGTCGCCTGTCATCCGGGCGCCCTCGTCCACCAGGACCACAAGAAGCTGGGCCGCGTCCCCGCTGGCGGCGGCTGGCGAGTCCTCGGCCGCGAGCATGCCCCCCACCACGGCCATTCGAACGCCGGCTACGACCATCTCGAGGTGTTCGTCGATGACGCCAGCCGCTATGCCGTCGTCGTCCCGGTCGACGACGAGCGCGGCGAGAGCGCCGCCTGGGCGGTCGAGCTGGCCGCGGCCCAGTTCGCCGAGGTCGGGATCCGGATCGAGCGGATGTTGACCGACAACGGCGCCAGCTATCGCAGCCACGCCTATCGCGACGTCCTCGCCCGTCAGGGCATCCGCCACAAGCGGACGCGACCCTTCCGACCGCAGACCAACGGCAAGGCCGAGCGCTTCATCCAGACCCTCATCAACGAGTGGGCCTATGCCCGACCCTATCGCTCGAACGGCGACCGGCTCCACGCCCTTCGACGCTACGTCGACTTCTACAATCGAGGACGTCCCCACACCGCGCTCGGAGGGCTCGTGCCCCACGCGGCTGTCAACAACGTCCTCGGTCATCACAGCTAGGTCTCACGGCGGACACGGGACGGACTTCTGGGCAGGCGGATCTAGGTCGAACGGGTGGGTTCTACCAAACGCGGGATGGATCCATACTCACCTGCATGTGAACGCACGCGCTGCCGCTCGAACGGGAGCATGTTCGACCATCACCGACCACGCCCGCGCCGGCCACTGTATGCGCGGGGCCACGAACTGAGGATCCTCCGATGCCTGCTTCCACTGATCCGTTTGCGCTCGGACTGACCTGGTCCGCCCTTCTGCTCGCGACCACCCTGTACGGGCTGCTGGTGCGCAGGCGCACAATCGACCGCCGCCGAGCGGCGAGCGAGATACGGGGCGTGGGAAGCGCCTTCCAAGAGGGCCTATCGCGGATGCATGCGGGGTCGGCGGATGCGCCAGCAGCTGGCGCATCCGTGGCGAGTCCGGGCCAGGACTATGTCAATGCTGGAGCTGGCGACGATCCCACGGCGCCGAAAGAGATCAGTCTCCGCTCCACTCCGGGTTTGATCTCGAAGCGTTGACTAGGTGAAACCGCTGGTGCTCGGACCAGCCAAGACGCACCCAGTCGCCGCGCTCTAGGCCTCCAGCAACCGTGACCATGATGCTCGCGGTGAGCCCTGCAGCCGTGTCGTGGGACGCTGAAAGGCCGGACAATGCGGTCAGCACCGGCGGGCCACGGAAAACCTGCTAGTGACAGATCTTGATGGTGTACGCGGGTGGGTCGCCAGTGATTCCTCCTCCGCCATGCCACGGAACTCCACGGTCGTCGTCCCGTCAGCAGCCACCGTGACCTCGATCGCGGGCATGCACACCGCGCAGACAGCTTGCCGGTCTTCGCGGTGAGCTGGTCCCCTGACCCCCCGGCGCCGTACATATAGACCCGTTGTTCACTCGTCTTGCAGCCGTTACTCGCGGCGGCCTGGGAGTCCCGGCCACGGACTGGCGCCCTCCAACCTCCCGGTCGGCGCCAAGGGGCCTTCTCGGGCTCGGGCCGGCCTTGCCTGTGCGGCTCGCATGCGGCTGCGAGTGGTCGGGGCCCCGGGAAGTTGCCAAGCGGCTACCGCCCCAATATCAGTACAGCGAGCACTACGAGCGTCGCTGCAGCCGCACTGACTGCAAGGACTCTCGGGAATCCTGAGCGGCTCACGACGAACCAACCGGAGACGACCAGCGAAACTAGACCAACGACGAAAGCAGTAAGGCGGGCATCGCTCTCTGCGGCGATGGCGACCGCGAGTGCCACGGCCGTAAGGACACCAACGAGGGCGACAAATCTCCTTCGCTGAGCCAGAACTGCCTGTCGCCCACCGCCGATCCACATGGCCACCAAGGCGAGGGCGCTGGTCGCAAGCACCACGGTCACCGCGACCATGAGCATGCCCGACTGCACTACGGATTACACGCCTGGCTTAGGAGTCCGATACCAGCGACCACCTCGACACTCCCCGCCAGGAACCCCGCCGCCGAAACCGGGGTAAAACGCGCCTACCTGCATCGGCTGGGTCGAATTGAAGACCGAGCCGGTGGATGAACTGGCGATGCGACACACCGCCAGGGTCATCAAGGACATCGACGCCGAGATCCTGGGCGTGTCATCTCGCTCCGATCCACGTGATGACGAACTGTTGCTGACACCAAAGGACCTGGTCCGGTGATGGCTCAGTCTGAAGAGCAGGATTCACCGGTAGGCGACTACATTCGACCGCCCTTGGATCGTTGAAATGGCCCCTGAGGCGTAGCTGAAGCCCCGAGTCAGGTAAGGCCACATCCAGCGGGAAGTGCACGAATAAGGAACCACCCACCCCGGCCGCTCCGGCACTATTCGACAACAACAAATCGGAAGCCTGCGCGAGCCATTCGGGCTCACCAACGAAGACAAGGGACCGACTTTCGGATCGGAGAATGCCCGCCAGTTCGATCTCCAATCCCTGGGCGCATTGCCGCATCTGCTCGGGATGAAGGTCGCCAAGGAAGCCAAGAGTGAAGCTCGGAGGGCACGCAACGGATACGGGATTCAGGGTCGCGGCCCCATCACGCTCGTCGGGAAGCCACCCGAAGACGTATTCCAGCGTTCCACTTAGGGGTGCCTCGACCCGCACCCAACCGGAGCGTTCGCCTACGATGATGACGCGGCGACCGGAATCCAGCGATCCAATGACGGGTGAGTCCGTCCGGGGCTCGGCGCTCAAGGCGAGACCCTCGAGCGCCACTTCAGCTTGGCGGAGCGAGGCTGGAGGGGGCGTCGGGGAGGGACTGGGGAACACAGCTGAAATTGCAGAAGGCTCGAGACTCGAAGGGTCTTCAGGCGCCGAGAGGTTGCACGCCGCGAGCGCCGCCGCGACGGCGAGTGCAGGAAATGGTTTCACGGCGCTAAACGCAGGACAACCTCTCCGAAGGCCGGGGCTTCTCTCTTGATCCTCAATAAGGAAGGAATGGCCCTGTAAAGCATTACTTGCCTAGACCCCAGACGGTTAGCTGTTCTTCTTTGACCGCTTTGGCTGATCACCCTGATGGCCATAACCAGGCTTTACTGTCTTCCGGGCAGGCTGCTGGATATCCCTGGCGAGCGACTTGCCGACATCGACGACGGTCTTGAACCGACCCTTGTCGTCACGCGTGACATACCGCTTGTCGCCGGGTCGTGGCTCAATCAGTTCACGCTTTCCTGGCATCGCGTTGCTCCCGCTTGCAGGGTTCGAATCATAGTGGACAACCCTCTCCCCCAAATCAAATAATGGTGGACAAGCGTATTGACCAGTGCTCTGGTAGGGGCATACTTCGTAAGGAGTGCGCCCAGGCGCCACCAAGGAGGCACGACGGCATCTTCCCCACTCCCAGCCGCTGCGCCGGTGCCCTGGTAGGGCTAGGGAAACTGCCCGATGCCCTCAACCTTCCGCTTGGCGTCGTTCAACGTCGAGAACCTGTTCGAGCGACCGAAGGCGATGAACCTCCCGACGTGGGGAGAGGGGAAACCCATCCTCGAACAGCACGCGCGGATCAACCAGCTGATCAACCAGACCACCTATTCCGTCGCCGACAAGATCGAGATCATTGACCTCCTGACCGCCCTCGGCCTCAACGGAGCCGACGAGGGCGGGGACTTCGCGCGCTTGCGGCAGATCCGGGAACGACTCGTCAAGCGCCCCGGGGGCAAACCGATCGAGGTCGTCGCGGATGGGCGCGCCGACTGGATCGGCTGGGTCGAATTGAAGACTGAACCGGTAGATGAATGGGCCATGCGACACACCGCCAGGGTCATCAAGGACATCGACGCCGAGATCCTGGGCGTGGTCGAGGCTGAGAACCGGATCAGCCTCGACAGGTTCTCGGCGCAGATGCTCCAGGTCGTCAACGGCACGCCATACCCCCATGTGATGCTCATCGACGGCAATGACGAACGCGGCATCGACGTGGCGCTGATGACCAAGGCCGGGTTCGAGATCGCCAGCGTCAAGCCCCACGTCGCTGACACGGACGCGAAGGGGCTCATCTTCAGCCGGGACTGCCCCGAGTTCTCAGTAACCACTCCTACAGGAGAGCTGATCGTGGTTCTGGTTAACCACCTCAAGAGCAAGGGCTACGGAAGCACGGCGAGCTCGAATGCGAAGCGCCGACGGCAGGCCAAGCGGATCGCCGAGATCTACGGCCGACTCGTTGCGGAGGGTCACGCCAGCATCGCCGTCGTCGGCGACTTCAATGACGGACCCGAATCGGCGCCCCTCGCACCGCTGCTGGCGGAGACGGACTTGAAGGACGTCAGCGTCCACCCGAAGTTCGTGTCGGACAGCAGGCCGGGTACCTTCGAGGACGGGACGAAGGGGACCAAGTTCGACTACATCCTGCTGTCCCCTGCGCTATTCGCTCGCGTGACGAACGCGCGCGTGTTTCGGAAGGGCGTCTGGGGGGGCAAGAACGGCGTTCTCTGGCCGATCTACCCGACGATGAAGGAGAAGGTCCACGCGGCGAGCGATCACGCGGCGATCTACGCCGACATCAAGCTTTAGGCGATCCGAAACGTCACCAAGAATGGGGGTGTAGCTCAAGGAGGTCGTTCGGCGAGAGATGGCGCTAACAAGAGATGAGGAGTGACTGTGCTGGCGCTCATAGGATGGGCGATTGTCGGATGGTGTGGAACACGGTGGCCGAGGCCGTGGCCCTGGCCGCCCTGGCCGCCCTGGCCGTGGCCCCCGCCGCCCCCGGGTCCTGATCCGTGGCCGCCGCCGCCCCCGGGTCCTGATCCGTGGATTAGCAAGGTGATTGGCCTGATCGGTGGCGTAGCCGGCGGGTGGGGCTTCAGCTTGCTTTTCACCGCAGACCTGGAGAGCTCCGCCGGCGTCCTGCTGACGTTCGTCGGAGCATGGGCTGGATCCATTCTCCTTAACGATGCCTACGCCTTGGTGTCGCGAGGGCAGGCGCGCGGCTGACGAGGCAATACCGAGTCCATCGAGGTTTAGGAAGCCAGGAGATATCTCCTGGCTTCCTGCTTGTTGTTAGGTGTAATCGTGACGTCTGACCTAGGACGACACTGGCGCGGGCTGACCACCAGATACGACAAGCACGCCATCGTCTACCGCGGCCGACTGAGAGGGGTGTGAATGGCAGGGGCGCGTTTCGTTCGAGCAGACTTGCACGTTCATCTCGTCCCTGACGGACGGGAAGAACCGGTCCAGCCGATTGAGGACTTTATCGACGCGGCGATCGACCGCGGGATCGAGGTCCTTGGCGTCACGGACCACAACTCGGCGCGCTTCGTCCGAGACGCGGTGAAAGCCGCAGAGCCGAAGCCCCTGCTTGTGCTTCCCGGAGTCGAGGTCACAAGCCGAGACGGTCATGTGCTAGCCCTCTTCTCGCCGGACGCCCTCGATGACTTGGACGCCTTCGCGACCCCAGACAACCTCGACCTTGGCGCCCGGTTGCCGGATGGGACTCGCAGATCGTCGAGGACCATGCTTCACCTGCTGAACGAGATCGGGCGGCGCAAGGGCATCGCGATCATCGCGCATTGCGACGCGGATGACGGGATCCAGGCGTCCATCGCCCGAGGTGAACTGGTAGACGTCTTGTCTCACCCTGTGCTTGCCGGCGTGGAGTTCTACGACCTCGCCAATCTGCGAGCGTGGTTCTCCGAAGGCGATACGGATGAGTCCCGTCGCGACGCCTGGTTGGCGAGGCAGCGGGTCGAGGAGCTGCGAGAGCGAGGGCTCGCCCGCGTGATGTCGTCTGATGCCCACGACAGCTCACTGGTCGGGAAGGACGGCACCAATCGCCCACTGACCCGCCTGCGCGTCGGGGACATCACTTACACCGCAGTGAAGAACGCGCTGGTTAACAACCCGAAGTCGCGGTGCAAGCTCGAAGCGGAGCTGCCAGCATCCTTCTCTCATCTGCTCTCGGCCACCTTCGAGGGCGGGTTCCTCGATGGCGTCACCATGGACTTCGCCCAGAACCTGAACTGCCTCATCGGGGGGCGGGGATCCGGGAAGTCAACCGCCCTCCTCGCCATGCGAGCCGCCCTAGGTTCCGAGCTGCCCGAGGACGAGGACCCTGACGATCCGCAGCGGATGCCGGAGCGAACGATCGTCCGCTTCGTGGACGCGGCGGGGACCGAGCGCGCGGCAACCCGGGAGCGCGGTCAGGATCCATACGACGAGGCAGGCTTCCCGGTGGACCTCCCCTTGGCTGATCTGGGTCAGGGGGAGACGGGTCTCGTGGCGAGCGACTACCGCACGCAGCGGCTGCAGATGCTCGCCTACCTCGACACCTTCTGCGAGCTGGACAAGGAACAAGACGCCGAACGAGATGTGCTTGACCGGCTGGCGGACAACGCCGCCGAGGTTATCCGCACCGCATTTCGCGCAGCCGACTACAAGCAGGCGGCCGATGAGCGCACGAAGCTTGAGGCAACCATCAAAGCAGCTGAAACGGGCAAGCTGGAGGAGATAGCCAAGTGGGCGCGCCTCCTTGCGAGCCAAGCAGCACTCATCGATCAGATTCAGGAGCGGTTGGAGCGTCTCGCGGCGGCGCGTGCCACCGCGATCCTGCCGGACCTCGATGCCATCGCCAGTGAGACGAACACGGACCTGGGCCAGCGGCCGATCAGCCTTGTTCGACAGCCACTGGAGAAGGCTCTCGATGAACTGAATAGGCAGCTCAAGAGCGCAGACGCAGCCCATACTGGGAGCATCAAGGCCGCCGCAGTTAAGGTGACAGCGGTGATTGCACAGTGGCAGGCCGAGCACGCGCGATGGGAGACTCGTCGCCAGGAAAAGCAAAAGGAGCTGGAGTCGCAGGGGCTCAGGGTGCAGGTCGGCGCACTGCGGCAGATGGGAGAGCGTCTTGGCTCCCTGACCAAGCGCATCGCGGAGATGGAGGAGAAGCGGAAGCTCCATACCGCAGCATTGAAGGAGCGCGAGGGCCTATTGCTCCAGCTGCGAGAGTGTCGCCGGCTGATCTACGAGCGACGACGCGCCACCTTGCGGCTCGTCACGAAACGCGCCAACGAGTCGACCCGGGGTATGACGGTCTCAGTCAGCTACACCCACGCGGGCGTCCGCAAGCCATGGCGTGACTGGCTCGGACCGCGTTTCGGGTTCAAAGCTGATCGGCTTAGGCGGCTGGTGCTGAGGATGCTCCCGTGGGAGTTTGCCGAGCACATCACCCTGGGTGACCTCACTCCTATCGCCACCCTGATCGACACGAATGGGGACGGACAGCGCTTCTTCACCACTGACGACATGGAGGAGATCGCATCGCTGGGCTTAGAAGAGCGATTCGAGCTGGAGACGATGCGGCTGGAGGACCTTCCGCAGATCGACGTGAAGGACGCCGAGCATGGCGTTGCTCGGGGCTTTGACCATCTCTCCACCGGCCAACAGCACTCGGTGCTGCTCAGCCTCTTGCTATGCGCAGATCGCTCAGACCCACTCGTCATCGATCAGCCCGAGGACCACCTCGACGCCCCGTACATCGCGTCCGCAGTTGTCGGGCATCTTGAGCAAGCCAAGGAGCGACGCCAGGTCGTTATCGCAACGCACAACGCGAACCTCACTGTCCTGGGCGACGCGGAGTTGGTTGTTCCGCTCTATGCGGAAGAGGGGAGAGGGAAAGTGCTGGATGCCGGCGCCGTCGATCACCCGGCCACACTGCGGCATGTCTGCCAGTTGCTCGAAGGGGGTGCGGCAGCATACGCGCGACGTGGGCAGCGCTACGGCTTTGACGTGGGTCCCATTCCGAAGAGCCTAAGCGTCACACCGGCACCTGCCGTGACGCCGCGCCCGAGGCGGGGACGAGTTGGAACTGCGTGATGCACCCCACCGGCGTTCCCTGCGCGTGCTCGTTAACCCGCGTGACTCTCAGCATGACTCTCATTGGCGCCCACGCGACCGATTCTGAGCACGAATGGGGGAGGAAGTCCGGCGGCTGTTAACCGCTTCGTCGAGGCTGTCTCTGTACCCTCGTTCGTACCCTCAAGCCGGTCGGGACCCACCGGAGCCGGTCGGGACCCACCGTAACAACCGTACTCAGTCGGAACCCGCCGGACGTTTGCCGCGATTCCGGTATGCGGTACCAACGCTCATCCTTCGGTCCCGATCTGAGCGTGGATCGGGGCTTCTTGCTGTCCGCGGAATCCGCCGCACCCTTGTTGGACCCTTTCTGGATACGAGAGCAGCTGGTCCATCCGCAGCGCCGCTTCCGCCTGCATCGTCGGGATGACGTGTGAGTAGCGGTCCAAGGTGATGGCCACGCTGCTGTGGCCGACCATCTGTGAGACGACCTTCGGGTTCACGCCGGCGGTGAGCATCAGGGTCGCGGCGGTGTGCCGCAGGTCGAAGCGAATCATCGGCAGACCTGCCCTCTTGAGCGCCGGACGGAGCCGCCGTTCAGTAATCCGAGATCCGAACAGCGGTTCAGGGTCTGTCCAGGACTCGCCAGCCCGCAACCGAGTCTCGGCTTGCCGAGGCTTCTGCCGACGGAGCGCGGCGATGGCCGTCGTCGAGAGGGCGATCCGGCGCCGGCTCCTAGGCGTCTTTGGCTCGGGTGAGGCTCCAACCGCCCGCGGTCCGCGTCAGCGTGACCCGGACCTGCAGATCGCCCTCGTCAACCGCATGCCACCGCAACCCAAAGGAGTTCCCTGAGCCGCATGCCATTCGTCAGCGCCAGGGTGTACAGCGGCTCCAGTGGATCGCCTTCTATCGCCGCAAGGAGAAACGCCGGGCCGCGTCCGGGGTCAGGTACAGCATTTCGCGCTGCGCCGGTCTGGGTGGCGCGGCGCCTGACGCAGCTTTAGGGACGACGGCGTGCATGCCAAGCGCAGGCGCCAAGGCGGCGTGCAGGACCTGGTGAATGTATCGGATGTTACTGATGCATCCGAGCCACTGGCCATCGCCTAGGGCGCGGGACACGGCAACGTTCCGCCCGCCACCCACGCCCTCGTTGACCCGCCAAATCTACGGGCATATCATCGATAATCGATTATGGAGGGTCCGCAGACGACAGAGCACGCCTCTGCACTGCCCATAGCCGTCCGACGAGAAGATGCCGAGATCTTCCCGCTGCCCGGGAGGCACTGGCTCTACTACCTGGGGCCAGAACGCTCCGACGCTCGGAACACGAGCATCGGCTACTCGGTCTTCGATGCCGGTGCGAGTCCAACAGGACACGTCCATGACGCAGCCGAGGAGGTCATCTACATCACTGCTGGCCGCGGCCAGCTCGTCACGCCGGCGGGGACGTTCGATCTCGAGCCCGGAACCGCGGTCTTCATCCCGATCGGTCTGCACCACGCCACTGTCGCTTCAGCGGAGGGGCTCGAGATGGTAACCATCTTCTCGCCACCAGTCGTGCCTGGTGCATACGAGCCGACAGCTGGCGAAGGCGACCGCGAGCAATCGTGATGCAGGCGACAACGCCGAGCGTCGCGGAGCTGGAGGAGATCGCCCGGCGCGCCCGCGTCGGAATCGTCCGAGCCATCGAGCACGCCAAGGGAGGCCACCTGGGCGGTCCGCTCTCGGCAGTGGAGCTGCTGACGGCGCTCTACTTCGTGGTCCTGCGGGTACGACCCGAAGAGCCATCCTGGCCCGATCGGGATCGGTTCATCCTCTCGAAGGGACACAGCTCAATCGCGCAATACGCGGTCATGGCGCTGCGGGGCTACTTCCCGCTCGAGGAGCTCATGACCTTCGACGCGATCGACAGCCGTCTCCAGGGTCACCCCGACATGACGAAGCTCGATGGCCTCGACATGTCGAGCGGATCGCTCGGTCTGGGGTTCTCGGCCGGGGTCGGCATCGCGCTCGGCGCTAAGCACCTGGGCAAGGACTTCACGACCTACGTGATGGTGGGCGACGGCGAGTGCAACGAGGGCATCATCTGGGAAGGTGCGCACGTTGCCAGCCGGTACGGTCTCGACAACCTGGTGGTGGTCATCGACCACAACAAGCTCCAGCAGTTCGGCTGGAGAGGATCGAGCCTGACCGAGAGGATGACGCCGTACCCCGGTTCGGAGCTGGCCGATCGGTGGATGAGCTTCGGGTGGCACGTGGTCGAAGTCGACGGGCACGACCTCCGCCAGATCCTCGAGGTTCTTGGGGACCTTCCGCGTGGTCAGGGCGCTCCGATTGCCGTGATCGCCCACACGGTCAAGGGCAAGGGCGTCTCCTTCATGGAAGGCGACTTCACCTGGCACAGCCGGACGCCGACGGCGGATGAGCTGGCCGCGGCCATGCGCGAGTTAGGCGAGCAGGGCGAGCTGGAGAGGGCGCCGTGAGCGCGCCAGCAACCGCACGACTTCCGCTGGGCAAGTCGCTGCGCGAGGCCTTCGGTGAGGCCATCGCGGAGCTAGGCAAGACCGAACCGCGAATCGTGGTGCTTGATGGCGACCTCGGGAGCTCGACCCGAGCGGACATCTTCGAGGCGGCACACCCGGATCGGTTCTACCAAATGGGTATCGCGGAGCAGAACCTGCTGGGCGTGGCCGCCGGGATGGCCTCGCTCGGCCTGATCCCGTACGTGAGCACGTTTGCCTGCTTCGCGGTGGCGCGCGCACTGGACTCGATTCGGGTGCTCATCGCGCAGACCGATCTGAACGTGAAGATCACCGGGGGCTATGCGGGGCTCCTCGCAGGCATGACCGGCAAGACTCACCTGATGTTCAACGACGTGGCCGTCATGCGCTCCCTGGCGGGCATGACCGTGGTCTCGCCGGCGGATGAGGTTGAGACGCGCAAGGCGCTGGGCGTCATCACGCGGCACGTCGGTCCGGTCTACCTCCGACTCTCGCGCCCGGCCACTCCCATCGTCTTCGACGAGGGCTATGAATTCGAACTGGGCAAGGCGGTGGTCGTGAGGGAGGGATCCGACATCACGCTGATGTCCACGGGAACCCAGACGGCGCGCACGCTCGAGGCCGCGGAGCTCCTCGCCGTCCGCGGGATCGACGTCCAACTGCTACATGTGCCGACGCTCAAGCCCATCGACAGCGACGCGATCGTGGACGCGGCGGCCAGGACGGGGTTCGTCATCACCGTCGAGGAGCACACGGTAATCGGAGGGCTCGGCGGAGCGGTCGCCGAGACGCTCTCGGCCACGTACCCGGTGCGGGTGGAGAGGCTCGGCATCCAGGACATCTACGGCGAATCCGGACCGGACGACGCCCTCCTCGACAAGTACGGGCTCTCGGCCGAGCGCGTGGCCGAGGCGGTTGCTGACCTGGTCGCAACCAAGCGTGGCCCGCAATGACGGCGAACGCATCGCTGGACGGCGAGATCGAGCGCACGGTGCTGAGCGAGGCGATCAAGGATCGATTGCTGGAGTGGATCGTCGCCAGTCGCCTGAAGCCTGGAGCGCGCATCGTCGAGACGCAGATCGCGCGGCAGTTCGGGACGAGCCAGGCGCCGGTGCGTGAGGCGATCCGGGCGCTTACCAGCCTCGGTGTGGTCGAGATCAGGCCGTTCCAGGGCGCCCGCGTTCGCGCACCGTCGCACAAGGAGCTCATCGACGCGATCAAGGTCCGCACCGAGCTCGAGGCCCTCGGGGCCCGCACGGCCGCCACATCCATCAGCGCGGCCGAGCTCTCGGCGCTCCGCCGACTCATGGCCGAGATGCTCGACGCGGCGGAGCACGGCGATCCCCACGCTCACGCCGTCAAGAACGCAGAGTTCCACGAGACGATCATGCGGGCTGCCAAGAACGACGCACTGGAGCGCGCGTGGCAGATGCTCGAGCCGTTCCTGCGGACCTACATCACGGCCACCCTTCCGGGCGTCGACCTGATCTGGCTGGCGAGGCGCCACCAGAAGCTCCTGGCGGCCCTCGAGGCGGGAGATCCTGAGATGGCCGATCGGTCCATGCGCGAGCACATGCACGAGGTCGAGGATGCCACAGCGGCGGCGCGTGAGGAGTCGAGCCAGGTGGCGGAGGACGCGCGACCGTGAGCGCCGACATGCGGATTCCAGAGGTTGGACCCGCCGGCGATCTGCCCGCCGAGAAGCGCATCGAGGCCGCCGGGCTCGTTGGAGACGGCGCCGCCTACTCGCTGTCGGTCGGTCGTTTTCCCGGCATGCCGCTCTTCCCGGGCCACCCCCCGTTCCAGGTGGCGATGCACCGGACCCCGCGGGGGATCAAGGTCAGTGGCGCCCAGCCGTGGGGCCCGCCGAACGACGCCCGCCTGGGCTACATGGCTGAGGTCGTCTCCGCGACGTCGCATTCGGGCGCCCACGTGGACGCCTTGGCGCACATGACCATCGGCGAGGACAACCACTGGTATGGTGGGGCGACGACCGACCGGTTCTTGACCGATGCCGGTCCGACGGTCGGCGACGCCGAGAAGCTGCCCCCCTTCTTCACACGCGGAGTGCTCCTGGACGCGGCGCGACATCGAGGAATCGACGCCCTTCCTGCGGGAGCAGCCGTCGGCGGGGCGGAACTGGAGGCGATCGCCGCGGCCCAGGGTGTCGAGGTTCGGCGCTGGGATGTGGTGCTGATTCGGACGGGCTACCTCGGCTTCTGGCCCGATGCCGAGCGGATGCGCGCGCACAAGACGGCCGGACCCGACATCACGGCCGCCCACTGGCTCCTGAAGCGAGGCGTCATCGGCACCGGGACCGATACCGAGACCTACGAGGTACAGCCGGCACCCGATCGAGGCAGCCCGGCCAATCCCCAGCCGGTGCACACGTTGCTGCTGATCGAGAACGCCATCTACCTCTTCGAGAGCCTCTACCTGGAGGAGCTGGCGCGTGACAAGGTCTACGAGTTCCTGTTCGTTGCGCTGCCCCTGAAGATCCGCGGGGCCACCGGCTCGATGGTCGATCCGTTGGCGGTGAGATGAGCACCCGGGGTCCGTCGATGCAGGCGGTGGTCATCTCCAAGCCGAATGACTTCGCGGTGGGGTCGGTCGCGATCCCGTCCCCCGGCCCCAACGAAGTGCTGTGCCGGGTGCGGGCTGTCTCCATCTGCGGCACCGACTCGCACCTGGTGCATGGCGAGTACCCGGGCTTCTGGCCGCCGGGATTCCCATTCACCAACGGGCACGAGTGGGCAGGGGAGGTGGTTGAGATCGGACCGGGCGTCGACGACTATGGCTTCGCGCCGGGCACGCGCGTGGCCGGCACGTCGCACGCGGCCTGTGGCTACTGCGCCCGTTGCGTCGAGGGCCGCTACAACGTTTGCGAGAACTACGGCAACCAGGCCCTTCATCACCACTACGGGCACAACTGGACCGGCGCGCTGGCCGAATACGTCGTCCACAACGTCAAAGCCGTCTTTCCGCTGCCGGACGACATGGACTTCTCCGACGGTGCCCTCCTAGATCCCGCCTCCATCGCGCTGCACACGGCCAACCGTGGCCGGATCCAGTCAGGCGACACGGTCCTCATCCTGGGTGCCGGACCTATCGGGCTGCTGGCGGCGGACTGTGCGCTGGTTTCGGGTGCGGCCACGGTCATCGTCGCGGCACCCGGCCCGGCGACCAGCGGGCGGCTTGCCAAAGCTGCGGAGCTGGGCCACCCGACGATCGATACGAAAGCCACGGACGTGGCTGCGACGGTGCGCGACATGAACGACGGACGGGGCGCCGACGTCGTCCTGGACTGTGCCGGTACCGCCGAGTCCCTGACCTCGGCCATCGCCTCGCTGCGGCGCGGTGGGAGATGCGCCGTGGTCGGCATCCCCATTACACCGGCCGCACTCGACCTCCAGCGCCTGGTGCTCGACGAGATCGACCTCGTCGGCGTTCGGGCCTCGGCGGGGGAGATGCGCGCGGTGATCCCGCTGGTTCGCGACGGCCGCATTCGGGTCAGACCACTCATTACCCACCACTTCCCACTGAGCGACTTCGCCGAGGCGCTGGCCGTGTTCAACGAGCGGCGGGACGGCGCGGTGAAGGTCGTGATCCATCCCTGACAGCAGGCTATCGGTCCGTTTGGTCATATAGGAGGAGACGATGTCGATCAAGCACACTTCGCGGGCGGCCTGCCTGGTGGCGGCCATGCTGTTCCTCGGCGCCTGTACCGGAGCCTCGCCATCGCCATCAGGCTCCGCGGGCTCGAGCGGGCCGAGCCCATCCGGCGCGGCGGGCACGCTGGTGGTGGCCACCGTGATGCCGTTCACCGGGGAGAACGCGGCCTATGGCCCGGAGCAGCTCGCGGGCTGCTACCCCTTCGCGGCCGAGGTCGAGGCGGCGGGCGGCATCCTCGGCTCGATGGTCGAATGCACGACCGTGGACACCGCTGACGACCCGACGCAGGCGGCGACCGTATCGCGACAGGTCGTCGCGACGGAGGGGAACCTCTTCGCGGTGCTGGGCCCGACCACGAGCACGGCTCCAGCCGTCCTGGGGATCTTCGAGGAAGCCGCGGTGCCGATGTTCGTCACCACCGGCGACCCGGTCTACAACCGGTCCGACTTCCAATACTTCTGGCGTCTGACGCCGGCGGACGATGCCATCGGCCGGGTCCTGGCGCTCACGGGCGATAGCCAGGGCTACACGCGCGGTGCTGCGGTGTTCGCGAGCGACCTGGCGTCGCAAGGGGCCGTGCCCACACTGCTCGATGGCTGGGAGAAGCTCGGCCACGAGATGGTGGTGAATCAGGTAATCACGTCGGGGTCTACGTCCTACCGCAGCGAAGTGCTGGCGCTCATCGACGCGGACCCGGACGTCATCTTCATGGAGGCAGAGCCGCAGACATCGGCCACCTACCTCGCCCAGCTGCAGGAGCTCGGCGAGCTGCGCCCCATCGTGGGCACCGCCGTCACGTTCCAGCCGGAATGGCGCGAAGCGGTGACTGCCGCCATTGGCGAAGCGGCCATGGCTGAGTTCTACGTCGGGGTCCTGCCGTACACGCCCAGCGAAGGCGACGCGTGGGAGGTCTACAACGAGCGTCTGCTTTCGTTCGGCGATGTCCTCGACGCCCCGGAACAGTACAGCGCGGACTCGTACGCCTTTGCTGCGTACGACGGCCTCGTCGCCGCGGCGCTGGCGGCCGAAGCCACCGGGTCGCTCGATGGCGCAGTCTTCAACACGGCGATCATCGACGTGACGTCTCCCGGCGAAGGAAAGACGCTGGTCTACACCTTCGGCGAGGGAAAGGAGGCGCTTGTGCGAGGCGAGGAGATCCAGTTCATCGGCAGTGGTGGGGCGATCACCTTCGACCAGTGGCACAACTCGTCAGGCGGCTACGAAGCCAGATCGGTGCAGTCGTCGTCGGAGACAACCCAGGTCGTCGCGTTCACGGCGGATCAGATCGCCGCGCTCGCCGACTGAGCCTCCTGGTCTGCGGAAGGAGATCGCCGAAGTATCGATAGTGCCGGCCGTCCAGGTGTGATCGAGCCCTGGGCGGCCGACATTTCACCACCAAGGGTGGAGGCCCATCGCCGATGCTTGAGATCCTGATTGCCTCGATCGGCTTCGGGCTGATCACCGTGTCGATCCTGTCGCTGGCGTCTGTGGGTTTCACGCTCCAGTTCTCGGTCACCGGCGTGCTGAATCTCGCCTTCGCGGACGTCATGACGCTGGCGGGCTTCACCGCCTGGCTGCTGAACGACAGCCTTGGCCTGTCGATCTGGGCCACCATCCCGTTCGCCGGGATCGTCGCGGGCCTCATCTCGGTGGTGCTCAATCGCGCGATCCTCCAGCCGCTGCTGCGGCGGGGCACGTCGGTCTTCGGTATGCTCATCGCCACGTTGGCCCTGAGCCTGGTGCTCTGGAATGGCCTGCTGGCGATCGTTCGGCCCGGCTTCTTCTTCTATGACATGCCGCCGGTGACGGTCTATCGCTTTCTGGGCCAGATCCTGACGAGCAACCAGCTGATCTTCATGGGACTGGCCGCGCTCGCCCTCCTCTCCGTCCACCTCATCCTGCGCCGCTCGAAGCTCGGGAAGGCGATGCGCGCCGTGGCGGCCAACCCGGACCTGGCGCGGGCGAGCGGCATCCCGTCGCGCCTGGTCGTGGACACCGCGTGGTTCATCTCTGGCTTCCTGGGCGGAATCGCGGGGGTGGCGTTGTTCGCGAGCCTTCCCGCGTTCGACACCTCCACCGCCCGCGGGTTGCTGGTCGTCATCCTGGCGACCGTCGTCCTGGGCGGTGTGGGTCACGTCTATGGCGCGCTTGCGGCTGCGGTGGTGATCGGCCTGTCGAGCGAGATGGTGGCCGCGCTCGCCGCCCCGCAATGGCGGGATGTCCTGGCGCTGCTCATCCTCATCGGCGTCCTCATGATCCGACCCCAGGGCATCGTCCGCGACGTCTCCGGCGGGCGCGAGGTCGCTGCGGCATGACAGCCAAGCTGGCCCGGCGATGATCCCGGAGGCCTGGCAGTTCTACATCGCGACGCTGATCGTGCTGTATGCCGTCACGCTGATCGCCGCCTTTGGCCTGAACCTGCAGTATGGTGTGACGGGCATCCTCAACTTCGGCTATGCGGTGCCGATCGGCGTTGGCGGCTACACCGCGGCGCTGCTGACGCTGGGCCCACCGCAGGGCAGGTTTCAAACCTACTGGTTCGGGCTGGAGCTTCCGTTTCCGCTGCCGTGGCTGGCCGCCGCGGCGATGGGCGCTCTCGTGTCGTTGGCGCTCGGCTTCATCGTGGCCGGTCGGTTGCGCGGGGACTACCAGGCCATCGTCCTGCTCGCCGTGTCGGTGATCGCAACGAGGCTGGTCCAGGTCCAGAAGGAGATCGTGAACGGGGGAGCCGGCCTTGCCAACGTCCCACAGCCGCTTCGCGATTTCGTCGATTCGTCGATCGCCTACCAGTGGCTGTACGTGGGGCTGGCGGTGGCGGTGGCCGGCGGCACCTGGTTCGTCGTCCATCGCATCAGCCGCGCGCCGCTGGGCAGGGCCCTGAGAGCCGTCCGCGACAGCCCAGAGGTTGCGGCCGCGTTGGGCAAGGACGTGGCCAGGCTCCAGCTCCTCGTGATGGCCATTGGCGGAGCAGCCGGTGGCCTGTCCGGCGCCATGACCGCCCAGTACCTGACCGGCTGGAATCCCGAGTCCTGGCTGCTCCTGGTCACGTTCACCTACTTCACCGGGATCATCCTGGGGGGTGCCGGGAACGCGCTGGGCGTAGCCGTTGGGATCGCGCTCATCCCGATCGGTTTCCGGGAGGCGACCCGATTCCTGCCGGCCATCGGCTACCCCGGCCTGATCGAGGCTCTCCAATGGGTAGTCATCGGCCTTCTGGCCCTACTGGTGCTCTGGCTCAGGCCGGCCGGCATCGTTCCCGAGCGGGTGGTGGCGTACGAACCGACTGGGCGCGCCCGCTGGCACATCGGTCGGCGAGGTCGTTCGTGACTGCGGCCGCGCAGCTCGCAGCCGCGGACTTCGTCCTGCGCACCGAAGACGTGCATCGCAGCTTCGGTGGTCTCGCGGCGGTGAAGGGCGTGAGCCTGGCGATCAAGCGATCCAGCGTGACAGGGATCATCGGTCCGAATGGGGCCGGCAAGACCACCCTGCTGAACATCATTGCCGGAGCCGATCGAGCCGATGCCGGTCACGTGTACCTGGAGGAGTTGGAAATCACCCCCCTGCCCCCGCATCGCATCGCCCGGTTGGGAGTCATCCGGACCTTTCAGCGGGCTGGCGTGTTCCCGACGCTCTCCACCATGGAGAACGTCCTCCTGGGCGTGGTCGAACGGCGGGACGAGACGGTCACGGTGGCCCTGCAGGGCCCCAGGGCGTGGAGGCGGGCCGAGAGCGGGGTCATGCGCGCCTGGGAGCTGCTCGAGCAGTTCGGGCTTGCGTCGCTGGCGAACGACCGCGCGGGGACCCTGTCAGGCGGCCAGAAGCGGCTTCTCGAGCTCGCGCGTGCCGTCCTGATGGAGCCGAAGGTGATGCTGCTCGACGAGCCGATGGCGGGCGTGAGCCCGTCGCTCGTTCCGGCCCTGCTCGAGTACCTGCGGACGATGTCGGCCGGCGGCATGACGGTGGTCATGATCGAGCACGACCTGGCAGTGGTCGAGGACGTCTGCGACTCGGTGGTCTTCATGGCCCGCGGCGAGGTGATGGCCACCGGCACGGTGTCCGAGGTCCTGCGCAGCCCATCCGTGCAGGCCGTGGCGCATGGCTTCTGAACGCGCTGTGCAGGCGGAGCTGTCGCTCGCCGCCGATCGGATCGACGCCGGATACGGCTCGCACCTCGTTGTGAAGGCTGCCTCCCTGCGGGTGACCCCGGGACAGGTCGTCTGCCTGCTCGGCCCGAATGGGGCCGGGAAGTCGACCCTCCTCAAGGCGCTGGTCGGCATCGTGCACATCTCCTCGGGCACTGTGAGGCTCGGCGAGTCCGACGTCACGAACCGTAGGACTGAGGCGCTGGCGGCCCTGGGGATCGCCTACGTGCCGCAGTTGGACGACGTGTTTGGGCCGATGACCGTGTCGGAGAATCTCGAGATGGGCGGCTTCATGCTTTCGCGGGATGCATTGCGCGCACGCATGGATGTCACACTCCAGGAGTTCCCGACGCTGGCAGCGCTGCGCACACGACGCGCGGCGACCCTGAGCGGGGGAGAGCGGAAGGTGCTCGCGATCGCGCGGGCACTGATGATGGAGAGCCGTGTCCTCCTCCTCGACGAGCCCACCGCTGGGCTCTCACCGTCGGTGGCCGCCTCCGTCCTTGCAGATGTCACGCGCACCTGCTCCATGCAGGGCACCGGCGTGCTCGTGGTCGAGCAGCGGGCGAGGGCGGCCCTGGAGCTCTCGCACTGGGCTCATGTCATGGTGGGTGGACAGGTTCGAGTCTCTGAATCGGCGCGCTCCCTGCTCGAGCGCGATGATCTGGGGGACCTTCTCATCGGCGCATCAGCCACGGCCAAGCCTCCGGCACGAGGAGAGGACGAATGAGCACGACCACTTTCACGGCGGCAGAGGTCTTCGTCGACGGCGGATTCCAACCCCACCGGTACCTCGAGGTGCGCGACGGGGACATCATGGCCGTACGTGAATCGCCGCCTGCCGGCGAGGTGGTCGACTTCGGCGACGCCGCCATCTTTCCAGGTGGCGTGAACACGCACACCCACAGTCACCTGGCGCTCCTGCGTGGCTCGGTGGACGAGCTGGATCTGCCCGGCTGGCTGAAATCGGTGTACAGCGTCGTTCCACAGTTCGGGCCGGACGAGGTGTACCTGAGCGCGGTCATGAACTTCGCCGAGGCCCTGCTGACGGGGACGACCACCACCGCCGACTTCTTCTACCTGAACGGCTACGGCAATGAGCGGATCCGGCGCGTGATCGCCGCGGCCGAGGAGGTTGGGATCAGGCTCGTCATGGGCCGCACGTTCCTCGACGCCGAGTGGGGTGGGGAGGCAACCCGCGAGACGCCCGAGTTGGCAGTCGAGCGCTACCGGGAGCTAGGCCAGAGCTATGCCGACCATCCGCGAGTGGAGATCTGCCCTGCGCCGCATAGCCCGTACGGCGCCTCCCGGCCGATGATCGAGGCCGCAGCTGCGCTGGCCCGCGAGTACGACGGCCAGTGGTACATGCACGTGGCGGAAACGGAGTCGTCCGCGGCCGGCATCGGAGGCGTTCGCGCGCTCCAGCTCCTGGACGACTGGGGCGTGCTGGACGACCGCTTGGTGGCGGTCCATGCCGTCTGGCTGACCGATGCCGAGCTCGATAGGCTCGGCGAGGTCGCCGGCCGCGTCTCCTACAACCCGGTCAGCAATCTCTTCTTCGGCGAGCGGATCGTCGACCTGCCGGCCTACTCGCGACGCGGGATCACCGTTGGCCTGGGCACCGACAGCTCGGCGAGCAACAACGCCCAGAACCTGTTCGCCGATCTCCGGGTGGCGGCCCTCAGCCAGCGCCTGCGATCGCGGAATCCGGCGGAGGTCTCGATCAGGCAGATGCTCGACCTCGCCACAGCGGACGGTGCATCGGTCATCCGGCAGCCGGTGGGTCGGCTGGCGCCGGAGCATCGGGCAGACTTCATCGTGCTCGACCTGGGCGACCTGTCACTCCAGCCGGTCGATCGCCTCGCTTCTCACCTGGTGTATGCCATGAGCCCCACCGCCATTCGCCACGTCTACGTCGGCGGCGAGCAGGTCGTACGGGATCGGCGCCTCGTCAACATCGACCTTGGTGAGGCGATTGCGCGCATCAATGAGGTCGCCCGCCGTGCATGAATGCCAGACGTCGTGGTGCTGACCGGGTTCGCCTACCACCGCCCGGAGAGCGGCGAGGAGTTTGGCGGGCTCGTTCGCGAGCTCGGCTCGGAGGCGAGGATCCTGGCCGGTGGGACCGACCTCGTGGTCCAGATGCGAAACGGGCGGCTGAGGCCGCGTCACGTCATCGACATCGGCGCCCTGCCGGGGATCAACCTGATTGAGGAGCAGGACGGGTTCGTCCGGATCGCTGCCGGCGCGCGCGTCCGGGCGGTGGTGACCCGTGCGGGTGCGAGCGACGATCATCGGGCCCTGGTGGAGGGCGGATCTACGGTGGGCTCGGTCCAGATTCAGAACAGGGCCACGATCGCCGGCAACATCTGCAACGCCTCGCCGGCGGCGGATACCGTCCCGGCATTGCTGGCCTTCCGCGCAGTCGTGAACGTCGCCGGGCCTGAGCCGCGATCGGTCCCGCTCGACGAGTTTCTCATCGGACCCGGTCGCACCGCATTGCAGGCGGGGGAGTGGGTGGGAAGCCTTGACCTGCCGCGCATCGGTCCAAACGGATCCTGCTACCTCAAGCTGGGCCGCACCCGGGGAGTCGACCTGGCGGTCGTGGGGGTCGCCTGCGCCATGACGCGCGCGCAGGCAAGCCTGGGCTTCGCATCAGTCGCGCCAACCGCCTTCCGCATCGATATCGACGCTCCAGGCGATGACGGCGAGCTTCCGCAGGAGGCGGCCGACGCCCTGGCCGACCGCCTGCGCCCGATCGACGACGTTCGCGCCTCGGCCGACTACCGACGGAGCATGGCGTTGCTGCTTGCTCGGCGCGCATGGCGTCTCGCGTACGAGCGCCTGCGAGCGATGGAGGCGGCGTGATGGAGGGGCTCTATCCATTCGCCTTCCGGGTCAACGGCACGCGCCACGAGCTTCAGGTCGCGCCGGGCAAGACGCTGTTAGAGCTGCTGCGCGAGGACGTGGGGCTCACCGGCACGAAGTACAACTGCGAGCAGGGTGAATGCGGCGCATGCACGGTGCTGCTTGACGGGGTCGCTGTCGACTCATGCCTCGTCCTGGCGCTCAGCGTGCCAGACAGCGAGGTGACGACCATTGAAGCGCTGGCGCCGGATGGTCGACCTGACGCCATCCAGCAGGCATTCGTGGATGCCGATGCCGCGCAGTGCGGCTACTGCACGCCGGGCATGGTCATGGCCGCCAAGGCCTTGCTTGCTACGACTCCGCACCCCACGAGCGAGGAGATCACCAAGGGCCTGGAAGGCAACTACTGCCGCTGCACGGGCTACGACGCGATCGTCAAGGCCGTGGAGCAGGCCGCCGGTGGCGGGGGCGAGGCGTGAGAGCCGAGTACATGGCCGAGCGCATCACCGGCCAGACGCAGTTCGTCGACGACCTGGCGGTGCCGGCGATGCTCCACGGCCGGCTGGTGCGGCTGGAGGTCGCGCGCGCGCGGATCAAGCGGATTGACGTGAGCGCCGCCGAACGCATGCCCGGCGTGGTGCGTGTCTTCACGGCCGCGGACCTCAGGCTCGACCGTTCCGCGCCCAGGTTCGGACCGCTCGTGATGGACCAGCCGGTGCTGGCGGACGACATGACGAGATACCAGGGCGAGCCCGTGGCCCTGGTCCTGGGCGAGACGGAACCGGCGGCGGTTGAAGCGGCACGCATGGTCGATGTTCGATACGAGCCACTTCCTCCCATCCTCACGGTCGATGCCGCCCTCAGTGGCGACCTGTTGCACGAGCCGTCCGATCGCCCGGCCGAGCATGAGCGCTGGAAGGACAGCAACGTGATGGGGGAGTGGCTCTTCACCTGGGGCGACGTCAACGACGCCGCGTCAATGGCCACCACCATCGTCCAGGGCACGTATTCCGCCCCGTTCGCCCACCACTTCGCCATCGAGACGCACGCGGCCATCGCCATCCCCGAGCCAAATGGCGTCGCGATCGTGAGCTCGGCCCAGCATCCGTTCATCGTGCAGCGAGTGCTCGCCGAGATGTTGGGCCTTCCGCTCGACCGGGTGACGGTGCGGTCCCCGGGCATGGGCGGCAGCTTCGGGTCAAAGGGCTACCCGAAGGTCGAGCCCGCCGCGGCGCTCGCCGCGCGACTGCTCCACCGCCCGGTCAAGATCGCGCTGACAGCCGAAGAGGCGTTCGCCACCGCCCAGCGCGAGGCAAGCGTCATCCATGCACGAAGCGGCTTCGACGCCGATGGGCGCCTGGTGTTCCAGGAGATGGAGATCGATTTCCTGGTGGGCGCTTACTCGGACATCAGCCCCCGCGTGGTGGCCAAGTCCGGCCTTCATGCGCTGGCGGCGTATCACACGCCGCACGCTCGCGTGCGCGCACGAGGACTCTTCACCTCGAGCCCGCCCACGACCGCCTTCCGTGGCTTCGGGGCGCCGCACACGGTCTTCGCGCTGGAGGCTCAGATGGACCGGGCCGCCGCGGCGATCGGCACCGATCCGCTCGAGCTACGGCTCACCAACATGCGCAGCAAGGGTGACCCCAGCGCCTACGGTGAGACGCCCGTCGACGGCGACTGGGGCGACCTGCTCCGGAAGGTGGCCGCCGGGATCGGCTGGGGTACGGACAAGGCCGAGAGGGTTGGGCGTGGAATCGCAATTGGTATCAAGACCTGCATCCCGGCGACAACCTCGAACGCCAAGGTTCGGCTCAACCCGGACGGCACCGCGCTCATCCTGGTCGGGACCACCGAGATGGGCCAGGGCACACCCGTGCTGATGGCCGGCATAGCGGCTGACCAGCTGGGACTGCCCGCCAGCGCGGTCTCCGTCCAGGCTGGCGACACCGCGACCGCGCCGTTCGACGCCCTCACTGCCTCGAGCCGGTCGGTGGTTCACATGGGCAATGCGGTGGTCGCTGCGTGCCAGGATCTGAAGCGCCAGTTGGCGGCAGGCGCATCGCCGGCCGATGACCTGGTGGGGGAGGGAACCTTCTCAGCCGTGGCTGACGAAACGCACCCGTTGGGTGGGCCCACCCCCTTTTACGAGGCGGTAGCAACCGCGGTGGAGCTCCAGGTCGACCCGGAGACAGGTCTCCTCTCCATCGACCGAGTCGTCCACGCGACAGACGCCGGTGCCGTCCTGGATCGGCAGCGAGCGACCGGCCTGGACGAAGGGGGCCTGATGATGGGAATCGGCCTCGCCACGTCGGAGCAACTCATCCACGCCGAGGACGGTCGGCTGCTGAACGGGAGCTCGCTCGACTACCGGATTCCCACGATCGGCGACCGACCGGGCGAGGTGGTGAGCCTCTTTCAGGAGAATCGTGACGGCCCGGGGCCATCGGGCGCCAAAGGGCTGGCCGAGGGCGGGATCCTAGCGGTGGCACCGGCCATCCGCGCGGCGATTCACGACGCTACCGGAGCGTTCGTCGACGACCTGCCGTTCACGCCCGAGAAACTGTGGCGAGCCCTGAACCGATGACGACGCCGGTCATCGACGTCCACGTGCACGCCATCCCCGCCGAGGTCAATGAGCGCGCCGAGGCCGGTAGGTCGCCGCACGTCCGGGTTGAACGCCTCCCGAGTGGCCTCGCCAGCTATCTGCTTCCCGCGATGGAGCCATCGCCACCGGCGCCGGCGAGCCTCTGCGACTTCGCCGGCTTGGCAAGCAGCGCGGCGGAGCACGGGATCACCACACAGCTTGTGGGTCCGTGGACCGACCTCCTGGGCTACACGCTCCCCGAAGCGGAAGGGGAAGCCTGGGCACAGGCCTACAACGAAGCGTTGGTCCGGGCCTGCGCCGAGTTCGCGGGCATGCAGCCGATGGCCACGGTCCCACTCCAGGCTCCCCGCGCCGCGGTCCGCGTTATGGAATCCGCCAAGTCGTTTGGGTGCCGCGGGCTTGTGTTCGGGACGGACATTCCGGAATCGGAGCTGGCCGCGCCTGAGCTCGACGATGTCTGGGCCGCCGCGGCCGAGCTCTGGCTGCCTGTTCTTCTGCACCCGACATTCCTGACCATTCCCGCGGTCCTCAAGCAGTCCGGGCTGAAAAACGCCGTAGGCCGCGCCGGGGTCACGGCACTGGCCCTGACGCGCATCATCTACGCCGGCGTGCTCGAACGACACCCGGATCTCGTGCTGATCGGCGCCCACGGCGGAGGCGCCTTCGTGCCCCTCATCGACCGAATCCTGCGCAACCAGGAGCTCGGATGGGCAGCCGATACGGACGTGGACGTCGCCGCCTCAATCCAGCGACTCTACGTGGACAGCGTAGTTCTCGATTCGACCTTCCTTGCCTACGTCGTCGGCAAGCTCGGCGCCGGCCGAATGCTCCTCGGATCGGATTGGCCGTTCCCGTGGGAGCCTGATCCGCTCGGCACCGTCCAACGCGCCGGGCTGGACGCTGACGAAACCGACGCCGTGCTCGGTCACACCGCGCAAGGCCTGTTCGGGATATAGGGGCCAAGGACATGCACGACGCGGTGGCAATTCTGGGCATGGCACGCACGCCCATCGGGCGCTTCGGCGGGAAGCTGAAGGACGTGCCGGCCATCGATCTTGGCGCCACCGCAGCCCAGTGCGCGATCGAGCGCAGTGGCGTCGAGCCGGTACAGATCGAGCGGCTCGTCGCCGGCGAGAACATCCAGGTCACGCCGCGGGGGAACCCTGCCCGTCAAGTGCTGCTGAAGAGCGGCCTCCCGGTCACCGCCAGCGACTATGCGGTGAACATGAACTGCGCCTCCGGCCTGCGGGCGATGACCTGCCTGGCCGGGGACCTGCTGCTTGGCGACGTCGAGTTCGGGGTGGCGGTGGGCATGGAGAACATGAGCCGAACGCCATACCTCGTCGAGAAGCTGCGCTGGGGCGGTCGGCTGGGCAACATCGACGCGGTCGACTTCTTGGCCGACTACATCCTGGGTGACGCCGGACCGATGGCGGAGAAGGTGGCCCGCTCCTACCGCATCTCCCGCGACCGCCAGGACGCGTTTGCGGTGGAGAGCCAGCGGCGTGCACAGGCGGCGATCACTGGCGGTCTGTTCGCCTCCGACATCGTCAGCGTGGATGTTGGGGACGGCGTGAGCCAGGATGAGCATCCGCGACCTGACGTCACCGCGGAGGCCCTTGGTCGCCTGGCTCCCGCGTTCTCCGCGGATGGGACCGTCACCGCCGGCAACTCGTCCGGCATCAACGACGGAGCCGCCGCAGTTGTATTGACCGGCCTGTCCACGGCTGAGCAGCGTGGACTGCGACCTCGCGCCATCCTGCGTGACTGGGTTTCGGCCGGCGTGGATCCCACGATGTTTGGGATTGGTCCCGTCCCGGCCGTCATGGAGCTTCTGCGACGAAACGGCCTCCGCATGGCCGACATCGATCTGGTGGAGTTGAATGAGGCGTTCGCGTCTTCAACGCTCGCCGTGATGGAAGACCTGGACCTGGATCCTGAGCGGACTAACGTCAATGGTGGCGCCATCGCGCTGGGTCACCCTGTCGGCGCGACCGGGCTGGTGCTCGCGATCAAGCTGGTGGCGGAGTTGGAGCGCACGAAACAGCGCTACGCCATCGCCACCATGTGCGTTGGCAACGGCCAGGGAATGGCGGTCCTGCTTGAGTCGTTGGCCGCCCGAAGCTAGCCCTCGCCGCCTCAGTTTGGCCGGCCCGCGCAGCCAGCGCAGATGCTCGAGACCTGCGCCACCCGCATTCCGGCCGGGTGCGCCGCCCCTCAGAGCCGCAGAGTGTGGGCCGGCCCACGGAGGAATGACCCACTCCTGACGCGCTGGGCGATCGATGGCGCACGCTCATCGCCCATCGAACGCGGCAGCCTGAACCCTTATCTGAACCCTTATGCGAGTTGTCCCATGTGTCCCATACGTCCCATGGCGTCGAATCTGAACCAGGTTGGGACGCATGGGACGATCCACCCAGAATCCGGTATGCGGTACCACTCCACCCTGGGCGTGACTCTCAGCGTCACTCTCAGTCGGGGCTGGACCGCCGGTTCTGAGCACGAATCGGGCGAGATGTCCGGCGGCTGTTAACCGCTCCCGTCGCTTGGTCGGCTCGCGACATAGCGACGACGCACAGTTGTAAGTTGCCGTCGCGCATCGCGGATTCGCTCCTCAGCCCGGTCAAGGCGCGCCAAACGTGCCTGATGGCCGCGTTCGACGTCGCTCACGTACTTCGGCAGGCGGTAGAGGAAATTGTCGTAGTCAGAGTACGTAGCCAAGGCGACTCGCCGGCTCGGGCCCGGGTCGTCCGAGTCCCCGGGGTCGAGCGCCGCGGACCGGAGCGCCCGCTTTGCAGCCTCGCCACCGCAAAGGACGGCGTACCTGTAGCGATAGTCGTCGCCCACCTCCTCCAAGTAGGCGGCTGCGAGGCATGTTGTGCCGTCGGCGTCGAAGGCATGCAGACCGACGCCGACCCGATGAAAGTGCTCGCCGGGCTCCATGAGCGCGGCCAGGGCGCGGGCGAGAGTCTGGATCTTCCTGCCGACCGCCCGCTCCCTCCGCACGAGTTCGGCCTGCATCGATCGAGCGCGCGCAAACGCTCGCTCGATCTCCTCGGCTGTCGGCTGTCGAGCGGTCATCGACCCGATGATTGCTCCGCAGGCTTAGGCCGGCGTCGCATCACGATCTGATAGTGGCGGGGGTACTTGCGCGCGATGCCCATAACGTCGCGCAGCAGGCGGACGATTGGGACCTCGTCTTGGGTCCCTGAGTCGAAAGCGGACTCGATGCGTGCTGACAGCACGCGCCACACGTGTCGAGCGAGGCGGGGCTTTTGGGGTCTTGGCGGTGTTCCCCATTCCTGCCAGACCTTCTTGAGGTTGGTGCGATCGCGCCTCGAAGCTGCGAGTCGGCGCAGTAGGTCGTGGCGCTCTGGCCCGTGCGGCGCGATGGCGAGAAGGCCATCAGCAAGCTCATCGTCCGTGAAGTGTGCCCGCTCGAAGTCGCTGCCCGACTCGTCCCAGACGAAGATATGGACGAGTCCATCCAGCTCGCCCAGGTCGACCTCGTCGCGCACGTCGAACGGCAGCGCGTCGTAGATGCGTTCAACCCAACGTTGACGCCGCTGCTCACGAGCGTGCTGCGAGGCGTTCTTACCCTCGGCGTCACTTAGCACGACGAAATGGGTCGGCGGATGGGCGAGGACGATCACGTCCCGCTCCGACTCGGTCAACGCTGGAACAGCTGCGTATGCCGCCAACGCATCGAGGTTCTGATCTGCACCCTGAACGTCAAACAGGCGGATCCGATTGCGCCAGCTCGGCTTGTACATGAGGTCCATCACCAACGGCACGATCGTCTGCTCGGTCTTGCCCTCGAGAATCACAACGACGGGCGCATGGGGCGACAGTCCGAAACGAGAGAGGGTGGCGTCGAGTTCAGTGCGATCCGTTTCAGACGCTCGTGCCGCGGATGCCACGACCGACCAGCGGGCTCTTCGAGGCGCGTCGCCCTTTCGCGCTATGTCCTCATAGAAGAGCAGGAGCATCTCGCCGGCAATGCGGAAGTCCATTGCTGTCCGCGCGTCGCCCTTCAGCTTCTTCCAGTGTGACGGGTGGATGAGGCGCGTGAGCTCATGCCAAGCGGCTGCCGGGTCGAGCCCGTGACCTCTGGTCAGCAGGCTCTCGGCATTCTGGAGCACTTGCTCGGCCGTCCAGCCGATCTGTTCGAGGACAGGTACAGGATCGAAGCTGGCTCGGAACTGCTCCCAGTCGTCGAAGTCACCGAAGCCCGGCATCGACACGTTCTCAACGACGTCCGCTAGGTTTGCTGCATAGTATGACACTGGTGTTATACTTCGCAGCATGCCTAGCCCGCTCACCCGCATCCGCGACCTTGCCGAAGGGCAGTGGAGCCTCGTCACGCTTCAGCAAGCCCGAGCCGCTGGCGTCGCCTGGCGGTCCCTCACGAGGCTCGTCGATGCGGGACTCCTCGAGCGGGTAGCGCACGGCGTCTACCGCGTCCGCGGCACGGCCGAGCCCGATCACATCGACCTTCGTGCCTCTTGGCTCCAGCTTGACCCGGCCGAACCCGCCTGGCAGCGCCTCGACGTTCCCGACGTCGCCGTCGTCTCCCACACGTCGGCGGCGAGCCTGTACGGCGTCGGCGTCCTCCGCGCCGATGTCCACGAGTACACCCTGCCGCAGCGGCGCCAGACGCGGCGACCCGATGTCCGGATCCATCGCGGCCGCGTCCCGCCCGAGCGGCGCATCCTGCTGAGCGGCCTGCCGACGACGCGCGCGGGCTGGATGGTCGGCCAGCTCCTCGGCGACCATGTCGACCCGGACGCGGTCGCCCAGATCACGCGCGAGGTCCTCGATCGTGCCCTCGACTACCCGAGCGAGGTGGCCAACGCCGTCGCCCCGTACGCCCAGCGGTTCGGGCTGGAGCGAGGCGACGGCCCGGGGCTGCTCGATGAGCTCCTGCGCCGGGCCGGCGCATCGAACCGTGAAGCGCTCATCGCCGAGGCACGCGCTCGATGACCGAGCGTCTCTACGCCGACCCGAGCGCGCTGCGTCGGGCGATCACCGATCGCCTTCGCCGACTCGCTCGCGAGCAGCAGACCCAGCTCGCCGACCTCCAGCGCCAGGTCGCCTACGACCGGCTGCTCGCCCGGGTGTTCAGCGCCGAACCCGAGGCGTGGGTGCTCAAGGGCGCGGCCGCCCTCCTCGCCCGGCTCGGTGGCTCGGCCCGGCACACGCTCGATCTCGACCTGTACCGACCCGGCGGCCGACTGGAGGAGGCCGAGGCTGCCCTGCGAGCCGCGGCGTCGCTCGACCTCGGCGATTTCTTCCGCTTCACCCTCGAACCGGGCCGCCGCATCGCCGAGGGCCGGGTCACGCTGCGGGTCCCCGTCACCGCGTACCTTGGCGTGACCGAGTTCGCCCGCTTCCACGTCGACCTCGTGGCCGACGCCGCCATGACCGGCGAGCCCGACGACGTCGCAGCTCTCGTGCCGATCGCGCTGCCCGGCGTCGTGCGTGTCGGGTACCGCGCCTACCCGATCGCCGACCACATCGCCGACAAGGTCTGCGCGCTGGTCGAGACCCACCCGCGGCTCGGTCGCCTGGCCCAGGTCAGCACCCGCTATCGCGACCTCGCCGACCTTGTCGTCATCGCCCAGACCCAGTCCGTGGACGGTACCGCGCTGCGGAAGGCGCTCCTGTCGGAGTCGAGCCGCCGCGGCATCGAGCTGCCGACGACATTCAGCGCGCCCGATGCGGCGGGCTGGCGAGCCGGCTATGCCCGCGTAGCGCGGGACGTTCCAGGCTTGGCGGAACGCGATCTCGAGGCGGCGACGCGGACCGTCAAGCGGTTCCTCGACCCGATCCTCGGCGGAGACGTCGCCGGCAAGTGGAGGCCGGACCGTCAGCGCTGGACCTGACCCAGCCCTTTGAGCAGGGCGACCTCGACGAGCGCGTCAGCTACCCGCGGCCGCGACAGCTGGCCGCCGTCGGATCGGTCGAACCGCTCACCGTCAGTGATTCGTCAGGGCACCCGAGACGCCATGCGAGCGATGATCGCCGACTTAGTGGGATGACTTGACAACAGAGCAAGCGGCGATGGAAGGCCCAGCCCAGTCCGAGGCTCGCCTCTAGCGCCATAACGCAAGGTTCGCCCCGGCCGATCTGCCAAGCGGCGCCAGCGAGGCCGGGAGCCCGAGCTGAAGCCGAGCGAGCGTCCTGACGAGCCGCGTGTTTGGCCGCCGGAGACGTGCCGCTGGAGGCCCGGTCGGCTAGATTGAGACTCGATCGCATCGCGGTGGCAACGGGTATCGCGTTCGTCGCGATGACGGGGCGTGCAATGCGGAGCTGATTCGCTCAACGAAACGATCGCCCGCCGACCGACAGCCGATGCCCGCTAAGACGAGCGCGGGATGTCGGTCGCCGGACCAGCCCTCACCTGCGCCCGCCGACGAGGATGCTCTCCCCCGTCCCCTGCAGCCTGCCATCCGCCCCGACGAACTGCTCGTTCGCCTCACCCACCGCGCGCCAGACCTGCGCCCGGCGCTGGGGGCTTTCGTCGGCCAGGAGGTTGTTGATCGGCGCTGCGACCTCCTGGAGGAAGCGCATGTACTCGTCGAGCGAGTCAAACTCGAAGCTCACGAGGAGAGTCTCGGTGAGCACATCGGCAAACCCGGCCGCTCGGAACCGGCCCGCCAGCGCGTCTCCATCTGCCAGGCTGAACATCCCGGGCGTCCCCGGTGCCGGCGCCGGCAGCTCCAGCACCCGGGCGACGGCCCCGAAGGCTACGGTGGCCACCGGGTACCGCTCGGGAGGCCCCCACACGGACGCGGCGATGCGGCCGCCAGGCACGAGGAGCCGCCGGATGCCCACCAGGGTCCGGTCGACGTCCGGGAGGAACATGAGTCCGAACCGGCACAGGACTGCGTCGAAGCTACTCTCGGGCAGGTCTAGCACCTCCGCGTCCATCTCGTGGAACTCGACGTTCCCCAGGCCGAGCTCGGCGGCCCGCTCCCTGGCCACGTCGAGCATTCCGGGCGAGATGTCGGTCCCCACGACCCGGCCGGCGGGGCCGACCAGGCGTGCCGCGGTGACCGCCGGCTCCCCGATCCCGGTCGCGACGTCGAGAACGCGGTGCCCCGGCCGGACGGCGCCGAGCTGGATCAGGCGATCCCCAACCGGCCCGAGCGCGGCCTCAAGGTGATGCCACCACTTCCCCCAACCTCCGGCGGCCTCCGTCCAGTCCCGGCGCTGGCCGGCCTTGTACGCTGCCGGATCAAACGTCTGCGTGCTCATGCCTGTGCCTCCTGTCCCTCATCTCGTCCGGGTCGCCGCGGAGCCTGGAGCGGAGGGGTTGCAATCCGGTAGCGGGCGTCGAGGATGAAGGCGACATGGACCCGCAACTCCTCCAGATCCGCCTCTTGGGCCGGTTCGGCGTGCGCCGTGATGGGACGGAGGTCCCGCCAGGGGCCTTCGGCGGGCGCTTGGCGAGGACACTCGTCCGGCTGCTGGCGACTCGGCGGGGAAAGTTCGTGCCCCGGGACATCCTCGTCGAGGCCCTGTGGCCTGAGCGACTACCGGCCGACCCGGCGGCGAATCTCAAGATCCTGGCCAGTCGGGCCCGGCACGCCCTCGGGAATCCCTCCCTCATCATGGCAGGCTCCGGTGGCTACTTCTTCGCCGACGACAGCCGCTGCCAGATTGACGCGGAGGTCTTCCGGGCCCGGGCGGAGGCCGGGCGCAAACATCTGGTCGCGGGCCGGTTTCGCGAGGCGCTGGAGGCCTTCGTCTCGGCCCAGGCGGAATGGGGCGGTGAGCCCCTGGCCGAAGACGCCTACGCTGAGTGGGCCCAGGAATACCGGCGCGAACTCTCCCTCGCGCACGTGGAAGGCCTGGAAGGAGGATCCGCCGCAGCCCTCGCCCTCGGCGACGCCGCGGGGGCGGCGGCCTTCGCCGGTCGAGCGGCCGCTTTGGAGCCCCTTCGCGAAGCTGCGCACCTGCTCCTGGTGGAGGCCCTGGCAGCCTCCGGGGACGCCGCCGCCGCGCTCTCGGCCTTCGAGGCGTTCCGGTGCCGCCTGGCCGACGAGCTGGGCGTCGACCCGTCCACGACCGCCCAGGACCTTCATCTCCGGGTCCTCCGAGGGGAGATCGTCCCCGCCACCCGATCGGTGACGACCACCCCGCTCGCACCCGCGCCGGCCGCGGAGATGCCCTTCGTTGGCCGGGAGTTCGAGCTTGCCACGCTCCTTCGAGCGCTGGCCGCGGGCGGTGTCGTGGTGGTCTCGGGTCACGCCGGGGCCGGGAAGAGCCGGCTCCTGGCGGAAGCGGAGGCTCGGGCACCTGTCCCGATCCTCTCCACCAGGGCCTTCCGCCCGGAGCGGGACCATCCCTGGAGCCTGGCTCGCAGCCTCCTCCGCGAGGCAATCCTTCGAGACGTGGAAGTCGCGGGCGCCCTCTCGGACCTGGAGGCCGGGGCCCTCGTCGGCATCGTCCCGGAACTGGGAGAGATCCGCGAAGTGCGCGAGACGCCGGCCGACCCGGAGACCCGTCGCGCCCTCTCCATGCAGGGAGCCGTGAAGGTGCTGGCCGCTGTCGCCACTTCCGCTCTGGCTGTCTCGGCGGACGACATCCAGTGGGCGGACGCGACGAGTCTGGGGCTGCTCCACCTGCTGGCCGACCGGGTCCCGGGGCTGCGCCTCGTGGTCGCGTATCGGCCCGAGGAGGTGGATGCCGACGGACCGGTGGAGGCCTCCCTGGCTGGGCTCGCCGGCAGGGCCACGGTGACGATGATCGACCTGGGGCCGCTCTCTCCCGAGGCCGTCCAGGAGATCCTCGACGACCCCGATCTCGCCGACCTCGTCGCCGCTGAGACAGACCGGATGCCGCTCTCCATCAATGAGGTCCTCCGAAGTCTGGCCGCGCACGGGCTGGTCGAACCCGCTGAGCGGGGACCGTGGCGCGCCCAGCCCTGCTTCGACCGCCGACTGGTCGCCCGGATCGCGAGGACGGGCCAGCGGCGGGCCATCGAGCTCCGTGTCGAGTCGGTTCCGCGGCCCCGGAAGGAGGTTCTTCGCCTCCTTGCGCTGCTCGGGCGCGAGGCGCCTCCACGCATCCTGATCGGGGCCGCGGGTATGGCCCAGCCGCTGGTCCTCGGGACGCTCGATGGGCTGGCCCGCGCGCACCTCGTCCGGCTCGGCGAGCACGGATGGACCGTGGCCCACGACGTGATCGGCGAGACCATCGTCGCTCGCCTCTCCCGCGAGGAGAAAGGGGCCCTCCACGCCCGACTGGCCTCCGCCCTGGACAAGAGCGAGGCAGATCCAGCGGAGCTAGCGACCCATCTCCTCGGGGCGGGAGACGCTGAGCAAGCCGCCGTCGCGTACGCGGAGGCCGCTGGCCGACGCCTCGAGCGATTCGCCAACCACGAGGCCGTGCGTCTGGCGGACGAGGGCCTCCGGCTGGAGCCCGCCTCGGCGACCCAGAGGGCGCTGCTCGAGGCCCGGTCCGAGGCCAGGAGACGGACGGGTAACCTGACCGGGGCACGGGCGGATCTGGAGCGCCTCCTGGCCAGCATGCCGTCGGGCCCCGACCGCTCGGTGATCCTGTCCCGGATGGCCATGCTCACCTCCGGGGCCCAGGACTACGCGCGCGCCGCCGAGCTGGTCGATGTGGCCATCACGGAGGCCGGCGACCACCCGAAGGCCCTCGCGGACGCCCTCTTCGTGGGTGGCATCGTCGACATGAACCGGAGAGACTTCGAGCGGGCGGAGGGCAGGTTCGCGGAGGCCCTCCCGCTCTACGAGCGGCTCGGAGACATCGAGGGTGTGGCCGGGATCGTCGATGCCCGGGGAATGGCGAGCGTGCTCGCTGGCCGGTTCCTTGAGGCTGCTGAAGCCCTCGACCGGGCCGCCCGCCTCTTCGTGGACTCCGGCAACCTGCTGCGGGCGGGAAACCCCCGGGCCAGCAGGGGCGGCATGCTCGCCCTCATGGGGCGGCCGGAGGAAGGTCTACCAGAGGCCGAGGAAGCGCTCCGCCTGGCGCAGGCCCTCGGCCAGCTCGAGGACGAGAGCTACGCCCTCATCGCCCGCGCCATGACCCATTCCGGCCTCGGTCGGCACCCCGAGGCCGTGGCGGATGCCAAACGGGCCCTGGTGATCGCCGAGCGCCTCGGCCACCGGGAATGGACGTGTCACGCCCTCTGGGTCCTCGGGGGCCTCCGGAAGGACGCCGGAGAGATCGAGGAGGCGGAGCTCCACCTGCGGCGGGCCCTTAGCCTCGCCCAGAACATGCCGCTGCACGCCTCCACGGCCGCCGCCCGTCTGGCCGTGGTGCTTGTCGCCCGTGGGGATCTCGAGGCCGCGGAGCCTTTCGTGGACCGTGCGCTCGCCGAGGCCTTTCCCAGCAATCGGCCCGAGGCCGAGTTGGCGCGGGCGGAGCTCGCCGCTGCGAGAGGCGCGGCCGACGCGGCCGCGATCGCCAGAGAGGCGCTGGCCCTCGCCGAGCAAGTCGGATACATGGTAGTCGTCCCTCGCCTCCGACAGCTAGCCCAGCGCTGAGGCGACGTCGAGCCGATACGGGTCGGCGGTGCGACCTGCAATTGGAGTTGGCGAGTCAGGTGACCCGCTCGTGGGAACCTGACCACGTTTGCCATGGGTCACCAGACTCGGTAAAATTGGGGGACAGAAATCGGTGGATTTCGTGCTCATGACGGGCCGAGGAATCGCGAAAATCGGTCACCCGACTCTGGATCAGGAGATCGCTGGCTCGAATTCCTCCCGGTGGACGCCTACGCGGCCGGGTCGTACGGCTCGCTTAGGCCGATGATGCGCTCGATCTCGGCCTTGAAGAACCGCCCCAGCTTCCGGGTCGGACTGACCTCCACATCGACCCCTGAGACCTCCTCGTGGGTCGAGCCCATGACGAAGATGTTCTCGTCGTTGTACAGATTCGCCGGCTCCGTGTAGTTGTACGAGCCAGCCACCACAATCAGCTCATCGATCACCATCAGCTTGTGGTGCAGCTTCCGCAGGTTGGCGAAGGCTCCCGCCTTCTTGGGCAGGTAGAGCTTGATGTTCTGATGCTTCAGCCACTTGGGCGCCGCCCACTGCTGGGACGCCTGGCCCCGATCCAGGACACCGTAGACCTTCATCCCGCCGCGGGCCATGGCCAGCAGGGCGTCGTCGATGCCCGATGAGCCGGCGAAGGTGAAGATCGCGAAGTAGCACTCCTCGGGCTGTGCTTCGGAGCCCTTGAGGATCTGCTTCACAATCTCAAGCTCTGGCGTGTGGTCGGGGGCGAACAGCACCCGCACCGGTACACCACCGAGGTCATACGTCGCCGGCACCGCACCGTGCTTCCCGCGGCCGAAGGAGCCCTGTCTGAGCTGCTCGACCTCGGTCAGGTACTGCCGGCAGACGTGGGCGTTGTGGAAGATGACCACGTTGTTGAGGTTGCGATGGGTGTCGGTCGTCGTGAAGTTGGCCGACCCGGTCAGTAGGGCTGACGTTGCCACCGCTCTGGCGCCGTAGTCGCGCAGGATGAACTTCTGGTGGAAGATCTTGGGGTTGTAGTCGCCCTTGATCTCAATGTCTGAGCGCAATAGGGCGGCCAGGATCTGGCGGTTGATGGCCAGTTCGGTGTCGTCCCTCAGCCACTGCACCCGCTCCAAGGCCTGAGCCGGCGTTTCGCCTGGGTGGGGCGTGGGAGGCGCCGGCGGTGTGCCGCGCAGCTCGCTGCGGATGTAGTCCTGCTCGATGAACATCTGCACCCGCACGCCACGCCAGCGGGCGTCGAGGATGGCCTGCGCGATGGTCCGCGAGTCGAGCTCCTGGATGGCGATGTCCAGGGACTGCTTGGCGCCGGCGATGAAGTCAACGATGACCTGCTCGAGGTTATCGGCGGCTCCGAGCTCGACCGGCCCGACGTACGCCTCGATCTTGCCGTCGGCGAAGCTGGCCATGGCGGCCAGTCTACGGCCGCGGCGGGACGGATTTATCGCCAACGATTCATGCGCTGACAGGCATGCGTGCATTCAATACGAGCCGCGACCCGCTCCCGGGACTGACGGGTAGGCCTGAGGGCCACACGGGAGCACGCCCGCAGCATCGACCGTGAGGGTGTCACCGATGTATTCGCCCGCCCGTCCTTGCGCGCATCGCCGTCTCCCATGACGAGACTCCGGGCCAGCGAGGATGATTCGAGGGTGTCAAATCGCTACGTGCGCTTCGACCGATCGGCATTCGTCCGACTGCTCACGGCCGACCCTCCGGTTTGCCGCGGCGGCAGACCGCTGGAAGTCCTCGCCAATTGCGACCGAGTGCGGCGCGGCGAGCCGTGTTGGTGTCGGTTCGAGGCCGAGACGATCGCTGACGATCTGGAGGCGATCGCCGCCACCGATGTGTCAGAGTGGCTGACCGATACCCTCGAACCCGAGGACGTGGAGGCGTTTGCCGACGACCTCGAGCGAGCGGTCAACCTCGCGGAAGCCAGGTCTGCTGATGACGACGCGGTGCAACGCGTCGCGCAGTTGCACGCGCGGCTGCGGCGGCTCGTTCGCGCCGGGGCCGGCCTGACAGATCGCCATAGCGACGATCTCGACTGAATCCCACGCATGTCAGACCGTCCCGATATGGAGAGTGCGGATGGATGACGAGGCGCTCCACGAAGGCATCATCCTCCTTGAGGAGCAGGCGCTTCGCGACTGGCAGGCGCGGCATGCGCCATTGATCGTCGGGTGGCTCGCGAAGCGGGGTATCCCCGTGTCTGACGCCGAGGAGATCTGGAACGACGTGCTGGCCACGACGGTCAAGGCGGCCCCGGGCCTCAATCCGCGCGGGATATCGCTGCGCCGCTACGCGTTTCGAGTAGCGCGCAACCTCGCGGCAGATCGCCGCGAGAAGCTGAACCGGCTGTCGACGGAGCCGGTCGACGAGGGGATGGCCGACCCGCGCCCGCGAATGTCCGCGCCCGACCCCCGACGCGTGGGGGCGCTCCGCAGCTGCTTGGAGAAGGCACTCGCTCGCGATCGTCTGGTGATGGAAATGACAGCCGAGGGGACAACCGTGGATGAGCTGTGCGAGCTGCTCGAGATCGAGCCGGGCTCCGTGTACCAGGTGCAGCGCCGAGCCCGCATCCGCCTGCAAGGGTGCATCGATGAGGAGCTTGCCCGATGAGCGATCTGGAACCGACCCGGCGCGAGATTCGAGCCGATCTCGCGTCCAACCCTGAACCCGCCGGGCGTGACCTGGACCCTGAATTCGAGCGTTTGCTCGAAGCAGCCGCCGCTGAGCTCGAGCCGACGGATGAATGGCTTGAAGCCATCGAGGCCCTTGCCGGACCCACCGACCTGAGTTCCGCGGTCGCGGACGCGGCGATATCGCACGCGCTTCGCGAAGCCCGATCGATCGAACACCCCGATCTCGTCGCTCTTCGCGTTGCCTCGGGACTCAGCGTCGCGGACGCGGCGCGGCGGCTTGGCATCAGCTCGCGCGCGATGGAGCAGATAGAAAGCAAGCGTCCGATGGGATGGCTACAGGTGCAGGCCTCCGCGGCCGCGGCGTATCTCGACTTGCTTGGCGTTCGGCGTGGCCAGTTCCTGCGCTGGCTCGCAATCCAATTCGCTGGGCCCCGATCGGAGTTCGCATATGGCTACCGACCCAGGGAGAGTCCGACCGCGCCCGTGCCAATCGCAGCGAAGCCGGCCTTGGCGAACGAGTTCCGCGCCTGGGCGTCGATGGTGATGAGCGAGGCGCGGTGAAGGTGGGCGGCTACAGTCGGGCCAGCAGCCGCTCCCGCTGGATCGCGATCAGCAGGACAGACTTCGTTGCCATGAACATCGCCATCATCTCGTCGATCGAGCGGCCGTCCGCGACCGCCTTGCGGAGCCATGGTCCCGGGACGAGGAGCCGTCCCGCGAAGTCGTTCGCCTCGCGCTCGTAATCGACGCCAAGGTCGGCTTCCTCCAACGGAACGGACGCCGCGGTTGGCTCGGCGAAGCAGAGTTGATCACCGTGTTCGAGGAGAGCGTGGCCCAGCTCGTGTGCGATCGGGAAGCGCTCGAGGTAGGGATCCAGGTCCGTCACGGAGATCTCCCCGGTGTCGGCCGCGTATTGCGCCCGGACCCGGGGTGGCAGCGCTGCCTTGCGGCGGATGGCGAGAGCCTCGCGCGATGCTATGCGGTCGAGATCGACGGGCGGACCCGCGATCCCGGCGTCGGCCAGGGCCTGGCTGACGGTGCGCTTGATGAGGGCCGACCTGATCATGTGTCAGACGCTTCCGATATGGCTGGTGGAAGGATCACGGCGCCCAGCCTAGCGCTGGCGCTGGCGTGACATACGAGCTGTCGCAACCCGGCGCGAGCATTCGTGCGAAGCCAGCGGCCGCAGCAGAGTGCGGCCGAGAAAGGACACCAATGGACACTGCCAAAGAGGTCTCGCCCGCGGACGGGCGCAAGCCGAAGACCGTCCACTACTCGGTCAACGGCGAGCCGCAGCAGACGACCGAGCGCAAGCTGACCGGTCGCCAGATCCTCGAGCGCGCCGGGTTCACCCCGGCCGAGGACTACCGCCTGACCCGCAACAAGGGCGGCAAGGAGATTGCCCTCGACGACGACGAGCCGATCCACGACGACGAGGCCTTCACCGCCACGTTCAAGGGCGTCACCCCGGTCTCCTAGGCGGCGGCATGACGGCGGACGAGTTCGAAGCCTATCTCATGGTTCTCGGCCTGACGGTCGAGACGATCACCGGAGCCGATGGCGGGCGCTACATCGCGGTCACATCGTTCACGATTCCGACCGGCGAGTTCGCGGGCCGGACCTGCGACGTCGCCGTGCGGCGAGAGGAGTCGGTGCCGTACATCCCGCCCGCGGCGATCCACACACGACCGGCCCTGCTGCCGATGGGCACCCGCAACACGCAGGGCAGCCCGATCGGCCCCGACTGGCAATACTGGAGTCGGCGCTTCGACCGCCCGCCCACGCCGGCCCGCCTGTGGACGCACATCCTGACCGTGCTCACGGAGGACACGTGAGTTACCAGGTAGCCGAGCTCGAGCCGTTCGACTTGTCGGTCGCGATGACCGCGGAAACCGACCGGTCCCTCGGGGTGCACCTGCACAAGCCGAGGCGCCAGGAGGACCTCGCCTTCGCGTACTGGCGACCGAGCGTGGGCGTCCGCCGCTACACGGCGATCATCGAATCGATCGCCTGGCCGGGCGAGGACGAGCGGATCCTTCACGGCAATACGTCATTCCATGCCGAGTACATCGAGCGGGTGCTTCGGGAGGTCCCGGAGGCAGCGGGGATCGCCTTCCTCCACGGGCACCCGGGTCCGGGCTGGCAGGAGATGAGCGACGACGACACGGTCGCCGAGCGCGATCGGTTGGCCGGTGCCGTGGCCGGCCGGACAGGCTTGCCGCTGGTCGGCATGACACGCGGCACGGATGGCGCTTGGAGTGCCCGGTTCTGGGCTCGGAGTGGCCCGCGGACCTACGAGCGGCGCGATGCCAGGACGGTGCGCGTTGTCGGGCGCCGACTTCGAATCGCGTTCCACCCGGGCGACGTACCCGCCATGCCCACCCAGGCGTTAGGGGAGACGCTGAGCGTGTGGGGGAAGGAGGCGCAAGAAAACATCGTCCGCGCCCGCGTCGGGATCGTAGGGCTCGGCAACGTTGGCAGCCTGGCGGCCGAAGCGTGCAGTCGGATGGGCCTGAGCCGGCTCAGCTACATCGACCATGACCTGATCGAGATGAGGAACCTCGACCGCACCCACGGCGCGACGATTGCCGACGTCGTCGCCGAGCTGTCCAAGGTGGCCGTCGCCGGCCGTGCGACCGCCTCGAGCCACACCGCCGCGGACATCGATCTCCGGCTCGTGGCCGCCTCGCTGCTGTCCGATCGTGGCTATCGCGCGGCCCTCGAGTGCGACGTCCTGCTGTCTTGCGTGGATCGGCCCCTGCCTCGCCACGTGCTCAACGCGCTCGCCTACGCGCACCTCATCCCGGTGGTCGACGGCGGGATCGCGGCGCGAGTCAGGCCGGACGGGCGGCCGCTCCACATCGACTGGCGGATCCAGACGGCCGGGCCGGAGCACGGCTGCCTGGTCTGCGTCGGCGCCCTGCGGCGCAGTGACATCGCCCTTGATCGTGACGGCAAACTCGACGATCCCGAGTACATCGCCGGCCTTTCGGAGGCGGAGCATGCCGCGCTCTCGCGTCGCAACGTGTTTCCGTTCGGGATGAGTGTCGCCGCGCACCAGGTTCTGCAGATGGTTGGCCTGGTCACTGGACTGGAGCGTGTGGGGGGCATTGGCCCGCAGATGTACCACGCCTATCCAGGGTGCATGGAGGTGCGAGAGGCGTCCTGCGAGGCCGACTGCGAATATCGGGGCTTGACCGCATCCGCGGTCGATCTGAGGGCTGGCCTGCCGTGATCGCATTACCTCGGCTCTCTCCCCTGATCTCGATCCAGGCCAACACAATCGCGGCGCTACAGGTCGAACTTGACAGTAGCGCAAGCGCCACTGGGCGAGCGTTTCGTCGCGTCATACCCCATAACACTTAGTTCGCCCCGGCGACCCGTTCAACGCCAGCACTGGTGCCACGCCGACCACCGGGACCGGGGCCGACCCCGACCCGGCCGCGGTCACGCCCACCATCGCCGGATCGACGGTGTGGGCCATCGGCGGCAAGCGCGACGACGCGGGCGGCACATTCAATCCGCCGGCCAACTACACCCTGGCCGGCGCGGTTCAGAGCACGGCCGGCCAAGATGCGTCGGCGGCCACCATCGTTCGTCACGGGCTGCCCGCGTCCGCCGAGAATCCGGGTGCCATCGACCTGGGCACGACCAGCGCGGCGTGGGCGGCGTGGACCGGCGCCCTCAGCCCTGGATCGGGTTCGGTCTCAACCTTCACCTACGACTACGCCGATCGGCTCCGGACGGCCACGGTGGGCGGGACGACCGAGACCTACAGGTACGCCGGGGACGGGGTGCGCCTGTCGGCCTCGACCGGTGCCCTGCCCAGCCAGACGACGAAGTCCCTGTGGGACCGCGGATTCGGATTGCCGCAGCTGGCCATCGAGCGTGACGGTGCCGATGCCCTGCTGCGCTCGTACCGGTACGGATGGGATCTGGTCAACCAGACCGCCGGGGCGAACACTTACACCTACCACCATGACGGGCTTGGATCGGTGTCTGACGTGACCGGCCTCTCGGCCAACTCGCTGACCTGGAGCGAGTACTACCCGTATGGCCAGGTGCGGCAGGCCGGGGTCGGCGCTGGCGCGCCAGCCGTGAACCCGTTCGGCTTCACCGGCGAGCAGCTCGACGGCCTGACCGGGTTCTATCACCTGCGAGCGCGGCAGTACGATCCGACCACCGGCCGGTTCCTGTCGACCGACCCGCTGGCTGCCCCTATCACCGATCCGTACGTGGCGAGCTACGTCTACGTAAGAAATGACCCTTGCCGATCTGTCGACCCGAGCGGTCTCGCTGGCGAGGATCTGCGGTTTGGCGCTAACGAGATCTCTGGGCGCGATCGGTGTCTACAGGCGGTCGTCGGAGCGCTCGGCCTGCTGGCAGCGGCTGACACGATGACAATGCTAATCCTGTACCTGGGGTATGCCACAGCGGCGTCGGGCGGTGTCGTGGCTCCCGGTGCCGCTGTTGCGGCAGCACTCTTGGGAATAGCTGACCTAGCACTGATACTAGGTGCGCTTGCCCTCTACGTGGCCTATTGCACATGAGCGGGCTCGAAGGTATCGCGGCGCTCACCGGGGCGGCCGTCTTTGCGCTTGGAGCGACGGTAATGGTCGTCGGTATCTTCCAGATGGTGACGCGGCGCGTTCAGCCAGCACATCGAGGCGCGATCAGCACCTTCATGGCGGGTTCTGGGGTGGCCTTCGTTGGTTCGGCAATCCTCATCGGTGCTGTTTCGATTGACAACCTGGGTTGGGTGGGCTTGGCCGTCGCCCTGATCGTTGCCTTGCTGGGAATTCGCCAGTTGGTTACGGCATCCGTGATGCGTCGCCAGAAGTAAGGCAGGCGTAGGATCGCTTCACCTTCCTTACAGCAACTTCTCGGGGCTCTAACTACTACCCCTCCAAGCGCCCGACGGGGCCTTCCGGGACCCGTACACTCCGCCGCCCGGCCGGCAACTTCGACGGGGTCCAGCTATCCGAACCTTACAGGCGCGGCCACATGGGTCTCCAGGTTTGGGCGGCCTACCCTCGTCCGCCAGCTCGATTCGATCCCGCCCTGGGCGGCCGGGGGCGGCAACTTTGGCGCCGTCTAACTACTACCCCCCCACTCGCCTGACACCGACCGGGAGCCGGCCGTAGACTCCCGGCGCCCCGCCCTGGCCCGCGTCCGGGTTTGCGGCGTTTTGCTTTCCTTCTCCCTCCTCCACCAGCGGCACATAGATGCCGACGACGAACCTGGCTCCACCGAGGACCATGGTCATGATCGTGAGGCCGCCGTTCAGCGGGCGCCCCGAGTGCTCGAGGCCCCTGGGCGATCTTGAATACAAGGTAGAGCGGGTTCTCATGGCGGCGCGTGCGCTGGCCATGGCTGAAGCGAGCCTGGGCCAGTCACTGCCCCTGGCCGAATGATCGTCACTCGAGCGCCCCTCCCAGCTCCTCGCCACCACCGGAGGCAAGCAGCTCGAGCCACTCGAGACTACCGACCGGTGTCCCACACTCTCGGCGGCGCGGATCGCTGAGGATGACCGATAGAGCGGTGACCGGCTTGTCGCCGGCGATGGGCTGGACAGGTGCCATCTGGCCGAGTCGGCGCAGCACCGCGAGGTCGACCAGCCACCCGGTCGTCCAGCCCCGCAGCTGCGGGATCCTGCTGGCCCGTCGCCGCAGCCAGCGAAGCCTCGCGAGCGACGGGACGACGAATAGCACGTTGTATTGCGGCGGGGCCTGAGGCGAGGCCGTAGGTGCCGCGCAGTATCGCCGCGAAGCCGCGCGTGTCGACGATCTTGCCTATGCCTGACGCACCCAGGTAGGCAGCGAGCAGGAGAGCCAATCCGTCTGTAATCGACACTGTCCTACTCTCCTCGGAGGAGAGCAGCGGGTGCGGCCCGGTAGGCCAGAAGCACTGGTATCCCCGCGGAGGCAACGCTAAGCCCCACTGCTGTCAGGCCCGCCAGCGCGGCGCTGCTCGCAGCAAGGACCAGACCCGCGGAGCTCGCGTACCCGATACCCAGCACGACCGCGGCGGCTGTGAGCCCGGCTCCTGCGCCAATCGCGCCGGCCTGCGCCCCGAGGTAGCCGGCCACGGCGCCTCGCGGCCAGCCGAGGGCCCGCAATGTGGCAAATTCGCTCTGCCGCTCAAGGTAATTAAGCGCCACTATCTGGGCGAGGCCGAGTACAGCCACGACCGAGACGAGAACGGCAATGAGCCAGTGAAAAGGCTGCACCCGTACTGATAGGTAGGTACCGAGCACCGTAGCATCCAGGGTTCCGGCGAAGGAGCGGGCCGCCAGGACTACGCCTCCGACGAGAACAGCCGCCAGGGCAGCGCCAACAACGCCGAGCAGGAGCTCAGTTCGGCGGACACCGGCCAGGTCACTCAGCGCGAGGCGCGAGACCGATGTGGGCCGGATGGGGTTGGCCGCGGTGGTGCCGCGCATGATCCGCAATGACGATGAGCGCGTGGCGCTGAGCGCCGGAACCAAACCGGCTACGGCCGCCAGCGCCGCAGTCAGGGGCACAACCGCCGCCAGCTGCCAGCTCGACAGCGGCGCGCCGATCAGCCGGGCCAGCGGAACCGAGACCATCAGTCCGACGAGTCCCGCGCCCAACCCGAGCATGAGCATCTCGAGTTCGACGAAGACGCCAATGCGCGCTGCGGACCAGCCCATAGCTCGCAACACCGCGAACTCGGTCCGTCGCCGGCGAACCGAGATGTACGCCGTTTCAGCCACGAGAATGAGGGCGATCACCAGGACGATGCTGAAGATGGCGACGTCCTGGGTCCGAAGGGCCTCAACGAAGCGGACCGCGACGCCTTTGACAGCCCAGCCTTCTGCCACCGTCTCCGCCGGTCGACCGAACAGTCCGTCCGGTAGATCGACCTGGATGGCGCGCGCCGAGGAGCCGGTCACGATGTCCACCTGGAGGCCAGTCGCGCTCTCGATGTCCGCGGCAACCCGCGCAAGTTTGGCCTCACTCGCTGCGCTGGGCTGGTCCACGCCAGCGACCCGGACCCGGATGGCGCTGATGAAGGCATCGCCAGGTGCGCCAGCGAATCGCTCAGGATCTGCAAGATAGGCAGCGCCGGACAGGGTGGTGAGAATCAAGGGCGGGCTGTTGACGTAGCCAGCCATGTTCCTCGTCGGTCCGATCGATCTGCCGTTCGGAAGCTGGACGGCGGGCGCGGAGTACGCTTCCATGCGGTATCCGGAGAGCGGATGGAATCCCGCCAAGCACCCCGGGTCGAACGTACCGACGAGGTTCCACTTGGGGAAAAGTTCGCTCCGTCGCAGCTGCCCATGGACGGTCACCGAGCGGAACCACGTGTCCCGTGCCTCGGGCGGCACGGCGTCTGGGATGGGCCCAGGGCCAACCACGATTTGGCTCTGGTAGACAGACGGGTCCGCGGGTACGGTCGCCGCGCCGAGGTGATCTAGACCCACCTGTCGGTACGTGACCGGGCCGACGCTCCACAGCGACGAGGCGTTGTAGAAGGTCGCACCGCTCGCCAGCTGGCCGAGATAGGCTTGATAAGCGTCGTTCGGCGTTCGCTCAAGGCGGGGAAGCTCGCGCCATTGCAGGCCGTCCAGGGACACTGGACCGGCCTCCAAAATCGCCGGATCGGCTGACGCGGCATCAACCTGGACAGACAGCCGTTCGTCGAGATAGCTGCGATTGCTCGCCAGGACTGGAATCGCCGGAATCTGACCCTCCGCGTTCTGCACCGTGTCACGCGATGTGAGGGATCGGCCAGAGCGTAGACAGTCGTCGAGGCCCACCAGCGCTGCCTCGGCGGAGGGGTCGACGCCGGCGATGACCGCCGGTTGTGGCCAGCCGGCTCCGAAGGAGCTTGAGGCCGGGGGATCAGCCCCGCCGATGCACTCGAGGCCGGGTGTCGGTCCTTGCGGATCGGCCGCGGCGGTGCAGTCGATCGTGAAGCCCGGCGCGCTCAAAAGATACCGGACAGAACCATTCGGCGCAGTCTCCTCAAGGACCTTGCCTTCGGGCGCGTAGAGCGCAAACCGCCACGCGGTGGCCGGGTACGACGAGCCGTCTGCGGTGCTCGCCGCCACCCGAACACGCACGAATTGGAGCGGACTCTGGTTCCCCACTACGCCCGCGAGGTCCACGGGGAGGTACGTCTGCCACTCCGTAAAGCCTGCGACCGCAATCGGCGCGGATGCGGCCACACCGCTCACTCCTTGCACCGCGGCGAGTTGCCGGGGCGTGATCCCCCCGTGGAGACCGGTCAGGAAGTTGGGCCGGATCAGCCCTGCGGACTGTTCGAGCGGTGTCGCCGACCCGCGAGGACGAACGAGGATCTGGTAGGGGCTTGACCAGGCACGGGAGACATCTCCGCTCAGTACCGCCTCAGTGGTCTTCGAGGTCCCCGCGAGCAGGAGGAAGCCGCTCGACGCGGTGATGAGGCCGACGGCGGCGAGCAGGGTGGCGACCCGCGTCGCAAGGAGGTGCCTCCACGCCAGGCGGACCATCTGATGTGCGAAGGGCTACCGCCGGCCTGTCCTTGTCAGCATTCGCCGAACGAGTAGCAGAAGCCCTGGCAGTTCGATGGACCGCAGGCGTAGAAGTACGACCCATCGCAGTTGTTCACGCACTTGTAGAGCTTCGGATAGTTCGGCACGCAGCAATTACCGGAGCAGCAGTCGTAGATGTAGCAGAAGATGGCGCACGCGCTCGGCAGGTCACCCTTGCCGGCCGGGCTGACCGTGCGGGGACCTCCCGCTGCAGCACTGTTCCCCGCTGCACGCAGCACGCCCGGCGTCACCAGCGCCGCGCCGACTCCCGCACCCCATGCTGCCAGTCGAGCCAGAAACCGTCTCCGTTCAATCTCCTGCCCTGCGCGCCTCGACAACTGATCCAGTGAACCCATCGCCTGCCTCCTCACCTAGTCATCAAGAGCCTAGGCTAACCGATACTATACGCCCGCGAACCAAGGCCGCTGCGGTCAGTCGTGCAGCTCATGCTGCTCGACGGCGCGCCCCTCTGCGACCAGCTGGTTCCGGACGATACGCCCACTCACGAGGCGGATAATGCGATCGGCATACGCCGCCACTGTCGGGTCGTGAGTGGCTATCACCAGCGTGAGTCGTCGCTCCTCTCGTAGTTGCAGTAGCAGTCCCATGAGATCGTCGGTGGTGGCGGCGTCCAGATTGCCAGTAGGCTCGTCGGCGAGCAGCACGGGTCGTTCCCCCAGCAGCGCCCGTGCGAGCGAGACTCTCTGACGCTCACCCGCGGATAGCCTGCCGGGAACGAAGTCGAGCCTTGCCTCGAGCCCCACGGCCACCAGCAGCTCGCGAGCCTCTGGCAGAAGGCGTTCCCAGGACCCACGGGGGATGCCGACAGCGACCACGTTGTCGAGCGCCGACAAGCCCGGGAGTAGATGCGGTTCCTGGAACACCATACCCACACACGCGGCTCGAAAGGCCGTGAGTTGCGCGTCCTCCAGGCCTTCGAGATGAGTGCCTAAGACGACCACTTCGCCAGCCGTAGGTCGCTCCAGCCCACCGGCGATGTTCAGCAACGTGGTCTTGCCGGAGCCCGACGGGCCAGTGATGGCCGTCACGTCCCCTCGCGGCGCCTCGAACGACACCGAGTCCAAGGCCAGCACGTCAGTTCCAGGAGCCGGATAGGAGAGCGACACCGCACGGAAGGCGATCGCCCACTGTGCGGTTTCCGGCTGGGTCAGACTAGCCATCAACGACCTTCAGCGCGGGCCTTGGGATGCGGACGAGTGGACGCTCAACGATCTCGCTGGCCCCCTCCAGCAGCCCGCTCAGCCAGCGAAGGTCGGCCTCAGCGCGGCGGACTTCCTGATCGAGTCCCTCGCGACGGAACCCGCCGCCTGCCTCCGACCGCAAGTGCCGCAGCGATTGAAGCTGACCGGTTCGCTCCGCAGCGATGCGATGGACGAGTTGATCCCATTCCTCAGGGATCGCGACTCGTCCCACTGCCAGCCGTACGACGATCTCCTCGTTCGACCCCTCGTCGAAGAGCCAGGCTCGGCCGATGCGCTCGCCAGCTGCGGTTAGACGGAGAACCTGCCTGTCAGGCCGAGCGGATTGTGCGACATGCCGCGCGACGACTAATCCGTCGCGCTCCATTCGGCCGAGCGTGAGGTACACCTGGCTGCGGCGGGTCACCCATGTTGGACCGAGCTCTCCCTCCAGCGTGGCTTGCAACTCGTAGCCGTGAGTGGGTCCGCGCAACAGCAGAGCCGCGAGCGCGCCGCGGAGACTCATTGCGCTCTCTGGCTACGCACCACCCGTAGCATCCGCTCTATGTTGGGCCCGAGCTCCCGATCGGCGATCTCCCCATCGCGCACAACGAATCCCATTGGTGTCGCGAGGGCCTGGAAGGCGGTGCGGAGCGTGTCGTTGCTATCCACGATCCATTCGGCGGCGAACTGAGCGTCCGATCGGAGGGCATCGATATCCGCGGGCTTTGGCAGCACCATAAGAACGCCCTCGGTCGGCAGCTCGGTTCTCTGGGCGTTCATGTTGCCGATCAAGTCTTGGCAGGCCTCGCATCCACCACTCGCAAAGAACCAGAGAGACGGTCCCTCGACCAAAGCAGGTGCCTGGGTGCCCAGGCTTGCCTCAATGGCTTCGCGCGGTGCCGGGTCACCAATCTCCAGACCGAACGTCGGAGCCCGCATCCCGCTCTCCTCGAGCCGCTTGACACGTACAAGCAGGCCCAACATCAGCGCGATCGCAAACGCCGCGGTCACGAGCGAGAGACCCGTAAGACCAAGGAGAACGACATCGAGCACGGCCAGTTCCCTTTGTTAGTCTTGGAGAGACTATACCCCGCCGTAGTGGCCGCCCTGCCGGGCGAGCACGAGCCTACTGGATATCACGGCCGAGAGACCACAAGCAGCGCGCTACCCAGTGAGGGGATCGATCTTGCCGTCGCGAAGGCGTTCTGAGGGTGAAGTCCGGGACGGACCCCGTGCATGATCTCTCCTCCGAGACTTGCTGCATACCGCGCGGTCGCATCACGACGGACGCTCGGACTCGATGAGGGCCGGCACAGCCGCGAACGCGGCCAGTGGCTTGAGGTCTTGGTTGACGCCCTGGACGTTGAAGACCCGAATCCGGCTGCGCCATCGCCGCTCGTAGAGCTGGTTCAGGACGAGGGGAATGATGCGGTGTTCGACTTCGCCTTCCAGGATCAGCACGACGCCGGGGTGCGGCGACAGGCCGAAGCGCGTGAGCGTCTCGTCCAGCTCCGATCGATCCGTCCTGAGTCGCTCGAGACGCGGGTGCCAAAATCGGCCTACAAGTGGCTCCAGAGGGCTGGCGGTGCCCACGCGCGCCAGATCCTCGTAGAAGCTCAGGAGAATTTCGCCGGCAATGCGGAAGTCCATCGCGGTCCGCGCGGTGCCCTGGAGCTTCTTCCAGTGCGACGGGTGAATGAGTCTTGCGAGCTCGTGCCAAGCGCCGACTGGATCCATGCCGTGCCCTTGAGCGAGTAGCCCTTCAGCCGTCTTCAGCACCTCGTCGGCCGACCAGCCGATGCGCTCCAGCGCGGGAGCCGGATTGAAGTCGATACGGAACCGGTCGTACTCCTCAAAGTCGTGCGTGAAGCCCGGCATCGAGACGGACTCGACTATGTCGGGGAGGTACACGGGTTCCAGAATCGTGAGCGGATGGACCAGACGGGCGAGCCATGCCGCGCGTGCCCGGTAGTGCTCGAGCCACCTCGCCGAGACCCCGAGGCGCCAACTGGCGCCGGGCCGGCCGCGGAGCCGGGGCCACAGCTCTTGGATCATCGGCGTGGCAAGTAGCTGGTAGTACGAGTAGAGGTACTGCCGCGTGCAATAGGGCCGGCCGGCGAAGGTGCGCCGCTGCTGCCGCCAGGGCTCATACCCGTCGACGGCCGGACTGCCAAGATCGCCAATCTCACGTTCGCCGATCAGGCCGTACCCGTAGGTATTGGTGAAGTCCAGGACGTGACGGATCTCATCGCGGGAGAGCCGCTGTCCATCTGCCCTCGCGCGCGACCGAATGAGCCGCGGGTCGTAGCGGATGGAGTAGATCGGCACCAGCAGGCCGGCGCGGTGGAACGCCTCGAGTTGGCCCTGCTCGGGCCAGGCGACCTTTCGCTCGCGCAGCTCCTTTCCGAAGGCATCGACCGTAAGAGCTGCACGCTGAGAGAACGCGAACGGCTCGTCGAGGACCTTGAGCATGGCGCCATCGCGGGGCGGCGAGTCATGGCGATCTGCGTGCGCACTCACGAGCGCGAATGTAGCCGTCTGCTGACCGTTCGTTAGCCGGACCTTCCCTCGGCCGGCATTCGCGCGCTCAAAGGAAGCGATTCGCGTCTCGGCTCAGGCTCTCGAGGACCGCTTGGACGGGCTGCGACAGATGTTCCCCGACGTACTCCAGCATGGCTATGGCGAGAGCATCTGCCTCTAGCTCGTACGGCCCTCGGTGCCCATAAACCGCCCGGTCGATCCGCTGGACTTCCGTTCGTGGGACCCCCACCGAAGCTGCCCAGTTATAGGCTCAACTTGGCCCCCGTCCGGCTATCATCCACGGTCCCCATGGATGGCGACGAACAGCTCGGATTCGGTTTCGAAGGCGGGAGCCTAAGCGTTCCTGTCGGTCGAGTCCGACCTCGACGACGCCGCCATCGGTCGGCGCGAGATCGACAACTCGGGGACCACCCTCAGACCAGACTCAAGCTCCGGGCATACGCCAGTTACCTCCCCGCGTGGCTCCGGGTCATGGGGAAGCAGGACCAGGACGTTTTCGTTCTTGACCTCTTCGCTGGGCCGGGCAGGTACCCGGCCTCCGACCCTCGGGGTGACGCAGGTTCTCCCGTCATCGCGTGCCTTGCCGCCCTGGTCTTCGAGGAACGTCAACGGGCCGCTGGCTCGGCGATCACCATTCACCTTCGCTTCGCGGAGCGGAGCCGGGCGACCTTCAATGCGCTCCAGGACGCCCTCGCCCCGTTCGAGGATCGACTGAACATCCAGGCGATCCGCGGCACTGCCGCAGACGTGGCCTCAAGGTTCGCTGACGAGTCGAGAGGTCACCCGACCCTGGTCTTCTTAGACCCCGACGGCTTCAAGGACGTGCCGTTCACCATGGTGCAGCTGTTCTCTGGCCGCAAGTACACCGAACTGCTCATCAGTTTCGACGTCCAAGGCTACATCAGGGCCGCGGGCATCGACGCGGGATCGATCAGCGCGTTCCGCGGCAACGACATGTGGCGCCAGGAACGGATTGCCGATGAGGCGATCGACGTCGATCGGTTCCTGGAGGGTTATCGCTCGGATCTGGCCGGACCCGGAATGTTCCCGTACACCACGATCAAGCGACTCGTGTTCGGTGAAGCCCATGCGAATCGGGCCATCGTCCAGGCGTGCGGCAGCCAGGTTGGCGTGAAAATCTGGCGCGAGTCGTTCGTGGCTGCCTTCGAAGCTGACCCCGGTGTTCAGGTGCTCGACATCGTGAAGCAGTTGGACAGACGCGAGCGGATTGACCGAGCCGTAGTAGCGCTCGCGAGCCTTGCCGGGTCTGCCGGCCTCTCCTACGGAGCGGTCGCCCAGTTCGTCGGTGGCCTCGATTTGCCGGAGGCCGATCTCCACCAAGTGTTGCTCTTCCTGCGGGAGTATGGATGCGCGGACTGGTCGTCACGGCTGCACCGCGATGCACGACCACGCCCGCGGTTCGACTTCAGCGGATTCCCGGCAGGGCTTCGATGGGATGGGGTCGAGCGACCGGGCGAACTTCCAGCCCTGCGGGTGGCACGGACGACGGCCTAGTTCCGGGGTACTCGTCCCAGGTTCGACCGTCCAGGAGGCGCCCGCCAGCCTTCGGCGTCCGTCCGCCCCATTGCTTGAAGAAGAAGGCGACACCCGCAGCTAGGGCATGATCCCGGAGCTCTAGAACCCAGTCGTGCTCCATCGGTCGGTGCCGGGGTCCGCTCTCACCACCGACGATGAGCCAGTCGATGCCGGTCAGGTCCAGCATATTGAGCGGCCCGAGGAGGGGCTCCGCGCTGATGAACCGGACTGCGGCTGGCGTGTCCCGAAGGTCGTCGGCACGGTGGGCCCACCGATTGTTCTCAATCGACGTGCCCAGCCAGACGTTGGGTACGACCGGGTCCGTGATGTCCGCGTTGGCGGTTACCCAGTCGCGCATCAGCTCGGGGCGCTTCGTCAGCACCTGGAACGTATGGCGACGGACGCGGTCCATAACCTTCCAGACGTCGCGTCGGTAGTCCCCTGGGACCCGCTCGTGGAAGAGGTCGGACATGCTGTTAACGAACACCATCCGCGGGCGACGCCAGCGTAGTGGCTGCTCGAGGCGCTCAGCATGGAGGACGACATTCCGGGCGGCGTTCTCCGGCGTCCACGGAACCTGGCTCCAGCCGTACCGGAGGCTCAGGGTCTCGGCGTAGCAATGGGCGCAGCCGGGCGAGACCTTCGAGCACCCAGTGACGGGGTTCCAGGTCGCATCAGTCCACTCGATCGCGCTCCGGTCGCTCACGATCGTTGCCTCCTCGGCGATGTTAGGTGACGAAGGGAAGCGCGCGACTGTCCTAGACGCTCACGGCGGGTTGACTGCCGCATTCGACTGGAGGTCGAAGGCGGCGCACCTGACAGGACGGCGTAGCGAACATCACGGTCGACGGAGCCGGGCAGGAGGAGTACTTGACTGTGCGTCAGGTTCGCCAGCCTCGCGCGCTAACGTGGGGTAAGGGTCGGGCGGCTCTACCGACGTAGTCGTGCAGTAGACACGGGCGCGCGGGTTCTTGAGTCGAAGTCAGGCGATCGATTACGGAGAGAGCCAAACGAGTTGGCGCTGCCGGTCCTGCGATGAACCAGGAGTCAGACCTTCGTACGCGGTTTTGCAGTGCCCGCCATAGCGTCCGCCAGCGTCCGCGATTGCCGCCGCCACGCTCAGATTGGCCCATCGGCGCCATCCGAATGGCCGCGACCAGTCGCCTCTGTTGCTGCCAGCGTTGCTACTGGGCCGGCGCTGGCGGCTAGGCCACGACCTCGGGCTTCCAGTAGCGCTACTGGAGCTGCACCCACCAACCAATAGTGGTGGCGGCACTAGGTCGGGACAGCTTCACCGATGAGCGATTCCGCGACCCGTTCGAGGAAGCTACAGCGGGACGAACGGCTGAAGCTGCGTCACTAGCCAGTATCGGTCGCGGCAGTCGGTCGGGACCGACACTCCGATGAGCGATTCAACGAACGGCGTCTGCTCAGGCGGGTATTCGCCGCCACCCGCGGTGACATCGTCACCCGCTGACACCTGCACCCCGTCGCCGCTGACCGCTACGCTACCGTCTTCCGCGACAACGTGGTAATTCGAAGGCCAGAGGGCGAGAAACCGATCGAACTCGGTCACGATCCACACACAGCCGTCACGAATGGTCAGTGTGCCGCTCAGCAGGGCCGTTGGGCGTTCGGTCAGAGGCTCATAGCGTGGGACGAACAGGGTGGTTGTGCCCGGGATCGTCTGGCAGCTGACGAGAATGGTCCCGCCCAGCAGGGTTAGCAGGGAGATCCGAGTCCACTTCATTGGTCGCCGTCACTGCGTTAGGACAGTTACTGCTAGGTGGTACTCGACGTAATTAATCGCCGAGTAGATGGAATCGTTACAGACTGGGTAGCACCCCTCAGCCACGATGATTCCCCACGCGGATCCGGCGTAGAAGACTGGACCGCCGCTATCGCCCGGACTAGTCAGGTCGGTGCTCCCATTGGCCAGCCTATGGAAGACCGGCTGTGCCTGCGGGATGTAGCCGGGGGCGACCGTCTTCTCGACGAGCGTTCCGCAGCCGTAGTAAGTGATCCTGCCGTACTTGCAAACCCAACTGCCAATGGCCTGGGAGTCGCGATGCGTTCGGGACGTGATATTTCGGTAGTTCGGCGTAACGTCCTGGATCCCGTCCCAAACCCGGTTCCTCACCGTAAACCCGGGCGCGGTGTGCCACTGTGAGTCGTTGCTCCCAGCATAGAATCCGTACTGATATGGTAGGTTCACACCCTGGTAGCTGGCGACGTTGCCGCAGTGGCCGGCGGTCGTTATACCCTTGACTCCGCTCGAGTTGCTAATTGAGAAACCAGACGTGCACCCATTCCCGCCCAGGGATAACCCCCCGTAGATGTCAGCGGCGGGCCGAATCAGGCTTGCTACGATCGCTACCCTGATGTCCAGACCGAGTGGCACCGACTCTGTCTCTCGGAAGGATGCCCAGTCCTCGGAGGCCACAACCATGACCTCTAGCACATTCTGCTGAACATCGATTCGGAGGTCGAAGGGGACGATATCGGCCTTAGATCGGATCGCGATGGCGGCGGCCTCAAGCGCTGCAAGGCTTCGCTCCGCATGGCTGGCCACGGCGATCCCGGCGAGCGGTCCGTTCGCCACATACCGCAGAAGCGTGGCGTCCGGCTCGTCGGTGAAACTGACTACGATGCGCCAGCCGGGCTCGTGCTCAATCCAGAGACCGGAGTAGGACCTCGACTCGGCAGCGACCAATTCGGCATCGAGCCGCCCGGCCAACGCCTGCAGGGTCAGTCGGCGCTCGGCCTCTTCCACCGAGACTCCGAAAACTCTGGCGTACTCCGTGACGTCGGTCTTCAGGCCGTCGGCTCCATCCGCTCCGCTGTTGCCGACCACGGGTGCTCCAGTCAACAGAAGGAGAACGAGCGCCAGAAGCGGCGTGTGTCTGCGCATCTATCCAGCCTCCAACGCCGATAGGGACGGAGGAGCACCCGGAAACGGCGACCTTCCCGGAGGCGGCATAGGTGGCGAGAGCGTATGGCCTAGGATCACGGCCAGCGCTGCTGGGGCCAAACACGCGAGGCCACACCTCACATCGCTAGCGTACTCGCGTTCTTGGAAGGCGTCAAGAATTACTTGACGCCTTCCTGGTCGGACGATCAGGCAGCCGACGGCCCAGCGCGGTGTCCCCGACCCAAAGGGAGCCCCGGCAGAATCATCCGATTCGTGCTTCGCGCAGTCAGGCTCTTGGGCCGATCAGAAGGAGGTATTTTCGGATGGGGAGTGTCCGGCCTGGAGTGCCGCGCCGCGCAGGTCATGTAATAATTGACGAAGACGGCAACGCGCTCAAGAATCAAGCACCGGCTGGGGGCTCCCCAATCGCGATCAACACTTGGCCGCGAGATCAGTATTCCGGGCCGGGCGGCGGGCTCTCCACCGGGCCGGGCAGCGGCCTTTACGCGGGCCCTTGCGATAGGCCCTATCGCAGCAATCGACCGCCCCTCGAGTACCTTCGGGCGCACCTCATCAACAGCGGGTTGCGCGACATCCTTGACATTCTCGAGCGTGCCGGCGGTACTGGCTCAATTTCAACCGAACAGGCGTTCGGTAGATGATTAGGTCACTGAAGCGCGGGAACGCGCCGCTCAATCTCCGTGATGATCTCGTGGATGCGTTCGCCCGCCAGCACGAGGTACATACGCGAGACGTAGTCGGGCCGACCGGTCCCGTAGGCGAGAGTGAATCGGACGCTGTACTTCATGGGCACGTCCGGGTATCCGTTGATCCAACGCACGTTGAACAGTTCTGCGCCCTCGTTGACTGGGGGTTTCAGGTCGGGGAGCCGGAGATCAAGCTCGACGCCGTCCTCCGTTGGCTCGACCGTGATGGAATCGGGTCGCCCGAAGGCGGTCTGGATGAAGCGGTGCTTGTCGATGTTCGCGAACTGGCCGATGACATAGAGGAGATTCACCTTCGCCCGCGCCCCGTCGTGGTACGGCTGGAACTCGTCGATGATTGCCCGGTGCTCCTCGCGGACGCCAGCGAGCATCGAGGCTCGCGGACTGCGTTTCTGTCCGGGCGCAATGGTCCGGTAGATCGTCTCATCGAGCATGAGGGGGAACTGCGTACCGGTCGGATTGGGCTTGTTGAGCAGCGCGAGTTGGTAGACCAAGTGATCCAGCGCCCCGCGCAGGTGATAGGCGGCCTCGCCGGCCAGGATTCCGAGTTCCACGGGCGGCGGCTGTTTGACGACGAGGAGGGCACGAACCCGCCGCTCGCCCTTATCAACGTAGACCTCGAATCGAAGGCCGTGCGGCTCCGTACTCAGATACTTCGACCCTTCTTCGTACAGAGTTTGGAGATCATCCAACGCCCGGCGAATCTTGTGGCGGATGCGATCGAGTGCACGCATGCGTAAGAGTCTATCCCTCTCACGCATACCCTTAGTCGAGCAGCAGCGCCGCAATCTCCTGCACGGTCCATACGTGGTCGGCCACGCCAGCCGCCATCGCAGGCGTTCGGTTCTTGCCGAGCGCCGAGTGGGGCCGCGCGAAGTTGTAGAACATGAAGTGCAGGCTGACCATCGCGGCATGGTTCTCAACCTTCTTGGAGAAGGCATTGGTGAGCCGCGTGAAGCGCCGCATGGACATCCGCATGTGGAGGTTGTTCCGCTCGACGTAGGACGTGGAGATCAACTCGGGGTCCGGGTCGCCGTTGAGGACGCGGACTTCCTGACCGGTGACTGTATTGGGCGAGTACCGCCGCGCCGTGGGGGACGCATCCTCACTATTCTCGACCCCGTACTGCTTGATCAGTTGGGCATAGTCCACGTTGTAGCCGAACGCCCGTTCTACCGCCCCGGCGTAGGCGACGTGCCCATCGGTGGTCAGTTGGATGCGGTTTGCCAGCCGACCTCGGAGGTCGTACAGGAAGTCCACCGCTTCCGGCTCACCACGCCAGCCGACCAGCCACGACGCGACCAGCTTAGAGTCGGGATCAATCGCGGTCCAGGTCCACACGTCGCCGTAGCCCCAATCGCCCCGGTACTTCTCGGGGACGTTCTTGGCCTTCGCGTAGCAGAAGGACCAAATCTCGTCGCACTCGATGCGCGTAGAGGTCAGGTTGCGGAGGGTCCGATCCTGATACTCGGAGCAGGCCGCGCCCAATTGGACGAGCAGGGTTGTGATCGTGTTGCGGGCAGCGCCGGTCATCCGGGCGGTCGAACGAATCGAGTTGCCTTCGACCAGACACCGGATGATTGCGGCTCGTTCGTTGAGGTCCAAGCGGTTCATACTGCAACTATGCGTGAGAGTCGTGACAACAGTCTGTCGCGATCTAGAGGGGGTCCCGAGATTCGGTTGGAGCGGGGTCTAGGCGGACTGCCGCTCCCGCTCCCAGCGGGCGTTGGCCGCCCGGCGCGCGCTCTCGCTGCGCTCGGCAGCCGTCATCTTCGCCGCCCGCGCCATGCCACCCTTGATGCCGCCCAGGTGCCCGCGCGCAATCGCCGCCGGGTCCTTGACCCGCTCCGGGGTCGGGGCACGCTGACCCGTCGCGAAGTCCACAACGGCCTTCGCGCGCTGGTTGGGGTCACGCGGCATGGGGGAACGCTTCATGCCGACAGTCTATCCGGGCGATGCGTGAGAGGCAACCAATCGCGGTCCTCACCGCCCTCTAAGCGCGCGGACGGACCCCACCATAATTGCCCCGATAAGGACCAGCGCCACAACGCCCGCAAGGACCCAAAACAGCGGTTCATTCCGCATGTCCCCCGCCGGGTAGTCGTGCGGCTCAAAGATCTTGATGGCCCACACGAACAGGACGATGGGACCCACGATGAGGGCCATTGTTGCCCCGGCCCGGCGTCGCGCTCGGCGACGGACCTCTTTCCAGTCTGGCTCGGTCATCCCGGCAACTATCCTAGTCGGGGGAATCCAAATTGAGCCACTACCGATGGCGTTGGCGTACCTGCGCGTCCACTGGATGTGCCGGTCCGGGTCGTCGGAGGGCTCCCAGATGGCAAGCGCACTGGCGTTAAAGCGGGCGTCACGCTGTCCAAAGGCGCTAGCGTCGGCAGGGACGCGGCGCACTGCACCGTGCGGGGCCTCGATGAGGATCGCCGAATGGTCCGACGTCATCGTCTCAAACGCCTCGACCGTGGCATCCACTACGTCGTCGGTCATTTCGCGGATGAAGTGCCCCTTCCAGTAGTTGTGTAGCCCGAACGGGATTTCGGCGAAGATGCGCTGCACGTCCGTGTAGCGCATCGGCCGGATGCCGTCATCGACCGGCGGTCCCAGCCTGCGGAGCGGGTGCACCAGGCGCTCACCGTCGGCCACCGGCCCGTTGTAGCAGGCGGCGATCGCGGCCACCTTCGGACCGCCGGGGAGGGTCAGCACGCATGTTTCGGGAGAAACCTGACAGTGGCCCAAGCGGCACTGGTAGCCCCGAGTCCGGCGTCGCCCCTAGCACCATAACGCAGGATTCGCCCCTGCCGATCGCACCGTGCCTCGTCGGCCCGTAGTCTGATCCGGTATGACTGACCCTGGGCCATTCCTGTTGATCGTCGTGTCCTCGCTCGTCATGCACTTTGCGAACGTGATGGCCCTCATCGCGCGATACCGAGTATTGCCAGCCGATTGGCTGGAGCGATTTTGGCGAGCCAGTGGTGGTTCTTCGCGCCCGCCTGGTTGGCAACTTTGGACAGGGAACGCAATCGGCGCGATCTTCGTAGCCATCCCGACGGGACTCATGGTGTTCGCGATCCTCCGGCCAGAGCGAGCAGGAGGCGACTTGGGAGTCCTCTTGGCGATGCTAGAGCTGGCGCTCGCCACGGCCTGGACGGGGTATCTCCTCTTGGGCGCGAGAGGCCCGCGTACTTGGTGAATGCCGCTCCCTGCCCCTGTTACCACTGAGCAGGGCTCGCCCCGGCCGACCTGCCAAGGACGGCACCAGCTGTCGGGTTCGCTGTGCATCAGGACCCTGCCGGCGTTCTCGGGTCAGGCTCGCCGATCGTTCCCGCTAGCGGGATGACGTGACAGATGCCGGACGGATCGCAGTCACGCGGCTCGAGCCGACTGGCGCGCTCGCGGAGCTGTGCGAGATCCCGCTCGAGCCTCCGCAGCTCGGCGATACGCGCCCGAACCTCTGTGTGGCGTCGATCGATCAGCTCGTTCACCACCCGGCAGGGGGCCTCGCCCGCGTCGCGGACGCCCATCACCTCCCGCACCTCGGCCAGCGTCAGTCCGACTGCCTGGGCGGAGCGGATGAAGGCCAGCCGATCCACCGCGTCATTGCTGTACGACCGATACCCGGACTCCGTCCGCTCGGGCTCGGGCAGCAGCCCGAGCTGTTCGTAGTAGCGCAAGGCGGTCGGCGCCAGGCCGCTTCGTTGCGCCAGTTCCCCGATTCGCACGCCTCCAGCATACCCCTTGACATTCGAGTGCCCTCGAAGGTCTACGGTTCGGCCCATCGGTTCAGATGGAGCTCTGAGGAGGAGAACATGACCACGAAGACGGGGACCGAACGGGACGTCGCTGAGTACCGCCACCTGATGATGTCGGCCTTCGCGGACTTTTCCACGCTCGACGAGACGGAGTTGCAGGTCGCCCGCGGCGGCGGCCGCGAGTTGCTGCGTGTGGGGCGACCGCTGGCGCCCGCCGAGCTCGCCGGCGCGCTCGGCCTTCCAATTGAGCGCGTCGACGAAATCTTGCGCCGCCACGCGGAGATGGGGTTCGTGTACTTCAACGGCGAGGATCGCGTCCAGGCCATGTGGGCGGTCGGGGGCATCGATGCCGGGCACCGCATCACGGTCGACGGGCAAACGGGGCCAACGTGGTGCGCCCTCGACACTCTCCTCCTGCCGATCTGGTGGGGTGCGGAAGCGGCGGTCACGTCCCGCGATCCGCTGACCGGGCGGGGCATCTCACTGACGGTCGGCCCGGATGGCGTCACGGATCTCGTTCCGGCTAACGCCGTCGTCTCGGCCTACGAACCGGAGGGTCCGGTGACGCAGGACGTGCGGGCCAGCTTCTGCGAGTTCGTGAACTTCTTCGAGTCAGCGGAGACCGCCGCGGAGTGGGCGTCACGGCAGGAGGGCCGCCGCTTCCGCTTCCTCGCCGTCGAGGATGCCCATGCCTGGGCCGCCGACTACGTCCGCTCGGTATTCGGACGGCGCGAAGGCTCGGCGGCGACGAGCCGGAGCGGTGGGACGGCGGCGTGAGCAAGCGGTTCGACGCAGTCGTCATTGGGGCCGGCGAAGCAGGGGCGGTCGTCGCGAGCCGCGCCGTCGCCGCTGGCCAGCGCGTGGCGATGGTCTACCGCGAGCCGTACGGCAGCACCTGCGTGAACGTCGGCTGCGTGCCGTCGAAGTTTCTCATCCACCGCGCCAACGTCGCGCACGCGGTGCGGACCGCCATGCTGTTCCGGGTCGACGGCCACGGCGAGCCGGGCGTCGACTTGCCGGCGATCGTGGCGGACAAGACCGCGCTGGTCGCCGAGCACCGGGTCGAGGCGCTGAGCAACGCACGGCGCGCCGGCGGGCTCAGCATGCTGGAGGGCGAGGCGCGCTTCGTCTCGCCGCGCGAGGTCGAGGTAGGGGAGCGACGCCTGGCGGCGGACCGCATCTTCATCGCCACCGGGATGCGACCGCTGATCCCCGACCTGCCGGGGATCGGTGAGGTCGACGTCCATACCAACGAAACAGTCATGGACCTCGGCGAGGTGCCGGAGCACCTCATCGTGCTCGGCGGCGGCTACATCGGCTGCGAGCTGGGCCAGGCCTATCGCCGCTTCGGTTCGGCGGTGACGATCATCCATGGTCCGGAGCTGCTGTGCGCCGACGAGGAGCCCGACGTCAGCCGGCTCTTAGCCCGCGGACTCGCGGCTGACGGAATCGAACTCGTCACCGACCACCGGGCCGTTCGCGTGGAGCGAGCCGGCGACGGGCTGCGGGTCATCGCCCGCGCCGATGACGGAACCGAGCGGGCGATCGAGGGTTCGCACCTGCTCGTGGCCGGCGGCCGGCAGCCGAACACCGACACCCTGGACCTGGATGCGTCGGGCGTGGCGGCCCGGCCGGACGGCTCGATCCTCGTTGACGACCGGCTGCGGACGACCGTGCCGGGCATCTGGGCCGTCGGCGACGTCAACGGCGAGCAGCCCTTTACCCGCGTCTGCCAGGAGGAGGCGAAAGTGGCCTACGCCGACGCGTTCGAGGGCGCCGACGTGCGGATAGACCGGCTCAGCTTGGGGCACGGCATCTTCACCGATCCGGAGATCGGCAGCGTCGGGCTGACAGAGGCGGCGGCGCGTTCCGCCGGCTACGGCGTCGCGGTCGGGCTGGTGACGTTCGACAAGATCGAGAAGGCCGAGCTCATCGGCGCCGAGCTGGGACTGATCAAGTACGTCGTCGAGCGTGACAGTCGACGGCTCCTCGGGTGCCATGTGATAGGCCGCCAGGCGGCCGACCTCGTCTGGACCGCCTCAGTCGTGCTCCGACGGCGCGGCACGCTCGACGAGCTGGCCACGGCGGTCGGCATCTTTCCGACCCTCGCCGAGGGGATGGAGGGGACGGCCCGCGGCCTGCTCCGCCGGCTCTCGCCGGACGCCGCCAGCGGCCCGCTGGCGGTGGCGCCGATACAACGACTACAGGAGGATGTGATGACAGCGAGCGGAGCCTTCACCTGCCCGGCCTGCGGGGCCGAGTTCGACGTCCAGGAGCGCCTTGAGGAGCGGGCGGCGACAGCGCCGAGGGAAGCCACGGTCGAGCCTGACCGGAGCGAGGTCGCCGAGCCCGTCAGCTTCCAGTGTCCGGCGTGCGGCGCCGACTACGCGACCGAGGAACGGCTCGGCGAGGAAGAGGTGACGAATCCATCGGAGGCGAGGTGAGACTCATCGTCGACATGGCTGTCGCCATGGTCGGTGGATTCGTCGCGACCAAGGCGATGGAGCCGGTGACGACGGCCTTGTACGGGGCGGAGTCCGAGGCGGACCGCGAGCGCGAGCGGCAGGTCAGCCCGGGCGTGCCGTACCGGGTCGCGGCGGAGAAGGTGACCCGAAGGCTTGGACTTCGGCTGTCGGATCCGCAGCTGGACCGCGCCGGCCTCATCTTCCACTACGGGCTCGGGGTCGGCTGGGCGCCCCTCTATGCTGTCCTTCGCCGCCGTTGGCGCGTGCCCGCGCCTCAAGCCGGCATCGCCACCGGCCTGGCGCTCTTCGCCATTGTCGACGAGGGGCTCAACCCGATCATCGGCTCCAGCGCGCCGCCCCAGGCACATCCAGTCGCCTCGCACGTCCGTGGATTCGTCGGCCACCTCGCCTACGGCCTGGCGCTCGCGGCGGCGGTCGAGGCTATCTGGCTGCTCCTGGACAGGAGGTCGAGGCCATGACTGCGACGGGTGCGGCTGCGAGAGCTGCCACAACTGCGCGTCGGTCATGCTTAGACCGCAACGCGCCTGGGAGCCGCGTCTGTCGTCGACTCGGCGCGGACGGTTAGACGCTGCGCGACCACATGCCTGCCGGGCTGCGCAACCTGCTGACCGACGCGCGGTTCTGGCTGACCGCCGCCGCGGCGATCCTCCTCGCCCTCGTCCTCTTAGGGTTGCTCAGTGGGATCATTGCCAATCCGCTGGTAGTGCGCACCGTGCGGACCCGCCCGATCGACATCGCCGTCTGGCTGGCCTCGGCTCCGCTGATCGGACTGACCCTGGCGACCTACGTCGTCCGTCCCCACCACGTCGATCACCGGGATCGAGGCCACCTGCGGGTGGGGGCGGGGAGTCTGGCGGTGTACTTCGCGATCGCCTGCCCGGCGTGCAACAAGCTGATCCTGCTCGCCCTGGGCTTCTCCGGGGCATTGAACGTCTTCGCGCCGATCCAGCCGATCATCGGCGTCGCCTCGCTCGCCTTCCTTGCCGGCACGCTGACGTATCGGCTCCGGCAGATCGGCCGCGGCTGCGAGAGGTGCGTCAGCGATCCCGCCGAGGCGTTGCACTGAGGTCAGGACCGCCTCGCGACTTCCGGTACGTCCCGGCCCATCACGAGGCATGTCGTCGTAGGGCCGCAGGTCCTGGAGCAGCTGGGGATGATGGCAAACATGCCGCTCCTGAGCTGGCCGGGCGGGGAGCGTTGACGGAAGGCGGCGCGCAGACCGTCCGACCCGCCTCGCTGGCCGCGGCGAGGATCAGGAGCCGAGGAACGGGTCGGGGAAGATGAAGGTGCCTCGCACTGAGTCGTCGTACGCGGTGAGCGGACGAACCATGAAGGATGGCTGCCATTCCTCGACCGGCGCGGCAAGTGCGTAGTCGTCGGCCGGGCGGAAGCCGAACCGAGCGTAGTACTCGGGCGGGAAGGCGACCAGGCCCACCAGCGGCTCGCCGAGCGCCTCGGCCGCGCCGAGGATCGCGTGCATCAGCGCCTGCCCCACGCCTCGCCCGCGCTGGTCCGGCCCGATGCTGGGTGGCACGAGCACGACCGCCGGCGCGGATCCGATCCGTCCACGGACGCCCGCGACATGCCCGACCACCTCGCCGTCGTCGCCGACCGCCACGAAGGAGAGCGCCGGCAGCCAGGTGTCGCTGGCTCGCAGGGCGTCGAGCAGGCCGGAGGAGTAGACCGCCGCGAACAGCGCGTGGACCGCCTCGTGGTCACTGGAGGTCTCGCGGCGAACGATCATCGGTCCTCGGTGAAGCGGTAGCTGAGCGCGGCGAGGGTGAAGGTGCCGGCCAGCCAACCCGCCCCGATCAGGAGCTGGGGTCCGTACGCGATGATCGGATCGCCCGTCAGGGCGATGCCGCGGATGACCTCGATGAGGGCGGCGTGCGGGATGGCGAACGGCACGACGTCGGGCAGGACGCCGGGTAGCGCCTGGATCGGGAACATGACGCCCGCGAAGCCGAACATGAGGAAGCTGACCGTCGAGCCGACGTTGGTCGCGGTCTGGGGGTTGGGGGTGAGCCCGGCGATGGCGTAGCCCAGGGCGATCGAGGTCATGGCCACGACCGCGATGAGCGGGATCAGCCACAGCAGGTTGATGCTCATTACGATGGTGCCGCCCACCAGCTTGCCGATGCCGAGCACCAGCGCCGAGGACACCACCCCCAGACCGACGTACGTCAGTGCCTGGACGGCGATGAATCTCAGGGGTGAGAGCGGCGTGGTCGCCAGGCGCGTGAGGATGCCGCGCGCCTTGAAGCTGGCTGCCACCGCCACCGTGATGTCCTGGATCTGGTAGACCATCAGGAAGACGGCGAAGCCGGGCAGGACGTAGTCGAAGAACGGGATGGTCTGTGCGCCGATGCCGAACTCGAGGTCCTCGATGAGCCCGAAGAAGGCGATGTAGAGCGAGGCCGTGACGATGGCGAAGATCACGCCCCGCGAGCGCAGCATCATCTTGAAGCTGGCCCGGAACAGGGGGACGGTCGGTGTCGTCATCTCGCTTCTCACTTGACGAATCGATAGGCGCGCGCCGCCGCCAGGAGCAGCACGGCGATCCAGGCCGTGCCGATCGCGAGCTCCGGTCCGAAATCGGATAGCGACCGACCGTCAAGCACCAATCCGCGGATGGTGGCGATGAGCCCGGTGTACGGGATGAACAGGGCGACCTCTCCGAGCCAGTCGGGGAAGGCGGCGAGCGGGAACGTGGCGCCGGTCACCAGGTAGAGCGGCCAGGCGACGGCGGTGTCGAGGGCGTTGGCGTCCTGAGGTGTCGAGGTGAGCCCGGCGATGATGAACGCCACGGACAGGCCGGTGAAGGTGACCATCACCATCACCGGTAGCACCGCGAGCAGCTCGGCCCCGATTCGGACGTTGGCGCCGAGCGCGTTGCCGGCCGCCAGGAAGGCGATGAGCGTGACCATGCCCAGGGCGGCTCGTGGCAGCAGCTCGCCGACGATCAGTTGGCCGGAGCCGATAGGGGTCACCGAGATACGCTTGAGCACCCCGCCCGCCTTCCACGTGGCGATGGTGGCCAGGAAGGCGTGGGTGTTGCCCAGCGCCACGCCGAGCACCCCGAGCCCGGTCACCCAGAGGTCGATCAGCAGCACCTCCTGGCTGCCAGCCTCGAAGCGCAGCCGGGAGAAGAGCCACAGGATGGCGAGCAGGGCGGCCGGGAAGACGAGCATGGTCGTCCATACCTCGCTGGACCGAAACAGCTGTCGGGTGCTGGCGGTCGCCAGCCGCATGGTGCCCGCGAGGGCGGTCATTCGCGCAGCTCCCGCCCGGTGAGCTGCAGGAAGACGTCCTCCAGGCTGCCGGGCACGACCTCGAGGCCGCGCAGCTCGACGCCGCGCGCGTCCGACCAGCCGAGGAGGGAGGCGACCGCGGTCCGTGGATCGCTGATCGCCAGCTGATAGGCCGCCGGCCCCACCTCGAACGCGGCGCCGTTCGCCTTGGCGACGGCCCCGCTGATGCCGCTCAGCGCCGACAGCTCCGATGGATCGATGGCTTGGGTGGTCGCGAACTCGATGTGGCCCTGGCCATCGAGCTTACCGATGAGCGAGCGCGGCGTATCGATGGCGGCGATCCGCCCGTGGTCGATGATCGCCACCCGGTCGGCCAGCAGCTCGGCTTCCTCGATGTAGTGGCTGGTCAGCACGATCGTCTTGCCCTCGTCGCGGTTGAGACGCCGCAGCAGGTCCCACAGGCCGTGGCGCATCTGTGGATCGAGCCCGGTGGTCGGCTCGTCGAGGAAGATGACCTCGGGGTCGTTGACCAGCGCCGCGGCCACCGAGAAGCGGCGCTGCTGCCCGCCTGACAGGTGCCGCACGTAGGCCCTGCGCTTGTCGAGGAGCCCCACGATGTCGAGCAGCTCGGCCGGCGCGCGGCGCTTGGGGTAGAAGGAGCCGAACAGCTCGAGGATCTCCTCGATAGTCAGCAGGCTGAAGTACGAGGCCGCCTGGAGCTGGACGCCGATGAGCCGCTTCACTCTGTCGAGCTCTCGGCGGGGATCGACGCCGAGCACGCGGACCTCGCCAGACGTCGGGCGCCGAATGCCCTCGATGATCTCCAGCGCGGTCGTCTTGCCCGCGCCGTTGGGGCCCAGGAAGCCGAAGAACTCGCCGGCCCGCACCTCGAAGCTGATCCCGTCGAGCGCCCGCAGCGTGCCGCCTCCCGGTCGGGGGTACACCTTGACGAGGTCGCGGACCTCGACCGCCGGAGGCTGAGTGTCGATAGCCATGGCTCCTACGCTTGAATTCTACGTTGTAGACCTGTACCGTACGAAAATCATGACAAGCCTGTCAACCGAGGCGGAGGACGCCACCGCGAACGCAGTCGAATCCGCCACCCGGCGTCGGCTCGACCGACGCCGGGTCCTGGAGGCCGCCCTGACGGTCGTCGATCGCGAGGGGCTCGAGGCGCTGAGCATGCGTCGGCTGGGGAGCGAGCTCGGGGTCGACCCGATGGCGATCTACCACCACGTCGACGGCAAGGAGCGCCTCTACGACGGCATCGCCGAGCTGCTGTGGGAGGAGGTCGCCCGGCCGGAGCCCGGCGATGATCCGATGCGCGCCCTGCGCGTGCTGGCCCACTCCCTCCGTGATCTGTTCCGGCGCCACCCGGCGGCGGCGCCGCTGATCCTGCGCTGGACGCGCCTCTCACGCGCGGAGCTCGAGCTGTACCGCGCGTACCTCGACATCCTCACCGCCGGCGGGGTGGCCGAGCCGGCCGCTGTGCTGCGCCCGCTCATCTCCTACGCACTCGGCACCGGCTACACCGAGTCCACGTGGCTCGGAGTCGGGTGCCCGCCGGGCGAGAGCCGCGAGCTGTCGGAGCGGGAGCTGCTCCTCGCGCTTGGCCAGGCGCTGCCGCCGGGCACGTCGCCCGAGCTGGCCTCGGCCGCCGCCTCGCTCATCGCCGACTGCGATCCCGACCGCTGCTTCGAGGACGGGCTGGACCTGATGCTGGCCGGGCTCAGTCTCAAGACGAACGCTGCCGCTCCGCGTCGACGCCGGGGCTCCTGACGTCGATCCAGACGCGCGCTTGACATTCGAGCATACTCGAAGGTCTAGGCTGCGACGGCGACGATCCTGATGCCGAGCTGGTCGGCCGCGTAGACGTCGAACGCTTGCGCCAAGGCCGGCTGGCGCTGCGGCCCGCCTTTGCTCGAACCCCATTATCCGATACTCGCGCCGGCCGGCAAGCCGAAGGATGGCGATCCGCATGCCTGCTGGGCGCTGATCGAGACGACGCCCGCCGACGTTCGGGTGGAGTTCCGCCGCGTCGCCTACGACATCGAGGCAGCTGCACGGGCGATTGAGGCGTCCCACCTGCCCGACGAATTTGCCGCTCAGCTGCGCGGGGCGCGCGGCTACCGCGCAGCACCGGCCGGAGCACCGCCGTCCGCCAAGCCAACGCATTTGGGACGCGCAGCATGCAGCGTGACTCTCAGCATGACTCTCACCTGGAGCTGCGCGGCCGATTCCGAGGGTGAGTGGGGGAGGATGTCCGGCGGCTGTTAGCCGCTTGATTGCAGGTTCGTTCCGTCCCCCGGCTCGACGACCGCAACACGATGATTACGTCAGTGCGGGGCGGTTGATGCCTGTCTCGTAAGCAAAGATCACGGCCTGCACGCGGTCGCGGAGGTCCAGCTTCATCAGGATCCGCTTCACGTGGGTCCTGATCGTCGATTCCTCGACGACCAGCGCCGCGGCGATCTCGCGGTTCGACAGGCCCCTCGCGATGAGCTCGAGCACCTCCCGCTCGCGCGGAGTCAGCGCCTGGAGCTTCGCCGGATCGACAAGCTCGAGCGTCGGCTGCTTGGCCATCCGATCGATGACGCGCCTCGTCACGGACGGCGATAGGAGCGCGTCGCCGGCGGCGATCGTGTGTACCGCCGCGATCAGCTCCTCGGGCCGGGTTCGCTTGAGGAGGAAGCCCGATGCGCCCGCCCGGAGCGCGCCGAAGACGTAGTCGTCCTGCTCGAAGGTCGTCAGGATCAGCACCTTCATCTCGGGTGCGACACGCAACAGCTCGCGGGTGGCGGCGATCCCGTCCAGGTCGGGCATGCGAACGTCCATGAGTACGACGTCGGGCGCCAGACGACGAGCGTGGTCGACAGCCTCGCGGCCGGTCGACGCCTGGCCCACGACCTCGATCTGGGGATCGGCGGTGAGCAGTTCGATGAGCCCCGCCCGCATCAGGTCCTCGTCGTCCGCGATCAGGACGCGCGTAGTCATCAGGGCCGACCTCGGTAGGGGATCCGGGCGCGGACGCGAAAGACGCCGTTTACGGGCTCGGCGCTCAGGCTCCCGCCGAGCAGCGTCGCGCGCTCGGTCATCCCGATCACGCCATGTGCCACGCCAGCTGTGGGCACGACGTTGCCCTTAATCCGATTGGTGACCGTCAGCTCGAGCCCGCCCTCGCCGAAGGCGAGCTCAACCCGGGCGTCGCCGGCACCGTAGCGCGCCGCGTTCGTCAGGGCCTCCTGCAGAATGCGGTACGCCGCCTGGTCGGCGGCCGGCGCAAGTGCGCGCCGCTCGCCGGAGCTGACCGAGGTGACGTCGAGGCCAGCCTCATGATGGCGGGCGAGCAGGGTGTCGAGCGACGCGAGGCCGTGGGGATCGTCCACCACCCCGCCTGATCCATCGGTCTCGTTTCGAAGGTTTCCCACGATCGCATCGATGTCGGCCGCCGTCTGGCGCGCGACCTCTTCGATCGCCTCGAGGGCGGGAAGTGTGCGGTCGGGGTCCTCGGCATGGCGGAGTCGGGCCGCACCGGCACGCACGGCGATGACGTTGATCGCGTGACCGGCCGAGTCGTGGAGGTCGCGAGCGATGCGGGCGCGCTCCTCGGCGATGGCCAGCCGGCGCTCGCTCTCCGCCTCCCGCTCGGCGCGCAGCGCATGCGCGCGCAGGTCCTCGATCTGCTCGCGACGCAGCCGAGTCCGCTCACCGGCGAACCACGCGACCGCCCAGGCGAAGCCGGTGTGGAGTAGCTCGCTGCCCGGGAAGCTCGCCTGTGCGATCGCCGCCGCCGCGAGGTAGACGACGAACGCGGCGCCGACGATCGCCGTGCTCCGACGCGTCCACGGCGTCTCCGGTTCACGGCTCGCCGCGAGCAGGAAGAGGGCCGCAGCCGGACCGATGAGGATGTCAAGCCGATAACCCACGCCGGCCAGTGCGACGCCCGCCGCCGCGGTCAGCACGAAGGCGCCGAGCGGAAAGCGACGCCACGCGACCAAGGGGAGGGTGGAGCCCGCCGCGAGGAGCACGCCAATTGGATCGAGGTCCCGAGTCTCGGTGACGAGGGGACCGACCCCGCCATGCGCGATCCCTGCCAGCGAACTCGACAACGCCGCGACTGCGATCGCGACGTCGAAAAGAGCATCCGCCGGTCGACCCCAGAGCAAGACCTTCGAGAGTGGGTTGGCTGACACCGTGTCGATCAGCCTACCGCCGCGCTGCCGCGCGCGACATCCTCTCAGCGGGGGATGCGCCTCGACGCCGCGTTGACGACGCGGATCACCCCTGTGGGGGTTTCGCGCCTCGTGCAAGAGCGTCTAGGGTGGTGGCGCCAGACGAGGGACGAGGACGATTGCGAAGTCGACCCCGGTGGCGTGGCGACGGATTCCAGCTCCGTGCATCCTCGGTGGGCTCCCCCGAGCCCCCACGGCGCACTGCAAACAGAGGGCCCAGATGGCTGACCCATCCCGCCAGCCCGATACCGACGTCGAATATGACACCGAACGCACGAGCGGCATGCCTCGCTGGCAGAAGGTCGCGATCGTCGTGACCATCCTGGTCCTGGTCGCCGTGGTCGTGATGCTGGTCGGTGGCGTGCACACGCCACCACCAGGCGTCCATTGATCCAAGTATGTCCCGGCAGACGGAGCATCGACGACCGTGCAACAGGTGATACACGTCAGTGACGCCGTCAAGACCTATCGGCTTGGAGCCGCCAAGTTCACCGCCGTCGACCATCTCAGCCTCGATATCGCGTCCGGCGAATTCGTGGCGGTCGTGGGGCGGTCGGGCAGCGGGAAGACGACACTGCTGAACCTGCTCGCCGGCATCGATCGGCCCACGTCCGGGAATGTCCATGCGGCCGGCGCCGATCTCGGCGCGCTGTCGCAGGATGGCCTTTCAACGTGGCGGGGACGCAACGTCGGGCTGGTGTTCCAGTTCTTCCAGCTGCTGCCCACGCTGACCGTCATCGAGAACGTGATGCTGCCGATGGACTTCGCACGGAAGATCCTGGTTGGTGAGCGACGCGATCGGGCGCGCCGCCTTCTGGAACGAGTCGGCATCGGTGACCAGGCCGAGAAGTTTCCCGCCGCCCTGTCGGGCGGCCAGCAGCAACGCGCGGCGATCGCCCGCGCCCTGGCCAACGATCCACCCCTGCTGTTGGCCGATGAGCCGACCGGCAACCTCGACTCGGTGACGGCCGGCGCCGTGCTGAAGCTGTTCGCCGACCTGAACACGGAAGGACGGACCATCGTCGTGGTCACCCATGAAGCCGACATCAGGGCGATCGCCGGCCGGCAGGTGACCCTGCAGGATGGCCGGGTGCTCGCAGACGAGGTCACCCGAGCAATGGTGACGGCGTGAGCGGCCTGCTGGCAGTCAAGTTGCGCCGGGACCTGCGCGCGACCTGGTCCCGCTATGTGCTGATGGTGGTCGCCATCGCGGTCAGCCTGACGGTGTTCAGCGCGGTGCTCTATACCTGGAGCGCCAGCGACCGGGAGACGCAACAGGCCTACCTGAGCACCGCGCCGGCGTCGGCCACCATCCGATTCGGACCCCCCGTCGACGCCGAGGAGATGGCGGTGATCGCGGCCGGCGCCCGCACCCGGCCCGGCGTTATCGAGGCCACCGGGCGCACCCAGTTCACCGGTCGCGTCCAGGGGGGTGACGGCCGGTGGCGCGAGAATTCACTGCAGGTGTTCGTGTCAGCACCGGACGACCCGATGCGGATGGCGACGTTCGAGGTGCAGCAGGGCAGCTGGCCGCCCGCCGCTGGAGAGATCCTGCTCGGACGTGACACGTTTGGCCTGCTGGACGTGGCGGTCGGCGACACCGTGGTCGTCGAGGCCCCGACCATCGGCGGTGACGAGCGGCAGCCCGTGGAGCGCGTGGAGCCGCTGCCGTTGCGGGTGGCGGGTGTGATCTATGACCCCAGCCTGGCGCCCGCCGCGCAGGGACAGACCGCGCAGGGCTATCTGTCCGCGTCGTCCCTGGCCACGCTCGGGGGTGGGGCAGTCCTGGATCAGCTGAAGATCCAGGTCGGCGACCCCGGGCAAGTGCTGCCGAGCCGTGACCGCGACGCCATCGTGGCAGTCGCCGCCGACGTCGGCACGTGGCTCGAGCGCGAACACGGTTTGGCGATCCGCGAGATCCAGGTCCCCGAGCCCTATGAGCACCCCCACAAAGGGCAGGCTGACGCGTTACTTCTGTCGCTTCTTGCCGGCGGGGGGATTGCCCTGCTGCTCGCCACGATTCTCGTCGCCAACATGCTCAATAACCTGTTCGCCCAGCAGATCCCACAGATCGGCATCATGAAGGCGATCGGTGCGCGATCGGCCCGTATCGCACGTCTGTACCTGGCCATGACGCTGCTGGTGGCTGCCGCCGCCACCGTGCTGGCGATGGCCCCCGGCATCCTGATCGGCCGCGCCGCGGTCTCGGCGATCCTCGGGTTCCTCGGCATCGTGCCCGCCAGCCTGGCGGCCCCAGGTTGGACCTACCTGGTGGTCCTGGGTGCCGGGCTCATCCTGCCGGTGTTGATGGCCCTGGTACCGCTGGTCAGGACCAGCCGAACGACGGTACGGGCAGCGATCGACCACAGCGGCCTCGGCTCGAACCCGCGCGTGGCGACCCGCCTTCTCGGCTGGCTGGGTCGCGTCCGTCGCCTCGACCGCGGTCTGCTCATGGCGCTGCGCAACACGATCCGGCGCCCCGCCCGGTTCCTGCTATCGGTCGGGCTGCTGGCCAGCGCGGGCACGGTGTTCGTCGCCGGGATATCCCTGGGCGACGGCTTGCGGGCAGTGGCTGAAGAAGCCGAGGATCAGATCCGGTGGGATGTCGAGGTGCGGTTGGCCAGCGCGACCTCGGTGGACGATCTGGCCGCCCTGGTGGAGCCGCTGCCGGACATCAGCCGGGTCGAGGGCTGGACCTCGGCGGCGGCCGGCGTCTCAGGGCCGGGACAGTTCCCGCTCTCACGCACCTATCCCGACCAGGGGCATGGCAGCGTTTCGGTGACCGCGGTACCGGCGGATACCACCATGCTCACACCGCCCAAGCTGCTGGAAGGCCGCTGGCTCGAGCCGGGCGAGACGGGCGCGATCGTGCTCAACCAGATCGCCCGAGCCGACACCGTCCCGGGCATCAGCGCCGGTGACACCGTGGAACTGTTCATCGCCGGAGAGGCCACGACCTGGCGCGTCGTGGGCATCGCTGAGGAACGGGGCGGCGGCAGCGGTGGCGCGTACGTGACGGCCCTGGGCCTCGCCGAGGCCATGGGCTGGCCATTGCGGGTCAACACGCTGCGCATCGCCACCGACAGCCACGACGAGCGGACCCGCGAAGCCGTCGCCGACGCCATTGACGAGACGCTGACCGGTGCAGGCGTCGAGGTGCAGGCCGCGCGCTCGGTCGGCCAAAGCGACGCCGCAACTCAGGGTCACCTGGGGCCCATCATCACGGTCACGCTGGCGGTCGCCATCGCCATCGCCGTGGTCGGCTTCATTGGCCTGGCGTCGACGATGAGTGCCAACATCCTCGACAGGACCCGGGAGTTCGGTGTCATGCACGCCATCGGGGCACGCCCCAAGGCGGTGCGCCGCATCGTCATCGGCGAAGGCGTGTTCCTCGCCCTCGCCAGCTTCCTGCTGGCGGTCATCCCGGCGCTGGGGCTGACCGCCGTGATGGGCGCCGGGCTCGGCAACCTGTTCATGGACGCGCCGCTGCCGTTCCGGGTCTCCATCCTCGGGGCCGGCATCTGGATCGCGCTCGTCGTCCTCGGCGCGGTGCTCGCCACCGACGCGGCGGCAACCCGAGCCGCCCGTCTCACGGTCCGCGAGGCCCTCGACTACCTCTGAGTGATGTGGGTGACGGCGTATCGACCCGAACCCTCGACGACCAACCGGGCTTCGCGAACAGCTTCTACCTGAACGACCAGCACGCCGAGGGCGACGCGATGAACGTCGCGGCCAAGTTCAATCCCGGCGATCCCTTGGGCCTCATCGGCATTGGCGGCGTCGGCATCATCGAGGGCACCGACGACGAGGCTGCGGCCAATGCCTTCGTGGACTTCTTGCTGTCGCGGACGGCCCAGCGATACTTCGCCGAGGTCAGCCTCGAGATTCCGTCCGTCGCAGGTGTCGGCCGCCCGAGGGCACACCGACGGCCAACGAACTGTTCGTGCCGGGCCTCGACGTGCGGCAGCTCGAGAATCTGGACGACACGCGCCGGCTGCTGACAGAACTCGGGATCATCGGGTGACACGGGCGGGATCGTACTGGCAGGAAAGGGCTGAAAGCATGGACGATATCTTCGACAGCCAGCTGGACGCGGAGAAACGCCAGCGCATCCTGGAGCGTCTCGACCGGATGGTCGAGTCCGGTCGGCTCACCGAACAGGAAGCCGAGCGGCTGCATGCGGCCGGCGACCCGGGTGAGTTCGACGCCGTGGTCCGGGACATCCGTGTCAGACACGCCGAGTCACGATTGGCTGCGGCGGTCGCGGACGGCCGCATGAGCCAGGAAGAGGCGGACCGTTTCCTCGAGCGTCTGAGGAGGGGGGAGCACCCGCGTCCGCCCAGGCTCACCTAGGCGGACGCCGCTCACCATCGCAGGCTGGGCTGACCGGGATCCGGACGGGATTCCTCGCGTGACGAGAAGCGACCTTCCGGAGAACCGTCACGAGGGACCTGTCATTCCCAGTTCCCTGACGCCGGAGGCATCCGTACCCGTACGGTGAGGCCTCCGTCTTCGCGCGGCGTGGCGTGGACGTCACCACCGTGGGCGTGGGCGACGGACCGCACGATCGACAGTCCGAGTCCGGCGCCGCGGGTGATCGAGGGATCGACGGAATCGGCGAGTCGTTCGGCGCCCGCCAGTCGGCGGAACGGCTCGAACAGACCTGGGACTTCGTAGGGTGGCACCGGCGGGCCGCTGTTTTCGACGGTTAGCTCTCCGTTGGCATCGACGGTGTCCGTGGTGACCGTTACCCACCCGTCTTCAGGCAGGTTGTAGCGGATCGCGTTGTCGATCAGGTTCTGGGTGAGCCGTTCGAGGAGGACTGGATCGCCGCGCATCGGGGCCGGCCGCAAGTTGGTGCGGAGCTCGACGTTCGCGGCCTGCGCCGCAGCTTGGGATTCCGCCGCGACGTGCCGTGCGATGTCGGTCAGGTCGACAGGCGTGGGATCGGCGATGCGTTGTTCGCTGCTCGCCAGGGTCAGCAGGCCGTCGATCAGCCGTTCGTGGTGCTGGTTGACGGCGAGCAGGGTCGTGCCCAGCTGGCGGAGCGGCTCGGGGGCGTCCGCCCGGTCGAGGGCGACCTCGATGAGGGTCCGGTTGATCGTCAGCGGCGTGCGCAGCTCATGGGAGGCGTTGGCGACGAATCGGTGCTGGCCCTCGAAGGAGCGGTCGAGCCGTTCGAGCATGGCATCGAACGTGTCAGCGAGATCCTTGATCTCGTCGTCGGGGCCGTCGAGGGCGATGCGCTCGTGGAGGCTGCGGTCGGCAACCCGCCGGGCGGTGGCCGTGATCTGCTGCAGCGGGGCGAGGGCTCGACCGGCGAGGAGCCATCCGAACGCCGCGGCTACGACACCCACCACCGCGAGCAGCACGAGCGAGGCGACGAGCATCGTACTGAGGGTTTCGTTTCGCGCTCGCTGTAGCTCCCCGGTGAGCGCATCGTGGACTGCTGACGTCTCCCTGACGGTCAACGAATGGCCGAGCACCTGGGCGAGGTAGAGGTACATCAGCGCGATGAGCACCGCGCCGCCGACGAAGAACGCTCCAGCGTAGAGCAGGGTCAGCCAGACCCGGATCGTGGACTGCCACCACCGCCGCGGCGTGGTCATGGGATGCGGTATCCGCTGCCGGGAACGGTCTCGATGATCGGCGGGTCGCCCAGTTTCCGGCGCAGCATCATGATCGTGAATCGGATGACGCCGGTGAACGGGTCGGCGTGCTCGTCCCACGCCCGTTCCAGGAGCTGCTCGGCCGAGACCACCCCGCCCTCGGCCCGCAGCAGCTCGGCGAGGACCGCGAACTCCTTCCGGGATAGCCCCACCGGCTGACCACCGCGGGTGACGGTGCGGCGATGCGGGTCGAGGCGGATGCCCGCCCGCTCGAGCACGGGTGGCGCGGCCGGCCGGGCGCGCCGGCCCAGCGCCTGGACACGGGCCGTTAGCTCGGCGAAGGCGAACGGCTTGGTCAGGTAGTCATCCGCGCCGAGGCCGAGCCCGGCGACGCGTTGTGGCACGGCGGTGGCGGCGGTGAGCATGAGGATCCTAGTGTCAGCACCGGACTCGACGAGGGTTGTGCAGACCTCGTCGCCGGACACGACCGGCAGATCGCGGTCGAGCACGACGACGTCGTAGTCGTTGGCCGCCAACCGCTCCAAGCCGGCGTCGCCGTCGTAGGCCACGTCGACCGCCATCGCCTGTCGCCGTAGGCCATCGGCGATCCCGTCCGCCAGTAGCCGTTCGTCCTCCACCACGAGCACCCGCATGTTCGCTTCGTTATACCCGGCCACCGCGTTAGGGCGCTGTTAGGGCGTTCCCTAACGCCCGTCTAACGCGCCGCCCCGTAGCCTCGCCGCATGCCGTGCGAGGAGATGCGAAGCATGCCCACTGGGATGAAGGGCGCATCACGTGGGACGACGCCCTGGTTGCTGACGGCAGTGCTTGTGATGGTGCTGGCCGCGTGTGGACAGGGCGCCGGCACGGGTAACGCCACTAGCTCTCCCTCGACCGACCCGCGAGATACAGCGTTGCTGTACGCCCAATGCATGCGGACCAACGGCGTGCCCGACTTTCCGGATCCGGACGCCAACGGCCGGTTCTCGCTCGGTCATGGCGAGGGCGGGGTCGACCAGGACGATCCGACGTTCCGCGCCACCGCGGAGAAGTGCCGAGCGCTGGCGCCGGGCGGCGAGCACGAACAGTTCGGGGACCCCGCCTTCGTTGAGCAGATGCGCGAGTTCTCGCAGTGCATGCGGGACAACGGCCTGCCGGACTTCCCCGACCCGGACGCGGACGGCCGATTGCGGGGCGCCGGCCATGAGGCGGGAGGCCCGACGTACGAGGCCGCGTTCGCGGCGTGCCGTGACAAGCTACCGGGCGGAGGAGAGCACCAGTGAAACGCGGCCTGCTCGTCGCCGGCGTGGCCGTGGTCGCACTCGGTGGAGCCGTCGCCGCACTAGCCCTTGGCGGGCGACTCATCCCGTCACAGCCGGCAAGCAAGCCGACGCTGCCTCCCGCCACCGCCGAGGTGACGCGAACCACGCTTGTCGAGACGAAGACGGTGTCGGGCACGCTCGGCTACGGCGATCCCGTCCCGGTCAACGCGAGGGCAGCCGGTACCCTGACATGGATCGCCCCCGTCGGGTCGACCGTGGAGCGCGGCGCACCGCTGTTCAGCATCGACGAGCGACCGGTGGTCGCCCTCTATGGATCGGTGCCGATGTATCGGACGCTGCGCGTCGGCACGGAGGTCATGCAGGGCGCTGATGTCAAGCAGCTCCAGGAGAACCTGGCCGAGCTGGGCTACGAAGGAATCGCCGCCGACGGGGTCTACACGGCGGCCACCGCCCAGGCAGTCGGCCGGTGGCAGGCCGACCTCGGCCTCCCGACCACTGCGACCGTCGAGCCGGGGCAGGTCGTGTTCGTACCTGTTCCCGTCCGAATCGCCGAGCAACGGGCGCGCGTGGGCGATCTGCTCGGTGATCGCGGTGCGCCGGTTCTCGCCTACACCGGCACGACCAGACTGGTCACCGTCCAGCTCGACATCAACGAACGCGCACTCGCAGCCACTGGGCGCGGGGTCACGGTGACCGTTCCGGGCGTGGGTCGCCTCGAGGGCACGATCGCGCAGATCGGCACGGTCGTTACCTCGTCACCGGATGAAGGCCCCGAACCAGGTGGCACAGGTTCGTCGACAGCCGACGCCCGCATCGAGGTGACGGTATCGATCGCGGACCAGGCGGCGCTTGGTGCGATCGACGCGAGTCCGGTGGATGTGGACTTCGTCAGCGACGAGCGCCGCGACGTGCTGGCGGTGCCGGTCGCAGCGCTGCTCGCCCTGCCGGCAGGCGGGTACGGGGTCGAGATCGTCGAGGGCGATGCGACGCGCGTCGTCCCGGTGGAGATCGGGATGTTCGCTGGCGGCCAGGTCGAGGTCAGCGGCGCCGACATCGCCGAGGGGATGCGGGTGGGCGTCCCCAAGTGACGCTGTCCGCCGAGGCGACCGTGCAGCTGCACGGCGTCCGCCGCGAGTACCCCGGCGGGGTCGTGGCGCTGCGCGACGTCGATCTGGGGATCAGGCGCGGCGAGCTGGTCGCGGTCGTCGGACCCTCGGGTTCGGGCAAGACCACGATGCTCAATGTGATCGGCACGTTGGATCGCCCCAGCGCCGGCCAGGTTGTCATCGACGGCTTCGATCTCGCCGCGCTGTCCGACCACGAGCTCTCGGCGCTGCGGGCATTCCGGATCGGGTTCGTCTTCCAGCAGTTCCACCTCGCGCCGGGCGTGTCCGCCCTGGACAACGTGGCCGATGGCCTCCTCTACACCGGCGCCGGCCTGCGTGAACGGCGTGAACGCGCCGAAGTTGCGCTGCGGATGGTCGGCCTCGGCCACCGGCTGACCCACCGGCCGCACGCGCTGTCGGGCGGCGAGAAGCAGCGTACCGCGATCGCGCGGGCGGTCGTGCGGGAACCCGCGCTCCTGCTGGCCGACGAGCCAACCGGCGCCCTCGACAGCCAGTCCGGCGAGGCCGTGATGGACGTGCTGCTCGATCTCCATAAGACCGGCACGACGATCGTCGTGATCACCCACGAGCACGTAGTCGCCTCGCGCCTGCCCCGTCAGGTATCGCTCCTCGACGGGCGAGTGGTCGCCGACCGGATGGTGCCGGTGCAGTGAGAAGCGTGCTGCGATCCGGCCGGTTGAGTCCGGTCGACGTCGCGCGGTTAGCCGGGTATGGCTTGCGCGCCCGCCCGGGCCGCGTGGTGCTCTCGGCGCTGGGGATTGCGATCGGCATCGCCGCGATGGTCGGGGTGGTCGGGATCTCCTCCTCCAGCCGCGCCGAATTGGACCGGCTGCTGGATGAGCTTGGCACCAACCTGCTCACCGTGGGCCCAGGCCTGACCCTGTTCGGCGAGGAAGCGACCCTCCCCAATGAGTCGGTCGCGATGGTCCGCCGCATCGGATCGGTCGAGACCGTCACCGCCATCGGGCAACTCGCCGATGCGAATGTCTACCGCAGCGACAAGATCCCCTCCCCCCAATCCGGCGGCATTGGCACGTATGCGGTCCGCACGGACCTGCTCGACAGCGTGGGCGCCAGAGTCGCTCGGGGAACCTGGCTCAACGAGGCGACCACCCGCTATCCGGCCGTGGTGCTTGGGACCAAAGCGGCCGAGCGCCTTGGCGTCGGCGGCGTCAGACCGGACCTGCACATCTGGCTCGGGGGGCGCTGGTTCACGGTCGTCGGCATCCTGGATCCGGTCCCGCTCGCTCCTGAGCTCGACCTCGGTGCGCTGGTCGGGTGGCAGGCCGCCCAGAGCTATCTCGGCTTCGACGGCGACATCACGACCCTGTACGTCCGGGCCAGTCCTGACGCAGTCGAGGCGACTCGCGGCTTGCTTGCCAGGACGGCCAATCCGGCGCGACCAAACGAGGTGGACGTGTCTCGGCCGTCCGACGCGCTCGCCGCGCAGGCGGCCGCGCAGACGACGTTCACCGGGCTGCTACTCGGCCTGGGCGCGGTCGCGCTCCTCGTCGGCGGGATCGGGGTCGCCAACACCATGATCATCTCGGTGCTGGAGCGCCGCGCCGAAATCGGATTGCGACGGTCGCTCGGTGCTACCCGTGGCCATATCCGCCTCCAATTTCTGGCTGAGGCCCTTCTGTTGTCGCTGCTTGGCGGCCTCGCAGGCCTGTTGCTCGGCTCGGGTGTAACAGCGCTCTACGCGACGCTCCAGGGCTGGCCCACGGTCGTGCCCGCTTGGGTGGTGGCGGGAGCCATCGCGGTCACACTGGCGGTTGGCGCGGTGGCCGGCATCTTGCCCGCCCTTCGCGCAGCTCGGGTCGCTCCAACCGAGGCGCTTGCTGCTGTTTGACCAAGTGTGGGGACGGACAACGCCTACCCCGTTCTCTGAACACCGGTTCTCTTGCCACCACCGCCCTGGCGGTGCTGCCCCGGGCGTCGAGCACTGAGAGGGGTTCCATCCGTCCGGTACCGACCGGTGGTTGGCGCTCGCCTGCGGCCGCGGCGCCGTGAGCCGTTGCACTGCGCCGAGCGCTTGACATTCCTCCTGACTGGAAGGTGTAGGGTCGCTTCATGAGTTGGCATTCGGGGCCGATGGCGGCTGGATCCATGCGGATCGGGGAGCTCGCGACGCTGGTCGGGGTCAACCCGAAGACGATCCGCTACTACGAGTCAATCGGCCTGCTCCCCGAGCCGAAGAGGCGTCCGTCCGGCTACCGGCTGTACGGCGCCGACGACGTGGAGCGGCTCGCCTTCATCCGTCGCGCCCAGCGGTTCGGACTGCGGCTCGACGAGATCGGTGAGGTGCTCGCCCTGCGCGACCGCGGCGAGCGCCCGTGCGCATACGTGATCGGCGCCGTGCGCCGCGAACTCCGCGACCTCGACGAGCGGATCACTGAGCTGAACGCGGCCCGCGAGCAGCTCGCCGCGCTCCTGGCGCGTGCCGAGAGCCTGCCCGGTCCCGCGGGGCGGTACTGCGAGCTGATCGAACACCGCGAGGTCGAGGCCAAGTGACGGCGACGAACCTCACGCTGAAGGTCCCGATGCACTGCGGCGGTTGCGCGAACGCTGTCCGCTTCGTGTTCCAGCGCACCGAGGGATTGATCCGCGTCGACGCCGACCACCGGCGCAACGAGGTGCGGCTGCGCTTCGACCCGGCGCGCGTAACCGAGGATCAGATCCGCGAGCGGATGCGGGCCGCCGGCTTCGAGCCGGCACAGGGACGATGACGAAGAGCGCGACGCGCCTGCCGGGGCAAGCAGCAGGGCCGGAGCTCGCCACGGAGCGGATGAAGGTCGGCGGCATGAGCTGCTCGTTCTGCGTGAACACGATCAAGACCGCGGTCGGGCGGCTGCCCGGCGTCGAGGAGGTCGGCGTCTCGCTGGCGCACGAGGAGGCGCTCGTCCGCTACGACCCGGGGCGGCTCGACGCCGATCACATCCGTCAGACGGTGCGCGACATTGGCTACACCGTGCGCGACCCGGCCAAGGTCCGGACCTTCGAGGAGGAGGAGGCCGAGCTGCGCCGCGAGCGCAACCGGCTGCTGGTCGCGGCGTCGTTCTCGGCGGCGACCTTCCTCCTGATGCTGCTCGGCATGTGGCTGAGACTCGTCTCGATCCCGCTCATGCCGTGGGTCATGCTGACCCTGGCGCTGGAGACGATGTTCGTAACCGGCTGGTACATCAAGCGGATGGCGTGGGCCTCGCTGCGGCGCGGGATCCTCAACCAGCACGTGCTGCTCGAGCTCGGCGCCTTCGCCGGCCTCGCCGGCGGCCTCCTCGGCCTCTTCGTCAGCCCCTCCTTCCCGGCCCCCGACTTCTTCGCGGTCGCCACCTTCATCACCACCTACCACATCCTCTCCGGCTACGCCTCGCTCCTAGTCCGCACCCGCTCGGGGCAGGCGGTCCGGCGCCTGCTCGACCTCCAGCCCGATACCGCCCGCGTCGTGCGCGACGATGGGCGGGAGGAGGAGGTCCCGATCGATCAGGTCAGGCTCGGCGACCGCGTCCGCATCCGGCCCGGCGAGAACGTGCCGGTCGACGGCGAGGTCGTGGAGGGCGCCTCGGCGGTCAACGAGGCGCTCGTCACCGGCGAGCCGATCCCGGCCGAGAAGGTGCCCGGCGACGAGGTCATCGGCGGCTCGATCAACCAAACCGGGACACTGGTCGTCCGGGTCACGAAGGTCGGCGAGGAGTCGTTCCTCAAGCAGGTGGCGCGCTCGATCGAGGAGGCCCGCGCGCTGCGGCCCGGCCTGCTCCAGCTCGTCGACCGCATCCTCCATCGCTACGTGCGCGGCGTGCTCGCCTTCGCGGCGCTCGCGCTCGCGATCTGGTCCCTTGGTCCGGCGATCTTTGGCGCCGGACCCGACCTGGCGCGTGCCACCTTCGCAGCCCTCGCCGTGCTGGTGATGGGCTACCCTTGCGCGCTCGGCATGGCGACCCCGCTGGCCATGATCCGCGGCGGCGGGATGGCCGCCGAGCGCGGCATCCTGATGCGCTCCGGCGAGGCGTTCCACGTCATGCAGGAGCTGCGCACGGTCGTGCTCGACAAGACCGGCACCATCACCCGCGGCGAGCCGGCGGTCCGAGATGTCGTGCCGGCCGCGGGGATCGAGCCCGCCGAGCTGCTGCGGGTCGCGGCCGCGGCCGAGGCCTCGAGCGAGCACCCAGTGGCGCGCGCGGTCGAGGACGCCGCCGAGCAGCGCGACATCGAGCTCGCCGCGGTCGACGACTTCCGCGCGCACACCGGGTGCGGCGTCGAGGCACGGCTCGACGGCCGGCGCGTGCTGGTCGGCAAGCCCGGCTTCCTCGCCGAGGAGGGAATCGCGATCGACGCGCTCGACGAGCGCCGCGAGGCGCTCGAGTCACAGGGCGAGACGGTGATCGGCGTGGCTCGCGACGGGCAACTGCTCGGCCTCATCGGTATCGTCGACACGCTGAAGGAGGACGCAGCCGAGTCGGTGGCGCGGATGAAGGAGGCCGGCCTGACGCCGGTCATGATCACCGGCGACAACGAGCGGACGGCGCGGGCGGTGGCGGCCGAGGTCGGGATCGACGAGGTGCTCGCCCAGGTACTGCCGGACGACAAGGCGCAGCAGGTGCGGGTGCTCCAGAAGGGCGGCCAGCGGGTGGCGATGGTCGGCGACGGGATCAACGACGCTCCCGCGCTGACCCAGGCCGACGTGGGGATCGCGATCGGGGCCGGCACCGATATCGCCATCGAAAGCGCCGACGTGGTCATCATGGGCGGCCGCCTCGGGGCGGTGGTCGACGCCTTCGAGATCGGTCGGAGCTCGTACGCCAAGACCAAGCAGAACCTGACCCTGGCCTTCGCCTTCAACGGGATCGGCGTGCCGCTGGCGGTCACCGGCCTGGTCCATCCGGTTTGGGCCATGGTGGCCATGGTCGCCTCGGTCTCGACGGTGCTGACCAACTCGTTTGCCGGGCGGCTGCTCCGTCGCGCGGCGACCGGCGCCGAGGACGCCGAGCACGCCGGCGAGCTCCATGCGCACGAGGGGGTGGCCGAGGAGCAGGAAGATGTTCTCCGCCTCCGCGTCCGCATGCACTGCGAGGGCTGCGCCGAGAAGATCGGCAGCTCCCTGCCGCGCATCGAGGGCGTGCGCTCGGCGGTCGTCGACGCCGAGCGCGGCGAGGTCGAGGTGGTCCACCTCCCGCAGCAGGTCAGCGAGGGCGAGATCCGCGACCACCTCCGCGAGCTCGGCTTCCAGGTCGAGGGGCACGCCGTCGCCGGCAGGGTCGAGGCGCGATGACGTACCAGGGGGCGTCACCCGAGGGACGGAAGAACCGCCCCCGCTGGAGGACCGATGCAGGCAGCCTGGCCCTGCCGGCCTGGATCGCGATCGGGGTGGCGATCGCCGTCGTGGTCCTCGGATTCGGCGCGTGGTGGACGTGCGGGCTGGGACGCGGCATGCCCACGGGCACCGGCATGGACGGTGGCGGGATGGGCGACATGGGCGAGGCACCGACGGTCCCGCCGGTCCATGGCTTCTACGGCGGCGGCGAGGTCCTCTTCCTCCATACCGAGGCATCCGACCGGCAGGTGGCCGACATGCTGTCCGGGATGATGGGCTCGCCGGTTCTGGTGGTGCCGTCGCTGGCAGACGTCCCGGAGTCGGCCCTCGGCACGGTCTACGTCTTCACCAACGGCGACCAGCCCGACGGCCCGCGGGGCCCGTTCGGCTTTCAGCCCGACGTCTTCGACTCGGCCCCAGGCGATGCCGACTACTCGCCGCTGCGGTCGGTGCACCTCGTGAGCTGGCGGGACGAGGGTGCGGCCGAGGTGCTGCGGTCGGCCGAGGAGGTCGAGAAGGCGATCGGCGATGGACGGCTGACTGTCGAAGAGCCGGGCGTGGTCGTGAACATGCCGTTCCTGGCCTGGCCAGGAGGCGAGCGCTGATGGAGCTACGGGAGCTGGCTGCCGGCGAGGTGCGAGGTAAATCGGAACGATGCCGCCAATCGTGATCTCAATCGAGATCGACCGACCCCCGGCGGATGTCTTTGCCTACGCCACCGATCCGTCGCGATTTCCCGAATGGCAGCGCGATGTCGTGGCCGTGGGAACGGACGGTGATCCCCTGACCGTCGGCACGAAGTTCACGACAACCCGCCGGTTCGCCGGCGCCAAGCGCAGCTTGGTTCAAGAGGTCAGCGAGGTCAGCCCGCCCCACCGCTGGAGCGCGCGGGCCATCGGCGGACCGATCAGGCCGGACGCGACGCTGGTCGTGGACCCGATTAACGGCGGCACCCGATCGCGCGTGACGTTCACGATCGAATACAGGGCCGATGGTGTGGGCAAGGTCATCCTGCCGCTCGTTATCCGCCAGACGAAAGGAGCCGTGCCGACCGACGCGGTCCTCGCATCGGGGTGTTGACCTTGAACTTGGTTCAAGGTTCGTTGCCCATATCTCGCTGAGCGCCGCGAGCCTGCTGGAAGCGGCGTTCTGAGGGATGAGGGCCGGCCACTCGGCCGATGGCGCCGGGGCCGGTCCATTGGGCGATCTCGCCCATCACCAAGGCATCACTCGCGTCGAAGGCGGGCCAGTAGCGCTCGATGATGCGGCGTCCCTGCTCGTCATTCATCACCCGTTTCCTCAGCTTCTGAATGCAATCAATCAGCGGGGTGGTTTGACTGTCGGGCAGCCTGGATGAACAGGCCGCCCAGGACCCGGACAGTGGTGGGGAAGGGATGGATCGTGTCGGCCAGGACATCGATCGGCGTGCGCGCCTTGATGGCCACAACCGCTTCACCGATGGAGTCGGCCGCACCGGGGGCGGCGATGAACGCGCCGAGAAGGGCCCGCTCGCGGCGGTTGACGACGATCGTCACGTGGCCCTCCGACTCGGCGATGTAGCCGGGGGCGGTGGTCGCGTAGTCGGTCGTCTCCTCGAACGCGTCGAAGCCGCGCTCGCGGGGATCCCGAGCGGATCAATCGCGAGTTTGATCGCCCGCGTTACTCGCGCCAGCAGGTCACGCTTCAGCAGGCCGACGCCATGCTCTCCCGACAGCGTCCCCCCGAGCGAGAGCGTCGCCTGGAGGATCGCCTCGGCGGCCTGCAGCGCGCGCGACTCAGCGGCAGCGTCCCCCCTGGGGATGACGAGCGTCGGATGCAGGTTCCCGTCCCCGACGTGACCGAATGTCCCGATGCGGATCGCATGCTCATCGGCGATGCACGCCACCGCCTCGATGAGCTCAACGATCCGTCCCCGGGGGACGGCGACGTCTTCGAGAAGCGCGATGCCCAGCCGCTCGAGTGCCGGAAAGGCCGCACGTCTCGCGCCCATCAGCCCCTCGCTCTCCATCTCGTCGGTCGAGAGCAGGATCTCGGTGGCACCCGCTAGGCGGCACGCCTCCTCCACGGCGTCGAGCTCCGCTCGCCCGAAGTCCGCGTGTCGCTCCGCGCGATCAATACCGCAGCGGCGCTTGTGTTCAGGCCGAGATGTTGCCACTCCTCGATGGCACGGATGGTGGTCTGGTCCATCAGCTCGAGGAGACTGGCCGTTACGCCGGCCGCACTTATGCCGGCGACCGCGCGGGCGGCTTCGGTAAGGTGGCCGAATGAGGCGAGGAGCGTGCCGGCCGGCGGCGGGGTCGGGCGCAGGCGCAACGTCGCCTCGGTGATGATGCCGAGCGTACCCTCCGAGCCAACGAATAGTCCGACGAGGTCGTAGCCGGCGACGCCCTTCAACGATCTGCGACCCGTCCGCAGAACCGTACCATCGGCCAGGACAACCTCTAGCCCGAGCGTCGCATCCCGTGTGACCCCGTATTTCAGACAGCGGAGCCCGCCAGCGTTGGTGGCGAGGTTGCCGCCGATCGAGCTGATCTCGAAACTCGACGGATCGGGCGCGTAGAAGAGGCTATGGCGGGCGACCTCGGTCGCGAGCGTGGCGTTCATCACCCCGGGTTGGACGACGGCGACGAGATCCTCCGTGCTGACCTCCACGATCTGATTCATCCGCATCATGGAGAGGATCAGACTTCCATCCACTGCGTTTGCGCCGCCCGCCAGTCCGCTGCCTGCCCCTCGCGGGACGACGGGCACACGGTGTTTCGATGCGAGGCGCAGGGTCGTTGCGATCTCGCTCGTCGAAGCCGGGAATGCAGCCGCGATGGGTGTCCCGGCATCGATGATCGGGGTCTGGTCGCGACGGAGCCCTTCCAGGGTCTCGGGCCGAGTCACGACGCGATCGGCAGGAAGTTGCTCGTGCAGCTCCCTAAGAAAGGCGGAGGTAGCAGTGCGCACGTTCATCGATTTCGCTCGGCTCGCCACGCTAGCACAGCGCTCAGGCCGGGACGCTTGACATGCAAGAGGCCGCTGGTTCGAGTCCAGCGCCGCCGCCCACCAGCTCTTATCACGCTCGAACTGATCGCTTAACTGCTGGAACGCGCCTAGGAGCGACTTCCTAACAGCACTCCATGATGCACTAGCGGTGCGGGGTCGCCACCCAGTCCCAGTTCACGTCGGCGATTGGATCTACGTGCGACGGCGCCTGCCCAAGCTGAGGACGATCGGGACCGAGAGCATCAAGGTCGGCGCGGCCTCACCAGTTCCGGTCGGCAGAGTCCGCAAGGGAACGCGACGCGTCACATACGGACACGGGTGCTCGACGGCATCAGACCATCCGCCTATCATGTGGTCGCTGTGACGGAGCACCGTCTGCGCCGATTGGCGAGTTGCCCCTGCATCTGTCGCCGGCGAGTGCCGGCCGGACGCAGGCGCGCTCCCGCCGCGGCGGGTCGCCGCTAGCTCGAAACCGGCGGGACTCGCCGTCCGCGCCCAGCGCGATCGAGTTCCGGTGCCGGCGGTTCGCCTCTCGTTCCGCCCGCGACCGCCACCGCACCCGTCCGCGTCGTTACGAAGGGTCCCTCGATGTCTGTCCGTCCCGTATCCCACGTCCGCCTCATCGATCCGCGCGGCCACCGGTTCGGGGCCGCCCTCTCCGCCGTTATCCTCGGTCTCGCGCTGCTAGCGGGCGCCCAGATCCTCGTGGCCGCCATCGCGCTCGCGTTGAGCACCAGCGCCCTGTTCGGCACCCGCTACTCCCTCCTCGGGCGGCCGTGGCCATTGGTCAGGCGGGTCCTCGCCCTGGGTCAAGCCGAGCCCGAATCCGAGTACCCACCGCGGTTCGCTCAGGCGCTGGGCTCGCTCGGCCTGCTCCTCGGGGTCGCCCTCTTCGCAGCGGGCTTCACAAGCCTCGGCTGGGTCCCGGTCATCGGTGTCGCCGCATTGCAGACGCTGCTCGCGGTCACCGGATACTGTGTCGGATGCCGCCTCTACTTCGTACGTTGGTGGATCCCTAGCCTGTTCGACAGGATCGCTCGGCGGACGACCATCGGAACCTGAGTCGGTGAGGGATCCAGGCTGCATGAGTTGGGAGGTCGCTCACTGGGCGACAGCCCCAGATCAACCTGACCAGGAGGCCGACCGATGAAGCGTGTCCTCATCCTGGGTGGTGGGTTCGGCGGCATCGCTACAGCGGTGGCCCTCCGGGCTCAGCTCGATCCAGTGGATCAGATCGTGCTTGTCGATCGCCGGCCGTCGTTCGTCATGGGTCTCCGAAAGAACTGGGCGCTGGTCGGCGAGACGAGCCTCGCGGCAGGCACGCGCCGGCTCGCCGACCTGGAGCGCGGCGGCATCACCGTCGTCCAGGGTTCGGTCACGGCCATCCATCCGGCCGACAGGGCGGCCGACGTCGACGCCCGGCGCCTCGAGGCCGACGCGCTGGTCGTCGCCCTGGGCGCGGAGCACGACGCCGACCGGGTGCCCGGCTTCCGGGAGTTCGCGATCGACGCGTACGATCCGGACGCGACGGCGCGCGGGCGCGAGGCCATCGAGCGACTGACCGCCGGGCGGGTCGTGATCGGGATCTTCGGTGTCCCCTATCCGTGTCCGCCCGGCCCATTCGAGCTGGCCATGCTCCTCGTCTCCCGGTTTGCGCGGCGGCGCGCGGCGGCATCGGTGACGGTCTTCAGCCCGCTGCCCCTGTCGCTCCCGATGCTCGGCTCAGCCGGCTGTGCCACCGTCGAGTCGCGGCTGGCCGGCGCGGGTATCGAGTTCCTGGCGGCGCGTCAGCCAACGGCCGTCGTCGACGGGGCTGTCCAGTTCGGCGATGACCGCCTGAACTTCGACCTGCTCCTCGGCGTTCCACCCCACCGCCCGCCGGCGGTCGTCACCGAGGCCGGGATGACCCGTGGCGGAGCGTGGATCTCAGTCGACCGGCTGACGCTGGAGACCGACTTCCCCGGTGTCTACGCGATCGGCGACGTCACCGCGATCCCCCTCGCGAACGGCCAGCTGCTACCCAAGGCCGGCGTATTCGCCGAAGCGCAGGGCAAAGTCGTGGCCGAGCGGGTCGCCGCCGGGTTCGCCGGCCGGGTGGCCGCCGCGAGGTTCAGCGGCGAGGGCGCCTGCTTCTTCGAGCTCGGCGCCGGGACGGCGGTGATGATCGCCGGCCGCTTCCTCGCGGATCCACCCGAGGCGCGCCTCACCGAGCCCGGGCCGGAGCATCTGGCAGCGAAGCGAGCGTTCGAGGCCGACCGCCTCCGATCCTGGTTCGGCCGGTAGCATCTCGGATCGGACGCGGCAAAATGAGTTCGCCGGGTATCACGAGCGGATGCGCGCCCGGTTCATCCGATTCACCTACCCGGTGAATATCACCGGACAGCCAGCCATCTCGCTGCCAACTGGCTGCACCGCCGATGGTTTGCCGGTCGGGCTCCAGCCGGCAGTCTGCGCGTGGGAGGACGAGTTCCCACTCGCTGTTACAGATCGGTTTCAGGCCGCGACCATGCGGTTCTGAGCTAGGACCTCGGCGGATCTGGATCGGGCGCAGCGGGCTCGCCGACCGTGGCACGCAAGTCCTTCATCAACAGGTAGAGGTGGAGGGGATCTGTTGGTGACGGCTCGAACTCGGCCAGGTGCTGGTAGAAGGAGCGAGCCTTGTCGGACTCCGCATGGATCAAGAGCGCCCGAGCACCGATTGTGTCTGCCGCCTCAGACGTACGGAGGAGCACCTCCTTCATCAACGCCTTGCCGAGTCCACGCCCTTGTTCGCCGAGGTCGACGCCGAGGCGGGCCAGCAGAACGACCGGGATGCGGTAGCGGCCCGCCCCTTTCGTCATTCGCTCGGGCGCGTCGGATGGCTCAACTGAGCCGGCAGCGAGAGCGAAGTAGCCGACAACACGATGGCTTCCGGCCAGGCACACGACATAGATGGCGCTGGTCTCAGCCGCTTGGGCTTGGAGCGCGTGCTTCCGAAGCCAGTTCGTTTGTGCATCGGAGCCGCAGTCGAACTCGCTTGTGTCGTGGTCAGCAGTTAGTCGCTCGAGAGGACCGTATCGGGTCACGCCTCATCGAGGACACTGGGAGTAGTGAGCAACCTTCGCAGTCGAGGCAACTCGCGCGGCGGTCGATCGAGGGCCGCGCGGAACGCCGTCCACTCAGGCTCGTCTAGCACGAACTGACGTCGGTCAGCGAGGACATCCTCGGCTGCCCGGGTGGCCGCGCTAAGAACGAACTCGGTGACCGTCCTTTCTTGTGTGCGGCTAGCCTCAACGAGAAGCGAGCGCTGCTCCGGGCTGATTCGGACAGCCAACCGCTCACTCTTCGTGTTCGTGGGGCGCGACGTGCTGCGCCCTATATGAGGGATCATCTTCATCACCGAGTTTCGTGGTAACAGTGTGCGTACAGACTACAAGCTGAAGCTTGGAGTGTCAATGGTGCGGCGGCAAGACTGACAGCCACGCCACGACGACGCCCGACTGCCTGTCAGGTGCGCCCGCCTCACGTTAACGATTCCTATTGGTGCGCTGGTCCGAGGCGCCAGGCTGCTATGCCGTGATGCCGACAGGACGTGGACGGCGAGCCGGTCGCGACCGGTGACTAGAGACCTAACGACGTTTACGCACTGCGTATCAGGTCGTCTGGTCGCAGTTTGCAGGCGCCATGCTGAAACAGCGATTCAGCCAAGGTTTGGCAAGGGGATGTCGCGGTACTTCTCAGCCCCGCCTTCCAAGTCGCGTTGAAGCCGGATGACGTGGTCTTGTTCGTGAAACCTATAGCGGCCTGCCCCCCGCTCAGCGCCGACGTAGACCTCGTGAGCCCTGCGCTGCGCTGAGTTGAGCGGTCTCAGTTCCGCCGTTGCGAGCAGGATCCCGCGGCGCACGAGGGACCGAGCCTCCATCACCAACGAGCCCGCAACAAACCCGGCGGTACCGGCGATCATCACGGCCGCCTGCTGGATCCCGCTGAAGTCATAGGCCGTGCAGCGCATGGCGAGCAGTCGCACCGGATCACGGCGGCGAGTCTGATCAAGGACGCAGAGCGACCCGCCAAACGTCGCCATGGCGGCCTTTGGTGTGAGGTGAAGGTCAATCGCGACTGGGGCAGTGAGCGGGCTCACCAGACTGAAGCCGTGCTTGAAGCGGACGTACACCCGGCGCATCTCCTCGGTGAAGAACGTTCGCGCCCACTCGACGCCCAGCTGCGCTAGCTCAAGAGTCCCGTCAACGAGCGGTCGAAAAGCCTTGACCTCCTCAGCGGTCATCCCGATCGCCGGAAGCTGAGCGTGGCCGGGGTACGCCACCAAGTCGGCCCAGAATTCGCGTCGATTCCACGCGACATCCCGGATCGTTTCGGTGATGTCCCCCTGCCAGCGTAGGTACGTCGTCGCGATGTCGACGTGCCGGGAGCGCCACGCGGCGATTGCGGTCGTCAGTGCCGCGAGCTCCTCGATCATCATGCACACCTGGCTGGCGGCGACCCACTGGATCATCTCCAACCTCTCGCGGGCGTCCCACCCGGGAGTGGGGCCAAAGCGGGCGGCGAGCCCGTCTGCCTCGTGCCCGAGCTGGATCAGGCTCTTGAGGCGCTGGGGCAGCGCGAAGGCGACGTATCCCGTCAGCAGCGAGTAGGACTGAACCCCGAGGTAGTCCATGCCCAGCTCCGTCTCTGCATGGATGAGCTCGTTGTCGGGATGATTGAGGTCCGCGCCTGCCACGTATATGTGAGCCAGATCACGATCAGTCGGCGCGTCGAGCGCCCGGATGTGGGGGCGGTACGGTCGGCGGCGTGGATCGCGTCTCTCCATGGCGGCGACCGTACACCAACCGACGGACGCGAAGGGGCGAGCAGGCCGGCGATTCGGTACAGGCCGTGCCGCCTCCATCGCTCGAGTCAGACTCGTTTTACTGTGAGTCAGGCACTCCGAGCAGTAAGCGGCCAGTAAGCGGCCGGCCGCTACCATCGCCCACGGGCCCTGCGCCGCCGTCCGGGGTAGGCCGGCGAGCCGGACGGGTCGCGGGGCCTCTTCCACCTCTAGCGCCATTGCGCCTCCTTCGCCCCAGCCAATTCCACCAACCTGGCAGGTTGACCCACGTTCGGGGATGATCCGATACTCGACGGGTTGACCTGCCACAACTGTGGAACCCAGAACGAGGCCGGGCGTAAGTTCTGCCGTGAATGCGGCGTCCGCCTGGCGGTCACCTGCCCGGCGTGCGGTAGGGCGAACGCTCCCGAAGACAAATTCTGCGGCGAATGTGGCTCTCCGCTCGGCGCCGCAGCTGCGCAAGCCTCGGGCGCCTCCGCCACCGATTCGGCCGGCCCGGTCATCGGCGAAACCCGGGCCGCAGAGCGCAGGCTCGTCTCGGTCCTCTTCGCCGATCTGGTCGGCTTCACGACGCTCGCCGAGTCGCGCGATCCGGAGACGGTGCGCGAGCTCCAGGCGAAGTACTTCGATGCCGCCAGCCAGGTCATCGGCCGATACGGCGGAAGCATCGAGAAGTACGTCGGCGATGCGGTGATGGCGATCTGGGGCGCGCCCACGGCGCACGAGGACGACGCGGAGCGGTCGGTGCGCGCCGCGCTCGACCTAGTCGAGGCGGTTGCGCAGATGGGACAGGAACTCGGCGCGGAGCTGACGGCACGTGCCGCCGTCCTGACCGGCGAGGCGGCGGTGACCCTGGGCGCCGCAAACCAGGGAATGGTCTCCGGGGACCTGGTGAACACTGCCTCGCGGCTCCAGGCGGTCGCTCCGCCGGGAAGCGTGCTCGTGGGTGAGACGACGTTCCGCGCGGCCAGCGGCGCCATCGCCTTCGAGCCGGCCGGCGAGCAGGATCTCAAGGGGAAGGTCGCGCCGGTCACGTCCTATCGCGCCCTGCGCGTGGTGGCGCGGCGCGGTGGCGCCGGCCGCAGCGAGCAGCTCGAGGGTCCCTTCGTCGGCCGCCAGGCCGAGCTGCGCATGCTCAAGGAGTTCCACCTGGCCACCGGCGCCGAGCGCCGGCCGCGGCTGGTCTCGATCATGGGGCAGGCCGGCATCGGCAAGAGCCGTCTAGTCTGGGAGTTCCAGAAGTACCTCGACGGGGTCACCGAGCTCGTCTATTGGCACCAGGGCCGCTCACCCGCCTACGGCGATGGGATCACCTTCTGGGCGCTGGCCGAGATGGTGCGCTCCCGCGCGGGCATTACCGAGGGCGAAGAGCCGGCCGCCATGCGCGCCAAGCTGGTCGAGACGGTCGGCACCTGGGTGACCGATGAGACGGAGCGGCGCTGGATCGAGCCGCGACTGCTCCAGCTGCTGGGTCTCGAGGCGAGTTCGGGTGATGGCGGTGACCGCGAGTCGCTGTTCGCCGCCTGGCGCACCTTCTTCGAGCGGATCGCCGAGCGGGCGGTGGTGGTGCTCGTCTTCGAGGACCTCCAGTGGGCCGATGGCGGCCTGCTGGACTTCATCGACCACGTGCTCGAATGGTCGCGCGACCGACCGATCTACGTCATCAGCATGGCGCGCCCCGAACTCCTCGACCGGCGACCCGACTGGGGCGCTGGACGGCGCAACTTCACCTCGCTCGTCCTCGAGCCACTTTCGGACGTGGAGATGCGGGAGCTGCTGGCTGGGCTGGTACCCGGACTGCCCGAGGCGGCGGTCTCGGTGATCCTGGAGCGGGCCGAAGGGGTGCCGCTATATGCCGTGGAGACGGTCCGGATGCTGCTCAGCGACGGCCGTCTGGAGCGCGACGACGGCGCCTACCGACCGGTCGGCGATCTGAGAGAGCTCTCGGTTCCGCCATCGCTCCAGGCGCTCGTCGCCGCGCGCCTCGACGCGCTCGAAGCGAAGGACCGGGCACTGCTCCAGGCGGCATCGGTCATCGGCAAGACATTCACCATCGAAGCGTTGGCAGCGGTTAGCGGCGTCCCGGCCGAGGAGGTCGCGACCCGGCTGCGTGCCCTCGTCAGACGCGAGCTGCTGGTTCTCGACGTAGACCCGCGCTCGCCGGAGCGCGGGCAGTACGGCTTCGTGCAGGCGGTGATCCGCGAGGTGGCCTACGCGACCCTGGCGCGGCGCGATCGGAGGCGCCTCCACGTCTCGGCCGCCCGCCACTTCGAGACGCTCGACGACGAGGGGATCGCGGGAGTCCTGGCCGAACATTACCTTTCCGCCTACCGGGCGCAGCCGGAGGGGCCCGAGGGTGAGGCGGTGGCCGCCCAGGCGCGCGTCGCACTGCGAGGAGCCGCGGAGCGGGCGAGCGCACTCGGCTCGCTCCGCCAGGCGGCGACCTACCTAGAGCGGGCGATCGAGGTCACGACCGATCCGCTCGAGGCCGCAGACTTCCACGCGGCCGCCGCGAAGGCGTTGACGAACGCCGGCGGATTCGACCTCGCCACTCCGCACGCCGAGCGCGCGCTCGAGTTGGTACGACCGCTTGGTGACCGCGGACGCGTGCTCAGAGCCATCGTCGGTGTGGCGTTCAACCGTGATGTGGTCGGCCGCCTGTCCGATGGGGTGGCGCTTCTGGAGGAGGCCGCTCGTGAGTTCGAGGATCTGGCCGATTCGCGCCACTACGTGCATCTGATGGCGGAGCTGGCGCGCGCCAACCTGCTCCTGAAGCGATCCCAGAGGTGCCTGGAACTCGTAGACGCCACGCTGCCGAGCGCGGAGCGCATGGAGCTGACCCGCGATGTGCTCGAGTTGTTGGTCACCCGTGGCGCCGCTCTCGCGGATGTCCGTCGCATCAAAGAGGCGATCGTCACCCTCGAGGGCGCGGTCGGCATGGCCCGCTCTCATGGCATGTCGGTGGAGGAGCTGCGCGCCCGTGTGAACCTCAGCTACGCCGCGGCTGCGGAGGATATCGTCATGTCGTACCGCGTCGCGCGTGAGGGGTACGAGCTCTCGCAGCGTCTTGGGCTGGGAGGCCCCGGCTACTGGCTGCTCGGCAACGCTGTCGATGCCGCGATCCGCATCGGCGACTGGGAATGGGCGGCCGCCCAGAGCGAGGAGGCACTCGGGAACGATCCGGATGCTCACCCCGTCGCCCGCTTACAGCGCATCCACATCCGGGGCCTGCTCGGTGAGCCGATCGATGCAGACCTCGAGGCGCTCCCCCCGCCGCCCGATCTGGAAGCGGCGATCGCGTTTCAGGAGGAGATCCGCAGCGATGTGCTCCTCGCTCGCGGCGAGTTCGAAGAGGCGCGCCGCCTGGCGACCTCATCGTTCGCTCGGTCGCATGCCCCCGACAGTACCGCCCTGCTGCGCTCGGCGCGCCTGGCCTGCTGGCTCGGCGACCTGTCAGGGGCAGTCACGACTCACGCGACGATGGCCGAGATCCCAGGAAGGGTGCAAGCGGCCGGCCGGAGTGAGCTGGAGGCCGGCATCGCGGCGCTCGAGGGACGTGAGCCGGATGCTCGGGCCGGATTTGCCGATGCTCTCCGCGCGTGGCGCGATCTGGGTGCGCGCTTCGAGCTCGCGATGACCCAGCTCGACTTGGTCACGATGCTGGGCCCCGAAAGCGCGGACGCCCGCGAAGCGGCCGAAGAGGCGCGCACGATCTTCCAGGGGCTCCGGGCGGAGCAGCACCTCCGCCTACTTGACCGCGCCCTGACCGCCCCGCGGCCGCGCGCGCCTGTCCGAGCCGCGAAGCCGGAGGCCGCCAAGGAGGCGCCCACGCCGCGGTAGCCTTTCTTTGTGGAGGCATCGCGACGACGCGTTATCGAACCCTTGCGACGGTAAGGCGCCTGACTCTGGACCAGGAGATCGAAGGTTCGAATCCTTCCGCCCCAGCCAAATCGGCGTCGATACCACAACAGATTGTGGTGGCGGCTCGGATCGGCGCAGATATGGTGTCCCGAGCGTGAGCGATCGGCCCTCGTTGGAGGCCGAAACCGTGCAATGGGCACCTGACTCCCCTGACAAATGGGCACCTGATCCTGGCGCCCGCAACGAATGGGCGCTTGAGTCTCCCGCAGGTCCGCTGACGTTCGGCGCCGCCGTGGAGCACTTCCTGACCGCCAAGGCGGCCGAGGGCGCTTCGCCGAAGACCATCGAGTGGTACCGGATGGTGCTGGGCCGCGCCGCTCGCGATCTCGGTCTACGGCCCCCTCTGGACGCGCTAACGCGGACCGAGCCGCGCAGCTGGCTGCTCGGCCTGCGCGCGACGCTCTCCCCGATTTCGGTGGCGGGCTATGTGCGCGCGCTGAAGGCGTTCGGCAACTGGTGCGCCCTCGAGCAGCTGGCCGAAGCGCGCGCGCTGCGCACTCTGCGTCGCCCGCAAGTGCCGCAGAAGCTCATCGAACCGCTGTCCGATGAGGCGCTGCGCCGCCTGCTCGACGCCGCGTCGGTGCGCGACCGCGCCATCGTCCTGCTGCTGCTCGACACCGGTCTTCGCCTTTCCGAACTGGCTGGGCTGCGTCGCTGCGATCTCCGACCGGACGGTAGCGTCAAGGTGCTGGGAAAGGGCTCGCGCGAGCGAGTCGTGCCGGTCGGCAACGCGGCGCGCCAGGCGCTGCTGCGCTATCTACGGCAGAACGGTCGGGTTGACCCAAGCGAGCCCGTCTTCCGCCCGCGTGGCAGCGGAGCGTTGGGTTGGCGCGGCATTCAGCAGGTATTAAACCGACTCAAGGTTCGAGCGGGCATCCCCGGTCGCTGCAGTCCCCACACGCTGCGCCACACTTTCGCGCGCTCGTATCTGTGAATGGCGGAGACACGTTCAGCCTGCAGCGCATCCTCGGCCACACCACGCTCGACATGGTGCGCCGCTACGTGGGGCTCTCGGATGCGGACCTCGCCGTCCGTCACCGCGCCGCCTCTCCGGGCGATCGACTGCTCGGCAAACCCATCGCTGGGGGTCATTTCGTGACCTCTGACTCAGACGCACCCCAGGTGTCGGTATACACCTGCTGCCGAAAGGCGCTGTGACCCAGGCAGCGCCCGGTCAGGTCCTCCAGTTGCCTACTTAGGAAGCCAGTCGGGAATCCGGAGAGATCAATGTCGATCCGGCGATCGAGCCTTTTGTTCGCGGGCTTTTGGACCTCAGCAGCGAGGATGGCGCCTGCGAGCGCAGAGACCTGAGGAGCCGAGACGGCGACCGGGCCTGCACTGGGCCGCAGAGAAGCCGCAGCGTACAGCCGGGCCCTAGCCACATCGACGAGCCAACCGCCGATCAACTCATCGGCGTCGTTCGTCGCTACCTTCCTTTGTCTCACCAGGGACTCGACGTCCGAGGCTGAGAGCGCATCACCTCCCAAGAGGCCTGCGACCCTCCCAAGTGGCAACCCAGTCATCTCTTGGTATCGCCCACTTCGTCGATCGGATCGCCGACGTCGAGGCCCACCCGTCTGCGAAGTGATGACTGCTAACGTGCATCCGGAGTGCGTCCACACCGGCGCGCATACTGGCCCGCCCGTGAGAATCCACATGAAGAGTCGTTCCGAGCTACCGACGGGAACGGTCACGTTCCTGTTCAGCGACATCGAGGGCAGCACGCGACTCCTGCAGTCGCTCGGGGAGCGCTATCCGGGCGTGCTCGAGACCCACCAGCGACTGCTCCGAGACGCGTTTGGGGCTCACGGCGGAACCGTCGTCGGAACTGAGGGCGACTCGTTCTTCGTCGTGTTCCCGGACGCCGGGGAAGCCCTCGCCGCCGCGGTCACTGGCCAGCGCACCCTCGAGGAGCAGGCGTGGCCGGAGGGCGCGCGCGTCAGGGTGCGGATGGGGCTCCACACGGGCCGCGGAACCCTGGGTGGCGACAGCTACGTGGGCCTCGACGTCCACCGGGCGGCCCGGATCGCCGCGGCTGGGCGCGGCGGTCAGCTCCTGATCTCCGAGACCACGAAGGCCCTCGTGGAAAACGCCCTCCCGGAGCAGATCGCCCTGCGCGACGTCGGCGACCACCGGCTCCGCGACCTCGAGCGGCCCGAGCGCCTGTACCAGGTCGTCATCTCGGGCCTTCCCGCTGACTTTCCTCCGATCCGCTCAGCCGAGCCTCGCCTCGGCAACCTCCCGACGCCGCTGATGAGCTTCGTGGGCCGGGAGCGAGCGCTCCGCGACGTTAAGGATCTCGTCTCGCGCTCGAAGCTGGTAACCCTCACCGGCCCCGGCGGGACCGGCAAGACCAGCCTCTGCCTGCGGGCCGCCACGGATCTCCAGGCCGAGATGGAGGATGGGGCCTTCCTCGTCCGACTCGCCTCGATCTCGGACCCCGGCCTCGTCATTCCCACGATCGGTCAGGCCCTGGGGATCGGCGAGCAACCGGACCGGCAGCCGCTGGAACTTGTCATCGAGGCCCTCCGGGCGAAGAACGTGCTCCTCGTGCTCGACAACTTCGAGCAGGTGATGGCGGCAACCGAGCAGGTAGGCGAGATGCTGGCCCTGACCCCCCGAGTCCGGACGCTCGTTACCAGCCGGGAACCCCTCGGGCTCCAGGGAGAGCAACAGTACCCGGTGCTGCCGATGGAGACGCCCGACCTCGCGAACCTGCCGTCGCTCGAGCGGCTCGCTCGCTACGAGGCGGTGTCCCTGTTCGTCGAGCGGGCGTCCGCTGTCCGCCCGGGATTCCAGCTGACGATCGAAAACGCTGCCGCGATCGCCGAGATCTGCGCCCGGCTCGACGGTCTGCCCCTGGCGATCGAGCTGGCCGCGGCGACGACGAAGATCCTGAGCCCGGAGGCCCTGCTATCGCGTCTGGAACGGCGATTGCCGCTGCTCGGCGGTGGCTCGAGGGACCTTCCGGCCAGGCAGCGGACCCTGCGCGACACGATCGCCTGGAGCTACGACCTGCTCGACGAGCGGCAGCGCACCCTGTTCGCTCGCCTCTCGGTCTTCGCGGGCGGGTTCACCCTGGCCGCGGCCGAGGCCGTCTGCGACGGAGAGCTCGGCGACACGTTCGAGGGCGTGGCATCGCTCGTGAACAAAAGCCTCCTCCGGCAGATGGAAACGACCGCCCAGGATCCGAGGTTCACGATGCTTGAGACAATCCGGGAGTACGCGGCTGACCAGCTGGCCGGCGGGGGTCATGCCGAGGCGATCGAGCGCCGCCATGCCGACCAATTTCTGGTCCTCGCCGAGCAGGCCGAGCCGGAGCTCACCGGGCCCCGATCGGCGAGATTCCTCGACGCCCTGACCGCCGACCACGACAACCTCCGCACGGCGCTGGACCGCGCCATGGCCCGGGGCTGGGTCGACGTTGCGCTCAGGCTCGGCGCGGCGCTGTGGCGCTTCTGGCAGGTGCGGGGGCACCTGCGCGAAGGAAGAGAGCGTCTTGCCGGCCTCCTTGCCCTGCCGGGCGCTGACGGACATCCGGCGGCCCTCGCGCGAGCGCTTGGTGCGGCCGGGAGCGTGGCCTATTGGATGGGCGACTTCGCAACGGCACAGGCCCCATACGAGCGCGCGCTGGATCTCAGCCGGGCGTCCGGCGACCCGGGGGCGGTTGCCGAGAGCGCATACAACCTGTCGTTCGTGTTCTCCTTCCGGGGTGACAAGGATCGGTGCAAGGTCCTCCTTCAGGAGGCCGCGGCCATCTTCGGGGACGCGGGCGATCGGGGCGGCCGGGCCAAGGCGTTATGGGCTCTGGCAAGCATGATCGAGGGGGACGAGGAAGCCGCCATGGCCACGACCCTGGAGGCGCTGGAGATCTTCCGGGAGGTGGGCGACCGGTTCCACGAGGGATGGGCTCTGTGGGGCGTCGGGGTCAGCGCGAGACGCCTGGGCCGTATCGACGAGGCGCGGGCTCGGCTCGCCGAGGGGCTGGAGCTCTTCCGCGACGCGGGCGACGTCTCGGCGATGGTCGTGTTCCTTGGAAACTTCGCCGATCTGGCCGCAGTCGAGGGTGACGTCGAGCGGGCCCTGCGCCTGGCCGGGGCGGCGGCGGCGTCTGGCGAGGCCACGGACACGGGGCTTGAGGTCGGCGCCGATGCCATCGAGGAGCGACGGCAGCTCATGGAGCGGCGTGCTACCGATGCGGACGACGCCCGGTTGTGGGCCGAGGGGCAGGCGATGAGCCTGGACGAGGCCGTCGCCTACGCGCTCAAAGCCAGCTGACGCGGCATGGCGCAGCGGGGTCACCGCTAATCGCTTCTCTGCCTTGGGCCTGCGAAGAGGCCCACACGATGTTGCCATCGTGTCGGGGGTCCCAATCCCCGTGGAATCCGGTATGCGGTACCAACTCCTAGCACGTCTGGCGGTCCGTCCTCGAATTGTTCCAGGAAGCCCGCGGGCTGGACTCCACCGGTGACCCGGCCCTGATCGGCTCGGTCGTGATCACGTGCAGTCGACGGCGCCTCCGTCCCGGTCGTTGTGGTGATGATGAAGCCGTAGGCGAAGGGGTCGGCGGCCGGCAAGCGCCGCAAGGTCGATACTCTCCAGTTTGCTTCGTCGTACCAGCAGAAGGTTCGACCTTGGCCTCCGCCTCCACCAGCACTCGCACCCTATCCATGTCGGTCTGCAGCCTACTCGTGCGCAAGCAGCCGTCGAGGAATGGGACTGTTCACCCGATGCTGACTAGGGCGTGGCTGCCAAGGGATAGGGAGAGCCTCGCCGGGTTCCCCATCTTCACCGAGAACTTCTGGCTCAAAGATGGGTCCGGGGGGTTCGTCAGTCGAGATGATGAGGCGCGACGCGGCCGAAGAACGTTCACGCGACAGACCGAAGGGATGCCGGATGGTGCCCTCGCTGTCATCGAGGCGGCACAGCCCTACAAGAGCACTGCAGAGCCGCGCTTGACCCCCCTCGGGCTGCTCCATCGGCTCGAAAACGCCGATAAACACCGTCGGCTGCTTGTCACCCAGTACGTTTTCGACATCTCACACTTGCCGTGGGTCGGGCTGGACGGGCTGCCGCTCACGGGACCGGACAGCCAAAGCACAATCGGGTTGGCCTCCACCAACCTGGGCGTCGGTATCCGTCTCGTTCGACCCTGATCGCTATTCAGCCTGGACCGGATCGCGGCCCTGTTCGGTAACGCTTGACCCGCCATGCCGTTGTCACCCGCGGCCACGGTGGGGCCATCGTCACCGCTGAGGCCGGCGACGACGGGGGCCAGATCATCACCGCCATCGAGCGGTTCCCATACGAGGCCGGCCCTGTCGTCGACCGGGCACTCCACCTCAAGGCCGACGACCCGACCTGCTCGATCGTCGTCGACGTCGAGGGGCTCGGCGATGCGGTCTGGGAGCTCCTGGCCCGGCCTCGGAGGCGCCACGGTTGGCTCCTTTACGCGAAGCACGGCCTCGAGCGGGAAGAATTGACGCGGACCCTGCTGGTGGCTGTCGAGCGGAATAGTTTCCGGTTCGCGCCGGGCCTCGCCGATGAGGACGCCATGAAGCGCGCCCTCGTCGGGCTGACGAGGAACGTCCGCGAGGAAGGGCCCGGGAGCGAGCTCGCGGTGGCGCTAAGCCTGGCCCTCGATGACCACCGCCCCCCAACCCCGCGGATCGGCTGATGACGGATCCCCGATCTGCGCGGCGTCAGCCTTTGCCTTGGGAGCGTGCCGGTCAACCCCCGCGGAACGAAGGCCGCTACCAACTTCGACGGCATCGACGCCGGCGCCTCAGGCCTTGATGGATGTCGCGAACTGCTGGCGGTCCGCTGCCATTCCGAAGGTGGGAGCCGCGAGGGAGAGATTCAGCCGCCGGCCACTAGGGTCGTCCGGCAACTGTGGAGACTGGCGCCCGTCACGTCAGGGGGGGGCCAGCATCGCCGACAACGCCAGGGCGGCAGCACCCACCAGCGCCGCTACACCCATTCCCAAGTACAGTGGCCCCGCCCCGACGGATCGAATCTGACGCAGGTCGGTCCCGAGGCCCACCCCGATGAGCGCCGCCAAGATAAGGGCTGCCGAGGCCTCGTTAATGAACATTCCGGCAGAAGCGGGGATGAGGCCAAGGCTGTTTAGGATCGCCATTGCCATGAAGCCCACGACAAACAGTGGAATTCTCGTGACACTACGCGGACGATCGCTGATCCCATCGCGCGCCTCGAACGATCGAGCGTAGATCCAGCCCAAAATGACAATGAGCGGTCCCAGCAGCGTGTTACGAGTGAGCTTCACGATCGTGGCGATCTCCCCGGCGCCTTCCGAGTAGGCAAAGCCCGCTGCAGTCACTTGACTGGTGTCGTGGATTCCCGCGCCCGCCCAGTGCCCCAACACCGAGTCGCTCAAGCCGAGCATTTCCCCAGCGGCCGGGTAGACCAGGACTGCGGCAAAGCCGAATAGGGTAATGACTGCGACGGCGAAGCTGATATCACGTTTGGAGGCCCCGATCACGGGAGCCACCGCAACGATCGCTGAATTTCCGCACACGGCAGTCCCGACCGCGATAAGCGCCGCGAGCCGAAATGGAACATCCATTCTTCTCGCGAGGAGCATCGTGACCACCAGCGCCAGCGTCATGCAAGTGACGATGATGACTAGCGCTCCGACTCCCGTCTCGACCACGGCGGGGAAACTCAGCCTCGCACCCAAGAGCACAATGCCGAGGCGCAGGAAGCTGGATTGCGCGACGCCGACGCCTGGGCCAAGCGCAGCCCCAGGGTGAATCAAGTTGCCAACAGTGATGCCGACCGCAACGCCTAGTGTGATAGCGCTCAGGCCCCTCGGTAGGGCGGGCGCCACGAGCTCGACCGCCACCCAGAGTGACAACACGAGGCTGAGCCCGGGCACCAAAGCCGCAGCTTGGCGGGCGCCCTCTCGCAGAAACGGGAGTATCGCTGCGCGTCCCGAGTGCCTGGCCTGAGGGGGTTCCCTTCCGAGATCCATTCTGTTCCGACCTCGAGTCTCGCGTGAGGCGCTACCTAGGCCGTCACGGCCAGATCTCCTACCTTGACACGCCCTTAAACCCCGGGTAGAGTCGTTATCAGTATAGCAATTGGTGGTGCCATATTGGCAACAGAAGCCCTGACGGCCGGGACGCCAGCGACTGGGACGACGAGTTTCGTCGCCGGACGAAGCCTTAACCTCCTAGGGACGTCCGTCCGTGTCAGAGCGACGCACGAAGGGTTGCTGACTCGAGCAGAACGCTCTCTCGCCCCAGACCCAGGCACAGAACTTGCTCCCTGGTCGTTCTTGGCGGCGCTGCCGGCGCCGGCTGTCACGCGTGACGGCGTGGGCGAATTCACGGTCGATCTCATCTCAAAGGATGGCGCTCCGAATTTGACCTGGTCGGACACGAAGGTAACTGTCTCTGGAGCGCTGGAGATTTTGGAAGAGCGAGCTCCAGATCCGCGCTACACGCTCTTTGGGAACGCAGGACTAGCGTCCAGGGCGGTGTACTTTGCCCTTGAGCGGCATCACTCAACGCTCAGCCTTCATGCAGCAGTGCTAGCCACGCCGGACTGCTCGTCCGTGGTGATCGCCGCTGGGACGGCAGGCGCTGGCAAGACGGACATCGTGCTTGAGGGATTGCTGAACCGCGGTATGCGGCTTGTATCTACCGAGATGGCGCACCTGCGAATAGCGGGGGACACCGTCGACGTGCTGCGCGGAAGCCTTCACGACAACATTCGCATTGACTCAATCCCACAGGAGCTTGTGGGAACGTCCAGAGTCGCTCCAGATGGCGGGAGGCAGAAGGTTTGTGTTTCCCTCGAGAAGTTTGCTGCTCCCCAGACAGTCATTTCCGGTGCCCGTTTGAGGGTCGTTTTCCCCAGAATCGAGGGAGGGCGACGCAGCCGGCACCTGTCGAGGATTGGCGACCAGGGCAGTCTCGCAACGAGGCTGTACGAAAGTGCAAGCGAAATGCTGGTGAGACCAAGGGTGTACTGGGGCCAGTTTCCAGTACCAACCGCCGAGCTTCCAGATTCGCCATTGCGGCGATGGGATCTCGTGCGGCAACTCGTGCGCAGCGAGGCCCTGGATTCCGCCTGGACGCTGTTCGGTGGACGGAGAGATTGTCTCCGGGACCTGGTCTAGCTTCGCCGAGTCTGCCTGAGGTCTTGAAGGTTGCGCATCGAAGTCGACGGCATTTCCAAGACCTATCAGTCTCAGTCCGAGACTCCGATCGAGGTCACCAACGGACTGTCGTTCGGAGTGGAGGATGGGGAATTCCTATGCATCGTCGGGCCCAGCGGATGCGGTAAGACGACCCTCCTCAGCCTCATCGCGGGCCTGCTTCGGCCGGATTCCGGGGTTGTCCGGTTCCTCGGCAAACGAGAAGCGGATCGTCCGCTAACGGCAGTTGTGTGGCAAGACTACGCGCTAATTCCTTGGCGCACCGTCATCGACAACGTCTCCTTCGGCCTGGAACTGAAGGGCATGCCAAAGGTCGAGCGGTACGCGCGTGGACGAGCGTTCCTCGAACTAATGGGAATTACTGGCTTTGAGCGCAAGCATCCTTATCAACTATCCGGCGGCATGAAGCAACGCGTAGGACTGGCCCGGGCGCTTACCAGCGACCCGGAGGTGTTGTTGATGGACGAGCCATTCGCCGCCGTCGACGCTCAAACTCGCCAAATTCTGCAAGGCGAACTGTTGGCACTGTGGGCGAGGGACATGAAGACGGTCGTGTTCATCACACACAGCATCGACGAGGCGCTCCTACTCGGTGATCGAGTCATCGTTCTATCCGGACGCCCTTCGCTGGTGCTGGAGGAAATCCGAGTCCCCTTTGCGCGGCCACGGGACGCTGAAGTCGAGAGAGACCCCCGTTTCGCAGATCTCAAGCTTCACGTCTGGGCGTTGCTCAAGAACCAAGGGTCGACGGCGGAGGTCGCTGGATGAGTACCGAACCGCGTCCGCAGTTGGGCGCTCCCAGCGTCGGTGTCGAGGCGGTTTCAAGAACCTCCAGCGAACGAAGGAGAAGGCGCGCTGGTCCGTCGCTCCCTATCGCTACCGCCATCCCCATAGCACTGACCCTCGCCCTCTGGGAATTTGGTTCAGCTATTGGGGTCATCGATCGCGTGTTTTTCCCAGCTCCTACGACCATCGTGGCCGCGAGTTGGCGCCTGATTACGGAAGGTGAGGCGGTCGCAGGCGTCGCGGCGACCATGCACCGCATCCTGTTGGGTTTTGTCATAGGCGGAGTCTCGGGCGTCCTGTTGGGACTATTAATGGGTAGATTCCGACTAATGCGGCTAACCTTTGAGCCACTGATACGGTTCATCTATCCAATACCGAAGATCGCTGTCCTGCCGCTCCTGCTCGTGATCTTTGGGCTAGGGTCGCCCCCGATCATCGCTCTCGCTACGCTCAGCTGCTTTTTCCCGACGGTTATAAACACTTACTACGGGGTCATTCAGACCGACGAGTTGCTCGTCCGTATGGCGAGAAACATGGGCGCTTCAGAGGCGCAGCTCCTCACAAAGGTCATCTTGCCCGGCGCAATGCCGGCAATCTTCTCAGGACTGCGTTTAGGCCTAGGAATGGCGGTCCTAGGCACGATCGCAGGAGAGTTTGTGGCCACGTCCAGCGGAATCGGTGCCCAGACCTGGCTCTACTGGCAGGTCTACCAGATCAACAACATGTACGGAACGCTTCTCATCATCGTGCTCTTAGGCTTCGGGCTCACGACGTTGATGATCTGGGCGCAGGAACGGTTCTTCCCTTGGGCAAGTCAGAGCACCCAGCAGGAGTAGCCGCCTATGCGACGCCCCGCAGGTTGATTGAGCCTACTGCGTAATTTGCAGTACTCGACTTGAGTGCATGAGGAGGGTGTATCCGGGATGACGAGAATGATCAGCATCCTGTTCGTAATCCTTACCACTGGACTTGCATCTTGCTCTACCGAGTCCGCAAGCCCAACGGAGTCCATCGTCCCGAGTGAGTCGATCTCGGCGTCGGCCCCAGCCGAGTCGGAAGCGGCGGGACCTGTCGGCGTGACGGTCGCCTATCAGCCAATCCTTTCCGCCGGACCGATGTTCGTCGCCGAGGACCTTGGCTACTACAGTGAACGGGGCATCACGAACGTCTACACGTCAATCCGTAGCGGAGTGGATGTTCTGGGGCTGATGTCTCAGGGGGACCTTGATGTCAACGCCGCCCTCGGCGCTGGCGCCGCATGGTCAAACGCGCTGAACTCGGGCCTCAACGTCCGAGCCATCGCCAGCCGACTTCGCTACACCTGCTCGTCCGATGCAGCGCTAGTCGTCAGCCAGCAGTTGTGGGATCAGGGCCTTCAATCGACTGCCGACCTGGAAGGCCGGACCGTCAGCGTCACCGCTCGAGGCACTGGGCGAGATTATTGGCTGCAACTGATGTTGGAGCAGGAGGGATTGACCGAGGATGATCTTGAAGAAGTTGCCATTCTGAGTGATCAAGATTCGTTGACCGCACTCCAAACGGGAGCTATTGACTACGCGGTAATGGTTCAGCCATTTGTGGCGCATGCCGTACTAAACAACATCGCTCAGGTGGTCATCCCCATGCATGAGCTGGTTCCCGATATGGAGATTGGCCTGTATGGGTCCTCGACGGCCTTCCTCGAGCGGGAAGGCGGTGACGTCGCTGCGAATTGGCTAGCCGCAACGCTTCTGGGTGTCAGGTACCTCCAAGATCCGGCCAACAAAGAGGAAGTGCTTGACATCATCGCAAAGTGGACCCAGGTGGAGCGCGGTGTGCTGGACGCTCTTTACGGCACCGATCAATGGGCATGGACTTCCCCCAACGGGGAAGTCGATGTCGAAAACATCAACGAACATAACGCGTGGTTCTTGGACAATGGGTTGGTTGAATCGATTCCCGAAGACCAAGGCTACGACGACACGGCCTTGCGGGCAGCATTGGAGGAAGTAGGCGAGGTGGATGTTTCTCGCGACTGCGATGAGGTCCCGCCGTTCGGCGAGTAGTTCGTCTGCGCGGCCGGCGTCCAACGCCGGCCGCGTCCTCTAAGGGCCTCTCTGGCCTTGCGGGCCCCATCAAGGGCGCGGCCGCAGAAGCGCGGAGGTAAAAACTGTCCACACTGCGGTCCCTGCTATTCGACACCGGACAACCCCTCTCAGCTGGCGGCGGTCCCGGTCACAATCGCTGGCACCCCGATATCCCTCCGGTTGTGTCCATCATGCCCACAGACACCGTAGCGCTCAGTCTGTGGGACGGGCTGGACGGGCAGATCGGGCCGTCCAGCAGCGTCGCAGATGTCGAGTCTATTGACCTGCTCCGCACACATCCTATGACCGGTCCGATCTACGTCGAGGGCGCCGAGCCGGGCGACTTGCTCGTCATTGACGTTGTCTCAATTGAACCTTCGACCTTCGGCGTCACATGCGTTATCCCGAACAAACCTGGGTCTCATATGGGGGGACTATTCGGCCCACGCTTCGCCAGTCCGTACCTAGTGAAGTGGCGGCTCGAGGAAGGCCTGGCTCGATCACCTGATATTCCCGGAGTTGCGATTCCAGCGGACCCCTTTCTCGGGCTGGTAGGTGTAGCCCCGTCTCACGAAAGACTCGCCGTGATGCTCAGGAGGGAGCGCGAGCTCGCTGACCGAGGATTCCCAGTGCGGCTCCCCAATCCGGAAGGGGCGATACCTGGAACAGCCAAGGACGGTCTGCGGACGCGGCCGCCCCGAGAAACTGGCGGCAACCTAGATGTTAAGGAGCTGACGGAGGGCGCGAGACTCATCCTTCCAGTGGACGTGCCGGGTGCCCTGCTTTCGGTTGGCGATCCGCACATGGCTCAAGGTGACGGCGAGAGCTGCGGCGTGGCTATTGAGACGAGCGCCACGGCAACGCTCCGTGTGGGGCTGAGAAAAGAGCACGAGGTCCGCTGGAGGTCCCGGAACCCCGTCATACAATTCAGCCGCGCGGCGCGGGTTCCCCCCTCCAGGCTCGAGTACTACTCGACCCTCGGATTTCCGATTTCACCCGAAGGGAAGAACGAGTATCTGGACCTTAATCTGGCAGCCACGTCCGCCATTGATGAGATGCTCGGCTACCTCACGGCGGAACGCGGCTACTCGGACTATCAAGCTTATGTCCTTGTGAGCGTCGCAGTGGATTTGAGAATCAGTCAGCTCCTGAACGCCCCCAACGCCATCGTTTCAGCGCACTTGCCATTGGGGATCTTCGCTGATGCCTAACGGCGATCAGCCGCGCTCGGCACACACTCAATGAAATCACGCGGCGCATCAGCTGTCGGGATCTTCGAAGAATGTCCGCGTGAGTTCCACGAGGGATTCGGCGAGGTAGTAAGTCGCCCTGCAATCGGCCTGAGGGGATTCCAGAAGTACCACCCGACTATCCTCAATTAGAGCGCCCACTGCCTGCGCCCGTCCAATTCCGGCGATGTGTTCGCGCATCCGCTCGCCGGCGAGACCGATGACCAGCGTCGGGGCCGTAATTTTCCGAAGGGCCGGCCTCGGGTCGTGCTCGTAGACAGTCAGCGCCGCCCGCAGATACCCGTCACCTGCACGGACGCCGTCGGCTATGTAATCCAAAGCGTACTGCCACCCGATCGGGTCAATCTCAGTGGGAGCCAGTGCTACTGGTATGTCCTTCCCGAATCCGTAGAGGGCGTGTTGCCACATCCGCAATAGATGCGATCCATCCTCGCGAGGCACCCACCATTGCTCCTCCTTCGCTGTCTCAATGCGCGCTCGTTGCTGTTCGCGGCCGGCAAACAAGGGGAATCCCATCAGGACGAGCTTGCGAACCCTCTCCGGCCACCCCGCGGCAAGCTCCGACGCAATTCTTGATCCGGTCATGGATCCCCAAATGTGTGCTCTGTCGACACCGATTGAATCCATCAAGCCGACTACGCTCGACGCGTAGTCCGGTATTCCGAATGACCGTGGCGGATCGTCCGAGTCGCCGAATCCGAGCGTGTCCATGGCGATCACGTGATGAGATCTGGCCAAGATTGGGATTACTCGGCGGTACGCCGTCCAGGATCGAGGAGACATGTGGAGAAGCACCACGGGAGTACCGTGGCCCGCGGAGGCATAGTGGATGCGGCCCGCTGGGGTCAAAGCAAATCCCCTCGCAAGCTCTGGCGTGGTCTTAGATGACACTGGCGAGCTAATGCGTAGGTTCGACTGTGTCGGAAGCATCAGGGTGACCTTCGAGCATGAGACGGAGAGTGTCAGATCGGAGCCCACGCCTTTGCGCTTCAAGCGAAATTACGTCTGTGGGCCCGACATTCCCGATATTCACGTTCGGTCCGAAGCGACTTACAAAGTAGATTTGAGCCGAAGGTGTAGGCGCTTCCCAGGTCAGACTGGTCGGGTCCGTCCGCGCCGTGATGTAATCCACATAGTCGTCCCGGATGTTTCCGGCTTCGTCAAAGACCCCGACTCCTAGCGCCGTGGCTCGCGACTCGATGATGACCGTAGAAACGCCGAACGAGATATCTCGCTCGATCTGTCGAACGACTTCCGGTAGCCCAAGTTGCCTACTGCGCACCTTGCTGCCTACCTCGGAGACAACGCGGAAGCCCGCGCCGATGGCTGCATAGATGCACTGACTTCGGCGCTTGTCGTCCATCGGGATCGTTCCGTCGGAAACCTCTATGGTGCTGAAACCGAGTTCGCGTGCTCGTAAGAGGAATTCCGCGTAGCGGCCCTGGTGCAGGGCAATCTCGCCACATGTGCCGCCAGGATTCACGTCAATGCTGTGGTCCCTCATCAGCGCGGTGACACGTCTAACGAAGTCGACGTCATATAGAACGGTTGATGCGAATGCGAGCTTCACCCGGTCGATGTATGGCCCAGCGACCTCGACCATGTCTCGAAGCGCCCCAAGGCCGATCCCTTTGACAGACACGAAGGTTGTGCCACTCTCGCGCGGCTTACCCGTGCGGTCCGCCCGCGGGTGCTCGATAACGCTTTCCCAAGCCATCGCGTATCTAGTGGATGAGCCGGTCATAGTTCGTGCCTTTCAATATGCCCATTCGTGTCACGGGGAAATCCCCAGTGCAGGTTCAGCCAGCCAGAATCCTCCTTAGGTGTTGCGAAGGTGGTGAACATCGGAATACGGGCCCGTGACAATGCCAGGGCTGAGTCGACATCAGCGGCCGAGGTGCGTGACCGGGAGAGGCCTTGCACGTGTGTGCGCTCCCAACGCCGAACCACGCGGTCGAGGGCCTGAACCGCCTCAACAGGGTTACGGCTAATCGCCGTCTCGTCCGACAGCGAGAGGCCGTCGACTTCCAGCTCGAGCAGCGACCACAGGTCGGCCACCACCTCCGACGAGACGTACCCCGTGGCATTCCAGTCGCCGAGGACGCGACCCGCGACCTGCACCGGCCTGCCAGCTTTTCGAGCCTCGCTGGCGATTCGCGCGATCGTCGACGGTCGTTGGGCGGGGATTACTACTGTGTCGAGGTCGCCTCGCGAAATGCTGACAGCATCCGCGGTAGCAACGATGTCGGATAGAGACCCCAAGGCTTCGGCAGTTTCGATCTTTGCCAATAAGCGCACGCGGGATCCCAAGACCCCAATATGAGCGCGGGCCCGCTCAATTTCTTCGACTGACGATATGCATGAAAGACCGATAAGGTCTACGCCCGCCCGAATGCCCGCTGTCATGTCGGCGCGATCCCGTCGCGAAGGGAATGGCAGATCCAGCAGGCGTCCTCGGAGCGCAAATGCGCAGTTCACGCCGATTTCCCCGGCATTGACGGCCTCGAGGCGGGTCACCCTTCCGGTTGAGAGGACTCTGAGTCCAACCGCGCCCCGATTCACTTCGATTACGTCGTCTTCGAGGATCTGCTTGAGAGCCCCCCTCCTTGATAGGTACACATCCGCTGCAATCGATCGATCCTCGGCAAATGCCAAGACATCTCCCGGCCCAACGGTGAGCCTTTCAGTATTCGGGGAGCACCTTACTCGGGGGCCTTCGACGTCCAGACGAATCGTTAACGCTTTTCCAGATTCATTGCGGGCTCTCGATATGAGACCTACCCAATCACCAACTCCCGCTGCATCAGTGTGGGAAGAATTGACCCGGAAGCCGTTCGCGCCGGCCGCAATGAGCTCGTGAAGAGTCTCCAGCGTTCGCGTGCTAGGTCCGACAGTTACGTGCAGCTTTGTAAAGCGTTCGCTGAATTCCCTCCGGCCCGAGGGACTCATACATCCAGTCCGTACACGGCCCTTGCGGCGGCCCGCGAGACATAGCCTTCCCGCAGATCGTCTTCAACGCTTTGGCGAGAACGACGACGCGGTGACCCGAAGCCTCCGCTTCCCGATCCCCGGAAGCTCACTACGTCTCCAGCTTTGAGGCGGTAACTCCCCTTGGAGTGCAGCCGCCGCTCACCTCTCCCAGGGTTCAATACGATCTTGCTCGCGGTTCCAAATTTGCCACCCATGACGCCAAACGCGGCATACTTCGCCCGATCGGTTAGACACGACAACTCGACGTCATCAGCAAGAATCCGCAAGTCCTTTCTCACGGACAGGCCACCGCGGTGCTCTCCCGGGCCGCCACTGTCAGTCATCAGTTCCAGTCGTTCGATCCGCAGCGGGTAATTCGCTTCCTGAACCTCGACAGGGATGTTCTGAAGGGAGAACACGGGAGACAGCGCATTGACGCCGTCGCTCGTGAGCCGAGCGCCCACCCCGCCTACGGTGTAGTCATAGAAGACGAAGGCTTGTCCAGTGCGTGGATCGATCCCGCCTAGAGTTGGGTTGCTCCACTGGCCGCTTGCTGCTGTGACTCGTTCGGGTATGGCAGCCGCTAGTGCACCAAAAATAAGCTCGACAATGCGTTGGTTTAGGAGCGCCCTTCCACCAGACGCGGCCGGTGGCTGGGGGTTGAAGAATGAACCCTGCGGTGCGTGGACCCGAATCGGCCGCAGTTGCCCGCTGTTCTGGGGGAGGGCGTTCCCTACCGTTATCGCCTTGGTTGCCCAGTAGCAGAACGCGCGGGTGAATGAGAGCGGGCTGTTTATTGCCGAAGGCGTCTGAGGATCGGAGCCGCTGAAATCGTAGGTGATTTCGCGATCGGCAATTGTGACCTCGACTTCCATCCTTACAGGCGGTGTTCGTGCACCGACATCATCTAGGAAGTCCACGAACCGGAAGCGGCCTCGGGGGAGTCGATCGAGCTCGCTACGCACTGCTTCTTCCGAGCGATCCAAAATCGCGTTAAAGACGGCCTCAGTCGTCTTGAGCCCGTAGCGCGTGCGCAACTCGCGAAAGTGCTGGGCGCCTACGTGCAACGCGCCCCTCATCGATGCGAGATCTCCCAGAACTTTCGCAGGTACGCGGCTGTTGGCAGCTATGACCCGGGCGAGCTCGTTATTGAGGAGCCCCGAATCGAAAAGGCGCACCGGTGGCAGCCTGAGACCCTCGGAATACATGTTGTCCACGCCTTCGATGGCCTGGCTTCCGGGCCTTGGTCCGCCGACGTCGAGGAGATGAGCAGACGAAACTACATACCCGATCTTCCGGTCTCCGAGCGTGACCGGCGAGAGACAGAAAAAATCGGGCAAGTGGCCGGAACCCAGGAAGGAGTCGTTAAGGACGACCACGTCGCCCTCCTTCAGGGTCTCGGGAGGGTATTCGGCCAGGCAATTCTGGACAACATGTGGCATTGCGCCCAGGTGTCCCGGGCTGAGATCGGCCTGGGCCAGCAATTGACCATCTGCCGAGAACAACCCTATGGAGAAGTCTCGGCCCTCCCGGATCGACTCGGAGTAAGCGGTTCGCTGGACTACGCGACCCATTTGCTCGGCGATCGCGACTAGCCGGCCCCAAATTACTGTGAGTGAAAGTTCATCCGTCACGACTGCGCGATCTCTATGAGCAGTTCACCAGAATCGGCGACGTGCGCAGAGTCTCCGGGCAAGAGTACGACAGCGGTGTGCGGCTCCTGGATGATCGTTGGACCAATGACCGACTCGCCCGCCGAGATGGCGGAGCGCCTGATTGGCTGGATTTCGCGCTCGCCGGTCTCGGGCATGAAAAGGGCTCGAGGCTCGATTGCGAGCGCTTCCTCACTCGCGAACGCAGCAATGGCCACGTTACGCCTCCTGGCCGCCCTGAGTTGGACGTACCAGGTAACGAACTCCACATCTTGATCTGTGGGAGCTTCATAGAGCGCGCTGTATCGGGCACGAAACGCCTCCTCGATGCTTGAGGAGTCGTCCCCAGGCCTGAGCGTCAACTGCATCTCGTCGCCTTGGCCGACGAAACGAGCGCCGACGGCCCGATGGAGGCGCGCATCCCGAAGACCAAGCGATGCGACGAGGCCTTCGGCACGTTCTTCCAACTCCGCGAAGACCCGAGACATCACTTGAGGCCCGTTCGGTTCGTTGGCCCGTAGCGGCTGGGTCGCGCTCAATTCGACCGACTGATCGGCGTACAACAACCCCACCGCTGAGCCTGTCCCGGGCGCGGCGGGCACTATGACCGTGCGGATTCCGAGCGATCGGGCAACCCGACAACCATGAATTGGTCCTGCTCCACCAAAACAGATGAGGGCGAGATCTCGCGGATCCAGACCGCGATCAATCGAAACGAGACGTATCGCATGCTCCATGTGGAGTGTTGCGAGTGCGTGAACGCCCCAAGCAGCGTCAACCATGTTGATGCCTAGCTGTGACCCGAGGCGCTGGAGTACACGAGCTGCTGCGGCGGTGTCCAAAGGAAGTTTCCCAGCGGCAAGACCAGCCGCACTGATGTAGCCAAGCACTAGGTTAGCGTCGGTCAGGGTGGCCTCAGTGCCGCCCCGTGAGTAGCAGGCCGGACCCGGATTTGCCCCGGCACTTCGAGGACCGACGCGAAGAGTGCCGAATTCAACTGAAGCGATGCTGCCGCCGCCGGTACCGATCTCAACTAGGTCACACGTAGGGATAATTACTGGGAGTCCGCTGCCGGCACGCAATTCAGAGCGGCCCAGTTCCATTTCGTGGACGATGTTTGGCATTCCCCCGATGATCGGGGCGGCCTTTGTGGTCGTGCCGCCCATATCGAGGGATATGGCATCTGATCTAGTACGCTGCGATACCGAGGCAGCCATCAAGACGCCAGCCGCGGGTCCGGACTCCAGGGTTCGGACGGCGAGTTTGGCTGCAATCTCTGGACTTGCGAGCCCGCCGCTTGATTGCATCACTTCGATGGGTGCGTCGATTCCTAGACCATCGAGACCCGCCTTGAGCCGAGACAGATAACCCGCGAGGGTTGGCGCCACGTAGGCGTTGACAAGTGCCGTGTTCGTCCGCTCGTACTCGCGTGCCTGGTTTGTGAGCTCAGACGAGATCGTCACAGACAGATCCGGATACACGTCCCGCAAGATCGCGGATGCCAAGATCTCGTGCTCCGGAAACGCGTACGAATGCAGGAACGCAACAGCTGCGCTCTTGATGCCCCTTCTTCGCCAAGCTCGCGCGATCGCTCCAACCCGGACGCGGTCCAACGGTCGGACCACGGTCCCATCTGCGCTGATTCGCTCGTTGACTTCCCAAATTCGCGACCGCGGCACAAGGGGCGCGGGCTTGGCCATGGCGATGTCGTACATGCGATAGCGGACGGCACGACCGATTTCAAGCACATCCCGGAAGCCTTCCGTGACGAGAAGTGCGACATCTCTGCCCCCACGCTCCAGAATGAGGTTGGTGCCCAGCGTCGTGGCGTGCAGCACTTCCACGACGTCATTACCGGCGATGCCATAGCGGGTCATCAGTAGTCCTATCCCGGCGAGGAAGCCCTCGGCGGGATCTGCAGTGGTTAGGACTTTCTCTGACACGATGGAGCCGTCGGGCAGCAGGGCGACCGCATCGGTAAAAGTTCCGCCGATATCGACAGCGAAGCGTGTGCCGCGGTGAATGGTGGTGTTGCCCGGGTGGCCCACTATTCAGCGTTATTTACAATTGCCGCGCTAACGCGGCTGACGCCCTCGTCGATGTCATCCCTACTCGCCACGAGAGGCGGTATCAGGCCCACGACGTTCCCGTAGTAGCCGCCCAGGTACGTCAAGACACCGTTTCTCAGCGAGTCAGCTTGGACTTGTTTGGCCCGATGCGAGTCGGGCGCCGTCGACCCTGGATGGACAATCTCAAGGCCCCACATCGCGCCCATTCCGCGCACCTCTCCCACGCAGCCCGCAGTTATTTCGGACAGGGCTCGCTCGATATAACCGTGAAGTTCGCGGGCACGTGCCGGTGCGTCAATAGAGGCGAGGTACTCGATGTTTGCCGCCGCAGCAGCTGATATGACCGGGTTCCCCTCGAATGTGGTCGATTGAACGCCCTGCGGAATGCTGGTCATGATCTCTTCAGTTCCCACGACAGCGGAGACCGGAAACCCGCCAGTGAAGCCCTTGGAAATCACGACCAGATCAGGCACAACTCCATCGCGTTCGAAGCCGAACCAGGCTCCCGTCTTCCCGAAGCCACAGAAGATCTCGTCGATGATCAGGAGGAGGTCGTGTCGGCTGCAAATCTCCCGCAGGCCCGAGAGGAATCCGGCTGGAGGAATAACTACGCCACCGACTCCCTGGATAGGCTCGACGACTACGGCCGCGGTTGGCGAAAGCCCTGACGCTGGGCTCTCGAGCGCAGCATCCAAGTAATTGAGCGTCATTTCACAGATGCGGTCCGCATCCGTGGGGTCGAAGCCCCAAGGATTGCGATATGGGTATGGGTAAGGGAAGTGAGCCGACCCTATGGAGAGGGGGAGAATCGGATCGCGGCTGGCTCGGTGGGCAGTGAGCCCAAGTGCGCCTTGGGGGCGGCCGTGATAGGCGCCCCAGAACGCGATCATGTTGTGCCGGCCCGTGCGTATCCGCGCGATCTTCAAGGCTGCTTCGATAGCCTCGCCGCCAGTTACCGTGAGGTGCACCCTCGTGAGTGCCGAGGGCATCACGCTCGTAATTGCCTCGATGAGGGTCGCCTTAGGGGGGCTCACGAACATCGCCCCGACGTGATTCAGGCCAGCTGAGAGCTGCGCGACCGCGGCTTCTCTGACGGCCTTATTCCCGTAACCCGAACTGTTGACTCCGGCGCCCGAGCACAAGTCAATGTACTCGCGACCAGCCGTGTCCCAAATCCGAGCCCCTTCACCTCCTACGAAGAACGGCGGGTTGGGGAGGATTGCACGATCCTTCGCCGCTGAAGACTCGTGACGGTTCAGGATTTCATGGAGTGATGCCAGGAGGTCGTCCGCCGACATTCGTTCCCCATAGTACAATCGTGGTGTGTTCTCGGCAACTATTTGTCTGGAGCGAATGCCAAGCAAGACGGTATAAGGACCTTCATGGAGCAGCTCCATCAATCGGTAGGTCTGCGCCCTGCAGTTAGCAGGTCGAGTGAAGTTGCCGAGCGCGCGCTGGACGTACTTCTAGCGTTCGCGGCCACAGAGGCCGCCGAACTCGGGGTGACTCAGATAGCTGCGGAAACAGGCCTTGACAAGAGCCAAGTTCACCGCTTCTTGATGGCACTGCAGAAGAAGGGCCTCGTCCTCCGCAATGAGGTTACGAGGAGGTACTCCCTCGGCCCTCGTATCCTCGATCTATCCGGCGCGACTGTCCGGCAACCCGATGCCGTTCTTGCGAGTGCCCCATATCTGGCAAGGCTACGGGACGCCTCCGAGGAAACGGCTGGGCTCGCCATGCGCGTCGGCCGATATCGCGTGCACGTCGCTCAGGAAGAGAGTCGTCATGAGCTCCGTCGTCGCTTCGAGATTGGAACGCCGCTCCCCGTCGAGGTCGGGGCTTTCGGCAAGGTCCTCGTGGCTTTCGGTAGCCTCGATGGCGGCGACGTTACCCGGCGAGACGGGAGGGCCTCGAGCCGTCAGTCCCGAGAGTTCAAGCGGCAGCTCTCCCATATCGTCGCCAGCGGCTTTGCCGAAAGCCACGGAGAACGGGTCCCCGGTATTCACAGCATCGCAGCACCGGTGCGTACCCCCTCCGGCGTAATGGCAATTGGGGTTTCAGGACCCGTTACGAGGTTTACGGACGCGCGGGCCAGAGACGTGCTGCCACTACTGCTAAACGCTGCGGATGAACTATCGTCTACGCTCACCTCTTGATCAGCAAGATGGCTGGGGTTTCAATCGGCGAAGGACGTCGACTTCTTCAGGCCAGCGGGTAGCCAGGTGGCACACGATCACTACCGCCAGCGCCCGGATGGACAGTGTGCCTGTCTATGCCATCAGAGCTCGAGGCTTGCTGGGTCCCAGGTGGTGGAATCAGCAGCTGCGCCGGATCGATGTCCCCTTTCGGGCGGAGATAGACCGCTCGGCTATTTGGCATGACTTCCGCACCGTTCAAGTCGGGCCGCGACGCAGACCCGCCTCCGGCCCTCCTGTACGTCGCCGGTCGTTGGCATGAAACGACGTCGACTAAAGTCGCCCGCGATCCATACACTCGGCTAGGGGTAGCGCGCGTCTGCCGCGCCTCACCGGCCTTGGTCGACTCCGCCGTGCGAGCAGCGGCTGCGGAAGCCCGAACTATGGCAAGTATGCCGGCGCACGAGCGGGCTGCTCTCCTCTGGCGAGTGGCGGGCGAGGTGAAGCAGCGGACGGACTCCTTAGCCATGTCGATGGTGGCCCAGACGGGACGCCCGATCACCGAGTGCCGCACAGAGGTCGGTCGGGCAGTTCAGGCCCTCGAACTGTCGGCTGAGGAAGCCAAGCGCATCAGCGGAGAGGTCATCCCTCTGGACGCGGTCCCAGGGGACCCGCGGCGGATTGGTTTCACCCTTCGCGTACCCGTGGGCGTGGTCGCCGCTATCTATCCCTTCAATGCCCCTCTCGTTCTCGCATGTCACAAGTTGGGCCCGGCGCTCGCTGCCGGGAACAGTGTGGTGCTCAAGGCACCCTTTGAAGGCGCCCTCGTTAGCCAAGGGTTGGTCGAGGCGGCGATCGCGGCCGGTGTACCACCCGGCGCGCTCCAGCTCATCCATGGAGGAGGAGGAGCCGGAGAAGCCCTTGTAGGTCACCCGATGGTGGATTTGGTCAGCTTTACAGGCGGAGGCACTACCGCCAGAAGGATCCTCGCCACGGCAGGTCTCAAGAGGACGGTACTGGAACTCGGTGGGAATTCAGCGACGATCGTGCATTCGGACGCGAATCTGAACCGCGCGGCCGATGGCATTGTTCCTGGGGCCTTCGGCCTTGCCGGCCAGTCATGCGGTTCTGTTCAGAGGCTCTACGTGCACGTCTCGGTAATCGAACCATTACTAGAACTCTTGGTGGCTCGCACCGAGTCGCTGCGCATGGGCGATCCTCGGGACGAGGCGACGGAGATCGGAACGCTCGTCTCTGAAAGCGCCGCCCGACGCGTCTCCACTCTGATCAAAGAGGCGGTGAACCGCGGCGCGAAAGTCGAAAGTGGCGGCCGGCGGACGGGGGCTGCCCTTAGGCCCACGATTTTGACTGGCGTGCGTCCCGACGATCGAATTGTTTGCGAAGAGGTATTCGGGCCAACTCTCGCGATCCTGCCCTACGATGACATCGAGGGTGCCTTCCACGCAGCCAACGATAGTCCTTGGGGCTTGCAGGCCGGGATTTTCACCCGGTCTCTTGACATCGCTATTCTGGCGGCCCGCCAAATCAGGGTGGGGGGACTCAACGTGAACGGCCCATCCCGAGGCCGAACAGAACTCCAGCCCTTCGGTGGGGTGAAGCAGAGCGGATGGGGACGCGAGGGCCCGCGCTACGCGATTCAGGACATGACCGAACTCAGGATGGTGACACTCTCTCTTGCAGACTAGACCACGAGCACCATGCTGGATCGGGCTCGACGTCGCCTTCGAGCTTTCCCGCCATTACGCGGCCGAGGGTCCTATCCAGCGCGTAACCGGCCGATAAGCGTCAGCGGGAATGCGCCCGGGCGGCCGGACTCCCGGCGAGTCGACATCTCGGGACCCGCGGTAGCATAGGTGGGCATTCGGGAGCCGGCTTCGCTAGGCGAGCGCTCCGAGGGCTTCGGAGCACCGCCTGGAGGTCGCCGTGGCCGACGACCTGCCGCCGGTCTTCATCGACCCGGTCGAGATCGACCAGGTCATCGCCAACCTGGTTGAGAACGCGGTGAAGTACACCCCGCCCGGCGGGCGGATCGCCATCAGCGCCTCGGTCGCCGACGGCGAGTTGCGCGTGGCGATCGAGGACAGCGGGCCTGGCGTCGGCGAGGAGGCGCTGGCGCGGCTGTTCGAGCCGTTCTATCGCGCCCCGGACGCCGGCGCGGTTGTCGGCAGCGGGGTCGGGCTGGCGGTTGCTCGCGGGCTTGTCACCGCCCATGGCGGCCACATCTGGGCCACCAATCTCGACGGGCACGGCGCGCGCTTCACGTTCACCATCCCGTCGGCGCCGCTGGAGCGAGAACCGGAGCCGTGAGCACGGCCGGCGGGGCCCGCATCCTGGTCATCGAGGACGATCCGGCGGTCCGCCGCGGTCTTGGCCCGCAACCTGGCCGCGCACGGATTCCGGGTCGAGGCGGCCGGAGCAGCTCGTCAGGGGCTTGAGCTCGAACCGACCTTCCACGCCGACCTCATCCTGCTCGACCTCGGCCTGCCGGACATGACCGGCTTCGAGGTCATCAGCGAGGTCCGGGCGCGCACGAGCACGCCGATCGTGGTCCTTTCCATCCGCGGCGCGGAGGCCGACAAGGTGCGCGCGCTGGACCTCGGCGCCGACGACTACCTGATCAAGCCATTCGGCGTCGACGAGCTGCTGGCGCGGGTGCGCGTCGCGCTCCGGCACGCCGGTCGATCGAGCGGCACCGAGGCGGTCTTCGCCACCGGCGATCTGCGCATCGACCGCGAGCGGCGGCGGGTAGAGGTGAGCGGCCGCGAGGTGCACCTCACGCCGACCGAGTACGCCCTGCTAACCGCGCTGGCGGTGCGGCCGGGGACGGTCCTCACCGAGCGCGCCCTGCTTCAGCGGGTGTGGGGTCCGGAATACGGCTCGGAGAACCACTACCTGCACGTGTACATGGCGCGCCTGCGCAAGAAGCTCGAGCCCGACCCGGCCCAGCCGCGCTACATCCGCACCGAGCCGGGCGTCGGCTACCGCCTCATCGAGCACGAGCCGCCCGCCGAGCGCTGACGCCGCGCCGTCGCCGCCGGCGACCGAGCCGGCGCTTGGTCGGCGGACGTACCCTATGGGGCGCCGGCATCCGCTCGCGGCGCCCAGCTGGACGCCCAGTCAGAGCGGCGGCCTCTGTCACCATAACGGGATATTCGCGCCGGCGGACCTGCCCAAGGAAGGCACCGCCTACGACCTGGCCATCGGGGTCGGACTGTTGGCTGCCTCCGGCCAGCTCGAGGCGAACCTCTCCGACACTGCCCTCCTGGCAGAGTTGGCTCTCGACGGGTCGCTGCGCCCGGTGGCCGGCACCCTGGCCCTGGTCGCCGCGGTTCGCGACTCGGGCCGCCGGGCGGTCGTGGTGGCTCAGGACGACCTGGTCGAGGCGGCAGCCGTCCCCGGCATCGTGGTCCACGGTGCGGCATCCCTCGGCGAGGCTGTCGCCCACCTGGCCGGCGTCCGACCGCTCCCGCCAGCCGAACCGACCCCGCTCCCTGCCTGGCGGCCGTTCGGCCCGAGCGTCGACCTGCGCGACATCATCGGCCAGTCGCTTGCGCGTCGCGCCCTGGAGCTCGCGCTGACCGGGGGCCACAACCTGGCGCTGGTCGGGCCGCCGGGAGTCGGCAAGACGCTTCTCCTGTCGGCCGTCCCCGGGCTGCTGCCGCCCCTGGACGACAACGAGGCGGTCGAGGTCAGCCGCATCTACTCCGTGGCCGGCCTGGTCGACCGTCGCGTGCCGCTCACCCGCACTCGCCCCGTTCGCGCCCCACACCACACCATATCCGTCCAGGCGCTGGTGGGCGGCGGCGAGCGAATCCGCCCCGGGGAGGCCAGTCTGGCCCACCGCGGTGCGCTCGTCCTCGACGAGCTGCTCCAGTTCCGACCGGACGCCCTCGATGCGCTGCGCCAGCCGATTGAGGCGGGCGAAGTGACCATCGCCCGCGTGGAGGGCTCACTGCGCCTGCCGGCGCGCTTCATGCTGCTCGTCGCCTTCAACCCCTGCCCGTGCGGCTGGCTCGGATCCCGATCGCGGGCCTGCGACTGCGATCCGTCCATGGTCCAGCGCTACGAGCGCCGGCTCTCCGGACCGTTGCGCGACCGGATCGACCTGTGGGTCGTGCTCGACGAGCCGCGTCGACTGCTGGCCGGTCCCGACGCCGAACCGAGCGCCGTCGTGGCGGACCGCATCGGAGCCGCGTGGAACTGTCAGCGAGCTCGTCAGGGCGGACCCAACGCCGCGCTTGGGCCCGGAGCCCTGGACCGGGAGCACGGCTTTGGGCCGGACGCCCTTCGCTCGCTGACGGCCCTGGTGCGCGCGCTCCGCCTGTCGCCTCGCCGCGTGCATCGTGCCGCCTGGCTGGCTCGCACGATCGCGGACCTGGCGGGCGCAACCGCCGTCCAGCCAACCCACCTGGAGGAGGCGCTGCGATACCGCCCGCCGGTGACCCGGTGATCGCCCGCGCGCCGCATCGAACGGCCGGCTGGACCGGTCTGCGGCTCGACCGCCTGGACCCTGACGCCGACCGACCGTACTGGATCGTCACCTGCCAGCTGCCCGGCCTCGGCCCGGCGGCGGTTGCCCGCTTGCTGGCTGGATCCGGCAGCCTGCGCGCCGCGTGGGACGACGGGGCCATCGATCTCGCCATCGCGGAGCTGCCGACCGACACGCGCCCCGCCGCCCTGGCGTTGCTACATGGCATCCGTGCCCGCGGGGTGCGACGCCTGGCGGCCGAGATCACCGCGCAGGGTCGGCGACACGGCGCGACCCCGATCACGGCGTTCGAGGCCCTCTACCCGCTCTCTCTGGCGCAGCTCGATCCGCGGCCGCCATTGCTGTGGGCAGCAGGCGATCCCGCGGCCTGGCAGGTCGCCGGCGTGGCGGTGGTCGGCACGCGCCGCCCGAGCGGCTACGGCCGGGCCGCGGCCGAGGAGATCGGCGACGAGCTGGCTCGCGCGGGTGTGGCTGTCATCTCGGGGCTGGCCATCGGAATCGACGCCGTGGCACACGGGGCGGCGATTGCCGCCGGCGGGCGGAGCGTGGCCGTCCTGCCGTCGCCGATCGACCGCCTCTACCCACCCATCCATCGTGAGCTCGCGACGCGGATGCTTGCGGCCGGCGGCGCCTTGCTCAGTGAGCTGCCGCCCGGCCGGCCGCTCGGCCGGCCGGACTTCGCGCGCCGCAATCGGATCATCGCCGGGCTGGCCGAGGCCGTGGTCGTAGTTGAGGCCCCAGACCGATCCGGCGCTCTCCTGACCGCGGATGCGGCGATTGCGCTCGGGCGCGAGCTGTTTGCAGTTCCCGGACCCATGGACGCGGCCACCTCGCGCGGGACGAACCGCCTCATCGCCGATCACCTGGCCACCCTCGTCACGTCGCCGGCTGCGCTGCTGCACATGGTCGGCCTCCGGCGTGGCCGGCTCCCGGTGAGCGTGCGGTCGCTTTCCGAGGCGGAGGGCCTGGTCCTGGCAGCTGTCCTTCGTCGGGCCGCCTCCATCGAGGAATTGTTCGACCGAACTCACCTGTCGACCTCGGCCCTGGCGGCAACCCTGACCATGCTGGAGGCCCGCGGGCTCGTGACGGCCTACGCCGGGGCCACCTTTCACCCCACTCTGGCGGCCCGTCGCAGCGGCTGGGGACGCCGACCCGGTGACCGCGCCCACCAGGTCGGGGTTGGCGCTTGACAGGGGCATCGGGCTATACTCCGCGCCTTCCTACGACCCCCGGGCCGTCCGAAAGGCGGATCCGCCGGTCCGCAGGAGCGTTTGTCTATTGACCTCTCCGTCGACTCGGGTCGCGGGGGACTTCCGCCGGCTCGCCGCAGTGGGCACACCGCTGCTTCGTCACCGGTCCATCACCCATCTGGTCGTTGCCGTGACCGCGCTCGCGGCGGCGGTGGTTCTCGCCATCCCCACGGCCCCCCTCATCAAGGCCGGCCTGATCCCGGCGCCCCAGGTGGAATCGATCCTGCCCGCCAACGTCGGGGTCGGGGTCCCGAGCGCCGAAGGGGTGGTACTCCATTTCCCGGGTCCGATGGATCGCGCCGCGGTCCGCACGGCGCTTCGCCTCGTCCCGCGCACCGACGTCAGCTTCCTGTGGAACGCCGATTCGACCACCCTGGCCCTGGTGCCCAGGGTCCGCTGGGCGACCGACCAGCGCTACGTCATCCAGGTGCCCGCCGGCACGGCCCTGGCCGATCGCCGCGCGCTGGCGGCTGACTGGCGGGCATCGTTCACCACCCAAACCGCCCCGCGGGTGGTGAGCCTGGCCGTCACCGGAGTGAGCGGGACCCCATCCGCGGATATCCCGACCGTGGTCCAACAGGTCCTGGCCTCCTCCGGGGACCGGGATGCGGGTCTCAGCGCCGCCACCGACGACGTGGCGCCCGATGCCAGCGCCGCCACCGCGATCGGCCTGACCTTCAGCGCCGCGATGGACCACTCCGCGACCGAGAAGGCTTTCTGGATCACGCCCAGCGTGCCCGGCGCGTTCCAGTGGCAAGGGACGACGCTGTGGTTCGCGCCGGACCAGCGTCTGGCGCCCGGCGTGCGGTATGCGATCAGCGTGGCCGGCGCCCGCGATGCGGACGGCATCCGGGTGGGCGGTGATACGAGCTTCTCCTTCGCCACGCGCCCAGGCGCCCTGGCGATGACGGTCAGCCCGGGCATCTGGGCCAGCGGCGTGACCGGGCAGACGGTGACCATCGGGTTCAGTCAGCCCATGGACCGCGATGCCACGGCCGCGGCCTTCTCTCTTTCCGACACCACCAGCGGCCAGCCGGTGGTGGGCCAGGTCGCATGGAGCGCGGACGCGCGGTCCTTGACCTTCAGCGCGGGAGGTGCTCTCACGGAGGGCCACACGTTCGTCGCCGACCTGGGAGCCGGCGCGCGCGACGCGGATGGCAACCCGGTCAGCATTTCGTGGCCGTTCTCGACCGCCAGTCCCGCGCGCACATACACGTCAGTTCCGGCGACGTCAGTTCCGGCGACGCCAGGCAGCTCGGACATGGTCCAGTACGCGCTGAACCAGCTCAATTCCGCGCGCGCGTCCTACGGGATTGGGCCGCTGAGCCTGGATTCCGCCCTCTCCGCGGTCGCCTACGGCCACGCCGCCGACATGCTGGCCAACGGCTACTTCAGCCACGACTCCCTGGACGGGACCACCTACAAGCAGCGGCTGACCAACGCGGGCATCTCGTATGGCTGGTCCGGCGAGAACGCGTGCTACCTGGGGTACGGCGGGGGCGTCCAGGCCACGCTCGACTGGTGCCACGCCGCGTTCTGGTCTGAGCCATACCCGGGCGGCGGAAACCACAAGGACAACATCCTGAACCCCAACTACCGGCGGGTCGGGATCGGGATCGCGACCAGCTCGATCAAGGTGATCGTGGTCTGGGACTTCACCGACTGACTGGAGACGGCGGGCCCGGCGACCGATAAGCCCGCCAAAACGGGAGCCCGGAGACCCGGTGCTACACTCGCCGACCGATGGCGGGACCCAAGACCACGGGCGGCGACCTCGTGATCGTCGAGTCGCCGGCCAAGGCGAAGACGATCGAGCGCTACCTGGGCGACGGCTACCGCGTGCTCGCCTCGTACGGTCATGTCCGGGATCTGCCGAAGCGTGGGCTGGGCGTCGACCTCGAGAATGACTTCGCGCCTCGCTACGAACCGCTGCCCGACCGGCGCGACGAGCTCAAGCGCCTGACCGATGCGGCCCGCTCGGCGGGACGGGTCTGGCTGGCCACCGACCTCGACCGCGAAGGCGAGTCGATCGCCTGGCACATCGCCGAGCACGCCGGCCTGTCGGAGGATCGCATTCGTCGGGTGACGTTCAGCGAGATCACCCGTTCGGCCATCGAGAAGGCGTTCGCCAGCCCCCGGGACCTGAACCGAGACCTGGTTGACGCCCAGCAGGCGCGGCGGATCATCGATCGGCTGGTGGGGTACAAGCTGAGTCCGCTGGTAGCCAGCAAGATCCGGCGCGGCCTGACCGCCGGCCGGGTCCAGAGCGTGGCGGTGCGGATCGTGGTCGACCGCGAACGGGAGATCCGCGCGTTCATCGCCGTCGAGTACTGGTCCATCGCGGCCGATCTCCGTCGCGGGGAGGCCGGCATCGCATTCAAGGTCGGGCTGACCCGGATCGACGGCAAGAAGGCCAAGATCAGCTCCCAGGACGAGGCCGACGAGCACCTCGCCGCGCTGCGCGACGCAAGCTTTCGGGTCTCGGACGTGACCCGCAGCCAGCGGCGCCAGGGTCCGCCGCCCCCGTTCACGACCAGCACGCTGCAACAGGAAGCCTCGCGCAAGCTCGGCTTCTCCGCCAGGCGGACGATGGCGGCGGCGCAGGCCCTGTACGAAGGCATCGCCCTGCCGGGCGGCCAGGAGGGCCTGATCACCTACATGCGGACCGATTCGGTGGCCATGGCCGCCGGGGCGGTGGCCGAGGCGCGCGAGGCCATCGCGCGCCGCTACGGTGCCGCGTCCGTCCCGGAGCGGCCCAATGCGTTCCGCACCCGGACCCGCGGCGCCCAGGAGGCGCACGAGGCTGTCCGGCCCTCGAGCTTCGCGCGCACGCCCGAATCGGTCCAGGGCGCGCTCAAGCCGGACCAGTTCCGGCTGTATGACCTCATCTGGCGTCGGGCCATCGCCAGCCAGATGGCCGCGGCGCTGTTCGACCAGGTTGGGGTGGACGTCGAAGCCGGCCGCTACCTGCTCCATGCCGGGACCCGGCGCCGGGTGTTCGACGGGTACCAGGCGGTGTACATCGAAGGCCGCGACGAGGAGGACGACGAGGCCGCCACGCGGCTGCCGGAGCTTGCGGTCGGCGAAGCGCTGGACCTGGTGGACCTGTCTGCGGAGCAGCACTTCACTGAGCCGCCGCCCCGGTACAGCGAGGCGACCCTGATTCGGGCCCTGGAGGAGCATGGCATCGGTCGACCATCGACCTACGCGCCGACGATGGAGGTCATCCGGGCCCGTGGTTACGTGACCCTCGCGGACCGGCGGCTGCACCCGACCGAGGAGGCGTTCCTCCTGACGGACCTGCTGACCGGGCATTTCGCCGACGTCGTCGATCCGGCGTTCACCGCCCGCATGGAGTCCCAGCTGGACGAGGTGGCGGGCGGCAAACGTGAGTGGGTTCCCATGGTGCGCGCGTTCTGGGAGCCATTTGCCGAGCAGGTCGAGCGCGGCAAGGTCGCCATCCCCAAGCAGGTCGAGGAGACCGACATCATGTGCCCGATTTCTGGCCACCCCATGCTGAAGCGGCTGGGTCGCAACGGGTGGTTCCTCGGCTGCAGCGGCTACCCCGAGTGCAAGCACACCATGCCGCTCCCCGGCGAGTCCGATCCGGCCATGGACCTGCCGGGCGTCGGCGAGACGTGCCCCGAGTGCGGCGAGGGGACCCTGACTCCGAAACGGGGGAAATTCGGCCCGTTCGTCGCGTGCAGCCGCTACCCCGACTGCCGCTACGTTCACCGTCCGGCAGCGGCCGCCGGCAGCGACACGGATCCAGCCCATCCGGCGCCGGACCTGCCGGGCGCCGGCGAGACGTGTCCCGAGTGCGGTCAGGGGACTCTGACCTCGAAACGCGGACGGTACGGTCCGTTCCTGGGATGCAGCCGCTACCCCGACTGCCGGTACATCCATCGCGCGGCGTCGGCGGGCAAACCCCGTCCCGGGGCGGGACGCAGGCGAACGGCGCGGCGCGCCGCGGGGCGTCGGACCTCCGCAGGTGGTTGATCCGGCCACGGCCGCCCCGCGCCAGGCCGAGACAGCCGTCGAGCGCTTCATCTCCCATCTCGCAACCCGTAACGCCGCCCCCGGCACGCTGACCGAATACCGTCGGAACGTCACCCAGTTCGTCGCCTTTGTGGCGGATCGGGGCGTCGATTGGCACGCACCCGACCGGGCTACCGTGCGGGCGTGGCTGGCCACCCTCGCCGAGCGGGAGCTATCGGCTTCGGCCGTTGGTTCCCGGCTCAGCGCAGTCCGAACCTTCTACCGCCATGCCGCCCGGCAGGGCTGGATCGAGGCCGATCCGCTGGCCGGCGTGCGGTCGCCCCGCCGACCCGGACGCCTCCCACGGGTGCTGACGGTTGACGAGGCCACCCGGCTTGTGGAGGCGCCCTCGCGCTGGACGGGGGACGGCCTGCCGGCCTCGAGCACGGCAACCCGCCGCCGGCAGGGGAATCGCGAGCTGGAGGCGTCCCTCCTCCGCCGGGACGCTGCCATCCTGGAACTCCTCTACGCCACCGGGATGCGCATCAGCGAGCTGTCGGGCCTGAGCCTGCCCGACGTCGACCTCGGCCGCCGCCGGCTGCGCGTGCTGGGCAAGGGCCGCAAGGAGCGCGACCTGATCTTCGGTCGGCCGGCGGCGGCGGCCTTGGGTGCCTACCTGATCGGTGCCCGACCGTACCTGGCGTCCCGCGCGCCGGCATCGGGTCTCGCCGGCAGCGCCGTCTTCCTCAACGCGGCGGGCGGCGCGCTCACGGCGCGCGGGGCGCGCCTGGTGGTCGCGCGTTGGGTGGGCGCCAGCCAGGTCGGCGGCCGCACCTCCCCCCACACCTTGCGGCATTCATTCGCAACCCATCTCCTGGAGGGCGGGGCAGACCTGCGGACCGTCCAGGAGCTGCTGGGACACGCGTCGGCGCAGACCACCCAGATCTACACCCATCTTTCGGATGCGGCCCTGCGCGCCGCGTACCGCGCCTCGCACCCCCGATCGGAGAAGCTGCCCGCCGAGCCCTCGCATGACCGCTGACCGCCCGCCGGATCTGACCAGCGCGGCGAGCGTGGTCCTGCGCGCCAGCCTGGTGATGACCGCCGCGGCGGTTGTCAGCCGGGTGCTGGGATGGGTCCGCCTGCTGGTCATCGGCGCCGAATTCGGTGCGTCGAGCGAGCTCGACGCCTACCTGGCCGCGTTCCGGATCCCGGATGCCATCTTCCAGCTGGTGGTGGCCGGCGCCCTGTCGGCCGCGCTCATCCCGGTGTATGCCGGCTATCGAGCCCGCGGCGAGGCGGATGAAGGGTGGGAGCTGGCCGGCAACGTCATCAACCTGGTGGTGCTGGCGCTCGCGGCCCTGAGCGCGGTGATGGCGGTCGGCGCTCCCTGGCTGGTGCCGATCATCGCGCCCGGCTTCGACCCCGAGACGACCGCGCTGACGGTTCGCCTGACCCAGATCATGCTCATCAGCCCCGTGTTCATCGGCCTGGGTGCCGTCGTCAGCGGCCTCCTGCAGACCCATGGCACGTTCGGTCCGACGTCGATTGCCCCGCTGGTCTACAACCTGGCCATCATCGGGGCGGCGGTTCTCGTCGCGCCGGTGATGGGCGTGGAGGCGCTCGCGGCAGGGGTGGTGGTCGGCGCCGTCGGCCACCTGGTGATCCAGCTTCCCGCACTGCGCCGACTCGATCCCGCGTGGCGGCCGCGGATTGACCTGCGGCACCGGGGCGTGCGCCGCGTGGCTGTCCTGATGGGACCGCGGGTGTTCGGCCTGGCGGCGGGGCAGGTCAACCTGATCGTGAGCACCGCCCTGGCTTCAGGCCTGGCCGCAGGCAGCATCACCGCATTCACGTACGCCTTCCAGCTCAGCCAATTGCCGGTCGGGATCATCGGCGTTTCGATCGCGGTGGCCCTGTTCCCAACCCTGTCGCGGGATGCGGCCCTGGGCCGCGCATCGGAGATCCGGCGACAGGTCAATGCCAGCCTGCGGGTCCTGTTCTTCGTCACCGCTCCACTGGCCGCGCTCTTGATCGTCCTGCACGGGCCGGTCGCATCGGTCTTCTTCGAGTACGGGCTGTTCAGCGCCGATTCAGCTGATCGGACCGCATCCGCGCTTGCCTGGTTCGCAGTCGGGGTGCCGGCCCACGTCGTGGTCCACGTCCTGACCCGCGCCTTCTATGCGATGCAGGACACGCGCACGCCGGTGACCTGGGCGGTGGTGGCCGTGGTCGCGAACATCGGCCTGATGCTGTTGCTGGTCGGGGGGATGGGGGTCGAGGGGCTGGCGCTCGCGATTTCGATCAGCGCCACGGTAGAGGTCGTCGGGCTGCTGGCCGCACTCCGCATCCGGCTGGGCGGTCTCGATGGCCGCCTGCTGCTGGCGTCGTTCACGCGCTCGGGAGCGGCGACCCTGGTGGCCTCGTTGGCCATGCTCGGGGCGTTCCTCGGCATCATCGCCGCCCTTCCCAGCCTCGAAGAGAACGGCGTTGGCCGGTTGGTGCTCCTCCTCGTGCCGGCGGGCGTCGGTGGAACGGCCTACATCGTCGCCGGACTGATCCTTCGCGCGCCCGAGCTGACCACCCTGCGCCGCATCGCCGGCCGTCGACCCGCGGGCCCATGACGTTCCGTCCCGCGGTGGAAGCCGATCAAGGTGCCTGGCAGGGTCTGCTGGCGCGCGAACCGAGCGGGGATTTCCTGCATGACTGGGGATGGGCGGCGGTGGCTGCGCACGATGGGCACCCGCAGCGGCGCTATCTCGTGCTGGAGGGTGGCACCCCGGTGGCGGGGGCGGCCGCCCAGGTGCGCCGGATCGCGCTCGGACGGAGCTTTTGGTACGTGCCCCATGGGCCCGTCACCGACTATGCCCATCCGGCCGCCGCGGCGCGCATCCGTGTGTTGGTCGAGGGGCTGCTGGATGAGGCCCGGGCCGACCACGCAGTGGCGCTCCGTCTGGAGCCGCGCATCGAAAGCGGGGCGCCGGAGGTCGCCATCCTCGACGAGCTGGCGCACCGGGTCGCGGAACGCCTCCAGGTGGGCCAGACGCGGATCGTGGACCTGGCCGACGACGACGCCCTGCTGGCCGGTTTCGACGCGGACACCCGGTATGGGGTTCGTCGAGCGGCCCGCGAAGGGGTTGAGATCAGCATCGACAGCGATCCGGAAGACCGATCCGCCGTGGAGCGACTCCACGAACTGGTGCGCGCGACTCAGCGCCGCGCCGGCTTTCGGCTGCCGCCCCTGGAGCGGTACTGGACCGCCTGGCAGGCCCTGGCCGGTGCCGGACGTGCCTCCCTGGTCGAGGCGCGGCGCGGAGGCGAGACCCTCGCCGTGGGGATGCTGGTGATCGAGGGCCAGCAGTCGTTCTACCTGTTCGCCGGCTCGCGGCGGGAGTCACCCGGTGAGCCAAAGCACTACGCCTCGTATGCCGCCCAATGGGCCATGATGCGCGAGGCGCGCGGCCGTGGTGCCCGCCGCCACGACCTGTGGGGCGTGGAACCGGCCGGTGCCGGACCAGACCATCCGTGGTACGGCGTGGGTCTGTTCAAGAAGGGATTCGGGGGTCGTGGCGTGACCTGGGCCGGCAGCTGGGAGATCGTGGTCGACCCGCTTGCCTACCGCCTGCGGGCCGCGGCGGCTCGCTTTCGGCGGCGCAGCCCGCAGGACGTCCCGTGACCGAGCGCGGCATCGGCCTCGGCGCCCTGGCCGATGCGGTGGCCCCCGAGCGGGTGATCGGCGTGCCGGCCGGGGAGATCACCGGCCTGACGGCCCACAGTGCCGAGGTCGAGCCCGGCTCGGTGTTCTTCGCCATCCCCGGGGGGACGTACGACGGTTGGACCTTCGTCACGGAGGCCGCCTCGCGCGGCGCGGTGGCGGTCGTGGCCGAGCGCGAGACGGCCGGCCTGGTCATTCCGCAGCTGATCGTGTCGAATGCCCGCCACGCCGTGGCGGACGCGGCCGACGCGTGGTACGGACGGCCGTCGGCGCAACTGCGGGTGTACGGCATAACCGGCACCGATGGAAAGTCGACGACCGCGTTCCTCTCCATGGGCATCCTGCTGGCCGCCGGCCGCCGCCCGGGCCTGGTGGGGACCGTGGACACCCGGGTCGGTGACCAGCAGATGGCCTCGACCAGCCGGACCACGACGCCGGAAGCCCTCGAGTTGCAGCGCCTGCTGGCCGACATGGTCGAGGCCGGCAACGACAGCGTCGTGATCGAAGCCACCTCCCATGGCCTGGCCCAGGCACGGGTCCGCAACTGCCGCTTCAAAGTGGGCGTCGTGACGACCATCACCAGCGAGCACCTCGAGTTCCACCGCACGCTGGATGCGTATCGGGCCGCTAAGGCCATCCTGGTCGAGGAGGCGCCGGTGGCGGTGCTGAACCGCGACGACGACACGTTTGAGTACCTGCAGGATCGGGCGGCGGGCGCCGTGATCAGCTACGGCATCGACGCCGAGGCGGACATCCGCGCGACGGCGCTCGACCTCGGACCGCGTGGCAGCCGGTTCCACGTGACGGGCCCCCGCTGGTCGGGCCCGGCGACGATCCAGCTACCCGGTCGCTTCAACGTCAGCAACGCCCTGGCGGCCCTGGGGCTGGCCGAGGCCGAGGCCCTGGACCCCGAGCAGGCCGCGGCCGCGCTGGCCGAGGTTCGCGGCGTCCCGGGCCGCATGGAGCGGATCGACCTCGGTCAGCCCTTCGAGGTCATCGTCGACTACGCCCACACCGCCGATTCGCTGGCCAAAGTCCTGCGCGAGTTGCGGCCGCTGACGGCCGGGCGCCTGATCGCCGTATTCGGGTCAGCCGGCGACCGTGACCGTACCAAGCGACCGACGATGGGCCGTGTCGCCGGCGAACTGGCTGACCTGGTGGTGGTCACCGACGAGGACCCGCGCAGCGAGTCGCCGCGGGAGATCAACGAGGAGATCGCCCAAGGTGCCCGCGACGCCGGGGCGCAGGAGCGCGAGACGCTGTGGATCATTGACGACCGCCGCTCGGCGATCGCCCATGCGCTGCGGATGGCGCAGGCGGGCGACATGGTGCTGTTGGCCGGCAAGGGGCACGAGCCGAGCATCATCTACGGCGACGACCGGCGCTGGTGGGACGAGCGCGAGGTGGCGCGCCAGGAGCTGCGCGGGATCGGATTCGGGACCGATGAGCCACCCGCCGCCTGATCCGAACCGGCTGCGGGCCTGGCAGGTGACCGATGAGATGGCGTGGGACGCCTTCGTCGAGGCCGCCGAGCATCGAGCTTTCCCCCAGCTGTGGGCCTGGGGCGAGCTGCGTCGCGAAGCGGGATGGCGCCCGCTTCGGCTGGCCGTGGGCGATGTTCCCGACCAGCCGCTGGCCGGCGTCCAGCTCCTGCTGCGCCGGGTTCCGCTCACCGGGTGGTGGCTGGCCTATGCCCCTCGAGGGCCCATCGGCGCCCTCCACGAACCAGCTGTCCGCGACGCGCTGGTGGCTGGGCTGCGGGCCCTCGGTGACGAGGAGCGCATCGGCCGGGTGCGGGCCGATCCCGAGGCGACGCGCGTCGACCCCTACGGCGCGGCCCTCCTGGTCGCGCCGTGGCGGGAAGCGCCCAAGGTCCAACCGCCCACGACCCGCCTCATCGACCTGACCCAGCCGTCGGACGGGCTATGGTCGGCGCTGGCCCGCAAGCACCGCCAGTACGTCTCCAAGGCCGGCCGAGAGGGCGTGACCATCGAGCAGCTCGAACCGGGTTCCGACCCGATCGCGACCGCGGCCGGATTGGCGGACTTCGACCGCATCTACCGCCTGACCGGTGACCGGGCCGGCTTCGCGGTCCGCGTTCCGGACTACTACCAGCGGGTGTGGGCCGCGTTCGCCCCGCAACGCCGCGCGCGCCTGTTCTTTGCCACGGCCGGCGGGGAGCGGGTCGCCACGCTCCTCCACCTGGTGTGTGGCGACCGGGTGGCCGAGGTGTACGGTGGAATGACCGAACGCGGCGCCGTGACGCGGGCCAACTACCTGCTGAAGTGGGAGGCCATTCGCGCCCTCCAGGCTGAGGGCCTGCGCACCTACGACCTGTGGGGCCTCGCCACCGGCGGGATCCGCAAGTTCAAGGAGGGCTACGGCGGGACGGAGGTCACCTGGGTCGGGGCCCGCGACCTGCCCCTCAGCCGCCTCGGCGATACCGTGCTCGGCCTTGCCCTCGCCGGCTACCGGGCCCGCCAGCGAATGCGGTCCGTGGGCCGCCGGTCAGCATCTCCGGCCCCGACTCCCGACTGACCGGATCGGGCCATCGCAGGGCCCGTGCTAGGATCGAAATGACCATGGATCTGGCCCGCCTCCGCGCCGCGCCGGCCGCCGTCGTCCAGCGCATCACGCGGGCCGGCGAGCCGGCCGCTGCACCCGGACCCACCCTGAGCGACCTCATCGTCGAGGCGCGGCGACATCGGCCCACCATCAACGTGGCCCTGATCGAGCGCGCCCACGAGGTGGCGAGCACCGCCCACGAGGGGCAGCTGCGGGCATCGGGCGAGCCGTACGTCACCCATCCCACCGCGGTGGCGTATGAATTGGCGGCGCTCCAGATGGACGCCGAGACCCTGGCCGCCGGCCTGCTCCACGACGTGCCCGAGGACACGACCTATCCGCTGGCCGACATCGAGAAGCGCTTCGGCCGCGAGGTCGCCCGCCTGGTTGACGGGGTGACCAAGCTGTCGAAATTCGGCAGCGCCCGGTCCACCGAGGAGCAGCAGGCCGAGAACATCCGGAAGATGTTCATGGCCATGGCCGAAGACGCGCGGGTGGTCATCATCAAGCTCGCCGATCGGCTCCACAACATGCGGACCCTCCAATTCCTGGAGCCCGACAAGCAGGAGCGGATCGCGCGCCAGACCATGGAGATCTACGCCCCGCTGGCCCATCGGCTGGGGATGTGGCAGGTCAAATGGGAGCTCGAGGACCTGTCGTTCAAGGTCCTCGACCCGGATACCTACGCCCGGCTGGCGGGGATGCTGGCCGACAGTCGCAAAACGCGCGAGACGTTCATCAACCGCTCGATCTCCATCCTCCGCAAGGAGCTGGCGGCGGTGGGCATTCAGGCCGAGATCAGCGGCCGCCCCAAGCACATCTACAGCATCGTCAAGAAGATGGAGCGCAAGGGGGCCGAGTTCCACGAGATCTACGACCTCCACGCCATCCGGGTCCTGGTCGACGACGTCAAGGATACGTACGGCGCGCTGGGCGTGGTGCACGCCATCTGGCGCCCGATCCCGGGCCAATTCGACGATTACATCGCCATGCCCAAGGCCAACCTGTACCAATCGCTCCACACCGCCGTAATCGGTCCCGACGCCAAACCGCTCGAGGTCCAGATCCGGACCCGCCAGATGCACGAGGTGGCCGAAGCCGGGATCGCCGCCCACTGGCGCTACAAGGAGGGCAGCCGCGCCGACCGGCGCTACGACGAAAAGCTGGCCTGGGTCCGGCAGCTGATGGAGTGGCAGCGTGAGGTGGCCGACGCCACCGAATTCGTGGAAGGCCTCAAGCTCGACGTCTTCCAGGACCAGGTCTTCGTCTTCACCCCCAAGGGCGACGTGAAGGACCTGCCCGCGGGCGCGACCCCGCTCGACTTCGCCTATCGAATCCATACCGATGTCGGGCACCGGACCATCGGGGCCAAGGTGAACAACCGGTTGGTGCCGCTCGACTACCGCCTGCGCAATGGCGACATCGTGGAGATCGTGACCACCAAGGCATCTCACGGCCCATCTCGCGACTGGCTGGCCATCGTCCAGACCAACCAGGCCCGCGAAAAGATCCGCCAGTGGTTCAAGCGCCAGCAGCGCGACGAGAACATCGCCCAGGGTCGCGAGCTGCTCGACCGCGAGCTGCGTCGGCTGGCGCACGAGACGCTGGCATCGGTGGACAACGCCCGCCTGACCGATATCGCCGGTCAGCTCCATTTCCGCGAGCTTGACGACTTCTACGCCGCCATCGGCTACGGCGCGGTCAGCTCAGCGGCGGTCGTCAGCCGGTTGGGCATCCACGATGACGTCGAGATCACCCTCCCCGAGGTCGCCCCGCCGGCCGCGCCGAGCACCGCCGGGGTGCGGGTCAAGGGCGTGGGCGACCTCCTCGTCCGCTTCGCGAACTGCTGCAGCCCGATCCCCGGCGACGAGATCTCCGGCTACGTGACCCGCGGCAAGGGCGTGACCGTCCATCGCGCCACATGCCCCAGCGTCCTGTCCGAGAAGGACATCGAGCGCCTGATCGAGGTCGAGTGGGAGGTCGTCGCCCAGCAGACCTATCCGATCACGATCCGGATCGAGGGCCTGGACCGGCCCGGGCTGCTGAACGAAATCACGAATGTCGTGGCCGAGAACAAGGTGAACATCGTGGCCGCCTCGGTGAGCACCAACCCCGACGGCACGGCGACGATCACCCTCACCCTGAAGGTCACCTCCCTTCAGCAGCTGTCCAAGGTCCTGGCCCGGATCGAGAACGTGCGGGACGTGACCGGCGTTACCCGGGAGCAGCACTAACTCGGTCGAGCGATTCCGCGGATTGGGGACTGCGCGCAGGGCGGAGCGCGTCGCCGGCGCCGGTCAGGCTGAGCCGGATGAGGGTGGCCGCCGATCCGAAGAGCAGGATGGCAAGGACCCACACCATCCACGGCGCGGTCAGGAGCGACTGCAGCTCCGAGGTAACCGTGAACGGGGTCGTGAGCACCAGGGCACGGAGCAGGGTGCCGGTGAACCCGATCGACAGCGAAACGTAGGCCGCCAGACTGCGGACGTTCACGGCGGCCAGGGGAGCGGCCACCGCGAAGGCGGGGAACAGGTATCGCTCGTGGACCCGGGTGGGGAGGAAGTAGAAGGCGAAAGCCAGCATCATCCCGACGGTCAGGACCATCGCCAGGTCGTGTCCCCGACGCAGCGGCACCAGCGAGGCGATCAGCCCGATGACGAGGAGCAGGGCGCCGATCCCGACGTACGGGGCATCGTCGATCTCGAAGCCGACCAGGACACCCCACACGTTGATGGCGTTGAGCGAGGTGTCGGGCTGGAAGGTGGCAGTGCCTGACAGACGCTCCAGCCAGCGAAACGGGCTCAGGCCGAGGAACAGGCCGATGGCCGCGCCGGCGACGGCCGCGCCGGCCACGGCCGCGGCGAGGGGCCAGCCGTCGCGCCGTTGCCAAAGCCGTTGGCCGACGACCAGCAGGACAGGGAGGATGACCAGCCCGAACTGCGGCTTGGCGAGGCCCGCCACGATGGCCAGTCCGCCGGCCAGGCCGAAGCGGTCCGCCGACAGCGCCACCAGGGCAAGGAGGAAGAACAGGCTGCCCGCGGCGTCCACTTGGCCCCAGACCGGCCCGGCCAGGATGAGCGCCGGGTTGAGCAGGTAGCAGCCGGCCGCCAATAGCCCCAGGCCCGATCCGGCTCGGCGGCTGACCACGACGAACAACGTCAGCCCGATGAGGAGGTCGAACGGGATTGAGAGGCCCTTGATGGCGGTCGTCAGCTGGTCGCCATCGAAGGCCAGCCCGACGATCCAGAGGAACGGCAGCAGGGCCGGGTAGATGGACGAATCGTGCTCATAGAATTGGCCAGGCCCGTACAGGACCAGGTTTTCCGCCCAGCGGGCCATGACCGAGACGTCACCGAAATGGCCGGGCAGAGGCAGCGCAGCCAGTCGGAGGCCGAGCCCAAGCACGAGCAGGACGATCAGGGCCATCCCCGGCATCGGCACACGGTACCCGACCCGGGCGCGGGATCGGAGTCCGCCGGTAGACTGCGGTCATGCCTGCCCTACGCGCCCCCCGCGGCACCCAGGACCGGCTCCCCGAGGACGCCGCCTCGTGGGAGCGTGCCGAGGCCGCTGCCGCTGAGCTGGCATCGCGATACGGGTTCGAGCGGATCGAAACGCCTCTCTTCGAGGCGACCGAGCTGTTCGTGCGCGGGCTCGGAGAGGGCAGCGACGCCGTGGCCAAAGAGATGTTCGGGGTGCGCGGCGCGGCCGGCAGCGACGAAGAGGAGCCGGCCTGGGCCTTGCGCCCGGAGCCGACCGCCGGAATCGTGCGAGCCTACTTGGAGCATGGGTTGCACGTCCGCCCTGGGCCGCTCCGGGTATGGATGATGGGCCCCATGTTCCGTTACGACCGGCCCCAGGCCGGGCGCTTCCGCCAGTTCACGCAGTGGGACGTGGAGGTCATCGGCGATCCCGGGCCGGCGGTGGACGCGGAGCTGATCGAGCTCGCGGGGCGGTACTGCGCGCAGGTCGGCCTGGAGGACGCCGTGATCCATCTGAACTCCATCGGCGATGCCACGTGCCGACCCGCGTACCGGGCTGCGCTGGTCGAGTACTTCACCCCTCACCGGGATGCACTCGGCGAGGACGGCCGACGCCGGCTGAACACGAACCCGCTCCGGGTGCTGGATGACAAGACGCTCGATCCTGGCCTGGCGGCCGGCGCCCCGAAATCCATAGACCACCTATGTGACGCCTGTCAGGCCCACTTCGCCGGCGTCACCGGCCTCCTGGATCGGCTGGGAGTCGCGTACCAGATCGACCATCGCCTGGTCCGGGGCCTGGATTACTACACCCGGACCACGTTCGAGCTGTTCCCGTCTGGCCGGACCGGGAGCCAGGATGCCCTGGCCGGCGGCGGCCGCTACGACGGCCTGGTGGAGCTGCTGGGAGGCCCGCCCACGGCGGGCATCGGCTTCGGCCTGGGACTGGATCGGATCGTACTCGCCATGGCCCAACGGGGCGTTCCCGGCGAGCCCACGCCCGCCCTGGTGGCCGTGGTCGGCACGCAGCCGGACGACGTCGCCGAACGGCTCCTGGTGGCGGGCGCCCTGCGCGAAGCGGGTCTCCGGGTGCGCCCTGACGGGTCGGACCGAAAGCTCGGACGCCAGCTGGAGGCGGCCGCCAAGGTCGGCGCTCGGTGGGCGGTGATCGTGGGCGAGGAGCTGACCCGGGGATCGGTCGTCCTCCGCGACCTCGCCGATGGCAGCCAGCGCGAGATCGCCCTCGATCAGGTGGCAATCGCCACGCGCGGCAGCTCCACCCGATGACGCCCCCCTCCTTCCGGACCAATACCTGCGGGGAGCTGCGCGCCGCCCACATCGGGGAGCGCGTGACCCTGGCCGGCTGGGTCCATCGCCGCCGCGACCACGGCCACCTGACCTTCTTCGACCTGCGCGACCGGTACGGGATTACCCAGGTGGTGACCAACCTGGACGAGGCCCCCGATGCGCACCACGCGGGCGCCGAGGCTCGGGCGGAATGGGTGATCCAGGTCGAGGGCGTCGTGCGCCAGCGCCCGGACGGCACCGCCAACCCGGAGCTTCCCAGCGGGGAGGTCGAGGTCGGGGTGGATCGGCTCAGCGTGCTGAACCCATCCAAGGTGCCGCCGTTCTACATCAACGAGGAGCAACCGGGCCTCGACGAGTCGCTCCGGCTCACCTATCGGTACCTCGATCTGCGCCGGCCGCCACTCCAGGCCCGGATGCTGCTCCGCAGCCGGCTGGCATCGGCCGTCCGACGGCACCTGGAGGGCGTCGGATTCGTGGAGATCGAGACACCGACGCTCATCCGCTCCACGCCGGAAGGGGCGCGGGACTTCGTGGTGCCCAGCCGCCTGCAGCCGGGAAAGGTCTACGCCCTGCCGCAGTCGCCACAGGTCCTCAAGCAGCTGCTGATGGTGGCCGGATACGACCGCTACTACCAGCTGGCCCATGCCTACCGCGACGAGGACTTCCGCGCCGACCGGGGGCCGGAGCACACCCAGATCGACATCGAGATGAGCTTCGTTCGCGAGGCGGACGTGATGGCCACGGTCGAGGAGATGGTGACCGCGGTCAGCGCCGAGGTGGTGCCTGAGCGTCCCATCGCGCAGGTTCCGTTCCCGCGCCTGACCTATGCCGACGCCATCGCGCGATACGGGTCCGACAAGCCCGACGTCCGGCTCGGGATGGAGCTGGTGGACCTCGGCTCAGCCGTGACGGGGACCGACCTGCGGGTGTTCACCGATGCCCTCGCCGCCGGCGGCGCGATCCGGGGGCTGGTCGCCCCCGGCTGCGCGGGATTCTCCCGACGCCAGACCGATGCGCTGACCGATCTCGCCATCCGGCATGGCGCCGGTGGACTGGTCCACCTGGCGGTGGAAGCCGATGGCTCCTTGAAAGGGCCCATCGCCCGCCACCTGCCGCCGGCCACCCAGCAGCGCGTGATCGAGGTCAGCGGCGCTGTGCCGGGCGACCTCATCCTGGTGGTCGCCGATGCGGACGGTCATCGCGGGGCCGAGGCCCTGGGGAGGGTCCGGGTGGACCTCGGGGCTCAGCTCCGCCTCGGCCAGCCGGGCGTGCTGTCGTACGTGTGGGTCCACCGCTTCCCGATGTTCAAGTGGGATGCCGAGGGCAACCGCTGGGACGCGACCCACAACCCCTTCAGCGCCCCGGTGTGGGACGAGGGCGACGACATGGAGCGCGACCCGGCGGCCATCCACGCGCAGCAGTACGACCTGGCCCTCAACGGCTGGGAGCTGGGTGGCGGCTCGATCCGGATCCACCGCCGCGACCTCCTGGAGCGAGCGTTCGCCCTGATGGGCCACACGATCGAGGGCATGCGCGACCAGTTCGGCGCGCTCCTGGACGCCCTCGAGTTCGGCGCGCCTCCGCATGGCGGGATCGCGATCGGGCTGGACCGATGGGCCGCGCTGCTCACCGATCAGGACAACATCCGCGAGGTGATGGCCTTCCCCAAGACCCAGTCGGGGAGCGACCTCATGCTGGGCGCCCCGTCGCCCATCGCGGCCGAGCAGCTGGCCGAGTTGGGACTGCGGCTCGCCGATCCGACCCACGCCGATCGCGGCGGTCAGTCCTCGGAGGGCTCGTAGCCGCCGCCGACGTGGCGTTCGGTGCCGGTCAGCGGCGGGCTGAAGACGCACACCAGACGCGCCCCGTCCGGGCTGCGCAGGACGTGTCGGTCATGCTGGTCCAGCGCGTATGCGGCGCCGGGCCTCACGGCGTGGCGCTGGCCTGAGGTGAGGTCCTCGAGCTCCACCCCGCCCGACACCACGTAGCAGGCCTCCAGGTGGTGACGGTATTCGAGCGTCAACTCCACTCCGGCCTCGACCGTCGTGTCGTGGAGCGAGAAGCCCATCCCGTCGGACCGGAGCAGCAGCCGTCGGCTGCGCCATCCGGCCCCCGCCACGTCCCGGTCCGTGCCGGCCACGTCATCCACAGATCGCACGATCATCGGGTCCGCTCCTCCTTGGTTGGGCCTAGACTGCGGCGGTGGTACGGCGTGCCCTCGCTGCCATCCGACGTTCCCCGATTGTGGCGGCCATTCTCTCGTTCCTGGTGCCCGGAGCCGGCCAGGCATGGGCCGGCGAGGCTGGCCGGGGGCTCATCCTCGCCGCGCCCATCATCCTCCTTGCCGTCGGGGCCGGCGCGGTCCTGGCCACGCAGGGCACCGCGCGTACGCTGGGATTGGCCCTCCAACCCGGCGTGCTGCTGGTCCTCGTGGCCGCCAACCTGGCCATTGCTGCCCTGCGCGCCTTCGCCACGGTCGACGCCTACCGCATCGCGAGCCGTCGTCGGCCCCCCGCCGGCAGACGAGCCCCGCGCTGGGTGGCTACCGGGGTCCTGGCAGCCCTGTTGACCGTGACTGTGGGAACCCACGCCGGGATCGGGTACGTGGGGTACCGGACGTACGACACGGTGACGACGGTCTTCGCCGAACGGTCACAGGAACCAACCCCGACCCCAGAGCCGACCCCTGAGGGCCCGTCACCGACTCCTCGCCCGCGTTGGACGGCCCCACCCACGCCCCAGCCGACCCCCGAGCCGATCTGGTCCACCGACGGGCGCCTGGACCTGTTGCTGATCGGGGCCGATGAGGGACCGGGGCGCTTCAGCCTCCGGAGCGATGCCCTCATATTGCTCAGCGTGGACGTCGCCTCGGGTAAGGCGGCCCTGTTCGGGATTCCTCGCTACCTGACGAACGTCCCGCTCCCTCCGCGATCCGTGAACGCTTTCGCGTGCCGGTGCTTCCCGGACTACATCAACGCGCTGTTTCGGTATGCCGAAGACCACCCTGAGTGGTTCCAGGGTGCCGACGGCGAGCGCGGCCTGCGCGCGACCGAGGAGGCGATCGGTGCCCTGGTCGGGATTCACCTCGACGGCCGGCTGGTGGTCAACCTGCAGGGATTCGTCCGCCTCGTGGACGCCCTGGGCGGGATCACGATCAACGTGCCCGGCCCGCTGTACGACGCCCTTTACCCGTTGCCCGACGGCAGCGGGACGATCGAGATCTCGTGGGCGCCGGGCGTGCAGTGGATGGACGGACAGCGGGCCTTGGCCTATGCCCGGACGCGGCACCAGGACTCGGATTTCGACCGGATGTGGCGCCAACAGTGGGTTCTACTCGCGCTTCGCCGACAGATGAATCCGTGCGCGGTGATCACACGCCTCCCGGAGCTGCTCGAAATCGCGGGTGACACGCTGTCCACCAACCTGCCGGTCGAGCAGCTCCCGGACCTGCTCGCCGTGGCGGCGCGGGTTGCTCCGGACGGAATCGCGCGCTACCAGTTCTGGCCACCGGACATCCCGCGAGATCTGGACGCGGCGGCGCTCGAGAAGATCCGAGCCATGGTCCGCGAACCGTTCCCCGCGCCGGTCACGCCCGTCCCGGGCGTCACGCCCACGCCTGCTTCGCCATCCGCGGCCCCGGTTCCGCCTCCCGCTTCGCCCTGCTGAGGGACTCTCCGCGGCTGGGGCATAATCGCCCACGACCATGGCCATCTACCTCGACCACGCCGCGACCACCCCCCTGCGGCCCGAGGTCCTCGAAGCCATGCTGCCCTACCTGACCGAGCATTTCGGCAATCCGTCCAGCCTCCATACGGCCGGGCGGCGTGCCCGGCAGGGCCTCGACGAGGCACGTGAGACCGTGTCCGGCGTGTTGGGCGCCAAGCCGCGGGAGATCGTGTTCACCTCCGGCGCCTCGGAGAACACCAGCCTGGCCATCAACGGGATCGCGTGGGCGGCGAGCGGCCGCGGCCACCACATGGTCACCACCGTGATCGAGCACCGGGCGGTCCTGAACACCTGCGCGGTCCTCGAGCGCCACGGGTTCGAGGTGACGTACCTGCCCGTGGACCGATACGGCCAGGTGGACCCGGACGCGGTGGCAAATGCGATCGGCCCGCACACCACCCTGGTCGCGATCGGGTATGCCAATAACGAGGTCGGGACCGTTCAGCCCATCGCCCAGATCGGCGCCATCTGCCGGGAGCGGAAGGTCGTCTTGTATACCGATGCCACCCAGGCGGCGGCCTCCTTGCCGCTCGACGTGGATAGCCTCCAGGTCGACCTGTTCGGCATCGCGGCCCACAAGGTCGAAGGGCCCAAGGGGGTGGGCGCGCTGTTCGTGCGCCAGGGGACGAACCTCATTCCCCAGCAGCAGGGCGGGTCGCAGGAGCGGCAACGGCGTGCGGGGACCGAGAACGTGGCTGGGGCCGTGGGACTGGGTGAGGCGCTGCGCCTGGCTCGGGCCGACGCCGAGCGCCTGGCGGCAGAGAACGAGCGCCAGCGGGGGTTGCGCCAGCGGCTCACGCATCGTCTCGAGGGAATTCCCGACGGCGAGCTTACGGGCCACCCGGAGGCGCGGTTGCCGAACAGCGTGAGCTGGGCTTTCCGCGGCGTGGAGGGCGGTGACCTGGTGGCGGCCCTCGACCTGGAGGGCGTGGCCGCGTCCACCGGGAGCGCCTGCACGTCGGGGAGCGCCGAGCCGAGCCACGTGCTGGCGGCCATGGGGGTGCCGTCGGATCTGATTCGCGGTTCGCTGCGCCTGAGCATGGGCCGCACCACCACGGCTGCCGAGATCGATCGTGCGGCGGACCTGGTGGCCGCCAGCGTCGAGCGGGTTCGCGCAGCGGCCCAGCCCGTTGCCGCGGACGCCGCGCCGGCCCCGGCGGGGGCCTGAGAGAGCACCGGTGCCGCGGATCGTGGCCGCCATGAGCGGCGGCGTGGACTCCAGCGTGGCCGCGGCCCTGCTCGCCCGCGAGGCTGGGGTGGGGGGCGACGAGGTGGTCGGGGTCTGGATGCGCACCCACCCGGACCGAGGCGAGGGGTGGGAGCCGCGACGCGGCTGCTGCTCGACCGAGGCCGCGGACGACGCGCGCCGCGTCGCGCAGCGGATCGGCATCCCGTTCTTCATTCTCAACGTCGAACCCGAGTTCGGGGCCCAGGTCATCGACGCCTTCGCCGAGGCGTACCTCGGGGGGACCACGCCCAACCCATGCCAGGCCTGCAACCAGAAGATCAAGTTCGACCTTCTCGCCCGGCGCGCCGTGGGCGCCTACGGGGCGGATGGCGTGGCAACCGGGCACTATGCTCGCGTCGCGCACCGCGACGGCCAGTGGCGGTTGCTGCGGGCCGTGGACGCGGCCAAGGACCAGACGTACTTCCTGTGGAACCTCGACCAGCCCCAGCTGGCTGCCACCCGCTTCCCGCTGGGGGAGATGACCAAGCCGCAGGTCCGGCAGCTGGCGACCGAGATGGAGCTCCCCACCGCGGCCACGCCCGAGTCGCAGGAGATCTGCTTCGTCCCCGCGGGCGACTACCGGGCGCTGCTGGCCGAGCGCATGGCCTACGTCGGTGAGTCGGGGCCCATCGTGGACGGCGAGGGTCGCCGGCTCGGCACCCATTCCGGATTCGCGCACTACACGGTTGGCCAGCGACGCGGGCTGGGGCTGACCGCCAGCGAGCCGCACTACGTGCGCGAGATCCGGCCTGAGACCAACGAGGTCGTGGTCGGGTCGCGTGACGACCTCGCCGCGCGCGGCTTCGTCGCCGACGCGCGCCATTTCGTGGCCGGCGCGCCGCCGGCCGAGCGATTCGAGGCCCAGGTCCGGATTCGGCATCGGGCGCCCGAGGTTGACTGCGAAGTGACGCTGGTCGGGTCGGAGCGGATGGTCGTGGAGACCGCCGAGCCGGTATGGGCCGCAGCCCCTGGCCAGTCCGCCGTCCTGTACCTCGGCGACGAGTGCCTGGGCGGAGGCCGGATCGCTCGGGCCTGAGCCGTGGTGCCGTGGGCCATCTGGACCGTCCTGGTGGCCGCCATCAACCTGACCCTGTTCATCGCCATTCGGGGCCGCTGGGGCCGCCAGGCCCTCCTGCTGGCCCTGGCTGCGCTGGCCGGCACCGCGGCCGGCAACGCCGTTGCCGGCATAATCGGCTTCGACCTAGTGGTGTTTGGCGAATTCCACCTGGCGGCGGCCATCATCGGCGCCCAGCTGGGGCTGGTAACGACCGCGGCGCTGGCGACGCTGCTCTCGCCGCCCGATGATCCGAGCCGGCGACGCGACGGGTCCGGGCCGGGCCGGTAGAATCGGTGCCCCACGACGAAGTCCCCTCATAGGAGCAATGCAGACGCTATGAATGATTCCGGTTTCGGAAGTTTCGTGGCCGGTCTGGTCATCGGTGGCCTGATCGGCGCGGCAGTCGGGCTGCTCCTGGCGCCCGAATCGGGCGAAGAGATGCGCGGCAAGGTCGGTGAGTTCGTCGATGAGCGGACGCGCGACCTGGGCGACGCGGTCAGCGAAGGCAAGGCGGCCGCCGAGCAGGCCCGCACCGCCATGCTGGCCGCGCTCCAGCGCGACACGACCACCGAGGCCCCGGCCGAGGAGAGCGCCAGCTAGCTTCTGCCGGTGACGCCAAACGGCGCGCCTGAGCGAGTTCAGCATGCTATCCCTTCCCGCGGCGGAGATCCGCGAGCGCTTCCAGCGCTTCTTCGAGGCGCGCGGCCATACCCGCGTGCCGCCTGCCCCGCTGCTCGCGCGCGACGATCCCACCCTGCTGTTCACGAATTCGGGGATGGTCCAGTTCAAGCGGGTCCTGACCGGCGAGGAGACCCGCGCCTACAAGCGAGCCGTCGACAGCCAGCCGTGCCTGCGGGTGGCCGGCAAGCACAACGACTTCGAGGAGGTGGGCCGCACACCCCGCCACCAGACCCTGTTCGAGATGCTCGGCAACTGGAGCTTCGGCGACTACTTCAAGCGCGATGCCATCCACTGGGCCTGGGAGTTCCTGACCGATCCCGACCAGCTGGCGATGGATCCCGGCCGTCTGGCGGCGACCGTCTACACCGATGACGACGAGGCCTATCGGATCTGGACCGATGAGATCGGCCTCCCGGCCGATCGGGTCGTCCGCTGGGGCAACATCGCCGTCGGCGACGACCACAACTTCTGGCAGATGGCCGACACCGGGCCCAGCGGACCGTGCAGCGAGATCCATTTCGATCGGGGCGCCGAATTCAGCGAAGGTCCGGACTGCATCCCCGACCATTCCGAGACGTGCCCGCGCTGGCTCGAGTTCTGGAACCTGGTCTTCATGCAGTTCGACCGGTCCGCGGACGGGACGCTCACCCCGCTGCCCTTCCAGAGCGTGGACACCGGACTGGGCCTCGAACGGACAGCGTCCATCCTTCAAGGCGTCGGCAGTAACTACCAGACCGACCTATTCATCCCGATCATCCAGCGGCTCCGGTCTCATCTTGGCCACGACCCGGAGACCGTGGAGGCCGAGCGGTTCAGCTACCAGGTCGTGGCCGACCACTCGCGGGCCATGACCTTCCTGATCGCCGAGGGGGTCCGCCCCTCGAACGAAGGGCCGGGCTACGTCCTGCGCAGGATCATGCGGCGCGCCGTCCGCCACGTCCGGCTGATGGGGATCTCCCAGCCGGTTCTATCGGAGACCTGCGCGGCGGTGATCGAGCTGATGGGGCCGGCGTATCCGTATCTCGCGGACCGGCGCGAGGACATCCTGTCCGAGGTCGACGCCGAGGAGAAGCGCTTTGCGCGGACGCTGGAAGCCGGCTCGGAGCGGCTGGCGCAGCTGGTCGAGGGTGCAGGGAGCGGGGGCATGATCAGCGGTGACGACGCGTTCAAGCTGCATGACACGTTCGGCTTCCCGATCGACCTCACGGTCGAGATCGCGGCCGAGGCGGGAGTGAGCGTCGACCGTGACGGATTCGAGGCCGCCATGACCGCGCAGCGCGAGCGGTCCCGCGGCGACAGGCGCGCCGGATACACGTCAGACCCGGCCCTCGCCGGTCTGGCGTCGGAGTTCATCGGCTACCCCAACCAGACCCGGGCCGATGGGCTGGAGGTCATCGGCGTCCAACCGGCTCCCGACGGCGGTCCGGCGGCCGTTGTGCTGGCCGAGACCCCGTTCTACCCCGAGGGCGGCGGGCAGATCGGCGACCTGGGGCGACTCATCGGAATGGCGGGGTCGCTGGAAGTCGTCGACACCCAGCGCGACGGAGATGCCATCGTCCATCTCGGTGCCCTGGATGGCGAGCTGGGGGTGGGTGAGCGGGTCCGAGCCGAGGTCGACGAGGAGCGGCGCTGGGCGGCGGCGCGCAACCACACCGCCACCCACCTGCTGCATCGGGCGCTGCGGGACGTGCTCGGGGAGCAGGCCAAACAGGCGGGGAGCTGGGTCGGCCCGGAGGGGTTGCGCTTCGACTTCCCGGCCGACGCGCCGACCCCACGCGACGCGCTGACCCGAATCGAGGCCATCGTCAACGAGCAGGTCCGTCGGAACCTGGAGGTGACCCCGACCTGGATGCCGCTGGCCCAGGCGCAGACCTCGGGTGCGGATATGTTCTTCGGGGAGAAATACGTCCCCGAGTCCGTGCGGCTCGTGGCCTGCGGCGACTATTCGCGTGAGCTGTGCGGTGGCACCCACCTGGCGGCCACCGGGCAGATAGGCTCCTTCCGAATCACCGGCGAATCGAGCATCGGCGCCGGATTGCGCCGGATCGAGGCCGTCACCGGCGCCGCGGCGGAAACGCTCATCGCGACCCGCCTGGATGTACTGCATGCCGCGGCGCATCTGCTTGAGACGCGTGACGAAGAGGTCCCGGCCCGGATCGAAGCCCTCTTGGCTCGCGTGCGCGAGGCCGAGCGCGGCGGACGCGCGTCGGCAGCGCCCCGGTCGCGGCTCGATGCGGCAGCGGCGCTGCGTGACGCTCAGCAGGCGGGGGATGCGGCCGTGATCGTGCAGCCCTACCCCGAGGCGGATGCCAGCGCCCTGCGCGCCCTGGTGGATGACCTTCGGGGCGCGGGCGGTCGGTTCGTGGCGGTCGTGACCGGCGCCGCCGACGGCCAGCCCACGTTGGTCGTGGCGGCCAGTCGGGACCTGGCCGCCGAAGGGTTTGACGCAGCCGACGTCGTGCGGCAGGTTGCTCCTCTCATTCGGGGCGGCGGAGGGGGCCGGGCGGAAATGGCCCAGGCCGGCGGGTCGGATCCATCCGGCCTGGACTGGGCGCTGGCCGAGGCTGCCCGAATCGCGCTGGATGCCCTCCGCGCCATCGAGGCACGCTGAGCCGTGCGCCGGGTGGGGCCTGCCGCGTGGGCCGGGTGATCGGCATCGACCCCGGGGAACGACGGATTGGCGTGGCGGTGGGCGACGACGAGACCGGCATGGCATTTCCCCGCCCGGCGCTGAAGGCCGGCGCGCGGGCCCCGGCTGGCATCCGGGCGCTCGCCGACGCGGAAGGCACGGAGCGGGTCATCGTGGGTCTTCCTCTCAACATGGATGGCAGTGAGGGGGCGCAAGCCGCCGCGGCGCGCGCGTTTGGTGCCCGGTTGGGTGCGCTGGGGCTGGACGTGAGCTTCAGCGACGAGCGTCTCACCACCTGGGATGCGGCGGCGCGAATGGCCCGGTCCGGCTCACGCCCATCGGCCACAGACGCGATAGACTCTGCCGCCGCCGCCCTCATCCTGGAGCAGTACCTCGTCGATCGCCGGCGGCGGCCTGAGGGAGCCTGATGTACGACCCGTCCATGACGCCTGCTGAGCAGGAGCAGGTTCGCAATGCGCGGATTCGCCGTCTCCGCGCCGAACGCGAAGGCACCGCGCGGCGTCTGCGCGGCCGGCCGCTTCAGCCCCTCGTGCTGTTGGGGTGGATCGGTGGCGTCATCGCGCTGACGGTGATCGTCCTGTACCTCGCGGTGCTGGCCCTCTCCCCGGCCATCATGGCCTGGGTCGAACAGCGGCCCACCTTGATCCAGAACGAGCTGATCGTCGACTTCGTCAACTGGTACCGCCCCGAAGCCATCGCCGACGAGGCGGCCAGCGACACCTATCGGCGCGTGTCAATCGAGATCCCGCCCGGCGCGACCGATGCCTTCATCGGCCAGTTGCTCGTAACCCGGGGCCTGATTCACAGCGAGCTGGCCTTCCACCACCAGGTCTACCAGGCCGACCGGGAGGGCAACCTGCAGGCCGGCCAGTACGACCTGTCGCCCACCATGCGTCCGTCGTTCATCATCGCCGCCCTGCGCCAGGAGGCGGGGCCCGAGGTCACGATCACCATCCTGGAGGGGTTGCGCCTGGAGGAAGTCGTCGCCTACCTGGGCTCGACCGACTTGACCATGGACCTGGACGAGTTTCGCGGGCTGGTCACGACTCCACCGCCTGACCTCCTGGCCGCGTACCCGTTCCTGGCCGAGCTGCCCGCCGGGCGGACCCTCGAGGGCTACCTGTACCCGGACACCTACCGCGTCTTCGCCAACGCCACCGCCCGTGCCGTGGTGGAACGCCTCCTGACGACGTTCGACCAGCGGCTGAGCCAGGAGATTCGTGACCAGCTCGCGGTCCGTGGGCTGACGATCGACTTCGCCGTTCGGCTGGCGTCCATCGTCGAACGCGAGGCCGTGCTCGACGAAGAGCGTGCCCTGATCGCGGGTGTCTACACCCAACGTCTGCAGACCGCGGGGTGGAACCTGGACGCGGATCCAACACTCCAGTACGGGCTCGCCACCGCGGAATTTGGCGCCTTGCCGATGTCCGAGTGGGGAACCGTCCGCTGGTGGCGGCCCTTGCCGGCCGGCGGGGCGGAGATCATCCTCCCCGAGACATTGCTTCCGTTCCAGACCTACCAGGTCGGCGGATTGCCGCCCACGCCCATCGCCTCCCCGCGCATCGCGTCGCTCGAGGCGGCTGTCTTCCCCGACTTGACTAACGGCTATTTCTTCTTCGTGGCCGCCTGCCCCAACGGCGTGCGGGATGGGTCCCATCGCTTCGCGGTGACGCTCGCCGAGCACGACGCGAACATCGCCCAGATGAACGCGGAGTGCCCCTGACCATGGCCGGCCCCGATCCGTTCGCCGCGGAGCGACCGGCTCGCGTGGCGGCCCTGCGGAAGCTCCGCGTCGAGCGTGCGTTGGACGGCATCCTGGTCCAGTCCCGAGCCACCAGCCGCTACCTGTCCGGGTTCTCCCTGAGGCGGGGCGACGAGTCCACCTCCGGCTACTCCGGAACGCTGCTCATCACCGCCGACCGGAGCTGGATCCTGGCTGACAACCGCTACCTGGAACAGGCGGCGGCCGAGGCGCCGGGATGGGAGTTGGTCCTGACCGCTGACCCCCTCCCTGTCGCCCTGCCGCCTCTGCTCGCCGAGGCGGGCATTCGTCGACTGGGCCTGGAGGCTGACCGCATCTCGCACGCCGTGTGGCAAGCCCTTTCGGCCGCTGCGGCCGCGGTCGAGCTGGTGCCCGTGGAATCCGACCTTGCCGAGCTGAGGATCGTGAAGAGCGCGGCCGAGATCGACGCCATCGGCCGCGCCTGCGTGCTCGGTGACGGCGCCTTCGACTTCGTCGTGGCGGCCGTCGAGCCTGGCATGACCGAGCGTGAGGTGGCGCGGCTCATCACCCAGTTCTTCGAGGACCACGGCGCCGAGGACCTGGCCTTCGACAGCATCGTGCTCGTCGGCGCACGGGCCTCGATGCCGCATGGAACCCCGGACCACACCCCGGTCCGGCTGGGCCAGCCACTGTTGATGGACTTCGGCTGCCAGGTTGACGGATACCGCTCCGACATGACCCGAACGGTGTTCGTGGGCCAGCCAGATCCGCAGGCACGGAGCCGCCACGACCTGGTGGCCGGGGCGCAGGGGGCCGCGTTGGCGGCGATCCGGGTTGGCGCGCCGGCCTCGGCGCCGCATCAGGCCGCCCAGGCGTATCTCGCCGACGCCGGGTATCCGGGCGCCTTCAGCCACGGGGTCGGCCACGGGATCGGTCTCGAGACCCATGAGCCGCCCAGCCTGAAGACCTCCGATGCCCCGCTGCGGGCGGGGATGGTGTTCAGCGTGGAGCCGGGGCTCTACCTGCCCGGCGAGATCGGGATCCGGATCGAGGACATCGTCGCCCTCGAAGAAAGAGGTCCGCGGCTGCTGACCACGTCGCCGCGCGAGGCGATCGTCATCGGCGAACGGCAAGCGGCATGATCAGCACCGGGGAGATCCGCAAGGGGGTCGTCTTCGAGATCGACGGCCAGCCGGTGAAGGTCCTCGACTGGACGCATATCAAGATGGCGCGCGGCTCGGCCCAGGTCCGGCTCAAGATCCAGAACGTGCGAACGGGCGCCATCACCGAGCGGACCTTTCAGGCCGGCACCCGCTGGCCGCGGGGCCGAGTGGAGCAGCGTAAGGTGCAATACCTGTACGCCGATGGCGACGTCTATCACTTCATGGACACCGAGACCTACGACCAATTCGCGATCAGCGCCGCCCAGCTGGGTGAGGACGCCCGGTTTCTGAAGGAGAGCACCGAGGTCTCCGTAACCAAGTACGAGGGCGAGGTCCTGGGCGTCGAGCTGCCGGTCAGCGTCGACCTTCGGGTGGTCAGCACCGAGCGCGGTTTCGCCGGCGACACCGCCACCGGCGCCCGCAAGCCGGCCACCCTCGAGACTGGGCTCGTGGTCCAGGTCCCGTTGTTCGTGAACGAGGGCGACCTGCTCCGCGTCGACACCCGGACCGGCGAGTACCAGACCCGGGTCCAGTAGGGCTCGGCCAGGCCAGACCGATGACGACCGCCCCCGATGCCAGCGCTGGCCCCCGCGTCTGGCGGGTGTCCGATCTGAACCGGCGCGTCCGCGGGTTGCTCGACGCCGATGCCGCGCTGGCCGACGTGTGGGTCGAAGGCGAGGTCAGTGGGCCCAGCTTCCCGCCGTCGGGTCACTGCTTCTTCACCCTCAAGGACGCGCACAGCCAGATCCGGGCGGTCCTGTTCCGCGAGGAGCTCGAGCGGGCCACGGTTCGGCCCCAGCATGGCGCCCAGCTGGTGTGTCACGGCCGGGTCCGCGCCTACGAGCCGCAGGGCGTGTACCAGCTGTACGTCGAGTCGGTGACACCTGTTGGGGCCGGTGACCTGCACGCCCAGTACGAGGCGCTCCGTGCCAAGCTGGCCGCGGAGGGCCTGTTCGAGGAGTCGCGCAAGCGGCCCCTCCCGCGCTGGCCGCGCCGGATCGGGGTCGTCACCTCCCCGGTGGGGGCGGTGTGGGACGACATCTGCACCGTTCTTCGGCGCCGGTACCCGCTGGTGGAGGTGTTCCTCTCGCCTTCGGCCGTGCAGGGCGGCGTCTCCGCACCGGCCATCGCGCGCGCCCTGCGGCGCCTGTACGCCGTGGACGGCCTGGACCTCGTCATCCTGGCCCGCGGTGGCGGATCGATCGAGGACCTGTGGGGCTTCAACGCGGAGGAGGTGGTGCGGGCCGTGGCCGCATCGCCGATCCCGGTCGTGGTCGGCGTCGGCCACGAGAGCGACATCACCCTGGCCGACTTCGCCGCCGACCGGCGCGCGCCCACGCCCTCGGCCGCGGCCGAGATTGCGGTCCCCGACGGGACCCAGCTGCCCACCATCCTGGCCCGGCTCAGCGAGCGGTCGGCGACCGCCACCGCGGCCCGCCTGGAAGCCGCCCGGCGGGCGGTACGGGGTGAGGGTCGAGCACTGACCGGGCTGCGACCCGACCTTGGGGCCGCTCGACAGCGCGCCGCCGAGCTGCTCGATCGAGCCCACCGCGCGCTGGGGGCGGACCTCGAGCGGCGGCGGCTGGCGGCCGCCGGCCTGCGGGACGCGTTACGGGCGCTCGGCCCGGCGGCCACTCTCGACCGCGGCTACGCCGTCGCGCGACGTCCGGATGGCATGATCCTCCGCGACCCGACTGACGTGGAGGCGGGGGACGGCCTCGAGGTCATCGTGGCCCGCGGTGCCGTGGATGCCCGGGTCACCGGCGTGCGGCCGGGCGGCATGGAGGAGCTCCTGGGATGAGCGGACCGCATCCCAGCGATACCGGCGACGACCTGGCCGGGCGGCCGTTCGACGAGCTGGTGGCCGAGCTCCAGCGCATCGTGCAGACGCTCGAGGCCGGCCAGGTCGGGCTCGAAGAGAGCATCGCCCTGTACCGCGAGGGGCTTCGCCTCCACGCCGCCTGCGAGGAGCGGCTGCGGGCCGCCGAGCTGGCCATCACCGAGCTCGGACGGCGCGGCCTGGCCGGAGCCGAGGAGCCGGAGGCGAGCCCGGACACCTGATCTGCCCCATGCCCGACGGCGGAGCCTGCCGGGCATCGGTCTATACTCGCCTCCGTTTTGACCGCCACGCCGTCCACGACCGTCCTGGAGCGCATCTCCGAGCCCGCCCAGCTTCGGTCGCTGACCGATGCCGAGCTGGACCAGCTGGCCGCCGAGTTGCGGACGAAGATGATTCGCACCGTCCAGCGCACGGGTGGGCACCTGGCCTCGTCGCTCGGAGCCGTCGAGATCGCAATCGCCCTGCATCGGGTCATGGACTCGCCCCGCGACCGCATCGTGTGGGACACCGGGCACCAGGCCTACGCCCACAAGCTCCTCACCGGCCGCACGTCGAGCTTCGACACGCTGCGCCAGGTCGGCGGCATCGGTGGCTTTCCACGTCGCTCCGAGAGCCCCCACGACGTGTTCGACGGCGGGCACGCCGGGACCGGGGTGAGCATCGCAGCGGGTTTGGCGGCCGCCCGTGACCTGAGACCGCCGGGTGACCCTCGGCGCAAGCAGCGGATCGCGGTCTGCGTCGGGGATGCGGCACTGACCACCGGGCTGACCCTGGAGGCGCTGAATCACCTGGGACACACGCACAGCCGGATGCTGATCGTCCTCAATGACAACGAAATGAGCATCAGCCCGTCGGTCGGTGGACTGTCGACCCGCCTGAACAGGCTGCGCCTGTCGCGGGCGTACCAGGAGACGAAGTCGTTCACCGCGCGCGTCCTGCCACGGATCCCGTTGATCGGGCGTCCGCTGTATGACGCCCTGGCCTGGGCCAAGGAGGGCTTCAAGCGGTCGTGGGCCAAGGTGTCGTTCTTCGAGGACATGGGGATCACCTACATCGGTGTCCTCGACGGCCATGACCGGGCCGATATGGAGGAGGCCTTCGAGGCCGCGTTCCACATCGACCGCCCGGTCCTGATCCACGTCAAGACCATCAAGGGACGCGGATACGGGCCGGCCGAGCAGGACAGCCAGGCCTTCCACGGGGCGAGCCTGCCGCCCATCGACCTGGGCCTCCTCGACCCCACCGAGGAGCCACTGCCGGCCGCGGGCGGGTCCCGGCACCGGCCGAAGTCGTACACCCAGGTGTTCGCCGAAGAGCTGATCCGGCTGGCGGAGTCCGATCCGCGGATCTGCGCCCTCACCGCCGGCATGCCCACCGGGACCGGTCTGTCCGCCTTCCAACACCGGTTTCCGAGCCGATTCTTCGACGTCGGGATCGCCGAGCAGCATGCGCTGACGATGGCCACCGGGCTGGCGCTGGCCGGCATGCGCCCCGTGGTCGCCATCTACTCGACCTTCAGCCAGCGGGCTTTCGATCAGCTGGTCCACGACGTGTGCCAGAACAACGCGCCGGTGGTGGTGGGCATCGACCGGGCCGGACTGGTCGGGGAGGATGGGACGAGCCACCAGGGGATGTTCACCCTCCCCGCCCAGCGTGCCCTGCCGAACCTGATCATCGGCTCACCCCGCGACGAGCAGGAGCTGCGCGACCTGGTCGTGACCGCGCTGGCGTATGACGGTCCCATCTCCCTCCACTACCCGCGCGACGCCGGGGAGAACCTGCCGGATCGCATCGGACGGGCGCTCGAGATCGGGAAGGGCGAAGTGCTTCGGGATGGTGCCGACCTGCTCCTGGTCGGCTTCGGTCCCATCGTCCAGCGGCTGCTCCTGGCTGCCGACGAGATGGGGGCGGCGGGCCTGGACGCGACGGTGGTCAACGCGCGCTGGGCCAAGCCAATCGATGCCGGTCTGCTGGCCCGCCTGGCGGCGGGCAAGCGCCTGGTCGTCACCGCCGAGGAGAGCGCCGCGATGGGCGGCTTCGGGGACGGGGTGCTCGACGCGCTCAACCAGGCCGGGGTGCGCGCGCCGGTGCTGAAGATCGCGCTCAGTGAAGGATTCGTCGACCATGGCTCGGTGGACGACCTGCGCCGCCAGCAGCGCATCGACGTCCCCGGCATCGTGGCCCGCATTCGCGAGGCGCTGGGGATCGACGTGGCGGTCGACGAGAGCCGCGCCCCGACGTCGACCGCCGCCTGACCGGTGCCCGGCCCCGGGCCGGGGGCGCGGATCCGCGCCGACCAGCTGGTCGTGGATCGCGGGCTTGCCCGAACGCGAGCCGAAGCGCAGGCGCTCATCCTGGCCGGCGCGATTCGCGTCCAGGGCGCCGAGGGCCGTCGTCTGGCCGCCGGACAGCGCCTCGATCCATCGCTGACCCTGGTTCGGGATCCCGGTCCGGCCTGGGCGTCACGCGGCGGTGAGAAGCTCGAGGCCGCGCTGGACGCGTTCGGCATCGACGTCGCAGGGCTGGTGTGCCTCGATGCCGGCGCATCGACCGGCGGGTTCACCGATGTGCTCCAGACACGCGGCGCGCGGCGGGTGTACGCGGTGGACGTCGGGCATGGCCAGCTCCTTCCCCGACTGGCCGAGGATCCGCGGGTCGAGGTCATGGATCGCACGAATCTTCGGAACGTGACGTCTCTGCCGGACCCGGTGGACCTGGCGACGCTCGACCTGTCGTTCATCTCGCTTCGCCTGGTGCTGGCCTCGGTCCGCCGCCTGCTGGCGCCCCACGGACGGGTGGTGGCGCTGGTCAAGCCCCAGTTCGAGGCCGGCCGCGACGACGTGCCGCGGGGTGGCGTGGTCCGCGACCCGGCCGTCCATCGCCGGGTCCTCATTCAGTTGGCGGCGGATGCCGGTCAGGCGGGCTTTGCCGCCCTCAACCTCATGGCATCGCCGCGGAGCGGTCGCCAGGGCAACCGCGAGTTCCTGGCCCTCCTCCGCGCCGCCGAGCCAGCGGACGCGGAACTGCCGCACGACGAGCCAAGGTGGGGCGTCCTGGTCGACGCCGCCTTGGAGTCGCGTATTACGATCTGACCGTGGCCAGGACCGCCGAGCGCGCGCCCAAGGTCGAGCAGCTGAGCGTCGGCTTCGACCTGGATCCCATCATCCTGGCGCCCGAGCTGCCGTCGGACACGATGCGCCAGATCGTCTCGATCCGGATGCCGGATGCCCTCATCGAGCGCGTGGACGCAGTCGCCCGGTCGCGGGGAGTCTCCCCATCCGCGCTCATGCGGGCCCTCATCGCCGCCGGCCTGGATCGCTCGTATGCGGCGCTCACCGAGTCGGAGGCCGCATCCGACCTCGCCGCCGAGCTGGCGGCCCTCCGGCAGCGCGTCGAGGACATCGCCACCTCCCTGGCGGCTGATCGCCCATCGTGAGCGAAGCCCGGCTGGAGCGCATCGGCTTCGCGGTCAGCCGGTACAACCCGCGAGCTGCCGGAGCGCTGGAGCGCGGCCGGGCGTGGTGCGCAGCACACGGCATTTCGGCGTGGGACGCGGTCGCCGACGACGAGGAGCGGCTCGCCGCCGGGTTGGCGGGCAGCGACCTGGTGACGGTGCTCGGCGGCGACGGGACGTTCCTCCGGGTGGCGCGCGCGATCGGTGATTCACAGGTTCCGGCCCTTGGCGTCAACCTGGGTCGGGTGGGCTTTCTGGCCAAAGTCGAGCCCGACGACCTGGAGACCGCTCTGGACGGCATCGCCGCCGGCCGCTACACGCTGGCCGAGCGGATGCGCCTGGGCGCAACCATCGAGCGGCGGGACGGCGGCCGCCTCTCGGCAGCCTGCCTCAACGAAGTGGCGGTCGCGCGCGCCGCGCAGGTCCGCCTCATCCAGGTCGAGGTCGAGGTCAGTGGCAGCCATCTGGCCACCTACCTTGCGGACGGGGTGGTGGTGGCCACGCCCACCGGGTCCACGGCCTACTCCTACTCGGCTGGCGGCGCCGTCGTCGACCCGCGCCTCCGCAACCTGGTCATCACCCCGGTGGCCGCATACCTGTCGGCGATCCACAGCGTGGTCGCCGGCGAGGACCACCTCATCCGTCTCAGCCTGCGCGAGGCGTTCGGCGGGGCCGTCGTCTCGTTCGACGGTCAGCGCGATGTGCCCCTGGGAGTCGGGGAGACGGTCGAGGTCCGGGCCCTGCCCATCCCGTTGCGCCTGGTCGAGCCCGAGGGCAGCACCCCGTTCTACGACCTGCTCCGCACCAAGGCCTCGCTGCTCCCGGATTAGCGCATGCAGCCGCAGGTCGACCCGCGCCTGGCGGCGGCCGTCGACGAATTCCTGCTCGAGATCCGCGTTGAGCGCGGCCTGTCCCCGCTGACCATCGCCGCCTATCGACGCGACCTGGGGCAGTTCGCCGCCAACGCCGGGACGGCCTGGCGGGACGACCCGTCAGCCGTGGGCGAGTTCGTCGCCCGCCTGCGCCGCCAGGGCCGCCGCGCGACGACCCAGGCCCGCAAGGTGGCCGCCATTCGCAGCTTCTATGGCTTCGCCCGGCGGGAGGGGATCATCGAGCGCAACCTGGCCGACCTCATCGACCCCCCGCGCCCAGGGCGGTACCTGCCCGAGGTCCTCGCCCCGGACGAAGTCGAGCGCATCCTGGCCGCGCCGGGCGACGACTCACCCGGGATCCGCGACGCGGCGATCCTCGAGCTGCTGTACGCCTGCGGACTGCGGGTCAGCGAGCTCACCGGACTGGACCTCGACCGCCTCAACCTGCCGGGACTCGAGGTGCGGGTCATCGGGAAAGGCAATCGGGAGCGGCGCGTCCCGATGGGGGAGCCGGCGCGGGACCGGTTGCATCGGTACATCACGGGGCCGCGCCAGGACTGGACGGCCAAACGACCGATCGCCGCCGTCTTCGTGTCGCAGCGCGGGGCACGCCTGGGACGGGAATCCGTGTGGCGCCTGGTGCGGCGTTGGGGCCGGGTGGCGGGGATCGGCCCCGACGTCACGCCACACACATTCCGGCACAGCTTTGCCACCCATCTGCTGGAAGGTGGCGCCGATCTGCGGGTGGTCCAGACCCTGCTGGGCCATGCTAGCATCAGCACCACCCAGCTCTATACCCACCTGACCGGCGAGCGCCTGCGGGAGGTGTACGCCCGCGCGCACCCGCGAGCCTGAGGAGCCCGATCCATGAGTTACGCCCGCAAGCTGCTGGCGCGAGGCGAGGAGATCACCTTCGAGAGCGGCCAGCACTGGTTCGCGGTCGTGGGCCGCTCGTGGTGGGCCATCATCCTCGCCATCCTGGCCCTCGCGGTGCTCCTGTTCCTGGTCAACCCCCCGGAAGCATCGCTGGACGGCCCAGGCGAGCTCGTGGCCCTCGTCCTGCTCCTGGTCGCGCTTGCGCGCATCGGTTGGGTGATCTGGGGCTGGCGAAACACCGAGTTCCTGGTCACCACCCGGCGCATCATCCGGGCCGAGGGAATCCTCAACAAGCGGATGTCCGACTCCAGCCTCGAAAAGGTCAACGACGCCCATCTGACCCAGAACCTGTTCGGCCGGATCTTCGGCTTCGGCGACCTGGACATCCTGACCGCTGCCGACGAGCTGGGCGGGATCGAAGACTTCCCTCTGCTCGCGGATCCGGTCGACTTCAAGATCGCGATGCTGAACCAGAAGGAGCTCCTCGAGCGACCTGACCTGGCGGCGCCCGCTTACCAGCGCCAGCAGGCGCCGGCCATGCGTCCGGCTGAGCCGATGTCGCCGCGCGCGGGGAGCGATCGGGTGACGATGATCGATGAGGGGACCGGCGCGGCTGGAACGCCATCTCCCACCCCGCCCGCTGGACCCGAGCCGACCCCGGCGACTCCCGCGGCGCCCAGCTCGGCCCAGGGCACTCCGGCGCAGGACGCGACAGCCACGCTCGAGCGGCTCGCCTCGCTCCGCGACCGGGGCCTCATCACGGCCGAGGAATACGACGCCAAGAAGCGCGAGCTCCTGGAGCGGATCTAGCGTGGCCGATCTCCCGGCCACGTCGAACCTCGGGCGGCGCATCGAGACCGCCGCTGCTGCCATTCGGGCCCGGCTGGCGGCCGAGCCGGCGCTCGCCGCCCCACAGCTGGGCCTGGTCCTGGGTTCGGGACTGGGCGCCGTGGTCGACCTGTTGGATGCTGCGCCCCGCCTCCACATCCCGTACGGCGACATTCCCGAGGTTCCCGTGTCGGGCGTCGCGGGCCACGCGGGCGAACTGGTGGCGGGGATGGTCGGCGGCCGACCGGTGCTCGTCCTGTCGGGACGGGTCCACGCCTACGAGGGCTATACCCACCGCGAGGTGACCATCCTGCTCCGCGCCACGTTCCAGGTCGGCCTGCGGACCGTTGTCCTGACCAATGCGGCGGGTGGTCTCAACCCGGCATTCGAGCCCGGTGAGCTGATGCTGGTCACCGACCACATCAACCTGTCGGGCGACAACCCATTGTTCGGCCCCAACATCGATGCGCTCGGACCCCGCTTCCCGGCGCTCACCGACGCGTACGACCCCGATCTTGCCGACCGCGCCCGGGCGGCGGCCCAGCGCGCGGGCGTCCACCTCCACGAGGGGGCGTACGTCATGCTCGCCGGCCCGAACTACGAGACCCGGGCCGAGCTGCGCATGCTGCGCGGCCTGGGAGCGGACGCGGCGGGCATGTCGACCGTGCTGGAGGTCATCGTGGCCCGCCACGCCGGCGTCCGGGTCCTCGCCTTCTCGCTGATCACGAACAAGGCGACGCCCGACGTCGAGATCGGGGCCAGCCACCAGGAAGTCATCGAGATGGGGAAGATGGGGGCCGCCCGCCTCGTGAAGCTGCTGGGCGAGCTGCTGCCGGAGACCGTCTGAGGGTGTTGTTCCTCGGGGATAACGTCAGCCTGCCCGCCTTGGCTGGCATCCTGCTCGGCATGCTGGCTGGGATCACGACCCATGAGTTCAGTCACGCCGCGGTGGCCGACCAGCTGGGCGACCACCAACCGCGTGCCCTGGGCCGCGTCTCGCTCAACCCGCTGCGCCACCTCGACCCGTTGGGCACCGCGCTGCTGGTGCTGGTCGGCATCGGCTGGGGGAAGCCGGTCCCCGTGAACGTCGCGGCTCTGCGCCCGGGACGGGCTGGGATGGCATTCGTGGCCGGCGCCGGCCCGGTAGCCAACGTCATGGTGGCCCTCATCTTGGCCCTGGCCTATCGGGCGTTCGACCTCACCGGCACAGGTGGCACCGTGCTACAGCTGATTTACGTGGCGACGGTTGTGAACCTCCTGTTGGCCATCCTGAACCTGATTCCCATCCCGCCCCTGGATGGCTTCGCCGTCCTGACGGCCCTCGTTCCTCCGCGCTGGGAGTACAGCATCCGTCGCTACCAGGGCTACGGCGTCGTGCTCCTTCTGCTCCTGCTGATCCTGCCCAACAGCCCGCTCCGTGGCGTCCTCGGCCTGGCCTACCCCTGGGCGGCACTCCTGTGCGGGCTTTGACCGGACCGATGCGCCCCGCCTACCGCGTCCGACAGTTCAGCAACCATCTCCGGGCGCAGGTCGCCCCCGCCGAACGGGCCGCGGCACACGACCTCCTCCCGGCGACCGCGACCCCGCTGTTCGATGCCATGCCGGTGGCCGACCAGCGCCATGCCCTTGATGTCGTCCGGTGCCTGCACCAGGCGGGTGTGGATGATGCCGACCTCCTGGCCGCGGCCCTGCTCCATGACGCCGCCAAGAGCGCCCGACTGCGGTTGTGGCACCGGGTCGTGGTCGTGCTCCTGGAGGCGATTGCGCCGAGGCGCCTGGAGCGCCTGGCATCGACCGATCCAGGTTCGTGGCGGTACCCGTTCCACCTCCACCTGCACCACGCCGAGCGGTCGGCGCGCGCTGCGCTCGACGCCGGCTGCGGTTCGCGGGTCGCGGCCTTCATCCAGGGCACCGCGGATGGATCGGACGCGCAGCTGGAGGCTGCATTGCGCGCCGCCGACGCGGCATCCTGAGCACATGGCGCGCCAGGCGGTCCCCTCGAAGCGCTCTCAGGCCATCCCGATCGCAGCCGAACCCCGGGTCGGGCTGCCCGTCGGGCCGTCGCCCGAATTCCAGGTCGAGCTGCCCGTGTTCGAAGGGCCGCTCCCGCTCCTCCTGCACCTCATCGAGTCAGCCGAGCTGGACATCCTGTCCGTCTCGCTGGCCAAGGTGGCCGATGCGTACGTCGCGTTCGTGGCCACCCATCCGGTGGACGCCGCCAACCTGGCCCAGTTCGTCTCCACCGCCGCCCAGCTCATCCTCATCAAGTCGCGGAGCCTGCTTCCCGACGAGCCGCTCGGCCTCCAGGCGGCTGGGGTCGAGGACATCGACGAGGAGGATCTGCGCCGGCGGCTGATCGCGTATCGGGCCATCCGCGACGCGGCTCGCGACCTCACCGCGCGGGACCTGGTGGCGCCGATGTGGCATCGCGAGCCTCGTCTCTCGGACCTGCCCCCGGCGCCGCTGGCTCCGCTCGACCCGGTGGCGCTGTCGGACGCCCTGTCCCGGCTGACCGCCGTCGCGGAGCCGGAGCCCCCCGCGCCGCAGGTCGTGCCGCGCGAAGTCACCGTCGGCCAGCAGATCGGCGTGCTGCGCGCGGCACTGGGCGAGACCGGACGGGTCGTCCTGCAGACCGTCCTGGCCGCCGGCACCTCCCGGACCGAGCGGGTCGTCACCGTTCTGGCCGTACTCGAGCTCGTCCGTCGCCGCGAGCTCCGCGCTCGGCAGAAGGCGCTCTTCGGCCCGATCGTGCTCGAAATCCTGCCGGAGGTGAACCGATGAGCACCGCTGCCGACCTGGTGGCGGCCCTGGAGGCCATCCTATTCGTGGCCGACCGTCCGCTGGCCACCGGCGAGCTGGCGGAGCTGGCCGAGGTCACGCCGCGCGCGGCGGAGGACGCGCTGACGGCATTGGGCGACGCGCTGTCCGGGCGCGGGCTGCGCCTGCAGCGGCTCGACGGGGCGTGGCAGCTGACCACGGCCCCGGAGGTGTCGGATCGGGTCCGGCGCTACGCCGAGCGGGCCGAGGGCCGCCTCAGCCCGGCCGCCCTCGAGGCCCTGGCCGTGGTGGCCTATCAGCAACCGGTGACCCGCGGCGACGTGGAGCGGATCCGCGGCGTGGACTCTGAGTCGGTCATCCGCTCGCTGCTCCATCGGCGGCTGATCGCCGAGGTCGGCCGGCGTGACTCTCCGGGCCGTCCGATCGTGTACCGCACCACCTTCACCTTCCTCGAGCGGTTCGGCCTGGAGGGCCTCGAGCAGCTGCCGCCCCTCCCGGACGAGGCGGCCGTCCTGGTCGCCGGCGGTGACGGCGCCGAGCGGCATGCTGGGTGAGCGACTGCAGACGGTGCTGGCCCGGGCCGGGCTCGGGTCGCGGCGGGCCGCCGACCGTTGGATCGCCGACGGGCGAGTGACCGTCAACGGGACGCCGGCGACTCCCGGCACCCGGGTGGACGTCTCTCGGGACCGCGTGACCTTCGATGGACGGCCGGTGACGCTGCAGGCTCCGGGCGCGGTCCACCTGGCCATCCATAAGCCGCGCGGTGTCGTGTCGTCGGCCGCGGCCGCTCGAGGGCGACCGGCTGTGGTCGACCTGGTCCACCCTCGACCACCGGGGCGCCTGTGGCCGGCCGGGCGCCTGGACGTCGAGTCCGAGGGGCTCATGCTGCTGACCAACGACGGGTCCTGGGCCCAGCGCGTGCTCCATCCGCGGTACGGAATCCAGCGCGAGTACGCCGTCCAGCTTGACCGCATGCCGGCACCGGATGACCTCGAGCGGCTGCTGACGGGGTTTGAGCTCGAGGACGGTCCAGCCAGGCTCCTGAGCGCCGCGCCGACGAGGCGGCCGCGCCACATCGAGATCGGGCCCGAGCCGGCCGCGCCGTGGCTCATGGTCCGGGTGGGGGAGGGTCGCAAGCGCGAGGTCCGGCGCCTGTTCGCCGCGGTCGGCTACCGGGTTCATCGGTTGGTCCGGACTGCCATTGGACCGGTCACCCTGGCCGGGCTGGCACCCGGTGCCTGGCGCCCGCTGAACGCCGGAGAGGTTGCGGCGCTGAGCGGGACGGCACAGCCCGGGCCGCGCAGCGGACGAGCCGCGGGCCTGCAGATCGCCGTGGACGGAACGTCGGGATCGGGCAAGAGCACCGTCGGTCGGGCGCTGGCCGACCGGATCGGGGCGCGCCTCGTGGACACCGGGCTCCTGTATCGGGCCGTGGCTCTGGCCGCGCTCGAGGCCGGCATCGATCCGAATGACGAGGCCGCCCTGGCGCGCCTCGCGCGCGCCGCGGACATCCACGTGCAGCCCGCGGACGACAACATGACGGAACCGAGCGAACGGGTGACCCTGGACGGACGCGACGTCACCGCGCACCTGCGCGAACCGCGGATCGAGCGAGCCGTCCCGGCCGTCAGCCGGCATGCCGCGGTCCGGCAGGCGATGCTGAAGGTCCAGCGCGACGCGGCGCGCGGCCGAGACACGGTGATGGTGGGACGCGATATCGGGACCGTCGTGCTGCCGGACGCCGATCTGAAGGTGTTCCTGACCGCGTCGGCCGACACCCGGACGCGACGGCGCGCGGCGCAGATGGGTCGCCCCGACCGGCTGGCGGCCTATCGGCGCGAGATCGAGGACCGGGACCACACCGACATGACCCGCCCGGTGGCCCCGCTCCGCCGGGCCGAGGGTGCCCTGGTCCTGGACACCGGGGAGCTGGATGTCGACGCGTGCGTGGACGCCATCATCGCCGCGCTCGGACCGCGCGCCGCCCCGTGACCGCCACCCTTCCGCGGCTGTGGTTGTATCGGCCGGTCGGCTTCTTGGTCGGCATCCTCCTCCGCCTCCTGGGTGGGGTTCGCAGCGTGGGGCTCGAGAACCTCCCGCGCTCGGGCGCGGTCATCCTGGTCGCGAACCATTACACCCTGGCCGATCCACTGGTCGCCGGGTTTGCCACCTGCTGGAGAATTGGTCGGGTCGTGCACATGCTCAGCAAGGTCGAGGTCCGAGGCTGGCCGCTGATCGGGTGGCTGGGGACGCATGGTGGCGTCATCTACGTCAACCGACGGGTGGGCGACCTGGGTGCGCAGCGCAAAGCGCTGGCCGTGCTGGCGGCCGGTCGCGCGCTCCTCATCTTCCCGGAGGGCACCCGCAGCCCCAGCGGGGCGCTCATCGCGGCCCGCAATGGGGCGGCCCTGCTGGCCATGCGGAGCGGCGCCCCCATCGTGCCGCTGGCCATCACCGGGACCGAGGGCATGCTGAGCTGGCGGGCCGTCTTCGGGCCGCGTCCGCGGGCCACGGTACGGATCGGTCAACCGTTCTCGCTGTCGCACCGTCCGGACGGACCCATCGACCGCGTTGAGCTGGTCGAGGGCACCACCCGGCTCATGCGTGAGGTGGCGGCCCTGCTGCCCCCAGCCCAAAGGGGCGTCCACGGCTGATCAGGCGGTGCGCACCTAGAATGGAGGCGTCATGAGCGCCTCGTCGGCCACCACGCTTCCATCCCGTCCCGAGGTCCGCATCGCGGAGCGGGCCGGCTTCTGCTACGGCGTCCGGCTGGCCATCGACAAGGCCCGCAAGGCGTCCGAGGCGGGCGAGGAAGTCACCACCCTGGGCCAGCTGGTCCATAACCCGGGCATCAAGGCCGACCTCGAGGCGCGCGGGATCCATACCGCCGAGCTGGCGGACCAGGTGGAGGGCGGGACCCTCGTGGTGCGGGCGCACGGCGTCCCGCGTGAGGAGCTCGAAACGCTGCGCGCCAAGGACGATCTTCAGCTCATCGACGCCACCTGCACGTGGGTCATCCAGAGCCAAAAGGCGGCTCGCGAGCTGAACGAGGCCGGCTACACGGTCTGCATCATCGGTCACGAGAACCATCCCGAGGTGCGCGGGGTCCGCTCCTACGCCGGGGAGGATCACGTGGTCGTGGACGACATGGACCGCTCCACCTGGGAGCGGGTGCCGCGCACCAAGAAGCTCGGGGTCCTGAGCCAGTCCACCATCCTGCCGTCCAAGCTCGAGGAGTTCGCGGCCTTCTGCCTGCGTCGCTGCCACGACATGCGGGTCGTCAACACCGTGTGCCCGGTCACCCTGACCCGCCAGGACGACTCGGTGCGCCTGGCGGCGGACGTGGATGCCATGATCGTGGTCGGCGGCAAGAACAGCTCGAACACGCGCGAGCTGGCCGTCAAATGCGCGCAGGTCCTGACCGACACGATCCATGTCGCCGATGCCGATGAGCTGGAGGCCGATTTCGCGGGCTGGCTGGCGGGCAAGGCCCGGATCGGCATCACCGGCGGCACCTCCACCCCAGAAGACGATCTGGAGGCCGTCCGCGACCGGATCTACGCCCTGACCGCCTAGGTCAGCGAGTCCTCCCAGGAGCCCACCCCGTGGCTCACACCTTGACCAATCCGACGGGCGGGTGAATGATCGCGGTGGAGCAGTGATGGCGACCAATCCGCGAGCGGCTCGGCTCGGAGCATGGGAGATCGTCGTCGGCATTTCGCTCGTCCTCCTCGCGACAGCCTGCACGGCTCCCGCTGCCAGTCCCACACGCAGCCCGCCGCCCTCGGTGACGGTCGTCCTCGAGGAGAGCACCTTCGTCCCGCCAGGTGGCGAAGCGGTCGACGGCGTCCCGGTGCTGACCATACCGGTCGGCACCACCGTGACCTGGTCCAACGTGGACCTGATCGATCACACCGCCACCGAGTACCTCAATGGGTTCCCGAAGCCGGGCGCCCGCTTCGATCTCGAGCTGGCGCCGGAAGCGAGTGGCAGTTACACGTTCGACGAGGCCGGCACGTACGAGGTTGGATGCGTGCCACATCCCGCCATGCAGATGCTGGTGATCGCCGAGTAATTCGGACCGTTCTAGGTCAGCGAGCCGATCAGCTCGGCCAGCGCGCGTTCGAGCCGGTCGTAGCCGAGGTGCTTGCGGCCGATCGCGAAGTTGTGCTCGGCATCGGCTGCCTGTCCGGCGGGATCCGCGAGAATGGAACGGACCGCACGGACCGTATCGTCAGTGACGGCGCCGTCGATTTCCACGAACCGGAACCCGAGCGGCCGGATGTCCGCGTTGTAGACCGGGTAGCGGTTGACGAGGACGGACTTCCCGTAATAGACGGCCTCGAGCAAGGCGTTTCCGAAGCCCTCGTACAGGCTCGGGTAGCTGATGAGATCGGCCGCCAGGTACGCATCGTGGAGGGAGTGGGCGGGTCCCAGCGAACGGCCCTCGAGGTCGGGCACGAAGCGATCGGCGGCGTAGCGGAGGTTGACCTTGGCCCGCTCTGCCTGCCGCTCGAGCGCGATCAGGTAGTCAAGCCCCTCATCGCCGGCGGGGCTCGTGATGAGCACGACCGCGTGCGGATCACCCAGCCGGCCGATGAGCTCGATGGTCAGCTCGATCCCCTTGCGCGGAACGACCCGGGTGGGCTGAACGATCAGGTACCCCTGCTCACCCATGCCCAGCTCGGTGCGGAGCTGTCGTCGCACGTCGGGTCGGGCAGGCGGATGCCGCGTCCCGAAATCGAACACGTTGGGGATGACGGTTGAGGTCAACCCCCGCCGCTCAGACAAGCTGGCCCCCGCCAGCGAGTTGATGCTCACGTGTCGGATCATTGGGAGATCCGGCGGGAACGACGCCTCCAGGATCTCGGGCACGACGCAATGAGCGAATCGCCCGCGCTCCCACCAGTAGTCGTGGTGATGCCCGATCGCCGGCAGGCCCGTCTCCTCGATCAGGCTGTGGAGCGCGACCGCGAGCGGCAGCTGCATCGGGATGGCCCACGCGTTTTCGACGATCACGAGGTCGAGCCGCTCCGTCTCCACCCACGCCGCCAGGACCGGCAGCAGCTGGCCGGCCAGGCGCTGGATCTCGGTGCGCACGGCCTGCGGGTCGCTGTCCGGATCGAAGGCCGCCGAGGTCACCCGCGCCGCGGGTGGGTGGGAGAAATGCATGGCCGGAACCAGCCGAGCGCTGTAGCGGAGCGCATCCACCTCCCCCGCGCACAGCCGGACCTCGTGACCCATGCGCTCGAGTACCGCCTCCCACTTGGCAGTCTCGAACGTCACGCCGTCGACACCGGCCAGCCGGGTGGCGACGATACCGATCCGCACGGTGGGTGATCCTAGCCGACCGGTGACGGGCCGATACACTCAGCGGTATGTCATCGCTGCCGATCGTGGCCATCGTCGGGCGCCCGAACGTCGGGAAGAGCACGCTCTTCAACCGGATGGTGGGCCAGCGAGCAGCCATCGTGGAGGACACCGCGGGCACGACCCGCGACCGGGTGTACGGCGAAACGGACTGGAATGGCCGCCGCTTCATGATGGTCGACACCGGGGGATTGGAGCTGGAGCCGGGGACCAGCATCGAGGAGCGCGTTCAGGATCAGGCGCGCGTGGCCATCGAGGAAGCGGATCTGGTCCTGTTCGTGGTTGACGCCGCGGCCGGCCTGGCGCCACTGGATTACGAGGTGGCGGATCGACTTCGCAGGGCGCATCGGCCCACCATCCTGGTCATCAACAAGGCCGACAACGTGCGGCGCGAGGCCGAGGGCGCCGAGTTCTACGCCCTGGGCTTCGACCCGGCCATCACCATCAGCGCGGCACACGGCCGGAACACCGGCGACCTTGCCGATCTCATCGTCGAGCATCTCCCGCCGGCGCCGGAGGCGCCCGAGGCGCACGAGGCCGGCGCGGCGCCATCGGTCAGCGATGAGGAGGACCTCCCGACCGACGCCGAGCTGGAGGAGCTGGCGACGGCCGATATCGGTCCACCTCGGGTGGCCATCGTGGGACGACCGAACACCGGCAAGTCGACGCTCGTCAACCGGGTGCTGGGCAAGGAGCGGATGATCGTCAGCGAAACGCCCGGCACCACCCGTGACGCGGTCGACGCCGAGGTGACGGTGGATGGCGAGCCGATGATCTTGATCGACACCGCCGGCATCCGGCGTCGGGGCTCAATTCAGCGCGGCACCGAGCACTACAGCGTGCTGCGCAGCCTGAAGGCCATCGATCGCGCCGACGTGGCCGTGGTCCTGACCGATGCGGTCGAGGGCTTCACGGCCCAGGATGCCCACGTGGTGGGCCACGTCCTGGAGGCGGGCAGGGGCCTGGTGCTGGTCATCAACAAGTGGGACGCCATCGAGAAGGACGACAAGACCGCCGATGACTGGCTGCACACCCTGCGCCGGGATGCGCCGTACCTCCAATGGGCCGATATCGTGTTCGCCTCGGGACTGACCGGCCAGCGGGTGGACCGCATCCTGCGCCAGGCCCGGCGCGTGGCGGAGGAGCGCTACCGGCGGGTGCCAACCGCCGACGTCAACCGAGTGGTGGGTGAGGCGGTGGCGGCGCACACGCCCCCCGTGGCCCGCGGCCGCAAGGCGAAGATCCTGTACGCGACCCAGGTGGCGGTGGCGCCCCCCACCTTCGTGATCTTCGTCAACGACCCGGAGCTGTTCCACTTCTCGTACCGGCGCTACCTCGAGAACCAGCTCCGCGACGCGTTCGGCTTCGCCGGAACCCCGATCCGGCTGCGCTTCCGTGCCCGCGCCGCCGGGGAGAGGCCCCGCGCCCGCAGAACCCGAACCGCCAGAACCCGGACCGGCGCACGGTAGGCCGGCGCTATCCTCGCCGCGCATGACGGAGCGCATCGCGGTCATCGGCGCCGGAGCATGGGGTACGACCCTGGCCCGCATGCTCGCCGCGGGCGGCGTCCCGGTCACGCTGTGGGCCTATCGCCCCGAGGCGGCGGAGGAGATGGCGCGCGACGGGGAGAACCGCCGCTACCTCCCGGGGCACGCGTTGCCTCCCGGACTCCTCGTGACCGGTGACGCCGCGGAGCTGGCCGTCCCGCATCGGCTATTCGTGCTCGCCGTCCCATCTGCCCATGCTCGGGAGACCCTGCGCCGCGTTGCTGGCGAGCTCGCGCCGGCGACACCGTTCCTGTCGGTGGTCAAGGGGATCGAGGCCGAGACCCACGCTCGGATGAGCGAGGTCATCGGCGAGGAGGCGCCGGGGCGAGCGGTGGCGGTGCTGTCGGGTCCGAACCTGGCCAGGGAGATTGCCTCCGGCCTGCCGGCCGGGACCGTCGTGGCATCGTCCGATCCCGCGCTGGCGGCCGAGGTCGCCGCTACGTTCGGGTCGGACCAGTTTCGCGTCTACACCAACCCCGACATGGTGGGCGTGGAGCTGGGCGGGGCGCTGAAGAACGTCATCGCCCTGGCGGCAGGAATGGCTGACGGCCTGCGGATGGGGGACAGCGCCAAGGCCGCCATCGTCACCCGCGGCCTGGCCGAGATCACGCGGCTGGGCGTCGCCGCCGGCGCCGACCCGCGCACCTTCGCCGGCTTGGCGGGCGTGGGCGACCTGTTCGCCACCTGCATGAGCCTGCTGTCGCGCAACCGGCGGGCCGGGGAGCTGTTGGCCTCGAACATGGCCTGGGCCGACGTTGCCGGACAGCTGGGCGGCGTGGCCGAGGGCGAGACCACCGTCACCGGCGCCCTGGCCCTGGCCACCCGGCACGGGGTCGAGATGCCAATCGCCGAGCAGGTGGACGCCGTCATCCACGGTGGCCGCGCCCCACTGGAGGCGCTGGCGGTCCTCATGGCCCGCGCCCAGAAGGACGAGCTGACCGGGCGAGAGGCGTAGCGCACGGCGGCGCCTTGCGGGCCATGCCCATCTTCTGGGACCATGCCCTCTCCATCAACGTCGGGGCGTAGCGCAGCCTGGTAGCGCACCTGAATGGGGTTCAGGAGGTCGCTGGTTCGAATCCAGTCGCCCCGACCATCAAACTGAGCACTGATCCACAGCCACGGCTGACATCGGAGGTAGGGCATGGGTTTCCTGATTGCGGTCCTGGTAAATGCCGCGGCCCTGTGGGCGGCCGTGCAGGTGCTCGACGGCCTGGAGTTCTCGGGCGACCTGATCCAGTGGCTGGTCCTGGCGCTCATCTTCGGCGTGGTCAACGCCATCGTGAAGCCGGTTCTTAAGATCTTCACCTTCCCGATCACCATCATCACGCTGGGCCTGTTCTTGCTCGTCATCAACGCGGCCATGCTGTACCTGACCAGTTGGCTGGCCGCCCAGATCGGTCTGACCTTCACGATTGCCGGGCTGCTGGACGCGATCCTGGGTGCCATCGTGATCTCCATCGTCGGGATGGCGCTCAATTACGCGCTGGGAGCGATGGGCGTCGACTGACCACTGCTCCGGACACCACTCTCCGGGCCGCGACCAGCTGAGCCGCCGTGCCCGCTCCACCTCGCGTCGCGTTCCTCTTCGCCTTCTGGGTGGGCGTGCTGACCGCGCTGACCGGTCCACTGGCCCTCATCAACCCGCTGTTCATCGGTTGGCTGCAGGACCGCCACGATGTGGCTGACAAGATTCAGCGGTCCCAGGACGAGCTGGACCGCATCAACGGCGAAATCGTGTGGGACATCATCTCGGGCGGCGAGTTCGGCGTCGCGTTCGCGAACGGCCAGGCGGTCCTGGATGCGTCAGAGCGCTCGCACATGGACGACGTCAGCCGCCTGGTGCGGATCCTGGTCATCCTGGACCTGGTGGCCGTCGCGTTTGCGGCCTGGGGCGGCCGGCTGCTCATGACCGAGGCGCGCCGCCTGGGGCGGATGCTGATCTACGGGGCGGGCGGCGTGGGCGCCGCGACCCTGGCGATCGGTGCCTTCGCGGTCCTGGCGTGGGACAGCGCGTTCACGATCTTCCATGAGCTGCTCTTTCCGCCGGGCACCTGGACCTTCCCCGCCGACTCTTCACTGATCCAGCTCTACCCGCCGGAGTTCTGGTTCGATGCGGCCATGGTGGCGGGGGCGCTGATCTTGGCCTCCGCCGCGACTCTGTCCTACGCAGGTTGGCGCCGGATCCGCGAGGACGACTCCCGAACCACGTGCTGAGCGTCGAGGAGGCCCGCGAGCGGCTGCTGGGCATGGCGCCCGAGCCGCGGGTCGAAACAGTTCCGCTGGCCGACGCGCTGGGACGCGCCCTTGCTGTCGCGGTCATCCAGGCGCCCATCGACGTCCCGCCGTTCTCGAACGCGGCCATGGACGGGTTCGCGGTGCGCGCCGCCGACCTGCCAGGCCGCCTGCCCGTGACTGGGGAAGTCGTGGCCGGAGCCCGAGAATGGCCATCCGTCCAGCCGGGGGCCGCAATTCGCATCTCGACGGGTGCTCCACTTCCGCCGGGCGCGGACACGGTTGTCCCGCTCGAGCGGGCCGCAGAGACCGACGGGGTCATCGAGGTCACCGAGCCGATGCCGGCTGGCTCCGACGTCCGCGCCGCCGGCCATGACACGCGCGCCGGCGAGGCGGTTCAGCTGCCGAATCCGCTCACTCCGGCGGGAATCGGGGTCCTCGCTTCGTTGGGCGTGGCCGAGGTCTTGGTTCGCGCCCGACCCCGGGTTGCCATCCTCTCGAGCGGCGAGGAGCTGATCACGCCCGGCCATGCGCTCGAGCCTGGCCAGATCTACGACGCCAATGCGCCGTCACTCGCTGCCGCGGTCACTGACGCCGGCGGCGAGCCAATCCTGCGCGGCCATGTCGGTGACGATCCTGAGGCGGTGGCCCAGGCCCTGACCGAAGCGGCCGCGGAAGCCGACGTGGTGCTCACTTCGGGCGGGGTCAGCGTGGGCCGCCACGACCACATCCGCGACGCGATCGAGCGCCTTGGCAGGCTCGACTTCTGGCGGATCGCCATGCAGCCCGGCAAGCCGGTGGCCGTGGGAGTCGTGAATGGGCGCACGGTGATCGGCCTTCCGGGGAATCCAGTCAGCGCGCTGGTCGTCACGGAGCTCCTGGTCCGACCACTCATTCGAGCCGTGCTGGGCCTGGCCGGGGACGGTCGCCTCTACGTTATGGCGCTCCTGGACGAGGACCTGCGCAAGGATCCGGAGCGAGCGGCCTACCTGCGCGTCCGTGTGCGCCAGACCGATGCCGGCTGGGCTGCCCGCCCAGCCGGGGGTCAGCTGTCGTCGCAACTGCGCGCACTGGCTGCCGCCAACGGCCTGCTGCTGGTTCCCGCGGGCGAGACCGCTGGACGAGCCGGCCAACTGTACGAGACGATCCTGCTGGGCGAGCCGGACACCACGGAGGACCGATGAAGCCAACCCACCTGGATGCCGAGGGCGCGCCACGCATGGTGGACGTTGGCGACAAGCCGATCACGGCCCGCCGGGCCGTGGCCGAGGCATCGCTGCGCATGCGTCCCGAAGTCCTGGCCTCGCTCCTCGACGCCGGCGGGCCGAAGGGCGACGTCATGGTCGTGGCGCGGCTGGCGGGCGTCGGCGCCGCCAAGCGGGCGGCGGAGCTCATCCCGTTGGCCCATCCCATCCCGCTCGACCTGGTGGAGGTCGAGCCCACGGCAGACCGCAAGGCGGGGACGCTCACGTTTCGGGCCGAGGTGCGGGCCACGGCGCGCACCGGGGTGGAGATGGAGGCTCTGACCGCGGCCGCCGTTGCCGCACTGACCGCCTACGACATGGCCAAGGCGCTCCAGCGCGACAGCGTCATCGAACGCGTGCGGCTTCTCGAGAAGTCCGGCGGTCGCAGCGGCGACTTTCGAGTCGACCCATGACTGACGAGCCAGTCCCCGAGGCGGTGGTCGTGGTTGTATCCACCCGCGCCGCGAAGGGAACACGACCCGACACGGTAGGCCCCCAGCTGGTGGCCAGGCTTCTGGCCGCGGACTGGAATACCTCTTCGGATCCGATCGTCGTCCCCGACAACGAGACGAGCCTCGCCAACCTGCTGGTGGAGCTGGTCTCGGCAGGTCATCGGCTCATCGTGACCACCGGCGGCACCGGGTTGACGCCCACCGACCGGACGCCGGAGGCGACGGCCCGGGTGGCGGATTTCACCGTTCCTGGCCTGGCCGAGCTCATGCGCAGCAGCGGGGTGGCCTCGACGCCGCTGGCTGCCCTGTCCCGCGGCGTGGTCGCGGCCCGGAGGACGACGCTGATCGTCAACCTTCCCGGATCACCCACGGGCGCCACCGAATCCCTGGACGCCGTGCTTCCGGTACTGCAGCATGCCGTCGATCAACTCATCGGCTCCGGTCACCATGCGGCGCCGAGGCAGGCGATGAAAGGACATCGATCATGACGACGATCAAGCGAGCCGGCCCATGGACCGCAGCGGCTAGCGTCGCGATCGTGGTCGCGATCGTGGTGGCCGGCTGTACGGGCGACACCGGCACGGGCGATGCGTCTGCGACACCGATCGCCACATCGGATTCCGTCCCGAGCCCATCACCTGGAGCTCGCGTCCGCCCGCTCGTGGATCTGGGTGGGACGGCGATCATGGGCCCCGGAACCTACGTTCTCGAGCAATTCCCCGTACCGATCCTGTTCGACATACCCGACGGAGATGAACCCGGCTGGCACGTGGGGAAATCGAGTCCTGATGCCGCAGTTGTGCTCTGGTACACGCCGCCAGAAATCACCTGGGGGTTCGCCTTCTGGAATGTCGATAACGTCTATGTCGATCCCTGCGATGCGGCTGCAGGAGAGCTCCAGCCTCCGATCGGCCCCACGGTGGATGACCTCGTCAGCGCGCTGTCGAATCTGCCGGCATTCCAGGCGACCCCTCCGGTCGACGTTACTGTCGGCGCCTTTCGAGGAACGTACATCGAGCTGACCGCGCTCGATTCAGGGGTCGACTGTCCGCAAGCCCTTGCGTGGAGCGCCGGCGATGACTCCACGGATCTCGAGCCCGGCGATTCGCGTCTTGTGAACGTGGTTGATGTAGATGGTGTCCGGATCGTGATTGTCACCATCGAACCGGAGAAGCCTGACCCCGCCGTTCAAGCCGAACTTCAGCAGATCCTGGACTCGATTCGACTGAACCCGTCTCCTTGAAGGGGCTTGGCCGCCTACCAGCGGTCCTCGTGGACGAGGTCGTCTAGAGCCAGCCGGCCACCGGGTTTGTTCGGGGCGGTGAGCTTCTTCGGGTCGGCCGGATAGCCGAACGAGAGGAGGAAGTCGCAGCGCTGGTCGGCCGGGAGCTTGAGCAGCCGCCCCGCCAGGTCGTGGTCGTAGACAGTGGCCGGCACACTGCCAACTCCGAGGTCCCACGCCGTCAGCACCATGTTCTGCGCCGCGCGGCCGAGGTCCCACATGACCGAGTTGCGCGGCCCTTCGCATCAGGCGTCACCAGCGCGACGGCGACCGCCGCGCCGGCGAGGTGGCCCGCGTATCGGCCCACCTTGGACAGGTCACCCAGGAGCCCGCGGTCGGGGACCACGATGAACGCCCAGCGCTGCTCGTTCTTCGAGCTGCCCGCGCGTCGTCCGGCCTTCAGGATCCGATCGAGGTGCTCGTCCGCCAGCGGCTGGTCGGTGAACTGGCGTACCACCCGAACCGAATTGATCGCCTGCCAGGCCTCCATCGCTCGTCACACTCCTGCGGGGCCACCATTATCAAGATCGCCCACGAAATTTGAGTCGCATCGGTCCGGACCCCGCCCATACGTCGTGAATGCGCCGGACTCATCCGGTGCACGATGCGGATGAGGGATGGATACGGACCTCGTGGTGCAGGCACAGCGCGGTGACGAAGAGGCCTTCGCGAGCCTCGCCGTAGCCGTCGGGAATCGGCTCCACGCGGTTGCGCATCGGATCCTTCGCGACCTCGACCTCGCCGAGGATGCGACGCAGCAGGCGCTGCTGAGCATCTGGCGAGACCTTCCGCAGCTGCGCGACCCGGCCCGCTTTGAGGCCTGGTCATACCGGCTCCTCGTGCGCGCCTGCTACGCCGAGGCCCGTCGAACCCAACACTGGACGCCTGGACTTCGACTCGTCGATGCCGATGAGCCGATGTCGGACGCTTCCGCCTCCGTCGCCGACCGCGACCAGCTGGAACGCGCCTTTCGGCGTCTGTCCGTTGATCACCGAGCGGTAGTGGTGTTGCACCACTACCTGGACATGCCGCTCCCCGAGGTGGCCGAAGCTCTCGGCATACCGATGGGAACGGCCCGATCTCGATTGCATTACGCGATGCGAGGGCTCCGCGCGGCGCTTGACGCCGACGCGCGCCCTGCGTCCCGGGAGGTAGCGCGATGAGCCGAACCGATCTGGACGCGACCCGCATCGTCCGCCTGTGGCTGGAAGAGGGCGTCACGGTCCTCCCGGACCACGTCCTGGACACCGTGCTCGACCAGCTTTCGGCCACCCCACAGCGCCGGCCGTCATGGCTGGCGCGGAGGTTCCCGATCATGAACAACACCGTTCGCCTCATCGCCGCGGCTGCCGCCGTGGTGGTCGTGGCGCTCATCGGTTACCAACTACTCGTCGCCCCGAATGTCGGCGGCCCAGTGGTCGTGCCATCTCCTGGCGCGTCACCGACCCCGGCGGCGACTCCGCTCCCCAGTCAAGCGGGCGCCGCGGACTTCCCCCCGGCTGGCCCCCGCGACGGGACCCTCTCCATGACCAAGTCGGGAGTCTCGTTCTCGATCGACTTCCCGGCCGAGGGCTGGGTCAGCCATCTCGGCTTCCGCATCTACCGAGGCGCGGGCTCGCCGGCGTTCATCTTTTGGGACAACGCCCCCGACGGGGTGTATGCCGATCCGTGCGCCCACGTCCAGGCACCGCCGGCCGGTCCGTCGATTGCGGATCTGGCCGCGGCGGTGTCCACGCTGCCCGGCACCGACCTCGTCAGCGGACCGACCGACATGACCATTGATGGGCAACCTGCCAAGCACGTCGTCATCACCGTCCGCGAAGATGTGGCGTGCGGCGCCGGCCCCGACGGCATGTCCCTCTGGTGGGACGAACAGAACGGCGGTCGATACCCCGACAACCTGGGTGACACGCTCCAGGTCTGGATCATCGACGTCGGGGGCGCGACCGTCTGGATCGACGGCGAATCCGCGGCGGGCGCCACTGAAGTGCAGCAGCAACTCCAGGAGATCGTCGACTCGATCCGGTTCGAGTAGCTCAATAGGCTCCCGTGCTGGTGGGGCTGCGCACCCAGCCCCCTAGGTTCCCCCGATGTGACGCCGGTCGGGCCCATTGGCCCCGCCGGCGTCTTCACTGCCGTGATTGAACAGATAGGCTGCGCCGCGGACTCTCCCATGTGATCGGTCCAGACTGGGCCGATTGCCTCGAGTTCGGAGGGGTGGGTGCAGGCAGAGCTGGTGGACCAGGCAAAGCGGGGGGACCGGGAGGCGTTTGACTCCCTGGCGCGCATGGTCGGCGACCGATGCATGGCGATCGCGGTGCGGATCCTGCGCGACACCGATCTGGCGGAGGACGCGGTCCAAGCCTCGTTGATCATGGCCTGGCGTGAGCTCCGCGCGCTGCGCGATCCCGATCGCTTCGAGCCGTGGCTCCACCGGATCCTGACCCACGCCTGCTATGCCGAGGCCAGGCAGCGCCGGCGCTGGGCCGAGGGCATCCGGCTGCTTCCCGTCGCGCCCATGCACGGGCCCGACGAGTACCTCACCGTGGACGATCGGGACCAGCTCGAGCGAGCTTTCCGGAGGCTCACCGTCGAACAGCGCGCCGTCCTCGTCTTCCACTATTACCTCGGTCTGTCGATTTCTGAGGTGGCGGTTCGCATCGGCATTCCCGTCGGGACCGCCAAGTCCCGCTTGCATCACGCCACGACGGCGCTTCGGGCCAGCCTGGAGGCCGACGCCCGGACGCCAGAGGCATCCCAGGAGCGAATGGCATGACCGCGCCGCGAAACACCGATCGGCTCATCCGCGCTTTCCTCGCCGAAGGCGAGACCGACTTGCCCGACCAGGTCTATGACGCGGTCCGCCGCGAAATTGACCGTACCGATCAAAGGGTCGTCATTGGCCTATGGAGGACACCTGTCATGAGCAGCACCGCTCGCATCGCCCTCGCGGCCGCGGCCGTAGTGGTCGTGGCACTCATCGGGTATCAGTTCCTGGTGGCGCCGAATGTCAGCAGCCCAGGGCCGGCCCCGTCGCAGACGGATTCGCCGTCTCTGGCCCCCAGCGCAGCCCCAACTGTCGCCCTGGCCTTCCCCTCCGCGGGCCCGCTCTCCGTCGGCCGACACTCCCTGACCCTGTCGGGAGTACGGCTCTCGATCGAGTTGACGACAGAGGGCTGGATCAGCAACGGCGATTTCGGCATCGACAAGGGCACATATGTCGACCCCGATGGCAACGGCGCCGAGAGTGCGGGGTTCATCTTCTGGCGTAACTCGGCTCCCGACAACGTCTACGCCGACCCCTGCGCGGGCACGCCATTGAGTCCACCCGCAGGGCCATCAGCGGCGGAGTTGGCGGCCGCCGTTTCGACGGTGCCGGGCACGGAACTCGTGAGTGGGCCTTCGGCGGTCACGATAGGTGGGTATCCGGCGCAGGACGTTGTGCTCACCGTGCCCGAGGACATCGGCTGCGCTCCACAGGACTTCAACCTCTGGTACGACGGCGCCCCGCCGGATGAGTTGGGCCGGTACGCCACCGAACTGGGCTCGACCATCTACGTCTGGATCATCGATGTGGACGGGACCTTGGTCTGGATCGACGGTGAGACCTACGTGTTCTCCAGCCCGGAGGCCGCGCAGGAGGTTCAGCAGATCATCGACTCGATCCGCTTCGAGTAGGTACGGGGAGGAGGCGCGACAACTCGTACATCCACAAGGCTGGACCGATCGGTCCTCCGCCAGCCGAGGTGATCGTGCAGAACGTGACGATCCAGCCCGGGGCGCAGACTGGCTGGCATTCGCATCACGGACCTGTCGTCGTGGTCGTCGCCGCGGGCACCATGACCCTCTACCAGGCCGATGACCCCAGCTGCACCGGCGAGACCTTCACGGCCGGCGAGGTGTTCGTCGATCCGGGCCAGGGGAACGTCCACAACGCTCGCAACGAGGGTAGCCTGGGCGTGTCGCTGTACGCCACGTACTTCGACGTGCCGCCCGGCTCAGGGCCGGGGTTGCCGGCTCCAATCCTGGCAATTGCTCCGGTTTCTAGCCCTGCCCTCAAAGCCCGTTCCCCGATCACCCCGTGAGTCGGCGGAGCGCTCCTCCGCCGACTCTATTCACTCCAGGGGAGGGCGGCCCGTCGGGGCCTTCCTCCGCCGTCGGCCCTGCCGGTCGACCGCTAGCATTCGCGGCGCATGCCAGCAAACCCGCCGGAGCTGCCCTTTTACCCGCTGATCGTCGTCCCGCTGCTGGTGGCGATCTTCCTGTTCTGGCGCCGCATGCGGCGCCACTGGGCGGTCCTTCGCGCCGGACGCCCCCTGAACCGCCGCGACAAGCCCAGGCAACGCATCTGGGCCGTCATTCGCTACGTCATCGCCCAGGAGCGCCTGCTGCGCGACCCCGTTCCGGGGCTCATGCACGCTTTCGTGTTCTGGGGCTTCCTCGTCCTGCTGGCCACCACGGGCAACTACCTGGTCAACGGCTGGGTCGAGCGCATCGTCACCGCCATCCCCTTTATCGGCGGCTTGCTGTGGGCCCTGACCATCTTCGGGGCTAACGTGTTCATCGGCCTGGTGCTGGTCGGCATCGGCTACTCGACCATCCGCCGGATCGTCATCCGGCCCGCTCGCCTGGCGCTCAGTCGCGACGCGTTCGTCATCCTGGGGCTCATCGGTCTGGTGGTCCTGACCGAGGCCTTCGCCGATGCCTTCGGCTACGTCCTGGAGGCCGATAACCCAACCCGCATCGTGGCGGTGATCGCCGGGCCCCTGAGCCTCCCGCTGGAGCTGCTCGGCACCGAGGTAGCCGCGGCTGGCTTCTCGACCTTCGCGTGGGCCCACGTCCTGGCGGTGATGGCGTTCGGCACGTACCTGCCGTACAGCAAGCACCTCCACATCATCACCAGCGAGCCAAACTCGTACTTCCTCAACCTCGAGCCGCGGGGTGCGCTGCGGAAGATGGATCTCGAGGCCGATGCGCCGCCCGGCGGGGGAGCGACATTCGGGGCGGCGGCACTGCGGGACCTGACCTGGCGTCACCTGCTCGATCCCCTGGCCTGCACCGAGTGCGGGCGATGCATGGAGTTCTGCCCCGCCTCGTACACCGGCAAGACGCTCTCGCCCAAGCACCTCATGGAGGGCCTGCGCGACCAGATCGTGGCCGCTGAGACGGCGCTGGTGGCGGCGGCGGGCGCGCAGCGGGCGGCCAAGGGCGGTGCCAACGGGGGAGCAGCCGCCTCCGAGGCCGGGCTCTCGCTCGCCCGCCAGCGGGCCCTCGAGGCCTTGAGCCTTCCGCTCGTCGACAACGCCATCCCCGAGGAGGCCGTCTGGCAGTGCACGACCTGCGGGTGGTGCGTGGAGGGCTGCCCGGTCCTCATCGAGCACGTCGACACCATCGTCGAGATCCGACGCAACCTGGTCCTGGAGGAGAGCCGCTTCCCGCGCGAGCTCCAGGCAGCATTCCGGAACATGGAGACAGCCGGCAACCCCTGGGGCCAGCCCCGATCCGCGCGGCTGGACTGGGCCAAGGGTCTCGACGTATCGGTCCTGGGGCAGACGAATGGACAGGCCGATGGAGCGGCGCCAGCCGAGCCCGCATCGGCTCCGGAGGGAATCCTGTACTGGGTCGGCTGCGCCGGAGCCTTCGACGAGCGCAACCGCAAGGTGGTGCGGGCCATGGCTGCCCTGCTCCGGCAGGCCGGCATCCCGTTCTCGGTCCTCGGCTCAGGCGAGACGTGCTCGGGCGACCCGGCTCGTCGTGCGGGCAACGAGTACCTCTTCCAGGTCCTGGCCGAGGAGAACGTCGCGACTCTGACCGCGGCCCATGACGAGCATGGGATTCGGACCGTGGTCGCGTCCTGCCCGCACTGCTTCAACACGATCCGCAACGAGTACCCGCAGTTCGGGCTGGCCGGGATCGAGGTCATCCACCACACCCAGCTCCTCGAAACGCTCGTGGCCGAGGGACGGCTGAAGCCGGTCTTCGGCGTCAGCCACCGCGCGATCGCGTACCACGACGCGTGCTACCTGGGCCGCTACAACGACGTCTACGAACCGGGACGCCGGGTGGTGGAGGGCGTCCCGGGCAACGAGGTGGTCGAGATGGACCTCCACCATCGGCGCGGGATGTGCTGTGGTGCGGGCGGGGCCCGGATGTGGATGGAGGAGCACGAGGGTCGGCGCATCAACCACGTCCGCACCGAGCAGGCACTCGGCACCGGGGCGGCGGCGATCGCGACGGCGTGCCCGTTCTGCCTGGTCATGCTCCGCGACGGGACGAACGACCTGCACCGCGAGGACGTTCCCGTCCGCGACGTCGCGGAGCTGCTGGCGGACGCCACCGGGGTCTGGATCCGGGACGCGGCTGCCACGGCCGATTCCGCCCGCCTGACCTGACCGGCAGGGTATCCTCGCGCCGACCGCACGGGTGACAAACGCCATGGCAATCACCCAGACGAGCCGCATCAACCGCCAGCGACTGGCCCAGATGGCTGCGCGCGAACAGGCGTCCTACAGGAACCGAACCGCGAAGAGCAGGGCCCTGCTGGAGCGGGCCAAGCAGTCGCTCCCGATGGGGGTGGCCAGCTCGTTCCAGGTCTACGACCCGTACCCGACCTTCATGAGCGAGGCCCGCGGGTCACGCATCTGGGACGCGGACGGCAACGAGTACATCGACTTCGACATGGCCTTTGGGGTCCTCGCCGCCGGCCACAGCCACCCCGAGGTCGTGGACGCCGTCCGCGAGCGGGTCGGCCGGGGCACGATCTTCACCTTCCCGTCCGAGGAAGGGGCCGTGGCGGCGGAAGAGATCCGCCGTCGCTTCGGGATGGACCTGGTCCGCTTCGGCAACTCGGGGACCGAGGTCACGATGGACGCCCTGCGCATCGCGCGCGGGTTCACCGGCCGCGACAAGATCCTGAAGTTCGAGGGCGGCTATCACGGCCATCACGATGACGTCCTGATCAGCATCCTCCCCCCGGCCGAGCTCATGGGCCCGGTCGACGCCCCGAATTCGGTGCCCGCCTCGGCCGGCATCCCGCGGTCACGCCTCGAGGACACCGTGGTCGCCCCGTTCAACAATGCCGACGCGCTGGAGGCCATCCTCGAGCGCCACCAAGGCGAGATCGCGGCCATCATCGTCGAGCCCATCCAGTACAACATCGGGGTCGTCCCGCCGCTCCCCGGGTTCCTGGAGCGCGTCCGCGAGCTGGCCACCACTCACGGGGCGGTTCTGATCTTCGACGAGGTCAAGACCGGGGTCGTGATCGCGTACGGCGGCGGCACGCAGCGCTTCGGGGTCCAGCCAGACATCGTGTGTCTGGCCAAGAGCATCGGCGGCGGGCTTCCGGTGGCGGCCATCGCCGGTCGGGAGGCCGTCATGCGCGTCGTGGAGAGCGGTGCCAGCACGACGACTCTTGGTGCCGCCGACCACGTGGCTCACCAGGGGACCTACAACGGCAATCCGGTGTCCATGGCGGCCACCGTGGCGACCTTGACGCGGGTCTTGACCCCGGACGTGTACCCGGAGCTGGAGCGGCTGGGCGATCGGCTGCGGTCCGACTGCCAGGCGGTCCTCGAGGAGTACCACCTGCCCGGCTACGCGATCAACGTCGGCGCCAAGGGCGCGGTCCTGTTCAGCGCCAAGCGGGTGACGAACTACCGCGACTTCATCGGTCTCGACGAGGAGCTGTGGACCGCGTTCTACTTCTTCCTCGCCAACCGCGGCATTCTCCTGCCTCCGGGCCCGGACGAGCAGTGGACCCTGTCGGTGGCGCACACCGATGCGGACATCGACCGGCACGTGGAGGTGTTCCGGGACTTCGCCCGCGAGCTGAGCGGCTGAGCCGCTGAGCGACTGACCGTGCTGGAGCGGCTGGGGGCCCCATTCGGACGATTCGGCGACTGGGTCGCCCGCGTCATGGATGGCCTCTACCGGGTGCTCGGCCAGCCCGGGAAGTGGATCCAGGATTTCCTGAACGGCTCCTGGCTCGGCCATCCGACCCATCCGGTGGTGACCGATATCGTGGTCGGCGGAGCGACCGTGGTGGTCGTCTTCGACCTGGCCGCGATGCTGTTCGGGGCCACCAATCTGGATATGGCCGCCCTGGTGGTGGTGGCGGTCACCGCGTTGTCGGCCCTCTCGGCGGTCGTCACCGGCCTGACCGACTTCAAGGACACGGCCAAGGGCGACGAGCGCAATGTGGCCATCCTGCACGGCCTGGTCAACATCGTCGCCACGGTTGCCTACCTTGCTTCGTTTGGCGTGCGATTGGGAGGCGCCGAGGATGCGGGGCGCTGGCTGTCGCTCGCCGGCGCACTGATCCTGGCCGGTGGTGCCTACGTCGGAGGGCACCTCGTCTTCAAGTACGGCTACATGGTCAACCGCAACGCGTTCGCCCGCGGCCAGCGCGCGAAGGAGTACACCCCGGTCATATCGGTGGCCAGTGTGCCCGACGCAACCGCGGTCAAGGCCATGCTCGGCTCCACCGCGCTGGTCGTGGTGCGGCGTGGAGACCTCGTCTACGCGCTGAAGGCGACCTGCTCCCACGCCGGCGGACCGCTGGCCGAGGGGACGCTGGAGGGCGACACCATCGTGTGCCCGTGGCACGCCTCGGCCTTTCGCCTGAGCGACGGAGCGGTGCGTCACGGCCCGGCCACGACCCGGCAGGTGGCCTATCGAGCACGCATCGCGAACGGCCAGGTCGAGGTCTCCGGACCGGTCGTCCGGTAGACTCCCGCCACTTGGCCCCTCCCACGTCCACCCAGAGCCAGTCCTCGGAGACCGGGTATCGGCTCAGCCGTGAGCACGATGAGCTGCGGGCGCTCGTTCGACAGCTGGCCGAGGAGCGGATAGCGCCTCGAGCGGCGGAGATCGACGCCAAGGCGGAGTTCCCGTGGGACCTCAAGCAGCTCTTGGCCGAGCACGACCTGCTGGGGACGGGCTTCGAGGAGAGGCACGGGGGGACGGCGCTGGACGGCATCGGACAGGCGATCGTGGTCGAGGAGGTGGCCCGCGCCGACGCGACGACAAGCCTGATCCCCGTCATCCAGAAGCTCGGCGCGCTGCCGATCATGCTGGCGGGGAGCGAAGAGCAGAAGGACCGCTACTTCCCGCGCCTGGCATCCGGGGAGTGGCTTCCCGCCTTCGCCCTGACGGAGGCTGGAGCCGGGAGCGACGTGGCCTCCGTTCGGATGCGCGCCCGCCGCGAGGGCGAGGACTACCTCCTGAGCGGCACCAAGCGCTTCATCACCCACGGGTCGGTGGCCAACGTACTGACCGTGTTCGCCCTGACCGATCCCGACGCGGGTGGACGGAAGGGGATGAGCGGGTTCATCGTCGAGACCGATACGCCGGGGTTCTCGGTCGCACGCCTTGAGCACAAGATGGGGATCCGTGGCTCGCCCACCGCCGAGCTGACCTTCGACGAGGTCCGGGTCCCGGCCGCCAACCGGCTGGGCGAGGACGGCGACGGCTTCAAGATCGCGATGTCGACCCTTGACCGATCTCGCCTGGCGATTGCCTCGCAGGCGGTGGGAATCGCCCAGGGCGCCACCGATGCAGCCCTGGCCTACGCCGCCGAGCGGCGCCAGTTCGGAGAGCGGATCGTCGACTTCCAGGCCATCCAGTTCATGCTGGCCGACATGGCGTCCCAGACCGAGGCCGCCCGTCAGCTGACCTATGCCGCCTGCGCCCGCGTCGACGACGAGGATCCGAATCTCGCCTACTGGACCAGCGCCGCCAAGCTCATCGCGGGCGACACGGCCATGCGGGCCACCACCGATGCGGTCCAGGTCTTCGGCGGGTACGGATACATCACCGAGTACCCGGTGGAGCGGATGATGCGGGACGCCAAGATCACCCAGCTCTACGAGGGCACCCAGCAGATCCAGCGCCTGGTCATCGCCCGCCGCCTGCTGGCCCGGGCCGGCGTCGAGTCGCGCGGCCGGTAGGCGAGGGACGTTCAGAGCGTGAAGATCGTGGTCTGCGTCAAACAGGTGCCGGCCACCACCGCCGAGAAGCGCTATACCTCGGAACTCAGGTTGGACCGCGCGGCGACGGAGGCGGTCATCAACCCCCTCGACGAGTACGCCATCGAGCAGGCCCTGCGCCTGAAGGAGGGCGGGGTTGTCGACGAGGTCGTATACCTGTCCATGGGCCCCGATTCGGCGTCCGAGGCCCTCCGCCGGTCCCTGGCCATGGGGGGCGACGGGGGTGTGCTGGTCACCGACCCTGCGCTCGCCGGCGCCGATCAGTGGGTGACCGCCCGGGTCCTGGCCGCCGCGCTGGACCGCCTGGCGCCGGAGGTAACGCTGATGGGGATGGCCTCCGACGACGCGCGCGGCTCGCTGGTCCCCGGCGCGGTGGCCGCCATCCGCGGCCTGCCGCTGCTGGCCTACGGCGCCGAGCTGCGCCTGACCGATGGGGCCGCGCAGATCCGCCGTCTGAACCCGACCGGTTTCGACATCCTGGAGGCTCCATTGCCGGTCGTGGCCAGCGTGACCGACCAGGTGGGGGAGCCGCGCTACGCCAGCCTGAAGGGGATCATGGCCGCTCGTCGCGTGGAGCTCACGACGTGGGCGCTGGCGGATCTCGGGCTGGATCCGGCTGGCGTGGCATCGCTGACTCGGCTGGTGGGCGCGGACCCGCCGCCGGCCAAGCCGCCCGCCCAGGTCATCTCCGGCGTGGGGCCGGATGAAGCGGCGACGCGGATCGCCGACTGGCTGGCCGAGCGGAAGCTGATCGCCTGATGGCCGATGTCGCGTTCCTGGCCGAGTTCGCCGACGGCCACCCCACGCGGTCTGCCCTTGAGCTGGCGGCCGGCGCGGCAGAGCTAGCCGCTGCCGCCGGGGGCGGGGCGGTGGGTTTGGCATACGGACCCGGTGCGGCGGATGGTGCGGCGAGCCTGGGAGCCGCGGGGGCGGCCCGGGTCGTGGTTCTCGACTCGGCGGCCGCACCGGCGGTCACGGTCGCGGGTCCCCTCGTCGAAGCGGTCCGCGCCGCGGCCCCGGTGGCCGTGCTCGCCCCCGCCACGCCCAACGGCCGCGACCTCGCGGCGGTCTTGGTCGGGTCTCTGGGCCTCCCTGCCTTTGGGCCGGTTCGGGCAGTACATATGGAGGGTGGCGCAGTCCGGTGCGAGATGTCCACGCTTCAGGGTGCAATGATCACTGCGTCCCAGTCGGCGTCATCGGCGCCGGCGACGTCCGTTGTGCTGGTCAGCTCCGGCACCTACGCCCCATCTGAGGGCAGCGGGACGGCCGTGGTCAGCCAGGCCCCCGCCGCCGACAGCCCCCAGACCAAGGTCCGCATTGTGGAGTCTGCCACCGAGGCTGCCGCCATCGCCGCGCTCGAGGAGGCGGAGATCATCGTGGCCGGCGGTCGAGGGGTGGGCAGCGAGGCCGGCTTCGAAGCCCTGAACCAGCTGGCGGCCGCATTGGGCGGTGTGGTCGGCGCCAGCCGAGCAGCGGCTGATGCGGGATGGGTACCGTATCAACTGCAGATCGGTCAGACTGGAAAGGTCGTGAAACCCGCCCTGTACCTTGCCGTCGGCATCAGCGGCGCCATCCAGCACCGGGTGGGGATGCAGGCTGCGGAGCATATCGTGGCCATCAACCGCGATCCCGATGCGCCCATCGGCGAGTTCGCGGACCTGTTCGTCGTGGGCGACCTGTTCGAGATCGTGCCGCGCCTGACGGCAGAGATCGAACGGCGGAAGGGGGCATGAGCGTGGCGATGTTCCGTCGGCGCTTCTCCGAACACATGGATGCGGGGCAACTGTCTTCGTATCGGAAGGCCATGGGTCCGCGCATCGAGCGCATCGAAGCCCTGTGCGACACGGTAAGCGAGATCGCCGACGACCTGCGGCGCAAGATCCGCGAGCCGGATGAGATCGACGAGCACCTGGCGAAGGTCGAGTCCGAGATGGACGAGATCGCGGTGTCGGTCGCTGAGCAGCTGGCGCCTGAACCGCTGCAGGCCCTCCACGCTGAGTTCGACGCCAACCTGGAGCGCGCCCTGCGGGGCGTGGTGACCATCGAGCGCGGCTGCGGGCTGACCCGCATGCCTCACGCGACGATCTACGACGACGAGCCGCAGGCATACTGGAAGCGTGGCCACCTGAATGTCGTTCACGCCCAGATGCGGATGCGTGAGATCGCCGAGGTCCTGTTCGCCTGGAAGGCGGGCGCGCCGGCCGAGGCCTCGGTCACGGCCCGCATCCACCAGATCGGGGCCTGACGGCCGGTCGAAAGCGCCACATCTTGTGGTATGGTACCCATCGGTACCACCCGTGGTGTAGTTTGAACCGGAGAGGAGCCACATGCGCTGTCCGCGCTGCAACGAGTCGGGAACGCGTGTCATCGACTCTCGCGACCTGGAGAACGGCAGCAGCATCCGCCGCCGTCGCGAATGCGAGACGTGCGCCTTTCGGTTCACGACCTACGAGCGCCCCGAGGGGGCGCGGCTGATCGTCGTCAAGCGCGACGGGTCGCGCGAGGAGTTCGAGCGCGGCAAGGTGCTGGCCGGTCTCATGAAGGCCTGCGAAAAGCGACCGGTGATCCTGGCCCGCCTGGAAGCGGCCGCCGATGAGATTGAAGCCCGCCTCCGTGAGCGCGGGGACGGCGAAGTCAGCTCCAAGGACGTCGGCAAGCTGGCCACCGAGGCCCTGCGCGGGATCGACCAGCTGGCCTACATCCGGTTCGCATCGGTCTATCACAGCTACGAGGACATCGGCACGCTCAAGCGGGAGGTGGACCGCCTCATCCGTCAGCGGAGCGGGCCCAGCGAGTGATCCTGTCCGACCGGGACATCCGGGCGGAGCTGGCGGCCGGCCGGATCGTCATCGACCCGTTCGACTCCGACGCGGTCCAACCCTCGAGCGTGGACCTGCACCTGGACCGGTCGTTTCGCGTTTTCCGCAACACGCGCTACCCGTTCATCGACGTCCGCGAGGAGCAGCCGGACCTCACCGAACTGGTCATGATCGCCGGTGACGAACCGTTCATCCTGCATCCGGGCGAGTTCGTGCTGGGCTCGACCTTCGAACGCGTCGCGCTGCCCGACGACCTGGTCGCCCGCCTGGAGGGCAAGTCCAGCCTGGGCCGGCTGGGACTCCTCATCCACTCGACCGCCGGCTACGTCGATCCCGGCTGGGACGGTCACCTGACGCTGGAGCTGTCCAACGTGGCCAACCTGCCGATTACCCTGCTGGACGGGATGAAGATCGGCCAGATCAGCTTCCAGCGCCTGAGCAGCCCGGTCGATCGGGCGTATGGCGACCCCGCCCTCGGCTCGCGCTACCGCGGCCAGATCGATCCCACCGCCAGCCGCTACTTCGCCGATTTCGAGCGCGGCCGCGCGCGACGCGCCGACCGCGACTGACGGGACCGAGACGCGGCGTGCCCGAGCCGCTGTACGCCATCACGCCCCCCGCCGAGGCACGGCCCTTTGCCGGCGATGTCCGGGTCCGGGTCGTGCGGGCCGGCTGGTTCCGGCCCGACGCGGGCGGCTTCTTCGGGGTCGTGCCCCAGCCCCTCTGGTCCCGCTTCGCCCAGACCGATGAGCGCGGCCGGATCGTGTGCCGGCTCAACCTCCTCCTGGTCGAGGCCGGTGGGAAGCGGATCCTGGTCGAAACCGGCACCGGGCTCCGGATGACCGCGCGCGACCGCGACATCAAGGGCGTTGAGGGCGGCGACCCGGTCGCAGCCCTGCAGGCGGTGGGCGAGGACCCGGACCGGATTGATTTCGTGGTCCTCAGCCATCTCCACTACGACCACGCCGGGGGCATGGTCGGGGCCGATGGGCGGCCCGCCTTTCGGAACGCCCGGTACGTCGTCCAGCGCGACGAGGCGCGGGCCGCGCACGGTGACGAGCTGCGCCTGGCCGGGATCATGGAGCGCGACCAGCTGGACGTGATCCAGGCCGCGGGGCAGCTGGCCGAGGTCCATGGCGACGTCGAGCTGGTGGAAGGGGTGACCGTCGCCCGCACCGGGGGTCACACGCGCGGGTCGCAGGCGGTCCTGCTGGGCGGTGCCGAGGCCCACGGGGAGCGGGGCATCTTCTTCGGCGACCTGATTCCCACCCGCTGGCAGGTCCCCGTGCGCTGGACGAGCGCCTACGACGACTATCCCATCGAGGCCGTTGAGGTCCGGCAAGCGCTCGTCAGCCGCGCGGCGGCGGAGGGCTGGTGGTGCTACTTCACCCACGATCCGGGCGACCTGCCCATCCGGATCGAGGCCGCCGAAAAGGGGTTCGCGGTCCGCGCAGAGTGACCATGGGGCGCGTGGTCCTGCCGGCCTGACCCATGAGTACCCCTCCCGGTGAGCGGGCAGGGTGTGGCATTCTGGCAACAGGTCATGTCGTGCTGATGCGCCCTGCGTACCAATCCCCAGCGCCTCCGCTGCTCCGTGCAGCGGGGATTCTGCTCGCGCTGCTCGTGGTCCTCACCGCGTGTGACGCGATTGGGGGAATCGGTGGCACGCCCACCCCGCGCGGCACGCCGCGGCCCGCGACCACCCCTAGACCGACGCCCGAGCCCAGCATCCCGCCGGGTGCCGTGGTCCTCGACGTTGAGGACCGCCAGTTCAGCACAGCCATCATTGAGGCCGTCGCTGGAGTGCCAACCCTGGTGTATTTCACCAACCACGACGAGGCGAACCACAACCTGACCATCTATCGCAACGCGTCGCTGGACCTGGAGCTGTTCCGGGGCGAGATCTTCACCGGGCCCGACGCAACGGTCATCTACGAGATCCCGGCCCTCGCCGCCGGGGAGTACTACTTCTCCTGCTACGTCACCCCCTCCATGCACGGTCGGTTCATCGTTCGCTGACCCTCGGGGCCCTTCGAGTATCATCCCGCCCCGTGCGCGCGCGTCTCGGTATTGGACTCGTCCTCCTGCTGGCTGCCTGCGGCGGCGTCGCCAGCCCAACCGGCTCGGTCGAGTGTCGGGAACCCGTGAACGGGGTGCTCACCGTGACGGCCGATTCGCTGGCCTTCGACACCGGCTGCCTGGCCCTGCCGGCCGGTGAGGCGGTCACCATCCGCCTGGTCAACGCGGAGGACGTCGAGCCCCACAACGTGGCCGTCTACACCGACTCGTCCGGGTCGACGCAGCTGTTCGGCGGCGATATCGTCGACGGCGGCGAGTCGATCGACTACCAGATCCCGGTGCTGGAGGCGGGGACGTACTACTTCGACTGCACCATCCACCCCGCCATGAACGGCAGCGTGGTGGTCCAATAAGCCCGCGCTAGACCGATACTCCCAGCTCGGCCATCAGGTCCAGCAGGTCGGGGCCGGTGATCGGGGCCTCCAGCCGATCCACGCCGTCGACGGCCACCACCGGCACCCGTCCCGCGTAGTGGGGGAGCAGGTCGGCATCGGCCTCGACGTCGACCACCTGGTACCCATCGGGTCCAATCAGCTCGTCGAGGAGGATGGCGGCATCGGCGCACAGGTGGCAGTTGGGCCGGACGTACAGGACCAGGACCGATGCCGGGGTCGCCACCCCGGCATCATAGGCGTACCCTCTCGCGTGGCCCCCGTAGCTCAGTGGACAGAGCGCAGCCGTCCTAAGGCTGGCGTCGGCGGTTCGAGTCCGTCCGGGGGCGCCAGACTAGTTGTGGGCGCCGGACGCGTTGAGGAGCACGACGCCGAGCACGATCAGCACGATCCCCCCGACGCCCACCCAGCCCAGGGTCTCGTGGAAGAACAGAATGCCGATGAGGGCGATCGCCGCCGTTCCGATGCCCGACCACACCGCGTACACCACGCCCAGCGGGATGTCCCGCAGCGACAGGGACAGGAAGTAGAAGCTCGCGGCGTATCCGGCAACCACGACCATGGACGGCACCAGTCGACTGAAGCCGTCGGATGCCTTCAGGGCACTGGTCGCCACAACTTCGGTTCCGATGGCCAGCAGGAGCCAGATGACCGGCGGCACGTCGGGTAGGATGCGCGATCGGGTGCGCCTTCCGCAGCCGAAGGCGGCGGCCCGGAGAGGGAGGACCTGATGCGAGACTGGGCACCCGCGCTGGTCGCCGAGGCGATCGGGACGTTCCTGTTCTTCTTCATCGCGGCCGGCGCCGCGCTGGTTGTGACCGGTGACCCGGCTGCCACCCTCCTGGTCGTCGCGCTGGCCCACGGCGTCGTCCTGGCCGTGTTGGTCTCCTCGCTTGGGGCCGTATCCGGTGGCCACTTCAACCCCGCTGTGACCCTGGGGCTCTGGGTGGCGGGCAAGATCGATACCGCCAAGGGCGCGGCCTACGTGGTCGCGCAGCTCCTGGGCGGGGCGGCGGCCGGGTTCGCGCTGGCCTGGATATTCGCCGATGTCGGCCCGGCCGTGCCGGCCCTGGGACAGGGCGTGGACGTGGTGACGGGTATCGCGCTCGAGGCGGTCATGACCGCAGTCTTGCTGCTGGCGGTGTTCGGCACCGCCGTCGATCCCCGCGGACCCAAGGTCGGGGGTCTGGCGATCGGCCTGGCGGTCGCGGCCGACATCCTGTTCGGTGGCACGCTGACCGGTGCGGCCATGAATCCCGCCCGCTGGTTCGGCCCGGCCCTCGCAGCCGGCGCCTTCGACAACTGGTACGTGTGGTGGATCGGGCCGTTCCTGGGCGCCATCGTGGCGGCGCTCCTGTATCGGTACCTGCTCGCCCCGCCGGCCGAGGGTATCCGGGGCTAGAGGAACAGCCCGCGGAACAGACCCGCGATCCGGGTGAACGCGTCGAGAACGATCAGCACCCCGATTCCGACCACGGCAAGTCCTGAGCCGATACGCATCGCCCGCTCGTGGGCCCGCAGCCAGCGCAGGGCGGGCTGGATGCGCGGCAGGAACGCGGCCGCGGCGAGGAAGGGGACCGCGAGCCCGGCGGCATAGGCCGTAAGCAGGACCGTCGCAGCTGCGACATCCTGGGCGGAGGCGCCCATGGCCAAGATGGCGCCCAGGACCGGGCCGATGCACGGCGTCCAGCCCACCGCCACCAGCGCGCCCAGCCCCAGGGCCCGCGCCGTGCGGCCCGCCGGCAGCCTGGCGGCCGGGGTCGGACGCGGTAGGCGGTAGAGGATGGGGCCGAACATCCCGGTCATGAGCAGACCGATGGCGATGACTACCACGCCGGTCAGCTGCCGAACCAGCGGATCGCGGAAGAGTGCGGCTCCGACCAGGCCCGCCGAAACGCCGAGCAGCACGAAGACCGCGCTGAAGCCGAGCGTGAAGAGCAGGGCCTGGATCATTACGGGGCTGGAGCCGATGACGGGGTGCGGCGCTGCCACGGCGCCAGCGGCGCCCGCCTCGGGCCCGCTCGCGGCAGGCACGCTGACCGTGGCCTCCGCCAGGAACGCAAGGTAGACCGGCACAAGGGCCAGCACGCACGGGGTCAGAAACGAGACGACCCCGGCCGCGAACGCAAGCGCCAGGCTGATCTCCATGCGGCTAGGCCGGCTCGATCACGATGGGCTGGGCGATGATCCACAGCGACAGGACGGTGTAGCCGATCATCAGCACGTTCATTCCGGTGCGGGCGGCCAATGCGAGCGAAGGAAGCTGACCAGCTCCCAGCGCTCGCCTTCCAACAGGGTAGTGCCAAACGCCGGCATCTGGGTCCCGGCCACGCCGGCTGCCAGCGTCCAGGCCAGCTCCCCGTCGAGCCGACGCGGGACGATGCCCGCCAGGTCGCCCGGTCCGCGGACCAGGCTGCCGACCGCCGGCCCGTCTCCGGCCCCATCGGGGCCGTGGCAGCTGGCGCAGTTGGCGCGGTACAGGGACGCACCGACGGCGATGGCGTCCGGGTCGCCGGCCAATGGGTTGACGGCCGCTCGCCAGAGGTCCGGAGGCCGGTTGGCGAAGGCCACGGCGTCGCGCGCCACGAGCGAGGTCCCGATCGCGACCGCGGCCAGCAGGGCGACGATTCGCAGGCGGCGGCCGAGGCCCCACCGGATCCGACCGCAGCGCGTCCGGCTCCGTTCAACCGCCAGCAAAGCGACGACACCCGCCAGCAGACCGATCGGCAGCGCCCAGCCGCCGGCTCCGGGCGGCAGACCGCTGGTCGGCGCGGCGATCGCGCCCAGGATCAGGCTTCCGGTGGTCGACGGCGGGAGCGCCGCCGGGCGCAGGACCTGTCGCACGGCGAGCGGGAAGCGCACGTGGTCCTCCTCGAGCCGGCCGCGGCGGACGAGGACCTCCAGCTCCCAGGTCCCCACCACCGGCGTATACGCGCCCTGGAGCTCCCAGATCCACGGCTGGCTGCCTCGCTGAGCGAGCGCCACATCGGTCGGAAGGTCGGATCCCGCCGGCGGGATGAAGCTGATAGCGACCTGGGCCACGTCATCGCGGCCCGCGCCGGTGGTTGGGTCGCTGACCGCGAACGAGTAGAACTGCACTCCCGGCTCGGGGAGATCCACGATGCCGTGGACGCTGGACTGGCCGCCCTCGCCGTACAGGTGTGCGACCCCCAGCCGCGGGTCGACGGTCGATGGCGGGCGGTCCGTGGCCGGTGAAATACTGACCATGGTCACGCCCACGGCGACCGCGAAGGCCCCCACCGCCAGCTCCAAGCCGACGATCCCGGCCATGGAACGGCCGCCCCGGTTGCGGGCCAGGATGAAGTTCGCCGCCCCCAGACCCAGTGCCACCGAAACCAGCGCGGCCTTCGCCAGCAGCAGGTTGCCGTATCCCGCCGCGGCGAGCTCCCGAGAATCGCCGACCACCAGCGGCGAGTTGGCCAGCCCGGTCAGGATCACCACCGGCGCGGCCACGAGTGCCACCCGAGCGTGCGCGCGCAGGGCGCGGCGTCCGGCCTCACCGCGCTCGCCGGTCGGGCCGCCTGCCCGCCAGGCCAGAAGCCCCAGCGCCGGCAGGGCTCCCAGCCACGCAGCAACGGCCAGCAGGTGGGTCGCATCGACCAGGCCAAACAGGGGGCCGCCCAATGAAGCGGCATGTCCGGTGAGGCTCAGTCCAAGGATGGTGGCCGTCGCCCCGGCCCCGCACAGCGCCAGAGCCGCCGTCCCGCCGCCGGTCGGGTCCGCATCAGGCCCAGCGGGTGTGGTTCGGAAGGCTCGGGCGCCGGCTACCAGGAACACGAACAGCAGGCCGATCATCGCGATCCGCATCGCGATCGCAAACGGCGTCCATCCGAACGGCTCGGCGAAGTCGAGATGGATGGTCGGATGCCCGCCGGGCTGTCCGGGCGGCCCGAAGGCGGCGTTCGCGGCCAGCGTGAGATGGATGGCGAACGCCACCAGGCCAACCGCGGCCAGCGAGGCGAGGAGGCCCCACGGGACGGGCGCAGTCACAGCTCCCATCCAGCGCCGGTGCAGGAGCCATACGAGGACTGTACCGATCAGCAGTAGGGTGACCACGGTCGCCACCCAGCGGGCGGCAATGGCGTACGGGTCGGGGGGCGTGGCCGGCTCGGCGGGGAGGGCCACCGCCGGTGGTGGTCGTGTGCCCGTCGGGTCCACCAGGAACGCAAACAGGCTGGCCGTGGGATGGCCGTCCACGGCGGACACGACCGCGAAATCGACCGTGTAGGTGTCGGGCTCCAAGGGGGGCAGCGAGGCGGTCACGACCTGTCGGCTGGAATCCAGGCGGGGGGCCGCCACGCCGGCGACTGGCTGCTGCTCGGAGTCGAGAATCCGGATAGTGACGGAAGCCGGGTCGACCGCTTCGCTGAAGAACAGCACCAGGTTGGGCGGCGCCGTCGGAATCACGCTGCTGGGCGCCGGATCGGCGTCGACCAACATGGCGTGGGCGGCGACCGAATTCGGCATCAGGCTGCTGGCCGCCACGGCGACCAGCCCAAGCGCCAACGCCCAGCGCGTCAGCCCGAGCCGGCGGGATCGGTCAGTCTTCGGCAAAGAAGGGGTCGTCGCCATACACGTCCAGCCAGGATCGGCGCATCTGGCGAATCGTGGCGGTCAGCACCGATGCGGGCGTCTCGGGCGGGAGCAGGGACGCGACCCGGCTTCGCACCTGCTCGCTGGTCTCGACTCCCAGCAGGCCCAGGTAGTCCGCCACTCGCTGGGCGGGCGTGCGGCCCTGGCCCCGAGTCCGCGCCAGCACCTCCGCCTCGTGCATCAGCGCCCCGGCGTATTCGCGCTCGGGTCGCTCCAGCTCGGCGAGCAGCGCCGGCACGGCGTCGATGCGCGGGTCGGAATAGGCCCACCGGATGAAGGAGTCGAGGGGGCCCGGCGGCCGCTCGTCGTGCCCGTGGTGAAAGCCGCGCAGGTACTGCTCGCGCTCGGCTTCGGTGCGAGTCAGCGCGATCTGGGCGATCTGCCGCATCTCGGGCGTCCAGCGCCGGAGCGACTCGACGAACTGCCGGAGGGTGAGCGACCCGGCAGGTTGGTGCCGAAAGCGGTGCTCATGAGCCTGCTCCACGGGCGCCTATACTACCGGCCGTGCCCCGCCGACCGACGACGCCGGCCTGGTCCGGGCTGGTCCTTGCGGCCCTCACCTTCCTCGTCTTCGCCTCATCCGCGAACCTGAGCGCCTCGGCCGGCGGGCGGCCGCTGCGCTACCTGGCGGGGGAGATGGGCACCCTCGATCCCGCGTATATCGCGGACGCCGCGGACGTCCAGCTGCTCCTTCAGCTGTATGCCGGCCTGACCCGGATCGACGAGCAGGGCTCGGTGTACGGCTCGCTGGCCGAAGGCTGGACGGTGAGTGACGACGGACAGACGTACACCTTCCGACTGCGAGACAACCTGCGCTTCAGCGACGGCACCCCGCTCACCTCCGCCGACGTGCGCCGCTCGTGGCTGCGGGTCCTCGACCCGGCCACCGGTGCCCTGGCGCCCGATGTCCTGACCGTCATTGACGGGGCGGCCGAATGGCGGTCCGGCGCCGGTTCGGCCGATGAGGTCGGGATAGAGGCACCCGACGAGCGGACGCTGGTCGTCCAACTCCGGCACGCCGCCAGCCATTTCCCGGCCCTGGTGGCCACTCCCACCGCGGCCGTCGTGCCGCCGACGGCCGACAACTCCCCGGATTGGCAGTCGGTCGACGGCTTCGTCGGGTCAGGACCGTACCGGGTCGATCGCCTGGACGGAACCACACTGGTCCTCACCGCAAACCCGGAATACGTTGCCGGACCGCCTCCCATCGGTCAGATCGATTGGCTGGCCGAGGTGGACACGAGTGTTCCCGAGGCGTTCGTCGCCGAGGAGGTCGACCTGGTCAATGTGTTCGCGGGGGACGCCTCGTGGATCGCGTACGACGCTTCCCTGGGCCCCTACCTCCACCAGGCGGCCGCCCTCAGCGTCCAGTACTTCGGCTTCGACGCCACGCGGCCGCCCTTCGACGACAGCCGTGTGCGGCGGGCCTTCCTGCTTGCCCTGGACCGACCGCGCCTGGTCGAGCTTGCCGAAGGGTCGGCTGCCACAGCCGCCACCAGTCTCGTACCACCGGCGTTGTGGCCGGACGGCATCCCGGCGGACGAAGCAGCCGACCCGGACGAAGCGCGGCGCCTGTTGCGGGAGGCGGGGTATGCCTCGGGGGCCGATCTGGGCCAGATCACGATCAATGCGACCAGCCTGAACGTTGCGCCCGCGGTCGCGGTCTGGCGCGAGGAGCTGGGTGTGGACATCGCCATCGAGTCCATGGACTTCACTGACTTCCTCCAGGTCCTGCCCGAACGACCGCCCCAGGTGTTCACCATCAACTGGATCACCGACTACCCGTCCCCGTATGCCCTGTACGGCCTCCTCCTGCTGCCGGACGCAGCCTCCAACTACGGGGGCTGGACCGATGCGGAGTTTGTCGGGCTCATGGAAGACGCGGCCCGCGCCACCGACCCCGGGGAGCAGCGATCGGCGTACCTCGCCGTGGAGGCCGAGGTCGACGCCCAGGCGCCGGTCATCCCGTGGTCGTGGGACGTCTCGCACTGGCTGGTTCGCGACGGGCTGAACGGAGTCGGCAACCTGACCGTCGGCCTGCTGGACCTGGGGAGGGTGTCGTGGGCCGACTGAGCCGCGTCACGGCCCCATTGCTCCTGGGCGGGCTCCTGGGCGGGCTGCTCGCCGCGCTGGCCGTGGCGCCGGCTCCCAGCCGCGCCGGGGGCGGCTTTGCTGACCTGGACGCCGATGCCACGTTCGGGGTGGACATGACCTTCTCGGCGAGCTGGACCGGGGCGCCACCCGACCGGGTGGAGCTCCTGCTCGGCTTCGGCGGCGAGGAACGCCTGGTCGTGCCGGTCGAACTCGTTTCGGGGCGGCTCGACTATCGCCGCGACCTGGCCGATGGCTATGTCCCGCCCAACACCCAGGTCGCATACGGATGGCGGGCGGTCATCGGCGCCGAGGTCACGGTCAGCCCCGAGCGGTTGCTTCTGTACGACGACGACCGCCCGGGGCTCGACTGGCGCCGGGCGCAAGTCGGCTCGGCGACGGTGCATTGGTACGATGCCAACGAGACCATCGCGCGCCGCTTCGGTGACCTCGCCGGCGACGCCGCCGATGCGGCTGCGGATCTGCTCGGGCACCCCCTCGCCGAACCAATCGACATCTTCGTCTACGACGCGCGCGAGGACTTCCAGGGAGCCGTCGGCCCCGGGGCGCGAGAGTGGATCGGGGCGGCCGCGTACCCGAACCTGCGGACCGTGTACATGTGGCTGGAGGCGGGATCGACCGCCTACCTGGAGACGACACTCGCGCACGAGGTCACCCACGTCGTGTTCCACGACGCCACGGCCAATCCGTTCCACGAGCCGGCGAGCTGGCTCAACGAGGGGATCGCCACCTGGTCCGAGCTGGGCAACGCCGACACGGAGCGCGACTTGGTGAGCCTGGAGGCGCGCAGTTCGGGAGGCCTGATGGCCTTCGCTGCGCTGACCGACCAGTTTCCTCTCGACGTCCGCGGCGCCAGCCTGGCCTACGCGGAGGGCGCGACCATGGTCGACCTCATCATCCTCGACTTCGGCACCGATGCCATGGCCGCCATCGCCGAGGCGTATCGGTCCGGCGCGACAGACGAGGACGCGATCCTGGCCGGGACCGGCGTCAGCTTCGACGCGCTGCGTGACGAGTACTTCGCCGCGTTTGGGGTGTCGGAGCCGGATCCAGTCGAGCCACTTCCGCTGGGTCGGTCGGACGTCCCCATCCCGCTCCAAATAGGGGTGGTAGCGGCCCCGTCCGCCGAGCCGCAGCCCACTCCGGGCGAGTCGCAGGACGCGGCGTGGTGGCTCATCATCGGGTTCGTGGCGCTTGGAGTCGTGTTCGTCGCAACGGTGGTGGTGCGGTCTCGCCGTGCCCCGCGCCCGGCCGGGAGAGGTGAACGTTGACGGCGCCGGGCGGGGAGGCGCGCCGCCGACGGATTCGATCGGGGTGGGTGCTGAGCATGGCGCTGGCCCTGGGCTCGCTGGGGTTCGTGGCAGCCGCGCAGTGGAACAGCGAGGTCCAGCGCGCTTCGTACGCGACCTCCGCCCAGCAGGTGCTCGCCGCGCAGGCCCTGACCCTGGAGCAGGAGCAGGAGTTGCTGCAGGTCCAGCTGGCAGGGGTCGAGGCCGATCTGACCGAGATTCAGCACCAGAGCGAGGGGTCCCAGACGGCCCTGGCGGAGGTGAATCGGGCGGTCGGTGAGGCGCGGCTGGCCGCCGGCCTGACCGCGGTCAGTGGGCCGGGCATGGTGATCGAGATCGCCGACTCGCGGCGCACCGTCCCGGCGGGGGAGAATCCGGCCAACTACATCGTCCTGGCCGACGACCTGCGCGACCTCGTCGTCGCCCTGTGGCACGCCGGCGCGGAGGCCATCACCATCAACGGGGAGCGCCTGGTGGCCACCAGCTCGATCTACGGCGTCGGGTCAGCGGTGCTGGTCAACACCGCGTTCCTGTCGCCCCCGTTCCGCATCGAGGCCATTGGTCCGGGCGACCTCGAGGAGCGCTTCCGCCTCGACGCCGCGTATCTGGGGCGGGTGGCGCAGCGGATCGAGGCCTTCGACCTGGAGTTCGCCACCCTCTCGGCCGACGACCTCCAGCTACCCGGGTTCATCGGCTCCACCAGTCTGCGCTGGGCAGTACCGGTTGAGGAGGCGCCCTGATGCGCACGTGGGTGGCCCAGGTGAGCCTAGCGTTGATTGCGATGTTGATCGGGATCACGCTGGTGGCCCAGTTCCGCTCGCAGGCGCGCCCCACCGCGCTGTCGAGCCTGCCGGTCGCCGAACTGTCGACCCGGATCCAGACCCTGTCCGACGCGAATCGCCAGCTCAGGACGGCCCTGGCGGAACAACGCGACCTGCTGGAGGAGTACCAGACGGCAGGCGCCCAGGGCTTCAGTGCACTCGACGTGAGTCGCGAGGAGGTGCGGCGGATCCGCGCTTTTGCCGGGCTGTCCGCGGTCGAGGGCCAGGGGATTCTGGTGCGGGTGAGCGGGTCGCTGGATGCGATCGCGGTCAACGACCTGCTCAACGAGCTGCGGAACGCCGGCGCCGAGGCGCTGAGCTTGGACGACGTTCGAGTCACCGCCTCCTCGGTCGTGGTCCAGGGAGCCCGAACGCTCGAGATCGACAATGTGGCTATCGGTCGGACCTTCAGGCTGCTCGCCATCGGCGACGCCGACGGGTTGGTGGCAGCCCTCCAACGGCCGGGGGGCATCGTGACGCAGCTCGAGCAGTTCGTGAGAGCCACCATCACGGTCAGCCCATCGGAAGCGCTCCGGCTACCGGCTACTGCCCGGGACCTGGCGCCGCGGGCGGCCGTCCCGGTCGAATGAAGGCGCCCGACCGATGAACGACCTGATCGAATGCGCCATTGACGCGGCCACCGGCTCGGGAGCCGCATATGCCGACGTCCGGATCGTCGAACATCAGGCGGAGTCGCTGACGGTCAAGAACGGTTCGCTGGCGGCCGCCAGCAGCGAACGGTCTGCGGGCTTCGCCGTTCGCGTGCTGGTCGACGGTGCGTGGGGATTCGCCTCCAGCCAGGACCTCGACCGGGACGCATCCCAGCGCGTGGCACGTCACGCGGTGGCCATCGCGCGGGCCAGCCGGCTGGCGGGCGGGCCGGCGGTGGCGCTCGACGACACGCCGCCCGCAGCCGGCCACTGGAGCACGCCCTACGTCGAGGACCCGTTCGCCGTGTCGTTGGAGGAGAAGCTGCGCATCCTATTCGAGGCGGATGCGGCGATGGCCCGGGCCCGCGGGATCACCCTGCGTGAGGCGACCATGGAGGCCGCCCGCGAGCGGAAGCTGTTCGGGTCCAGCGAAGGTGCTCGCCTGGAGCAGGACCTCGTGTCGTGCGGCGCCGGCATCGTTGCGACGGCCGTCAACGATCAGGAGACTCAGGAGCGCAGTTATCCGAAGTCACTCGGCGGTCAGGTGGTAGGTGGCGGATTCGAGGCCATCCGGGACATGGATCTGTCCGGGCACGGACAGCGGATCGCCGAGGAAGCGGTGGCCCTGCTGGACGCCCCCCAATGCCCCTCCGGCGAGATGACCGTCATCCTCGAAGCCTCCCAGGTCGCGATCCAGGTCCACGAGTCGTGCGGTCACCCCACCGAGCTGGATCGGGCTCTCGGCATGGAGGCGTCCTTCGCCGGCACCAGCTTCCTGACCGTGGACCGCCTGGACCGGTTTCGGTACGGCTCGGACATCGTGAACATCGATGCCGATGCCACCGCACCCGGCGGGCTGGGGACGTTCGGATGGGACGACGAGGGCGTGTCGGCCCAAAACGTCCCCCTTGTCAGCGGCGGCCAGTTCGTCGGCTACCTCACCTCACGCGAAACGGCCCCGGTCATCGGCCGTCGCTCAATGGGCAGCAGCCGGGCGGCCAGCTGGCGCAATTTGCCGCTGATCCGGATGACGAACGTGAGCCTGCGCCCCGGCGAAGCTGGAAGCCTGGACGACCTCATCGCCGATACGGACGAGGGCATCCTGCTCGGGACCAACCGATCGTGGTCGATCGACGAGCGGAGGCTGAACTTCCAGTTCGGGACCCAGGTCGGTTGGCTCATTCGGAAGGGCAAGTTGGCGGGAATGGTCCGCAACCCGACCTACACCGGGATCACGCCGCGTTTCTGGGGATCGTGCGATGCGATCTGCGGTCCCGGCGCATGGACGCAGTGGGGCGAGCCGTACTGCGGCAAGGGTGAGCCGATGCAGACTGCCAGCGTGGGCCACGGGGCGGCGCCCGCGCGCTTCCGCAACGTGCAGGTCGGGGTCGGCCAATGGTAGGCCGCGACGTGGCGGCGGCTGCGCTGGCTCGACTGGAACCCGGCTATGAGGGTGAGGCCTCCATCATCCAGCGCCACGCGGCATTGACCCGATTCGCGGGGTCGCGGATTCACCAGAATGTGGCCGAGGAGGACGCGACGCTCCGGGTTCGGATTCGCCACAACGGGCGGACCGGCGTGGCGGTCACCAACCGGCTGAGCCCAGCCGGCCTGGAAGAGGTCGTGGCTCGGGCCGCCCTGATCGCTGCCCACGCGGCGGCGGAGGCCGACCCGCCTCCCCTGGCCGAGCCGCCGGGCGAATCGGTCGACTCCGACCTGGGCTGGATCGAGGCCACCGCGGCCGCGGACCCCGGGGCCCGTGCCGCCGGTGCACGTACCGTGATCGATGCCGGAGTCGCCTGCGGGCTGACCGCCAGCGGGGCGTTCTCGACCGAGGCCCAGCAGCGCAGCGTGGTCAACACCGGAGGGCTGGTGGCGTCGCACCGGGTCACCCAGGCCAAGCTCGTGACTGTCATGCACGGACCGGCTGGAGAAACCGGCTATGCCCAATCCATCAGCACCGACCTGTCCAAAATCGATGCGGAGGCGGTCGGCGAGGAAGCAGCCGAGTGGACGGCGCGAGCGGCCGACCCCACCGACCTGGCGCCCGGGGAGTACCCGGTCGTGCTGGGCGAATATGCCGTGGCCGAGATCCTGGAATACCTGGCGTTCATGGCGTTTTCGGGACTCGCGATCGAGGAAGGTCGCGCCTGCGTCGAGCTGGGGCAACCGGCCTTCGGCTCCAACGTGACGATCTGGGATGACGGGCAGGACCCAGCCGGGGTCCCGACCGCGATCGACTTCGAAGGCGTCACCAAGCAACGGGTCGACCTCATCTCGCAGGGCCTGGCCCGCCAGACGGCGCACGACGGCGCGACCGCTCACCGCGCGGGGGTCCCGCGCACCGGACATGGGCTGCCGGCGCCCAATACCTTCGGCCCGCTGTGCTGGAACCTGTTCATGGCCGCTGGTGACACGCCGCGCTCATCGCTCACCCAGGGCGTCGAACGGGGCTTGCTCGTGACCCGTTTCCACTACGTGAACATCGTCCATCCCAAGAAGGGGATCCTGACCGGGATGACCCGAGACGGGACGTTCCTGATCGAGAACGGGGCGGTCGCGGGCCCGGTACGGAACCTGCGGTTCACGCAGTCGATCCCGGATGCCTTCTCGCGCATCTCGGCCATCGCGGCCGAATCTCGCCTGGTGGGAGCCGACTACACCGGGATCGTAAGCCGCGTGCCCGCGGTGCGGATCGACGGTTGGAACTTCACCGGCGCCACCGCCAATGAGGCCAACGTCTGATGGCCGTCCCGGTGGAGCTTCAGCTTGGCGATCGGATCACGCTCCGCAAGGCCCATCCCTGCGGCGGGCACGCCTGGACCGTGGTGCGGTTGGGCGCTGACATCGGCCTGACGTGCGACCAATGTGGGCACCGCGTGCTTCTCGACCGGCTGGTGGTCGAGCGCCGCTACACCGGACACCTGGCCCGCGGGCCCCAGGGGACCGACGGATGACCCACATCGATCTGGCGGAGGAGATGCAGCCCGGCCTGCCGCCGGGTACCGGGAGCGTCTTCCGAAATCGGAACTTCGTGCTGCTGTGGTCGGCCCAGGTCCTCAGTCAGCTGGGCAGCAACATGGTCCTGGCGGCCCTGATGGCGGTCGTCGTCGGGGCCACCCAGTCCAACACCGCCAATGCGCTGCTGATCCTCACCTTCCTTGCCCCGGCGGTGGTGTTCAGCGCCCTGGCCGGGGTGCTGGTGGAGCGCAGCGACGCGCGGTTGATCATGATCGCGTCCAACATCGGGCGGGCCGTGGGGAGCGCGGTGTTCATCCTCCTCGGCACCAACGTGCTGGCCATCCTGGTCCTGAACTTCGCGATCTCGACGGTCAGCGCCTTCTTCGCTCCGGCCGAGCTGACGGCCATCCCCAGGCTCTTGGAGCGCCGCCATCTGATGGCCGCCAACTCGATCTTCATCCTGACCGTGAACGCCACATTTGGCATCGGTTTCGGGGTCATCGGGCCGCTCATCCTGACCACCCTGGGGCCGGATGCGGTGTACATCGTGGTCGCCGTCATGCTCGCGCTGGCCTCGCTGGCCATCCTCCCGCTCCCCAGCGTCAAGGCCGAGAAGGCGCGGACACCCCTCCATGCCGGGCGCGCGCTGACCCACGTCGTGGACGAGCTCCGTGAGGGCATCGCCTTCGTGCAGCGCACGCCGCAGATCGCGTGGTCGCTGCGCTACCTGGGGATCGGCGCGTCAATCATCGGTGTCCTGGGCGCGCTGGGGCCGGGCTTCGCGACCACGATCCTGGGCCTCCGGCCGTCGGACATCTTCTTCATCATGGGACCCGCCGGGCTTGGCGCCGTGATGGGCATCCTGTTCGTGAACTCGTTTGGCCAATACCTGCCTCGCCGGCTGCTCATCGACATCGGCCTGGTGCTGACCACCGCCATGCTGCTCGCCATCGCCCTGGTCCGTCCCATCGTCGACGTCCTGAGTCCCGCCCTGCAGCCGATCCAGGAGAACCTGCCGGCCCTCTTGTCGGCGGCGGTGTCGCTGATCGCCCTGGTCATCGCCATCGCCTTCGGGGCCGGGATCGCCTACGCCTTGATTGCCATCCCCGCTCAGACCGCGCTCCAGGAGGAGCTCCCGGTCGACGTCCGGGGTCGCATCTTCGGCATCCTCAACACCCTCCTCTCGGTGGCCTCGTTCTTCCCGGTTCTGGCTGCGCCGCTCGCGGCCGACCTGGTGGACATCCTCCTGCCCGGGCTCGGGATCCCTGTCGTGCTGCTTGGCCTGTCGGGCTTCATGGCCTGGGTTGCGGTGGTCTCCTGGCGACAGAACGCCGCCCTCGGACTTCACAATCGCGAACCGCGTGATCGGGCCACCTGATGTGACCGGGGGTCTTGTGCGCGGGCGTACCATGCGATCAGGATCGAGGATCGATGACTGACCCACAGGACCCAACCAAACCGTTCGATGTGGAACGCGGATCGTCCACGCCGGTTGGCCCCGGGGACGTGTCATCCACGTTCGATCCGACCATCGTCGATTTCGGCCATTACGCGGGGCGAAAGCTCGAAGAGCTGGCAACATCGGATCCGGCGTACTTGTACTGGCTGGCCCGCCACCCGTCCGGCGCCCGATATCGCACCGAGATCGCCCGCGTCCTCGGTGCCAAGCTGCAGCCGCAGGATTACTGACCCACCCGGATTGACTTTGAGCCGTTCGGCACTTGGCGGGGCCGGTGACCACCGGCAACCTTCATGCGAGGAGGTGTGCCATGACACTCATGCGGCCGCGGTCATTGTTCGACCCGCCCTCCCTGCGTGACGCGATGGATCGGCTCTTCGATCGATCCTTTGTCTCGCCGGGGGACTGGCTTACGCTTGCTCGATTCGAGCAGCCGGCGATCGACGTGGTTTCGAAGCCAGAGGCTTTCGTAGTGAAGGCGGCGCTCCCAGGCGTCCAGCCCGAGGACATCGAGACCACCATCACGGGTAACACGCTCACCGTTCACGGGAAATTCCGCGAGGAGGAGAATCGGGAGGAGGAGGGATACCTGTACCGCGAGCTCAGCCGGGGCGAGTTCCGCCGTTCGGTCGGGCTGCCGACGGATATCACGAGCGAAGGCGCCGAGGCGACCTTCAAGGAGGGCATCCTGACGCTGACCATTCCCAAGGTGAAGCCGATCAAGCCCCGCCAGATCAAGGTCAAGACCCTCTAGTCTGTCTGACCGATGTGAGGGCCGGGCAGCTGCCCGGCCCTCCGGGTTTCTGCGGCCAGCTCGGTCAGGCCACCCAGCGAGGCTCCCGTCAGGCCACCCAGCGTCGCCCGGTCCCGCGCATGAGCTGGGCCAGCGCGGCCGGAGCCACGCCGATGAGGGCCACCAGGAGCCACTCCATCGCCGACAGCGGGGTTGCGCGGAACGCATCGGCCAACGGCGGAATGTATGGGATCGCGGCCTGGATGACGAGCCAGGCCATGGCCATCCCGAGCAGGACGAAGTTGGGTCCGAGTCGGAAGAGAGACGCGTGGAGGCTGCGGTTGGCGTTGGCGCGGACGAGCTGGGCGACGACGAGTGCCGTCAGGGCCAACCAGGCGCCATGGGCCGCAGAGCCGGCAGCGGTGAGGACCAAGGCCAACGCGGCGAACGCACTGAAGCCCCCAGCCAGCGCGATGCCGACGAGGAGGGCGCGGTCAATGAGCGGCTGCCCGCGGGGCAGCGGCGGCCGAGTCATGGAATCCGGTTCGGGTCCCTCGCGCTCGAAGGCCACCGTAGCTGACAGGTCGATGAAGAACTCCATCCACAGGATCTGGATCGGGAGCAGGGGCGTGCTGAACCCCGCCAGCGTGGCGATGAGCACGTAACCCAGAAGGGCGACGTGGGTGGAGAGCAGGAAGACCAGGCCCTTCTGAACGTTGGCGATGATCCGACGCCCCTCGCGCAGCGCGTCCATGAGCGTCGCGAACGAGTCGTCACCCAAGACGAGGTCGGCCGCCTCGCGGGCCACGGCCGTGCCACTGCCCATCGCCACCGCCACGTCGGCGCGCTGCAGGGCGGGCGCGTCGTTCACCCCATCGCCGGTGACGGCCACCGTACGCGCGGAGCGCGCCGCGGCCTCAACCAGGCGCAGCTTGTCGTCCGGAGTGGCGCGGGCCACGATGTGCAGGTCGCGCAACTGACGAGCGAGCACCTTGTCGTCAAGGGCGGCGAGATCCGCGCCAGTCACGACCGAGTCGGCGGCGAGCCCCGCCTCGCGCGCGATGGCGCGGGCCGTGGTCGGGTGGTCGCCGGTGACCATCACGACCTGGATGCCGGCCCCAGTCGCCATGGCCATCGCGGCCGGGATCTCGGCCCGCAGCGGGTCGGAGAAGACGATGGCAGCTTGGGCGTGCCAAGGCTCGCCCTCCGCGCGAGACGCCAAGAGCAGGAGGCGGCCGCCACGCGCGGCCTCGTCGGCCACGACCGCCTCCCACGCGGCGATCTTGGTGTCGTCACCACTCGTCCCCTCCGTGTCGCGAACGAGGCTGAGTACGGCCTCGGGCGCCCCGAGGACCCGTTCCCGGGGCGCGCTGCCATCGAGGCACACGGTTCGTGCGTACGGGCGCTGATCGGTGGGGGCGTCCGCCTCCAGGAGTGCCGAGGCGTCCAGTTCGGGGACCGAGCCGATTCGCGCCAACTCATCCCGGATGGCGCGCGCAAACGCCCCGGCGCGCCCGGTCGACTGCTGGTGCCAAGCCTCGGCCTCGGCCCGCAGCGCATCACTCAGGGCGGCGTGGCGGTCGGATCCCGCGAGCTCCGCCACCGGGGTACGGACCCGAACCACCGCGAGATGGTTTGTGGTCAGGGTTCCCGTCTTGTCGGTCAGGATCAGGTCCACCGCGCCCAGCGTCTCCTGGGCGTTCAGGCGCCGCACGAGGACGTTGCGCTTAAGGAGTCGGTACGCGCCCAGGCCGAGGACCACGGCCAGCAAGACGGGCGGCTCTTCCGGTATGGCGGCAATCGCGGCCGCGACCCCGGCGATGAGGTTCTCGCCGGCCGGGTTGCCGCGCGCGAAGCCGAATCCGACGGTGATCGTCACCAGGCCGACCGCCGCCGCGAGCATGATCCGGACCAGTCGGGCCAACTCGCGCTGCAGCGGCGACGGGGGTCGGTGCGGCGCGCCGAGGGATGCCGCGATCCTGCCGACCTCGGTCTGGGGGCCAATCGCGATCACGACCCCCTCGCCACCCCCACCCACGACGCAGGTGCCGGCAAATGCCATCGCGCGACGGTCGGCGAGCACCGCATCGGCTCGGTCAGGCGTGACGCTGGCCGGCTCCGGCAGGGATTCGCCGGTCAGCACGCTCCGGTCCAGGAGCAGGCCCCGCGATGCCACGATCCGTAGGTCGGCGGGCACGATGTCGCCGGACGCCAGCAGCACGACATCGCCGGCCACGACCTCGCGGGCTGGGATCTGGAGCGGTTCGTCATCGCGCCGGACCCTGGCCCGCGGCGCGTTCGCGCGACGAAGGACTTCGAGCGCGCGCTCGGCTCGGAAGGTCGTCACCACGTCCGCGGCCACGATGGGGACGACCGCGACAAGAATGAGAATTCCGTCGCGCACCTCGCCCAAAATGATGGCGAGCGCCCCGGCTCCGATCAGCATCAGGACGAATGCCTCGCGGACGGCGTCCCACACCGCTCGGGGCAGGCTGGGACCTGGTACCGCCTCGAGCTCATTGGCCCCGAACTCGGCCAGGCGTAGGGATGCTTCGGCAGCCGATAGGCCCGTGCCGGGGTCGACCCCCAGGCCGGCGGCCACCTCGGCCGCCGGCCTGGCGTGTGCTCGGTCGGCCGCCATCACCGGCTCAGCCTAACGCACCATCCAGGTATCAGGACCGGGCGACCATTTGGGCCATCCGGCCCCGCGAAAGATGACTTGTGGCCCATTCGGCCGTGTCGGCCGCGCGCGATGATGCGTGCGACCCAGAGAGGTCGGAAGCCGAAAATCCAGAAGGAACGCTCGAAAGGGCGGGCCCGAAGGGATAGGTGGACGAAGATCTCTCCGGGTCGCTTCGTGTTCGACGAGGGGGGCTACGATGGAGACCGACGCGGTGGAGACCGAAATGGAGGAAATACCTGCAGCGCAGGCGCCAGATCGGTTCGCCCTGGTCTGGATCGACGCCGAAGGCGCCCGCATTCTTCGCTGGCGAGAGAAGGTAACGGAGGCCCGAGTGGCGTCCGAGATCCCCGTTCACGAACGATCTACGTTCCACGTCCGACACGATCCGCTGGTCCGGCACGGCGGCGGCGGGAGCGGCGCCGACGACGCGGCACGGCATCGGACGGAGCACGTCAGGCAGTTCCTGAGCCGGGTCGAGGACGCGATCCTGGCCGAGGAAGCGCTGGAGGTGCTCGGAACGGGAGAGCTCTGTCAACGCCTGGCGAGTCAAGTCCGCCGGCACGACCGTACTCATCATCGTGATCGGTCCGTCATCGTCGACCATTCAATGCGGCTGACGCGGCCCCAGCTCGTAGCGCGCCTGATGGAGCGTGTCGGGCTCGAGCCCGTCCGTGGCGGCGTCGGCGCGTACCGGTGGACCGGCGATCTGCCGCACGAGCGCTCCGGTCGGGTCACCGGCCCGCGCCGCGTCGTCCGCAAGCCACCCCGCTAGCCCACGGACCCCGTCGAGTGAACGGTCGATCAGATTGGACCACCCTGGGGCGCGCCGGTCGGGTACCCGCACACGACGACGATCTGGTCCTCTCCCTCGAACTCGACAAGGTACGAACAGGCCGTGCATTTCTCGAGGTCAGCGTGAATCATGGCTGTCTCCTCAACTCGCCCCCCTGGCAGTCGACCGAGCGTGGCCTCGGGATGCCCGCGCGGCCCAGAGGCATTCGGCCCCAAATCGCGGTCCCCATGGGAGGCTGACGTGGAGTTCGAGAGCGAAGTTCGCCTGTTGGGGTCGCCGGGCGCGAGCGTGGTCATCGGCTCACGCGGGGGGCCGCTGCTCGGAGCGGCGGCGCTCGGGTTCGCCGCCGGACTGGCGATCAGCATGGTTGTCTGCAGGCGCCGACGAGGCCACCGCGCCAGGCGTGGCCTGGAGCGCCAGCGATGGCGAGAGGCGATGCGCGCCCCGATGCGCCTGCCGAGCGACAACCCGGACGTCGAGACCGAGCTCTAGCCCGGTGCGCGGAACACCCGGCCAGGTCGAGGGTGTGCAGCGCTGGCATGCCGCAGTCGCGCACACCGCCGATGTCGGGGTTCGCGCGACCGCCCCCGATCCGGGCGGCCTCCTCGAGGAGGCGGCGACGGCGCTGGCGGAGCTGAGCGCCGATGTGAGCCACGCCAAACACGTCCGCGCTCAAGAGATCGAGGTTCGGGCGGACGACCTCGCAGCCCTGACATTCGCGTGGCTGAATGAGCTGGTCGGTCTCGCCGATGCGCTCGGAGAGGCGCTGGTCGAGGCTCGCGTGGAGCGACTCGATTCCAGCCCCGATGGCTGGCTGGCGCGCGGCAAGGCCACTTTCGCCGCGTATGACGCTCAAGTCCAACCCAAGCTGCAGGTCAAGGCGGCGACTTTCCATCGGTTGAAGGTGGCCCGTCAGGCCGACGGGTGGAACCTGGAAGCCTACTTCGACGTATGAGCGCTCTCGCCGCCGAACCTCACCTGGCCCTGGAGCGGATCGACGCGTTCCGCTGGCGGATCCCCCGTAGCGCGCAGGCTGGCATGCGGGTCGACGGACTCGTGTTCGCCGACGACGGGCTGATCGAACCGCTTCGCGACGATCCGTGTCTGAGCCAGGTCGCCAACGTCGCGACCCTGCCGGGGATCGTGGGGCATTCGCTCGGCATGCCCGACCTGCACTGGGGGTACGGCTTCCCGATCGGCGGCGTGGCAGCCTTCACCCTGGACGAGGGTGTCGTCAGCCCAGGCGGGATCGGCTTCGACATCAACTGTGGCGTTCGGCTGCTCCGCTCGGACCTCGCGATCGCCGACCTGAAACCGGTCGCCGATCGGCTGGCGGACGCCCTGTTCCGGGCCGTGCCCAGCGGGGTGGGGGCGCACACCGGTCGGCGTCTCAACCGCGCCGAGCTTGACGACGTGCTTCAACAAGGTGCCGCCTGGGCGGTCGCCGCCGGGCATGGGACAGCCGATGACCTGGCGGTCACCGAGGAGGGCGGCCGCCTGGACACAGCGGACCCGGGCCAGCTTTCGGAGCGGGCGCGGCTGCGCGGGTCGAACCAGCTGGGGACGCTCGGATCGGGCAACCATTTCCTCGAGGTCCAGGTCGTCGATCAACTGCTCGACCCGTCCGCGGCAGCGGTCCTGGGCCTGCGCACAGGCCAGATCACGGTGATGATCCACTGCGGCTCGCGCGGGCTCGGCCACCAGGTGTGCACCGACCACGTGGCGGTCATGGACCGCGCGGTCCTCCGCCACGGCATCTCGATCCCGGACCGCCAGCTGGCCTGTGTGCCACTGGGCTCGCCCGAAGCGCACGCCTACCTGGGGGCGATGGGGGCCGCCGCGAACTTCGCCTGGGCCAACCGGCAGCTCATTGCGGACGCGGTCCGTCGCACATTCGCGTCGGTCTTCGGCCTCGATCACTCCCTGCCCCTCGTCTATGACGTGAGCCACAACATGGCCAAGTTCGAGCGCCACCGCGTGGGCGAACGGGAGGTCGACCTGTGCGTGCACCGAAAGGGGGCGACCCGCGCCTTCCCCGCTGGCCACCCAGGGATTCCCGACGCCTATCGGGAAGTGGGCCAGCCCGTCCTCATCCCCGGCGACATGGGCCGTGCCTCAATCGTGGGGGTCGGGCTGCCCGGCGCGATGGCCGAGACGTTCGGCTCGACCTGCCATGGTGCGGGACGAACCATGTCGCGTCATGCCGCCCTCCGCCAGCTCCGGGGGGTGAACCTCATCGACGAACTGCGGCGAGAGGGGATCATCGTCCGTGTCAGTCGGCGCGGGCTGCTGGCCGAGGAGGCGTCGGTGGCCTACAAGGACGTGGAGTCGGTGGTTGGGGTCGCCGCCGGCGCCGGGCACGTCCGACCGGTGGCCCGCCTGCGGCCGTTGGTCGTCGTGAAGGGGTAGGAGCCAGCCCCGCCCGTGATCCACCCGAGGCGCTGGCGTGGCTAACACGATCACCCTGGCGCTGGCCGGCGACACGATGCTGGGGCGTGGAGTCGGGGAGCGGCTGTCAGCCGGCGCGACGCTCGACTCGCTCGTGGCTCCCCCCGTTGCCGAAGCCATGCGCGGCGCTGACCTGACGGTACTCAACCTCGAGTGCTGCATCTCCGACCGTGGGAGTCCCTGGCCGTCGCCCGGCAAGCCATTCTTCTTCCGTGCCCCGCCCATCGCGGCCGCAATTCTGCGCGGTTTCGGGGTCGATGCCGTAACCCTGGCCAACAACCACGCGCTCGACTTTGGCTACGAGGCGCTGCTCGACACCCGGCAGTATCTGGAGGTGGCCGGCATCGCCGCGGTCGGGGCGGGCGCGGACCAGGCTGAGGCGCGGGAGCCCGTGGTCCTCAAGGCCGCCGGGCTTCGCGTGGGCATCATTGGCGTCACCGATCATCCCGAAGACTACGCGGCCGGCCAGGCCCGACCCGGAGTGGCGTACGCCGACCTGGATGCGGGCGTCCCGCCCTGGCTGCTCGATCTGGTGCGCGCCACCCGCACGCGGTGCGACGTCGTGCTGGTGACGCCGCATTGGGGGCCGAACATGGTGGCCGAGCCTCTGCCGACGACCCGAGCCGCCGCGGCCCAGCTCCTGGAGGCCGGCGCCACGCTCGTGGCCGGCCATTCCGCGCACGTGTTTCACGGGGTCAAGGGGAGCGTGCTGTTCGACCTCGGGGACTTTCTGGATGACTACGCGACCGATCCGCGCCTCCGAAATGACCTTGGCCTGCTCTGGCTGGTCACCCTGGCGGCCGAAGGACCGATCCGCCTCGAGGTGCTGCCCCTGAGACTCGACTTCTGCTTCACGCGCCTGGCGGATGCCGGCGAGTTCGACTGGATCGAGCGCCGCCTGGCGCGCGCCTGCGCGGCGCTCGGCGACTTGACGCTCATCCGGGAGGCGAACCGCCTGGTGATCCGGTGGTGAGGTAGCGGTCGAACCAGGCGCCAGCCAGCTCTGCGACGCGCTCCAGGGTCCCGGGCTCTTCGAACAGATGGGTTGCCCCGTCGACGATCTCGATCGCCGGCTGGATCCGCATCCGGGCGGCCGCCTGGCGGTTGAGGACGAGCACCTCGTCATCCAGCGCGCCAACCACCAGGAGGGTTGGCGCCCGCACCTTTGGCAGGGCGTCGAGCGCCAGGTCCGGTCGGCCGCCGCGCGAAACCACCGCGCGGACGAGATCAGGACGGCGAGTTGCAGCGACCAGCGCCGCCGCCGCGCCGGTGCTGGCCCCGAACAGGCCGATGGGCAGCCCGCGCATTGGGTCATTGGCGCTCAGCCAGTCGACGGCCGCCACCACTCGGTCGGCCAGCAGCCCGATGTCGAAGCGCAGCTCCGCGGTGACCTCGTCGATGGCCTCCTCCTCGCCGGTCAGGAGGTCTAGCAGGAGCGTGGCGTGGCCATGCTCCCGCAGGCGCTCGGCCACGAGGCGGTTGCGCGGGCTGAAGCGACCACTGCCGCTCCCATGTGCGAAGGCGACCACCCCCGAAGGGCTCCGGGGCCACTCGAGGTCCGCCTCCAGGAGGACCCCCGCCGGGATGACGATCTGTGGCGACACGTCGTGGTGCTGGTCCTAGGGCCCCAGGCGCCGGACCGCCTCCGCGATCAGCGGCGCAATCGGGACGACCGTTCGTGGCATGCCCGCGCCTGCCTGGGGGAGCGTGTCGGTGACCCACACCCCGCGGATGGCCGGGAGCCGCAGCCGATCCTCCGCGCCCGAGGCGAAGAGGCCGTGGGTCGCCGCGACCAGGATCTCAGCCCGCGCGCCGGCACGCAGCAGCGCCTCGACGCATCCGGCGATGGTCCCGCCGGTGGTGATCATGTCGTCGACGATCAGGCACCCACGATCGCGGACGTTGCCGATCACCTGCAACGGCCGGGACTCGGCCCCGCTCAGCCGGCGCTTGTGCACGACCGCCGCGTCGGTATGGAGCTCATCGGCGACGCGGGTGGCGAGTGCCAACCGCCCGAGGTCGGGCGAGACGACCACCACGTCGTGCGGCAATGAGGGCCGAACCGCCTCCAACAGCACGCCGAACGGGCTGAGGTCGTCGACCGGAATGTGGAAGAAACCCTCGATCTGCGGCGCGTGCAGATCGAGCGCGATGAGGTGGGTCACGCCGGCGGCCTCGATCAGGCGGGCCGCCAGGCTGGCCATGATCGGCTCGCGCCGGCCGTGGCGGCGGTCGCCTCGCGCATAGCCGAGGTAGGGGGTGACCGCGATCACTCGATCGGCGGCCGCGCGGCGGCACGCATCGGCCAATGCAAGCAGCTCGACCAGGTGGGTATCCACGGGTGGACCGGTCGGCTGCACGATGACTGCGGCTCGACCCCGAACCGCCTCCAGGAGGCGAACCGACAGCTCGCCATCGGGAAACCGATCGACCTGCACCGGCACCATGGGTGCGCCGACGAGCGGGCCGATGTCGGCAGCCAGTCCAGCGTGGGCCGAGCCGGGGACGATCACGAGTCCGGACATGGCTCGAGTCTACGGGTGGCCAGCCCGGAGGAATGAGGGCGGAATGACCCGATTCTTACCGGCCGTGCGGCCCTTCCGTGGCGGCCAGCCGGCGGCGCATCTTGATGCTGTGAACGGCGGATACCGATATCCCTCCGTGTTCAAGGACCGACGCGAGGCCGGCCAGCTGCTGGCGACTGCGGTCCAGGACCTGCCAAACCTCAGGCAGCCGATCGTGCTCGCGCTTCCACGAGGCGGGGTCCCTGTCGGTTTTGAAGTTGCGCGACGGCTCCATGCACCTCTGGACGTGCTCGTGGTTCGCAAGCTCGGCACACCGGGCCAGGAGGAGCTGGCGCTCGGGGCGGTCGCCTTCGGCGGGGCCTCGTACCTGAACACCGATCTCATCACCGAGCTGCAGCTGCCCAAGCCCGTCCTCGATGAGATCCGCGAACAGGAGCTGGCCGAGGTCATGCGGCGCAACGAGCGGTACCGCGGGGATCGACCCTGGCCTGACCTGCGTGGCCGGAGCGTGATCATCGTCGACGATGGGGCAGCGACGGGAGCTACCGCCGAGGCCGCAATCGCCGCGTTGCGCAGCCAGGGGCCGGCGGAGATCGTGGTGGCGCTGCCGGTGGCGCCGTCCGACACCTGTGAGCGGCTGCGCGACACCGCCGACCGCCTGGTGTGCCTGCGCTCACCCGAGCTCTTCCTTGCGCTTGGCAGCTGGTACCTCGACTTCGACCAAGTTTCCGACGAAGAGGTCCGCGAGCTGCTGCGGCGGAGTGTCGAGGCGGCTGAGGCCGCCTGACCTGGTGTTGACCCCCCGGGCGGACACCTCGTGCTCCAGGACTGGGAGCGGTCGCACTTCCCCTCGCGTGGCCACGAGCGGCGGCTAGGCTGGTCCCATGCGGATCGTGAGTCCCGAGGAGGCAGTCGCCTCGATTGGCGACGGGCACTCCATCTTCGTCCAGGGCGGCGCGGCGACGCCGACCGCCCTCCTGGTTGCCCTGGCGGCTCGCGCGCCGGAGCTGACCGATGTGACAACGGTCAGCCTGCATTTGGAGGGACCATGCCCGCACCTCGATCCGAGCATGGTCGGGCACGTCCGGCACCGTGCGCTGTTCATCGGTCCCAATGCACGGGACGCGGTGAACGAGGGTCGGGCCGATTACGTCCCGATCTTCCTGTCTGACATCCCACACCTCATCAACCGCGGAATCCTGCCGCTCGACGCCGCATTCATCAACGTCAGCCCGCCCGACGCCCACGGCTTCGCCTCGCTCGGCACCAGCGTCGACGCAACGCTGGCGGCCGTCCAGCGGGCCCGGACGGTGATCGCGCAGCTCAACCCGTCCATGCCGCGCACGCTGGGCGACAGCTTCATCCACGTCGACAGGATCGACGCCGGGGTCGAGGTGGATGAGCCGCCGCACGAGATTCCGGCGCCGGTCATCGGGGACGTGGAACGCCGGATCGGAGCCCACATTGCTGAGCTCGTGCCGGATGGCGCCACGCTCCAGCTGGGGATCGGCGCCATCCCGGCTGCGGTCGGAGAGGCGTTGCGTGGCGAGCGCGACCTCGGGGTCCATACCGAGATGTTCACGGACACCGTGGTGGACCTCGTGGAATCGGGCGCGGTGACCGGCGCAGCGAAGGAGATCAATCGCGGCAAGATCGTGTCCGCCTTCGTCATCGGCACCCAACGCGTCTACCGCTTTGTCGACGACAACCCGATGGTGGAAATGCGCCCGGTTGACTACACCAATGACACAAATGTGATCCGTCGCTTCCGCCGAATGGTCGCCATCAACTCAGCGATCGAGGTTGACCTCTCGGGCCAGGTGGTGGCTGACTCCATCGGTCGTCGGCTATATTCGGGCGTGGGCGGCCAGATGGACTTCATCCGTGGAGCGGCACTGGCGGAGGAGGGGAGAGCGATCATCGCTCTGCCTTCTACCGCGGCACGAGGTTCCGCGTCACGCATCGTGCCGAGCCTGCGCGAAGGCGCGGGGGTGGTGACCACCCGTGCTCACGTGCGCACGGTCGTCACCGAATGGGGCGTCGCGGACCTGTTTGGCGCCTCACTGGCCGAGCGAGCCCGTGCCCTGATCGCCATTGCGCATCCCGATTTTCGCGAGGAACTGACGCAAGCAGCCCGTCGATTCCACCTCGAGTAGCGCCGAGCATCGATGGATTCGTCGCGGTGTCCGGCAGAGAACGGCGTTCGGCTACCGACCGAATCGCGTTCGGGTGGGTGTCCGGCTAGAATCGGGGCTCGCTCCGGAATGCCTGCATCGCAAGCAGGCGTCCACTCGGAGCACGAGGACTGGGGCGGCTAGCTCAGCTGGTTAGAGCACTTGCTTGACATGCAAGAGGTCACTGGTTCGAGTCCAGTGTCGCCCACCAATCACGAATTCGCACTCAGATCGCCACTCTAGCGCCGGATTCCGCAAGATGTGGCCACTACAGCGCTCGTGACCGCATGACTGTCACTCTTCGCGCTTCCCGTCGTCGGGCGACCGTGGGTAGGAGATCACCGCCACCTACGGTCCGGCTGCGTGGCGGATGAGCCCGATGCTCGGCCTCCATCGTTGGCCCTCGACCTGACCTCGCCCGCTCACGCCTCACTGATCGGGTCGATCGTACCCAACCCGAGCCCCTCGACCGTCGTCCTTATGGTGTGGACATGACGGAGCGCATCGCGTTGGTGGCCCTTCGCGACGAGGACCTGGTCGAGCGGGCCGTAGGCGGCGATAGCGACGCATTCGAGGCGCTGGTCGCCGCTCGGCTCAACCGGGCATTTCGAACTGCCTCCGCGATACTGGGCATCGAGGCCGATGCGTACGACGTCGTCCAGGACGCGTTCGTCGCGACCTGGCGGCATCTTCCCAAGCTCCGCGACCGCACCAAGTTCGACGCCTGGCTGAACAAGATGATCTTGAACCGATGCCGCGACGTGCTCCGGCGCCGGCGTCGCTCCCGAGAGGTCACCCTCGATAGGGCACTGGACCTTCGGAGCGAGGACTCGACGGGCGGGCCTGCCGACATGGCGGCGCTCACGAGCGCGTTTGAGGGGCTCAGCGTTGAAAACAGGCATCTCCTCGTGATGCATCACCTGCACCGGGTTCCGGTGGCGGATCTCGCGAGGGAACTTGGCATCCCCGAAGGCACGACGAAGTGGCGGCTACATGCTGCGCGAGCGGCGCTCACGCGCGCGTTGGAGGCGGACCGATGACTAATCGCCCTGACCACCTGAGTGACGATGTGATCACACAGTTCCTGCGAACGCGGAGCGCGGATCCAGATCTCGGCCTGCTGGACGACATTGTGCGCACGGTTGGAGCAACGCCACAGGATCGTCCGTGGCTTGGGGTTCGGCAGATCCTCTTCCCCCGACGAGCCCTCTTGATGGTCGCCATCGCATTGCTGCTCGCGACGATGGGAGCAATCGGCGTTGGTTCCCTGCTCTTGCGGCCAGACCTGCCTGTGGTGCCCCTTCCCACAACGCCGGACGCCTGGGAGCGCGTTCTGATCGAGACTCCGTCGGGCACCGGCAACATCGTCGCCTCGCTCGCCGCCAGCCCGCACGGGTTGCTCGCCGTCGTGACGACGACAGGCACCCCTGGAGATGGCCCAACTCGGCTCGTCGTCTCGACCGACGGTCGGAACTGGACGCTCGTACCAGAAGGGCAGCATCCAACGCTTAGCGAAACCGACAGCTTCGGACTGCCGTCGGTGGTAGGGACGGATCGTGGGTTCCTGCTGCTGCAGCTCAACGAGGTCTGGATGTCCGAGGACGGCTACAACTGGCAGCGCCTCGCCAGCTCGGCCGAGGACCCCGACCTGCTCGAGGGCAGGATGCTCGCCGCAGTCGCTGCTGGCCCGGGCCTGGTTGCCGTCGGTAGCGACAACAAGGCTTGGTACTCAACGGATGGATCCGACTGGTCGGTGGCCGAGGTGCCGCCGCCACCAGCCGAAATCTTCGAGCGAGAGGGGTATCCGGCGCCAAGCGTCGACATGCAGGGTGTCGCCGTGGCCGGCGACAAGCTGGTCGCCTGGGGGGGAGCCGAAGCGACCAACGCCGCGGATTGGACCATGGTTGCGCCTGTCCTGTGGGCCTCCAGCAACGGCCTCTCCTGGACCAACGTGCTCGATTCGCAGATCGGCTCGCTGTTTGCGGTGGCGGGCGGACCCGGTGGCTTCGTCGCGCTCGCTGAGACACAAGGCTCGGCCACCGCTGCGCCTCGAGACGGGGTCTGGTTCTCTCCCGACGGCCAAGCTTGGGAGAGGGTCGACGTCTTCGACTCCCGCTGGTCCGAGGTTGATTTCAACCTCGTCAACGACGAGGGAATGCTCGTCAAGCTGATGATGAGGTCGGCCGCCGCGACGAGTGCCGGGTACGTGGCGGTGGGAGGCGACGGCCTGTGCCTCTTGGGTTCGTGCCTATCTGCAGAAGCGTTGATCTGGACCTCGTCAGATGGGCGGTCGTGGTCGCGTCTCCCGAGTGACGATCTCTTCAAGGTCACGGAGCCTCGCGATCCAGCGTACACCTCCGGCGCGTGGGCCATGGAGGTCGTCGCGTGGGGATCCCGCTTCGTCGTCGGCGGTGTGTACGACGGCAGGCCCGCGATCTGGATCTCTGACTCTGCGCGGACACCGGGCGGTGGAGAGCCGAGCCCCGCTGCTGCCGATGGATCTCCCGGCCCGGTCTCGACCGAGGAGTCGAATGGGCCTGCACCATCCGATGGCCGGGCCGTCGCATTCGCCGGCGCCTGGCAAACGACCGATGGGGACGGCAGCCACCCGACGATGGAGGTGATCACGCTGTCGAACGGCACCTACGCCGTGACGATCCGCGATGACCTGGCCTCGGTATGCGACGGAGCGCCGTCCACGATGACAGGCGTCGCCGAGGCCGGCGAGCCAGGCACGTTCGTCATCGGGCAGCCCGAGTTCGTCTGCGACGACGGCAGCCAACCTCAGGCGCTCAGCGGCCCGCCGCTCGAGGAGCAGCTGAAGGACCTGGGATTCGTCTACGACTTTCGGGGCGATTCGTTGCGCGACTCGTTGGGAGGCCTCGTCTGGACCCGCTTGGAGCTGGCGCCATGAACGTGCTGCCCAGAGTCGGGCAAGTCTGCCGCGTGGGCCTGGGACGACCTGGGCGTGTTCTCCGTGGGCAATGAAAGGGAGCCTCAGATGACTGGCAGCGCTCGTGTCGCGTACCCGACGGTCGCTATCTGCGTCGCATTACTGATAGGTGGCTGCGGTGGAGGCCAAGGCGCAAGCGGCACGTCTCCCACAGCCAGCTCCGCGCCGACTGTCTCTCCCTCCGCACTCGTCCGCCCCCTCCGCGATCTCGGTTCGACGGCGATCCTGGAACCGGGCACCTATGTTCTTGACCAGTTCCCCGTAGATCTCGCGTTCGACATTCCCGACGGAGATCCACCGGGCTGGCACGTCGGGTACTCGAGGGCCGACGTCGCCACCGTCCTGTGGTACACGCCCTCGGAAGTCACCTACGCGTTCGGCTTCTGGACAGCCGACAACCTCTACGTCGACCCCTGCGATCCCGCCGCCGGCGAGCTCGAGCCAGCGATCGGACCGTCGGTCGATGATCTTGTCGGCGCGCTTTCGAGCCAGCCCGGATTCCGGGCGACCGATCCAGTAGACGTCACCGTCGGCGCATTCCGAGGCAAGGAGATCGAGCTGACCGCGCTTGAGCTCGCGGAGGACTGTCCCGAAGTTATCCCCTGGAGCGGATCTGTTCACACGGTTGGTCTGGCGACCGGCGAGACGCTCCGCGTGCAGATCCTGGATGTGGATGGCGTCCGGATCGTGACCCGCGCACGTGAACCAGCGCAGCCGGATGCCGCGGTTGTGGCCGAGCTCCAAAAAATCCTGGACTCCATCCGAATCGAATCGCTGCCCTGACCGGCCCTAAGCGGTCTAATACGATCGGCTCCGGGTTTTCCTGCAGCGGAACCATGGGCGGCTAGCTCGGCTGGTTAGAGCACTTCCCTGACATGGAAGAGATCACTGGTTCGAGTCCAGTGTCGCCCACCAACATCGCCTGACGCCCCCGGTCTTATGTGACCGCATAACTGCGGCAGTCTTGCTCGGCCGCTCACGCTCCGAGCACAGCGCTCAGGCAGAAATGCTTGACATGCAACCACCCACCACAACATTCACACTCAGGACTGACTTCAAGACTGCTTCGCGGGTGCCTACCGCCGGCCCAAGCCGGATAGGACCAAAGCGTTGTTGACTGTCAACGCTCCGTGACCGTATAACTGACCGACTCTCTCGAAACTGGCCGAGCCTGCCTCTACAGGGACGATCGCAGGGAAGGAGTAGACGGTGACCAAGACGCGTGTTCACGGTGCCAAGGTGCTGCTTACGGCTGGCATCGTGGTCACTCTGGCAATCGGCATGCTCACCCTCGGACGGACGGCATATGCCGGCGTTGGGCCACCAGCGCCGGTCCCGCTTCTAACGGCCGCGACATTCGCCGTCTTGGCGGGCACCCCGGATGTGACCAACACCGGGCCGACCGTCGTCACCGGCAACCTGGGTATCCACCCCGCTGCCGCCGTCAACGGATTCCCGCCCGGAATTGTCAACGGGACGATTCACGCGGGCAACGCCGTCGCGCTGCAGGCCAAGACCGACCTGACCGCCGCGTATGTCAACGCCGAATTACGACCCTCGGACCCAGTCGCCTGCGACCTCGCAGGCCTGACTCTCGTCGCCGGCGTCTACGACCCCGAAGACTGCACGCTCGGACTCACAGGGACGCTCACGCTCGACGGCCAGAACGACCCGAATTCCGTCTGGATCTTCCAGGCGCCATCCGACCTCGTCACGGCGTCGGCGAGTTCCGTGGTCTTCATCAACGGCGGCTCGCCCTGCAACGTCTTCTGGCAGGTCACCAGCTCGGCGACTCTCGGATCGGGCTCAAGCTTCGTCGGCACCATCCTGGCCCTGACATCCATCACGATCGCTAATGGCGTAACGGTGAACGGTCGAGCGCTGGCCCGGAACGGCACCGTGACGATGATCAACGACACAATCGGAAGCTCGACGTGCCCGGGTGCGGGCCCCCTGCCGAGTGCGGCTCCCTCCGTGCCGAATGCGGCATTCAGCCCGGAAAACGAGGCTGTAACCCCATGGCCTCTGGTCGCGCTCATCGGAGGGGTCGCGCTCGTGCTCTTGAGTGCCTTCGTCGCTGTCAGGCGATCGACAGTGCGCGAACGGACCTAGGGCGGCTCACGCCGGGCGCCTATTCGGGCGAAGCACCAGCAGACTAAGTCAGCGCTCAGCACCCACCGGGTCTTGGCTCGGGCCCATGCAACTGAGGGTTGGCGGCGCACGCCCTGGAGGAGCCTAAGTGGCTCGCCTACCGCCAGCTTGTGGGTGAACTGCAGGCGGAGGGCTGGCTCAGCGGCCGCGAAAGGCTCGGATCTCCGGGCCGGAGAACGGGCCGCCGAACAGCCGGCTGAAAACGCACTTGTCGAACGTGCCCGCCAGGAGCGGCACGAGCCCGATCGCCGCCACGATGTACCCCGCCACCCCGCCGATCCACAGCAAACCGCCGGCGATCAGCGCGGCGCCACCGATAATCCGGACGGCGCGCCCGAGTCCGGACGCCATGAACTGGCCTTTACCGTGGCCCCGTCCGCGGCAAGTAGTTATGGCGGACAGGGCCGAAAGACCCGCTGAAAGGGGACGGCGGTCCCTACGCGTCGCATCAGGCCAGGCACGACGATCTGCCCTATGAGCGGGGCCGATATCAAGGCGCGGTATGGTGGTGTCCCGGCGGTCGTCGACGGTTCGGAGGCGATTGCCCACGTGGAGATGCGGATCAGCCAGGCGGCCTGCTCGTATCCGATCACTCCATCCACCACCATGGCCGCCATCTTCCAGGCCGCGGTGGCGGACGGGCGGACGAACCTGTGGGGGACGCCGCTGGCGTTCCTCGAGCCGGAGTCTGAGCACTCCTCGGCTTCCGCGGCCGAGGGGTTCGCGCTTTCCGGCGGGCGGGTGACGAACTTCACGGCTGGCCAGGGGCTGATCCTGATGAAGGAGGTCCTCTACGTCATCGCCGGCAAACGGCTGCCGGTCGTCTTCCACGTCGGCGCCCGCGCGCTGACCAGCCAGGCCCTGAACATCCACGCCGGCCACGACGACGTCATGGGGGTGGCCGACACCGGATGGGGGATCCTGTTCGCGCGCAACGCCCAGGAAGCGGCGGATCTGACCGCTATCGCGCGGCGCGCGGCCGAGGCGAGTGAGACGCCGTTCCTCGTCGTCCAGGACGGGTTCCTCACCACCCACACGCTGGAGAACGCCCTGCTGCCCGAAGACGAGCTGCTGCGCGAGTTCGTGGGCGACCCGGCCGACCGGCTGCGACCCTATTTCGAACCGGCCGATGCGCTGATGACCGGTGTGGTCCAGAACCAGGATTCATACATGAAGGGCCGGATCGGTCAACGCGCCTTCTACGACGCCCTCTACTCTGCCCTCCGCGACGCGATGACGGACTGGACGCGTCTCACCGGCCGACGCTACGGTCCCATCGACGCCTACCGCAGCGACGATGCCGATCACGTGCTGGTGGCGATGGGCAGCATGGCCGAAACGGCCACGCTCGTGGTCGACCACCTTCGGCGGCAGGGCCGCCGGGTGGGGTGCGTGGCGCTGACCTCGTTCCGGCCATTTCCGGCGGAGGCCCTGGCCGAGGCGGTCGGAGGGGCATCCGCGGTGGCCGTGGTGGAGCGGACCGATGAGCCTGCGGCCCACGACAACCCGCTCACCCGCGAGCTCAAGGCCGCGCTGGCCGATCGGGCCGCCGAGGGGCACCAGATCCCACGCGTGGTGTCGGCCTCGGCCGGTCTGGGCTCCCGGGACGTGGCGGTCGGCGACCTGGCCGCAGTCTTCGACTGGCTGGCCGACGCCGACGAGGTCCGGCGCCGGTCGTACGCCGTGCTGGGGATTCGCCACCCCCTGGCCCTGGAGCGGCAGCCGCTCGACCTGCGGCCACGGGGGGCCTACAGCCTGCGCGGACACTCGATCGGTGGTTTCGGATCAGTAACCACCAACAAGCTGGTGGCCACCATCGTCGGCGAGCTGTTCGGGTTGTACGTGCAGGCCTATCCGCGCTACGGCTCGGAGAAGCAGGGGCTCCCCACCACGTACTACCTGACCATTGCCGAGGAACCGATCCGCCAGCACGCCGAGCTCGACCACGTGGAGTTCGTGCCCCTCTACGACGTCGCGGTGTTCGCCCATGCCAATCCGCTGCGCGGGCTGACCGATGGCGGCACCCTGTTCATCCAGACCCCGCTCACCGATCCATCGGGCATCTGGGCCTCGTTGCCGGTCGCGGCGCGTGCTGAGATCCTCTCGCGCGGCATCAGCCTGTGGGCCCTGGACACCGCGGCCCTGGCCCGTCGGCACGCTCCACGGCCGGACCTGCAGGTCCGGATGCAGGGTGTCGCCCTGGTGGGCGTGTTCTTGCGGGTGGCTCCGTTCGCGGAGCGGGCGGGGTTCGACCGGGATGCCCTCATGGCGGCCGTCAAGGATCGCCTTGGCCGCTTCTTCGGGAAGCGGGGCGCGGCGACAATCGACGCCAACCTGGCCGTCATCGGGGCCGCCTACGACGCGGTCATCAATGTCACCGGTGCGTTGGCCTCGGCCATGGTGCCGGCACCCCGTGAGCTGATGGAGGCAACGCCATGACCACCAGGCCAACCATGGCCAGCAGCACCGTCGGGGAACTCATGACGCCCGATCCGGTGCGCATCCAGTCCAGCGCGCCCCTCGCCAAGGCCGCTCAGCTGTTGGACCAGCACCACATTCACGGACTGCCGGTGGTGGACGAATCCGGTGCCCTGGTTGGCGTGGTCAGCCAGACCGACATGCTTCGGGCCCGGACGACGGAGTACCTATGGTCCTCGTGGCGCGGACTCCAGGTCCGGCACCTGATGAGCACCCCGGCGCTGACCGTGTCGGCCGACACCAGCCTGACCGATGCCGCAGCTCGGATGGAGGAGTACCAGGTGCATCGGCTGGTCGTGGTCGGACCCGACGGGACGTCGCCCATCGGGATCGTGTCCACCAGCGACATGGTGCGGGCCATGGCCGCGGAGGTGGCCGATGGCTAGGCGGACCGATATCCCGCTCGCGGAGCCTCCGGTGCGTCTGGCTCCGCCTCCCGCCGAGCCGGTGGGAGGCGACGAAGCGCCGCTTATCAAGGCGCCATCCGAGGATCTGGAGCACCACGAGGCGCGGCTGGCCTCCACGACGGTCCCGGTGTTTGACGTGCACGCCTACGTCGACGACTTCAACACGGTCGTGGTGGGCGCCTACGCGGCCGGGCTAGGCGACGCCGAGCTACCAGCCGACCGCGGGGTCGCCCGCAGCGTCATTCCGCCCGGGACGGCGGCCACGCGCGACTTCTCCGGCCTGGCACCGCGCATCCCGGAGGTCAACGCCGACGCGTGCGTGGGCTGCATGGGCTGCGTCAACGCCTGTCCGGATACCGCCATCCTGGCCGTGGCACAGCCCGAATCGGTCCTGGGGGCGGCCATCGAGGCCTTCGCGGCCAGCGAGGCGGACCCGGCGCGGGCCGCCGAAACGGCGCGGATGCACTTCGTCAAGACCACGAAGTACGCGGACGTTCCGGCCAGGAAGGGCCATGAGCCGGCGCTGTTCGGCATCTTCGTGAATCCGGTCCACTGCAAGGGCTGCGGGGAATGCGTCGAGGTCTGCCAGGCCCTGGGCTACGACGCGCTCGGAATGGTGGACAAGGCGCCGGCCCCGCTGGCCCCATCGGACGGAGAGGGCGTCCTGGAGCGCCTCACTCGCGACTTCCGTCTCTTCCGCTCGCTCCCGGTCACGCCCGAGCCGTACCGCAACGAGAAGGCGCTGGCGGACCTCATGCTGGGCGAGCATGCCCATGGCTATGTGGGCGGGGCCGGCTCCTGCTCCGGCTGCGGCGAGGCGAGCGCGATCCGGATGCTGCTGGCCGCGACGCGCCAGATCCACGGGCCGGACTCGATGGGGATCGTGGCCGCCACCGGCTGCAACACGGTCTTTGGCTCCACCTATCCCTACAACCCGTTCCTCGTGCCGTGGACCAACTCCCTGTTCGAGAACGCCCCGGCCGTGGCGCTCGGGATCCGCGCCCGCTGGGACCAGGCCGGCCACGCTGATCGCCGGCTCTGGGTCCTGGGTGGCGACGGGGCGATGTACGACATCGGCTTCCAGGCCCTGAGCCGCATGATCGCGGCCGGAGCCGACATCAAGGTTCTCGTGCTCGACACCCAGGTCTATTCGAACACCGGCGGGCAGTCGTCGACGGCTTCCTTCGGCGGTCAGGTGACGAAGCTGAGCGCGTTCGGCAAGGCGCTGCATGGACGCGCGGAACCGCGCAAGGAGTTGGGGCGCATCCTCATTGCTCACGGGGAGGCGTACGTGGCCCAGACCACGCCGGCCCACATCAACCACTTCTATCGGTCCGTCATGGAGGCCAATGAGTTTCCGGGCCCGGCCGTCATCGTGGCCTACAGCTCGTGCATGCCCGAGCACGGCGTCGCCGATGATGCCGCCAGCCGGCAGTCGAAGCTGGCCGTCGAAACCCGGGCGTTCCCGTTGTTCACCTACGACCCGCGACGGGGCGCGAAGATCGCCGAGCGGCTGAGTCTGCAGGGCAACCCGGCGCCCAAGGAGGACTGGGCGCACCTCCCCGACGGCACCCTCCTCGACTTCTGCGCCTTTGCCCGCACCGAGGGCCGGTTCGCGCCCCACTTCGCGCATGACGGCACGCCGAGCGCCGACATGCTGACCACCCAGGAGGACCGGCTGGCGAATTGGCACACGCTCCAGGAGCTGGCCGGGATCGCCTAGACCGGGAGCGGGACGTACTGCCCACCGTACGCGTGGTCGCCTCGGCGGTCAGGAGCCATCCGGCCCGTCCTTCCTGAGTCGTTTGGCGCTTGGCTGGACCGCGTTTCGCAGTCCCCGGTGCGGCTAGGCCGGACGCCTCTTGGCGCGCCACCAGAGGGCGCCGCCGGCCGCGGCGCCGACGAGCACGAAGGCGAGAACCAGCCACGGCAGCAGGTCACCCAATGACGGAGCCGATGCTGCCTCGTATGCCGTCGCAAGATCCTCGCCCGAGGCGGCGGCGGCGAAGATCGCGTCAATCGCGGACACAACGGATGGATCGGGCCGCGGCTGGATCACCGAGCCGTCAATCTCCAGCTCGAACGAGGTCGTATCGGTCAGTCCATCCGAGTCGGTGACCGTGGCCGTGAGCAGATGAAAACCCGCCGACAGGTCGTCGACCACCAGCTCCGACCCGGTTCCCAGTTCGCCGTCCAGCGATGAGCTCCACGAAATGGCATCGCCCGGCATGGTCCGATCCTCGGGGTCGAAAGCCGTCGCCTGCAGCGCGACCTCGGCGCCGGACGGGTACGTCGTGGCCTTCATGCCACTCACGATCGCGCTGGGCGGGAGCCCCGGGACCGGCTTGACGGGCGCACTGACGGCACTGGCCGCGCGCGTTCCGTCAAATGCGATGACCTGGAAGATCGGTGCCTCACCGCGCGGGAGTGCCTGCTGCAGGAATTCGAAATCCGACTCGTTCAGCTGCGAGGCGAGCACCTGCCAGTGCTCGCCATCCGGCGCGTACAGCAGGGTGTGGGTTAGGGGGTCCCCATCGGCGTCGCTCGAGTCCCAGTGGAATTGAACCTTGACCCGGCCGAAGGTGTCGGCCTCCTGCGTGATCGGATCCCAGGTCACAGCCGGCGCAGTTGGGGAGACGTCCAGGTGGGCAAGGTCTCGCCCGGCCGAGATGATCTGGTACGAGCGCGCGTTCGCGAAGAGGGGCACCAGCACTTCGAAATCAATCGATTCGAGCTCCTCGTGTGCGGTGTCGTGCTGCTGGATCGGGACGCTGGCGAGCTCATTCCCCGCCGCGTCAAGTACGACCAGTTTGTGCGTCACCTCGGCCACGATGTATTGGCCTGAGAATTTCTTCAGGGCGGAGGGTGTGGGCGTGTCCAGGAGGAACGCGCCCTCCAGCGACCCGGTCTCGGTCGCGGGGTCGATCGAGCCGCGGAGACCGATGAGCCCCTCCGCGCCAGGCGGCAGCTCCGCGTCATCGGGGTCCGGAGGCTGGGTCAGTGGACCACCCGCCGGCGCGTCGGGCTCGCTCCATGGGATCCCGAGTTCAGTCGGGTCGCACGGGACGCCGTAGAAATCGAGCAACCGGCAGTAGTGATACGGATCTGCCCAGCCGGGGTTGCGGTACGACATCAGCGGCCACGCCTTGTTGGGGGCAGCCTGGCCGGGGTCGTTGCTGATCGCCGTCGGCTCGGGGAGGTTCCACCGCAATCGGTACACGTCGAACCCGTAGAAGCCCTCGGGATCGGGGCCGGCCAGGTTGCAAACGGGAAAGGTCAGCGCATTCGGGTGGCTCGGATCGATGGCCCCGCCGGCCAGCTCATCGGGCACCCCGTCCGGCTCGTGGTCTGCATCGCCGTCTTTGCAGGGAACGTGCTTGAGACCTGCGGCATGGCCGGCCTCGTGGGCCAGCGTCTCGGCCCCGATGTGCCACCAAGCGGACGTGGTGCCAAAGGTGTCGGTCATCCGCACCCAGACCGAATCGGTTCCTCCGGAGGACTGGCCGCCGAACAGGGTTGGCAGATCTGGATGGACCATCCCCACGAACAGGTCCTCCTCGTCATCCCAGTCGTAGAAGATGCGGTACAGGGCCAGGGTCTGGTTCACCTCCTGCGAAACAGCCGGCTCCGGTCGGCAGCCCTGGACGAAGACCGGCGTGCCCGGCAGAGGCATCGGACCGTCACCCTCGTGGTCATCCATGCTGATATCAGCGAGGCCGGTTTCGGTCAGCTGCCAATGATGGATATGGATCCGGCGGTCCAAAATGGCTAACCACTCGTTGTCCGCCTCGTACCACGTGCCTACGACGGGGTCGAGAGCCGCCGGATCAGCGACGAGCGGCTCCCAGTCGGCGATCTCCGGGTTGCCGCCGTTCCAGTTGCCCAGCATGGTGGTCTGGCACCAGCCGAGGTTGAACTCGTGCCCGTCGTCATGATCCATCGGCTCGATCGGCGCGGTGAGCACGTCCACGTTGACCTGCGCTAGGGGGTGGTATCGGTAGAGCCCGTGCACGATCCGCAGCGTCGCCGACCCACCTGGAGGGAGCAGGTCAGCATCGAGATCCGGATCGTAGGTCCGATCGACGTCATCGGGGTGGAAGGACCGATGAAGGTGGGCCGGCGCCAGGTGGACTGTCAGCGGCTGGGCTGGGTGGAACGCGACGTCGACCGCGAAGAGGTTGTTCTGCCATTCCGCTTCCTTCTCAAAGACCGTCGCGAGGCTGTACGAGTAGACGAAGGCCCGTAAGGTGACCTCGCCGTCCAGCCACGCCTGGGGCAGGCGGAAGTTCAGCGTGTCGTCGGTCTGGACCCGACTCCCGCCGCCCAGCTTGGCGAGAATCGGCCCGTTCTCAGGCCAGACCCAGCCGATCTGCTGCCCGTTTCGGCGGGCCTCCAGCGCGCCATACGTGTTCGCTTGGTCCGGCTGACCGATGACTCCAACGTGAACGCGGGCGTACGTTCGCCGATCCGCGACCAGAGGCATCCGGTTCTGGAGGTCCTGGACCCCCTAGGTCACCTCGATGGCCTTGATCCACAGGTCTGGGAAGTCCTCGGGTATCTCGCCCAGCTGGTTGGGCGGCGTCGGTGCGGGGGTCACCACCGCGATAGGGAGTGGCCCCGGGGTTGGGGTCTCGGCGCCGATCGGGAACGTGGGGAACGGGAATGTGGGCGCAGCCGTAGCCGAGGACCCGGGAATTGGGGTCGGCGGAGGGGGCAGGGTCGGGGTGGGGGTCACGGCGGGAATGACCACGGTGAAGATGGCCGTCTCGGGAGGACCGCTGCAGCCGGTCGCGCCGGACCCGGTCACACACATGATCACCGTATGCGAGCCCAGGGCCGCGCCGGACGGGACGACAAACGGAACGTCAAATTTGGTGGGGCGCAGCGGTCCGGAGTTGCCGGATGCCACGAGTGAGCCGTCCCATCGGACTGAGATCGGCTGATTGCGGGGAAAGCCCTCGCCGTGGGCGACGACTGTACTTCCGGCGAAGCCCGAGGAGGGCAGCAGGGTGAATACCGCGCCGGCTGCGGTTGGGGCCGGGAAAGCGAGCATGACCAGCGCAGCGGCGACCAGCGTCGCCGCCCATCGGGCCCACGCCCTGCCGACCCGCGCCATCGTGATTGGCGCATGCTACTGGCACGAGGCCCGATCGCATCTAGGCAGTCCGGCAGGCAGCCGGCATACTGGCCGACCCTATGCCCAATCGGACGGCCGCCATCGCCCTGGCGCTCCTGCTCACCGCGTGCGCACTGCGCGCGGCAGGGCCGCCCTCTCCCACGCCCGACCCAGCTCCGACCGTCACCCCCAGCCCCCGTCCATCCCGGACCCCGTCGCCCACCCCCTCCCCGACGCCCGAGCCCACCCAGCCGCCCCCGGTCGTCGCTCGCGGCCAGCTGGCGCGGGTCATGGTGGACGGCGCACGGGTCCGGAACCAGCCTGCAGCGGTCACCGAGGCGTCGGTCGTGGGTCGCCTGGCCGCTGGCGAGCTGGTCATCGTGCTCGACGGCCCGGTCCAGATCGGCCCAATCCGGTGGTGGCAGGTGCAGGTTGCCGGACTCACCGGCTGGATGCCGGATCGGACGGGCCTGGAGGTCAGCCTCCTGGATGCCGCTGAGCCGGCTGCCCGAGAGTGGAACGTGTGGGCGGCGACCGCCACCACCGCGCTGCCCGCCTCCGTGGCCGACATTCCGGCGCGGGTCTATGTCCCGAACGAACGGGATTACACGATCTCGGTCATCGACCCGGCCACGATGAGCGTGATCGCCACGCTCCCCGCCGGCATCCTGCCCGAGCACGTGGGCCCCGACTGGGACCTGTCCCGGCTCTACGTCAGCAACTACTTCTCCACCGAGCTGACCGTGCTCGATCCGCGGAGCGGAGCCTTGCTGAGCCCGATTACGGCCCCGCTGGCGTACAACCTGTATTTCACCCCGGACGGCTCCAAGGCAGTGGTCATGGCCGAGGAGTACAGCCGAATGGACTTTTACGACCGGCGCACCTGGCAGCCGCTCCGCCAGGTACCGATCCCGTTCGCCGGCATCGACCACGCCGACTTCTCGGCCGGGGGTCGATACCTGCTGGCGACCACCGAGTACGCGGGGGTGCTGGTCAAGGTTGACACGGTGACCATGGAGATCGTCGGCTCCCTATGGGTCGGGGGCAGTCCGGTCGACGTCAAGCTGTCACCCGACGGCTCGGTGTTCTACGTAGCCAATCAGTTCCGGCATGGGGTCTCGATCGTCGATCCGGTGGCCATGCGCGAGATCGGGTTCCTGCCAACTGGGCGTGGCGCTCATGGAATGGCCGTCAGCCGGGACACACGCTGGCTGTACGTCACCAACCGCCTGGCCGGCACGATCTCGGTCATTGACTTTGCGACGCGCGCGATCATCGCCACGTGGTGGATCGGCGGGTAGCCGGACATGCTCCAGGTCTCACCGGATGGCACGCAGCTGTGGACCGCCAACCGGCGCGCCGACACGGTCGTGGTGCTGGACGCGACCAACGGCCAGGTCCTGCACGTCATCCAGGTCGGCCGCCAGCCGCACGGGCTGATGTACTTCCCCCAGCCGGGTCGGTTCAGCCTCGGCCACAACGGCGTCTACCGCTGAGGCCGATGTGACGGCGTCGGGGCGTGACCGGCTGATCTGACCGTCTCAGCGGGTTACCGTGCCCGTCGCCCAGCCCCGACAGTACCTTCGTCCAATAGGCCGATCGGATGCCATGTGCGCAAATGCATGTGCAGAGCCCGTTCCGCACCGAGCGCCGCACCCGAGCACGATGAGCACGAACCGCAATCACCGCAGCCGTCGGTCGACCGATGCCCCACGGTCAGGTGCCAGCATCCGGTTGCGCCTGTACGTTGTGCTGGTCGCGACCCTGGGCCTGGGGTCGATCTTCGCCGCGCCGACTTGGACCGCCGCGCCGGAAACCTGGCTGCCAGCGCTCCTCGTCTTGACGCTGACCTCGATCGCCCTGGAGTTCGTGATCGTGCCGATGCCCGGCGGCGGCAGCTTCTCGATGGCGACGATCTCGCATGTGGCCACCATCCTCCTCATCCCGGCGCCGTTTGCCGCGCTCTCGGTGGGCAGCTCCGTGCTCATGGAGGGAATCGCCCGCCGCTCGCCGCCGCTGAAGACCACTTTCAATGCGGCTGGGATGTTGCTTACCGCGTCGGTCGCCTCGTTCTGCGCGGGGCTCCTCGGCACGGTGTGGCGGGTGGCGTTATTGAACGGGGCCGACCTCACCCTCCTTCTCCTGTTCGGCGTGGTGGCCATCAGCTACTTCGGTGTCAACGCGCTCCTGATCAGCGTTGTCCTCGCTATCGCCGAACACCAGCCGATCAGGGCGGTCCTGCAGCGCGGCGCGGGAAGCACCCTCCTCGGCGAGCTGGCCACCACCGCAATCGGCGCCCATTTCGCGCTGATCTGGGTCATCGAGCCGATCCTCGTCGTGGTCCTCGTGGTGCCCGCCGCCGTCATCGCCCGCTCCTTCGACCACATCCGGCGGCTGAACACCGAGACCCGCGCAGCGGTCCGCTCCCTGGCAGAGATCGTTGACCATCGAGACTCGAGCACCTATCGCCACTCGGAGCGCGTAGCCGTCAATGCCGCGCGGCTGGCGCGCGCCCTCGAGCTGCCCGAGGGCGAGGTCGAGCTCATTGAGCAGGCCGCGTCGGTGCACGACCTCGGCAAGATCGGCGTGCCGGACCGCGTGCTCCTGAAACCCGGGCGCCTGACGACACGCGAACTGGCGAGCATGCAGCGCCACACAGACCTTGGGTCGGAGATCCTGACGCGGTTTCGGCTGTTCGAGGCGGGGGCCGCTGTGGTCCGCCATCACCACGAGCGCTGGGACGGAGGGGGTTATCCCGATGGCCTGGCGGGTGAGGCGATTCCCCTCGGAGCGCGGGTTGTGGCCGTCGCTGACGCCTTCGACGCGATGACTTCCGATCGGCCATACCGTGCTGCGCTCACCCGAGCCGAGGCACTGCGCCGCATTGCCGCGGGCGCCGGCACGCAGTGGGACCCACGCATCGCTCGGGCCTTCGTGGAGATGATGGAGTGGCGATCCGCGGCAGTCGCCGGGGCCGGAGTTGCTCGCCCTCGGCCCCGGGCCGCCGCCGGGGTTGCTGGTAACCCGCGGGGCGTCGAAACGTGATCCGCGGGCCGCGACGCTGGCTCGTGCACCAGCGAAACCGGGCCTTCACCTGGCTGTGGTGGAGCCAAACCGTTTCGATGTTCGGCAGCCAGGTGACGCTGATCGCCATCCCGCTTCTGGCCGCCATCACCCTGGGAGCATCGGCTTTCGAGATGGGCCTCCTCGCCGCCGTCGAGACTATCCCGTACCTGGCGTTGTCCATCCCGGCCGGCGTCCTCGCCGATCGGGCCGACCGCCGCGGGCTTCTCATTGTCAGCAACCTCGCGCGCGCCGCGCTCCTCCTGCTCATCCCGGCCACTGCGTGGCTCGGCTGGTTGTCACTGCCGCTCCTGTACGCCGTGGCCTTCGGCGTGGGCGCCGTCAGCGTGGTCTTCGACGTGGCGTACCAGAGCTACGTGCCGGACCTGTTGAAGCCGGACGAGCTGTTGAGCGGCAACCAGCGCATCGAGCTGTCGGAATCGGCGGCCCGGACCGTGGGGCCGGGATTGGGTGGCGCGCTGGTCGCCGCGGTGGGGGGCCCGATGGCGGTCGTCGTCGACGCGGCCTCCTACCTCATCGCTACGGTCGCGCTCCTGGGCGCGCGGCGCCCGAAGCCGACAGCCTCCGCGGCGAGCCCCGATGCGCCAACCGAGTCGCTGGCGGTCGACTCACCTTCATCGGTGCCGATGCCTCCGCTCGGTTCCAGCGCCGATACCATCGTCGAGTTCGCCGCCGCCCTCGAGGCCAGGGTTGCCGAGCTGGAGCGCCGAGTGGTGGCAGGCGAGGAACGACGGACGGGCGCGCGCGGCGGTGCTTGGCTGGGGTTGCGCATAGTCTTGCGGGACCGCCCACTCCGCGATATGGCCGCCTCGACCGCGACCTTCAACCTGGCGAGCTCCGCAATCCTGGCGGTCTTCATCCTCTTCGCGGCGACCGAAGTCAAGATGGATGCGACATCCATCGGGATCCTGCTCGGCGCTGGAAATATCGGCTTCGTACTCGGCGCGCTCGCGGTCGGCGCCGTGACCGCCCGGTTGGGAGTGGGGCCCACCCTGATCGTATCCGGGATCCTCGGGACGGTGGCCACCGTCCTGTTGCCATTCGCCATCGGGCCGGCCGCAGTGGCACTCCTCTTCGCCGGCCGGTTCGTCGGCGCGTTCGCGATCCCGTTCTTCAACGTCAATGCGCGCGCGTTGCGACAGAGCCGGGCACCGCGGGAAGCACTCGGCCGCGTGAACGCGGTATTCCGCCTCATCGACTGGGGAACGTTGCCGATTGGAGCGCTGCTGGGCGGCTGGCTGGGCACCGCCTACGGGCTGCGCGCCACGCTGATCCTGGGCGGTGTGCTGGGTATCGCCAGCGCGGCCTGGCTGATCTGGAGCCCGTTGCGTCATGTCCTGCGTCTGGACGCGAACTTCGCCGACGGCGGGGAGGCTGCACCGGCGCGAGTCCCGCGGGCAGATGTCCGTTTGCCGCGGCCGACGCTGCTCGGCGCCGGCGCGGCCATTGGTTGGCCGTTGACGGTGACCGGGCGGCTGCCGACCATCCGGTGGCCGTGGCTGGCCATCGGCGGCTTGGGCCTCCAGATGGCGATCCTGCCGCCGGTCAGCCTGCCGCTTGGAACGGCGGCACCGGTGCTGTATGTCGCCTCGAGCGCGGCGGTGCTGGCCTGCGTCCTGCGCAATGTCCGTATCCCAGGCCTGGCCCTCATCAGCCTGGGCGGGATCAGCAACCTGGTGGCGGTCATTGCCAATGGTGGCTACATGCCCGTCAGTCCCGGGGCCGCCCGCGCCGTGGGCCACGCCATGGCGGCCGGCTACACGAACACGATCGAACTGGCCGATGCGGCGCTCGAGCCACTTACCGACATCATCGTCGTCTTGCCCCCACTGCCGTTCTCCAACGTGTACAGCATCGGCGACCTGCTCATTGTCATCGGGCTCGCGGTGACCCTTGCGTCGGCTGTCTACCGCCAGACGCGGGTCGAGCCGCCGCGGAATCAAATGGCAAACGGGAGTACTCGGTACCTCGGTACTACCGCCTCATAGCGGAATGGGGCTTTCACGAAATACCGTCGGCCCGCAGCGATGGTCGCTGCTGGCGCCTAACCGTCCAGGGCAAACCCGCCGCGAGGCGGGGACGCAAAGCCAGGGACCTCCTATGCTGGGAGACCGCCCGGCTGCCGGGACCGCGGCATCGTCCTGGTTCCAGGGAGGGCATGCCATGAGCAACGCCCGACTACGGGCGGAGGCCGCCCGCGTCCTACTGGCGCTGGCCGCGCTGGCCAGCATCGCGTTGGCACTCGGTGCCGAACGCAAATGGGGGCCGTTCTAGGGCGAGCCCACGCCCACGCGCCGGGACCGTCTCGACGGTCCCGGCGCTCTGCATTTCGAGAGCCCTCCCGGTGACCGGTGGGATCGTCGGGCCCATTCAGCCTCGGACATTGCGGGGTGTACCGCCGAGACCAATCTCCCGACGCTGAAAAGCCGATCTGACGCCGATGAGGCCGATGTGACAGCCTTCATCGGTACCTTCCTCCCATTTCGCCGACTGCCGCCGAGGGTCAGGCTGGTCCACATGCCGATCCTGCCGGCGGATCCACTGATCGTGCTCCTCACCATGGCTGTGCTGCTGGTCGCCACCTGGATGTACTGGCGTGTCATCCGGCGCCGTGGCCGCACCCGACGTATGGACCGCGAGTCGGATGAAGCGCAGCTGCGCGGCCTGGTCCGCGTCACACTGGTAGGCCGCTAACCGCCTTCGGCGCCCCGCGCCGCGAACCTTCCCGCCAGCGCCCCTCGGCGCTACCATTGCGGCGTGGATGTCGAGTCAGCCCTCGCCGCGACCCCGCTCCTGTCGAGCCTGGACCGCAAGACGATCCGGCGCCTGGCCGATCAGGGAAAGCACCGCACCTACGCCGCCGGTGAGGCCATCGTGCGCGAGGGTGCGCCCGCATCGGCGCTGTACATCATCCTGAGCGGGAAGGTCCATTTCGAGATTGCCGAGGGCGAGGGGTCCCCGGTCGCGCATGCCGGGCCGGGCGACTTCTTCGGCGAGCTGGCGCTCATCGAGGAGCACCCGCGCAGCGCCACGGTCGTGGCCGATGAGCCCACCGAATGCATCCTGTTCGTGGCCTGGGAGTTCACGGCCCTGCTCAAGGAGTTCCCGGAGATGGCGATCCCACTCATGAACGCGCTCATCGCCCGCCTCCACCGTCGCGAGCACCACCTGCGCTAGGGCTGGAGCCGCCTCCGCACCCAGCCCCGCTTGGAATCGCGCCGATATTCGATCCGATCGTGCAGCCGGTCCGGCCGGCTCTCCCAGAACTCCACCAGCTCAGGCTCCAGCCGGTACCCGCCCCAGAAGGATGGCAACGGGATGGGCCCCTCCGCGCCGAAGCGGGCCGCCGTCGCCTCCAACTTGGCCTCGAGGCTCGCGCGATCACTGATCGGCTGGCTCTGCTTCGAGGCCCATGCCGCCAGCTGGTGGCCGCGTGGCCGCGAGGCCCAGTATCTCGCCACCTCCGCCTCGTCGAGCGGCACCACCCGACCACTGACCCGCACCTGCCGGTTGGTCTGCTCCCACCAGAACGCGGCTGCCGACCGCGGGTTGACTGCCAGATCGCGGCCCTTGGCGCTGTCGCGATTGGTGTAGAAGCGCAGCCCATCGGGCTCGATGCCGCGCAGCAGGACCAGCCGTACGCTGGGGCGGCCGGTGTCGTCGGCGGTAGCGAGGGCGAACGCCTGCGCAAGCCGGTGGCCGGCGGCCTCGGCCTGCGCCACCCAGGCGGCGAGCTCGACCAGCGGATCGGGGTCGAGCCCCTCGACGTCGATGGGCATCGGTCAGGCGAGGACGTGCGGCAGGGCCGCGGCCAGCCGCTCGAACTGGTCGAGATCGTTGTGGAGCGCGGCACTGACCCGGATCAAGCGCCGCCAGGGTCCGCCGTCGGGGCGCTGGGGCCAGGGTGTGACCAGGACCTGGATGCCGCGTGCCAGGAGCGCGTCGTGCACCGGGTCGCCGTACAGGTCGACGCCCTGCACCCGGCCTCCGGCCGGCTCATCCGGCAGCGGCAGCGACGCCATGCACCCGAGCATCGCGTCCGGGGCGGGGGATGGGATGGCCAGGGCGGCGCACAGCAGGTCGCGGGCGCGTCGGGCCAGGTCCCGATTCCGGAGCCGCACCGCGGGCCAACCGCCGCCGAGCAGCCCGCCGATGAGATCCAGGGCGGTGGGCACCGCCAGCCAAGCGCTCGGGTCGCGGGTGCCGGTCCAATCTGCCTCCAGCCGGAACCGCGAACGGTCGGTCCGGTCCGAATTCGCACCGTGGCTGACGACCAGCGGATGGAACCCGGCCTGCCGGTCCCGCCGCACGTGGAGGAATGCCGCCCCCTTTGGCGCACAGGTCCACTTGTGGAGGTTGCCCGCGTAATACGCCGCACCCAGGTCGTCAACGTTGACGTCCAGCATGCCCGGGGCGTGCGCGCCATCGACAAGCGTGTCCACTCCGCGCGCGGCCAGCTCCGCGACGAGCTCCTCGATGGGCAGCACGAGCGCCGTGGCGGAGGTGACGTGATCCAGCACCGCCAGCCGGGTACGCGGCGTCACGGCGGCGAGAACCCGCTGCACGACGTCCTCGGATCCGGGAATCGGAAATGGGATGGCCACCGTCACCACCCGCGCCCTCAGCGGCGCGGTCACCGCGTCCATCGCGTTGCGGCATGCGTTGTACTCGTGGTCGGTGGTCAACAGCTCGTCGCCTGCAGCGAGGGGCAGCCAGCGCAGCACCGCGTTCACGCCGGTGGTCGCGTTGTCGACGAAGGCCAAGTCATCGGGATCGGCGCCCAGGAATGCGCCCAGGTAGACTCGCGCATCGTCCAGGAGCCCCTCGAAGTCGCGTGAGAAGAAGGCCACCGGCTCGGCTTCCATGCGCCGCTGGATCGCGGTCTGGGCATCGAGCACGGGAATGGGCGTGGCACCGAACGACCCGTGATTGAGGAAGTCGACATCCGGATCGAGCGACCACAGGTGTCGGAACTCGGACGCCATGCGACGGCTATCGTAGACCGATGATGGGCCTGCCTCGGCCGGCGGCGGTGGTCTGCGACCTGGACGGCACCCTCGTCGACACCGTTCCGACCCGGATCACGGCCTGGCTCCGGACGTTCGAGGAATTCGTCCTGCCCGCCGACCGCGGCCACGTTGCCTCGCTCATCGGCTCCGATGGGAAGTGGCTCGCCGAACAGGTTGCCGCCCGCGCCTCCCACGCGCTGTCGCCCGCCGACGCGGAGGCCATCGACCGGCGCGCGGGCGAGATCTACGGGGAGCTGAACACGGCGCCCCGGCCGCTGCCGGGCGTCGCGGAATTCCTCGCGGCGCTGAACGCGGCCGGAGTCAAGTGGGCCATCGCCACGTCGTCGCGACCGGCCCAGGTCGGGGTATCGGTGGCGGCCCTGGGCCTGGCCCAGCCGCCGGTCATCGTCGACGGCCAGGCGGTGAGCCGCGCCAAGCCGGCGCCCGACCTGCTGCTGGCGGCGGCCGCCGCGCTCGGGACGGCGCCCGACGGCTGCTGGTGCGTGGGCGACTCGCGATGGGATGTGCAGGCGGCCATCGCCGCGCACATGATGCCCGTCGGTGTGACGACCGGGTCCGCGACCGCCGAGGAGCTCAGCGCCGACGGCGCGATGGCGGTCGTGGATCGCCTGGACCGCCTGGTGGGTGCCCTGTAGCCATGCCCCTCGACGCCTATCGGTCCAAGCGAGACTTCAAGAAGACCCCCGAACCGGCGGGCGAAGTCCTGGACGACACGAGCGGGCGCTTCGTCGTCCAGCGCCATCGGGCCACCCGACTTCACTACGACCTCCGTCTGGAAGTTGACGGCGTGCTCGCCAGCTGGGCGGTCCCGCGGGGCCCGACCCTTGACCCGAACCAGCGGCGGCTGGCCATGCGGACCGAGGATCACCCCATCGAGTACCTCGAGTTCGAGGCCGTCATCCCCAAGGGCCAGTACGGGGCAGGCGACATGATCGTCTGGGATTGGGGCACCTACGAACCGGAGGAGACCGATGCGCCGGCGGCCGCTGTGGCCGCCGGCGAGCTGAAGTTCCGGCTCCACGGCGAGCGGCTGCGGGGGCGGTTCACGCTGGTCCGGACGGCGGGGCGAACCGACGATCAGGGCCGTGCGGAGGGCGGCGACCCGTGGCTGCTCATTCACAAGTCTGATCAGCAGGGCGAGCCGGGCTACGACGCGGAGTCGCTCCCGCGCAGCGTGAAGTCCGGGCGCACCAACGACGAGCTGGCCGCGGGCCTGCCGCCCCGGTTCGAGGCGCCGGCGCCGTCGCCCGAACCGCCCATCGACCTGTCCGCCGCGCGCGAGGCGCCGCTCCCGGAGTTCGTGCCGCCCATGCTGGCCACCGCCGGCGAGCACCCGTTCGAGGATCCAAGCTGGCTCCACGAGGTCAAGTGGGACGGCTACCGGGTCCAGGCCGTGGTGCGGGACGGGAAGGTCCGCCTGTGGACCCGCAATCGCGCCGATGCGGCCGGCTACTTCCCGGAGCTGGCGGCCCCGCCGACCTGGATCGACGCCAGCGAGGCCGTGGTCGACGGCGAGGTGGTGGCCCTCGACGAGGGCGGGCGTCCGAGCTTCGCGGCCCTCCAGGAGCGGACCGGCCTGCTCGGTCTCGAGGCCCGCACCGGGCGCCGTCGTCCGCGCGAAAGGAAACCGGATTGGGCGCCACGCCGGACCCAGGCGGCACCCATCGTCTACCAGGTCTTCGACCTGCTGCACCTGGATGGACGATCCCTCCTCGACGTGCCACTCGAGTCACGGAAGCGGCTCCTGCGCCGGCTTCTCCGGCCCCACTCGCTCGTGCACTACGCCCCGCACATGGCCGGCGAGGGGCCAGCCTTCCTTGACGCCGCGCTGGCCGGCGGGCTGGAGGGGGTGGTGGCCAAGAAGCGGATGAGCCGATACCGCCCCGGCGAGCGCTCGCCAGACTGGGTGAAGGTGAAGGTCCGGGCCGAGCAGGACGTGGTGGTGATCGGGTGGCTGCCCCGGAAGGGAAGCGCCACCGATCTGGGATCGCTGATCGTGGCCGTTCAAAGCGCAACGGGCTTGATCCACGCCGGCCAGGTGGGGAGTGGCCTCGGCGGCCGGGTCCGCCGCGAGCTCCTGGCGGCCCTGTCCGATCTCGCCCGTCCGGACCCGCCGGTCGAGGGTGCGCCGGAGGTCGCCGGCGCCCGCTGGGTGGAGCCGCGCATCGTGGTCCGAGTCGAGTTCGCCGAATGGACGCCCGATGGCCTGCTCCGCCAGCCGACCTTCCTGGGCGTGGCGGCCGATCGGGGGGTGGAGTCCACCGTCCGCGAGGACCCGCCGCGACGGGCGGTTCGCGGGAGGGCGGCTCCGGCATCGGCTGGCGTTCCGGGGCTCCAAACGGCCGTCACGGACGCCGAGCTGGCGGCCCTCGACGCTCTGCCTGCGGAGGGAACCTGGGAGATCGGCGGGCAGGTCGTGCGGCTCACGAACCTGGAGAAGGTCCTGTTCACGGCCCGGGAACCGGACCCGGCGCCGGTCACCAAGCGTGACCTGGTGCGCTACTACACCACGGTGGCCGGAGCCCTGGTGCCCCACCTTCGCCGGCATGGGCTCACCCTGCAGCGATTCCCGGACGGCGTGGCGCGCCCGGGGTTCTGGCAGAAGGACCTGCCCTCGCACACCCCGGCCTGGATCGCCCGCCGCGAGCTGGTCGATTCCGAGGGGACCAAGCAGTACGTGGTCGTCGACCGGGTGGCCACCCTGGCCTGGCTGGCCCAGGAGGCAGCCGTGGAGCTGCACCCGTGGACGGCGACCATCGAGGCCCCCGATCGCCCACGGTATGCCCTCATCGACATCGACCCCGGCGATGCGACGACCTGGGAGGAGGTCCTGGTCCTGGCGCGCCTGTTCCGCGCGGCTCTGGGGCACCTGGGCCTCATCGGCCTCCCAAAGACGACCGGCAAGCGCGGCCTGCAGGTCTGGATCCCGATCGCCGACCGGTACACGTTCGGCCAGACCCGCGACTGGGTGGAACAGCTGTCCCGGGCCATCGGGCACACGGTGCCCGATCTCGTGAGCTGGGCCTGGTCCAAGCGCGATCGTCGCGGCCGGGCCCGACTGGACTACACCCAGAATGCCCCGATCCGGACCCTGGTGGCGCCGTACAGCGTGCGGCCTGCACCCGGCGCCCCGGTTTCGGCGCCCATCGCGTGGGACGAGCTCGAGGATCCGGAGCTCGCGCCAGACCGCTGGACCGTGGGCACCCTGCCCCCACGGCTGACCGAACGAGGGGACCTCTTCGCCCAGGCGCTGACCCTGGGCCAGGACCTACCGGCCCTCACCTAACGCGAAGGCGCCACGGCCAAAGCCGTGACGCCTCCCCCCGGATGTGTCGACCTGGCGCCCGTTACCGGGCGCTCATCGGTCTACAGGGGCCAACCGCCCCCGGTTGTTGCTGAGCGCATATCGCGTCTCCCGTCTGGGGCGGCTCACCCCAATCGAGTGAGAACCGCGCGAGGAGACAGTCGCGCCGGAAGTCCGCCGCCACAATGACCCGTGGGTACCGGAAGCCCATCCTGTCAGGAGTACCTTCGGCGAGGGTGATTCGGTCGACACGGCAGTCAAATACCGGTTGCCAGGCCGGTGTAGACTGCCCCCGATGCCACGAACCCGGATCTCGGCGGATCCGACGGAGCACGACGCCGCGCTGGAATTGGCGCGGCGTGTCGGTGAGCGGATTCGAATCGCCCGACGACGCGCCGGCCTGACCCAGAGCCAGCTGGCCGGCGAGCGCTACACGAAGGCCTACATCAGCGCCCTGGAAACCGGGATCACGCGGCCCTCGATGGTGGCCCTCAGTTACATCGCCTCCCAGCTCGGGTTGCCGGCCAGCCACTTCCTGGGCGAGGCGCACCCAACCTGGAGCCGGCTCGAGGTCGACATGCGTCTGGCGGCCGGCGACTGGGCCGGCGCGGCCGAAGGTTACCGGTCACTGATTAAAACCGGCCTCGGCGATGTCGCCCGGGCGGAAGCCCTTCGTGGGCTGGCGGAAGCGGAGGCGCGCCAGGACCACGGGCGGGAAGCGATCGCCGCGGCGGCCGAGTCGACGCGCGTTTTCGCCAGCCTGGGCCGGACCGTGGACGCCGCCCTGTCGCGCTATTGGCTGGCCTACGGCACCTACCTGACCGACAACGAGGCCGATGCGCGCAGCCAGTTGCAGGGCCTGCTGGCCCAGGTGCGCTCCGGGTTGCAGGTGGAGCCCGATTTCGAGATGCGGCTACTGACCGCGCTGGCCGCCGTGGAGTCTCGGGTGGGTGAGCACGACCGCTCGCTCGCGTACCTGGAGGAAGCACGCGGCATGGCCGACGATCTCGACGATCGTCGCCGGGCCAACTTCCTGTTCAACCTCGCGATCAGCTATCGCGAGACCGGGGACATCGAGGCCGCCATTCGAGTCGGACAGCAGGGGTTGGCACTGTACCGGGCGGCGGGCGCACCGTTCGAATCGGCCACCATCGAGAACGACCTGGCGATGGCCTACCTGGCCCTGGGCAACCTGGAACGGGCGACCGAGCTGGCTGCCGAAGCACATGAGCAATTCGAGACCGTTGGAGATGATCGGTTCCTGGCAGCTGTCCTGGATACCGAGGCCCAGATCGCGCTGGCCGGGGGGTTGCACGATCGGGCCATGGCGCTGACGGCACGATCCAATCAGCTGGCCCGGGACACCGGGAACCGGCTGGTGGAAACGCTGTCCCTGATCACCGCGGCCCGCGTCCTGAGGGCACGCGGCGATCGAGAAGAGGCCGAGCGGCGCTATGCGGCGGCCGCCGAGCTGGCGCGCGCCGGTTCGGGTCAGGGGCGACTCCGCGACCTGCTGGGGGAGTGGGCAGACCTGCGCGCCGAGGGAGGCGACTACCAGGGCGCGTACGAGCTCACCTCCGAGGCGGTGAAAGTCAATTAGGTGTTGACAGGAGCGGTTCGATGGCGTTAGGTTGAGCGCCAACGGACCGGTGTGGGCACCCGCCTTGGGGCGGACCGGTTCGGACATTCGGGGGATGAGGGATCGGGGAATGGGCACAGCTCCCCGGTCCCTTTCTTCATGCCCGCCGGACCCGTTGTTGGCGCTGCTTTGGCGCTACAGCGGAACGGCGGGCTCGACCACCTCGAAGCGGCCCTGGGCGTACACCGGGCCGGCTGGATCGAGGTAGATCCGCATCGTGAACCTCCCATACCCGAACAGCTCGATGAGGTCCGCAGTCGTCGTCTGGTAGCCAAAGCTGACCGGATCCGGCAGCAGCCGTTCCGGGGTCGGTTGTTGCAGGACGACCTCCAGCCCGGCCCGATACTGGATCACCGCGACGTACACCTGGGGCACACCCGGGTGGGTCGGCGGGTTGACAGAGTACGCGAACGGGTCGGCTGGCCTGAACTGGGCGCTGGGCTGGGTGACCAGATACGTGTCGGGGTCCAGGTCGAAGCCAAACGTGATGGGCAGGGGAGCCGATGACGGCGTGGGCGTCGGCTCGGATGGGAGGCCGGCCACCACCGATGCGAGGCCGATCAGGATCAGCAGCAGGCCGACGCCGGTGACGACCGTCCAGCCATGCCGGGTCCACGATCGGCGTGGCTGTCTGGAAGACGGCCGCGGCCGCCGGGGAGCACGCGAGCCAACGACCGTCTGAGGGACGGCCTGGGTGCGCGGACGCCGGCTCATGGGCCGACACTCTACGCGGACTGACAGGTAGCATCTCGCCGTGCCCGATCCCGGCCTGGACCCGCCCATCCACGTTGACTGGGTGGACGCCGGGCTGCTCGGTGACGGCCTGCGCGGCCGTCTGGGTCTGACCATCCTGCCCGGGAAGCGGGGCAAATCGGTCCGCTACCCGGGGCTCGTCTACCGGCGTGACACGCGGACCGATCTCGCGCGCCTGCGCGAGCTGGGCGTTGGATTCCTTGCCCTGCTGGTGGAGGACCATGAGCTCGCCCGATGGGGCGACCCGGGCCTGGTTGAGCACGCCACCGCGGCTGGGATCAGGGTTCGTCGCCTGCCGATCCCGGACGGGAAGGCCCCGCCATCGATGACGAGCGTGGATGAGCTGCTGGCAGAGATCGCGGCGGCCCGGGAGACCTCGGACGCGGTGGTGGCCTGCATGGGAGGCGTCGGGCGGTCGGCAACGATCGCCGCGTGTGCCCTGACCGTCGGCGGGCTGTCCCCCGATCGGGCTATTGCCCACCTCCGGGAGGTTCGACACCCTACCGCGGTCGAAACGCCGCCCCAGGCGGCCTTCGTGGCCGCCTACGCTGCGTACAGGGAGAACCGATGACCGATCGCTGGGTCTGTGCCCGCTGCTTCACGTCGGCGGAGGAGTCCGCCATCGCGTGCCCCAACTGCGGGCTGCCGCGGGGAGCGTCTCCCGAATACGCCGCCGGCGAGGCCCCGCCCAGCGCCGAGGCCCCGCCCAGCGCTGACGTTTCACCCGCGCCGCCCCCAGCGCCAACGCCGACTTGGGGGACAACCCAGGAACGCTGGGTCTGTCGGCGCTGCTTCTCCTCGAACGACGGGACCGCCACCGCGTGCGCAAACTGTGGGCAGATGCGCGACGCAGACGCGTCTCCCGAAGCCGCCGACGGGTGGGCCGGCGGGGCGCCCGCACAGCCGGCCGGGGGGCAGGGCCGCCAGTTTCCCTGGCGACTCGTCATCTATGGCGTCATCGCCCTCGTTTTCATCGGGGGGTCGGTCTTGTTCGCGGCGCGCCGGGGCGACGGCGGCGAGATCGTTGACGCCGGGAACCTGAGCGTCTTCGACCTCCAGCAGGGGGACTGCTTCGACGCGGGCCTCGATTCCAGTCAGGTCACCCAGATCTCGGAGGTGCGTGCCATTCCGTGCGCCGAGCCACATGTCTACGAGATGTTCTCGGTCGCGAACTACCCTGCTGGCGAGTCTCCATCCGCGGCCGACGAGGACTACACAGCGTGGGAGAGGGAGAACTGTCTCGGCAGGTTCGAGGCCTACGTTGGCCTCGACTACGACTCCTCCATCTACTACATCAGCGCCCTGGTTCCGACCGACTCCTCCTGGGCGCAAGGGGACCACACGTTGATGTGCTTCCTCCATAACGATGGGGAATCGGCCGTCACCGGCTCGGCCCGAGGCGCGGCGCAATAGGGTCAGCCGGGCACAGGAAGGGTCAGCCGGAGGCCAACTCGGCGAAGCGGGCCAGGGCGTTGGCCAGCCGCATCTGCTCGGGCGTCCGGGCCCGCGCGCGGAGCAGGCGGGGCGAGGCGACCACCACCGCAACGCAGCGCGCCCGCGAGGTCGCCACGTTGAGCCGATGCCCGCTGTACAGGAAGCCCATCCCGCGCGGCGCATCCTCGGCGGATGACGAGGCCATGCTGTAGATCGAGATCGGCGCCTCCTGGCCCTGGAACTTGTCCACCGTGCCGACCCGGGCCTGGGGCAGGAGGCGCGCGATGGCGCCGACCTGGGCGTTGTAGGCGGCCACGATGACGATCTGCGACCAGTCCACCGGTCGCTCGCGGCCGTGCTGGTCGATCCAGGTAGCGCCCCCGTCCACCAGAGCCTGAGCCAGGTCGGCCACGACCCGTGCTTCCTCCACCGAGGCGTTGTCGTTCGCCTCGTGCACGACCGCCACCAGCCGCGGGCCGGTGCCCGATGTGGGATCCGGTCCGCGCAGGTCTTGACCGATGAGGTGCGGCTCGGGCTCGAGCCGCCCTTCGTAGAAGACCTCCGAGGTGTACGCGCACAGGTCCGGGTGTAGCCGCCATGTCGTTTCCAGGAACAGGCCCAGATCGTCGGGCATGGTGGCCGACGTGCCGAGGAGGTGTGCCAATGCTGATCGATCCGCGCCTGGCGGATGCGCGCCCTGAAGCGGCTGATCGAGCTGCTGCGGGTCGCCGAGCAAGACCACGGACGTCGCCCCGGACGCGGCCGCCAATGTGTTGGCCAGCGACATCTGTCCGGCCTCGTCCACGAACAGCACGTCGACGGCTCCAACCATGTCGTCGCGCGCCCACAGCCACGCCGTCCCGGCAGCGACGGATGCGGTTCCGCTTTCGAGCGCGAGGCGCACCTCGGCGTTGTCGTTCGTGACGCGCACCGACCGATGGACGAAGCCGTCCTCGTCGTCGGTCACCTTCTGGACGATCCCGATTTCGACCCCGGCCCTGTCGGCGGCCTCGGTGAGGTGGGCGAGAAAATTCCCGATCACCTTGTGGCTGTTGGCCACCACGCCAACCCGGCGCCCGCGGCGGACGAGGTCGAGGGCCATCCGGGCGCCGCTGTACGTCTTGCCCGATCCGGGCGGCCCTTGGATGGCGAGGGTCGATCGGTCCAAGGCCAGCACCAGCCGGCGAGCGGCGGCCAGGTCGGGCTCCCCCGGCCGGCGAAGCAAATCGCCCGCTGCCTGGCCGACCCGCGGAGGGCGGGCCAGGAGCAGGTCGCAGGCCGCCCGATGGGGTCCGTCGGCACCGAGCCCGTTGTCGGCGACCCATCCCCCAAGCCGCATCAGCGCGTTCTCCATCACGCCGGCGTCGTAGCGGTCGAAAGGAACCAGCGCGGTGGGATGCGGATCCGAGCGACTCTTCGCCCGTTTGAGGTCAATGGTGCGCCCGGCGTCGTCGATGGCCACCACTTTGCCCGCATCTCGCCCTGTGGCCGGGTCGACGACACCGTGGCCCGCACGCACGTCGTACTCCTGGTCCGGGAATCGATATCGGTGGACTAGCGACTTCTTGACCGTCTCCACCAGGCGGACGTACTCGAGCCCGGCCAGCGGTTCGCTGGCCTCGATGCGCTCGGCATCGGTCATTCCCATCAGGTGGTAGTACAGCCACCACACGCTCTTGTCTTCGCGACGGTGCCAGGACAGCAGCTGGGCCAGGAGCCAGCGCGCCTGCTGGTCCGGGTCGCGCCCAATTTCGGGGACCCCAGCCATGAGCCGGCTGGCCAGGGCGGCGACCTGTTCCTGGCGCGCGCTGAGCTCCTTTCCGGGCTCCGGCTCGCGGGGACCGGGACGGGGGACAGGCTGCGCCGCCAGCGACTCGAGCTCGAGGCGGCGTTCCTCGAGCCACCCACGCAGCCGGCGGGTGCTCTCGACGTCGTCGCGGTTGTACCGCTCGATCCGCTGGAGGTGATCGGCCGCCGGGCGCTCACCCTCGCTCAGCTCCAGCCACTGCTCGAAGGCCACGATGCTCGACCCCGCGTCTCGCAGGTCGACGCTTCGGGTGAAGCCGTAGATCGGTTCGAGGTGCTTGAGGCCGTAGCTCTCGACCGAGGCCCGCAGGCTCTGCCGGACGACCCGATGCAGGTCGACCAGGGCACCGCCGCGCAGCAGGCGGTCCACCTCGTCCTCTCGGGTGGCGTGGCGGCCCATGAGCCGCTTCAGCGCGGTCGGCTCGTACGGGGCGAAGTGGTAGATGTGCGCTTCGGGGTATTGCCACAGCCGGGCCGCGAACAGGTCCATGACGGATTCGAAGGCGCCCTTCTCGCCTGCGGCGCTGAAGTCGCCGTTCGCGTCGGCCGACCATGTCGGCTGCCAGATGGCGTCGAGGTCCATCACCCCGAAGAGGTACTCGAGCCCGTCTTCGGCCGCGTACGGGTCACCCTCGATGTCGAAGAACAGGTCGCCCGGCGACGGCACGGGAAGTGACGCCAGGCCGAGCTCGGATGGGATCGGCTCCCCGGCCGGCGGCTGGAACAGCTCGTACTGGAGCCGCCCCTGCAACCGTCCCTCAAGCTGAATGCGGGCTTGTTCGCGGACACGCTCGAGGGCTGCTGCGCTGGTGCCTTCCAGGTGGGGGCTGACGGGGAGTGCGAGCGTACCCAGCGCTTCCAGGGTGTCGACTCCGCGGCCCTGGAGGCTCCGCCGTAGGCGAGCACTGATCCCGGCCACCAGGCTGAGATGGTCGTCCGCCCGGCGCCGAGCCTGGCAGTCCAGCCGCCAACGGCAGACGTCGCAATGCTCGACCGGATCAGGGTAGGTGGCGCTCGGCGGATACGCTGCCGGCGCGGCCCTGACCCCCACCGAGTCCTCGAAGCGCTGCCGCGCGGCGCGGTAGTAGGCCATGAAGTCGGCCACCCGCAGGGTCCGCTCCCCGCCGGCGGAGCCTCCGAGGACGACATGCAGCCACTCCGGCTCCACGCCCTGGATGGCGGCCAGGAGGTCGATGTAGGTGCAGATCTGCAGGACCGCGCCCGCCTTGACGTGGCGGGCCAGCTTGGTGTCCGCGACCTCGTAGTGGTAGGGGCCCCAGCGGCTGGGTCGGCCTGTGCTCTCCACCCGGAGCAGGAAATCGGCATGGCCTCGCCAGCGGCCGTCGAAGAACGTGGCCTGGTAGATCACGTCCGCGCCCGCGGTCATTGCCGTCGTCGTTTCCTCTGCGGCCGCCTGCAGCTCGGCGCCGTGGTCTTGAGTGGACCCGTCGCGAGCGATCTCTACCACGCTTCGCCCGTCGGCCCGGAGGAGGTCCAGGTAGCGTCGTTCGTGCAACTCACCACGGCGCCGCAGGACGTCCAGCTTCGGGTCGTCCAGCACAGGGCGTGCGATCACCCCGGCGAGGGCGGCCCGTTCGAGGGCGGTGAGATGCTCGCACTCCAGGAAGCCGACCAGGTCGCTGGCCGAATAGACCGGGGCCCCGTCGATCAGCTGCATGCGGCGAGCCCGCTGCTCACTTCGCGGTGCGTCGGAAGCTGGCCAGCCAAGCCTGGGCCGCGCCCTGGCCGAGCCGGGTCTCGAACTGGACCGCCACGAGGGAATCGGTCTGCCAATCGTCGGCGAAGGTGGCTCGGAGCTCGGCTCGGGTCACGCGCCGCGGACCCCACCCGGCCGGTTCGGCCTCGGAGAAGCACATGATGTGCAGCCCGCTGTCCGGCGCGCTGAGCGCGCGCATGCTGGCTGCATAGCGGGGCCGGTCCTCGTCGGGCAGGGTGTGGAAGCAGCCGCAGTCGATCAGGGTGTCGAACGTCCGGCCCACCGCGCCGGGATCGAGCGCGTCCGCGGCCAGGAACACGACCGGCAGGCGCCGAGCGTGGGATTTCAGCATGGCGCGCTCGATGGCCACATTCGAAACGTCGATGCCCCAGACGTCGTGACCTCGCTCGGCCAGGTAGAGCGCGTTCTCGCCCGTCCCGCAACCAACGTCCAGGACGCTGGCGCCGAGGCGCCCGGCCGTGTCAAGGTCCATGAGCACCCGCTGCGGGCGGCCGATGTCCCACGGCGGTTGCCCGCGATAGGCGTCGTCCCAGGTCATGACTCCAGTCTAGAACCGGCCACCGCGCCGCTGCGGACGCGTCGCGGACCTGCCATTCTTAGTCGCCACCGTCGCGCAAAGGAGTGCCTCCATGGACCTGATCGAACGCATCGACGCCCTCATCCAGGACCGGCATCTGCTGTCCCACCCGTTCTATACCCGCTGGCGCGAGGGAACGCTGCCGGTCGAGGCCATCCAGGAGTACACGCGCCAGTACTACGCGTTCGAGTCCGCCTTCCCGCGCCTCCTGTCGGCCATTCACAGCCGGACCGAGGACCCCGTGGTGCGCCAGTCGATCCTCGACAACCTGTGGGACGAGGAGCACGGGGAGGTCAATCACGCCGAGCTGTGGCTGCGCTTTGCGGAGGGCATGGGCGTCGCGCGCGACGAGGTGCCAGGCGCGGAGGCCAACGCCGGGACCCGGGCCCTGATGGAGACCTACTGGGGCTTGGCCACCGATGGCTCTCCGGCCGCCGGCATCGCGGCCCTGTATGCCTACGAGGCCCAGGTCCCCGAGGTGGCCGCCGAGAAGATCAGCGGCCTGCGTGGCCGGTATGGGATTGACGACGCTCGGACGCTGGCCTTCTTCACGGTCCATTCCACCCTCGACCTCGAGCATTCCGCGGCCGAGCGCGACGCGATCCGCCGCACGACCGAAACCGAATCCTCCTCTGAGGCGGCGCTGGCAGCCACCTCCCGCGCCCTCGACGCGTGGTGGGGCTTCCTGGACGCGGTGAACGTCTGACCAGAGGTCCCCTGCGGAAGGCCGAGTTCGGCTTTCCGGGCACGGCACTACGGCCTTCAGCCCGTCAGCAGCTCCCGCAACCAGGGTGCGATCCGGTCCAGCGCGTCATCGCGCACCGCGTTGAGCCCGTGCCCCAGGCGGGGGTAGGTCACCAGCTGGGCGTGCGGCAGGCGCAGCACGACCTCGCGCAGGAGCTGGATCCTCGCGAACGGATCCGACTCTCCGCTCAGGAGCAGGACCGGGCACACGATCCGGGGCCAGTGCGCGATCCGGGCGTCCACCGTCTCCGGGTGGCCGGGCCGATGGAGGGGATACGACAAGAGGACGAGGCCTGCCGGCGCCTCGTCGGCGGCGATCAGGCTCGCCACCCGGCCACCGAACGATTGGCCGCCGATGACCGTTGCCGGGCCGGGCTCCACCGCTGCGCGATACGCGGGAATGGCGCGTTCCGCCGTCGAGCGAGGGAGCGGGACCGGCGTCGCATCGAACCCGCGGTCGCGCAGGCCATCGGTCCACGGCCGCATCGAGGCCGCGGAGCCTGACGCACCGTGGGCCAGGAAGACGTGGAGCGTTGATGGGTGCATCGGGGCATTGTGGGCGACATGGCGGTACTCTGATCGGGTGACAGGCGGGCGGATGATGACCTCGCGCCCGAGCGCCGCGCTGGCCGGGGCGGCCGCCGGGACGACCGCCATCGGCGTCAATGAGCTCATCGCCGGCCTGCTGCCCGGAGCGCCGTCGTTCGTGGTGGAAGTGGGCGCGCTGGTCATCTCCCTCCAGCCGCCGGGCGCCAAGCAGTTCGTGGTGGACCTGTTCGGGGAGGCCGACAAGCTCGTCTTCAACCTGTTGATCGTGGCGGTCGCGACCATCGGCTCCGCCGTGCTGGGGATCGTGGCGCGCACCCGCTTCAGCGTGGCGGCCCTGGGTTTCGCCGGGGCCGGGCTGGCCGCCCTGGCCGTCTCGGTGTTGTTCGACTCGCTGGTGCAGCCGATCCTGGCGCTCGCATCGGCCGCCATGACCGTGGGTGCCGGGGTCGGGGCCCTGCGCTGGCTGCTGGGAACAGCCACCCCGTTGGTGGCGGAGATGCCCGATTGGTCGCGACGCCGGTTCATCGGTACTTCGCTGGGGGTGGCCGGCGTGGCGGTTGCCGGCGGCGTGCTGGGTCGTTGGATCGGCGAGCAGACCCGTGTGGCGACGCCGGTTGACATCACCCCGGTTCCCGGGCCGCTCAACCCGCTCCCGGAGCTGGGGGCCGGGACCGACCTGGGTATCTCGGGCCTGACGCCCATCGTCACGCCGAACCCCGATTTCTACCGCATCGACACCGCCCTGCTCACCCCGCGGATCGACGCCGCGACCTGGCGCCTCACCGTCACCGGCATGGTGGACCACTCGCTGACCTTCACCTACGACGAGCTCCTGGCCCTTCCGCTGCACGAGCAGTACGTGACCATCGCGTGCGTCTCGAACGAGGTCGGAGGCCGGCTGGTGGGCAACGCCCTGTGGACCGGTGCCCGCCTGCGCGAGGTGCTGGACACGGCCGGCGTCCAGCCCGGGGCGACCCAGGTCGTGGGCCGCTCATTCGATGGCTGGACCGCGGGATTCCCGACCGAGTGGGTCATGACCGATGAACGTGAGGCCCTGATCGCGGTGGCCATGAACGGGGAGGCGCTGCCCGCGGAGCACGGGTTCCCGGCGCGGCTCATCGTCCCTGGCCTGTTCGGCTACGTGAGCGCCACCAAATGGCTGACCGAGATCGAGCTGACCACGTGGGACGCGTTCGACGCGTATTGGGTGCCGTTGGGGTGGGCCAAGGAGGGCCCGATCCTGACCCAGTCACGGATCGACGTGCCGCGTCCCGGCTCGTCGCTGGGCGCGGGACAGGTCGCCGTCGCCGGCGTGGCCTGGGCGCCGGATCGGGGCGTGACCCGGGTCGAGGTCCAGGTCGACGACGGGGCGTGGAACCCGGCCGAGCTATCGGTGGCCATCAGCGACGCCACCTGGGTCCAATGGCACTACCCCTGGGACGCCAACCCGGGCAGCCATCAGATTCGAGTCCGCGCCACCGACGCCACGGGCGATGTCCAGGAGTCGCGGGTCACCGAGCCCGCGCCCGACGGGGCCCGCGGCTACCACACCATCCAGGTGAGCGTCGGGTAGGTCACAATCGGCCGCGTGCCGAACCCGGTCGCGCCGGTCCTGATCCTGAACCCCATCGCCGGCGACGGGGCCGGCGGCCGCCTTCTGCCGCGCCTGGAGGAGCAGCTCGGCCGGCGCGATGCGCAGCTGTTCGTCTCCACCCGACGCGGCCACGCCGAGGAGCTGGCCGCCGAGGCGGTGCGCGACGGTGCCGACCGCGTCGTCGCGGTGGGCGGCGACGGCACGATGCAGGAGGTCGTCAACGGTATCATCGCCGCCGGCGGGGGAACGCTGGGCGTCGTGCCTGTAGGTCGTGGCAACGACCTGGCGCGCAGCCTGTCCCTTTCCCTAGACCCGTTGGCCGCCCTCGACGTGGCCCTGGGTCCGACCACGACTTCCATCGACGTGGGCCGCGCCATCCGGGACGCCCATCTCCGCCATTTCGTGGCCGCCGGCGGGGTCGGCTTCGACGCCCAGGTGGCCTGGACGATGGCCAACCCGCGCCCGTGGTGGAAGAACGGTCGAGCCGGCTACTTCGCGGGCACCCTGGACGAGCTGCGGCGGTTCCACAACCAGCGGCTGCGGATCACATTCGACACGGCCGATGGACGGGAGGTGGTGGACCACGTCTCCCTGATGGCCGCCTTCGCCAACGGCCCGTACTACGGCGGCGGGATGAAGATCTGCCCCGATGCGAGCCTGACCGACGGCCAGCTCGACGTCTGCGTTGTGGGCGACCTGACCCGCTTCCAGGCGTTCCGTGAGCTGCCGGGCATCTACGAGGCCAAGCACGTCCGCAATCCAAAGGTCCGCTTCTACCGCAGCCGCTGGCTCCTGATCGAGGGCGACGAGCCGACCCGCGTCCACCTGGACGGCGAGCCGTGGGGGACCCTGCCGTTGCGGGTCGAGGCGCTGGCGGCGGCCCTCCAGGTGGCGGTGCCGGCATGAGCGAGGCGGAGCCGGCCGCCCGCGGCTGGCAGGTGCTTGATGCCGCGGGCCGTCGGATCGGCACCGTCGACGATGTCTTTGCCGACTACCTGCTGGTCCGGACCCGCGGCTGGCTGCCGGTCGACCTCTACGTACCGGTGACCGAGGTCGGCCCCGCCGGCCAGCCCCAGGCGGTGGCAGTTGCCGCCGAGAACGACCAGGAAGCGTATGCCCGCTGGCATCGGCCGCTCAAGAAGGCCCCCCATGACTGAACCGATGGGCTTCGCTTCGGACATCCTGGGTCGGCTGCGGACGACCGAGGAAGTCCGCATCGAGACCCGGGCTGCGCCCTCGGCACCGGCGCATCGGACGACCATCTGGGTCGTCGTCGACGAGCGTGGTCGGGTCCTCATCCGAACCTATCGCGGCCCGACCTCGCGCTGGTATCGGGAGGCGCAAGCCAACCCGGAATGCGTGCTGTGGTTCGGGAGCCATCCTGTCCCGGTGCGTGCCGAGCCGGCGAATGACCCCGATCGGATAGCCGCCGCCAGCCGGGGGTACGAGGCGAAATACGTCGCCGACCCGGCGGTGCGGGGGATGGTTGCCGAGGCCCAGCTGCCGACCACCCTGGAACTGCTGCCGCGTTGAGCGTGCGGTACCCTAACAACGTGAACGACGAGGCCAGCGCGAAAGCCTTCTACGCCCACGTCTCGAGCGGAGGCAAGGTCGAGGCCGATGACTGGATGCCGGACGACTATCGGGCCGCCGTCCTGAAGTTCGTCGAGATGCACGCCAACAGCGAGCTCATGGGAGTCCTTCCGGAGCGCGACTGGATCCTCCGCGCGCCGAACCTGCGCCGCAAGCTCGCATTGACCAGCAAGATCCAGGACGAGGTTGGGCACGCGCAGCTCCTGTACCGGGTCGCCGAGGACCTGGGCAAGAGCCGCGACGCCATGCTGGCCGACCTGTTGGCCGGCAAGACGAAGTTCCACAACGTCTTCCATTACCCCACCCGCTCATGGGCTGACGTCGGCATCATCGCCTGGCTGGTGGACGCGGCGGCCATCGTGAGCCAGCAGGCCCTGCGCGATTCCTCGTACGCGCCGTATGCGCGAACCATGAAGAAGATCTGCTGGGAGGAATCGGTCCACATCATGCACGGCCGGGACGTGGTCCTGACCCTGATGACCGGCACTGATCGCCAGCGCGAGCTGGTGCAGGAAGCACTGAACCGATGGTGGGGCCCGCTCATGCAGATGCACGGCCCGCCCACCGACCCCGCCACCGACCGCGACCTGATCTGGCAGATCAAGTCCAAGGGCAACGAGCAGCTGCGCCAGGAGTTCCTCTCGATCTACGTCCCGCGCATCTGGGAGCTGGGGCTCACCATTCCGGATCCTGAGCTGCGTCACGACGACGCGACGGGGCGCTGGCACTACACCGAGCCCGACTGGGACGAGCTGCGGTCGGTGGTGACCGGCCACGGACCGATGTCGCAGGAGCGCCTTGAGTTCCGCCGCTTCCATCGCGCGGAGACCCAGTGGGTGCGCGACGCGGTCCTGGGAGCCGCTGCCTGAGCGGCAGCCGTGACTGACCGGGTGTGGGAGGTCTTCCGTCAGGAGGCGGAGGGCGACCCATTCATCCACGGGGGGAGCGTCAATGCCCCCGACGAGGAGCTGGCCATGCACTACGCGCGCGAGTTCTACGGCCGCCGACAGGAAAGCGTCCGGCTGTGGGTGGTGCCGCGCGAGGCCATCGTGGAACTGGACGACCCGGACCTGCTCCAGCCCCCATTCGACCGGTCCTTCAAGCGTCCCGGCGGCTACCTCATCAAGCACAAGCTGGAGGCGGCCCGGGTGCGTGCCGGTTCGCCGGCCGGCACTGGTGAGCCGGAGGGCGAGGCGTGACCGACCTGGACGTAGCGAGGCGAGAGGCATTGGCCGAGCTGCTGCTCACCCTGGCCGATGACGAGTTCGTGCTCGGCTTCTGGGACTCGGAGTGGACCGGGATCGCCCCCATGCTCGAGGAGGACGTGGCCACCTCGTCCATCGCCCAGGACGAGATCGGCCATGCCAAGGCTTGGTACGAACTGCTGGCCGAACTGACCGATGACGACGCGGATCGGATCGCCTACGGTCGCGAGCCCGAGGCGTACCGCCATGCCGCGCTCATGAACCACCCCCGGACCGACTGGGCCTTCACGGTCGCCCGCCGCTTCCTCTACGAGACCGCTGATTCGATTCGGCTGGAGGCGCTGAGCCGCTCGAGCGACGCGGGGATCGCCGGACTGGCGGCCAAGATGCGGCGCGAGGAGACTTACCATCTCCTCCATTGGTCGGCCTGGATGCGCCGCCTGGCGGATGGGCCCGAAACCCGGGCACGCATCGTCGCTGCCCTGGAGCGGCTGTGGCCAGACGCCGAAGCCATCTTCTCGCCGTTGGCGGGTGAGGCGGCACTGCTGGCCGCCGGCGTCCTGCCCGACGGCATCACGGCCCTCCGCACGGCCTGGCATGAGCGGACGGCGACCGAGCTGCGCGCACTGGGGCTGCCCGTGCCGGTCGATGAGGCGCCTGCCCCGACCGAAGGGCGGACGCAGCGGACCGATGACTTCCGCTGGCTGTGGAGCGAGTTCACGTCCGTCGCGCGCTCCGATCCAGGAGCCAGCTGGTGATCCCGAATCGAGCGCCCGTCGGCGAGCCGGAGGCTGCCATCTGGGCCGCCCTGGCCGAGGTGCCCGATCCCGAGATCCCGGCCATCAGCGTCGTCGACCTCGGCGTCATCCACCGCGTGCAGCTGGCGGCCGATCGATCCACGCTGCGGGTGGAGCTGCTGCCGACCTTCATCGGCTGTCCGGCGATCGAGATCATGCGTCAGGCGATCGGCATCCGGCTGGCGGAGCTGGGGGTCGCGGAGCGGGTCGAGGTCAGCCTGACGTTCGCGGAGCCCTGGACGTCGAATCGGATCTCTCCGACCGGAAGGGAGCAGCTCCGATCCAGCGGATTCGCCCCACCGCCACACCTGCGTGAGCTGGGAGCGCTGGGGGAGCTGCCAACGCTCACCGTCATCCCGTGCCCGTACTGCGGGTCGCGCCAGACGACTCTCGAGAACCCGTTCGGCCCGACCTTGTGCCGCGCCATCTACCATTGCGCCGGCTGCCGCCAGCCATTCGAAGCCTTCAAGCCAATCTAGGAGACGCGCGTGGCCCTCGACGGGGATGAGGTTCGCTCCGCCGCCGCGGAGCTGCTGGATGCCGGCGCCCACGACCCGCTCGACGCCATGCGTCACTCGGCATCGCACGTCATGGCGGCCGCCGTGCTGGAGCTCTTCCCGGAGGCTCGCCTGGGGATCGGTCCGGCCATCCGGGACGGCTTCTACTACGACTTCGAACTGCCGCGCCCGCTGACGGCCGCCGACCTGGAGGCGATCGAGGAGCGGATGCGAGCTCAGGTGGTCGCGGACCACGCGTTCGAGCGATACGAGCAGGACCGACCCACAGCCCTGGCCGAGCTCGAGGCCGCCGGCCAGCCCTACAAGGTCGAGATCGTGCGCGACCTCTCGGCGGAGGATGGCCAGGTCATCTCGTTCTACCGGCACGGAGCGTTCACCGACCTGTGCCGCGGGCCGCACGTGGCGTCGACCGGGAAGCTCGGCCCCTTCAAGCTGCTGAACACGGCCGGGGCCTACTGGCGTGGCGACGAGACGCGACCCATGCTCCAGCGCATCTACGGCACGGTGTGGGAGACCCAGGCCGACCTGGACCAGCACCTGTGGCGCCTGGAAGAGGCCCGCAAGCGGGACCACCGCAAGCTGGGTCGTGACCTCGACCTGTTCAGCTTCCATCCCGAGTCACCCGCCGCCCCGTTCTGGCACCCCAAGGGCATGGCCCTGTGGCGGGCGCTGGAGGACTGGTCATGGGAGGTCCGCCGCTCTGGCGGCTTCGACGAAGTCCGGACCCCAGCCGTGGTCCGCAAGGAGCTGTGGGAGACATCCGGGCACTGGGAGCTATACCAGGACAACATGTTCGTCCTCGACGACTCCGACCATCCGTCGGGCCTGAAGCCGATGAACTGCCCCGAGTCCATGCTCATCTACAAGACCCAGCTGCGCTCGTATCGGGATCTCCCGATGCGCCTGGCAGACTATTCGTGGCTCTTCCGGCGCGAGCGGACCGGAGCCCTGGCGGGAATGTTCCGCGTCCGCCAGCTGACCCAGGACGATTCGCACGTCCTGTGCCGCGACGACCAGGTCATCGACGAGGTGAACCTGGCCCTGACCCTCGTCCGGCGCCAGTACGCGCCGTTCGGCTTCGAGCCGCGGTTCAAGCTCGCCACCCGGCCGCCCAAGAAGCTGGGCACCGATGAATTCTGGGACGCGGCGGAGGGCAAGCTGGCCGAGGCGTTGAAGTCAGGCGAGGTTCCCTACGAGGTCGACGCGGGTGGTGGCGCGTTCTACGCCCCGAAGATCGACGTCTTCCTGGACGACGCGCTGGGTCGCGAGTGGCAGATGGCCACCATCCAGCTCGACTACCAGCTACCCCAGCGTTTCGACCTCGAGTACCGGACCGCGGATGGCGGGTTCGAACGGCCCGCGGTGCTCCACTACGCCATCTATGGTTCGTTCGAGCGCTGGATCGGGGTCATCACCGAGCATTTCGCCGGCGCCTTCCCGGCCTGGCTGGCGCCGGTCCAGGCGGTCGTGATCCCGATCGCGGACCGGCACGTGGCCTACGCCGAGGAAGTGCGTTCCGCCCTGGGTGCGGCCGGGATCCGGGCCGAGGTCGACGACCGGACGGAGCGGATGCAGGCCAAGGTCCGTGATGCCCAGCAGCAGCAGGTCCCCGTCATGCTGGTGGTGGGGGATCGGGATGTCGAGGCCCGCGCCGTCAGCCCGCGACTTCGAACCGGTGAGGAGCGTCAGGGCGTGCCGCTCGCCGAGTTCGTAGCCGACCTCTCGTCCCGCATCGCCGCCCGCGAGCTATGGCCGGTCGCCGCGGAGGAGTCCGCTGCGTACCGCTCCTGAGATCGGGCTCGCCTCGTTGACCCTCGTTTTGGCATCGGTGTATAGTCGGCCGGCATATCGCGCAGATGTGGGCCACGCGTCCGTCATCGGACCGTGGCTCACGTGTTGAAGGAGTAGATACCGATAGCCAAGGACCTCCGCACCAACGACATGATCCGTGTCCGCGAGGTCCGGGTCATCGACGACGAGGGTCAGCAGCTCGGCGTGATGCCGACCGCGGAGGCTCTCGCGCTGGCGCAGGAGCGTGGCCTCGACCTGGTCGAGGTGGCTCCCACGGCGGTCCCCCCGGTGTGTCGGTTCCTCGACTACGGGCAGTACAAGTACGAGATCCAGAAGCGCGAACGCGAAACGAAAAAGCGCCAGAAGTCGCAGACCTTCAAGGAGATCCGGTTCCGGGTCAAGATCGACAGGCACGACCTGGAGACCAAGACCCGCCGGGCGTCCCAGTTCCTGGATGACGGCGACCGGGTGAAAGTGGCGGTGCAGTTCCGCGGGCGGGAGCTCAATCACCCGCAGCTCGGACGGGCATTGCTCGATCGGGCGGCCGAGATGATCGGTGACCACGGAGTGATGGAACGATCACCGCTGATGGAAGGCCGGAGCCTGTTCATCGTGATGGCTCCGCCTGGTTCCAAGGTCGAGCGCAGAGACGACCAGCCGGGCCAGACCGATGGGGCAGCCGCCCCGGAAACTCCGGGCGAGACGATTGGGGAGGCATTGGCGGCCAAGGGACAGGTGCCAGAAGTGGCGCCCGAACCGGTGGCATCAGAGGTGCCACCGGAAGCAGTGGCCCCAGAGGTAGAGGGCGACGAGCCGCGGCCGGCACCGCCGGCGGCGTAGGTCAGGGGAACAAGCATGCCAAAGATGAAGACCCACAAGGGCACCGCCAAGCGATACCGCAAGTCGGGTTCGGGCAAGTGGCTCCGGCCCAAGGCCTGGCGTGGCCATCACCTGGAGATCAAGTCCAGCCGGCGCAAGCGTCGCTACGCGGGGATGGCAGAGGTCAGTCCGGCCCACGCCGCCCAGCTCAGGCGGCTCATGCCGTACGAGTAGGGACCTGTAACGACCGATGGCAAGAGTCAAGCGCGGCGTTCCCGCCCACCGCCGGCACAAGCGCCTGCTGAGGCAGGCCAAGGGCCGTCGGATGACGCGCTCGAAGCTGATCCGCCCTGCCCGCGAGGCGCTGTTCCACGCCCTGCGTTACGCGTACCGCGACCGCCGAGACCGGAAGCGCGACATGCGCCGGCTGTGGATCCAGCGCATCAACGCCGCGTCCCGGTCCCACGGCATGCCGTATGGGCGATTCGTGTCCGGGCTGAAGTCGGCGGGGATCGAGGTCAACCGCAAGCAGCTCGCCGACCTGGCGATCCGTGAGCCGGCCGCGTTCCGAAAGATGGTCGAGATGGCCCTGGCCTCGTTTAGCAGCTGACCGGCGCCCCGCTGGCGCCGGTCCCACGGCCCTGCTCCGGATGACGGAGCGGGGTCGTTTGTTTCACCGACAATGACGACTGACCGATGGAGATGGCCTGACCGATGAGCGCCCCGACTGATCCGGCCGCAGCCATGCTGGCCGAGGTCGCCCGGACCAAGGCCGATGCGCTGGCCCGCCTGGCCACAGCCCCGGACACAGCCACGGTCGAGGGGCTTCACCACGAGGTGCTGGGCCGATCCGGGGCGTTGACCGCCCTCCTGCGCGGCCTCGCCGCGCTCCCGGCCGCTGATCGACCCGCAGTGGGAGCGACGGCCAACGACGCCCGCCGCGAGCTTGAAGCTGCTATCGCGATCCGCCTTGAACGCCTGGCCCAAGGAGAGCTCAGCCAACGCCTCGTCCACGAGGCGCTCGACATGACCGCCCCCGGACGGCCGGTCCGCGTGGGCCACCTCCACCCGCTGATGACCGTCGAGCGCGACCTGCGGGAGATCTTTCACGCCTTCGGGTTCGAAGTCTTCGAGGGACCGGAGATCGAATCGGACCTCATGAACTTCGAGCTGCTGAACATCGCGCCCGATCACCCGTCGCGGGACCTGTGGGACACGCTGTACGTGGCGGAGCCGGGGTCGGTGGAGGCCGGGTCGCCGCGCCCTGCCGAGGACGGCACGATCCTGCGAACCCATACCTCCCCGGTCCAGATCCGCGCCATGCGGGCGCTCAGCCCGCCGATCCGGGTCCTCATGCCGGGCCGCTGCTATCGGTACGAGGCGGTCGACGCCGCGCACGGCTTCGAGTTTTTCCAGGTCGAGGGCCTGGTGGTGGACCGCGACACGAGCCTGGCGGACCTGAAGGGCATGCTCGAGGAGTTCGCGCGCGCCATGTTCGGGGACGGCACCCGAACCCGGTTCCGGCCCGGCTACTACCCGTTCACCGAGCCCAGCGCGGCGTTCGACATCGGGTGCCTGGTGTGCGGCGGGCCTGGCTGCCCGGCCTGCGGGCGGACGGGCTGGATGACCATCCTGGGCGCCGGGATGGTGCATCCGACGGTCCTGAGCAACGGCGGCCTGGACCCGGACGAGTACCAGGGCTACGCCTTTGGGATGGGCCTGGATCGGATGACCCTGCTGCGCCACGCCATCCCGGACCTGCGCCTCCTGATGACCGCCGACCTGCGGTTCCTGCAGCAATTCGTCGGTGGGCGCTGAGCCGTGCGAGTCCCCCTGTCGTGGCTGCGCGAGTACGTGGACTTCGAGCTGTCGCCTGGTGAGCTTGCGGAGCGCCTGACCCTGCTCGGCTTCGAAGTCAAGGCGGTGGAAGCCGCCGGCGGCGAATGGAGCGGGGTGGTCGTCGGGCGAGTCCTGGAGGTCGAGCGACACCCGAACGCGGAGACCCTGTGGTTGACAAAGGTCGACGTCGGGGACGGAGCTGCCCTGGAGATCGTGTGCGGCGCCCAGAACCTGTCGGTCGGCCAGCTCGTGCCCGTCGCGCTGCCCGGGGCGGTGCTCGCCGGCCGGCGCATCGGCCGTACCAAGATCCGGGGCGCGGTCTCGAACGGGATGCTGTGCAGCCCCATCGAGCTGGGCCTGGGCGACGATGCCGACGGGATCCTGATCCTGGGGACTGCCGACGAGCATCGACTCGGCATGGACCTGGGCGAGGCGGTGGGGGAGACGGTCCTCGACGTTGACGTCAAGCCCAACCGCGGCGACGCCCTGTCCATGGTCGGGCTGGCGCGGGAGATCGCCGCCGCCACCGGAACGACCGTGCGCTACCCGGAGGTGACGCTGGCCGAGAGCGGCGAGCCGACCGCCGACGAAGTCCGGGTCGAGATCGCCGACCCCGACCTGTGCCCGCGCTTCACGGCCCGGCTGCTGGACGGGATCGGTCCGGGGGAAACGCCGGGCTGGATGGCGCAGCGCCTGCGGGCGGCCGGGATGCGCCTCATTTCGCCAGTGGTGGACGTCACGAACTACGTGATGCACGAGCTCGGGCAGCCGATGCACGCGTATGACGCCGACCACATCCCGGAGGGGCGGATCGTGGTCCGTCGGGCGCGCCCCGGGGAGTCGCTGGTCACCATCGATCACCTTGAGCGGCCCCTCGATGAGCGGATGCTCGTCATCGCCGATGCGGAGCGCCCGATCGGGTTCGCCGGGATCATGGGCGGCGCGGACACCGAGGTCGACGACGCAACGCAGCGCGTGATCCTGGAGTCGGCCATCTTCCACGGGCCCAGCGTGCGCAACACGGCCCGCCGGCTGGGTCTCCGGTCCGAGGCGTCGATGCGCCATGAGAAGGGCATCTCCCCGGATCTGCCGCGTCTGGCGGTCGACCGTGCCGCGGCTCTCATCGCCGAGATCACCGGGTCCCGGGTGGCGGTCGGCATCGTGGACAACGACCCGGGGCCGCATCCCCGTCGGGTGGTCGAGGTCGACACCGCCCGCACCTCGCGCCTGCTGGGGATCCCGGTCGACGGCGCAGGCGCGGCGAAGTGGTTGGCACCGCTGGGCTTCGATACCATCGACCTGGACGCCGTGCGACTGGCGGTGACGGTGCCCGCCTATCGGCTCGATGTGAGCGGGGCTGCGGACGTCGCCGAGGAGCTGGCCCGGGTATACGGCTATGACCGCATCCCCGGCAAGCTGCCTGCCGCCGATTTGCCGCCAAGCCGACCCGATCCGAGCGAGCCGCGCCACCTCCTGCGACGGGTCCTGGCCGGTCTGGGCCTGGACGAGGTGGTGACTCATGCGCTCATCGGACCCGCGGACCTGTCGCGCTCCGGGTTCGACGCCACGGCATCGCACCTGGTGCGCGTGGCGAACCCGCTGTCCGAAGAGCACGCCATCCTCCGCCCCGTGCCCTACCCCTCGGTCCTGTCAGCCCTGGCCGCGAACGTCCGCCAGCGCCGCACCGACCTCGCGATCTTCGAGGTCGGCAAGATCTACCGATACCGACCGCCGGCCGCGTCGGGTCGGTCCGGCGCCGAGCTGCCGCAGGCCGCCGGCGCGTACCACGAGGCCTGGACGGTGGGCATTGGCCTGCTGGGGTCGGCGACGCCCCGCTACCCAGGGGAGGCGGCACGCGAGTGGGACGTGGCGGACCTGAAGGGGATCGTGGACGCCCTGCACGCCGCGCTGGGGATGCCCGCCCCGGCCTACCGCCCCGAGAGCCCCGCCGAGCACCATCCGCACCTGCACCCCGGCCGCGCGGCCCGGGTGGTGGACGGAAGCGATCGTTCCTACGGGTCGGTGGGGGAGGTGGAGCCGGCCGTGGCCGTGTCGTGGGACCTGCCGGGCCGCCCGCTCGTGGCCGCCCTCCACCTGGAGCCCAATGGCCTGTTCGACCTGCCGCCGCTGAGCCAGCGTGCGGGGCCGATCCCCGCCGCCCAGCCGGTGGACCGGGACCTGGCGGTCGTCGTGGACGCGGCGACGCCGGTCGGGGAGCTGCTGCGCCTGGCGCGCCGCAACGCGGGGCCCATGCTCGCCGACCTGCAGCTGTTCGATGTGTACCGCGGCGCGCAGGTCGGCGAAGGGCGGATCTCGTACGGGCTCGCGTTTCGCTTCCAGCCCCAGTCGGCCGCGGACGAACGGGCCGTGGATCGCGCCATGGACAAGATTCGCGGCGCCCTGCGGCACCACCTGGGGGCCGAGATCCGATAGTACGGAGCCCGTTTGGTGGACACCGCTGGTACCCTTCGCGGCGTCGATTGGAGGACGAGCCGACGTGGAAGTAATCGCCGAGTTCACGGTTGCCGACCTGGTGGTGCTGGTCACGCTGGCCGGTGGCGTGCTGATGGGGTTCACGCAGGGCACCCTGCGCTACATCCTGAGCTCGGTCGCGGTCCTGGTGGCCTTCGTCGTGGCCAGCCTGCTCAAGGGTCCCATCGCGGACGCGCTCGGGACCGTCTGGAGGGCCTCCACCCCCCAGCAGCAGGAGCTGTGGATCTATATCGCGCTCCTGGTCATCGGCATCGTCGGCGGATGGTTCCTGGTGCGCATGTTCTATCGGCAGACCCGGCTGCCGATCTATCGCCAGGTGGACGAGATCGGCGGCGCGGTCCTGGGGGTGCTGTTCGTGGTCCTGGTCTACAGCGTCGCACTCCTCGCGCTGGACACCTACTTCCTGCAGGCAGACCAGGCTCTTGTCGACGCCTCGCCGGTGCTCGGCCCGCTGTACCAGTTCCTCAACGACTCGGTGCTGGTGAGCTGGTTCCGCGACTACGTGATTCCCGTCGTCGGGTTCGTGCTGCGCCCGTTCGTCCCCGACGACATCGACCAGTTTCTGGGCTCCTGACCCCGCTGACCGATCGCCGCTGGTTCGACCGCTCGGCCCTCGACGTCGCGCCCGAGCTGCTGGGCGCCTTCTTGACGCATGAAACGCCGGAGGGTCGGGTGACGGTGCGCCTGATCGAGACCGAGGCCTACCTGGGCCCGGAGGACTCGGCCGCGCACTCGGCCCGCGGCCGGACGGCGCGCAACGAGCCGATGTGGGGGCCACCGGGGCACCTGTACGTGTATCGGATCTACGGGATCCACGACTGCGTGAACGTGGTGTGCGGGCCCGGAACCAAGCCCGAGGCCGTGCTCCTGCGCGCGGGCGAGGTCACCGAGGGCGAGGATCTGGCGCGCCGACGACGAGGTCCGAAACCCGCGACTGCCCGCCTGGCGGCAGGCCCAGGCAACCTCGGGCGGGCGTTGGGCATCGGTCGCGACCTGAGCGGCGCCGACCTGCTGACCGGTCCCGTCCGCCTCCACCTGGGCGCCCCACCACCCGCGGTCGCGTACCGCACGCGGATCGGCGTCGGCTACGCGGGCGCCTGGGCTGCGCGCCCGTATCGGTTCGTGATTCCGAATGACCCGCACCTCTCGCGCCGCTGAGCCCGACGCCGCCAGCCTGCGGGCGCTGGAGTTTTCGGCCATCACCGAGCAGTTGGCCGCGCGGACCGCGTTCGCGCCCTCGCGCGAGCTGGCGGAGGCCACGCTCCCGGTTGGCGATGCGGTCCACGTCGCGCTCCTCCACGACCAGACCGATGAGGCGGCGCGTCTGCTTGAGATGCATGCCGATGCCACGATCGGGGGTGCGCGCGACATCCGGGAGGCGCTGGCCCGCGCCCGGCGCGGCGGACGCCTTGCGCCGGCCGAGCTGCTGGACGTGGCCGGCACCCTTCACGCGACCGACCTGTTTCGACGCCGGCTGAGCCGCTGGTCGGCTCCTCAGCTGGCGGGCGTGCGCGAGGATCTCGAGCCGGCGCCTGCCCTCCGTGAGCGGATCGAGCGCAGCATCGATCCCAGCGGGGAAGTCCTGGACAGCGCGTCGCCGACGCTGAAGACGGCGCGGCGCCGGATGCGAGTGGCGCAGGAGCGCCTCCGCGAGCGGCTGAACGCAATGCTCCACTCCCCGGAGCTGGTTGGCGCCATCGGCGACGCCATCGTCACCCAGCGGGCCGGCCGGTACGTGATCCCGGTCCGAGCCGAGGCCAAGGGCCGTGTCCCGGGCATCGTCCACGACCAGAGCGCATCGGCGGCCACCCTGTTCATCGAGCCCCTGGCGGTGGTGGAGCTGAACAACGCCTGGACCGAGGCCACGCTCGAGGCGGCCGAGGAGGAGGCGCGGGTCCTCGAGGCCCTGTCGCGCGAGGTCGAGCGGCAGGCGGAGGGGCTATCCACTTCGCTGTCGGCCCTGGCACGGGCCGACCTGTGGCTGGCGCGCGCCCGGCTGGCGGGAGATATGGACGCCGTGCGGCCCGCCGTGGCGGAGGGCGCCGTTGAGCTCCTCTCCGCCCGTCACCCGCTGCTGGGCCCCGAGGCGGTACCCATCGACCTGCGCCTGGGCGAGCGGTTCGGGTATCGCGCGCTGGTGATCACCGGCCCCAACACGGGCGGCAAGACGGTGGCCCTGAAGACCCTGGGTCTGCTGGCCCTCATGCACCAGTCCGGGCTGCGCGTGCCGGCGGCGGACGGGGCGCGGCTGCCGGTGTTCGCGCGGATCATGGCCGACATCGGCGACGAACAGAGCATTGCCCAGTCGCTGTCAACGTTCTCGAGCCACCTGCGGAACGTCGTCCGCTTCCTCGAGGTCGCCGGACCGCAGACCCTGGTGCTCCTCGACGAAATCGGCGCCGGGACCGATCCGACCGAGGGCTCGGCCCTGGCCATGGCGGTGGTCACGATCCTCCTCGAGCGCGGGGCGCTGGTGGCCGCCACCACCCACTACGCCGAGTTGAAGGCCTTCGCCGAGACCCAACCGGGCGTGACGAACGCTGCGGTCGAGTTCGACGTGGCCACGTTGCGCCCCACCTACCACCTGTCGATCGGACTCCCCGGCGCTTCCCAGGCGTTCGCCATCGCGGAGCGCCTGGGCCTGGCGCCCGAGGTGCTGGCCGTGGCCCGCGAGCGGATCTCGTCCACCCACGCGTCGCTGGAGGAAACGCTGGCCGCCATCCGCCGCGCCGAGTCCGAACGCGCCGAGGCGCTCGCGACTGCCTCCGAAGAGCGCCACGCAGCCCGCGCCGAGCGGGAGCGGGCCGAAGTCGGGACCGGCCGCGCCCGGCGGGAGGCGGCTCGGATCCTGGTCGAGGCGCGGCGGGCGGCCGATTCGCTGCTCGCGGCTGCCGAACGCGAGGTCGCCGAGGCCCGGCGGGCCGCCCGCCGTTCCGATTCAGCCGCCCTGGCGGATCTTGGGGCGCGCACCGCCCGCCGCCGGGCCCGTATCGCCGCCGCCCCTCTGCCCACGGAGCTGGTCGCAGACGAAGCCGCGCTCGAGCCCGGACTCCAGCCCCGCGTCGGGCTGTGGGGTCGCAGCCGAACCCTGAGACGGAGCGGGCGGATCGCGGCCATCAGCGGCCGCACCGGGCGGGTCACATTGGATGCGGATGGCGCCCGCTTGGTGGTCCCCGGCGACGACGTCGAGGTCGTGGACGAGCCCGGGGCCGCGCCACCCGAGCGTGACCTGGCGGCCGAGGAGCTGGTGCGCCGCGCCGCCGCCGAGCTTCCTCCCAGCCTGGACCTGCGGGGCGAGCGGGTGGAGGCCGCCCTCGAACGGCTGGCGGCCCATCTCGACCAGGCGCTGCTGGCCGGCGCCGACCAGGTGGTCATCATCCACGGGGCTGGAACCGGAGCGCTGCGGCGCGCCATCCGCGAGTACCTGGCCGACCATCCGCGGGTCCGCACCCAGCGGCGAGGGCGGCGCGCGGAAGGCGGGGACGGAGCGACGGTCGGGGAGCTCTAGGCCCCTGGCGCAGGGGTCGGCGTCGGCTCCGGGGTCGGGGTGGGGGTGGGCTCAGGGGTCGGCGTCGACTCCGGGGTGGGAGTCGGGATCGGGGTCGGGGTGGACGTGGGCACCGCGCCCGGGGTGCACTCTTCGGTTGGCGCCAGCGGGGCGTCCAGCGCGCGCAGGGGAGCCCGTGGCACGCTCGCTTCCGGACCCTGCCGCCTCGCGATCCACGCCAGGTTCGACGCTTCCCAGGCGGGATGACCGGCGTCCCAGCCGACCAGGTCAAGGAACACCTTGAGCATGGCCGGTGCAGGCGTCGGCTCCGGGATCGGCTCGCCGGACGGGATGGGCGCGGCAGTCGGCCCCGGAGTCGCGGGCACGTAGTCACCACAGCCGGTCTGCCAGATCTTCCCGGTCGCGGCCTCGATGGCGAGCTCGCGGTGGGCATCGTCGGTAGCCAGGCCTGGGCCGGAGGCCATGAAGACCTCGCCCATGGTCGTGGTCGTGAATTCGCCGGGCGACTGACCGGTCATGGCGTCGATCGTCCGATCCACGATCCCCTCGGGTCGGACGAAGTCGCGCACCGGCAGGGCGTTGAGGGCCGTGACCTCGGTCATGTAGTCGTGCCAGATGAACGTGGGGCCATCGGCCGCGAACACCGAGTCGATGGACGAGAAGTCGCTGTTGCCGACCCACACGCCGGTGATGAGCGCGCCTTCGTCGAGCTCCGGGTCTGGATCGGCGGCCAGGTAGCCGAAGGCCTGCAGGTCGCGGAAATCGGTCGTGGTGCCGGTCTTCAGGGTGGCCGGCCGCCGGCCGGCATCGGTCAGCAGCTGGAAGCGCGGGCCCCACAACGCGTTCTGCGCCGGATCGGTGTTGTCGGCCAGGATGTCGCTGACCAGGTATGCCGCCTGCGGGGAGATGGCCTGCTGGCCGTCTGGGCCGTCCGTTGCCCGGTCGTAGATGACGTCGCCGTCACGGTCCACGATGCGCTCGATCAGGTACGGCTCCTGGTACAGCCCGCCGTTGGCCAGCGTGCCGTAGGCAGCGGCCAGATCGATCATCCGCACCCCGATCGTGCCCAGGGTCAGCGACGCGACATTCGGGTCCTGGGCCGGGTCCCACGCGAGGCCCAGCCGCTCAGCCTGGTCCACCACCTGCGCGGTCCCGATGAGCTGCTGGGCCTTGGTCACCGGGATGTTGAGCGAGAACTTCAGCGCATCGCGCACCCGAACCGGGCCCCGCTCGCCCAGGTCAGCGTCTCCGACCGGGTAGCCGGGCACGATCTCGGTCGAGACGTCCATGAACATCGTGGCCGGGGTGATGGTCCCGGTCTCGAACCCGGTCGCGTAGGTGATCGGTTTGAATGCCGATCCGGACTGGCGGAAGGCCTGGCCCACGACGTCGAACTGGGGCTGGTGGATGGGGGTGGCCTCCCCGCCGAAATTCGCGCTTCCCACGTAGGCCACCACCGCCCCGGTCCGGTAGTTGAGCGTGACGATGGCGTCGTTGCCGATGTTCCGACCCTGGAGCTGGTTGATCCAGTTCATCGCGTCGGGGCCGTAGCGGGCCCCCAGCTCCTCATCGGTCAGCCGATCCATGTCGTAGGCCACCTGCGCCCACTTCTCGGCGGTAACCTGGTAGGCGTCGTATTCGAGCGTGGTCTCGATCCGCAACCCGCCGCGGTCGATGATGTCCTCCGCGCCGAGCAGTTCGGCCACCTCGCGTCGGGTGGCGTACACGAAATGCGGGGCCAGGAACTCTGGCGTCTCGGGCACGCGGACGTAGACCGGCTGGCGGAGGATCGCGTCGCGCTGGAAATCGGTCAGGTAGCCGAGCTCGACCATGTTGCCGAGCACGCTGTCGCGAATCCGGACCGGTTCCGTGTCATCGGGGACCTCCAGGACACCGGGGATCTCGAGCCCTTCGGCGTCCATCGCCGGCCGGCCATACTGGGTGGGATCGAGGTCCGACGGGGCGCGCAGCAGGCCCGCCAGCAGCGCCGCTTCCCCTGGCGTCACCTCGTGCTCGGGCGCGGGATCGGTAACGTCCTTGTCGAAATAGCGGTCCACGGCGGCCCAGATCCCATAGCCGTTATTGCCGTAGTACATCTCGTTGAGGAAGAACTCCATGATCTGGGCCTTGCCTTCCTCGCCCGGGTAGGCGGCATCCAGTCGGAGGGCGAGCATGGCCTCCTTGATCTTTCGTTCGAGCTGGCGTCCGGGATCGGCCATAAGGTCAGGCGGCAGGAGTACGCTGCGAACGAGCTGCTGGCAGATGGTCGAGGCCCCGGAGATGACCTCGCCGGCGGACACGTTCTGGAGAAGGGCACGCACGATGGCTCGCGGATCGACACACGGGTTGTCCCAGAACGTGTGGTCCTCGGCCGACACGGTGGCCTCGACCAGGACGTCCGGGATCTCGTCAAAGGCCACCACCCGGCGGTTGGTGGCGGCAAACGTCGCCAGCTCACGGCCGTCGGCGGATACGACGAGCGACCCCTCGTCGGGGGTGTAGTCCTCGAGCGCGGTGACTTCGGGGAGTGAGCTGGCGTACGCGGTATACAGGAACACCGCGCTGAGCACGATGCCCACCCCGAGCACCGCAAAGGTGGCGAGGATCACGGCGGGCAATGGCTGAACGCGCATCCGGGGCGCGGCGCCGGTCCGCGCGGGCGATCCGTAGCCCGCCGGCGGCGGAGGTGACAAGGTCACGGCCGCGAACTCTAGCAGAGCGGCTCGAAGGGTGCCGTCCGGCGCTCGGGGGCGGGTACCATCGGGGCATGGATCGCGCCGGCGCCATCGAGGACCTGCTGACCCGCCGCGTGGCCCAGGTTGTCGAGAGCGGGGCGCTCCGAAGGCTTCTCGCCGGCGACCGCCCGCTGCGGGTGAAACTGGGCTTCGATCCCACCAGCCCGGACCTGCACATCGGTCATGGCGTCGTTCTCGAGCGGCTGCGCGCGTTCCAGGACCTGGGACACACGGCGGTGCTCGTGGTGGGGGACACCACGGCCCAGATCGGGGATCCGTCGGAGCGCAACACGACCCGGCCCATCCTGTCGGCGGACGAGGTGCGGGCCAACGCCGAGACCTACCTGGCCCAGTTCCACCGCGTCGTGGACCAGGCCAGGACCGAAGTTCGCTGGCAGTCGGAGTGGTTCGACACCTTCGGCCTGCGCGAGGTATTCGCGCTCATGAGCCGGTTCACGCTGGCCCGTATGATCGAGCGCGACACGTTCGCCAAGCGCCTGGCCGAGGGTGCCCCGGTGTCGATGCACGAGACCCTGTACCCGCTGCTCCAGGCCTACGACTCGGTCGCGGTTCAGGCCGATGTCGAGCTGGGCGGCACCGACCAGACCTTCAACCTGCTCGTCGGCCGCGACGTACAGCGCGACTTTGGCCAGGACCCCCAGCAGATCCTGACCTGCGAGCTGCTGGTCGGCATCGACGGGGTGGCGAAGATGAGCAAGTCAATGGGCAATGCGATTGGCTTGACCGATCCGCCGTACGAGCAATACGCCCGCACCATGAGCATCCCCGACAGCCTGCTTCCGAACTGGGCGCGCCTGGTCACGCGCTGGACCGATGCGGAAGCCGAAGCCTTCCTGGCCGATCTGGCCGCGGATCGCACCCATCCCAAGGCGGCGAAGCAGCAGCTGGCGCGCGAGATCGTGTCCCGCTGGCACTCCGAGGAGGCGGCGGCCGAGGCCGAGGCCCGCTGGGAGCAGGAGGTGAGTGGCGGGCAGCTCGTGTCCGAGATCGAAGAGACGACAGTGACGGTCCCCCTGGCTGGGATCAGCCTTCCCGACCTGCTGGTGGCCGCCGGCCTGGCGTCGTCACGGAGCGTCGGGAGAAGGCTCGTCCGCCAGGGCGGGGTCCGCGTGGACGGCGAGTTTCAGACCGATGAGCTGCGGATGTTCGCGGCCGGGATTGATCACGAGGTGCGGGTCGGTAAGCGCCAGGCTGCCCGCGTGCGCCTCACCTGATCGGCGCCGGATAGCACGAAGCGCCGGGGTCCGGGTGGACCGCCGGCGCTCCGAGAGCCTTGTCAGGCCATGCTGGGCTCACGCCCCATGAACGCGGAGGCAAACGCCCAGGCCGCGACCACGAGGTGGAGGATGTTGTCCGCGGGGCTCTCCAGGTTGGCCAGGCCGAAGGTGTTGGCCCCCGACGTGTCGCCCGCCACCACGAACCCGTAGACGCCGAAGAAGAGTGCGATCAAGCCGACCAGGATGACGATAGGTCGGTAGTAGGGCGTCAGCGCACTGTTCAGGCCGGGGACGAACACGGCTGCCAGCGCGACGACGCCGAGGACGGTGTGAGCGATGTTCTCACCACTGTCCAACCAGAACCAGGAATAGGCCTCCTCGGTGAAGATACCGAGGTATCCGACGATTCCCAGCAGGAGTAGGACGGCCCCTCCAACGATCAGGAACATCCTGGGTGTGAAGAAACCACTCACGAGAAATCCACCTCCTCCAGATGAATACAGGGGAAATCCCCGACGCAAGATACGCCCCAGTGTCAACAAAACGAAGAGGTGCAGAGTGGTGCGGTGCGGAGAAGTTAGTGACGCTCCCCCGCAGCCACCTTGGACTGGTGCTCCGCGATCACCTTGTCGGCAATCGTGTGCGGGACTTCAGCGTAGTGGTCAAGCTTCTGGGAGAAGCGGCCGCGACCCTGGGTGATGCTCCGCAGCTCGGTGGCGTAGTGGAACATCTCGGCCTGCGGGACCTGGGCGCGCAGGTACTGGGTCCCGTCGGCCGAGTCCATGCCCAGGACGTGCCCGCGCTTGGCGGTGATCTGGCCCATGACGTCACCCATGTACTCGTCGGGGACGACGACCTCGACCTCGAGGACTGGCTCGAGAAGAGTCGGGTCGGCATCAGTGAAGGCTTTTTTGAGGGCCTGCGAGGCCGCGATCTTGAACGCCATCTCGGACGAGTCGACGGTGTGGTACGAGCCGTCCACCAGGGTGGCCTTGAGATCGACCACCGGGTAGCCGGCCAGGACCCCCTCGGCCATTGACTCACGGAGGCCCTTTTCGACGGCCGGGATGTACTGCTTGGGCACCGCGCCGCCCACGATCCGATCACCGAACACGAACCCTTCGCCGGCCTCGTTGGGCTCGAACTCGATGACCACGTGCCCGAATTGGCCGTGGCCACCGGTCTGGCGCTTGAATCGGTTGTCGATCTTGGCCGGGCGCCGGATGGTCTCGCGGTACGGCACGCGCGGGGCTACCACCCTGACCGCCGCGCCGAACTTGCGCTTCAACCGATCCACGATGACATCGACGTGGGCGTCGCCCATGGCGGTCAGGATGGTCTGGGAGGTTGCCGCCTCGCGGTGGACCCGCATGCACGGCTCCTCCTCGAGCATCCGGTTGAGGGCCTGTCCCAGCTTGTCGAGGTCGGCCTTGGACTCGGGTTCCACCGCGACTTGCAGAGTCGGCTCGGGGAAGGTGAACGCCGGCAGCTGGACCGCCGCGGAACGATCGGCCACAAGCGTGTCGCCGGCATGGGTCGAGGCCAGCTTGGCGACGGCGGCAATGTCGCCGGGGCCGACCTGGGGCAGGTTGACCTGCTCCTTTCCCTGGAGGGCCAGCAGGTTGCCGAACCGCTCGTCCTCACGTCGGGTGGCGTTGTGGAGGTGGCCCTGGGCCTTGAGGGCGCCGGAGACGACCCGGAAGTACGTGAGCCGGCCGACGAACGGGTCGGCCGTAACCTTGAACACCTGGGCCACGAACGGGCCCGCCGGGTCGGGCTCGATGAGCTTGCCGTCGGAGGTGGTGCGGCCGCCGACCTCGACCGCCGACGGCACGTGGCGGGCGATCATCCGGATCAACTCGCGGACACCGATGTTGCGATGGGCCGAACCCACGAACACCGGCACCACCGACCCGTCCCGGGTGCCGGTATGGAGGGCCGTCTCGATCTCGGCGTCGGAGATCGCCTCGCCCTCGAGATACTTGAGCATGAGATCGTCCGATGCTTCGGCCGCGGCCTCGATGAGGGCTTGGCGGCGGAACTCCTCGGCAACCCGCATGTCATCGGGTATCGGCACTTCTTTCGGCTCGCCGTTGTCGTAGATCGAGGCATGCTGCTCCACGACGTCGATGTAGCCGCGGAACGACTCCGCGGAGCCGATGGGCAGGTAGACCGGCGCGATCTTGGGGCCAAAGGCGGCTTTCAGCTGGTCCAGGGTGGCGTCGTAGTTCGCGTTCTCGCGGTCCATCTTGTTGACGAAGACCATGCGGGGCAGCCGCCGCGCATCGGCCAGCCGCCAGACTGCATCGGTCCCGACCTCCACCCCGGCCGAGGCGTCGATGACCACGATGGCGGCATCGACGGCGGCCAGTGCCTGGACGACATCTGCCTGGAAGTCGGCGTAGCCGGGGGTGTCGACCAGGGTGATGCGGGCCCCCTCGGTCTCGAAGGTGCCGATGCCGAGGTTGATGGAATGATGCCGACGCTGCTCGTCGGGCTCCCAGTCCAGGGCGGCGGTGCCGGCTTCGACCGATCCGAGGCGGGGGATGGCTCCGGCGTCGAAGAGCATGGCCTCGGCGAGGCTGGTCTTGCCCGCGCCACCATGGGCGATGAGGGCGACGTTCCGGATCCGATCGGGCGTAGTCGGCTTCATGCGGCTCCTCGGGCGGGGACGGCCATTATAGGGAGCGGCAGGTTCAGCGGCCGCGGAGCTCCAGCCCGAGCAGGATGTAGAAAACCGGGGCCAGGATCACCCCGGTGAATGCCGCCGGGACGGCCACCAGCAGGTTGGTCGGGACCAGGACGATCAGGCGCCCCAGGTAGACGACCACCAGCATCAGTCCCAGCAGAACGCCCAGGTTTGACACCCGGCGCGAGAGCGCCCCGCTGCGCCGGGCCTCGGCCGCCAGGACCAGCAGCCCAAGGCCGGAGACACCGAAGGTGAGAAGGCCCCGGGGGTCCACCGGGCTGGGCAGCCCGGCGTCGGTGATGACGTCGGCGGCGGGTGGATTGAGGACGTTCGCCAGGTCGTACCCGCCATGCACCACCGCGCCAAACGACCCCATCAACGCCAGGGCCAGCCCGATCAGGGCAATGCCATGGCTGGCCGCGCTGACCCGCCGGTAGACGGCCACCAGCACGACGAGGCTGAGAACACCGCCCAGCATGAGGGCGATCGAGGCCACCAGCATGCCGAGAGCGGGGTTCGCGCCCAGGACGACCCCACCCAGGAACGCGACCGCATACACGATCCCGCCGATCCCGGCGGCGATGGCGGCCAGCCCCGCCCAGTGCTCGAGTCTCGATTCGGAGCCACGATCGGCGGAAGGCTGCCTCACCCAAGGAGCATACAATCGGAGGCGTATGTCGGGACACAGCAAGTGGTCGCAAATCAAGCGCCAGAAGGGCGCCAATGACGCCAAGCGCGGGGCGCTGTTCACGAAGCTGACCCGCGAGATCATCACCGCCGCGCGCCAGGGCGGATCCGATCAGGAAGCCAATTACCGGCTCCGGATGGCGGTCGACAAGGCACGGGCCAACTCCATGCCCGCGGACAACATCAAGCGCGCCATCGAGCGCGCCACCGGCTCTGGGGCAGACGCCGAGCAATACGAGGAGATCACGTACGAGGGCCTGGGGCCCGCGAACGTCGCGGTCGTCGTGGCCGCCATGACGGACAACAGGAACCGGACCGCGGCCGCTGTCCGGGCCATCTTCACCCGGTCCGGCGGCTCCTTCACGCCCGTGTCGTGGCAGTTTGAGCACCGCGGGGTCCTGTCGGTTCCGCTCAAGGGAAGCGACCCGGACGAGGTGTCGCTGGCTGCCATCGATGCCGGGGCAGTCGACGTGGGCTCGCCGGAGGGGGGCGCCATCCTGGTCGTGACCGAGCCGGGTCACCTGGAGCGGGTGCGGCGGGCCCTGACCGACGCCGGGTTCGCGCCCGACAGCGCCGAGGTGTCGCTGGAGCCGACGACGAGGGTTGAGATCGCCGACGAGCGCGCCGCTCGCCAGGTCCTGGAATTCGTCGAGCATCTCGAGGACCTCGACGACGTCCAGACCGTGTATGCCAACTTCGATATTCCCGATGCCCTGATGGAGCAGCTCGAGGCATCGGTCGTCGGAGGATGATCGCGCTCGGAATCGATCCCGGATCCGCGGCCTGCGGATTCGGGGTGGTCGCGTCCGACGGGTCGAACCTGCGGTTCGTGGATGCCGGCACGGTGCGCACGGACCCGGCACGGCCCGAAGCCGCGCGGCTGGCGGAGCTCGAGGCGGCCCTGGACCGGCTCGTGGCCGAGCACCACCCGGACCGGGTGGCGGTCGAGCGCCTCTACTTTCAGCGCAACGTGCGGACGGCCATGGCCGTGGGCCAGGCGCGCGGGGTGGCGCTGCTGGTCGCCGCGCGGCACGGACTGGCGGTGAGTGAACCCACCCCCAACGAGGTGAAGCTGGCCGTGTGCGGCAACGGGGCGGCCGACAAGCAGCAGGTGGCGGTCATGGTCGGACGTCTGCTGGGGATGGAGCTCAGTGGGGCGTCGGATGACGCCACCGACGCGCTGGCGGTTGCGATCGGGGCGCTGTACCCGGGGAGTACCGCGTGATCGGGTCGCTTCGGGGTCCGGTCGGCCACATCGGGTTGGACCACGTGATCATCGACATCGGAGGGGTCGGTTACCGGGTGGTGGTGTCGCCGGAGCTGATCGGGCGCGTGCGCATCGGCTCGGAAACCAGCCTGTTCATCCATCACCTGGTCCGCGACGAGGCCCAGGCCCTGTTCGGGTTCGCCAAGCCGGAGGAGCTGGCCTTCTTCGAGCTGCTGATGACGGTGACCGGGGTAGGGCCGCGCCTGGCGCTGGCCATCACCAGCGCCCACCCGGTGACGCGCCTGCAGATGGCGATCGTGACCGATGACCTCGATGTGCTGACCTCCGTGTCTGGTGTCGGCCGCAAGACCGCCCAGCGCATCGTCCTGGAGCTCCAGGAGAAGATTCACGCCGCCGGGATCGCGGTGGGACCGGGCGCAGCGGCCGATTCGGACGTGGTGGCCGCCCTGGAGTCGCTGGGCTACACCGCCTCCGAGGCGCGGCGCGCGGCGGGCAGCGTGGTCGGGGTCGAGGGCGGGCTGGACGAGCGGATCCGGGCCGCGCTCCAGGAGCTTGCCCGATCCCGGTGACCTTCGCCGATCCGAAAACCATCGAACGCGTTCTGCGCGAGACCCACACCTGGGCCGTGGTCGGCCTCTCCTCGAACCCGCTTCGGCCGAGCCACGGCGTGGCGCGGACCTTGATGGACCACGGCTACCGGATGATCCCGGTCAACCCCCGCGAGACGGAGGTCCACGGCCAGACGGCCTACGCCGACCTGTTCTCGGCACAGGCCGATGCGGCTGCGGCCGGCCACCCGATCGAGGTGGTCGACATCTTCCGCAACTCGGCGTTGGCCGGGATCCACGTCGACGAGGCGATCGAGATCGGCGCCAAGGCGGTGTGGATGCAGCTGGGGGTCGTCGATGAGGCGGCCGCCGAGCGGGCGCAGGCGGCGGGGTTGTGGGTGGTGATGGACCGATGCCCGGCGATCGAGCTGCCGCGGCTCAGTCTCGGCGCATGACCAGGTCGATCCGCCCGATCGGCGGGCGGGGATCGGCGTAGGTCTTGACCTTGGGGTCGTCCGGGCTGATGACGCCCGGATCCCAGGTCCGGTTCTGTGCGTCGAAGCTGACCTCGGCCAGTTGGGGCCAGCGTTCGAGCATGCGGTCGCCGATCTCGTGGACCAGGTGCTGGATCGAGAGGCTCACGAACTGGTGGAAGACCGATGCCGCCAGGTCCGCCACCTGCTCACCGGCGACGTAGCGTTCTGGGTTGGCCCCCAGGCTGTCGGCGGAGTCGGCGTACCGCCAGCCGATGTCCATCCACGTGAACAGGGCGCGGTCCGGCCGCTCGGGAAGGGTCGTGTGCTCGTCGCGGGCGAAATCGGCAAACGACGAACCGGTGATCTTGATGAGCTGGAGCCCTTCACGCCCGCAGGCGTGATCGGTCAGGCGCACGCCGTCATCGGTCAGCTCCAGGTCCAGGCGCGCGGTGGAGCGGTCATTGCGATCCCGGGCGAACAGGACCTCGGAGGCGACGAAGCCATCATCGTCGTCGGCCGGGACCAGGGACGCGGGGTAGGGGAGCTCGGTGCCGCGCATGGAGATGCGTTCCATGTGGGGGTAATGGTCGAGGAACGCGCGGCCCACGTGGTCGAGCCAGCCCTCCAGGGTGGCCGCCGGGTTGGAGGCTGAGGTGGCGTGGATGAAGTTCTTCATCGTGTCGGTGGCCACCACCAGCCGGTTGTCGCCTTTGGTGTACGACTCCAGGAATCCCTGGCCGTGGACCTGGATCTCGATCTCGGCCGCCATGAGCGTGTTATCCCGGCCCGTGAACGGCGATTCGGGGATGGGCGTCGCCCCGACCAGTGGCATGCCATGCGTGCGGTAGACGCTGACTCCGGCCTTGCCATAGCCGATCTCGTACTTCATGCGTCCTCCAGGGTGGGGGAGCGGAACCATCGGAGCCGGTCTGCGGCGATGGCCAGGGTGTCGTCCAATGCCCGGCGCAACTCGGCCTCGCGGTCGCCACGGAGCGCGGCGCGGAATTCGGGGAGCAGCTCTTCCCGCGGCCGGCCGGCCACGTACACCAGGTAGCGAAACCCGAACCGCGCCTCGTAAGCGTCGTTCAGACGGCCCAGCTTGGCATCGACCCGGTCCTGCTTGGCCCCCTGCTCGCGCCCTGAGGCATCCGAGAGCCGATCCCGTGCGCCCAGCCGCGGATGCGCGTTGATGAGCTCCACCTGCTCCGTCTCGGTCATGCGATGCGCGATGCGCGCAGCCGCCTCGAGCATCATGCCGTCCGATTTGAACGGGCGGGCACCCGCCAACCAGGCGGCGAAGCGGGGGGCGGGCTCGAACAGGAGCGCGATCGCGTCGGCAAAATCCCGGCTGGGGAGCCGGTTCAGGTCGGTCAGTGATGGAAAGCCGGTGGCCTCAGCCGTGCGCAAACCGATACTCCTGGTCGGGCTCACCGGCGCTCAGCTGCCGCGGTAGACCGTGGCCCCGAAGGGCGCCAGGAGGAGCGGGACGTGGTAGCTGCGACCGGCATCGGTCACCCGGAGGGCCACCGCAATGCCCTGCAGGAAGGCATCGTCTTCGCGATACCCGGCCAGGTCGAACAGGAGCTGGTAGTCGCCCGTGGTCAGCTCGCCACCGACCAGGTCCACGATCCGGCCATCCGCGTCGGTCTCGCCTTCGTTCAGGGCCTCGAACTCGTCGTCATCCCCGCGTCGAAAGAGGACGACGCTGATCCCAGGCGCGGGCAGTCCTGTCTCGAGGTCCAGCACGTGGGTCGAGATGGTGGGGCGCGGCGGGCGTGACGGGCGGTTGGGGCGATTCGGGCGTCGAGCGGCCACGCTATCCTCCCTGGCGTGGGTGACCTGCAGATCCGGGTCGGCGATCTCCACTTTAGCGCCCGATGGGAGGACGCCGCGCCGCGCACCCGCGAGGCTTTGCGCCCGTGGCTCCCAATCCGGTCCCAGCTGATCCACTGCCGCTGGAGCGGGGAAGGGACCTGGATTCCGTTCGGCGACCGCCGGCCCGGGGTGGGATACGAGAACCACACCGCGCACCCGGCTCCCGGGCAGCTGTTGATCTACACCGGGGAGCTGTCCGAGTGCGAGATCCTGTTCCCGTACGGGGCCTGCGCGTTCAGCAGCAAGCTGGGCCCACTGGCCGGGAACCACTTCGCGACCGTGGTGTCCGGTGCGGAACAGCTACCGGAGTTAGGTCGCCGCGTCCTCTGGGAGGGTGCCCAGGACATCGAGATCACCGAAGGACCGGATTGACCGATCTGGTCGTCACCGGAGGCACGGTCGTAACGGCCGAAGGGTCACTCCAGGCCGATGTCGGCGTGACCGAAGGGCGCATCAGCGCCGTCGGTTCGAATCTCCCGCGCGACGCGGCGACTGAGACCATTGACGCGACCGGGCTTCTGCTCCTTCCCGGCTGCGTTGACGTCCACACCCACACCCGGCTTCCCACCGAGGAGGAACCCGACCGGTTCTACCAGGACAGCGTGGCGGCCGCATTCGGTGGCACGACCACGTTCCTGGCCTTCAACAATCCGGGCACCGGGATCTCCGACGAGGGGTCGCGCTCGCTCCTCGCCGCGCTCCGTGAGTTCCGTGCCCGGACCGAGGGTGAGTCTGCAGTCGACTTCGGCCTGAGCGCCGTCATCAGCGGCCAGCAGGACGATCCCGTCGCCGAGCTTCCTGAGCTCATCGCCTCGGGTGTCCCCACGGCCAAGGCCTTCATGGTCTACGACTTCCGCCTGACCGATGAGCGCCTCTTCGCGGCGCTGCAGGCCATGGGCCGCCACGGCGGGATGCTCCAGGTCCACTGCGAGAACGCCACCGTCATCGACGCGCTCACGGCCGAGGCCCTGGCCCACGGGAACGCCGCCTGCCGCCACCACGCCTTGACTCGCCCCACCTACGCCGAGGCGGAGGCGACCCACCGCGCCATCGCCCTGGCTCGCGCCGCGGACGCATCGGTCTACATCGTCCATCTGTCCTGTGCCGATGCCCTGGCCGAGGTCGCCACGGCCAAGGCGCGCGGGTGGCCGGTGTACGCCGAGACTTGCCCCCATTACCTGACCCTGACCGATGACCGATACGCCGCGCCCGACGAGGCCGAGGTCATCAAGTCCGTCATCTCGCCGCCCCTTCGCACGGATGCCGACCGCCAGTCGCTGTGGCTCGGCCTGGCTCGCGGGGGACTGGACCTGGTGGCCACCGACCACGTGCCGGATCGGCTGGCCGTCGAGAAGCGGGTGCCCGCCCCGCCGTTCCCGCAGATCAGCAACGGGGCGCCGGGGATCGAGACCCTGCTGTCGGTCGTCTACTCCGAGGGCGTGGCCCGTGGCCTGATCAGCGTGGAGCGGATGGTCGACCTGCTGTCCACGACTCCTGCCCGCCTGTTCGGCCTACCGTCGAAGGGCGCCATCGAGGTCGGCCGCGACGCCGATCTGGTCCTGTTCGACCCGGCTGCGTCCCGCACGATTCGCCAGGCCGATCTCCACCACACCAGTGACTTCACCCCGTACGAAGGTATGGCGGTTGCGGGTGCCGTCCTCCAAACGCTCGTGCGCGGGCGGCCTGCCGGTGAGCGGATCGGCGTGTTCGTGGAACGACGGCTGGCCTAGGCGGCAAAGCGGATGGCCCGAAAGGGCCCTTGCGTCCGGTACCGGGTCAGGCGCTAGGGTAGGCACCCATGGCAAACCCGCGCGACGCCTACAAGGTCCTGCAGATCGATCCCTCGGCCTTGCCGGAGGTTGTCGAGGCTGCGTACCGCGCGTTGGCGCGTCTCCGCCACCCGGACCGGAACGACCTGACCGATGCCAGCCAGGCGATGACCGAGCTGAACTGGGCGTACGCCACACTTCGCGACCCGGAGCGGCGGATCGAGTACGACGAGACCCGAACGGCCGCCGTCAGCGTGAGCGCGCCGGAAGGTTCGCTGCGCGACCGGATGGAGGCCGCTCGCGGCGGAGGGTCCCAGGGCCTGAACCCCGAGGGCCGCGTCGTTCTCGATTTCGGGCGCTATTCGGGGATGTCTCTACTCGAGGTAGCCCGCCTGGACCCGGAATACCTCGAATGGCTGAAGCGACGGCCACACGGGGCGCGGTACCGGCAGCAGATCGAAGAGTTGACCGCCAGGCTGCACGCGCGCTAGCGAAGCCGGTCATAGGCGGGGATGGTCAGGAACTCGGTGAAGTCGTCGGAGAGGACGAGATCGTCCAGCAGCTCGGCGGCATCGGTAAAGCGGAAGTCGGGCATGGCGGACTGCAGCCGACCGAGCTCTTCGTCGCGGATGATGGTGTAGCGCTCGGCGGTCATCGGCTCACCATCCTCCAGGGGGACCTTGTGAACCCGCCACTGCCAGAGCTGTGAGCGGCTGATCTCGGCGGTGGCCGCGTCCTCCATCAGGTTGTTGATGGCGGCCGCGCCGTTGCCGGCCAGCCACCAAGCGAGGTACTGGAGCGCGACGCTGACGTTGGTCCGGAAACCCGCTTCGGTCACCCGCCCGCCCGCCACCTCGACGTTCAGCAGCTCCGCCGCGGTCACGATGGCCTCCGGCAGCTTGTCCTTCTGGTTGGGCCGCTCACCGAGGACCTCATCAAAGATCTCGCGCGCCACGGGGACCAGATCCGGATGGGCGACCCATGTCCCGTCCGACCCGTCGCCCGACTCGCGACGCTTGTCGACCCGCACCTGCTCCAGCGCATTCGCGGTCACCTCCGGCTCACGCCGGTTGGGGATGAACGCGCTCATGCCGCCGATGGCATGCGCCCCGCGCCGGTGGCAGGTCTGCACCAGCAGCTGCTGATAGGCGCGCATGAACGGCACCGCCATGGTCACCTGGGCCCGATCGGGGAGCACCATGTCGGGCCGCGACCGGAACTTCTTGATCAGGCTGAAGATGTAGTCCCAGCGGCCGGCATTGAGCCCCGCGGCGTGCTCGCGCAGCTCGTACAGGATCTCCTCCATCTCGAACGCGGCCAGGATGGTTTCGATCAGGACCGTGGCCCGAATGCTCCCGCGCGGGACGTCCAGGGCGGTTTGGGTCGCGACGAACACGTCGTTCCACAGCTGGGCCTCGAGGTGGGACTCGAGCTTGGGAAGGTAGAAATACGGCCCGCTGCCGCGGTGGAGCTGCTCGCGCGCGTTGTGGAAGAAGACCATCCCGAAGTCGAACAGGCTGGCCGAGATGGGGGAGCCGTCGACCAGGACGTGCGCCTCGTCGAGATGCCAGCCGCGGGGCCGAATAACGAGGGTGGCCACGTGCTCGTGCAGGGCGTACGCCTTCTCCGCGCTCTGGAAGGTGAGCTGGCGACGGACAGCATCGGCCACTGCCCACTGGCCGGTCAGGACGTTGTCCCAGGTGGGGGACAGCGCGTCCTCGAAGTCGGCCATGAAAACCTTCGCGCCGCTGTTGAGCGCGTTGATCATCATCTTCGGCTCGACGGGGCCGGTGATCTCCACCCGGCGGTCGTTCAGGTCGGCTGGAGCGGGCGCCACCCGCCAGTCGGGGTCCTCGCGGACATGGGCCGTGGTGGGCAGGAAGTCCGGCAGCTCGCCGGCATCGAACCGGGCCTGGCGTTCGGATCGGTCCGCCAGGAGCCGGAGGCGACGGGCATTGAATGACCGATGCAGGCTGGCAACGAAGGTCAAGGCCTCGGCCGTCAACACCTCGTCCGTGTGCGGGATTGAAGGACCGATGACCTCGATGCCGGCTGGGAGTGTCGCTCTCTCACTCACCTCCTGTTCCTCCCGTACGACAGCGGCTTGATGGGGCGCTGGGCGGCGGAGTCCTCGATCAGGGCCGTCAGGCGGCGTTCGCGAGTTGCTTCCTGCTTGGCTGAGGCGACCCAGAAAGCTGCCTGTCGACGATAACCGGGCGCCTGCGCCTGCCAGTATGCCCAGGCCGCGGGCTCGGCCTTGATCCGGGCTTCGAGCCGGGGAGGGAGCTGCTGCCGGAGCGGGTTATCCCGCATGTACGGCATGTCCTTGCTTTGGTCCCGCTCTCTAAAGGACTTGAGGCCGGCGGGGTGCATGCGGCCCGCCCTCGTCAATTCGGCGACCGCGGCGATGTTCTTCGCGCTCCAACTGCTGCCTTTGCGACGCGGCGTGAACCGGTTGGAGTGGACCTCGTCGTCGATTCGATAGCCGATCCCGTCGATCCACCCAAAACACAGGGCCTCTGCGACGGACTCCGGGTAGGTGATTGCGGTCTTGCCTGCACCCTTGCGGTAGTAGCCCACCCACACATGATCGGCCGTGGCGTGGTTGGCCTCCAGCCATTCCCGGAACGCAGCCGGGCTGGCGAAGACGGCCACATCCTGTGATGCCGGCCTATTCACGCGCCGGAGTGCGCCGTACCATACGGACGCGATCTGTCGACCGGGAGAGCAACGCCAGCATGCCGCTCTATCTTGACACTCACGACCACGTTCCCGGTCTGACCGGGGAAGCCGTCGCTCAAGCCCATGCGCGTGACCTTGAAGTCGGCCCCAAGTACGGCGTGTCCTACCTGCGCTATTGGTACGACGAAGCGACCGGCAAGGTGTTCTGCCTGGTTGAGGCGCCCAGCGCTCAGGCGGCCGAGGACGTTCACCGCGAGGCGCATGGCCTGCTGGCCGACCGCATCCAGGAGGTCCGGGAAGGAGCCTAGTCGATCCGACCCGTGTCGGTCAGGAGGACCTCCAGCGGAAGACGGCGGCCGGCCGTTCGCAGGCCAGCAAGGGGTCCGCGCCCCAACTCCGCTTCCAGCGCAGCCAGAACCTGATCTCGCTCCGAGGCATCCGCTGGCGGCAACGACGCACCGATGAGCTCACGCTGCGCGTCGGCGAATCCCATGAGCCGCGCCGCCCACTCGGGCTGCGAAACGGCGGTGACCCGAGCCAACCGGTCGCAGGCGGTCGCCAGCCCGGCCCGATCGCCGAGGGCGCGTCGCTGGTCGATGCTCTTGCGGTACAAACGCTCGGCGGTCGCCAGGTCGCCCTCGACGGCGACGATGTCGCCGAGGAACATCAAGGTCCGGGCCTCGCCCCGCCCATCACCGAAGCGCCGGTAGATCTCCAGCGCCTCCTCGTGCCTCGCTCGCGCCTCGGCTGTGTCACCGACCTGGAGGCTGAAGGTGGCGTATCGGCCCAGGGCCAGGGCCAGGCCGATGCGGTCGCCGACATCCCGGAAGATGGCGACCGCTTCGTCGAAGAGGCGACGCGCCTCGTCGGGGTCACCCTGGCCGCCGAGCACGTCGGCCAGGCTCATCACCGCGATGGCCGTGGCCCGGTCGTCGCGCAGGCCGCGGACGATGCCGATGGACTCTTCGTACAGATCCCGGGCCCGGGCGAAGTCGCCCCGTTCGGTGGCGATGTTGGCCAGATTGCTGGCGGCGTACGCGATGCTGCTGGGGTTGCCGAGCAGCCGATGCGTGGCCAGGGCCTCCTCGTGCGCGGCGTCGGCCGCCGCCAGGTCGCCCTGCTGGGCGGCGAGTCCGCCCAGTCCGGTCAGGGCATTGGCTCGCAGCTCGGAGACCTCGCCGTCGGTCCGGGCCAGCGCACGGGCCAGCCAGGTGCGTCCCTCGACGAGATGGCCGCCCACCTCCCAGTAGCGCCACAGGTTGCCCGCCAGGCGCAGTTCGGCGCCGGCTCCATCTGGGTCATCGTCGCTCCACTGGAGCGCCGCGCGCAGGTTCTCGTGCTCGATCCCCAGCTGCTCAACGGACGGTCCGGACGCCGGTCCGGCGAACAGGGTCGGTGCGATGCGCTCCACGAGCTCGAGCATGAAGGCCTGGTGTCGACCACGGACCGCCCCTGTGGGGTCATCCTCGATGAGCCGCTCCTGGGCATACTGGCGAACGGTCTCAAGAAGCCGATACCGGGCCTCGGCCGCGCCTTCCTCGGCTGCCACCAGCGAGCGGTCGATCAGCCGGCTGAGAAGGTCCAACACGTCGGCGCGCTCCACCACGTCGCTGGCGCACACGGCCTCGGCTGCGTCCAACCCGAAACTGCCGGCGAACACCGACAGACGCATGAGCAGGGCCCGTTCTGCATCGGTCAGCAGGTCAAAGCTCCAATCCATGGCCGCCTTGAGCGTCCGATGCCGGGGCAGCGCCATCCGGCTGCCGCCGGTGAGCAGCCGGAATCGGTCATCCAGTCGGGCGGCGATCTGCTCTGGCGGGAGTGCCTTGACGCGCGCCGCGGCCAGTTCGATGGCGAGCGGAATGCCGTCCAGTCGCCGGCAGATCTGAACCACGGCCGCCGCATTCCGTTGGTTGAGAACGAACGCGGGTTGGACCGCCCCGGCACGATCCACGAACAAGCGAACCGCCTCCGACTCGGCGAGCTCGGCGACCGATGCGTCGCTCTGCTGGGGCAGATCCATGGAGGGAACTGGGTACTGGCTCTCGCCGGGGATGCCCAGCGCCTCGCGGCTCGTGGCCAGCACCCGGAGGTTCCCGCACGTGCGGAGGAGCGCGTCGATGACCTCCGCGGTGGGCTCCAGCACGTGCTCGCAGTCGTCGAACACGAGGAGCTGGCGGCGAGACTCGAGGTACTGCGTCAGGGTGGTCAGGATGGAAACACCCGGCTGTTCCTTGACGCGCAGCGTCGCCGCCACCGTCTCCGTAACCAGCGATCTGTCACCCAGCGCGGCCAGCTCGATCACCCAAGCGCCATCTGGGAAGAGGTCCATCGCCCGCACGGCCACTTCCAGCGCCAGACGGGTCTTCCCGACGCCACCCGGGCCGGTGAGCGTGAGCAGAGGGGTCGTCGTCAGCCGTTGGCTGGCCTCGGCCAGGGATTCGGCGCGGCCGACGAAGCTGGACAGCTGACGTGGCAGGTTGTTCGGCCAGTTGTCGAGCGAGCGCAACGGCGGAAACTCGGACGGAAGATCCGTGGCGCTGGCCTGGAAGACCCGCTCCGGATGGGGCAGGTCCTTGAGCCGATGCTCCCCAAGGTCGCGCAGGAGCGCGCCGCCCGATGTCTCGCCGCGAAGCAGGTCGTGAGTGGTGAGCGAAAGTAGGATCTGGCCGCCGTGGCCGGCCGCGCAGATGCGCGACGCCCGATGAACGTCGAGGCCGACTAGCATGGCGTCGGAGCTCACCGGCTCCCCAGTGTGGATCCCGATCCGCGCCTCGAGGTTGGCACCGGCGGGCCACGCGTGGTCGCGGAACGATCGCTGGGCGGCGAGAGCGGCCGACACCGCACCCCGCGCCGAGGGGAACGAGAAGAAGAGCCCGTCACCGGCCGTGTCCACCAGGGCACCCCGCTCCACTTCGGCGGCGGCGCTCATCAGCCGGCGATAGTCGCGCAGCACGGCCCCGTAGTCGTCGCCGAGCTCGGCCAGCAGCCGGGTGGAGCCCGCGATGTCGACGAACAGCAGGGTGACGGTGGCGCCGCGCGGAATGTCGGTCACCAGCCGCCCTCCTCGCGGATCAGGCGCCGCAGGACGCGGCCAGCCACCAGGCGCCGGTAGTCGGCCGTGGAACGGACGTCGTCGATGGGATGGATCTCGGCCTCCAGGGCGGCTGCCGCGGCGTCGGCGGTGGCTCCCACCGGGTGTTGGCCGTTGAGGGCGGCTTCGGTGGCCCGCGCCCGCACCGGGGTGGCCGCCACGGAACCCAGCGCGACGCGGGTGTCGATCCAGGCTCCGTCCTCGCCGGTGAGCCACGACACGGCCATCACGACCTTGCTGATCGCCTGCGCGCGCCGCGTCCCCACCTTCCGGAACCGGACGTGGCGGCGGGGGAGCAGCGGCACCCGAACCCGCAGAACCAACTCGTCGTCGCGACGGGCGGTCTCTCGATACCCGGTGAAGAAGCCCAGCGCCGGCACGGAACGTTCGCCGGCGGCACTCCCGAGCTCGACCAGCGAGTCGGTCGCCAGCCAGATGGGCAGCGTGTCGCCGGCAGGCGAGGCATTGACCAGGTTCCCGCCGACGGTGCCACGGTTCTGGATCTGGGCCGCCCCGATGGTGGCCGACGCCTCCGCCAGGGCCGGCAGCAGCTCACCCACCAGGGCCGATTGACGCAGCTCGGTGTAGGTCGTCAGGGCACCGATCACCAGCTCGTCGCCGTCCAGGTTGATCCCGCGCAGCTCGTCGAGGCCCCAGATATCAAGCACGCGATCTGGCGGGGGAGCGAGTTCGCCCGCGATCTGGACCAGCAGATCGGTTCCTCCCGCCACCGGCTGCCAGGCGGCTCCGCCATCGGTCAGCAGGCGATAGGCGTCAGCCAGCGAGCGGGGGCTCTCGACCGGAGGCTCCACCGGCATCGGTCAGGCCTGGGCCTCCGCCGTCCCCGTCCGACGGGCATCGGCCAGGACGATGGCGTCGATGATCTTGGTGTAGCCAGTGCAGCGGCACAGGTTACCGGCGATCGCCTCACGCACTGCCTCCTCGGTTGCCTCCATCCCGCTGGCCAGGAACGCCTCTCCGGCCATCAGCATCCCCGGGGTGCAGATCCCACACTGGGCGCCTCCGGTCTCCAGGAACGCGGCCTGCAGGAGGTTCAGGTCACCGACCGCGGCCAGGCCTTCCACCGTGTCGATACGCGCACCCTCGACCTGGCATACCGGCACCAGGCAGGAATCCACGACCGCGCCGTCGACGAGCACCGAGCAGGCTCCGCACTCGCCCTCGCCGCAGCCTTCTTTGGTCCCGGTCAGCCCCAGATCCTCGCGCAGCACGTCCAGCAGGCGCCGCATGCCCGGCGACTCGACCTGGGTGGCGATCCCGTTCACGGTCAGCCGGTACGTCATGCAGGGCGCTCCGCGCTGATGCCGGGTGGCCCCGGGGCGGGCGAGCCCGTCAACGCCGCCAGCACGCGCTCGGGAGTGGCGGGCAGGTCGCAGATCCAGGATCCGGTCGCGTCGTGGATGGCGGCCACCACCGCGGGCGCCACCACGTCCATGGGAAGCTCGCCCACGCCCTTGGCCCCGTGCGGCGCGCCGCTGTACGGATGCTCGAGCAGGATGGACGTGATGCGCGGCGCATCCATGGCGGTGGGGATGAGATACGTCGCCAGCCGGTCGTTGAGGTAGCGGCCGTCGAGCAGCTTCAGCTCCTCGATGGTCGCGTAACCGACCGCCTGCAGCGACCCGCCCTCGACCTGGCCTTCGGCCATGATCTGGTGGATGACGTGGCCGATCTCGTCGGCGCTGACCACGTCCCGCACCGTCACCTCGCCCGTGTCAAGGTCGACCTCGACCTCGGCCACCGCGCACGCCCAACCAAAGCAGGGGTAGGCGTCCCCAGTGTAGGTCGCGTCGTCGAACGTGACCCCCGGGTAGGGCTGGAACTGCTCGTCCACTCGCAGGCTCCCGTGTTCAGCCGCGAAGGACCGATAGGTGTCGGCAAAGGATCCACCGCCAGCCTCCTCGACCTGGGCCCGCATCCGCTGGGCGGCTTTGATCAGCAGGCCCCCGACCACCATCGCCGTCCGGGACGCCACGGTGGGGCCGGAGTCGGGGACGATGGAGGTGTCCTGGGGCGCGATATCGACCTCGTCGGGGCTGATCTCCAGGGCCTCAGCCACCAGCTGCGGGAAGATCGTCTTGGTGCCCTGGCCCATCTCGGTCGAGGCGGTCAGGATCCGGATCCTCCCGTCCGCCGTGAGCTCCAGCGACGCCACGCTGGCCAGATGCACCTCGCCCGAGCCGGTGAAGCCGGCTCCGTGCCAGGCCAGGGCGATACCGATGCCGCGGGCGGAGTGCGCATCCTCTGCTCGCTGAGCGCGGGCCTTCTTGGTGTGTGCCGCGACCCCCTCGTACTCGCTGGCCTGGGCCGCCGCCTCCAGGACCTCCAGACCGGCCACGCTCTCGCGCAGCACCTGGCCGGTGGGCGTCACGCCGCCCTCTCGGTACACCCACCTGCGTCGCAGGGCGAGCGGCGAGAGGTCCAGCCGCTCCGCGATCCGGTTGACCTGGGTCTCGGCCGCGAACTCGGTCTGCGGCGCCCCGAAGCCGCGGAACGCCCCGTTGGGAGGCGTGTTGGTGGCCATGGCGCGGCCGCGGATCCGGACGTTCGGGCACTCGTACGGCCCGCCGGCATGGATCGTGCCGCGGCTGAGCACGACCGGCGTGAGGGTCACGTACGCGCCGCCGTCCATGACGACCTCGATGTCCTGGGCCACCAGCTGCCCGTCACGCGTCACTCCGGTCCGGTGCCGCACCCACGCCGGGTGGCGCTTGGTGGTGGCGCTGATGTCCTCGTGGCGGTCGTACATCATCCGGACCGGCTTCCCCACCCGCTGGGCCAGCAGGGCGGCGTGGAGGGCGATGATCGAGGGGTATTCCTCCTTGCCGCCGAAACCGCCGCCCGTTTCGGCCTGGATGACCACGGCCTGGGCATCGGTCAGGTTCAGGGCCCGTTTCAGTGCAGCGTGGATGTAATACGGGCACTGCATCGAGCCGTGGACCTCGATCCCGCCGTCGGGGCGGGGGACCGCGATCATCGCCTGGTTCTCGATGTACAGCTGCTCCTGGTGGCCGACCCGGTACTCGCCCTCGACCACGATGTCGGCGGCGGCCAGCCCAGCCTCGATGTCGCCCTTGGTCAGCTCGAAGTGGGCGAACTCGCGGGTCGAGAGGAGCGGGTCGAAGATCGCGGGCAGGCGCTCGGTGCGGAGCGTGGCGTGACGCTTCGCGACGCGCAGCAGATCGCGGTCCGGCGCGGCAAGCAGGCATACCGGCTCGGCCTGGTGCTGGATCTCGCCACCGACCGGGACAAGCACGGGCTGGTCATCTTGGATCAGGGCCACGACGTTCTCGCCGGGGATGTCAGCCGCCGTCACGACTACCACCTTGGACCAGTCGAATGCCGGGTCGAGGTCGATCCCCAGAAGCCGCGCGTGGGGCTCGGTAGAGCGGACCGTGGACCCATACCAGGCCCCGGGGAAGACCAGATCGTCCGCGTACTTGGCCAGCCCGGTCAGCTTCTCGGGCCCCTCGCGGCGCAGGGGGAGAGCCGGACGGGCCCGCCCGGGGGCGATGGTGCCGGGTGCCAGCAGGAGCGGCGTGTCGGGCAGCGTGGGCGTGCTCACGGCGGCATGGTATCTAGTCCCGCCCGTTACGCAGGGCGCGGCCCGGCAGGGCACCGGTATGGCGGCCGCCGTCCACAACCACGGTGCCATTGACCACGACGTACTCGATGCCGTCGGGAAACTTGCGCGGCTCGTCGTACGTGGCGTTGGAACGAACGCGGGCCGGGTCGAAGACCACCAGATCGGCGACGTAGCCGTCGCGCAGCAGGCCCCGGTCGCGGAGCCTCAGCCGCGCCGCGGGAGCGGAGGTCATCTTGCGCACCGCCTCTTCCAACGACAGGCGCCGCTCGTCGCGGACGAACTGGCCCAGGACGCGCGGGAACGAGCCGTAGGTGCGGGGTGACGGCTTCAGACCGATGAAGGTCGAGTCGGTGCCGACCATGCCCGCCGGGTGGGCCACGAAATGGGGGAGCGTTTCCGACCACGGCCCGGGCGTGACCTGGTTGATGCGCAGGTCCTCGGCCAGCAGCAGGTCGCACAGGGCGTCGACGGGGTCGACCCCGAGCTCGCGACCGACCTCCTCGAGCGTGAGACCCTCCCAGCGCTGGTTGGCCTCCGCGGCGAAGGCCCCCAGCCGCACGTCGCCCCAGTCCAGGGGGGCACCGTGGGCCGGCCCGTGGCGTCGGATCTCGTCGTGCAGGCGCCGCCGCGTCGCGGCGTCGGCCAGCCGCTCTTTCAGGGGACCCGGACCGCCGGCCTGCACCCAGTGGGGGAGTTGGATGAGCAGGCGCGTGGACGCCCACTCGTACGGGTAGGTGTCAAACGTCACGTCCCGGCCGGCGGCCCGCGCGTCGTCGACCAGCGCCAGCATCGGTTCAAACCCGCCCGGATACGTCTGCCGATGATAGAAGTGGGTGAGATGGACCGGGCCATCGGCCATCTCGCCGATCTGCAGCGCCTCGCGGAACGGGTCCAGGTATCGGTCGCCCAGGTCGTACCTGACATGGGTGTGGTAGAAGCCGCCGTGGTGGGCGGCGATCGCGGTCAAATCCGCCAGTTCCTCCATTGTGGCGTATGCCCCGGGCGGGTAATCCAGTCCGCTGGAGACCCCGTACGCGCCCTCGGCCATCCCCTCGAGCAGCATGGCTCGCATGTCGGACATGGCCACGTGATCGGCAGGGATGTCGTCCCAGCCCACGGCGCAGATTCGGAGCGCGGAGTTCCCGATCAGGAACGCGACGTTGACCGCCACGTGGCCGTCGAATCGGCCGAGGTAGCTGGCCACGGTGTCCCAGTCCAGCGTCACGTTCGGCCGGCCGTCGAGCCCCGCGTTCATCTCGACCAGGGCCGCCAGGTCGGATGCCTTCGACATGGGCGCGTACGACAGGCCGTCGACGCCGATGACCTCGGTCGTCACGCCCTGGCGGACCTTGGGCTCATGGAGCGGCTCGTGCAGCAGCCACAGCCCGGAGTGGGAATGAAGGTCGATGAACCCCGGCGCCACCACCAGACCGGCGGCGTCGATCACCCGCCCGGCGGGCGGTGGCGGCTCATCCGCATCCAGCAGGCGCAGGCGACCGTCTGCCACGGCCAGCGACCCGGCTCGACCCGGCGCTCCGCTGCCGTCCACCAGCGTCCCGCCCATGATGAGAAGGTCCGTCACGCGCGGCTGCTCAGTCTCGGCATCGGTCCACCCTCCCGACCGTGACGCGCGGCGATCAGCTCGGCGACGATGGCCAGACCAATCTCGGCCGGCTCCCGGCCGCCCAGATCGAGGCCGATGGGGGCATGCAGGCGGGCCAGACTCGCGTCGTCCACGCCGGCTGCCCGCAGGCGGGCGCGACGTTCCGCCTGGGCACGCTGGCTGCCGATGGCGCCCACGTAGCCGATGTCCGCGCTCAGCGCCGCCACCAGGGCCGGCTCGTCGATCTTCGGGTCGTGGGACAGCACGACCACCGAGTCGTCGGGCCGCAGACCGCGGGCGGCGAACGCGCGATCCGGCCAGTCGGCGATGACCTCCAGGCCCTCGAGCCGTGGCTGCCCGGCGAACAACCGCCGCGGGTCGACCACCAGCGGGGCCAAGCCCGCGCGCGCGGCGAAGGCAGCCACGTGCTCGGCGATGTGGCCCGCGCCCACGATCCATACCCGCGGCGCGGGCGATACGCGGTCGTAGACGGCGTCGGACCGGTCGGTCGCGGCCAGCGCTTCCTGGCCGTCCAGCACGCGTCGCGTCCCCACCGCCGTTCCTGTGATGCCGATCTCCCTAGCCGTGGGCTTGCCGGCGGCAACCAGGGCGGTGAAGAGCTCGATCAGCGAGGCACTGTGCCCGCGCACCGGCTCGATCAGAACCTCGATGCTGCCGCCGCACATGAGACCCACTTCCAGGCCCTCGTCATCGGAGATCCCATACCGCTTCAGGACCGATTCTCCACTCCGCAACACCGCGCGGGCATGCTCGACGACATCGCCTTCCACGCAACCCCCGCTGACCGAGCCCGCCATCTGGCCGTCGGCGGTCACCGCCAGCTTGGCCCCCACCTCGCGAGGGGCGGACCCCTCGACCCGCACGACAGTCGCCAAGGCCGCGTCCTGGCCCGCCGTATGCCAGGTGCGCAGGGCGGCCAGCGCCTCGTCGATCATGGGTCCAGTATGCCGCCCGTGGAGGACCGATCGGAGGTGGCCGCGGTGATCCTGGCCGCCGGCCTGGGACGACGCTTCGGGGGGCCCAAGGCGAGCGCGCGGCTGCGGGGGCGGACGCTGCTGGGGCACGTTGCGGCCTTGGCGCATCGCGCTGGGCTGGAGCCGGTGATCGCCGTGGTTTCGGGCGCTCCGGACGTGCCGGAGGGCGTCGTTCCCGTGGTCAACCCGAGACCGGAGCGAGGGCTCAGCTCCTCGCTGCAGCTCGGCATCGGCGCCGTGCCCCCCGGACACGCCGCCCTCGTGCTGTTGGTGGACCAGCCCACCCTGGCCCCAGAGAGCATCGCGGTTGTGCTCGCCGCCCGCGGTACGCGACCCATCCTGGCCGCCCAGTCGGGAGGCCGGCTGGCGCCGCCGGTGCTCCTCGAACGCGAGGCATTCCCCGTGGTGGCGACGCTGGCCGGTGACATCGGTCTGCGAGAGGTCTTCCACCGCAACCCCGACCTGGTCCATGCCGTCCCCGTGCCCACGCACGCCCCGGATATCGACACCGCTGACGACCTGGCCCGCCTGGAGGGCGGCTAGACTGCGGCCATGACCATCGAACGGGTCGGCAGCGCGGAGGTGCTCGAGGAAGAGAGGACGCTCGAGGCCACCGTTCGGCCGCGCCGCCTGGACGAGTTCGCGGGGCAGGAACGGATCAAGGAGAACCTGGCCATCCTCATCGACGCCGCGCGCCAGCGGCAGGAGCCGGTCGACCACATCCTGCTGTACGGCCCGCCGGGGCTGGGCAAGACGACCCTGGCCACCATCGTGGCTGCCGAGCTGGGGGCCCAGCTGCGAACCACGTCGGGACCGGCCATCGAACGGGCCGGCGACCTGGCCGCCATCCTGACCGGACTCCAGCGCGGCGACGTCCTGTTCATCGACGAGATCCATCGCCTGTCGCACGTGGTCGAGGAAGTCCTGTACCCGGCCATGGAGGACTTCGTGCTCGACATCGTGCTGGGCAAGGGGCCGGGCGCCCGTACCGTGCGCCTCCAGATCGAGCCGATCACGGTCATCGGGGCCACGACCCGGGTGGGCAGCATCACCGGCCCGTTGCGCGACCGGTTCGGGGTCACCCATCGGCTGGACTACTACACCGATGCCGACCTGGTCACCATCCTCCGACGCAGCGCGGGCATCCTCGAGATCCCGCTCGACGATGAGGCGGCCGAGCTCATCGCCCGGCGCAGCCGTGGCACGCCGCGGATCGCCAACCGGCTCCTCAAGCGGGTCCGCGACTACGCCCAGGTGCGGGGCGACGGGGACGGGCGGGCGACGGCCGCGGCGTCAGAGGCGGCGCTGGGGCTGCTGGACATCGACGAGCGCGGCCTGGACACCCTGGACCGCCAGCTGCTGACCGCCATCGCCCAACATCACGGCGGAGGTCCGGTGGGCCTGCAGACCATGGCCGCCACGATCAGTGAGCCGGTCGAGACGATCGAGGACGTGGTGGAGCCGTACCTCATCCAGGCCGGGCTGCTGGCCCGAACGTCGCGTGGGCGACAGCTGACCCCCGGCGCCTGGGCCCATTTGGGGCTGGCGCCACCCGCCGAGCCGGCCCCCGTGGGGTCCGATCAGAAGGGCCTGTTCGACTGACTTCGGCGGCGGAGCAGCCGCCTGGTTGAGGGTCAGATCGAGGCCGCTCTGCCCTGCGTAGCGACCACGCAGAAAAGCCCCGACCCGGGGTTTGTCTGGGGGGTAGGATCGGCGTCCGGGTCGTGTCACGCGCCCAGGCCCTTGGCGCGGCATCGGCCCAGGGAGTCAGGAGGGTCCCACCAGCGTGGAAGCGCTAGCTTCGTTCTTCAAACTCCAGGAACGGGGCACGACGTTCGGCACCGAAGTCCGGGCCGGCGTCACCACGTTCATGGTCATGGTCTACATCGTGGCCGTGAACCCAGCCATCCTTGCCGCGGCGGGCATCGAACCGGCGGCGGCTGCCGCAGCCACCGCTCTCGTGGCCGCCATCGCGACCATCGCAATGGGCCTCATCGCCAATGTCCCGCTGGCCCTGGCCGCCGGCCTGGGTATCAATGGTGTCGTGGCCTTCACCCTGGTGCTGGGCCTGGGCCTGTCGCCCGCGGGCGCCATGGGCGTCATCGTTCTCGAAGGCCTGGCCGTCACCGTGCTCGTGCTCCTCGGCCTTCGGGAAGCCATCATGGATGCCGTGCCCATGGCCCTCAAGCGGGCCATCGCGGTCGGCATCGGCCTGTTCATCCTGTTCATCGGCCTCGTGGATGGAGGCCTGATCGTGGGCCAGGAGGGACCGGTCCCGGTCAACTTCGTGTTCCCGATCAGCACGGCCGCCTGGGTGACCCTGGCCGGCCTGGCGATCACCGTCATCCTGTACGCCCGGAAGATGCGCGCGGCACTGCTGATCAGCATCATCCTGACCAGCATCCTTGCCTACCTGCTGGGCGTCAGCTCCCTTCCCGAGGGCGGAATCTCGGTGACTCCCGACTTCTCGACCCTTGGGGCGTTCGACTTCAGCGTCTTTGAAAGCCTGTCCCTGGCCGTGGCGCTGCTAACGATCTTCACCCTCATGCTGGCGGACTTCTTCGACACGATGGGAACCGCCACCGCCATCAGCGAGCAGGCCGGGCTGATGACGCCCGAGGGCAAAGTGCCGGCCATCCGCCGGCTCCTGCTCGTGGACTCGCTGGCCGCTGCGGCCGGTGGGGCCGCCGGCATCAGCTCGAACACGAGCTACATCGAGAGTGCCGCGGGCGTCGCCGAGGGAGCACGGACCGGCCTCTCGTCGGTCGTGGTTGGCCTCCTGTTCGTGGTCATGATCCTGCTCTCGCCGCTGGTGGCGCTCGTTCCCTTCGCGGCCACGGCACCGGTTCTGATCGTGGTCGGCTACCTGATGGCGACCCTGGTCAAGGACATCGACTTCAGTGACTTCGAGGAGGGCTTCCCCGCCCTGCTCGGGATCACCCTCATGCCATTGACGTTCAACATCACCACCGGCATCGGTGCGGCGTTCGTCGCATGGGTGTTCATCAAGGTGGTCCGTGGCAAGTGGAGCCAGGTCCACTGGCTGATGTGGGTCGTGGCCCTGGCGTTCGTCGTCTACTTCCTGCAGGAGGTTCTCAAGGCCTACATCTAGGCCTCCTGACCGATGGCGCCCGGCCGGGCGATCCGGCCGGGCGCTGTGTTTGCCGCTAGCCTCTGGGGGTGACCGATCCGGCTCCCCCTCGGCTCCGCGTCGACGAATTTGACTATGACCTCCCGATCGGGGCCGTGGCTCAGACACCGGCCGAGCCGCGGGACGCGAGCCGGCTGTTGGTCCTCGATCGGCGCGCCTCGCGGCCCGGGCAGCCCGCGCTGACCGAGGCCCGGTTCGCTGCAATCGGCAGATGGCTCCGACCCGGCGACCTGCTGGTCGTGAACGACAGCCGCGTTCTGCGGGCTCGGCTCCGCGGTCAGCGCGCCGGCGGGGGAGCGGCCGAGGTGCTGCTCCTGCGCCCCCTGGCTGACCATCGATGGGAGGCCCTCGTGCGTCCGTCTCGCCGCCTGCGCAACGGCGCCACCGTACGGTTGTCCACCGGGGACGAACTGGTCATCGGGGAGCGGACGGGGGAGGGGACACGGGCGGTGCAGCTGCCGCGCGAAGCGGAGGCCGTGATGGCCGCGGCCGGGGAAATGCCGCTGCCGCCGTACATCACGGCACGAGCCGCGCCGGACGAGCGGTACCAGACCGTCTACGCGGAGCCTCCGGGATCCGCCGCGGCTCCCACCGCTGGCCTGCACTTCACGCCGAGCCTGCTGGACGAGCTGGCCGCGACGAGGATCAGTCGGGCGACGGTGACGCTCCACGTTGGGCTCGACACGTTCCAGCCGCTCGAGGGCAGCTACATCGACGAGCATCGCATCCACCGAGAGTGGTACACCGTCCCACACGCGACCCGAACGGCCATCGCGACCGCGAAAGCAGCGGGAAACCGAGCGGTCGCGGTTGGGACCACCACCACCCGGGTCCTCGAGACCCTGGCCCGCACCGGCGACTCCGACGGCTGGACCGATCTCTACGTCAAGCCTCCGCATCGGTTCCGATCGGTCGACGCGCTGATCACGAACTTCCATCTGCCGCGCAGCTCGCTCCTGCTCCTGGTCACCGCCTTCGTCCAGGACGGCATGCCGGGCACCACCCCGCTCGAGGCACGCGACACGCTCCTCGCCGCCTACCGCGCGGCCCTGGACTCGGGCTATCGCTTCTACTCGTTCGGGGACGCCATGCTCATCCTCTAGCAGGCCGGCCGGTATCCTCGGCCCGTGCCGCCGCCCATCCAGTTCAGCGTCGAGCCGACTGGCGTCGCCCGTGCCCGGCTGGGAACCCTGGAGACAGCCCACGGGACCGTCGACACGCCCCAGTTCATGCCCGTCGGCACCCAGGCCAGCGTGAAAGCGGTCACCCCGACCGACCTGCGGGCGACCGGGACCCAGATCCTGCTCGCCAACACCTACCACCTGTCGCTGCGGCCGGGCGAGGATCGGATCGCGCGCCTGGGCGGCCTGCATCGGTTCATGGCCTGGGATGGACCGATCCTGACCGATTCCGGCGGGTTCCAGGTGTTCAGCCTGGGCCACATCCGAACGGTGGATGACGATGGCGTGACCTTCGCCTCGCACCTCGACGGATCGGCGCAACGGCTGACCCCGGAGCGAGCGATCGCCATCCAGGAGGCGCTGGGGAGCGATATCGCGATGGTCCTCGACCACCTCGTCGGCTCCAGCGCTTCGACCGAAGCCGTCCGGGATGCGATGGAGCGCACCCATGGATGGGCCGGCCGCTCACTCGAGGCCCGCGGTCGGGAGGAGCAGGCGGTATTCGGGATCGTGCAGGGCGGCGTTGACCGCAGCCTGCGGGCCGAATCCGCGCGAGCCATCGCCGGCCTGCCATTCGAAGGCATCGCCATCGGCGGCTTGTCGGTGGGGGAGTCGAAAGCGGAGATGGCGGACGCGCTGGAGGTCGTGGCCGGCGTCCTGGGCGACGATCCGCGCCCGCGTTACTTGATGGGGGTGGGGGCGCCGGACGACTTCTTCGCGGCCATCGAGCACGGGGTGGACCTGTTCGACTGCGTCCTGCCCACCCGCCTGGCTCGCCATGGCCAGCTGTGGACCTGGCACGGGCGCCTCCGGCTGGGCAACGCGGCGCTGCTGGACGACCCGCGGCCGGTGGACGACGCCTGTGCCTGCGAGACCTGCCGGGACTACTCGCGGGCCTACCTCGCCCACCTGTTCCGGGCCGGAGAGCTGCTCGTCCATCGGCTCACCTCGGTCCACAACCTCACCTATACTCTCGACCTGATGCGGGCCATCCGCCAGGGGCTCCGCGATGGCGGTTATCAGGCCCTTCGCGACCGCGTGACGAGCCAGTTCGCCGCTCCGAGCGACGACCCGCAATCGACTGGTAATGGACCGATACGGGCCCACGCCGAGACTGACCCTGCCTCGGACCCCCGCCTGGACGAGTGAATACCGATGGGAAACCGAGACCGCCCCAAGAAACAACCCAAGCGAAAGCCCAGGGACAAGGCCCACAAGGCCGCTCCGCCCATGGTCTATGAGCCCATGACGGTGGAGGTCATCAAGCCCAGGCGCAAGCCGCGCGACGAGCCCGAGGCCGGGTGACCCGCGGAGCTACCCAGGCAGACGAGAAGGAGCACGGACACCGCATGGACGCCACCGCGGCCGCCCCCAAGACCCAGGCCAACGGCGAGCGCGCCCGCGCGGTCGACGCAGCCATCCTCCAGATCGAAAAACAGTTCGGGCAGGGCTCGATCATGCGTCTCGGCGACACGGGCGCCAAGATGGCCGTGGATGTCATCCCCACCGGGTCCATTGCGCTGGACCTGGCGACCGGTGTGGGCGGCGTCCCGCGGGGCCGGATCACGGAGATCTTCGGTCCCGAATCGAGCGGCAAGACGACGCTGGGCTACCACATCGCCGCCAACGCCCAGCGGGCGGGCGGGATCGTGGCCTTCATCGACGCCGAGCACGCCCTGGATCCCACCTACGCCCGCAACCTGGGCGTCAACGTCGACGAGCTGCTGGTCAGCCAGCCGGACACCGGGGAGCAGGCACTTGAGATCGCCGAGACCCTGATCCGCAGCAACGGGGTGGACGCCGTGATCGTCGACTCGGTGGCTGCCCTGGTGCCCCGTGCCGAGATCGAGGGCGAGATGGGGGACTCGTTCGTCGGCCTCCAGGCCCGCCTGATGAGCCAGGCGCTGCGCAAGCTGACCGGTGCGGTGAGCCGCTCCAACACGGCCCTGGTCTTCACCAACCAGCTGCGCGAGAAGATCGGCGTCATGTTCGGCAACCCGGAGACGACGCCGGGCGGGCGAGCCCTGAAGTTCTACGCCTCCATCCGGTTGGACATCCGACGCATCGAGACTCTCAAGAACGGGACCGATGCGTTCGGGAGCCGGACCCGGGTGAAGGTCGTCAAGAACAAGGTCGCCTCGCCATTCCGGGTCGCCGAGTTCGACATCATCTACAACGAGGGCATCAGCCGCGAGGGCGGGCTGCTGGACGTTGGCATCGCGTCCGGAGTGCTGTCCAAGACCGGCGCATGGTTCAACTACGGCGACACCCGCCTGGGGCAGGGTCGCGAGAACTCCCGCGAGTTCCTGAAGGCCAACCCGCGCATGGCCGAAACGATCGAGGACGAGATCCGCGGCCGGGTGGCGGCCATCGTCGTCGGCCCGGACGGCCCGCTCCCCGAGGCGGAGTCCGAGACGGTCTAGCCCCGGGTGGCCGGCGCCAGGACAAACAAGGCGGCCCGTGAGCCGCGCCCGCCGCCGGACGCTGAACAGGCCTTCGAGATAGCGGGTCGCTTCCTCGGAACGCGCCCGCGCTCGCGCTGGGAGGTCGAGCAGCGGCTGCGTCGCGCGGGCGCCACAGATGTGGTCGTGAGCGCCGCACTGAATCGGCTGGCCCGCATCGGCCTGGTGGACGATGTCGCCTTCGCCCGGTGGTGGGTCGAGCAGCGCGACCGACACGCGCCGCGCGGCCGGATGGCACTCGAGACCGAGCTGCGCGCCAAGCGCGTTCCGGCCGCGGTCATCGAAACGCTCCGCACCGCAGGCGATCTCGGGCTGAGCGAGGAGGAGCGGGCGGCGGCAGCGCTCGAACGGCACCTCCGCGGACGCCCGATCCCCGAGGACGGACGTGCGCTGCAACGGCTGGGAATGTTCCTGGTCCGTCGCGGTTTCGACCCGGCCACCGCGCGGGCCGTCATTCGCCGGCGCGGCGTCAGCGGATAACCTGACCCTATGCGCTTCGCGCTCATGACCGAGCCCCAGCAGGGGCTCAGCTACGCCGAAATTCTGGCCGCGGCCCGCGCGGCGGAGACGACGGGCCTGGAAGCCTTCTTCCGCTCGGACCACTACCGTGGCTTCCCCGGCCCGCCCGACCAGCCGTCGACTGACGCGTGGGCCACGTTGGCCGGACTGGCTCGCGAAACGACGACCGTCCGGATCGGCGCGCTCGTGTCGCCGGTCACCTTCCGTCTCCCCGGCAACCTGGCCAAGGTCGTGGCCACCGTGGACGAGATGAGCGGCGGGCGGCTCGAGGTGGGCATCGGGGCTGGCTGGAACGCGGAGGAGCACGCCGCGCTGGGCATTCCGTTTCCGTCCCTGCGCGAGCGCTACGACCGGCTGGAGGAGACGCTCGCCATCGTCCACGGCCTGTGGACCGAGCCCGACGGCTGGGGCTTCGACGGCCGATACTGGCAGGTCCGCGACGCCCTGTTCCGTCCGCGCCCCACGTTCTCGGGACGTCGCCATCCCCATCTCATCCTGGGCGGTGACGGCGGACCGCGCCAGGCGCGGCTGGTGGCGACCTACGCCGACGAGTTCAACCGGTCGTCCGCGACGCCGGAGCGGGTGCGCGAGTCGTTCGGCCGCGTCCGCGCCGCCTGCGCGGCCATCGGTCGCGACCCAGACGAGGTCGTGTACTCAGCCATGGTCGGCGTGCTGGTGGCCGAGTCGGAGGGCGAGCTGCGCGAGCGGGTGGCCGCTCAGCTGGCGGCCTTCGGCGCGGACGCCGGCGCCGATGCCACGGCCTGGCTGGCCGAGCGGCGCGATCGGTGGATTCTCGGGACCCTGGACCAGGCGGCCGCGCGAATCCGCGAGCTGGAGGTCGCCGGGGCGCAGCGGATCATGCTCCAGGACTTCCTCCCCCGCGACCTGGACATGATCGCGCTCCTGGGACGCCTCGCTTCGGCCTGACCGCCCCGGCGACCGGGGCGGCGATGTGGAGTAGAGTACCCGCCACCGATCGACGGACCGCGGTCCGTCATCGGTCTGACGACAGCAATCAACGGGCCCGCCAGGGCAGCGCCAGCCCGAGAAGGAGCCACTGACAGGAGGAGTCGATGCCCGACTCCATGGCCGTGGGCGCCCTTGCGCTCATTGCCGGGATCCTCGGCTTGATCGCCGGCTACGTCGTGCGTCGCCTGCTGACGGCCACCAAGATCCGAAACGCGGAGTCGTACGCCGAGCGGTTGGTCGCTGACGCGCGGGCCAAACAGAAGGAGATCATCCTCGAGGGCAAAGACGAGGTGCTCCAGGTGCAGCGCGCGGCGGAGGAGGAAGCCCGTCAGCGGCGAACTGACCTGCAGCGCCAGGAACGCCTGCTCCTGGACCGAACCGAAGGCCTGGATCGCAAGTCCGAGTCCCTCGAGCGCCGCGAGGCGCAGGCCGAGGAGCGGGTTGCCGAGCTGGACGCCGAGAAGGTCCGCCTCGCGGCCCTCCGCGCCCAGCAGCTGACGTCGCTGGAGCATATCGGCGGTCTCTCCGCCTCGGAAGCTCGACAGTCGCTGATCCGCGCGATCGAGGACGAGGCGCAGGCTGAAGCCGCGCATCGCGTGCGCGAGATCGAACGACATGCCACCGAAGATGGCGAGGAACGGTCGCGGCGGATCCTGACCACCGTCATGCAGCGCATCGCGGCCGACCACACCTCGGAAGCGACGGTGACCGTCGTCCACCTCCCCAACGACGAGATGAAGGGCCGCATCATCGGCCGCGAGGGCCGCAACATCCGGGCCCTCGAGCAGGCCACCGGGGTCGACCTCATCATCGACGACACCCCCGAGGCGGTGGTCCTGTCCGGCTTCGACCCGGTGCGCCGGGAAGTGGCCCGCATGGCGCTCACCAAGCTCATCGCCGACGGCCGGATCCACCCGGGTCGGATCGAGGAGACCGTCGCCAAGTGTCGCCAGGAGATCGAGGTCGTCATGCGCCAGGCCGGGGAGCAGGCCGCCTACGACGCGGCCGTGCCGGGCCTGCACGCCGAGCTCATCCGCCTCCTCGGCCGCCTGAAGTATCGGACCAGCTACGGCCAAAACGTCCTGAACCACTGCATCGAGACCTCGCGTCTGGCCGCCATGCTGGCCGCCGAGCTGGGCGCCAACGTGGCCGAGGCCAAGAAGGGCGGGCTGCTCCACGACATCGGCAAGGCGGTCGACCACGAGGTGGAGGGGCCACATGCGCAGATCGGCGCCGACATCGCGGCGCGCTTCGGCGTCCTGGCGACCGTCTGCAACGCCATCGCCGCCCACCACCAGGAGGTGGAGCAGGAGTCGATCGAGGCCACCGTGGTCCAGATCGCGGACGCCATCAGCGCCTCGCGCCCCGGGGCCCGAGGCGAGGCCCTGGACAGCTACATCAAGCGCCTGGACGACCTCCAGCAGATCGCGCTCAGCTTCCCGGGGGTCGAGCGCTGCTACGCCATCCAGGCCGGCCGCGAGGTGCGCATCCTCGTCCACCCCGGCGAAATCGACGACAGCGCCTCGTCGCGGCTGGCACGGGACGTGGTGCGCAAGATCGAGGAGCAGCTCCAGTACCCCGGCCAGATCAAGGTCACCGTCATCCGCGAGACGCGCGCCGTGGACTACGCGCGATGACCGATCGCGCCGCACGGATGCGGTGCCTGGTCATCGGCGACATCATCGGCAAGCCGGGCCGGCTGGCCATCGCGCATGCCCTGCCGGACCTCCGCGCTGAGCTGGACGTCGACATGGTCATCGCCAATGCCGAGAACGTGGCCGCCGGCGCGGGGCTGACCCCCTCCTTGGCCGAAGAGCTGCTGAGCTCGGGGATCGACGTCCTGACCAGTGGCAACCACATCTGGGACAAGCGCGAGATCTACGACTACCTCGACACCGACCGACCCGTCCTGCGCCCCGCCAACTACCCCGACGACACGCCGGGCCGGGGCTGGCTCATCCACCGCCTGGCGGACGGGGAGCCGGTCGCGGTCATCAACCTCATGGGCCAGGTGTTCATGAACCAACTCGACTCGCCGTTCACCCTGGCCGACGCCCTGCTCGACGGGGCCGCCGAGCCGCTGCCGGCTCTGCGCTTCGTCGACTTCCACTGCGAGATCACCTCCGAGAAGAACGCGATGGGCTGGCACCTCGACGGGCGGGTCACGGCCGTGGTCGGCACCCACACCCACGTCCCGACCGCGGATGCGCGGGTCCTGCCCGAGGGCACGGCCTACATCAGCGACGTCGGGATGACCGGCCCCCGCGACTCGGTCATCGGCTTCCGGCTGGACACCGTCCTGCCGCGCTTCCTGCGCCACCTGCCGACGCGGTTTGAGGTGGCCGAAGGCCCGGTGAGCCTCAACGCAGCGCTCATCGAGGCCGATCGGGCGACAGGCAAGGCCCTCAGCATCGCCCTCGTCCAGCGCCTGGTCGAGGTCTAGCGATCCCTCGACCGATGACGGCGGGGCCGCTGGCCGCCCTTGTGGGGCCCACCGCCGCTGGAAAGACGGACCTCTCGCTGGCCCTGGCCGATCGGTTCCCGCTCGAGATCCTGGTGGCCGACTCGCGCCAGGTGTACCGCGGCATGGACGTCGGCACGGCCAAGGTCGGCGAGGAGGCCAGGCAGCGGGTCCCGCATCACCTGCTGGACCTGGTGGAGCCGTCCGAGCCGTTCACGGTGGCGGAGTGGGTCGCACGAGCCCGCGCCCTCCTGCCCCAGATCGGGGCACGCGGGCGCCTGCCGTTGGCCGTCGGCGGCACTGGACTGTACGTGACCGCGCTGGTGGATGGCTTCGACTTCGCAAGCCAACCGTGGAGCCCCGAGGTCCGCCGACGGTTGGCCGTAGGGCTTGAGACCGAGGGCCTGAGGGCGCTCGCCGAGCGTCTGGCCCGCCTGGACCCGGCGAGCGCCGCCCGCACCGATCTGCGCAACCCGCGCCGGCTGCTCCGGGCGCTGGAGCGGGCCGAGCTGTCGGGGATCGCCGCCGCCGACACGATCGGGGCGGAGCCGTACCGGGGGCGGATTGCCCTGTTGGGCGTGACTCGACCCCTCCCCGTCCTGGACCGGCGGATCGGGGAGCGAGCGACGGCCATGTTCCAGGGCGGCCTCCTGGACGAGACCCGCGCCCTCCTGGAGCGGGGTCTCGATCCCGCACTGCCGGCGCTGACCGGCCACGGCTACGCAGAGGCGGCCCGCCACCTGGCGGGGGAGTGGAGCCTGGAGATGGCGATCGAGATCACGGCCCGGCGCGTCCGACGCTACGCCCGCCGCCAGCTCAGCTGGTTCCGGCGCGATCGCCGCGTGGTATGGGTGGATGCCGGGGAGCGGCCCGCTGACGACCGGAGCCTGGTCCAGGAGGGGAGCGACCTCCTGAATCGGCTCCTCGTCAGCTAGGATGGCCGCCAGATGATCGCCGTCTGGACTCGATGAGCCGATCCGCCACGCGCACGGTGGAGGTCGCCCCGCCCATCGAGCGCGCCTTCCTGGTCGCTCTCGAGTCTCCGGCCGCCGAACGCTGGCCGGTCGAGCGTCGCCTGTCGGAACTGGGCGGCCTGGCCGTGGCCGCGGGTGCCGAGGTGGTGGGCAGCACCAGCCAGCGCCGAACGCGCCCGGACCCGGCCTGGTACCTCGGCAAGGGGCGCGCCGCGGACCTGGCCGATGAGAAGGCGATGACCGGATTCAGCGTCCTCGTCGTCGACGATGAGCTGAGCCCCGCCCAGCAGCGGAACCTCGAGAAGCTCCTGGACGGCAAGGTCCTGGACCGCAGCGCCCTCATCCTGGACATCTTTGCGCGCCACGCGCGAACCCGGGAGGGCCGCCTCCAGGTGGAGCTGGCCCAGCTCGAGTACCACCTGCCGCGCCTGACCCGGCTGTGGACCCACCTGTCGCGCACCGGCGGCGGGATCGGGACTCGAGGTCCGGGCGAGAGCCAGCTCGAGACCGACCGCCGCCGCATTCGGGAGAAGATTCATCGGCTACGCGGTGAGATCGGTGCGGTCAAGCGCCACCGGGCCACTGCGGCTCGACGGCGGGACCGGTCGGCGATCCCGGTCGTGGCCCTGGTGGGGTATACGAATGCCGGCAAGTCAACCCTCCTGAACACGCTGGCCGACGCCGATGCGTTCGTCGCCGACATGCCGTTCGCGACCCTGGATCCGACCTCGCGTCGGATCAGCCTGGATTCGGGACGCCAGGTGGTCCTGACCGATACCGTCGGTTTCATCAACAAGCTGCCCCACGACCTCATCGACGCGTTCCGGGCCACGCTGGAGGAGGTCCTGCGCGCCGACCTGCTGCTCGAGGTGGTGGACGCCTCGGACCCCGACTTCATCGCCCAGCAGGAGACGGTGGGGACCGTCCTGGCGGAGTTGGGCGCCGGCGACAAACCGCGCATCCTGGTCTTCAACAAGCTCGACCGCCTCAACGGAGCGGTGGCGAGTGCCGGCCCACAGCCATCCGACGAGGACGTGGCCTACGTGAGCGCCCTCACCGGGGAGGGTCTGGCGGCGTTGCGCGAGCGGATCGCGACCGCCCTGCGCGGCCCGCTGGTGGATGTGGATGCGGTGGTGCCCTATCCGCGGGCGGAGCTGGTGGCTCGCGCCCGTCAGGCTGGCGAGGTGACCGAACGGTTCACCGACGACGGCGTGCGCATTGCCGGGCGGCTGCCGGCGACACTCGCGGGCGAGGTCCGCGCTGCCGCTATCCCACGACCTCGAACGCGGAGGAAGGCCTCCGTCAGCGGCTGACGGCGCCCTGCCGGTTCGTGACGATGCGGTTCGCGGCCTTGGCTTGCGCCATCCGCTGCTCATGGCGGCCCAAGAACGCCAGGCCAGCCACCGTCCACCCGCCAGTCAGGGCCAGAAGCAGTCCGTAGCCTCCTGCCAGGTCCGCCCAGTCGAGGTCGGTCGCAATCGCCAACAGCACGCTGGCGACACCCCAGACGAGGGCCAACCAGCCGCCGACTCGCATGACGTCGCGTCGTTTGCTCATTGCCAGCAGGCTAGGTCCGGCCATGGATCGTCACCATGACCCGGTTGACCTAGGACCCGAGGACCCCTTAGTCCTCTCTTCTACCGCTTCCGCAAAGAGAGGTTATGTTGCGTTGTCCGGCATCAGGAGGTCGAAGAATATCAACGTGCTTGTCACAAGCGCCCAGGTCGTCGAGAGGAGCGGTCACGCGGTGACGCTGGCGCCGACCGGTCCGACGCTCAGCGCCCGGACCCGAAGGTGCTAGTCGCCGCTGGGGATCTGGACGCCCAGGGTGACCGCGGCCGCCACGGCGGCGACAGCGAGCGCCAGCGATTCGGTGGGATCGATGGCCGCGTCGCCGCCGAGAGCCTGGAAGATCGACCACGGCAGCGCTCCGAAGATCACTGGGGCCACGGTCCACGCCATGACGAGAGACGTTGGCGCCACGGCGCCGGGGAGATTGAGGGCGCGGGTGGCGACCCCGGTGAGGAGTCCCAAGAAGGCGGCGAGCAGCAGGATCAGGATCACGGCTGGCTCAGGGGCTGCGCCAGAGCCCTGAACCAGGCGCACCAGGCCCTGCTGGAGGACTGCCACTAGTCCGGCCAGCAGGATGGTCAGGAGGACCGCTCGGGCTCCCCTCATGACCTCTCCCCCGCCGGGCGAGCGTTCAGAGAAGCGGCTATTTCAGCGGCGATCTTGTAGCTGGTCCCGATCCCCAGCGTGACCACGGCATCCCCGGACCGCACGTGATCGGCGACGTAGGAGGCGGTCTCGTGAATATCCCCCGTCGCGATGGCGGGCACCGCCGACACCTCCTCGATAGCATCTGCGAGCTCCTCAGAGGACACGATGGTGGTGTCCGGATCGCGGGCTGCGAAGACATCGGCCACCACGACCTCATCGGCGGATCGGAAGGCCTCCGCGTAGTCCTGGAACATCGCCCGCGTGCGGGCGTAGGTGTGGGGCTCGATGACCGCCCACAGGCGCCGACCACCGACTCGCTGTCGGGCGCCGGCGAGGGCGGCCCGCACCTCGGTCGGATGATGGGCGTAGTCGTCGAAAACGAGCACCCCGGCAGTATCCGCGATCAGCTCCAGGCGCCGAGAGGCCCCGCTGAAGCCCTCCAGACCGCTTTTGAGGGCCTCTGGGTCGATTCCCAGCTCTCGGGCCATGACGAGCGCACCAACCGCATTCAGGACGTTGTGCGCGCCGGCCAGGTGCGATCGATACCGAACGCCGAACAGGTCGAAACTGGTGCCATCCTGATCGAAGGCGACGTCGGCGGCCTCGTGATCGGTCCCGTGGCCGTATCGGACCAGGCGGCCGCCCCAGTCAGCCAGATGTTCCAGGACCGCATCGGTCCCTCGATCCTCCGCCAAAGCCACCAGGAGCCGCCCTCCAACCCGCTCGTCGGTGCTCATGCCACCCAGGAACCGAGCGAACATCTCGAATACAGCCTCCTCGTCGGCGAAGACGTCCGGGTGGTCCATCTCGATGGTCGTCAGCAGGACCGCGGCGGGGTGCAGGTGGAGGAAGTTGCCGTCGTATTCGTCGGCCTCGGCCACGAACTCCGCTCCCCCACCGGCCCGCGCCGAGGCGCCCCAGGCCGGCACCAGCGCGCCGACCTCGACCGTTGGATCGCGTCCGGCGTCGACCAGCAGGTGACCGAGGAGCGCGGTGGCGGTGGACTTGCCATGGGTGCCGGCCACCGCCACTCCGAGGCGACCTCGCTCCCCCACCAGCTCGCCCAGGATGGCCTGCCAGGGGACGACCGGGATGGCCCGATCACGGGCAGCGACCAGCTCAGGCAGGTCCGGCTGGAGCCGGAGCGCAGCGCTGACGGCTACCCGGTCCACGCCCTCCAGGTGCGCCGGGTCGTGCCCGTTGGCAACGCTCACGCCGAGCGCGGCTAACGGCTCCGTGTACGCGGACGGCCCGGCCGTGTCGCATCCGTCCACCCGCGCGCCGGCGTGCGCGGCCAACAGGGCCGTCCCTGAGGCCCCGGAGCCGGCAATCCCGATGACGTGGATCCGCTCGCCGGGCCGCACCATCAGCCGGCGTCGACCTCCCGGATCGCCAGCTCCAGGGCGGCCAATGCGGCCTCGGCCTTGTTGCCCTCGCGGTCGCGGGTGTACACGTGGCGCTCGACGGTGGCCGGATGGCCACGCCGGCAGGCGGCAACGAAATGCAGGCCAATCGGCTTGGCCGTCCCTCCGGCATCCGGGCCGGCGATGCCCGTCACGGCCACCGCCAGGTCGGTATCGAATCGGCTCCGCACACCCTCGGCCATGGCCTCCGCGACCTCGGCGCTCACCGCGCCATGCCTGGCGATCAGGTCCTCGGGAACACCCAGCTCAAGCACCTTGGCCAGGTTCGAATAGGCGATCACTCCGCCCACGTAGTAGCGGCTGGCGCCGGGAACCATGGTGATGGCATGACCGATGAGCCCGGCTGTGGACGACTCGGCGCTGCTCAGCGTCCATTCGACGGCCAGAAGCGCCGCCCCCAGGCGGTTGGCCGCGTCGGCGAGGTCACGGTCAGTGGTTCCAGTCATGCGAGCTTGGTCACCAGTCATGCGAGCTTGGTCATCGGTAGTTGATGAACTGGAGGGCAACCGGGTAGTCCAGCCCGCGCAGGTCGGCGATCACGGCCTGCAGCAGGTCCTTGCTCGGGGCTGAGACCCGCAGTGTGTCTCCCTGGATGGACACTTTGACCTTGGGGAACTGCTCGCGAACGTGGCGCGAGAGCTCGCGCCCCTGGTCGGCATTCAAACCTTTTCGCAGGCCGATGACCTGCCGCACCGTCCCGCCCGCGGCAGGCTCCAGCTTGCCCCAGTCGAAGATCTTCAATGACAGCCCGCGCCGCACGGCCTTGGTCTGTACGAGGTCCTTGACCGCCGCTGCCCGGAACTCGTCATCCGCGACCAGGGTGACCTCGGCCTTGCCCAGCTCGAGGCTGGATTTGCTCCCCTTGAAGTCATACCGGGTCGCGATCTCGCGCCGCACCTGGTCCAGGGCGTTGACCAGCTCCTGCTGGTCGAAGTCGCTCACCACGTCGAACGAGAAGTCGGCCATGCGTCGGTATCTTGCCGTATCGGTTGGGCGCTTATGGGGCCGGCGGCGACGGCGAACCGAGGCCTGGACTGCCGCTGGGCGCCGGTGACTGGGTGTCCAGCGTGACCGTGATGGTGCGGCGCACCGGGTCCGACGATCGCCCGGTGACGGGATCGGTCGCGACCAGGGTGATCACGTTCGAGCCGGGCACGAGCTTGACCCGGATGTTGAACAGTCCGCTGGCAGTCGCCGTGGATGTGGGGTTCTCGCGCAGCCCATCGACTTCAATCTGCGCGTCGGGGACGGTCTCCCCGCGCAGAACGTACGAGGTGCCGGCGAAGGCCGCCAGGTCAGTGGCCGGATCGGTCACCGTCAGATCCGGGGTGGCGGCGAAGGTCAGGAACTGGTAGGCCAGGTAGCCCACGAACGCGATCACGAGCACGATCAGGCCGACCGTGGCCACCCGGGTAGGGGTGAGGACCAGGGCGCCGCCGCGACGGGCATCGATCGGGCGCAGCGGCGTGACAGCCGCCCACGGGGCGTCCTCCGAGGTGGCCTCCAGCCGGTAGAGGTCGAGGCACAGCTCAGGGTCCAGGCCCAGGTACAGGGCGTAGTTGCGGACGAAGCCGCGGGTGTAGACCGGGCTCGGGAGGTCCCGATAGTCACCCTGCTCCAGGGCAACCAGGTAGCGGGTCCGGATGCGTGTCTCGCGCTCGGTGCGGGCCAGGTCCCAGCGCTTGGCCTCGCGGGCCGCCCGGAGCGTGTGCCCCAGGGTGCGGCCGCCGTGGGTCATGCCTCATCCTCACCCGGCCCGATCTCCCCGCCCCACCCGTCGGGCGTCATGAGCACCTCGCGGAAGCGGCTGCCGTCAGCCGGACCGACGATGCCCCGATCCTCCATCTGGTCCAGGATGCGCGCCGCTCGGGCGTATCCGACCCGCAGCCGGCGCTGGAGCAGCGAGGCAGACGCCTTGTCGGAGCGGCGGACGACGTCGATCGCCTGCCGCAGCAGCGGGTCGGCATCGGCATCCTCGTCCGATCCATCGGTACTCCGGCCATCCCGCTTGGCGGCCGTGATCTCGGTCCGATAGCGGGGCGCGCCCTGGGCCCGCCAGAAGCGGGCCAGCTTCTCGATCTCGGGATCGGTGACCAACACGCCCTGGAGCCGCACCCCGCGCGGTGAGTCGATGGGCAGGTACAGCATGTCGCCGCGGCCCAACAGGTCCTCGGCGCCCACGGCGTCCAGGATGGTCCGGCTGTCCACGCCGCTGGTCATCGCGAACGCGATGCGCGACGGGACGTTGGCCTTGATCAAGCCGGTGACGACCTGGACCGATGGGCGCTGGGTGGCGACCACCAGGTGAATGCCGGTCGCCCGCGCCAGCTGCGCGATGCGGGTGACGGTGGCCTCGACCTCGTAGGCGCTCATCATCATCAGGTCGGCCAGCTCGTCGATGACCACGATGATGTACGGCATCCGCGCCTCGTCGGCGCGCACCTCGGCGTTGTAGCCAGCGATGTTGCGCACCCCGCGCTGGGCGAACTCGTGGTAGCGACTCTCCATGGTCCCCACCGTCCACTTCAGCGCGTTGACCGCCTTGTCGGTGTCGACGATGACCTCGGTCAGCAGGTGCGGCAGGCCGCGGTACTGGGCCAGCTCGACGCGCTTGGGGTCGATGAGGATGAGCTTCACCTCGTCCGGCCGATTGCGCATGATCACCGAGCAGATGAGCGCGTTGACGCATACGCTCTTGCCCGACCCGGTGGCCCCGGCGATGAGCAGGTGCGGCATGCGGGACAGGTCCGCGGCCACCGGCTGGCCGGCCACGTCCTGGCCCAGCGCAAAGGCAAGCTCGCCCTCACTGGCGATCTGCTGGAACGCCTTCGAGCCGAGGACCTCCTTGAGGGTCACCAGGTCGAAGGCCGCGTTCGGGATCTCGACCCCGACGTAGGGCTCGCCGGGGATGGGCGCCTCGATCCGGATCGAGCGCGCGGAGAGGGCGAGTGCCAGGTTGTCGGCCAGCCCCTGGATCCGCGACAGCTTGATCCCGGGCTCCACGTCCAGCGCGTACTGGGTGACCACCGGGCCTTCCTGGATGCGGGCGACCTTCACGCCGATGTCGAAGCTGGCCAGGGTTTGGCGGATGAGCTGTCCCTTGGCCGTGAGGTCCATCTGCGCTGGGCCGTTGCCGGGCGCATCGGCCAGCAGGCCCAGGTCGGGCAGGATCCAACTCTGTGCGGCTCGTTCGAGCGCGGCGTCGGCCGCCTCCCGCTCCCCCACCTCGGCCAGGTGTGCGGTCTCGCCGGATTCCAGCTCACCCTGCGTCAGACTCTCATCGTCCAGCACCGCCACGGCACCGGGCAGCGCGCCCGCCGCGGCTGCGGCGAGCGCCGGTTCGGGGCGCTGGCGGCGGAGGATGACGGGCGGTTCGTCGGGGGCGGAGCTCCGCCCGGGAGGCGACATGCCCGGCCCCGTGGCTGCCCGGGCGCTCGCAGCCGCGGCCGCCGCCGGGCCGACTTCCCGACCGTGCGACCACGCGGCGAACACGTCCCCGATGGTCATGTTGAAGAACAGGAGGAAGCCCACCACCAGGAGCAGGAACAGGACGATGGCCGCGCCCGCGCTGCCGAGCAGCAGGACGAGCGGGGCGTCCACCACGGTGCCGATGATCCCTCCCCCGTCCCCTGGCGGGGCGGGAGCCCCGGGACCGCCCACGGCGAGCTGGAAGAGTCCCTGCAACGACAGGGTGACGAGGACCACGCCGAGGGCCGAGATGATGCGTTCGGTGGGCACTGAGCGCATCCACAGCATCACCGCGAACAGCAGCAGCAGCGCGGGCGCGAAGAAGAACCCCCACCCGAGCAGGGTCTTCAGGAAGTCGCGCCACAGGGTCACCCCGGCCGCCGCGTCGGGCGTGACCAGGGCCAGGAGCGACACCAGGGCCAGCACCACCAGGGCCAGGGCGCCCACCTCGCGGACGACCCGACGGCTGATACGCAGGCCTGTGTTCGCCGCCCGCCGAGCCCGTTTCCGGCGGCGCGACCGCGACCCTGCCTTGGCCATCGGGCTCAGACCTCCAGCACGATGGGCAGGATCATGGGACGGCGGTGCGTCTTCTCGTAGAAGAAGCGGCTCAAGACGTCGTGGATCTTGGTCTTCAGGTAGCCCGGCTCCGCACGCTGGCCCTCTCCGCCCTTGTCCAACGCGGCGGCAAGGTAGGCCCGCGCCTCCTCCAGGAGGGGGTCTTCGGGATCGGGCAGGAAGCCGCGACCGATGAGGTCCGGGCCCCCCACCGTGCGTCCGGTGGCCGTGGCCACCGTCAGCGCGACCATGACTACCCCGTCGCTGGCCAGTGCGCGCCGGTCGCGGAGGATGACTCCGTCGACGCCATCCACGGCCGACAGGCCATCCACCAGGACCGCGCCCGCCTGCACGCTCCCCGCCAGGCGGGCCACGCGACCGTCGAATTCGACCACCTGGCCATTCTGCAGGACGAAGATGCGGTCCACCGCCACGCCGGCCCCCTCCGCCAGCAGAGCGTGCTGGACGAGCATCCGGTACTCACCGTGGATCGGGATGAAATGGCGGGGCTTGGCGAGGCCGAGCATGAGCTTCAGCTCCTCGCGCGAGCCGTGGCCCGACACGTGGCAGTGGGTGATGGGCTCGTAATGGACCATCGCCCCTTCCTTGAAGAGGTTGTCGATGGTCCGCGCCACCGCTTCCTCGTTGCCGGGGATGGGCGAGGCGGACACGATCACCGTGTCGCCGGGGACGATCGTGATGTTCCGATGGTCACGGCTGCTCATCCGGGTCAGCCCGGACATCGGTTCGCCCTGGGAGCCGGTGGTCACCACCACCAGCTCCGATGGATCGATGCGCTCCAGCTGGTTCTTGGCGACAACGGTCCCATCCCGCCCGTCCAGATATCCCAGCTCAGTGGCGATGGCGGCGTTCTGCTCCATGCTGCGACCCAGCAGGACGACCTTGCGTCCGTGCTCGGCCGCGGCGTCGATGGCCTGCTGCACGCGCCCGATGTTCGAGGCGAAGGTGGCCATGATGACGCGACCCTCGGCCGCCCCGATCAGCTGGCGCAGGGACTCGCCGACGGTGGCCTCCGACAGCGTGTAACCCTCGCGCTCGGCGCGGGTCGAGTCGGACAGCAGGAAGTCGACGCCCTGGCGCCCCCATTCGGCGATCAGGCCCAGGTCGGCACGCGTCCCGTCGGGCGGGGTGTGGTCGAACTTGAAGTCCCCGGTATGGATGATCGTGCCCCGCGCATGGCGGATCGCGAAGCCGACCCCACCCGGGATCGAGTGGTTGACGCGGAACGGCGTCACCCGGAAGGCGCCGACCGCGAACTCCGTTCCGGGCTCCACCTCATGCAACGTGGTGGCGCCCATGAGCTTGTGCTCCCGGAGCTTGCCCGTGACCAGACCGATGGTGAGCTTGGTGGCATAGATCGGGGTGCCGGACAGGCGAGGCAGGACGTAGGGCAGGCCGCCCGTGTGGTCCTCGTGGCCGTGGGTCAGCAGGATGCCGCGCACCGCGTCCCGCCGCTCGGCCAGGTACGTCGCGTCGGGGACCACGAGGTCGATCCCGAGCATCTCGGGCTCGGGGAAGGCCAGTCCGCAATCGACGACCACGATCTCGTCATCGGCTTCGATGGCGGTGATGTTCTTGCCCACCTCGCCGACCCCGCCCAGGGGAATGATTCGGAGCGTGCCTGGCATTGCGTCCTCTAGAACAATGTCATCTGTCGGTCATCGTCCACCCGGCTGAGCACCGGCGGTTCGGCCGGCGCCCTGGGAGCACCCTCTTCCCGCTCCGCCGCGAGGGCGTCGCGAGCTGCCAGCAGCGCCGCCGGCAGGCCACGGAAGTCGCGCGCCAGCGTTTCTCGGAGGGCGGACGACCGCAACGCGGCAGCCGGATGGTACATCGGCAATACGAATCGCCCGCCTGCCCGCCGCAGCCGCCCGTGTGCCTCGGAGATGCGCGCCCCGGGCAGGTAGCGCTGCAGGGAGTGCCGACCCAGCGTCACCACCAGGACCGGGTCCAGGGCCTGCTCCTGGCGGTCGAGATAGGGCGAGCAGGCTTCGATCTCCGGCGGCTCCGGGTCGCGGTTTCCCGGCGGCCGGCACTTCACCACGTTGGTGATGAACACATCACTCCGCTGCCAGCCGATGGCGTGCAGCAGCTCCTCGAGCAGCTGCCCGGCCGGGCCCACGAACGGCCGCCCGGTGGCGTCCTCGCGCTGGCCCGGACCCTCCCCCACCAACAACACGTCGCTGATCGCGTTCCCCTCGCCCGGGACGGCGAGCGTGCGCCCGGTCGCCAGCGGACAGCGGGTGCAGGCCCGGACCTCGGCCGCTACCGCGCCGAGATCGGCCTCCCCGCTCATCGGGGACGCCGGTGCCTACGAGCGCTCCGTGTCAGCACCGGCGCCGGCAGGAACGCCCGAGCGCGCCATGTGCCGCTCCATGGCCGCCCGGCGGCTCAGGTTGACGCGGCCCATGCGGTCGATCTCGGTGACCACCACCATCAGCTCGTCGCCGATGGCCACCACGTCCTCGACCCGCGGGACGCGGTAGTCGGCCAGCTGGCTGATGTGGACCAGGCCCTCCTTGCCGGGCAGGATCTCGACGAAGGCCCCGAAGTTCATGATCCGGGTCACCTTGCCCAGGTATTCCTTCCCGACTTCCACGTCACGGGTCAGACCCTCGATCCAGCGGACCGCCTTCTCGCCGGCCTCACCGGAGACGGCGGCAATCTGGATGGTGCCGTCGTCCTCCACGTTGATCTGGGTCCCGGTCTCGGCGGTGATCTGGCGGATCACCTTGCCGCCGGCGCCGATGACGTCGCGGATCTTGTCGACCGGGATCTTGATGGTCGTGATTCGCGGCGCGTACGGGCTCAGCTCGGATCGGCTGGCGCTGATCACGGCCGTCATCTTGTCCAGGATGAACAGCCGCGCGGTGCGCGCCTGTTCCAGGGCATCGCGCAGGATCTCGGCCGTGATGCCTTGCACCTTGATGTCCATCTGCAGGGCGGTGACACCCTCCGCGGTACCGGCCACCTTGAAGTCCATGTCGCCGAACATGTCCTCCTTGCCGGTGATGTCGGTGAGGACCGCGTAGCGGTTGGTGTCCGGATCGGTGATCAGGCCCATGGCCGCCCCGGCCACGGGGGCCGAGATCGGCACACCGGCGTCCATCAGGGCCAGGGTGCTGCCACACGTGCTGGCCATGCTGGTCGAGCCATTCGAGGACACGACTTCACTGACCACCCGGATCACGTACGGGAACTCGTCGACCGTGGGCAGGACCGGGAGGAGGGCGCGCTCGGCAAGCGCCCCGTGACCGATCTCGCGCCGGCCGGGTCCCCGCATCGGCTTGGATTCACCCACCGAGTACGGCGGCATGTTGTAGTGATGCAGGTACCGCTTCTCGGTCTCCGGCGAGATGGTGTCCAGGCGTTGGACGTCGCTCGAGGGACCCAGGGTCGCGATCGTGAGGGCCTGGGTCTGGCCCCGGGTGAACAGGCCCGACCCGTGGGTCCGGGGCAGGATGCCGACTTCCACCGAGATGGGCCGGATGGTCGTCGTGTCGCGCCCGTCGATGCGGATGTTCTCCGACAGCACCAGCTCCCGGACGGTGGCCTTGGTCAGCACGTCCATCAAGGGGGAGCCGATGCCATGGCGGCGCCGGACGTCCTCCAGGGCCTGGCCCTGCTCGGCCCGGTTGTAGGCCTCCCGGCCGCGACGCACCTCGGCCGCGATGTCGGCCCGAATGGCGTCCAGCCGATCGACCAGGCCGCTGGTCAGGCTGATGAACACCTCGGCCGTGGCCTCCGCGTCAGGCATGGCCCGATGGGCGGCGCCATGGTCCTTGCCGAAGATGAATCGCATGAGGTCCGCCAGCTTGTAGCTCCCCGCGTCCGGGTACAGCTGGTAGGCCAGCTCCAGCGTGTCATAGACGGCGCTGGGTTCCCAGCCCACGTCGTTGGGGAGGTGACGCAGCACGAACGGCAGGTCGAAGCTGACGTTATGGGCCACGACCGGCGCGCTGCCAACCCACTCGACGAAGCGCGGCAACACCTCGGCCGCGGTCGGCGCCTTGGCCACGTCCTCGTCGGTCAGGCCGTGGACCTGGTGACCGACGATCGAGCGACCCGGGTTGACGAGGGACTCGAACCGATCAACGACCGCACCATCACGAACCCGCAGGGCGGCGATGTCGACGATGTAGCCGTGCTCCGGCTTAATCGACGTGGTCTCGAGATCGAGGATCACGAACTCGGCTCCCGGGCGGCTCAGCGCGCTGCCGAGCTTGGGAATGGAGTCCGCGCGGGGGCCAAAGAACGGCGTGCGCTTGGGCGTTCCGGCGCTGGACACCAGCTTGTCCTGGAGCTCGATCGACTTCTGGAGCTCGGCGTGACCCCAGGTGATGGCTTCCAGCATGGTCGCCTCGGGCAGGATCTTGGCGCCGGCCTCGACCATCATGATCGCGTCGCGGGTCCCGGCCACGACCAGGTCCAGCGTGCTGTTCTCGAGCTGGCTGTTGGTGGGATTGGCCACGTACTGGCCATCGATGTATCCCACCCTGACCGCTCCGACTGGGCCCATGAACGGTATCCCGCTGACCGACAGCGCTGCTGAAGCGCCGTTCACGGCCAGGATGTCGGGGTCGTTCTCCTGGTCGGCCGACAGGACGGTGAGCACGACCTGGACGTCGTTCTTGTAGCCCTTGGGGAAGAGCGGCCGAATCGGGCGATCGGTCAGCCGCATAGCGAGGATGGCCGCCTCGGACGGGCGCGACTCGCGCTTGATGAATCCGCCAGGGATCTTGCCCGCGGCGTACATCCGCTCCTCGTAGTCCACGGTGAGCGGGAAGAAGTCGATCCCCTCACGGGGTTCGGCGGAGACGGCGGTGGCCAGCAGCACGGTGTCCCCGTAGCGGACCAGGACCGCGCCATCGGCCTGCTCGGCCAGCTTGCCCGTCTCGAGCGAGAAGGTCTGGCCGCCGATCTCTGTTTCAACTTTGATAGCCAAGGAAATCCTCCAATGTGGTGATGTGTCCGGCGCGGCCTGCCCAGAGCGGGCGGCGCGGCTCAGATGGGGTGCGTCGCGCGTGACGCGGGGATGCGTGGACCCGGCGTGGCCGGGTCAGGAGATGAATGACGACGTTACCGGCGCAGGCCGAGACGGCCGATCACCGTCCGGTAGCGATCCACGTCCGTCCGGACGAGATACGCGAGCAGGCGGCGGCGCTGGCCGACAAGCTTGAGCAGCCCGCGGCGTGAGGCGTTGTCGTTGGGGTAGCTGCGCAAATGCTCCGTCAATGACTTGATCCGCTCGGTCAGGAGCGCGACCTGCACTTCGGGGGATCCAGTGTCGCCATCATGCGTTGCAAAGTCGTTGGCGACGGCGACCTTCGTAGCCGGGTCGAGCGGCAAATGTTCCTCCACTTTCAATCTGTCGGTTCGTCGCATCGTATCAGACGATCCCGGCCAGCGCCGCCCGGGCCCGGACCTCGTCACGCCGCATCTGGGCCGTGAGCTCCGCTGCCGACTCGAAGCGTCGCTCGTCGCGGAGCCTTTCCACGAGCTCGAGCCGCAGCGGCTGGCCGTAGAGGTCCCCGCTCCAGTCGAGGAGGTAGGCCTCGACGACGACATCACCGTCGTCATGGAACGTGGGTCGGCGACCGACGCTGACCAGCGCGCCGGTCGTGCTCGGTCCGCCTGCCAAGCCCGCATAAATCCCGATCGACGGAAGGGCGGGGTTGTACCGGAACGCGAGGTTCGCGGTCGGGTAACCAAGCTCCTGGCCGCGGCCATCGCCGCGGACGACTTCACCGCTCAATGACGGGCGGCGCCCCAACAGCCGCGTGGCACGCGGAATGTCACCTTCCGCCAGGGCGCGGCGGATTCGGCTCGACGAGATCGGTCCGTCATCCATCTCGGGCTCAATCACGACGACCTCGAACCCGCGTGCGGGGCCAACGGCCATCAGCCGCTGGGGAGTGCCGGCCCGGTCACGGCCGAACGCCGTGTCAGGCGTCATCACGATCGCCACCGTTTGCAATCCCGGCGCAAGGGCGTCAAGGAACGCTTCGGGCGGCATTTCGCGAACCGCTGTATCGAATCGAATGGGGATGGCCTCCACACCGGCATCCCGGATGTGACCCAGATTCTCGGATAGCGGCGCCAGGCGCTCCACGGCGTGGCCAGGACGGATGACTTCGATCGGGGGCGGGTCGAAGACGAGCGCGACCGGCCTGGCGCCCCGAGCGGCGCCGGCTTCCCGCACGGCCGAGAGGAGGGCCCCATGTCCCCGGTGCACCCCGTCGAACACGCCCAGAACCACGGCCACCGGCCGCATCGGTTCGCGCGCCGCGAGCCGACCGAGAGTCAGCCCTTCCTCGATTCGGGCCTCGATCATGGCGGCCCTTCGACCAGGACCTTGTTCGGATGAAGCACTCCCCCGCCCAGCGTGCCGACGCCCAGCAGGCCGGATGGGCCGCGGACCAGGACCCGCCCCTCTCCGGACCATGGCAGCTCGCCGCCATTCGCGAAGCGCCGGGCCTGCTCTTCCTCGAGCGTGAGCTGAGGCAGGTCGACGAGCCGCTCGAGGGGGATCAGCGCCTCCTCGAGCCGGCCCTCGCGCGCCAGCGCCTCCAACTCGGATGGCGTCCGGGCGTCGCTGGCCGCAAGCCCGGCGGCTTCGGTGCGCCGCAAGGCATGCAGGTAGCCCCCGCACCCCAGCTGCTCACCGAGGTCGCGGGCGATCGAGCGCACGTAGGTCCCGGGGCCGGTCTCCAGGTCGAGGTGGAGGTCGAGCCAACCGTTCCCCGCCACGGTCTCCACGAGGCGCAGGGCATGCACCGTCACCTCGCGCGTCGGCAGGTCCAACGCGGTTCCGCGACGGGCCGCGCGGTGGGCCGTCCGGCCAGCCTGCTTGCGGGCCGAGAAGGCGGGCGGGCGCTGCTGGAGGGTGCCCACGAACGCACCCAGGGCGGCCTCCACCGCGTCCTCGCCGGGAGGTGGCCCGCCCGCTTCGAGAGGCCCCTCCCCGTCATCGGTCCGCGACCGGAACCCAAGCCGCACGATGGCGTCATAGCGTTTGCGTCCGGCCGTCAACTCCTGGCTCAGCCGGGTGGCGCCGCCGACCAGGATCGGGAGCACCCCGGAGGCCAACGGATCCAGGGTGCCGGCATGACCGATGCGTTGCATCCCGCTCAGGCGGCGCACCAGGCCGACCATGTCGTGGGAGGTGGGCCCGACCGGCTTGTCGAGGTTAAGGACGCCGATCATCGGCGCGTTTCAGCTCGCGCTCGCATTCCGCGAGCACGCGGTCCCGAGCCTCGCCCAACGGCGCCTCGACGGTGCAGCCGGCGGCGCGCGCATGCCCCCCACCCCCGAATGCGGCCGCGACCGCCACCGCATCGGCCCGCGCCGAGGTCCGGATGCTGACCCGGGTGACGGTTGGTCCGTGCTCTTTGAACAGGAGGACGATATCCGCGTCGCGGGCCAGTCCCAGCAGGTCGATGAATCCTTCGCTCGCATCGAGCGAGGTGCCGGTCTCGGCCATCATGGCCGCGGTCAGGGCGGCATGGACCACCCGCCCATCGCTCGCCGACGCGACGCCGGCCAGCGCGCGGCCCCACAGGGTCAGCGTCGCGAACGGCTTCTCGGCGTAGATGGCCCGGTGGATGGCCGCCAGAGACGCACCGGCTTCGACCAGCGACGCCGCCACCCGCAGCGTGCGTGGGGTGACGTTGGGGTGGGCAAAGGTGTGGGTGTCGTTGACGATCCCGGCCAACAGGACCGTTGCCAGCTCCGGATTCAGCTCGACGCCGAGATCGGGCAGGAGGAGAGTCACCATCTCACAGGTCGAGGCCGCATCCGGGTCGACCATGTTGACCTCGCCGAACCCGGGGTTACTCACGTGATGATCGATGTTCACGATCCGCGCCCGCGCGAGCCAGTCGGCGTGGTCGGTGGCGATCCGTCCGACCCGAGCCAGGTCCCCGGCGTCCAGGACCACCGCCACGTCCGGCTCGAGGGCGGGGGCGGATCGCACCTCCGCCACGCCGGGCAGGAACTGGAGGTAGGGCGGCACCGGGTCGGCCATCACGACCTCGGCCGGGACTCCGTATCGCTCCCCCACCATGCGGATCGCCAGCGCCGCTCCCAGCGTGTCGGCGTCCGGGTTCTCGTGCCCGATGGCCGTGATCCGCTGCGCCCCGCGCAGGGCGGCGGCGACCTCCTTCATCGGTCCTGGTCCTCGGCGGCGTCCAGGTCGCGGAGCAGCTTGAGGACTCGATCGCCGTCCGCCATCGATTCATCGGCCCGGAACACGAGCTGCGGGATGTGTCGGATGCTGAGGCGCTCCCCCAGCCGGTGACGAAGCCAGCCGGCGGCATCGGTCAGGGCGGTCAGGGTCTTCGTCTGGTCCTGGTCGGGCCCGTACACCGACACCCACACGCGTGCCTGGGTGAGGTCCGGCGCGGTGTCGACCCGGGTAACGGTGGCGAACCCGAGTCGCGGGTCGTTCATCTCGCGCTGCAGGATCTGCATCAGCTCGGCGCGAATCTGGCTGTCCAGGCGGTCGGTGCGCTGACTCACCGGGTTCCCGTCCCCTTCCTCGGGCTCAGGCGGACGCCTCCGACACCATCTGGAAGCATTCGATCACGTCGCCCTCGGCGAACTCCGGCGATCCGGCCAGCCCGATCCCACACTCGAATCCGGCCGCCACCTCGCGGATGTCGTCCTTGAATCGTCGCAGCGACTCGATTCGCGTCTCGGTGACCAGCTGGCCGCCCCGCATGAGTCTGGCCTGGGCGCCGCGCAGGATGCGGCCGTCGAGCACGTACGAGCCGGCCACCTGGCCCGCCTTGCCGGCCTTGATCACCTGCCGAACTTCGGCATGACCCTCGATCTGCTCGACCTGCTTGGGGGTCAGGAGGCCCTGGAGGGCCAGGCTGATGTCATCGGTCAGCTTGTAGATGACCTCGTACAGGCGGACGTCGACGCCAGAGGCCTCCACCGCCCGCTCGGCGCCGGGGTCCAGCTTGGTGTTGAAGCCGACCACGACCGCGCCTGACGCCGCGCCCAGCACGACGTCGGACTCGTTGATGTCCCCGGCCCCTTCGCTGAGGATGTTGATCCGGACCTCGCCGGTGCTGAGCCGATCGAGCGCGTGGCGGATGGCGCCCAGCGAGCCCTGGACATCGGTTTTCAGGATCACGCGCAGCTCCTTGACCTCGGCGGCATGGATCTGGGCGCTGATGTCCTCCAGGCTGGTCGGTCCCCGTCCGTCGCCGCCGGGTCCGTGGCGCTCCACGACCTCGGCCGCATCCCGGGCCGCCTTTTCGTCGGGGACGACGCGCAACTGGTCGCCGGCCTCGGGCAGGTCCTGGAGCCCGAGGATTTCCACCGCGGCGGCGGGCTCGGCCTGGCGAACGCGGCGGCCGGCTGCGTTTTGGAGGGCCCTCACTCGTCCATATGTCTTCCCCACGGTCACCACGTCCCCGACCTTGAGGGTGCCGTTCTGGACCAGCACGGTGGCGACGTTGCCGCGGCCCTTGTCCACCTTGGACTCGATGATCGTGCCGTACGCCTCACGATTCGGGTTGGCCTTCAGGTTCTGGAGGTCGGCGACCAGGCCGATCATCTCCAGCAAGTCGTCCAGCCCGGTCCCCTGCTTGGCCGAGACCGGGACGGCGATCACGTCGCCGCCGAACTCCTCGATCAGGACCCCCATCTCGGCGAGCTCCTGCTTGACCCGATCCGGGTTGGCATCCGGCTTGTCGATCTTGTTGATGGCCACGATCATCGGCACGCGGGCGGCGCGGACGTGGTCGATGGCCTCGCGGGTCTGGGGCATCACGCCGTCGTCGGCAGCCACGACGATGACCGCGATGTCCGTGACTTGAGCCCCACGGGCCCGCATGGCGGTGAACGCTTCGTGGCCTGGCGTGTCGAGGAACACGATGCGCCGGTCGCCGTGGACCGCCTCCGAGGCGCCGATGTGCTGGGTGATGCCGCCGGCCTCGCGAGCGACCACCGCCGTGCTGCGGATGGCGTCCAGCAGGCTCGTCTTGCCGTGGTCGACGTGACCCATGACGGTCACGATCGGGGCACGGGTGACCAGGTCGTCGGGATCGTCCTCGCCCCAGGGCGTAATCCGGACACCGCCCTCGGCGGCGGCGCCCGGCGCGACGAGCTCCTGCGCAACGGCCGCGGTCTTCTCGGCGGCCCCACGCTCCACCAGCTCGTACCCCAGCTCGGCCGCCACGAGTGACGCGGTGTCGTAGTCGATGGACTGGTTGATGGTGGCGAAGATCCCGTTGCGGATGAGCTCGCTGATCACCGCCGCGGTGCTGATCCCGAGCGCCTCGGCCAGGTCCTGGACAACGATCGAGGTGCCGATCTCCACCGGCCCGCTGGGGCGTGGCAGAGTCGGGGTTTCGACGCTGGCGCTGGTCGACTCGCGACGCCGCGGGGGCCGTGGGCCACGGCGCTGCTGGGTGTATCTACGAGGCGGCATGGGCTCCCCCGCTTAATCCGAGGGCGCGCGCAATGGCCTGCTCCCGTCCCGCGTTCGCCTGGCAGGCGGGATCGGCGCACACGTAGGTCCCCCGTCCCGGCATGCGGCCCGAGGGGTCGGTCACCGCCTGTCCGTCCGCGGTGCGCACGACGCGCTGCATCTCACGCTTGGTCCGCACCTGGCGGCATACGGCGCAGGTCCGCTGCGGCTGTCGGTCAGGCCGTCGCTTCGGCATTTTCAGCACCTTCGGCGCCGCCATCCGCGCCATCTGCGCCATCCGCGCCATCCGCGCCATCTGCACCCTCCGCGCCGTCGGCGCCGTCCGCAGACGCCGGCGCGACGCGCGACCCGCCGGCGCCGGCTGCCGCCACGCCCGCGTCGGAGCGGATGTCGATCCGCCAGCCCGTCAGCTTGGCCGCCAGCCGGGCGTTCTGGCCCTCGCGCCCGATGGCGAGCGACAGCTGGCGCTCGGGGACGATGACGTTGGCGATTCGGTGCTCCTCGTCGATCCGCACTTCGATGACCTCGGCCGGAGACAGCGCCTCGGCCACGAACTGCGACGGGTCCTCGTTCCACAGCACGACGTCAACTTTCTCGCCGTTCAGCTCGGCCACGATGGCCTGGATCCGGGTCCCCCGCTGCCCCACCGCCGCGCCCTTGGCGTCCACGCCGGGCTGGCGGCTTTCGACCGCGACCTTGGATCGGCTCCCGGCCTCGCGCGCGATGCCGCGGATCACGACCGACCCGTTGTAAATCTCGGGGATCTCCATCTCCATCAGGCGGCGCAGGAAGCCTCGGTGCGTCCGGCTGACGACCAGAACCGGACCTCGCGTCGTGCGGCGTACCTCGAGCACGAACACCTTGAGGTGCTGTCCGATCCGGTAATGCTCACCCGGCAGCTGCTCGCTGACCGACAGCACCGCCTCTACCCCGCGGCCCATGTCGAGCACGACGGCCGACTCGGTGGTGCGGGTCACCACCCCGGTCAGGATCTCGCCCTCGCGGCTCACGTACTGGTGGTAGACCACGTCTCGCTCCGCCTCGCGCAGGCGCTGGCGATACACCTGGCCGGCGGTCTGGGCCGCGATCCGGCCCAGCTGGGCCTGGGTCACGTTCTCCGGGATCCGGACGCGCCCGCCCACCCCGACCCCGGGCTCGATCTCGATCGCCTCGGACACCGTCTTCTGGAGCTCGGGATCGGTCACTTCGGTGTCGCCGGCGACCACCTCGTACTCGCGGTAGACGCTGATCTCGCCGGTCTCGGGGTCGATCTTGACCACCACGTTCTCAGGCGCTTCCGCATTGCGCCGATACGCGGATTCGATCGCCTGCTCAAGCGTCTGGAGCAGGATGTCCTGGGGGACGCCCTTCTCGGCGTTGAGCTGCAGCAGGGCGCCGATGAAGTCGCGGTTCACGCTGGCACCTCCCTGCCGGACGAAAAACAAGACGTGGGCTCGCAAACCGACCCACGTCCTCAATCACTGCTGTTTCGGTTAGGTCCGCTACGGCCGCAAGACCATCAGCGAGTATACCAGCGCCCTCGTGGGACGCCAATTCCGGTGGCCTCTCAGCGGAAGATCAGGTACCGGACGATTCCCACGACCAACGTCGGCCCGATCGCACCAACGACCAGACGGCCGGTCCACCACGAACGTTCGCGCATCGCTTCCTCCCCTGCCCGAAAGGGCCCCGTAACCGACTGGTGAGCGGCCTGGCCTACGTTAGTCGCGCGACCCGGCCGGGCGTTGTTGTACACCGCAATTCGAGGGGAGTCCATCCAGTGAACCGCGGCATCTCGCCGGAGCATCCGCTCCGGTCCAGGCTGCTGCTCGTCATCGCGAGCGCGGCCATCCTCATCATTGTCCTCCCAATCCTGGCGCTTACCCTTGCCGGTGGCCTCGGGGGAAGCATCGAGAGTGTGATCCGATGAAGCGCCTCATCCGGCTCCTGCTGTTGGCGTCGCTGGCGTCCTCCATCGTCATCGTGGGGCCCACCTATGCGGCCGAGGCCACGGAGGGCGCAGCGCGCCGTACCGGCATGGACCGCGCAGCCTGTCGCGACCTGATCGCCAGCGTCTTGAGCTCAGCTACTCGAGACGACATCAAGCAGGCTGTCCGCAAAGCCAGGGACAGTGACTGCTGGACAGAGCTATCCAGCAGCTGGTCGCAGGTGAGCGCCATTGGAGTCCCGACGGTTGCCGCGGCGATCAGCTGCGGGACATTTCAAGGCAACTTCGGTGTTGGCATCGCCGGCATCCAGGTTGCCACCAGCCGGACACGGATCGGGGTCTGTTCGGACGGTTACCGATTCACGAGCATTCCGGAGCCGCCCTACTGCTACGTGACGTCCATTCCAGCCTATTTCGGCGGCGCTCAGCCACCGGATGGGTGGTGCGGCTTCTGGTATCACAGCAGCGCCAGGACCGTCATGACCACCGGCAACAACTTCTGGATCTCGACGTACGCGCTTTGGTGGTGGAAGCGCTTCGGCTGGATGCGCTTCGATATCAAGGCGGGTCCGCTGTCGGCCTACTACATTCGCGGGTTCTGCTGCCAGTAGCGGTGAATGGTTGTTCGAGATGAGGGCCCTGGCCGTCCGCCGGGGCCCTCATTTTCGTGCTCAAATCAGCTCCCCGGCAGCCGCGAGATGTCCTGGATCGAGATCAGGATGACCAGGGCGATGAGCACCACGAACCCGGTGAAATAGATCAGGGCCTCGCGTTCGGCTGACAGGCGGCGACGGCGGACGGCCTCGATCAGGACGATCATCACCCGCCCACCATCCAGGGGCGGGAAGGGCAGGACGTTCAGGACGGCGAGGTTGACCGACAACAGGCCGATGAAGAACAGCTGGCTGACCAACGGGGCATCCAGCAGCCGCCCGGTCTGCTGGGCGATGCCGATCGGACCGGCCACGTCGCCGGTCGACGGGGCGAGGCCGAGCATGCCGGCGATGGCCCGGGCCAGCCCACCCGGTATCTCGGCCGCCACACGGCCCGCGGTGATCGTGCCCTGGGTGAGGGCGTCGATCGCATCATCGGCGGCTGGTGCGCCCATCCGGACGTCATCGGTCTCCCATGCGAACCCGACCGCGCCTTCCCCGGCCCGCTGCTGCTCCTCGGTCAGCACGCGTGGCGTGACCTCGAGGTCGATGGCCTCGTCGTCACGGGTGACCTGCAGGATGACAGGCTCACCGGCCTGGCTGCGGACGTACGCGGTGAGATCGGTGGACAGCTCGAACGTGCGCCCGTCCGCGCCGGTGATGATGTCGCCTTCTTTCAGCACGCCATCTCCGGGGCTCCCCTCCTGGACGCTGACCACGGTCAGCGGTCCGTGGTATTCGGGGGTCGGCTGGCTGAATGCCAACGCGAACAGCAGCGCTCCGGCCACGAAGTTCATCAGGACCCCGGCCAGGAGCACCGCCAGCCGGGTCGGGATCCCTTTCCGGCTCAGCGCGCCCTCCATGACTTTCTCGACGGCCGCCTCGGACAGGCCGCGCTGCCGAAGCCGCTCAACCTCGATCTCGCCGTCCTCGCCGAGGAGGCGAACGAAGCCGCCGAGCGGTATCCAGTTCAACGAGTAGCGCGTGCCGCGGAACACGACCGAGGCGATGCGAGGCGGGAACCCGACGCCGAACTCCTGGACCGCCACCCCGGCCCATTTGGCGACCGCGAAGTGGCCGAGCTCGTGGACCAGGACCAGGACCACGATCAGCGCCAGGAAGGCGAGCAGGGTGGGCAGGAAGTCCACTTACTGACCCGCTCCCAGGCCCAAGTCGATACTCAATGTGCCCCGCACCTCGGCGTCCAGGTCGTTGATCTCGTCCATCGAAGGCTCAACGGCGCTCCCCCACCGGTCGACCGCTCGCTCGAGCGTCTCGGCGATAGCCGGAAACGGGATGGCACCGGCCAGGAACGCCGCAACCGCCACCTCGTCGGCCGCGTTGAGCACCGTCCCGCGATTGCCTCCCGCATCGGCGCCGGCGCGCACCGCGGCATAGGCCGGGTATCGGGACGGGTCCAGCGGCGCGAAGACGAGAGGCTCCCACGCCTCCGGCGGCGCGCTGCGGGCCGGGCTCGGATGGCGATCCGGATACGACAGCGCGAACTGGATGGGCAGGCGCATGTCGGGCAGGCCGAGCTGGGCCTTGTACGACCCGTCGACGAACTCCACCAGGGAGTGCACGACGCTGCCGGGGTGGAGCACGGCGGCGATTCTAGGGTACGGCAGGTCATACAGCCATCGGGCCTCGATCGCCTCGAAGGCCTTGTTGACCAGGGTCGCGGAGTCGATCGTGATCTTAGGCCCCATCTGCCAGGTCGGGTGCGCCAGCGCCTCGGCCGGCGTCACGTTTGCCAGATCGTCCGCCGGGCGGTCCCGAAACGGCCCGCCGCTGGCGGTGAGGATGAGACGCGCCACGTCCGCGAGGCGTTCCCCGCGCAGGCACTGCCAGATGGCCGAGTGCTCGCTGTCGACCGGTCGCATCCATTCGAGCGGCTCCTCCCGGTTGGCGAGCAGCGGACGGACCAGGTGGCCGCCGGTCACCAGTGTCTCCTTGTTCGCCAGCGCAACCCGGCGCCCGGCTTTCAGGGCTGCCAGCACCGCGGGCAGGGCCGTCATGCCGGTGGTGGCCACGACCACGATGTCCACGCCGTCGGCGGTCGCGAGCTGCTCGAGCCCGCCCTCCGCCCAGCGGGCCGGGTCGAGATCTGCCGGTCTCCCCTCAGAGGACCAAACCGCTGCGTCAGGCCAGTCGCGGAGCTGCTCCGCGAGCGCATCGCCGGCGTGGCCGGCGGCCAGGGCGACCAGCCGATATCGGTCAGGGGCTGCCCTGATGACCTCGATCGTCTGGGTCCCGATAGATCCGGTCGAGCCGAGCAGGGCGATGCCGGTCACGGCGCGATCCACATGCCTCCGAGCACCACCGCGAAAGCGATCAGCGTCGGCGCCGCGAACAGGAGCGAGTCCACCCGGTCGAGCATCCCGCCATGCCCCGGGAAGAGATGGCCGGAGTCCTTCCGGTCCGCGGCCCGCTTGAGGAGCGATTTGGCGAGGTCCCCGCCTTGGCCAATCGCGGCGGTGACGGCTCCAGTGAGCAGTCCGATGAGCACCGGCAGTCCGACCACGAGCCACCCGAGGGCCGCCGTCACGAGTGCCGCGACCACGATGCCGCCAAGGTACCCCTCGACCGTCTTGCCCGGGCTGACCTGGGGGTGGAGCTTGCGGCGACCGATGGCGCGGCCGACGAAGTAGGCCCCCGTATCACAGCTCCATACAAGGCCGAACAGGACGAAGAGCCACCCGGTCCCCGCTTCCCACCCCAAGGTGCCGAGCGAAGCGCCGGCCGTGCCGTCCAGCGGTGCCAGGTGCCCGACCGCGGCCAGCATCGGGCCGAGGAGGCCGAGCCAGGCCACGGTGAACACCGACCCCACCCATGCCTGGAGGCCGATCCGCGGATCCGCATTGCGCAAGGCCGCGCCCGCGAGACCGATGACGGCAAATACGAAGATCGCGAAGGGCCAGCTGAAGGGCTGAATCTGCACGGACGCGCCCAGGAACAGCGGGGCCGCAGCTGACTGAAGACCGATGAGCGCAAACCCGGTGACCAGCAGACCCGCGGCGTAGGTGGCGGCGCGGGGCACCGCCCAGCCGGCCGCGTTTAGCAGGTCGACGGCCTCGCCGAGGGCCAGGGCCACGACCAGGAGGACGCCGACGCTCAGCCACGGCTCGCGGAACCAGGCGATAGCCACGACGATGGGCGCCAGGACGAGCGCTGTCAGGACCCGAGTGCGGAGCACAGCGATCAGCCCCCGAACCGCCGATGACGCCCCGCGTACTCCTCCAGGGCCGCGTCCAGATCGGCTGGCGTGAAGTCGGGCCACAGGCGATCCGACACCACCAGCTCGGCATACGCGCCCTGCCACAACAGGAAGTTGCTGGTCCGGTGCTCTCCCCCGGTGCGGATGATGAGGTCCGGGTCCGGCTGCCCGGCGGTGTACAGCTGCGCGGCCAGGGCCGGCTCGTCGATCTCGATGGCGGGCACTCCGGCCGCGACGAGCGCCCGCACGGCATCGATGATCTCCGACCGCCCCGAGTAGTTGAATGCGATGTTCAACCGCATGCGGGCCCCGCCTCGGGTCCGCTCCTCCGCCTCGCGGATGGAGCGCTGCACATCTGACGGTGCCTCGTGCAGCCGGCCGATGACCTGGACCGATACTCCCTCGTCGATGAGCTCATCGGTGTGCTGGCGCACCGCGCTGTCCACCAGGGAGAACAGCCCGTTGACCTCCGCCTCGGTCCGGGTCCAGTTCTCGCGGCTGAACACGTACAGGCTCAGGACCTCGATCCCGCAGTCGGGCGCGTGCTTGACGACCGGTCGAATCGCTTCCACGCCCTGGACATGACCGGCAATGCCGGGCAGGCCACGCGCCGCCGCCCAGCGGCGGTTGCCGTCCATGATGATCGCGACGTGACGCGGGCCCTCGGATTCCGACAGGCGGTCAGACCTCCATGATCTCCGTCTCTTTGCGTTCGCCGCGGGCCTCCGCCATCTCGACGAACCCATCGGTGAGCCGCTGGAGATGCTCGAGCTCGCGGCGCTCCTCATCCTCGCCCAGGCTTCCCTCCCGGAGGGCCCGCTTCAGCTCGTCCGCGGCCTCGCGGCGAAAGTTCCGGATCTCGACCCGGGCCTCTTCCAGACGGCGACGGACCTGTCGCACCAGCTCGTGGCGTCGCTCTTCGGACAGCGGTGGCACATGCAGCCGCACGACGGTCCCATCGACGTTCGGCACCAGGCCGATGTCGCTGCGCGTGATGGCCTTCTCGATGGCGGGCAGCGCCCCCCGGTCCCAGGGTTGGATGACGATGAGATGCGCGTCGGGCGTCGAGATGCCGGCCAGCTGGTTGAGCGGCGTCGACGTTCCGTAGTAATCAACCGCGATCCGCTCGACCAGGGCCGTCGAGGCCCGGCCGGTCCGTATGCCGGCAAAGTCGCGCTCCATGGCCTCTACCGCGCGTTGCATCTTGGGCTCGATCGTGCGCAACGCCTCGTGGCTCACGCCGGCACCTCCTCGCTGATCAGGGTCCCAATCGCCTCCCCGCGCAGGACGCGCAGGATGTTGCCGTCCACCGTCATGTTGAACACGACGATCGGCATCCGATTGTCCATGGCCAGGCTGACCGCGGTGGCGTCCAGGGCCTGGAGCCGATGGGCCAGCACCTCGGTGTAGCCAATCTGCGCGTAGCGCCGGGCGTCTGGCTCGCGCTCCGGATCGGCGTCATAGACCCCGTCCACGCGGGTGGCCTTCAGAATGACCTGGGCCCCGATCTCCACGGCTCGAAGGGTCGCCGCGGTATCGGTCGTGAAATACGGGTTGCCGGTACCGGCGACCAGGATCACCACCCGGCGCTTCTCCAGGTGCCGGATCGCCCGCCGCCGGATATACGGCTCGCAGATCTCGTTCATGGCGATGGCGCTCATGACCCGAGTTGGCGCCCCGGCCTGTTCTAGTGCGTCCTGCAGGGCCAGCCCGTTCATCACGGTCGCCAGCATGCCCATGTAATCGGCCGTCGACCGATCCATGCCGGCCGAGGCCGCCGCCAGGCCGCGGAAGATGTTGCCGCCACCGACCACGATCGCGACCTGGATCCCGTCGGCATGGGCCTGGGCGGCCTCCCCCGCGATCCGGCGCGCGACCTCGGGATCGATCCCGTACGGGCGTTCGCCCATGAGCGCTTCACCCGACAGCTTGAGCAGCGCCCGTCGGGGCCCGTCCGCGCCAGCCGCCGGCTGCGGGCTCATGCGCCGGGCCGGAGGGGTTCCTGGTCCGAGTCGGGCGCGGTCTCCCCCACCGCCATCCGGGCGAAGCGCGCGACGCGGATGTTCTCCCCCAGCAGGCCGATCTTGTCGGTGACGAGGTCGCCGATGCGCCGATCCGTGCCGCGGTGCGACATCTCAAGGAGGCAGACCGATTCGTACCACTTGTCGAGCTTGCCCTGGACGATGTCCTCCACCTGGTCTGCTGGCCGGCTTGTGGCGGCCGCCTCGGCCGCGAAGCGCTCCCGCTGGTCCGCCACGATCTCGGCCGGCACGTCGTCGCGCGAAACCCATTGCGGGGACAGGCCGGCGACCTGCATCGCCAGCTCGCGGGCAAGCTGCTGGAAGTCATCGGTGCGGGCCACGAAGTCCGTCTCGCAGTTCAGCTCGAGCAGGACGCCCAGGCGCGATCCGTGATGAATGTAGGCGGCGATCACCCCTTCGAGGGCGACCCGATCGGCCTTCTGGCGGGCCGTGGCCAACCCCTTTTCGCGGAGGAAAGCGACGGCCGCATCGAAATCGCCGGCGGACGCCTCGAGAGCGCGCTTGCAGTCCATCACCCCCGCCCCGGTCTGTTCGCGCAGCGCCTTGACGTCGGCCGGACTCACGAGAGGTTTGGTGTCCATGGTCACGCCGGTTCCTCGACCACGTCCTCGACCGGCTCGCCATCCAGGCTGTCATCGAACTCGATGCTGGCCGCCCGACGGGCCCGTGCGCGCCGCTCGGTCTCTTCGTCCTCCTCGGGCTCGGGCTCGAAGACCAGGGCCTCGCCCGAGGCCAGCGCCGCGCTGTAATCTGCGTCTGGGCCCAGCGCGGCCTCATCCACCGGCGGCAACGCCTCGACCTGCTCCATCTCCTCGTCGATGCGTGCCTGGCGCTCGGCCTGTCCGGCCAGGGAGGCATCGGCGACCAGGGCGCACAACAAACGCACCGATCGAATGGCATCGTCGTTGGCGGGGATCACCCAGTCGATGAGGTCCGGGTCGCAGTTGGTATCGGTGATGGCGACCACCGGGATCTCGAGGCGGCGCGCCTCGCGGACCGCGATCGCCTCCCGATGGGGGTCCACCACGAACACGGCGCCCGGCAGCCGGCGCATGCGGCGGATGCCGCCCATGGCCTTGTTCAGGCGCTCGATCTCCTCGGTGAGCTTGCCGGCTTCCTTCTTGGTGAGCCGTTCGAACTCGCCTGCTTCGCGGCGGGCCTCGAGTGCCTCGAGGCGCTGGATGCGGCGCTTGATGGTCATGAAGTTGGTCAGCAGACCGCCCAGCCAGCGCGTGTCGACGTAGTGCTGCCCTGCGCGGGTGGACTCTTCGCGCACCGCTTCCTGCGCCTGCTTCTTGGTGCCCACGAACAGGACCGACTCGCTGCGCCGGGTCGTCTCCCGCACGAACTCGAGCGCGGCGTCAAGCCGCGATACGGTCTGGGCGAGGTCGATGATGTGGATCCCGTTGCGCTCAGCAAAGATGTACTCGCGCATCTTGGGATTCCAGCGGCGGGCCTGGTGTCCGAAGTGGACGCCCGCTTCGAGCAGCTGCTTCATGCTGGCGGCAGCCATAGATTCCTCCGGTTGTCTTCCTCGGCCCCCGTCAGCTTCGCATCGGTCGACCCGGTCGAGAGTGGGCACCGTAGACCTGCGAATCGGGAGGCCTGTGAGATGGATCGTCCGGCTCGGTGCACCCGGGCCGGATCTGGCGCGAGTATAGCAGTCGCGGATTGCACGCCCGTCACCGTCCTTTGGGCCGCTGACGAGGCGCACGCAACGGTACCGAAGTACCCCGCACCCCACCACAACGGCCATTGAACGCATCCATGCGAGCGTCGAGCATCCGTTCGCTGGCGCCCCTGGAGGAATGGATGCTTCGATTCGCCCCTACCCGACGTTCCGTCGCCCGCAGCGTGCTGGCGGTGGTCCTGCTGACGTCGGTGGCGACCCCCGCGGCCGCAGGGGACGACCTCATCGTCCAGCGCGGTGACACGTTGTGGGGCATTGCGCTGGAGCATGGAACGACGGTCGATGCCCTGGTGGCACTCAACGGGATTTCGGATCCGTCGCTCATCCGGATCGGGCAGCGCATCGTGCTGCATCCCCCGTCGGCTCCTTCGTCGCCGCCTCCGGCCGCCCCCGCGCCCCCCGCGCCCATCATCCACGTCGTCCAGCCGGACGAAACGCTGTGGGGCATCGCGGTCCAATATGGAACCACGGTGCCGGCCCTTGTCGAGGCGAATCAGATCTCCAACCCGTCGCTCATCCGGATCGGCCAGACGCTGGCCATTCCGCAGCTGGCGCCGCCGCAACCGGCCGCCGCTCCGGCACCGCCTGCCCCCGCCCCCATCCGGGAGCACGTCGTACAGGCGGGCGAGACGCTGTGGGCCATCTCGCGCCTGTACGGCACCACGGTCGAGGCGCTGGTGGAGGCGAACCTGCTGGCCAACCCGTCCTTCATTCGCACCGGTCAGGGCCTGGTGATCCCCGGCGCCCCAGTTCCGGCGTCCGCCCCAGGTGCCGTCACGAACTCGAGCATGCCGGCCGACATGGCCGCCAGGGTCGCCCAACGAACCGAGGCGCGCGGGATCCTCCTCGAGGCAGCGGGTGAGTTCGGGGTCCCGGGCCCCCTGGTCCTGGCCGTGGCCTGGCACGAGTCCGGCTGGCAGCCGGGCGTGGTGTCAGGCGCGGGCGCGGTGGGGCTCATGCAGCTCATGCCCGACACCGCTGACTGGGTGGCGGGCTCCATGCTCCACGAGGCGCCCGCCATCGGCGATCCGCGCTGGAATGCGCGCGCCGGCGTTCGTCTTCTGGCCCACTACCTGGTCCGATACCAGGGCGACACGGCGAAGACCCTGGCCGCCTATTTCCAGGGCATGGCCTCGGTCGACCAGATCGGCGTCCTGGTGTCCACGGTTCCGTACGTCGAGACCATCCTGGCCCTGGAAGGGATCTTCAGCCGCTGAGGGCGGGTCACCAGGCGTCGACCGCCGGCACGCGGGTCAGCCGCCACGTTCGGGGGCGCGGCCCGGGGACGACGGCCACCAGGTCGACGCGCAGGCCGTCATGCGGGATGGCCCGGCCGCGCGAAAACGCCACCAGGGCGGCACTCACCCGTCGGAGATGCCGAGGGCGCATCGACGCGACGGCGTCGCCGGTTCGACCGGTGCGCCGGAGCCTGACCTCGACCGCGACCAGGCACCGATGCGGGTCGAGGGCGACGAGGTCGATCTCTCCCTCCGAGGAGCGGTGGCGGGACGCCAGGATCCTCCACTCCTGAGCCGTCAGCCAGTCGGCAACCGCCCGCTCCGCGGCAAGCCCCAGCTCATGACGAGGATCGGGCATGGCTCAGTCGTCAATGGGTTCGAACGTGGCCTCGTCAACCAGGGGGAAGTCCGCGAACTCCAGGTCAAGCGGCAGCTGGACGCCGGCCAGCAGCATCCGGATCGGCGCGAACGAACGACGGTGCCACGCGCAGGGCCCCTCGCGGATGAGGGCTGCGTAATGCCGGCGCGTCCCGTAGCCCTTGTGACGAGCGAAGCCGTAGCCCGGGAAGTGGGCGTCCATCTCGTCGCAGATGCGGTCACGCGTGACCTTGGCCACGATGGACGCGGCGGCAATGGAGGCCGAGATCGCGTCTCCGTCGATGATCGCTCGCTGCGGATACGCCGCCTCCCGAAGGGTCAGGGCATCGATGAGCAGGTGATCCGGTGGTCGGGGGAGATGGGCCAGCGCCTCGCGCATGGCCAGCCGCGTGGCCTCCAGGATGTTGATCCGGTCAATGACCTCGACCTCCACGCAGCCAACCCCAATTGCGTCCGCGCGGGCCACGATCTCTTCGTACAGCGACTCGCGGCGTGAGCGGGCGAGGACCTTGCTGTCCCGCAGCCCGCGGATCCGGGGGCGGGCCGGCAGCATGACGGCCGCCGCCACGACCGGCCCGGCCAGCGAGCCCCGGCCGACCTCATCCAGGCCGGCGATGCTCCGAAAGCCGGCGCGCCGCAGTTCATATTCGTGGCCCAGGTGGGCGTCGCGGGGTCGGTGGACGGGGCGCCGGCGAGCGGTGAGGGCCGAGGCCCTGGCGCCCATCAGGTCAGCGCGTGGGGCGACGCTCGCGGAGGGTGGCAGCCTTGCCGATCCGGCCGCGGAGGAAGTAGAGCTGGGCGCGACGCGCGATACCGTGGCGGACGACCTCGATCTTGTCGACGCGAGGAGCGTGGACCGGGAACGTGCGCTCCACACCCACGCCACTGCTGATGCGACGCACGGTGATGGTCTGATTCAGGCCACCGCCGCGCATGCGCATGACGGTTCCCTCGAAGACCTGGATCCGCTCGCGCGTACCCTCGACGACCTTGACCGAGACGCGCACGGTGTCACCGGGCGCAATCTGCGGCACGTCGCGGAGCTGCTCACGTTCCAGCTCCTGGATTGGGTCCATGCTCGCGATCCTCGCTTACGGCCGGCTTAGCGCCGGATTGTCAGCTGAGGGCTGACGCAACAACGCGACCGCCGGAGCGGCCGCGAATGAAGGGGAGTATAGCAGCCGCCGATCGGCGCCAACAAGGCGGGCCTCAGTCATTCGGCCGCCGGGTCGCTGGACCGAAGGCGTTCGATCTCCCGTCGATCCGCATCGGTCAGGGGGGCCTGGTCGAGCAGGTCGGGACGGCGATCGAAGGTGCGACGCAGGGCCTCCTGGCGGCGCCAGGCATCTATCTGGCCATGGTGGCCCGACAGGAGGATGGACGGCACAGGCATGCCCTCGAACTTCTCGGGGCGGGTGTACTGCGGATGCTCCAGCAGGCCGCCCGCGAACGAGTCGCCAGCAGAAGAGGCGGGGTCGATGACTCCCGGCACGAGGCGGCTTACGGCGTCGATAACGACCATGGCGGGCAGCTCGCCGCCGGTCAGGACGTAGTCGCCGATGCTCAACTCGCGGTCCACCGATGCCCGGACCCGCTCGTCGACCCCTTCATATCGGCCGCAGACCAGCGCCAGCCGGGACTCGCGTGCGAGCTCACGAGTCAGCCCATCGGTCAGACGTTCGCCGGCAGGGTCGAGGAGGATGACCGGGACGCCCGCCGCGCGGAACGGTCCGATGGCCGCCGCAAGCGGCTCCGGCCGCAGGATCATTCCCGCTCCCCCGCCATACGGGGTGTCGTCAACCGTTCGGTGCCGACCGAGCCCGTGCTCGCGCAGGTCGTGCAGCTCCACCGCCACCACGCCCCTCTCGATGGCGCGCCCCAGAACTCCGCTGGCCAGGACCGGGCGGAACAGCTCCGGAAACAAGGTGATCACGTCGATCTGGAGACTGGGCGCTGGAGCCATGGATCAGACCTCCTCCAGCCAGGCGGACGGGTCGCGGATGGTCATGCGTCCGCGGTCCAGGTCGATGTCCAGCACGATTGATCGGAGCGCGGGGACCAGCAGCTCGGCATCAGGCCCGATGACCCGGTACACCTCGTTGGCTCCTGCGCGGAAGACCTCCTCCAACCGGCCGAGGACCTGCCCCTGGGGGTCAACCACCTCGAGGCCCTCGAGCTCATGCCACCAGAAGGTACCCGTCGGGAGCGGGGCAGGCGGTTCGGTCGCCGTGAGATGACGGCCGATGAGGGCGGTCGCCGTTGCGTGGTCGGAGACGCCCTCGAGGCGCAGGACAGGACCGAGGCGCGAAGTTCCCACCTGCGTGATCCGCCGGGGAGCCTTCTCACCCTCGACCACGACGGCAGCGCCCACGATCAGGCGGTCCGGCACGTCGGTCAGCGCCATGACCCGCAGATCTCCCTCCAGGCCGCGGACGCCCATCACGCGGGCGACCGCCAACGGCTCACTCGTGGGCGACGATGTCGAGCTCGACATGACGGCCGTCCCGAGCGCCCATGACGCGCAGCAGGCTCCGGATCGCGTTGGCGATCCGGCCGTCGCGGCCGATGACCCGACCCATGTCCCGCTCGTCCACGACCAGCGTCAGGGTGACTTCGCCCTCGCCCTCCTCGACGTCGACCTCGACCGCGTCGGGATGATCGACCAGGGAGCGCGCGATGTACTCGAGGAATGCTTTCATGCCTCGGCCTGCTCCGTCTCTACCGCGGGTTCTGCCTCGGGTTGCTCAGTCTCTGCCTCGGCCTCCACGGTCTCCGCGGCGGCTTCTGCCTCAGTCTCCGCCGCGGGTTCTTCCGCGGTCTGCTCAGTCTCGGCAGCGGCTTCTGCCGTGCCCTCTGCCGTGGGCTGTGGGGCGGTTTCTGCGGGGACCTCCGCAGTATCGGGGGGCGCGGTTTGTGCCGCCGTCTCTGCCACCGTTTCTGCCGCCTCAGCAGCGGGCTGCTTCGCTCGGGATGCGCGGCGCGGCTTCGCAGTCGCACCTTCGGCAGCGGCCGGAGTGGGCTTCCGCTTGAGCACGGGGCCGGCGACCGCGACCTTCATCAGCCGCTGGACGGCGGCCGAGGGCAGCGCACCCCGGGCCATCCAATTCGCGATCCGCTCGTCGTCCAGCTTGACCGTGATGGGATCGGTGAGCGGGTCGTAGAAGCCCAGGATCTCAAGCGCGCGCCCGTCACGCGAGCGCCGACTGTCGATCGCGATGACGCGATATGAGGGCCGCCTGGTGGCCCCCACGCGCGTCAGCCGGATGTGAACGGCCACGTGGTGGTTCCTTCTGTCTCTGAGAGACGTTGCATGACGCCGCGGCGGGATGCCATGAGGGGCTGACGAAGAGCCGAGCGCCGCCACAGGATAGCGCGTTTGGCCCGAACGGGCGATCAGCGACCGGGCAGCCGCGGCGCTTGTCCGGGTCGTGCCCCGGCACTTCCGAGCTGGCGAACGAGCTTCTGCATCTCCTCGAACTGGCGCAGGAGCCGATTCACGTGGGCCACGCTGGTTCCGCTCCCGGCCGCGATGCGGCGCCGACGGCCGGCCTTGATGAGGTGCGGCTCGCGGCGCTCGGTTGGCGTCATGGAGTCGATGATGGCCTCCACCCGCCGCAGCTCCCCGTCGTCCACGGCGGCCTGGGCCGCGCCGGCAAGTCCCGCCGCGCCGGGGACCATCTGGAGCAGCTGACCGATGGGTCCCATCCGCTTCACCTGTTGAAGCTGGCTGCGAAAGTCATCCAATGTGAACCGCGACTCAAGAATGCGTTGGGCCGTCCGCTCGGCCTCCTCGCGGTCGACCCCTTCCTGGGCCCGCTCCACAAGGGTCACGATGTCCCCCATGCCCAGGATGCGCTGCGCCAGGCGGGCCGGGTGGAAGGCCTCGAGCGCATCCATGCCTTCCCCGGTCCCGACGTAGGCGATGGGCACACCGGTCACGCTCCGGATGCTGAGCGCCGCCCCGCCACGGGCATCGCCGTCCATCTTGGTCAGGATCAGGCCGCTGATCGGCAGGCTGGCGTGAAAGGTTTCGGCCACGCGCACCGCCTCCTGCCCGGTCATGGCATCCACCACCAGCAGCGACTCGGCCGGCTGGAGGGCGCTCGCGAGGCCCTTGAGCTCGGCCATCATCGGCTGGTCGACGTGCTGGCGCCCGGCGGTGTCCACGATGACCACGTCCGCTCCCCCGCCGCGGGCGGCGACCAGGCCCGCCTCGGAAATCGCCGCCGGAAGGGTCCCGGTCGGGCCGGTCACGACCTCGACGCCCACCTGCTCCCCCAGCCGGACGAGCTGTTCCACGGCGGCTGGCCGGTAGACGTCGGCCGCGACCAGCAAGGGCCGATGGCCGTCACGTCGCAGGCGGACGGCGAGCTTGGCGGCCGATGTCGTCTTGCCTGATCCCTGGAGACCAACGAGCAGCACCACGGCCGGATTGGGTGGTCCGAGCCGGAGGACGCGACGCTCCCCGCCCAGGATCTCCACCAGCTCCTCATGGACGAGCTTGACGACCTGGTGGCCCGGCCGGACGCCGTCGAGGACAGCCGTGCCGATGACGCGCTCCCGAACGCTGGCCACGAAGGTCTTCACGACCCGGAAGTGCACGTCGGCTTCCAGCAGCGCCAGGCGCACCTCGCGCAGCGCCGCGTCCAGGTCCGCCTCGGTCAGCCGCGCCTGTCCACGCAGGCGTGCGGCGATGGCCTGGAGGCGAGCCGACAGGGTTTCCAGCATCAGACGCTCCGACTCGGGGTCAGGCTGCCAGCAGCCAGTCGAGATAGGCGTCGGGGTCGAACGGCGCCAGGTCGCCAAGCTCCTCGCCAAAGGCGGTGAAAGCGATGGGGATCCCGAACTGATCGGCGACGGCCAACGCCACCCCACCCTTGGCCGTCCCGTCCAGCTTGGCCAGCACGATCTCGGTCACCCCGGCCTGGGCCAGAAAGGTCTCCGCCTGAGACAGCCCGTTCTGGCCCGTCGTGGCATCCAGCACGAGGAGGACGTGACGTGGCTGGTCAGGTCGTTGGCGGGTGATCACGCGCCGTACCTTGGCCAGCTCAGCCATGAGATCGCGGGCGGTCTGCAGACGCCCGGCCGTATCGACGATGACGACGTCGATTCCGCGGGCCACGCCTGCCGCCACCGCGTCGAACGCCACCGCCGCCGGGTCGGCCCCCGCGCGCTGGGCCACCACCCCGATGCCCAGCCGGTCCCCCCATAGCCGAAGCTGCTCCACGGCACCCGGGCGATAGGTGTCAGCCGCGGCCAGGAGCACGCTGCGTCCCTCCTTCTGAAATCGGGCTGCGAGCTTGGCCGCGGTCGTGGTCTTGCCACTCCCGTTGACGCCAACGACCAGGATGACCGCCGGCGGTGGGCCGACCTCGAACGGTTGGTCCGGCACACGCCGCAGCCGCTCCCCGAGCTCGGCCGCAATCGCAGCCCTGGCTGACAATTCGCCGCCAGCGGTCCGCTCCCGCGCCCGGACGACGACGTCGGCCGCCAGGCGTGGACCGAGGTCGGCCGCCACGAGCGCCTCCTCCGCCTCTGCCCACGCGGCTTCGTTCGCAGCGCGGTCGGTTCCCAGGGCCGCGCGCAATCGCACGCCGAGGCCCGAGCCGAGTCGTGACATCGCCGTCATCGGTCAAGCGCTGACTTCGACGGGCAGATCGGCCAACCGAAGCGAGAGGACCCGGCTGACGGCCGCATCGGTCATGGTCACCCCATAGATCGTGTCCGCGGTCTCGATGGTGGCCCGGTTATGGGTGATGACCACGAAGTCGATCGTCTGGGCCAGGCGTCGCAGAGCATCGGCAAAGCGGGTGATGTTGGCCTCATCCAGCGCCGCGTCGACCTCGTCCAGGATGCAGAACGGCACCGGGTTCACGCTCAGCATGGCGAACAGCAGCGCGACGCCGGCCAGGGCGCGTTCCCCGCCGGAGAGCATGGCCAGCCGCTGGAGCCGCTTGCCCGGAGGCCGTACCGCGATCTCGATCCCGCCCGGGGCTTCGCTCTCCGCGTCCTCGGTCAGCTCGAGCGTGGCACTCCCGCCGGCGAACAGCAGCTGACAGTATTCGTCGAACCGCTGCCCGATGGCGGCGAAGGCTGCCTGGAACTGCTGGCCGATTTCCTGGTCCAGGCGGGCGATCAGGGCCTCGGTGGATTCGGCAGCTCCCCGCAGGTCCGTCTCCTGGGCGCTCAGCTCTTCCAGCCGGGCCGACAGCTCGCGATGCTCCTGGATGGCAAACGGGTTGACCGATCCGATCTGCTGCAGGGTGCGGCGGGTCTTGCGCATCTCGTCTGCCAGATCGTCGTCGGCCAGGCGGTCGGGGGTTGGCTCATCGTCCCCGCTCGGCGCCTCCGCGTCTGCAGGCTCGGGCAGTCCCTCGAGCGAGAGCTCGCGCTCGCGATCCAGCCCGGCCAGCGCTTCGTCCAGCCGCGAAACCTCGGCCACGACCTCCTGCCGGGCGCCTTCGAGCTCCGCGAGGCGGCCACTTCCCCCGCCGAGTTGCCGCTCGGCGTCCAGGAGGGTCTGCCGCTCCATGGCCCGGGCTTCTTCCGCGCGCGAACGCGCGTCGGCCGCCGCCGCTTCCGCCGTCCGGGCGGCCGTCAGCGTGCTTGACGCTTCCGCCAACCCGGTTGCCAGGATCTCCCGCTCGGCGGTGAGGCGTGCGAGCCGCTGCGCGAGCTGGTCACGCCGCTCGGCATGCCGAGCGTCCGTGGTGCGCCGATCGACCGTCTCGGCGTCCTGGGCATCCGCGACCAACACGGCGCGGTGCCACGCGTCTCGAGCCGCGTCTCGCTCGGCGGTCGCCGCGTCGCGCCGGGCACGCGCCTCGAGCGACGCCGCCTCAAGCCGAGCAAGCTCCCGTTCGAGGTCGGTGGGTAGCGCGGGAATGGCCGGCGTGGCGGGGATGGCGGCCAGCTCAGCGACCAACGCGTCCCGCTCGCCGGTCACGCGCATGAGCCTGCCATCCGCCATGGCCGCTTCCTCATCCGCCCGCCGCCTGCCGATGCGCGCCGCCTCGACCGCCGCCTGGGCGGCATCGGCGGCGGCGCTGGCGCGCTGGAGCGCGGCGCTCGCCGTCGCCTGCCGTTCGCGGGCCGCGCCAAGGTCGACCTCAAGGCGCGCCGTGTGGCTGACCAGGTCGGCGCGCCGGGCGGCGCGGCTGGGCGGAGCTCGGAGCTCACCGGCTCGGCCGCGAACGGTGACCACCCCGCGCGCGTCGGCCAGGTCGCCGGACAGCGTGACCGCCGCCCATCCGTCGGGGAGGCGCGGCCATCCCTCCAACAGTGACTCGATGCCGGGGGCGACCACGGTCCGATGCAGGACGTCCGGCGCGACCCGCTCACCCAGCACCTCGGCCAGGGTCTGGGTGGCGCCCACGGCCCCCAGGGCCGCCTCGCGCCCAGGCGGAGTGCCGTTGGCCGGGCGCACGAGATGCGCATCGCCCGAGGTGTCGGCCACCGCCGCGTCGGCTCCCGGCCGCCACAGGAAGGCGCGCTCGACGTCACCCAGGACGGCGGCCACTGCCAGTGCGACGCCGGTCGGCACGGGTCGGAGCCCGTCACGCAGCGTCGTCCAGCCATTCGCCCTGAGGCGCTCCACCAGGTCGTTCGTGGCGTCGTCCCCGGCTGCCTCCAGCTCGGCCAGGTCAGATTCGATCCGCGCCGCGCGCTCGTCGAGCTCGGCCAGCGCCACGCCGGCACGGATCGCCTCGGCGGCGGCCGCCTCGCGCTGCTCGGCAGCCAGCCTCATCCGGGCCTCGGCCTGCTCCAGCTCGGCCGCGGCCACGCGCCGAAGCTCGTCCAGCCCGGCGACGGTCGCGATGGCCGCGGTGTGAGCGACCTCAACGACCACCTTCTCCTGCTCAAGGCGCTCGCGCCGCGCGGCGGTGGCGGCAGCGCGCTCGGCTGCATGCCCCGTCTCCGACAGCCGGTCAGCCTCCCGTCCACGCACCGCGGCCAGGGCTTCCTCGGCCGCCAGGAGGTCCCCGTCGGCCTCCCGGGCCTGCTCCGCGGCCTCATGCCACAGCTGCTGCGCCGCGGACGCGCTGTCGCGAGGCAGATCAGCCGGCCCAGCGCTGGACGGTTCTCCGGTGATCGGTTCCTCGGCCGTCAGCTCAACGAGCTCGCGACTGGCCCGATCGGCCTCGGCTGCCAGGTCCAGGTCGCGCTCGACCAGGGAGTCATGCCGCCCCTCGGCACGGATCACGGCCTCGCGGGCGGTCTCCCAGTCGGATGACGCCTGGCTGCTCTCGCGTTCCCCGGCCCAGTAGCGCTCCTCGGCTTGCTCAACCGCCTGGCGGCCGGTGGCCTGGGCTGCCCGCTCGGCTTCGATGTCCGCCGTCACGGCGGCCGCGCGACGACGCGCTTCGCCCAGGCTCGATTGCAGCACCTGGCCCCGGCGGGCGTGGTGCTCGAGGACGAGTGCCCGCGCCCGGCCTCCGAGGCGGTCATGCGCCTCCTGGTGCTCGGCCTGGAGGGCCAGCCGCCGTACCTGGGGCCGCAGCTCGCGGACCAGGTCCGAGACCCGGGTCAGGTTGTCGCGCGCCCGGGCCAGCCGCGAAAGCGCCTCGTTGCGCCGAACCTGGAGTGACTTGACGCCGGCCGCCTCTTCGAACAGCTGGCGCCGTTCGTCCGGGCGCAGGGACAGCGCCGCATCGACCGTCCCCTGCCCCACCACGACCAGGTCGTTGGCCCCCAGTCGCCCGGCGGCGAGCAGCTCGACCACGTCGCGCAGCCGTGCGCGGGAGCCGTTGATCAGGTACTCGGGATCTCCGGACCGGTACGCCCGGCGCGTGATGGTCACCGACTCGAACTCGATCGGAAGCCAGCCGTCGTGGTTGTCCAGGGTGAGGGCAACCTCGGCCATGCCGATCGGGCGACGGGCCTCGGAACCGGCAAAGATCACGTCATCCGCGCGCCGGGTGCGCAGTGACCGGTTCGACTGCTCGCCCAGCACCCAGCGGATCGCGTCGGCCATGTTGCTCTTGCCGCTGCCGTTGGGCCCGATGACCGCGGTGACTCCGGGCTCGAAGGTGAACCGGGTGGGCTCGGCGAAGCTCTTGAAGCCGTGGAGGCGGAGCTCCTGCAACCGACTCATGGCGTCCCCGCGGTCAGGTGGTCGAGGGCGGCCTGTGCGGCCTGCTCCTCGGCCCGTTGCCGGCTGCTGCCGTCCCCGGTTCCCAGAGACTCGGTGCCGACCACGACCTCCACCGTGAACTCCTGGGCGTGCGCTGGTCCCTGGGATCGGACCAGCCGGTATGAAGGGCGCATGCCGTGCTGTCGCTGGCTCCACTCCTGGAGCCGGCTCTTGGCCGATTTCGGGGTGTCGGCATCCGAGGGTGCCAGAAGCGACGCGAGAAGCGGTGCGAAGGCGGCCTCGGTCGCCTCCAGGCCCTCGCTGAGATAGATGGCCCCGATCAGGGCTTCGAACGCAGCCGCCAGCAGGGACGGGCGTCGCGCGCCGCCCGCCTCGAGCTCGCCGCGGCCCAGGAGGAGGTGCTGGTCGAGGGACAGGTCCCGCGCAAGCCCGGCCAGAGCCGCGCGGTTGACCATGACGGCGCGGTGGGCGGTCAGGCGTCCCTCATCGGCCCCCGGGAAGCGTCCAAACAGCAGACGGCTGGCGATGAGACCCAGCACGGCATCCCCCAGGAACTCGAGGCGCTCGTTGTTGCCGGCCACCAGGCCCGGGTTTTCGTTGGCGAACGAGGCGTGCGTGAATGCCTGCCCGATGGCGTCCGGGTCGTGAAGGGCGATGCCGAGTTGCTCACCCAGCTCGTGGATGGTGGGTGAGGTCACGGGGAGAACCTACTGCTGGCGTTCCTCGATGTACTCGACGGCGTCGGAGACCTTCTGGATCTTCTCGGCATCCTCGTCCGAGATCTCCATGCCGAACTCTTCCTCGAGGCTCATGATGAGCTCGACCAGGTCCAGTGAGTCGGCGTTCAGGTCTTCGACAAATGCCGCCTCCGGCGTCACATCGTTTTCCTCGACGCCGAGCTGCTCAACGATGATCTTCTTGAGCCGGTCGAACGTGGTGCCGTCGGTCACCCTTCGTCTCCCTCAGGTGCGGGTCTTGCCACGCTTCGGAGGACGCCTCCGACGAGTCGGGCGGCCGAGTCCCCGGCGTAGGTTCGAGCGAGAGACACGGCGTCCCGGATCGTCCCACCACTCGGAATCGCGGCGGAGTATAGCACCTCAAACAGGGCGCTCCGGAGGATGGACCGTTCGACTCGGCCAAGCTCCGAGAGGGGGATTCGCGGAGCCCGGGCGGCGATCTCCGCATCCAGCGCGGCCTGGTGTCGGACGACCCCCGACACGATTGCGCGAGCATGGTCAACGAGGGCCGGCTCGGTCCCCCAGTCGGCCGCCAGCCGCTCGACCGCAGGCCCCGCCCGCTGGGGCGGAAACTCGGCCTCGAACAGCGCCAGCAGGGCCAGGCGGCGGGCCCGCAGCGACGCCCGCTCGCGGCGTGCCACCCTAGGGTGCGGGTTCCACGGGTACGGCGGTCGTCTCCTCGGCCGCGACCTCGGGCGGCGCCTCGCCGAACAGCCCCGGATGCCGGCGGCTCCAGTCCGCGATGACGGCCGGTATGTCCACCGCTGCCGCCTCGGAGCCGACGCGGATCGCGTTCTCGACCATCCGCGCCTTGGCGCGGCCGTGGGTCACGATGCTCACCCCCCGCACGCCGAGCAGCGGCGACCCTCCGAACTGCTCGTAGTCGAACCGATGCCGGAGCCGATCGATCCCGGGCCGCAGGGCCAGGACGGCCAGCGGCGCCACGAGGCCCCGCAGGAGGTCCTCGCGGATGGAGCGGAAGATGTACGAGGTCAGCCCCTCGGTGAGCTTCACCATGACATTGCCCACGAACCCGTCGCACACCACGACGTCGGCGACGTGACCCGCCAGGTCGTGGGGCTCGACGTTGCCGACGAAGTGCAGGTCGGATGCCCGCAGGCGGAGGTAGGCCTCGCGCGTCAGGGCGTCCCCCTTCTCGGGCTCCTCCCCGATGTTCAGCAACGCGACCCGCGGCGAGGCCACGTGGAGGACACGCTCCGCATACAGCGACCCCATGGCCGCGAACTGGACCAGGTTGTGCGGCTCGCAGTCCACGTTGGCCCCGACGTCGAGCAGCACCAGCGGACCGGACGGGGTCAGGAAATAGGCCGGCAGGGCCGGCCGGTCGATCCCCTCCAGGCGTCCCAGGCGGAAGATGGCGGCGGCCATGGTTGCGCCGGTGGAACCCGCGCTGATGACCGCATCGGCGCCCCCGTCCCGGACGAGGTCGGTGGCCACCCGGATCGAGGATCGGCGGCGGCGGATGGCGGCAGCCGGGGACTCCCCCATCCCGACCACCTCGGGCGCGTCGACGAAGGAGACGCTGGCGGGCCGGCCGCGCCCGTACTCCGCCACTTCGCGCTCGAGACGCGGCACGTCGCCGACGAGGATCACCTCATCGGCATGCGACGCGGCGTAGTTGATCGCTCCCCGAACGACCTCGCGCGGGGCGAGGTCGCCGCCCATCGCGTCGACCGCGATGCGCATCGCGCGGACGGCTAGCGGCCGCTCTCGGTCGGAGTGGGCGCCGGCGGTGGCACCACCTCGCGGCCGTTGTGCCAGCCGCAGGTCGGACACACGGTGTGGGCGCGCTTCAACTCGTGGCAGTGGTCGCACTCGACCAGCGTCGGGGCCCGCAGGGCCAGATGGGCGCGCCGTTCGCCCTGACGCGACTTCGAGACCTTACGCTTCGGGACGCCCACGCGGCACTCCTGTTGGACCTAGGTTGAGGACGCCGCAGTATAGCCGCGGCCTGCTCCGGTCACCACCGCCTCACTCGGTGGGTGGCTTCCAGTCGGCTAGGGGCGCCAGCCGCGGATCGATGGAGGCTTCCGCATGCTCGTGCGCCCCGTCCTCGAGTCGCCGTCCACACACCAGGCACAGGCCGCGGCAGTCGGACCGGCACAGCGGATGCATCGGCTCCGCCAGCAGCAGCTCATCGGTCAGGACCTGGCCCAGGTCGAGCTCGTGATGGGTGTCGATGCGCGCCACGTCGGCATCAGCGGGCCCGATGACCAGGCCCGCGCCGGTGGTGGGATCGACGCTGGGCAGGAATTCCTCGCCAATCACCACCTCGACCGGTTCGTCGAATTCGTCGAGGCACCGGATGCACGTCCGACGGGCCAACGTCCGAACCCGCCCATTGATCACGATTCCCCGATTCGTGCGCTGCAGCCGCAGGCTGCCCAGTAACCGCCGTCCGCCAGCCGCGGTGGGATCAGTCCAATCCAGCGGGCCAAGCTCGACGGTCCGCCCGGTTCCCGCGGGCTCGCGCAGCAGACCCGCCACGCTGAGGCGGGTCACCCCGATATCGGCGTGCCGACTGCGCGTTCCGGTTCGGGCTGGATGGGCACCGCGTCGACCGTGGCCGATCCCCGCCGCTGGTCGAGCATCTCGATCCCGTGCTTGATGCTCGTCAGTGCCTTGGTGACCTCCCCCTCGAGGCGGATCAAGACGCCGGTCGCGTATTCGTCCGCCCCGTGTCTGACGTCGCCGGCTTCGCGGTTGGCCTGCTCGAGGATCTCGCCGGCGCGCTGCTGGGCCAGCCGGACCAGCTCGCGCTCCTCCAGCATCTGAGCGGCCTGCTCCTGGGCACGCGCGATGATCGCGTCCCCTTCCTCGCGCGCATGCTCGACGATCCGGCCTGCTTCCCCGGTGATGCGCTGGGCCTGCCGGACCTCGTCGGGCATGGCGACCCGGATCTGGTCCACCAGCTCGAGCACGGCTCCCTGGTCGACGACCACGTTGTTGGTGAGCGGGACCCTCGTCCCGGTGGCGACCAGCGCTTCCAGTCGCTCGACGAGGAACAGGATGTCCGTGACGATGACCTCCGTCGGCGGTTGTCGGCGATTCTACACCGGGCGACGATGTCGTACATCGTCATACCGCCGTTCGCGACGCAGCGCCTCCTCGACGCCGGGCGGGACCATGGGCGTGACGTCGCCCCCGAAGGCCGCCACCTCCTTGGCCAGGCTGGATGACACGTAGCCGAACTCCAACCCCGTCATCAGGAACACGGTGTCGATGCCGGGCGCCAGGCGCCGGTTGGTGTGCGCCATCTGGAGCTCGGCCTCGAAGTCGCTGATCGCGCGCAGGCCGCGGACCACGAAGCCCGCCTGGTGACGCTTGGCGAACTCCACCGTCAGCCCGTCGAAGGATTCGACCACGACCGATGGGCCAAGGTCGGCGACCTCGGCCACGATCAGGGCGACCCGCACCTGCACCGAGAACAGGGGGGCCTTGCGCGGGTTGCCCAGGACGCCGATGACGAGCCGGTCGAACACCGCCGCCGCGCGCCGAATGACGTCCAGGTGGGCCTTCGTGATCGGGTCAAACGAACCAGGAAAGACGGCGACGCGGGTCATCACTCCTCCTCCAGGAAGGTCAGGGCCGTTTCACCGAAACGCCGGTTGCGGGTGGGTGACAGTCCCAGTCCGGACGGTATCGGCGTGCGCCAGAAATGCTTGACTACCACCAATCCCCCGGGCGCCAGGTGCGGGATGAGCCGCTCGAGCGGCACGTCGAGTGTACGCTCCGCGTAGGGCGGATCGAGGATCACCACATCCCACGCCGGGCCGGTGGCCGCCGACAGGAACGCGAGCACGTCCGCGGCGTGGACGTCGGCGCGGTCGCCGAGCTTCGTTCGCTCCAGGTTCTCCCGAATCGCGGCCACCGCGGCCCGGCCACGTTCCACGAAGGTCGCCCTCGCGGCGCCCCGCGACAGGGCCTCGATGCCGATCGCCCCGCTCCCCGCGTACAGGTCCAGGACGCGCGCATCCAGGATCCGGGCGCCGATACTCCCGAACAGCGCTTCCTTGACCCGATCGCTGATGGGACGCGTCAGCCGGTCCCTGGGGGCGGTCAGGAGCTGGCCCCGGGCCGAGCCGGCAATGACCCGCATCCTGCGACCTCAGGCCGCGTCGCCGGAGGGGTCCGGCGGGGCGAAGGCGCGTTGCTCGCGCACCAGCTCCCCCCGCCCGGTCAAGGTGGGATCGGAGCCGACCAGCGAGCGGGCCAGGGTCCGTGCCCGGCCCGCCAGCTCGAGGTGGCGGGGATCGAAGAGGGACGCCACGCGCAGGGGCGGGAGCCCCGACTGACGCGTGCCCAGCACGTTGCCCGCGCCCCGCAGCTCGAGGTCAGCTTCCGCGATCGCGAAGCCGTCGCTCGACGCGCGGACCACCTCGAGCCGGCGCCGCGCCACCTCGTCGGCGGCATCCGAGACGAGGATGCAGAAGGACCGATGCGGGCCGCGCCCGACGCGGCCGCGCAGCTGGTGCAGCTGGGCCAGCCCAAAGCGATCTGCGTCCTCGATCACGATGACCGCGGCGTTGGGGATGTCGATGCCGACCTCGATCACGGTTGTCGCCACCAGCACGTCGGTCACCCCGCCTGCGAATCGCTGCATGGCCGCTTCCCGCGCGGTCGCCGGCTGCTGGCCGTGGACGAGGTCGATCCGGAGGTCCGGCAGCGCGGCCCGAAGCCGTTCCGCTTCGGCCTCGGCGGACGCGGCAGTCAGTGCGTCACTCTCCGCGATGAGGGGCACCACGACGAACGTCTGCCGCCCGGCGCGCGCTTCGTCGGCGATGAACGACTCGATCCTCGGCAACGCAGACCGGTCGCGGAGCTCGGTCCGGATCGGCTGCCGGCCGGGCGGTGAGTGGCGGAGGGTGCTGATGGCCAGGTCGCCGTAGACCGTGAGCGCCAGGGTGCGCGGGATCGGGGTCGCCGTCAGCGCCAGCATGTGCGGCTCGAGGTCCGCGGCCTTGGCCTGCAGGGCGGCCCGCTGGGCGACCCCGAACCGGTGTTGCTCGTCCACGACCGCCAGCCCCAAGCGCTGGAACGTGACGCCCGCGCTGATGACGGCATGCGTCCCAACCACCACCCCAGCCTCGCCCCGGCCCAGGCGGCGCTGGATCCGGCGCTTGTCGGCGGCCGGCAGGGAGCCCGACAGGAACTCGGCGCGCACGCCGAGGGCCTCGAGCAGGGGGGCCAGCCCGTCGTGATGCTGTCGGGCGAGGATCTCGGTGGGCGCCATCAGCGCCCCCTGCCAACCACCCCGGCACACGACGGCCAGGGCGACCGCCGCGACGGCCGTCTTGCCGGAGCCCACGTCGCCCTGCAGGAGACGCCGCATGGGATCCTCGCCGGCGAGGTCGGCCGTGACCTCGGCCACCGAGCGGGACTGGTCGGCGGTGAGCCGAAACGGAAGCGCGTCGAGGATCTCGGCCAGCGTCTCGACCGACACCGTGATGGGCGGCGCTCGGCGATGCGACCGGGCTGCCGCCGCCTGGGCCAGGGTCAGCTGGAGGCCCAGGAGCTCGTCGAACGCCAGGCGATCGAGCGCCGATTGGAGGTCCTCCATGTCGTCGGGGAAATGCGCCGTCCGGATGGCGAGCGCCAGATCGACCAGGCCGACCCGCTCCCCCGGTCGCAGCGGGTCGACCACCGCCGGCAGGCACCGATCCAGGACCCGGGCCAGCAGCTCGCGGACCCGGCGCAGGGTGACCCCACCCACCAGTCGATACACGGGCACCACCCGGGCGGTGTGGACCGACTCGCGGCTGGCCGGCGAGAACTCGGGGTTCGCGAACTGCATCCGCCATCCCTGGGCGGCGACCTTGCCGCTGACCACGATCTCGTCGCCGGCCCGCAGCCGGCGCTCGATGAAGCGCCGGCCAAACCAGATCGCCTCGGCGCTGCCAGAGGCATCGGAGAGCTGGGCGATGGTCCGGGGCGGGCGCCGACCGAAGCCAGGCTTGGAGCGGATGTCCTCGACGCGCACACGTGCCGACTGCTTGTGTCCTGGGTTGAGGTCGGCCAGGCGACGCAGATCGCTGAAGTCGTCGTAGCGGAACGGGAGGTACAGCAGGGCCTGGCGGGGGGTGTGAATCCCGAGCCGGATAAGCGTGGCCAAGCCGCTGCCCAGCTCCGGCAGGACCTCGCGGATCGGCTGGTCGAGACGCTCCGAAGTGACGGCCCGCGGCCGGATCCCGGTTCGGCGAGCGGCGGTCGCCGAACGCCGCGGACCCGATTGCATGGCTCGATCGTAGCGTGCTAGCATCGGTCCAGTCCGGCTGCCCGTCGGTGGGCGCCGGCTTCTTGGTGAGTGGAGGCCGAATGGCCCGCGTCTGCGAAATCTGTGGCAAGCGACCCATTACCGGCTGGAACGCGCAGTCGGTGGGAATGAACCGCAAGCGCGCGGGGCGACGCTGGATCCCGAACCTTCAGAGCCTGACCGTGGTCCGCAACGGCCAGCCGGTCACGCTGCGCGCCTGCTCCCGCTGCCGGCGCACTTCCACCAAGGCCTAGCTGCCGAGGTCTCGAGCCGAGTCGATCAGCAGGGTGAACGGCCCATCGTTCACCAGCTCGAGCTCCATCGCCGCCCCGAAGCGGCCCGTCGCCACCTCGGCACCGGCTTCCCGTAAGCGCGCCACGAACCGCTCGACCAGCGGCTCGGCGACCGCAGGCGGCGCGGCGTCGGTGAATCCCGGGCGGCGACCGCCGCGCACGTCAGCCAGCAGGGTGAACTGACTGACGACCAGCAGCCTGCCGTCGACATCGGCCAGGGAGAGGTTGGTCCGACCGGCGGGATCCTCGAAGTACCGCAGCCCGATCAGCTTGGCCGCCATCCGATCCGCCACCTCGGGGCCGTCATCGGTCCCCACCCCGACCAGGACCACCGCCCCGCGTCCGATCCGCGCCGCCTCGACGCCATCCGCCCGGACGCTGGCTCCTGACACGCGCTGAACGACCAGCCGCATCGACCTACGGCGAGCCCGACGGGGAGCTGCCAGGCGGCTCCGGGATCTCGGTGGCCGTCACCAGGGCGTAGTCCTCGCCCTCGATCGGTCCGCCCAGCGCGTCCTCGGTGAACTCCGCCGCGGCATTCCAGATCATCCAGCCCGCCGTCCCGTTGTCGGCCAGCGCCTGCATCTCGGCCCGGACGTCGGCGGCGGTGTAGGCCCGGAACGGCCCGTACCCGAAGTCCTGGATCCAGGGCCGAATCTGGAGCGGGAGGCCGACGGCCTGCTGGTTCATGATCTCCAGGGTGCGATCGATCATCTCGTACGGGTGCTCGTTGGGTTCGGCAATGTCGAACACGCCCGGGTAGTAGTGGCTCGGATAGACCATGGGGCTGAAGTAGTCGACGTAGGGCATGATGACCTCCGGCCGCTGGCCGATCCCCTGGTCGTCGGTGGCGATGAAGCTGATCGGGAAGACGTCGGCGGCCAGGAACGTGCGCCGCCACGCGAGCTCATCGGAGATGACCCGCATCACGCGCTGGATGGTCGGCAGCCGGAAGGACTGGGTGTGGGGCAGGTTGGTCTGGGCCAGCTCGTAGGGCCCGTCGCTGTAGAACCGGATGTAGTCCAGCTGGACCTCGTCGAAGCCGCGCTCGGCCAGGTCCACCGCGATGGCCGCCACGTACTCGGCCACGCCCGGGTTCCCGGGGTCGAGCCACACGCCTCCGCCCCAGTCGGTCCACGGCTCGCCGGTCTGCACGTTGCGGACCGCCAGCTCGGGCCGCGCCACTCCGAGCGTGTTGTCCTTCATGACCACGACCCGGGCGATGGTGTAGATCCCCCGCTCCTTGAGGGCTGGTAGGAGCTCCTCGAGCGTGAACAGCGGTGACGCCATGATCGCTCCGCTGTCCTGCGCCTCGGCCAGGTCGGTTGCGTAATAGAGCCACCCGCCGGTCTCCTTGACATCGATGACCATGGCGTTGGCCTCGGTCCGATCGATGAGGTCCAGCATCGCGTCCAGCCGGCCCGCGCCCTCGAACACGGCCGATGGCGCGTACAGGGCGCGGACCTGGAACGTGGGCAGCGTCACGTCCTTTTCCATCACGTCGTCGACGGCGATGACGCCCAGCCGATGCCCGGGCGCCTTGTAGATGAGCGTCCCCGACTCGGGCACGCCGGGGAGGGCATAGCTCCCGTCTTCGCCCGTTCGAACTCCTGTCGCGTGGCCCTCGACGAACACCCGGGCGTCGACGACCGGCGCGCCTGCCTCGTCACGGACGGTCCCCCGCACCGTGTTGCTGCGCAGGGTGATCGTCACGTCCCCATCGGGCGGGACGGTCCCCGATCCGGGGTCGAACCCATCGGCCTCCGCGATCACCTCGCTGCCCGCCAGGGCGCTGACGGTCGCAGTGCCCTCGGGTCCGGTGGTCGCGCCCCTCCCACCGACCGTCACCCGTGCCCCGGACACCGGCGTTCCGGTGAGGGTGTCCTGCACCCGCACCGTCAGCGGGCGTGGGGTCGGCTCAGGGGTGGGCAGGATCGGAATGTTGCCACTGCAGGCGGCCACCACGGCCAGGCACAGCACCGCTGTCGCGCGGCCACGGGCACTGCCGATCACGCCGGCATCCGGGCAGCAGCACGGAAGCGCTCGACGACCGGAGCCAGGTCGCCCTGCTCTTCGTACAGCGCCGACCCAACCACCAGCACGTCTCCTCCGGCTCGGTGTGCGGCTCCAATCGTTTGCAGGTTGACCCCTCCATCCACCGCGATCGGCACGTCCAGTCCGCGACCCATGGCCTCGGCGGCCAACGAACCGAGCTTGGGCAGGACATCGGTCAGGAACGGCTGGCGGCCAAAGCCGGGATGCACCGTCATCACCAGCAGCAGGTCGATGCGCTCGAGATACGGATGGACCGCCTCGGCCGGCGTCTCGGGATTCAGGGCCAACCCGGCCTGGCGACCAGCGCGATGAATGGCCCCGATCACCGCGTCGGGGTCATCGGTGGCCTCGACATGGAAGACGACGAGGTCGCTGCCGGCGGCCACGAAATCGGCGGCGTAGCGCAGCGGATCCTCAATCATGAGGTGGGTGTGGAACGGGATCGCGGTGTGGGGCCGAAGCGCGGCTACGACCGGCGCCCCGAACGAGATGTTGCCCACGAAATGGCCGTCCATGACGTCCAGGTGGATGGAATCCACTCCTCCTGCGGCCGCCCGGGCGACCTCCTCCCCCAAACGTGCGAAGTCGGCGTTCAGGACGCTCGCCGACAGGTGCGCCGGTCGGCGGGTCATGACGTCGGGTCCGTCACGCGAGCACGAGCTCCCTCTCGGGAAGCGGTTGCAGCGAACGCCGGGCGAGCTGAGCGTGGAGCTGCCCGCAGGCAGCTTCGATGGAGCGACCGCGGGTGTCGCGGACGGTCGTGGCCACCCCGGCGTCCCGCAGGATGGCGGCAAATCGGTCGATCCCGGCTCGTGGTGTGCCGAGCCACGGCGCAGCCGGGGTTGGGTTGAGCGGCATGAGGTTCACGTGGCACAGCCATCCGCGGGCCAGCTCGGCCAGGTGGCGCGCCTCGTCCGGCGCGTCGTTGACCCCGTCGATCATGACGTACTCCAGGCTCACCCGGCGGTGGGTCCGGCTCGCAAAACGACGCCCCGCCTCGAGGACCGCGGCGATCGGCCACTTGCGGTTGATGGGCACCAGCTCGTCGCGCAGCGCGTCGTGCGCGGCGTGCAGGCTGATGGCGAGGTTGACCTGGGGCAGCTCATCGGTCATACGGAGCATGCCGGGGACGACGCCGGAGGTGCTCACGGTCAGGTGGCGAGCGCCGATCGCCAACTGCGCGGGATCGTTCAGGTGCCGGACGGCGTCGAACACCGGCTCGACGTTGAGCAACGGCTCCCCCATCCCCATGAACACCACGTTGAGGTGACGATCGGGGTCGATCGTGCGGGCTCGTGCCCGGCGCCACCACAGGACCTGGTCCACGATCTCGGCGGCGGAGAGGTTGCGCCCGAAGCCACCCTGCCCAGTGGCGCAGAATGGGCAACCCACCGCGCAGCCGGCCTGGCTGGAGATACAGACCGTGGTCCGCGGCGCCGAGCCCGCGCGCCCCGGGTAGCGCATCAGGACCGACTCGATGCGTTGCCCGTCAGCGAGCTCATGGACCGCCTTTTCGGTCAGGGCCCCCTCGGTGCCGACGACCTGCGTGACCCCGATGCTCGAGAACCGGAACGCCTCGGCCAGGGCCGCGCGCAGGCGGCGGGGCATATCGGTCAGGGCGTCGAAGCCCTGGGCACGCCCTGCGGCCACGCCCGATATCACCTGGCGCGCCCGATAGGCGGGCTCCCCGCGGGCGGCGAACCAGGCAGCCAGCTGATCCGTCGCGACCTCGCTGATGGCCGGCAGCGGCTCAGCGGGGTGAGGATCAGTCACGACGACCCATGACCAGACTCAGGTAGTACAGGAACGTCAGCATGGCCGTCAGGGCCGCCGCGACGTACGTCCAGGCCGCCGCCTTCAAGACCGCGCGGGCACCCTCCTGCCGCTCGCCGCTCATGCCCAGGCCCTCGACGAACGCAAGCGCACGCCCACTGGCGCCGATCTCGACCGGGAGCGTGATGAGCGTGAACGCGAACGCGATGCCGAACCCGATGAGCCCGACCACGGCCAGCCCGGTCAGGTTGAGCCACAGGCCGGCGATGATCAGCCACGGGGCCAGCGACGAGCCGAAGCTGGCGGCCGGCACAATGAAGGATCGCGCGGTCAGCCACCGGTCGCGCTGGCGGTCCTGCATGGCGTGCCCGACCTCGTGGGCGATCACCGCGGCCGCGGCCACGGACAGCTGTGGACCGGCCGAGAGCGCGTCACTCCCCGCCACCGTCTGGCTGACGCGCAGGATCTTCTTGCGCGGGTCGTAGTGATCGGTCAGCTGGCCGGGCGTGGGTTCGATCTGGACGTTGGTCAGGCCCTGGCGGTCCAGGAGTCGGCGAGCGAAGTCGTATGCGCTCAGGTTGATCGCGGAATCGACCTTGGACCAGCGTCCGTACGTCGAGCGGACCCGCCAGGCGGCCCAGCCGCTGATCGCGACCATGACCACCAGCAGGACAATATAGGTGGGGTCGAATATGAACATCGGTCAAGTGCCACCTCCAGGCACCGAGGGCGAGTATACCCAAGGCGGCCGGCACCGCCCGAACCGAGGACCGGCGAGACGGTGTCAGTTGGGCGGCGCGTCCCCGCCCAACAGGACGTGGTCACGGATGAGCCCGTTGCGCCATGCGTCGGCCGCCATCGGCGGCCGGCCCTCGGGCTGAACCGTGTCCAGGGCCAGCGCACCCAGCCCGCAGGCGACCATCGGCGGGGTGCCCGGCAACAGTGAGCCGATGGGGAGGCCGGGCAGGCCGCTGGCCGGGTGCGCGCGGCGAACGTGCAGGCGCATCCCGTCGAGGGTGGTCCAGGCCCCGGGCCACGGCTGCAGGGCGCGCACCTGGCGGTCGATCGCCTCGACGCTCCCTCCCCAGTCGATCCATCCGTCGCCCCGCGTGAACGGTGGTCGGTACGTCGCCTGCGACTCGTCCTGCTCGTGCGCTTCGAGCTGGCCCGCCGCCCAGTCGGCCAATCGGGGCGGGACGACCTCGGCCGCCAGCAGGCCAAGGCGGCTTTCCAGCTCGGGCGCTTCCTCGCGCCCGGAGAGCGGAACCCGCCACTGCCCGACCACCGGTCCGGCGTCGAGGCGCTCGACCATGATCATCAGGCTGACCCCGGCCTCCGCGTCCCCGGCCAGGATGGTGGAGGCCACCGGGGCCGCACCCCGGTGGCGAGGCAGGAGCGAAGGGTGGACGTTGAGCGGCGGTCGCGGCGCCACGGCCAGCAGATCGGCCGGGACCAGCTCGCCGTAGGCGACCAGGAGCAGGCCATCGGGCCGAAAGGCGGCAATCGCGTCGCGCGCCTCCGGCGAACGGAGCCGGGGCGGGGTCAGCAGGCGCATCCCGTGTGACCGGGCGGCGTCCGCCACCGGTGCCGCCCGCTCATGGAGCCCGCGGCCCGCCGGGCGGTCCGGGCGGCTCACGACCAGGAGCTCGTCTGCAAGCTCGGGGAGGCGTTCGAGGAGCGGCACGCCGAACGCGCCACTGCCCAGAAACGCGACCCGGCCCAGCACTAGATGCTGGCCGCCGCCTCTTCCTTCACCCTGTCGGAGGCCTCGCTCACCCGGACCAGCTCCTCGAGCGATTCCAGGTAGTCGATGTACAGCACCCCGTTCAGGTGGTCGATCTCGTGCTGGAGCGCCCGCCCCAGGAGCTCGTCCCCCTTGACGCGGAACTCCTTGCCGCGTCGGTCGCGGGCCTTGACGGTCACCTTCTCCGCCCGCTCGACCTCGGCCACAAAGCCAGGGATCGAGAGGCAGCCCTCCCAGTCGACCATGCTTCCGGATCGGCGGATGAGCTTCGGGTTGATGAGCTCAGTGACCTTGCCATCGATCTCGATCACGGCCACCTGAAGCGGGACGCCGACCTGATTGGCGGCCAGGCCGATGCCCGGCGCGTCTCGCATCGTCTCGAGCAGGTCGTCCAGGAGCCGGTGCAGGGAGGCATCGAAGTCGGCGACCCGCTTCGTCTTCTCGCGCAGGATCGGCTCGTCGGCGGTCAGGATGCGGCGGACGACCATGACCGCATTGTAAAGGAGCCGATGCGGACGCTAGAGCAGAGACCCGGGATCGACGTCGATGCCGATGCCGGCCGGCGCACGCTCGAGTGCGGCCGCCCGGGCGTCCTCGGTCGCTGCGCGGACGACGACCTGCCACCGCCAGCGGCCGGCCCGGCGCGGAACCCAGGCCGGGACCGGGCCAAGGACGTCGACCCCGGGGCCGGCGACCGCTGAGGCCGCGGTTTCGGCTCGGACCTCGCCTCGCCGGCGATCGGCATCTGCCACCAGGAGGCGGGCCAACCAGCCGAAGGGCGGATACCCGAACGCCTCCCGTCTCGGCAGCTCGCCATCCACGAACGCGTCCACGTCGAGCCGCGACGCGGCCCGGATGGCCGGATGGTCGGGCGCGTAGGTCTGGATCACCACCTGCCCGCTGAGCGGGCCGCGGCCGGCGCGCCCGGCCACCTGGGCCAGGAGCTGGAACGTCCGTTCCGCGGCGAGGTAATCCGGCAGGTGCAGAGTCACGTCGGCCGCCACCACCCCAGCCAGGGTGACCGATGGCAAGTCCAGGCCCTTGGCTGCCAGCTGGGTGCCGACCAGGACGTCGATGCGCCCCGCGACGAAGTCGTCGTAGATGGACTCGAAGCGACGTCGGGCGGCAACCGCATCGGAATCCAGGCGACCCACCCGCAGCTGCGGGAACCGGGACCGCACCTCGGCCTCGACGCGTTGGGTGCCGGCGCCGAAATAGCGGATCCGCGGGCTGTGGCAGTTCGGGCATCGGGTCGGGAGAACGGCGGTCCGACCGTCGTGGTGGCAGCGCAGCTCGGCGGTGGCCAGGTGATGGACGAGCGGCATCAGGCACTCGGGACAGCGCAGCGGCTCCCCGCAGTCGCGGCACAGGACGAAGGTCGCGGCGCCGCGGCGGTTGATGAGGAGGATCGCCTGCTGGCGGCCTGCGGTCAGCCGGGCGAGGCCATCGGTCAAGGTTTCCGACAGGACCGAGCGATTGCCCGCCGCCAGCTCGGCGCGCATGTCGACGATGGTCACCTGGGGCGCGGCGCCGACCCGACGGGTCGTGAGGCGCACGCGCCGCGCCGCGCCGGTCCGCACCCGATACACGCTGACGACGTCTGGCGTGGCGGATGCCTGCACGACCCGCGCACCGGTCAGGGCGGCGCGCTGGCCGGCCACCCAGCGGGTGTCGTAGCGCGGGGTGCGATCGGCCTTGTAGCCCGTATCGTGGGCCTCATCCAGGACCACCAGTCCCAGGTTCCGGAGCGGAGCAAAGATCGCGGATCGGGTGCCGACGACCACCCGCGCCTCCCCGCCCGTGATGCGGATCCACTCGTCGTGCCGCTCCCCGGCCGAGAGGCCCGAGTGGAGCACCGAAAGCGCCGCTCCCGCCGTCCCGTGGAGGCGGTCCGCGAGCTGCGGGATCAGGGTGACCTCGGGAACGAGCACGATCGCATCCCGGCCGGCGGCGAGGGTGGCCTCCACACAGGCGAGGATCACATCGGTCTTACCGGACGCGGCGACGCCCTCGAGCAACAGCTCCCCGCCGGGGGCGAGGTCCGCGATCGCGCGGATGGCGGCGGCCTGCTCGGGCGCCATGTCCGCAGCCGCGCTCTGGCCCGGGGGTCGATGGCTGAGCGGGTCGCGCCGGGTCGTCAACCAGTCGAGCTCAACCCACCCGGCGGCTTCGAGCCTCCGGGCGGGCGACAGGAGCGACGACGCCGGGCGGGCCAACCGCGTGCCGAGTTCGGGAAATGTTGTTGCCTCGCCGGGTCCGACGGCGTCGAGCAGCGCTCGCTGGAGCGGCCCCGAGACCGGTTTTCCGGGCGATTGCCGGCGGCGAACCACGCGGACCCGTCGCGGCCCGGCGGCCGGTGGTCGCAGGCGCCACGCGGCGCGAAGCGCACCCGCTCGTCGGCGACCCTCGAGCCAGCGGGGCGACACGTCATCGGCGAGGCGCCGCAGCTGGCGCTCGGTGACCAGCGTCCCGACCTCCAGCTCGCCGTCGCCCGCCTCCCCGTTGCCCGCACCGGCCGCGCCCAGGGCGGCGGGCTCGAGGACCTCCCACCGCCGTTCGAGTCGCGACTCGAGGCCCGGCGGCAGCATGGCGGCCAGCGTCGTCCCGATCGGGGCGCGGTAGCGGATGGCGATCGCCTCGGCCAGGGCCAGCAGGTCCGGCGTCAGCAGGGGGTCCGAGACGACCGCCTCGATCGGCAGCGGGGCGTCGACCGGATCCGGCTGACCCGCCAGCAGGTAGCCCAGGGCCAGGCGGCCACCATATGGGACGAGCACCAGCGAGCCCGGCTCGGGTGTCCTCCCAGGCCCAAGCCGGTAGGTGAACGTCCGCTCGGGCCGATCCGCCTGGGCATCCACCGCGACCCGGACGAGCGTGCCGTCGTCCGGAGCGGGCATCAGGAGCCGTTCACAGGCGCACGCGGCGCGGTGGGTCGCGGCGCGCCTGGGCCTGGATGACCTCCCATATCCGCTCGGCCGCCTCCTCGACCTGGCCCGTCTCGTTGACGACGATCTCGTCGTAGTCGGTGGCAGCTGCGATCTCACTGGCTGCGTTGTGGCGCCGCAGCGCCTGACTGGCTGTATCCTCCGATCCGCGCTGCGACAAGCGGTCGTTGAGGGCGTCCATCGAGGGCGGCATGACGAAGATCAGCAGCGCATCCGGCACCCGGCTTCGGACCTCCCGCGCGCCCTGGGGGTCGATGGTCAGGATCGCATCGCGACCCGCGCGCAGGATGCCGCGGACCTGGTCCAGGGGTGTCCCATACCAGTGTCCGTGGACTTCGGCGGCCTCGAGCAGCCCGTGGTTGGCCCGCAGCCGCTCGAACTCGTCGGTGGTCATGAAGTGGTAATGCACGCCGTCGATCTCGCCCGGGCGGCGGGGCCGGGTCGTGGCAGTCACGATGGGCACGACCTGGGGATGCCGACGCGCCAGCTCGGCCACGATCGTGCTCTTACCCACCCCGGACGGGCCGCTGACCACCACCAGCATCGGGTTCGGGAACGCCATTCGCTTGCTCATCGAATCGCTCCCTCCACCACGACCTCGTCCTGGACCGCGGCCCCTGAACCCACCGACAGAACAGCCGCGGAGATCCCGCTGGCGGCCAAGCAGGCGGCCAGGTCCGGCGGCAGCTCGCTCCACGCCTCTAGCCGAGCGCCATCGCTGGGTCGGGCAAAGGCGAGGCGTGTCGCGTGCAGGAATTGGCGCCGCAGCTCGCCCGGGCCGACCCCTCCGCCATATCGCAGGTCCCCGGCGGTCGGCAGCCGCAGGAAGGCCAGATGGGCGCGCAGCTGGTGCGTCCGCCCTGTGCGTGGCTGCAGGCGAAGCAGCGTGTAGCCGCCTCCGCTGCCGATGACCTCGTAGTCCGTGACGGCCGATCGGCCACGCGCGACAACCGCCATCCGCTGGCGGTCCCGTGGGTCTCGTCCGACGGGCGCCTCGATCCGGCCGCGCGCCGCGGGCGCCTGTCCGCGGACCAGTGCCACGTACTCCTTGTCCACCTCCCGCTCGCCAAACTGCCGCATCAGGGCGGCCTGGGCGGCATCGGTCTTGGCCACCACCAGCAGGCCGGAGGTGTCACGGTCGAGCCGATGCACGATGCCGGGTCGGCCCACCCCGGCGATGGCACCCAGCGACTCATTGCGCGAGGCAGCCCGTCCCAACAGAGCGTGGACGAGGGTCCCGGTCGGGTGGCCGGCGGATGGATGGACGACCATGCCGGCCGGCTTGTCGACCACGAGCACGTCGTCGTCCTCGTAAACGACCCGGATCGGGATGGCTTCCGGCACGAGGGTCGGATCCGGCGGCGCCGAAAGCGTGATCCGGAGCTGCTCCCCCCCGGTGAGGCGATCACTCGCCCGCCGGGGGCGCCCATCCACCAGGGCCCGGCCGTCGCCGAGCAGCCGTTGGGCGTGCGCGCGCGAGATGCCGGCCACGGCGGCCACTGCCACGTCGACGCGTCCGGCGGGGGCGGGGCCTTCCAGGATCCGCTCCCCGCTCGCTATCATGCGGCGCTGGCGGCGGCGCGCCGATCGAGGACTGACAGGAGCAGCACCAGTCCCAGGATCCCGACCACGACCGACGAATCGGCCACGTTGAAGGTCGGCCAGCGCAGGCTCCCGATGCCCACCGACACGAAGTCGGGGACCGAGCCGTCCAGCACGCGATCGGTGAGGTTGCCCAGCGTCCCGCCGAGGACCAGGCCCAGCAGGGCGGCGGCCAGCGCGCCGCGCACCCGCCCGGTGACGTGGACCCAGGCGATCGCGACCAGCGTCGCGACGCCGACCGCGATGAAGAAGATCCCGCCACCCTGGAGGAGCCCGAATGCCGCCCCCTGGTTCTCGGTGTGCCAGATCTGGACCAGGTCCCCGACCACCGGGACCTGCTGCCCGAGGTCGATGTTGGCCACCACCCACGCCTTGGTCAGCCGGTCGACCAGGTAGACGACCGCGGCGGCACTCAAGAGCAGACCCGTCTCGGCCCAGGGTCGTCGCAGGGAGGAGTCGCTCATGGGGATCGAGCGTACGCCATCACTCGGCCCGACGCAGCGCCAGCCTGATCGTCGCGCCGTCGAGGGTCAGCTCCTCGCGGGCAGTGGCGTCCTGCAGCTCCGCCGTCTCCCCCACCTCGAGCGAGACCGCCAGGGTCTCGGCCGCCAACCATGGCTCGTGCAGGGCGAGTCGCTCGGCAACGCTGACGGGCGCGGTGATGACGGCCAGGATGCGGTCACTGATCTCCAGGCCGGCCGACCTGCGCAGGTTCTGGAGCCGATGCGCCACCTCACGGGCCAGACCCTCGGCCGCGAGGGCGTCGTCGACCTGGGTGTCGAGCGCAACCAGCACCTCCCCGTCCTCGGCGATCTCGTGGCCCGCGCGGGCCCGGGCCGTGAGCTCGAACTCGTCGGCAGCCAGGGTCACGCCTCCGGCCACCGCGCCGCCGTCATCGGTCAATTGCCAGTCACCCGACCGCACCGCAGCCATGATCCGGGCCACGTCCTGACCGTGCCGTGGGCCGATGACCGGCAGGAGCGGATAGAGGGCGCGGTCGACCAGGTCGGCGTCGTCGGTGATGAGCTCCACCTCCTTCACGTTGAGCTCGTCCCGGACATGGGACTCCAGCTCGGCCGCGACGGCCGGCTCGGATGCCAGGGCGCCGGCGGCCGATGCGGGCAGCCGAACGCGTAGCCGGCGCAGCGGCTGCCGGGTGCGGATCTCGCTGGCGGCGCGCGCGGTACGGCCCAGCCCCACGACGCGCCGGGCCAGTGCGACTGATCGGTCGATGGCCGCATCGCGACGGCCCCGCGAGCTCGGGTAGTCGCTCAGGTGCACGCTGTCGGGCGCGGTCGAGTCGACCGCCACTACCAGGTTCTGCCACATCGCGTCGGCCAGGTGGGGAACAAAGGGTGCGAGGAGTTGCACCAGCGTGGTCAGGACCTCGTGCAGGGTGGCGTAGGCGGCGAGCTTGTCGGCGTCCAGCTCCCCCTTCCAGAAGCGACGACGGTTACGTCGGACGTACCAGTTCGAGAGCTCGTCCACGAACGCCTCGAGCCGCCGGGCCGCGCGCGCCGCGTCGTACGCATCCAGGTCCGCGCGTACGTCGTCCACGAGCCCGTCCAGGCGGGACGCGATCCAGCGATCGAGCAGGGCCCGGCTCGCCTCCCCGTCTTCGGGCGCGTCGGGAAGCCATCCGTCCAGGCGGGCGTAGGTCACGAAGAAGCTGTACGTGTTCCAGAGTGGCAGGAAGAAGCGACGGACTGCCTCATGGCCGCGGCCGTAGCCGAAAAGGAGGTTGGCGGCCGGGTTGGTCGCGGCGTACATCCAGCGCATGACGTCCGCACCCATCTGTTCCGACGCGTCGTCGAACCAGATGGCATTGCCCCGAGCCCGATGCATTTCCTCACCGTGCTCGTCGAGCAGCGTCGCGTAGCCGAAGAGGGTCCGCATCGGCGGCCGACCGGTCATCACTGTCGACATCGTGAGCAGGGCGTAGAACCAGTTGCGGAACTGTCCCGGAAACGATTCAGTCACGAAATCGGCGGGATACCAGTGCTCCCACTCGACGCGATCGCTCTTCCAGCCCATCGTGGCCAGCGCCACGATCCCCGCGTCGAGCCATGGGTTGCCGACGTCAGCCGTGCGCCGTGCGTGACCGCCGCACGAGGAGCAGGCGATCTCGACCTCATCGATCCATGGCCGGTGCGGAGAGTGGCCCTCGAACCGATCCCACCCTGCCGTCGCCCGTTCATGGAGCTCCTTGGGCGAGCCAATCAACTCCCAGGCATCGCATTCTGCGCACTCCCAGATCGGGAGGGCCAGGCCGTAGTACCGCTTCTTCGAGATCATCCAGTCGCCCATGTTCCGCAGCCAGTCGAGCTCTCGTTCGAGCAGGCCGATCCCGTCGGGCAGCCACCTCACCTGTCGCGTCGCGTCGCTGATCTCGGCGCGCAGCGGCGCCATCCGAATGAACCACTCGTCGACCATCCGGAAGAGCAGCTGGGTCCCGCAGCGCCAGCAGACCGGGTATTGGTGGGTGAACGTCTCGCGAGCCACGAGCAGGCCCTTGGCCTCCAGATCGTCGGCCACCGCCAGTGCAAGGTCATCGGCCTCGTCCGGTGTCGTGCCCGCGAACCGGCCGGTCTGCCAGCCGTAGCCGTCGCGGAACACCCCGAACTCGTCGATCGGGTCCAGGACGGCCAGCCCGTCGCGCTGCGCCAGGGCGAAGTCCTCCTGGCCGCACCCGGGCGCGATGTGCACGATGCCGGTGCCCTCTGCCTCGGACACCTCGTTCCACGCGATCACCCTGTGTTCGACCCCAGCCTGTACGGGCAGCTCGTCAAACGGACCGGCATAAGCCAGACCCATCAACTCCGCGCCGGCCGCCTCGCGGATAACCGGCGCATCCGGCGCCACACGTGGTCGCGATCCGCGACTCACCCACCAGCGGCTGCCGTCACCGCCCTCCACCAGCTCGTAGGTCAGCTCCGGGTGCACCGCGGCAGCGACATTGCTTGACAGGGTCCACGGCGTCGTGGTCCACACCAACAGGGACTCGTCCTCGTGGGCCGGGCTTGTCACCGGCAGCCGGATCGTGAGCGACAGGTGGCTCAGCTCCCGGTATCCCTCGGCGACCTCTGCGTTCGAGAGGCCCGTCCCACAGCGGGGGCACCAGGGCATGACGTCGTGGCCCCGGTAGACGAGCCCACGCCGATGGCATTCCGCCAGGAAGGCCCAGATCGTGTAGTTGTTTTCGTCCGAATTCGTGTAATAGGAGTGCTCCCAGTCCATCCACATCCCGAGGCGCCGGCTCTGCTCGGTGATCTGGTCGGCGAAGCGCTGGACGCGAACCTTGCACTTATCGACGAAGCGATCGATCCCATAGGCCTCGATGTCACGCTTGTTGGTGAAGCCCAGCTCGCGTTCGACCGCGACCTCGATCCACAGCCCCTGGCAGTCGAATCCGTTCTGGTAACGCTGCCGCTCCCCGAGCATCGTGTGATAGCGCTGGTATAGGTCCTTGTAGGTTCGGCCCCATGCGTGGTGAACGCCCATCGGGTTGTTGGCGGTGATTGGTCCGTCCAGGAAGCTGTACCGAGTTTGGGCGCCCTGGTTCCGCACGAGGTACCGCTCCGCCGTCCTCCGCTCGCGCCAGATGTCCGCCATCTCGCGCTCGAGGGCGGGCACATCGAGGGTGCTGTACACCGGCTTGAACACGGCGCTCGTCAGTCCTCCAACCACACACGAATCCCGCCCCGACCATGCCGGGACGGGATCGAACTCCCGCGGTACCACCCGCGCTTGGGCGCCACCTGGGCGGCGCTCCTCTCGTCGTCGCCGCGGCTATCGGGTGGCGGGCCCGGGAGGCGTTACCCACGACGCGCTGGCGTCGCCTGGCGTCTCCGGCTCGGGAGGGATCACCGGCCGGTGTTGCTGCCACCCGCTTCCACTGTCCGGGTTCGCTGTCGACGCTGGCACCGGGGTACTGGCTCCGTCAAAGCCGATCTTCGATTGGTGCCGATGGTCGCAGCCGTCGGCGCCGATTGTCAATTTCAGTCAGCCGATGACGGCCCGGGTGACCAGCAGGAGGGCCACCATGGCAGCGACCGAGCTCAGGCCGGCCAACCGCGGCCATCGGCTGTGCGCAAGAAAGATCGCCAACGCGGCCACTGGTCCGCACAGCAGCAGAGCGGCGGCCAGCGGGTCGAGCCCCGACTGGCCTGGCGTCGCGCCGGTTATGAGCGCCAGCAGCCAGCTGAACAGCGCTCCGACGAGCGGCGTTCCGATCAGGACGAGACCGGGTGTCAAATCGGGGCGCGTCAGGCGGCGCGCCATGGGGCGCGATGGCCGCCGGCGCGGAATGATGCGTGGGAAGGTCCGCGACGGCGCGGCCGTCGCGGTTGCGGCGGCTGCAGCGGCCGGTATCGCTGATACCGCCGGCACCACGGCGGATGCGACTGCGGACGATACGACGGCGGCGGATGCGACCGCGGCGATGGGCGCGGGTGCGGACGGCACCACGGGCGCTCCGGCGGGGGTCAGGGCCGCCACGCTGGCCGTGAAGCTTGCGGCCGCCTGCTCGTCACGAGCCCCGCTGATGGCGGCGCGGCGCTCGCGGGCCAGCCGGTCCTCGAGCCACATGCGCTCGATCCCGGTCAGCGGACGGGGTTGTGTCGCCCGTTCTAAGGCAGGCGCTGGCTGGGGGGCAGGCATCGGTTCGAAAGTGGGCGCCCGTCGGAATTCGGGTGCGGGAGGGAATTCGGGTGCGGGAGGGAATGCGGGTGCGGGAGGGAATGCGGGTGCGGGTTGGAGGGCGGGAGCCGGGGTCGCCATCGGGGCGCCGGCTGCTGAGATCCGACGCTCGGCGCGCGTGTGTGCCGCCGCCCGCAACGCATCTACGAAGTCCGCTTCCGAGGCGACCGCGACCGCCACGCGGCCCCGCTCGGTGGGCACCAGGATGACGGTAGCGGTCGCGGCCAGGCGGATAACCTCCACTGACTCGCCGGCGGCGAGCGCGGCTCGCCCCACCGCCCAGCCCAGCGAGCCGAGGCGCACCCTCAGGTTTACCTTCCGCGGCCCGGCGGTTGCGAGCCGGTTCATGTCTCCCCGGACCAGGTGATAGCGGCGGTCAGTCCCCACCCCGCGCAGGTGGAGGTAGTCGGGCTCTACCACCAGCCGCAGGGACAGGATTCGGATCGCCAGCCACAGTCCGATGGCAATGACAGCTCCACCGGCGGCCACGAGCCCGATCAGCAGCGCTCCGCCCACGATCGCCCCCAGGGCTGCGATCGCAGTTCCGAGCAGGACCAGCAGTGCCGGAGCGGCCAGCATGCGTCTCGGATCGCGGGCCAATGCGACCCGGGCCAATGGTGCGGCGGTGGCGGAAACGCTCACGCCTGGTGGCTCGTGCTGCCCCTCGTGCCGTGCGGCGCCGAGGCCGTCAGTAGACCGGGGTCAGCCAACCGCGGTAGGCGTCGGACCGACCCCGCACCGCGTCGAAGTAGATCTTGTGCAGGCGACGGGTGATGGGCCCGGGAGCGCCGTTCCCAATCGTCCGGTTGTCGATCTCGACCACCGGAGCCAGCTGGGCGCCCGTGCCGCACAGGAAGACCTCGTCGGCCTGGTACAGCTCGGTGCGGTCCATGACGCGCTCGACCACACCGATGCCGAGGTCGCCCGCCACCTCCATGATGTGGCGGCGGGTGATGCCCTCCAGGATATTGTCGGTCACCGCCGGCGTGATCAGGACGCCGTCTCGCACGATGAACAGGTTCTCGGCGCTGCCCTCGCTCACGTGCCCATCCTGGGTCAGCATGATGGCCTCGTCGAACCCGTTCACCTGGGCCTCGGATTTTGCCAGCGCCCCGTTGACGTAGCCGCCGGTGATCTTGCTCCGGGCCGGAATCGCATTGTCATCGTTCCGGCGCCAGCTGCTGACCTGGGCCCGGATGCCGCTTTCGGTGTCGATGTACTTGCCGAACGGCAGGGTGAAGATGACGAGATCCGTCTCGAGATTATGCAGGCGGACGCCGACTGCTTCGGTGGACTTGTACAGGATGGGCCGGATGTACGCGTCCTCGCGCATCTCACTGCGCCGCAGCATCTCGAGCGTGATCTCGACCAGCTCTTCCGCGGTCTGACGCAACTCGAGCTGGAGGATCGGCGCGGACCGATGCAGGCGCTTGAAGTGGGCGAGGAGATCCAAACCGTAGAGCTGTTCCTGCTCAGGGTTCCAATATGCGCGGATGCCCTCGAACACGGCCGTCCCATAGTTGAAGGCATGGGTCGTGACGCTGATCCGAGCCTCGTCCAGCGGAACCAGCTCTCCCCGGAAGAAGGCCCACAGGCCAGCCGTGGAGCGCGGATGGGGATGCACGCCAGTCGAGGACTCCTGCTTCAGCACGGCAATCTCCTCACCGGCCGGGACGCGTGGGCGGGACGTGGTCTCGGCACCGGCGGAGAGTATACGCCCGGCCTTCTATCAGCCCCCACCGGGCGGGAAGAGCACGATCGCCAGGATATAGAGCGCGTAGATCGGTCCACCGATGAGCAGCCAGGACCCCCGGAGGCGATGCGTGCGGAGCATGGGGCCAAGGATGAGGAGCGTGGCGAGGATCGCGGCGCCCGCCGAGGCGAACGACAACGCGTTCTCAGCGTTGAACGCCCAGCTCGTGAACAGGATCCCGATCGCCGTCGGGAAACAGGCCTGGAAGACCATTGCGCCGGTGATGTTGCCCATCGCCAGGGTGTCCTTGCCCTTGCGCACCCACAGCACGCTGTTGAACTTCTCCGGCAGCTCGGTCGCGATGGGCGCCACGATCAGCGCGAAGAGACGCGCGTCAAACCCGATCGCGACCGAGGCGTGCTCCAAGGCGCCCACGAACACCCGAGCCCCGAGCACGATGCAGGCCAGGGCGACCAGGGTCTGGGCCACGATGATCCACAGCCGCGGCAGACCGTGGTTCTCGAGCTCCCCGCCATCCTCGGGAAGGTGGGTGGCCGCCCCACCCTTGAGGCCCGGCAACCGGGTGGCGTGCAGGCGCGCCAGCTCGGGCGCCTCCCCGTTGCCGCCCCCGCGGAAGTGGGCGCGGACGTAGAACACGTAGATCCCCGTCAGCAGCACCACCGCGAGGTAGTCGGCCCATCGCCAGGACTCGGGCAGGAACGCCGCACCGATGGCGATCCCGTAGGCGACAAGGAAGAACACCACGTCCTGCGCCATGACGTCCACGTTGACGGTCATGTCGGAGGCCCGCCGGCCGCGGCGGGCGTAGGCCAGGATCGCGAGTCCGGTGATGAACATGGCCAGGGTGGCCAACGTGAACGGCGCGCCGAGGATGGCACCCACGCCGACCTCCTGCGAACCAACGCTCGCTACGCCGCCGGTCAGCACCGGACCCAGGATGGCAATCACCGGAATGAGCGTTTCGGGGAGTGCCGTGGCCACCGCGGCCAGGACGCTGCCGATCGCACCCTCCCCCAGGTTCAGCCGATGGCCGAACCACTCGATCCCGTTCGTGAACAGCTCAGCACCGATCAGGATGATGGCCAGCGAGAAGGCGAAGAGGACGACGTCCATGCCGAAGACCTGGCCCTCCGCCGGCGGTCAGCCCGATCGCGCGATCAGGGCCGGAGGTGCTGGGGAGCGATGGGCAGCAGGGCGACCTGGCGGGCGCGCTTCAGCGCCACCGTCAGCATGCGCTGATGGCGGGCGCAGGTCCCCGTCTTCCGCCGTGGCTCGATCTTGGCACGCTCCGAGAGGTACCGGCGCAGGCGGTTGACCTCCTTGTAATCGATGGCGTCCACCTTGTCGACGCAGAAGTTGCAGACCTTGCGGCGGCGCCGGTCACGGTAGTAATCCGATGTCTCGCGGCGTCGGGGTCGGGCTGGGTTGGGCATGCGCAATCAGTCCTCGGGTGGTTCAGAACGGAATATCGTCAAGGTCCACGCTTTCCGACGCGGCGCCTTCGCCGGCCGCGGCTGGAGCGCCCCTCGGGACGGCCGCCGGCGGCGCGTCACTGGCTGCCTCACCGACGCCGAACGCCTCGCCCGGATCGCGGCGCTCGAGAGAGACGACGCGGGCAAACCGAATCTCCACCGAAGTGCGCTTCTGGCCGTCATTACCCTCGAATTCACGGACCCGCAGCTGGCCCTCGGCGAATACCTTGTTGCCCTTGCGGAACTGCTCGGCGGCGCGCTCCGCGGCCTGGTCCCACAGCTCGACGCGGAACCACTGCGTCTCCTCCTGCCACTCCCCGTCCTGGCCGCGATGTCGGTTGTTGACGGCCACCCGGAGGTTGGTCACCGCCTTGCCGCCCGGCGTGTAGCGCAGCTCGGGATCCGCTCCCAGATTACCGATGATCATCATCTTGTTGAGCGTCATGTCGCCACCTCCTCTGGCGCGTTTCCGTCGACTTCCTCGGCGTCCAGCTCGGCCTCATCCACATCCGGCGGCCCCAGGTCGTCCTCGTCGACCTCAGCCGGGACGCCTTCGTCAGCACCTCCCGCGGCGGGCTTGCGAGGCTCGAGGACGACGACCAGGTGGCGAAGGATCTCCTCGCTGATGAGCAGGCCGCGCTCGATCTCCCGTACCGCGCCCGGCTCGATGTCAAAATGAATCAGGAAATACGAGGCGTCCCGGTGGTGCTGAATGGGGTAGGCGAGGCGCCGCTTGCCCCACGGCGAGATCTTGCTCAAGCCGCCACCGGCGTTCACGATGGCGCGCGTCACGCGCTCGACGGCCGCCTGAAGCTGGTCGTCCTCCAGGTCGGGCCGGAACAGGAGCATGAGTTCGTATCGGCGCACCGGCCGGATCTCCTCTCTCTGGGTTTGCGGCACTCGCCCCGGGCGGTGCGGCAGAAAGGCTCTAGAAACACGCCGACCTCCGAAGACGGAGGCGCCAGACCAGTATAGCCCAGCCTGGCGGTCCTTCGCTGGCGTCCGGGTCGGTCCGCGTCTATCCTGATGCCCCTTTTGCCAGTGAGGCTTTCGTGTCGCGTCGCCCCGTCATCCTGATCTGCGCCCCGGACGAAGAACTCCGAGCCGCGCTGCGGGCCGCTCTGAGCGCCTCGGACCAGGAGGTTCGGGAGGTCACGACCCCGACCGAGGCCGTCGCGGTCCTGGGTGGCGGTGGCGTGGACCTCGTGATTGCCGAGGGCCTGACCGCGTCGGGGGCGATTGGCTCGTTCCGCGCGGCGCGTCGGGACGACAGCGTCCCAATCCTCGTCGTCGCGCCGCCGCGGGACGTGGAGGCGCGCATCGCTTTCCTGGAGGCGGGGGCGGACGACGTCATCGAGAGCGGCTTCGCGCGTCGCGAGCTGGACTCACGGGTCCACGCCATGCTGATCCGGGCCGGCGCGGTGGCTCCCGACCCCACGACCCCGGGCACCGGGCAGCTGATCGCGTTCTTCTCGCCCAAGGGCGGTGTGGGGACGACAGCGCTTGCCGTCAACTGTGCGGCCCTGCTGCCCAGCGGCGCTTCCGGGGAGGTCCCTGGCGCACGAGTAGTCCTCGTCGACCTCGACCTCCAATTCGGCCAGGTGGCCACCCACCTCAACCTCACGCCCAAGCTCGACTTCGCCCGTCTTGCGGACGATGACGATGCCCGAACCGATCCCGAAGCGTTGGCCGGCTACCTCACGCCGCACGGCTCGGGACTGATGGTCCTCGCGTCGCCCACCAGCCCCGACAGCGCGGCTCGGATCAGCGTCGAGGAGGTCGAGCAGGTCATCGGGACGCTGCGCACGGTGTTCGACTTCGTGGTCGTGGACTGCGGCACCCGGCTCGATCCCCGCACCATCTGGGTTCTCGAGCAGGCGCAGGCCAATGTCTTCGTCGTGTTCCCCGAGCTGGGCGCCCTGCGCGCGATGAGCGACCTCATCCACTTCCTGGATGAAGCGGCCATCCTCCAGGGTCGGACTCACTTCGTGGTCAACCACATGTCGGCTCGCGAGCTGCTGAAGACTCGGGATGTCGAGAACCTGCTCCGTTCGCGGCCGACCGCCGAGATTCCCTTCGCCGACGTGGACATGATCCGGTCCGTGAACGAGGGCACCCCCATCGTCCTGTCCAAGCCCAGCTCGCCGGTGGGGCTCGCCATCCAGCGCCTGACCGCCGCACTGGTGGGCGCCGAGCTGCGCTCCACTTCCAAGCCCAGCAAGGAACGGCGACCGCTCTTCAGCCGCGGCTAGGGTGGTGCCGGAGGAGGGATTCGAACCCCCACGCCCCCGAGGGGGCAGCGGAGTTTAAGTCCGCCGCGTCTGCCATTTCGCCACACCGGCATGGTGCTGGAGGCGACGACGGGACTCGAACCCGTGTACGCGGTTTTGCAGACCGCTCCCTGGCCACTCGGGCACGTCGCCACCGATACGCCTGGCTGCCCCGCGAGGATTCGAACCTCGGTTCACGGATCCAAAGTCCGCTGTCCTGCCAGCTAGACGACGGGGCATCCGGGATCTGAGGCTAGCAGAGCCATTAGGGCAAAGAAATGGAGCGGAAGACGGGACTCGAACCCGCGACCCTCACCTTGGCAAGGTGATGCTCTACCAACTGAGCCACTTCCGCCCGTTCTGTCCCGCCGACCCACCAGGTGGTGCCGAGGGTCAGATTCGAACTGACGACACCCGCCTCTTCAGGGCGGTGCTCTACCAACTGAGCTACCTCGGCCCGCGTCGTCAGCTGAGGCTGCCGCCTCCCGGTCTGCGCGTCGGGCGCGAGATCAGGATACCGATCGGCTTCGCCGCGGGTCAACTCACGGTTCATCCGGAGGTCGTCGCCGAGGGCGCTGCGCGGGCACCGGCAAGCTGCTCCAGGACGTGGATGCGCTCGGCAACCGGCGGATGAGTGTCCCACATCGAGCGCGAGCGTTCCTCGGTCGCCTTGATCGGGTTCACGATGTACAGGTGCTGGGTGGCCTTGTTGGCCACCTCCAATGCCTCTGTATCGTCGGCGATCTTGCGCAGGGCCTGGGCCAGGCCCAGCGGATTGCGCGTCAGCTCCACCGCGCTGACGTCGGCCAACCCTTCTCGCCGCCGGCTGGCAGCCAGCATGACCAGGCGCGCGATGATCGGGCTCACCAGGGAAAGCACCAGGGCCAGGATCGCGACCAGGATCAAGATCCCGCCCACCCCGTCGCGGTCGCGCCCTCCCCCGCGCCCTCCCCCGCGCCCACCGCGGAAGCCGCCCCAGAACGAGATGCGGAGGAACCAGTCGGCGATCAGGGCGATCGACCCGACCATGACCCCGATCAGGAGCATGAAGCGGATGTCGAAGTTTCGAACGTGGCTGAACTCGTGGGCGATGACGCCCTGCAGCTCCTCGCGGTCCAGCTTCTCCAACAGGCCGGCCGTGACCGCCAGAGACGCGTGCTTGGGGTCGCGCCCGGTGGCGAAGGCATTGGGCGCGGTGTCCGGGATGACGTAGACCCGCGGCATGGGCAGCCCGCTCGCCAGTCGCATCTCCTCGACCACGTTCATGAGCTGCCGGACCGTGTCGGGTGGGTTGGCGCGGTCGATCTCGCGCGCGTCACTGGCGGCCAGCACCAGCCGATCACCGCCAAAGTACGACCCGCTGGCCAGCAGCGTGGCGAGGACGAGGGCAAACGGGATCCCGAACCACGCGTATCCCAGCGCGTACCCCGCGCTCCCGGCCAGCGCCACCAGGAGCAGGGTCACCGCCAGCATGAGGACCCAGCTCGCGCGCCGGTTGGCGGCGATCTGGGCGTAGAACGTCGGGGCCGAGCCGGTCACCTTCGCGGATCGCCCGGCGCCGCGGTCAGCTCCGGAGGTTCACCTCGGGCACCGCGGTATCGGTCTCCTCGATCTGGAAGTAGTCGCGCTCGCTGAACCCGAGGGCCCCGGCGAACAGGACGTTGGGGAAGGTCTGGATCGATGTGTTCAGCTCCCGCACCGTGGCGTTGTAATGCTGGCGGGCGAAGCCGATCTGGTTCTCGGTCGTCGTGAGCTCCTCCTGGAGCTGCATGACGTTCTGGTTGGCCTTGAGGTCGGGGTAGTTCTCGACCAGGGCGAACAGCTGGCGCAGCGCGCCGGTCAGGAAGTTCTCGGCGCCGGCGGCGGCGGCCGCGCCCTGGCCCGCTGCGCTGACGGCTGCGTTGCGGGCCTCGGTGACCCGGGTCAGGGTTTCCTGCTCGAACTCCATGTAACCCTTTACGGCGTTCACGAGGTTCGGGATCAGGTCGTGCCGGCGCTTGAGCTGCACGCTGATCTGGTTCCAGGCCTCGTCGACCTGGTTGCGGAGCCGTACCAGGCCGTTGTAGATGACGATGCCGCCGATGACGACGACCGCGACGACGATCAGCAGGATCCAGGGAAGGGCGTCCATCAGGACCAGGTCTCCTCAGATGAGTGTGATGACCAGCATGGTACTCGCGGGTGATGGTGGGCGGTGAGGGGCTCGAACCCCCGACCCCCTCGGTGTAAACGAGGTGCTCTGACCAGCTGAGCTAACCGCCCGCGCGGCAGCCTACGCTAAACCGATTCGGCGGGTTGGTGCCCAGGCCGGGACTTGAACCCGGATGAGTTGCCTCATACGCCCCTCAAACGTACGCGTATACCAATTCCGCCACCTGGGCACGGATTCTGGTACCGAGGGAGGGACTTGAACCCACACGACCGTAATGGTCACTAGGTCCTGAACCTAGCGCGTCTGCCTATTCCGCCACCTCGGCCCGTATTCGGAACCGGCCTTGGGGGACCGATTCGCCGGCCGCCAGATCACATCCAGATCACGGAATGCGACGACGGCGGCCTGAAAACGATTCTACACGCCGCCGTCGATGGCCAGCGCGAGACGGGCAGCCGCGTCCCCTCGACGGGCCGGCCTCCTGGTCTTCTCAAGGCCATTCCGCGGGTGTAGCCTCCTCCAAGCGGCGTCTGGCACACGCCGAAACGGAGGGAGAACCGATGGCTGCCAACTTGTGCCCCAGGGTGACTTGGATCGGGGTGCTGGCGTTCGTTCGGGCCGGCGATCCATGCGAAGGCCAGGGAGGCTACGGGGATATCGTCGGAGGCGCTCAGGTCGTCGTGCGCGACGGGGCTGGTGAGATCGTCGCGACTGGCGCGCTCGATGCGGGAGTCAAAGGCGCCGACGAGCAATGCTCCTTCACCTTCGCCGTCGAAGGCATCCCGAACGCCGAGTTCTACGACGTCGAGGTCAGTCACCGCGGAGAGCTGGCCTACTCACGCGAGGACATGGAGGGCGCCGACTGGCGGCTGTCGTCCACGCTGGGCGACTGACGAGTGCACATCTTTCGACGCGCCTGGACTTGGTTCGTGGCGACGCTGCGAAACCAGTCGAACGTGGTTGCGCGGGTCATCATCGGTTTCTTCGTCGGGATTGGCCTCCTCGTATTCCTGCTTCCCGTCGCACTGCTCTACGAGCTGGTGACGAAACTTGCGCAAGATCGGCTGGGACCCGCAGCCCGATGGGGGGTCGCTGCGCTGGTTTTCGCGGTGGTGGTGGTGCCCCTGAGTGCGCTGGGCGAACGCGAGCAAATCGCCTCGGCTTCCCCGTCGGCCACGCCATCCGTGAGGGCGACGCCAACGTCCAGACCCACGCGAGCGCCGACGCCTACACCGGTGTCAACTCCGACGCCGGTGCCCACACCGACTCCCGTCCCCACACCGGAACCGACTCCCGTCCCCGCCTTCGCCGACATCATCCTCAGCGGCACGGGCGACAGCGTCCCAGGCTTCACGATCCCTGAGGACACAGCCGCTATCGCGGTCATCTCCCACAGCGGCGGCAGCAACTTCGCGGTCTGGACCGTCGCACTGGATGGTTCCAACAACGACCTGCTGGTGAACGAGATCGGCGGCTACGCCGGCACGGTCCTCTTTGACGTGGCCAGCGGGGTCCACTCCGTCGCGTTCGAGATCACCGCCGGCGGCGCTTGGACGATAACGATCAAGCCGGTGACCGCCGCACGGGTCTGGGACGGAATGAGTCCGTTGAACGGGAGCGGGGACGATGTGGTGCGAGTGAACCCACGGATCGCAGGTCTCGCCAGGGCCACCGTCCAGCACACCGGGTCCAGCAACTTTGCCGTCTGGGCCTACAGCGCTTCCGGCGGGGACCTTCTGGTCAACGAGATCGGCGCCTACCTCGGGGAGGTCCTTCTTGGCGGCGGAACCTTCCTGCTGGAGATCACCGCCGACGGGGCCTGGACTGTTGCGCCCTCCTAGGGGCCGCAGCCCCCGAAGCATGTAATTCCTCCAATCGAGAGGCTGGACGTAGACAGCGGCCAGACGTACCCTTCGGTGGTCGGCCTGTCGGCTGCCTCCGCTGCCGAGGAACCGACCGGCACGAGGTATCGCTCAGGTGGCTGAAACGAAGAAGGGAGCGGCGCCCGAAACCGCCGCCGAGCCTGCAACGCCGGCGCAAAAGCGCCCGCGGCTGAGCCAGGAAGATGTCCCCGGTTACTCCCTGGAGCAGGCACTACGGGTGCCGCGCGCGATCGGGAGTTACGGCTACAAGCCGACTCGACCGCTGAACGTCGCGGTGGCGATGAAGATGTCCCCTGCGTCAGGGCCGTTCCGGGGCATCACCGGGGCTGCGATTGCCTTCGGGCTGACCTCGGGCGGGGCCCAGGGCGGCGAGATCGCCATCACGCCGCTCGGGATGCGGATCGTGCGCCCGACGGCCGAGGGCGACGACATGGCCGCAAAGCGCGAGGCGCTGCTCCGGCCGAAGGTGGTCGGGGAGTTCCTGCGCCAGTACGACGGCAGCGCCCTGCCCACTGACGAGATCGCTAAGAACGTCCTTCAGGAGAAGGGCGTCCCCGCAGAGCGGCTCGACGACGTCCTGAAGCTGATCGTGGACGGCGCGAAGGCCGTCGGGTTCATTCGCGAGTCCGGCGGGAAGCGTTACGTCGACCTGACCGCTGCTATCACGCTTCAACCCGCCGACGATGGCTCAGCCGGCACGGGGCCCACGGCGATGCCGGCCACGACCGTCACGCCGAAGGCCTTGGCGACGACGACACCCGCCGTCTCTGTGTCGCCGGACGTCCACGTCAACATCGAGATCCACATCGCCGCTGATGCGAGCTCGCAGGTGATCGAGGCCATCTTCAAGAATATGCGCCGGTACGTGCTGAGCCGTGATGGCCAGGCTCAGAAGGACTGAGGGCTTCGACCCGGATCTGTTTCGGCGGCTGAAGGAGTTCCAGGTCCGGGTTCGGCAGCCCTCGGCGTCGACCCGGTCGGCGCCGGTCGTCCCCGCGCGCGGTCCGCTATCCGGCCTGCACGCCGACATCCTGGAGCGATTGCGACGCCAATCACCCGCACTCGCGGACTCGCTGGAGCAGGCGCTCACCGATCTGAACGACCACAATAGGCTGAGCTACGTCGGCCCGGCGGGCGAGGTGCGGGAGGTGATGCGCGCCGCGGTTCAGCAGCTTGCGCCCGACGACGAGGTACGGAAGCAGCCGTGGTTCGTGGGCACCAAGCAGGGCGACAAGATCAACCCGACTCAGGCCGAGCGCGCGAGGTATGCCGTCCAGGTCCGTGGCGGAAGCGAGGACCAGGTGAAGGACGTGGACGAACTAACCGACGGGCTAGTCGGCCAGATTAGCCGCCAGACCTACACGACTGGCAGCGGGGCATTCCACGCCGGAACCCAGCAGGCAAGGGTCCGGAAGCTTACCGGATGGGTGTTCGCCGTCCTCGATGAGGTGCTCCCCGAGTGACTCCAGATCACGGTTCGGATCACGGACGCATGGGTCCAGCGGGTCACGGAAGGGCACGATGAGCGACGACGGCTCGCCGATCCGATCAGGGAGGCTCGGGAGGGACCCGACGGCACTGGTGGTAATGGCGCTGATCCGGTCCTGAACCTAGCGCGTCTACCAATTCCGCCACCTCGGCACCGCGGCGCGATTCTAGCACCGGGCCTCGGGCAGGCCTTGACCCGGGTCAGAGGGTCTGGAGATAGAGGCTGAGGACCGAGAACAGAACCCACAGGCCGGCCAGGACGATGGTCAGGCGGAACAGGGTGCGCTCGATCCCGCGTCGGCTCCGATAGGCGGTGACCTCGCCGCCGAAGGCGCCACCCACCCCGGCGCCGCGCTGCTGGAGCAGGATGGCGACGGCGAGGGCCACGGCCAGGATGGATTGGACGAGGGCCAGAGCGGTCACGGGCCGCGAAGTATAGAGCAGCTCATCCGGGCCCGGCCTCGGCCAGCAGACTGCGCCCGGTCATGGTCGGCGGCGCGGGGATGCCCAGCATCCGGCAGACGGTGGGCGCCACGTCGGCCAGGGTGCCGTCCCGAAGCCGGGCGTGGCGCCATGGCTCCCCCACCAGGACCAGCGGCACGTCCGCCGTGGTGTGCGCCGTGTGGGGCTGGCCGTCCGCGTCACGCATCCGTTCCACGTTGCCGTGGTCGGCGGTGATGACCAACGCCCCGCCGGCGCCAAGCACGGCGGCCACGAGGCGGGCCAGGCAGGCATCGATGACTGCCAAGGCCGCGAGCGCTGCATCCCAGTTGCCGGTGTGGCCGACCATGTCCGGGTTCGCGTAGTTCATGACGATGAATGCGTAGTTGCCGCTGCCCACGGCCGACTCGAGGCGCTCCGTGATCTCCTCGGCGCTCATTTCCGGCGCGAGGTCGTAGGTCGGCACGTCGCGCCGCGAGGGAACGAGGATCCGGTCCTCCCCCGGGAACGGGTCTTCGATGCCGCCGTTGAAGAAGTAGGTCACGTGCGCGTACTTCTCCGTCTCGGCCAGGTGCAGCTGCCTGAGCCCGAGGCGCGACAGATGAGCGCTCAGGGTGTCGACCACCTGGGGTGGGAACGCCACCTGGACGGGGAGCTCATCGGGGGCCTGGTACTGGGTCAGGGTCGTGACCAGGACGTCCATCGGCATCGGCCCGCGGTCGAAATGCGAGAAATCCGCGAGCGCCAGGGCCCGGGTGAGTTGCCGAGCCCGATCGGCACGGAAGTTCAGGTGGACGACCGCATCCCCGTCGCCCATGCGCGCGCCGGGGAGCACGACGGTGGGTTCGATGAACTCATCCGCGATCCCAGCGGCATAGGCCGAGGCAACCGTCGACGGCCCATCGGCAGAAGTCGGTCCTATGCCGTGGACGATGGCTTCGAAGGCACGTTTGGTCCGATCCCACCGCGCGTCGCGGTCCATGGCCCAGAACCGACCGGAGACGGTCGCCAGCGTCGCCCGACCCGCCAGCCGCTGGAGAAGCGCGGGGAGCAGGGCGGCCGCTGAGCGTGGCGGCGTGTCCCGCCCATCGGTGAAGGCATGAAGAAGCACCCGGTCGGGACTGAGCCCGGACCGATGCGCGAGGTTGGCCATGGCGACCAGGTGATCGTCGAAGGCATGGATGCCGCCGGGACCGATGAGCCCCAGCAGGTGGAGTCGGGTCCCATGCTGGGCCGCGGGGCGGCAGGCAGCAACCAGGGCCGGGTTCTCATCGAACGACCCGTCGGCGATGGCCCGGTTGATGCGCGGCAGGTCCTGGAGGACGGGGAAGCCGGCCCCCAGGTTGAGGTGGCCGACCTCGCTGTTCCCCATCTGCCCGGCTGGCAGGCCAACCGCCTCGCCAGCCGCCGCCAGCCGGCAATGGGGCCACCCGGCCAGGAGCCGCCGCCAGGTCGGCATCGGCGCCGCCGCCACCGCGTCGACCGAAGGATCGTCACCAATCCCGAACCCGTCGAGGACACACAGGACGACCGGACGGACCGCCGCCTTCACGGGTCGAGCTTGGTCCTCAGCCCGCCGCTCGGACGATGACGGCGAAGCCGTCCGGGTCCAGCGATGCGCCGCCAACCAGCGCCCCATCGACGTCGGGCTGCGAGAAGTACCCCTCGGCCAAACCCGGCGCGACGCTGCCTCCATACAGGATGCGGACCGTGTCGGCGGCATCCGGATCGGCCTCGCGGAGCAGCGCCCTGATCAGCGCGGCGGCGGCCTGGGCATCGGCCGCGGATGCGGCGTTACCGGTGCCGATGGCCCACACCGGCTCGTAGGCGACGACCAGTCCGCTCCCCGTCAGCGTGTCCAGCCGGGAGATGGCGGCGCGGAGTTGGCGCTCGATCACCCGCTCGGTCGCGCCCTGGCTTCGCTCCTCGAAACTTTCGCCGATGGCTGCGATCGGGACCAGCCGGTGCGCCACTGCGCTGGCGACCTTGGCTGCCACGGCCTCGTCCGTCTCGCCGGCGTATCGGCGGCGCTCCGAGTGGCCGAGGATGACGTAGCCGGCCACCCCGGTCAGCATGAGCGGGGAGATCTCACCGGTGAACGCACCGGACTCCTCGGCATGCATGGTCTGGGCGCCGACCCCGACCGATGTCCCGCGCAGCGCGGCCGCCACCTCAACCAGCCAGATGGCCGGCGGGCAGACCACCACCTCGGCCCGGGCCCCGGTCGTGGCCTCCCCCACGGCCTGCGCCAGGGCAACCGCTGCCTGGCGGTCGGTCGGATGCATCTTCCAGTTGCCGGCCACCAAGGGGCGCCGACCCGAGGCGGTCACCGGCTCCGCCGGCCCGGCTGACGTTGCGCCTCGCCTCCAGCCTCCGCCGCCAGATGCTCCAGGCGGCGGAGACGATGGTGGACCGCCGAGCGCCCAAGCTGGAGGCCTCCGGCCAGCGCCTCGAGATCGGCCTCGGGATGCGCGCGTCGCGCGTCGGCGACGGCGCGCAGGCCGGGCGTCAGCTGGTCGAGCCGCCCGGTCGCCGCCAGCTGCTCGATGGCGCGGACCTGGCGTTCGGCGGCATGCACCGTTCGATTGACATTGGCCGCCTCCGCGTTCAGCAGCCGGTTGAGCCGGTTCTGAACGTCGCGGCCGACCTGCTCCGCCTCGAAGTCGAGCAGGGCGCCGTGGGCACCGGTCAGTTGGAGCAGCGTCGCGATCTCGTCCCGACCCTTCAGGTACACCACGGCTCGTCCACGGCGCTCGTACTCCGCGACGCGAATCCCGCTGGTGGTCAGCTGGCGGCGCAGGCGGCGGGCCCGGGTGCGGTCCCGGAACACGAACTCGACGTGCGGCCCGGTCGCCGGGAACGACAGCGACGCGCTGCCCAGGACGACGCCCCGCAGGAACGCTCGCCGGTCGCAGGCGGCAGCCGCTGCCCAGCGCCACTCCCCACCCTGCCGAGGCGCCGCCACGGCGAGGTGGTGGCGCGTCCCCGACCCTCGATCCATCCGGCTCGGGATGGCCCGGCCCGCGGTCAGCCGCATCGCCACTCGGGCCGTGGACGGATCCAGGGTCCGAATGGCATCGCCGTCCTGGAAGCGGAGACCCTCCAGCTCGGCCCGGCGGCAGCAGGACCGGGCGGGCTCAATCCGGGCCAGCTCGCCCTTCACGTCTCGTGCGAGCCGCATCGGGCGTCAGCTGGCGTTGGCTATCGGTCGCCGGATGCGCTGTCGCTGGCGGGCGGGGCGGTCCTCCTGGAGCAGCCGGAGGAGGATCGCCGCGAGCTTGTCGGGGTCGTGGTGGTGCGCATTCTGGTCGTCGATGAGGTCGTCCTCGACGACGACCACCGGGAGCTCCTCCAGCTGGCGGATGTCGAGCTGGACCGGTTCGCCCAGCCAGCCCGCGGGGCGGCGGGCGGATCGGTTCCGGTTCAGGAGCACGATGTCCACGAGCTGGTCACCGACGTGGTCGAACAGCGTCGTCAAGTGCTGCGAGGCGGTGAAACCGCCCGTCTCGCCGGGTTGGGTGGCGACATTGCACACGTACACCCGGAGCCCCTCGGCCGCGGACAACGCGTCGTGGATGTCGCTGATCAGCAGGTTGGGCATGACACTCGAGTACAGGCTGCCCGGCCCGATGACGATCAGGTCCGCCTCCAGGATCCGCTCCAGCGCTTCCGGGGTGGCCCGGACGTCGGCCGGATCGATCACGACCCGAGCGATGGGCTCGGTTGCCCGGCTGACGGCAGCCTGCCCGTGGATGAGCCGGCCCGACGTCAGGCGTGCGGTCAGATTGAGCGGCACGCTGGTGGCGGGCAAGACCTGGCCGCGCACGGCCAGTACCCGATTCGATTCGCGGACCGCTTCGTCAAAGTCGCCCGTCACGGCGGTCATGGCCGCGATGAACAGGTTCCCGAAGGCATGGTCATCGAGTCCTGACCCTGGGGGGAATCGGTACTGCATGAGCTGGGTCATCAACGGCTCGGCATCCGCCAGGGCCGCAATGCAGTTCCGGATGTCGCCGGGCGGCACGATTCCCAGCTGCTGTCGCAGCCGGCCGCTGCTGCCACCGTCATCGGCGACGGCCACCACGGCGGTGATGTTGGCCGAGTACGCCTTCAGGCCACGGAGCAGGGTCGACAGCCCGGTTCCCCCGCCGAGCGCGACGATCCGCGGCCCGCGCGCCAGGTAGCGCTTGGTGTACAGCACCTCCATCACCGAGTCGCCGCGGGCAACGAACGGCGAGATGACACTGTGCATGAGCTTCCACATCCCAAACCCGGTCAGGGCCACGCCGACCACCAGCACGATGGCGGCCCGAATCGGCCGCTCGAGCCCGGCGCCGAGGAGTAGGGCGATGTCCGGAAAGTCGAGGATGAACTCGCGGTAGATCTCGATCAGGAGGATGGCTGCGCCGAGGGCCAGGATGGTGAGGCCCAGCAGGAGCGCCCCCATCCAGCGCTTGATGTGCATGCCCGGGTACAGCCAGCGGGGCAGGCGGGGCGTCCTCATCGGCGCAGCTCCCGATGCATGACCGATACCGATGCGCCTTCCAGCTCGCCCAGCCGGCCGGCGAGCTCCTCGGCCAGCGCGATTGAGCGGTGATAGCCCCCGGTACAGCCCAGCGCCACGGTCAGCCGCTGGCGGCCGGCCGCCCGATAGGCAGGCACGGTCAGCTCAAGCAGCTGAACGACGAGGTCGAGGAAGCGTTCAGCCTGCGGCTGCTCGAGGACGAATCGCCGAACCGGCGCCGACAGCCCGGACAGCGGCTGCAGGTCGGGCACCCAGAACGGGTTGGTCAGGAATCGAACATCGAACACGAGGTCCGCCTTATGCGGAAGCCCGAACTTGAAGCCGAAGGTCACGATCTCCACGTCGAGCTGTTCGGCGGGCGCGGGAGCCGGGCGGCCGGGCGGGACCGGGCGCGCGGGCGCGCTCGTCGAGCGTCGCGGCCGAGAGCGCCGCGTCGGGCTGTCTGCGGGAGCCACCGAGGTCCGCCTGGACGACACCGTTCCGAGTATAGCCGTCACTGGCGCGAATCCCGGGTTGGAGCGGGCCTCAGGCCGGCCAGCAGTCCCTCGATCGTGGCCGCGGCGGACGCCCGCAGAGCGTCGCGGTCGTAGCCGCCCTCCAGGGTCAGGGCCACGCCCCGCAGGCCTAGCCGCCGAGCCAGGGTCCCCACCTCGAAGGCCACCGCCCGGAAGCCCTTGGTCGTCACCATCAGGCCTGCCAGGGGGTCGTCGATATGGGCGTCGTATCCCGCGGATACCAGAATGGCCGCCGGCGCGAAGGCCTCCAGCGCCGGGATGATCGTGTCGCGCCAGCCCGCCACGAAGGCTTCGTCACCGCTCCCCGCCGGCAAGGGAACATTAACCAGCGTGTCGGTGCTCTCGGCGGCAGCGCCGGTCCCCGGATACCACGGGGACTGGTGGGTGGAGGCGTAGAAGACGTTCGGATCCGCCTCGACGATGGCCTGCGTTCCGTCGCCGTGGTGGACGTCCCAGTCGAGGATGGCGACCCGGCGCGCCGCGCCCGTCGCCTGCAGCCAGGCGGCCGCGACCGCAACGTTGTTGAGCACGCAGAACCCCTTGCCCACATCGCGATGGGCGTGGTGGCCCGGCGGTCTGACGGCGGCAAACGCCACGTCCGCGTCGCCGGCCGCGACGGCCTCCGCCGCGGCGGCGGCCAGCCCGGCGGCGAGCCACGCGGCTGCGGGAGTCGCCCCCACCAGGTAGGTGTCGGGGTCGAGCCAGGCGCCACCCGCGGCCGCGCGCGCGGCCAGCCACTCCAGGTATTCCGCGTCGTGGACCCGCATCAGCGTGTCGAGGGTGGCCGGCGCCCCGGACCGCTGAACCAGCCGCGCACCCGCCGCCTGCGCCCCATCCGCGACCCCCGCCACGACGGCGTCGACCCGTTCCGGTCGCTCGGGGTGGCCCGGCCAGGCGTGGGCCGCCATGGCCGGATCGGTCAGGAGCAGGACAACCGGCTCATCGGTCGACATCGGTGCTGGAAGTGCCGGAGGTGCCGGAAGCCCTCGAGTTGCGCTGGAGGGCGCGCACCACGAGCAGGGTCACCTCGAACAGGCCGTACATGAACAGCGCCAGGATGACCATCGAGAATGGATCTCCACCGGGGGTGGCCACCGCTGACACGATGGCGATGGTCAGGATCACCCACCGTCGTCGAGAGGCGAGCCAGGCCGGGGTCACGATCCCCAGCCTGGAGAGGACGATCAGAACGATCGGGAACTGGAGCATGAGCCCGAAGACGAGCATCAAGGTGGTCACGAACCCGATGTACTCGTCGATCGTGAGCAGGGGCTCTATTCCGTCCCCGGCGAAGCTGAGAAGGAATACCAGCGCGTACGGGATGATCGCGAAGCCGACCGCCACGCCCAGCCCGAACAGGAGCAGGCCAGCCAGGAGGAACGGCCACAGCAGGCGACGCTCGCCGGGCAGCAGGCCGGGGGTCACGAAGCGCCAGATCTCGTACAGGATGACCGGCATGGCCAGCGCCACCCCGATGAAGCCGGCGACCTTCAGCCGAGCCACGAACGCGCCGGCGGGGCTCGTGAAGTAGATCGTGTCGAACTCGTCAGGCAACGGTCCACGCAGGATCTGCAGCGCGGGGCCCGAGAGCACGAAGCCCACCACGGCGGCGACCGCGATGGCGGCGATGACCACCATCAACCGCCGGCGCAGCTCCTCGAGGTGCTCGACCATGGTCATGGCCGGGCCTTCGCGGCTCACCCGCTCACCGGGAAGCTCGCGGGCGGTCGGTCAGGTCTTCGGGGTGGTGTCGGACGACTTCGGCTCGCCGCGAATCGATTCCTCGATCTCGGTCGAGGCCTTGCGAAATTCGCGAATGCCACGTCCGATGGCGTTGCCGATGTCTGGCAGCCGACCGGGCCCGAACAGGATGAGCACGATCACCAGGACGATGATGAGCTCGGGGGCTCCGATGGTTGGCATGTTGCGGCCGACTCTCCTCAGCTGGTGGCGCCGAGTGTAGCACCGGCCCCACGCATATCGTCCAGCCAGCCCAGGGCGGCCTCACCGGCTGCGCGCTGCCAGTCGGGGCCGATGGCGTGCTCGGCTATCGCCCGGGACAGGCTGATCAGGCCCGGCGCCCAGGTCCCGTGGCAGCAGGCCAGGGCGGTCGCCAGTTCGCCGCCCTGGGCGCCCACGCCCGGCACCAGGAAGGCCGGCCCGGGCACCTCCTCGCGGAGGCGGCGCAGCTCGCCCGGCGCGGTGGCGCCGACCACCAGCCCGACCCGGCCGTCGGGCCATCGCTCGGCGGCCCATCTCGCCACGACCGTCGCCAGCGGACGGCCTTCGATCGCGAGATCCTGGAGCCGCCCGGCGCTGGGGTTGGACGTGCGGACGAGGAGGTACACGAGCCGCCCGGGGAATGCCAGGAAGGGCTCGATGGCGTCCTCGCCAAGGTAGGGCTGCAGGGTCACCCCATCGGCGGCCAGGCGCCCCAGCAGGGCCTCCGCATAGCGCTCGGCGGATGGACCGATGTCGCCGCGCTTGGCGTCGATGATGACCAGCGGCCCAGCTGGCACGGCGGCGCGGACCCGCTCCAGGGCCGCCCACCCCGCCGATCCAAAGGCCTCGAAGTAGGCCGTGTTGAGCTTCACCGCCGCCGCCGACCGCGCCGCGGCGTCAATCAGACCGCGGGCGAATGCCTCGATGCCGCCAACGTCTGGGGGCAAGCTTTCCGGGAGCGCATCGGGGCGCGGATCGATGCCCAGGCACAGCGGCGCCCCGAGCGCCGCCACGCGCTCGCGCAGACGCTCCAGCGGCGGCCGGGAATCGCTCATCCGACGGTCACCATCGGCTCCGCTGCACGTGCGAGCGTCCGCCGGCCCGCCAACGGCGACGCGTCAGCGGTGGCGTAGTCGAGCACGCGAAGCTGGAGTCGCGGCTCCCCCTCGAACGTGCGCTCCTCGAGGGTTGCCACGACATCCACCGCGGCCCCGAGGGGCGGGGTCTCGCGCTCCGCACCGACGCTGAAGGCGATGCCGTCGATCGTTTCGGCCCCCCGCCGGAGGCGGATTGACATGTGGTCAGCACCCGCCCCAACGCGTCGGGCGTCGCCCACCGTCAGGCCCGTCACCGCCAACACCGGCTGCTCGTGGCCCGGTCCATAGGGCGCCAGCTGCGCCAGCTCCCGCACGAGCGGCCACCCGACGTGGCGCGCGGTCAGGACGAGGTCCACGCTGAGCTGCCCGGGACGGGCGACGACCTCGGCGGCGTCGGGCGGGAAGGGCCGGGGCAGGGCGCCAAACGCGTCGGCGAAGGCATCCCATGCCTCGGGGAGGGCGCTGAACCCCCCGGCCGCCGCGTGCCCGCCCCGCTTGGTCAGGTGCGCTCCACAAGCCTCCAGCCCGAGGGTCACGTGGAAGTCCGGCGTGGCCCGAACCGACCCCCGGATCTCCGACTCCAGCAGCGCGGCCGCAGCCACCGGTCGCGCCAGCTCATCGGCCAGGCGGCCCGCGACCAGGCCCAGCAGGCCCGGGGCCCAATCGTCGTGGCGCAGGGCGAGGGGGCTCACCCCTGGGGCGGCGGCGGCCAGCTGGCGGGCGGTGTCAATGGCGACCGTGGTCAGCTCGCGGCGGCGCAGATGGACCTCTTCCAGCTCGACGAGCCGCGCCCGGGCTGCATTCGGGTCTTCCTCGACCAGCAGGTCCAGCGCCAGCTCGGCATCCGCGATCCGTCCGGCCGCGTTCAGGCGCGGGACGATACCGAACCCGACGTCCCGGGCCGACGGCGGGCCGGGATCCTCGCGGGCCCGCGCCACCAGCCCGCGCAGGCCCGGATGCCCGGTGACCGCCAGCTCGGCCAGGCCCAGACGGACGATGGCTCGGCACTCCCCGGTCATGGGCGCCAGGTCGGCAATTGTCCCGATCGCGGCCAGGGCGGCCAGGTCGGGGGCTTCGAGGCCGTGCCGCGCCAGGAGAGCGGTGGCCAACCGATACGCCAGCCCCGCGCCCGTCAGGTCCGGGTTCGGGTAGGCGCAATCAGACCGATGCGGATCGACCACCGCCACCGCGGCCGGTAGAACAGCCGGCGGGATGTGGTGGTCGGTGACCACGACGTCCATCCCCAGCTCCCGCGCAGCCTGAACCTCGACCCGGTTTCCGACCCCGCAGTCGCAGGTGACGACCAGGCGCACGCCCTGCCCGGCCAGGGAGCGGAGCCCGTCGATCGAGAGACCGTAGCCCTCCGCCAGGCGGGACGGGACGTATCGGACCGGCTCGACTCCCAGCCGACGCAGGGCCAGGACCCAGATCGCGACCGCCGTCATCCCGTCGGCGTCGTAATCCCCCCAGATCGCGATCGGCTCGCGGCTCTGGACGGCGGCGTCGATCCGGTCCAGCGCCGCCAGCGCATCGGTCATCAACTCCAGGGGTGCCAGGTCGGCTGCTCCCGCGTTCAGGAATCGGGCCAGGTCGGCATCGGTCCAGAACCCGCGCCGAGCCAGCAGGGTTGCCACCGCTGCCCCGAACCCGGTGAGCAGCGGCGGGTGCTCAAGCGGCGGGGGGAGCAGCCATTCGAAGCGGGGTTGGATCATGTGCCGCCATGGTAGAGGCGGCCGCAGGCGGGCGACTTACCGGGTCGCCGCGCGGCGTGCCTTCCGGCGAGCGGCCCACTCGTCCCACGCCACCAGGATCTGGCTGGCATTGAAGATCGACGAGTAGGTCCCGCTGATGATCCCGATCAGCAGCGCCAGGGTGAAGGTCTGGATCGTGACCGGCCCCAGCAGGAGCAGTGCGCTGAGGGTAACGATCACCGTCAGCGAGGTGTTGATCGAGCGTCCGATGGTCTGCAGGATCGAATGGTTCACGATCGCTCCGAACGGCTCACCGGCATGTCGCAGGCGGTTCTCGCGGATCCGGTCGAACACGACGATCGTGTCGTGGACCGAGAAGCCGACCACGGTCAGGATCGCGGTCACGAACAGGGCGTCGAACTCGATGCCGAAGAAGTAGCCCAGGATCGCGAACGCCCCGACCACGACGATCACGTCGTGCAGGAGGGCGACGATGGCCGCGGTCCCGAACCGGAAGCCGAATCGGTACCAGAGGTAGAGCAGGATGAATACCTCCCCGACCGCGATGATGATGATCGAGCTCCGGATGAGCTCGGAACCGATGATCGGCCCCACCGTGTCCAGTGAGCGCGTCTCGGATGCCCCGAAGCGGTCCTCGAGCGCCGCCGCGAGCTCCTCGATGGGCGTGCCCTCGACGGTTGGCGGCGGGGCGGGGGTCGGGGCCGGCGTGGGGGTCGGGGCCGGCGTGGGGGTCGGGGTGGGTGTAGGCGATGGCGTCGTGGTCGGCGATGGGCTCGGCGACGGCGATCCGGCCGGGCTGCCAGTCGCGCCGGGCTCCGGTGTGGCGGAGGGAGCCGCAGGAGCCGCAGATGGAGCCGCGCTCGCCGATTCCGATGCTGCCGGGCTGGCAGACGCGGACGGCACTGGAGTCGGGATCCCACCCACGACCGGGAACTCGACCGGACTCAGCCGGATCTCCAGGTAGCCGCTGTCGACGGCCTTGACCGTGCCCTCGGCGTGCCCGAGCTCGATCAACGCCGACTGCACAGCCTCCGGGGCGGGATCGTCCGCGAATCGGACCTGCCAGACCGTGCCGCCCGTGAAATCGATGGACGGCTTGAGCCCGCCCAGGGCGATGAAGATGAGTCCGGGGATCGTGATCAGGGCACTGAAGAGGAAATACCAGCGGCGCTTGCCAACGATGTCGTACATCGGTCAGCGCTCCACGTGGTAGTACTCGATCCGCCGACCGCGCTCGGTGTGGATCATCAACCGAAGCAGCGTGCGGGTCACCACCACGGCACTGAACATCGAGACCAGGACCCCGATGGCGAGGACCAGCGCGAAGCCGCGGATCACGCTGGTGCCCTGCCAGAACAGCCAGAACGAGACGAGCAGCGAGCTGACGTTCGAGTCCAGGATGCTCGACCACGCGCGGTTGAAGCCGGCCTCGATGGCCGGCCCCAGCGTCTTGCCGGCTCGGATCTCCTCCTTCATCCGTTCGAAGATGAGGATGTTGGCGTCGACCGCCATCCCGATGCTCAGGATGAAGGCGGCCACGCCGGCCAGGGTCAGGGTGACCGGAATGATGCGGAAGATCGCGTAAACCACCAGCGTGTAGAAGAGCAGGGCCAGCGAGGCCAGCACGCCGGGGAGGCGGTAGTTGGCGATCATGAAGAACAGGACCAGGGCCAGGCCCACCACCCCCGCCACCAGCGCCTGGTCGAGGAAGTCCCGGCCCAGGGTGGGCTGGATGGCGGTGACCTCCTGCACGCGCAATGAGACCGGCAGGGCGCCGAAGCGAAGCTGGTTGTACAGCGTGGTCTGCTCCACGGCGGCCGGGGCTCCGGTGCCGACCGTGATGATGGTCCGCCCACCGCAGATCGCGCTCTGAATGGTCGGGACGGTGATGATCTCACCGTCGAGGGCGATGGGGCCCGGCAGCCCGACGTGGCCCTGCGTGTACTCGCACCAGGTGTCGCGCGCCGAGGGTCGGCCGTCCTGGGGCTCGGTGCTCAGCTCGAAGCTGACACCCAGCTGGCCGCCCTGGCTGGTATCCGGGACGACGCTCCCCTGCGAGATCTGACCGCCGTCGAACAGGACGTTCACCGTGCCGGCCGCGATGAGGTCAGTGACGTTCTGGCCCACCTCGAGGGTCGTGCCGGCGGGGTCGACGAACAGGAGCTGACCGGTCGAGCCGACCAGGTCGAGCACCTGGTTCCGATCGCTGACGCCGGGGACCTCGACCACGATGCGCTGCTGACCGGACGCGCCGACCTCGGTCCGCACCTGCGGCTCGGTGACACCCAGTCCCGCGACCCGCCGCTCGATGATGCTCCGGGCCAGCTCGACGCGCTCGACAGTCGGTGGCTCGCCGTCGACGGCCTGCACCTCCAGCGTGACGCTGATCCCGCCCTGCAGGTCGAGTCCAAGGACGGTCCGGATGCTGTCCGGCAGCGGCAGGAACGTCATCCCGGTCGTCTTGCGCGGGATGTCGATGTAGAGGGCCAGCAGTGTGATCGCCAGGATCACCCAGGGGGCCATGCGGCGCCAGGTCATGCTCGGCGGGGAGTCCCTCCAGCCCTCGGACAACAAATGCGCCGCCATGCGGCGGCCGGGCCAGAGTATAGGTGCGCCTCCCGGACCGGGCAAGAAACGGTCAGGCCAGGCGCCCCTCGCGGGCCAGCGCGCCCTTCAGGCGCTCGGCCAAGACGCGGCTCATGAGCGGGGCGTCCGCGATCTCGTCCACCGAGGCGTCGCGCAACGCCCGCACGCTGCCGAAACGCCGGATCAGCGACGCCCGTCGGGCAGGACCGATGCCCGGTACGTCGTCGAAGACGCTGCCCAGCGCGCGACGGCCGCGGACCTGGCGGTGATAGGTGATGGCGAACCGATGCGCCTCGTCACGGATGCGCTGGACCAGGTACAGGGCCGGCGCGGTGGCGGGCAGCACGATCGGCGCCGAGCGCCCCGGGACGTACAGCTCCTCGAAGCGCTTGGCGAGGCCCGCCAACGGGACCTCATTCAGGCCCAGGCCGCGCACGACCCGCGTGGCGGCCGAGAGCTGCCCCTTGCCGCCGTCCACGATGACCAGATCGGGGAGGGCCCAGTCCCCGGCCTCCGCGGTGTCGTCCTCGGCGCCGACCGCGGCCAGCTCCAGGGCGCCGGTCTCACGGCGCAGGCGGGCCGCCCGCCCGAACCGCCGCTCGAGGACCTCGGCCATCATCCGGAAGTCGTCGGGCGTCTCGCCGCTCCGGATCCGAAACCGGCGGTACTGCCTGGGGTCCGGTGCCCCGTCGGTGAAGACCACCATGCTGCCCACCGCGCTGGTGCCCTGGATGTTGCTCATGTCGTAGCACTCGATGCGGCGCGGCGGATTGGACAGGCCGAGGGCCGCCGTGAGGCCGGCCAGGGCCTCGGCCCGGGCCCCCTGATCCGCCAGCCACTCCGCGCGGTCCTTGGCCAGGGCCTCGGACGCATTCTCCGAGGCGAGGGCCACCAGCCGGCGCTTGGGCCCGCGTTGCGGGACGTGGAGCCGGACCCCGCTGCCCCGACGCTCGCGCAGGAACACGGCCAGGCCCGGCATGTCCGCCGGCGCCTGGGGCAGCAGGATGGAGCGCGGCGGCCGCTCCGTGGCCGCGTAGTACTGCTGCACGAACGAGGCCAGCACCTCCTCGCTGCCGACGTCGCCTGCGCCCTCCACGATGAAGTGCTCGCGGCCGATCATCTTCCCGTTGCGGATGACGAAGACCTGGAGGCAGGCCTCGGTGCCATCCCGCGCCAGGCCGATCACGTCGTGCTCCGCGCGACTGAAGGCGGCGACCTTCTGCTGCTCGATCGTCCACTCCACGGCCTTCAGCTTGTCGCGCGCCACGGCGGCGGCCTCGTACCGGAGTGCCTCGGCATGGGTGGCCATCTCGCGGCGCAGGTCGTCTGCGATCCCCTCCTGGCGGCCCTCTAGGAAGTCCACCACCCGATCGATGGTGGCCCGGTACGGGGCCGGCTCCACGGCTCCGATGCACGGGCCCTGGCAGCGCTTGATGTGGTACAGCAGGCACGGCCGCTCGAGAACCCGCTTCCCGGCCGGGATGTCCAGGTCACAGGTCCGGAACGGGAAGATCTTGCTCAGCAGGCGGAGCGTCTCGTCGACCGAGGACGCGGATGCGTAGGGCCCGAAATAGCGGCTCCCGTCGCGCACGAGCTTGCGGGTGCGCACGATGCGGGGGTAGTCCTCGGCCATCGTGATGCGGACGAACGGGTAGCTCTTGTCGTCGCGCAGCCGGATGTTCCACCGCGGGCGATGCTCCTTGATGAGGTTGCCCTCGAGGAGGTACGCCTCGCCGATGGTGTCGGTGACGATGTATTCGATGTCGGTCGTGTCGGCCACCAGGCGGGCGTGCCGCGCCTCCTCCTGGCCGCCGGCGCCGAAGTGGTTCCGAACCCGGCTCCGGAGGGAGTTGGCCTTGCCGACGTACAGGACGCGCCGGTCCGCCGCCCGGAACAGGTAGACGCCCGGGGCGGTGGGGAGCTGTCGAAGGATGGCACGCAGGTGGGCCGACTGCGGCCGGGGAGGAGCCACCGGCCGATTCTAGGTGGGCGGCGCGCAGAGGGGGTTCAGGGGCTGCCGGTCGAGCTCGGGCTGCCGGTCGGGATGGGCGTCGGCATCGGCTCGGCGAGGGCGGCCGCCAGATAGGCGTGGAGCGGCGTGTAGTCCGCCCCATCGGCCCGACCGATGACGACCAGCGTGTAGCGGCCGTCGGAGGTCGTGGTGGCCTCGAGGATGATCCCCTCGGTCAACGCGATGCGCCGGTCAGCCGCCAGATGACCGCTCAGGAGCGCCAGGTCGATGGCCGACAGGTCGGTGGCCAGGTGGGTGGACAGGGCATCCATGAGCGCCAACCCCGGCCCAATCGATCCCGGCAACCCGTCACCCAGCCGGGCGCGCAGCGCGGCCAGGACCCGCTGCTGACGTTCCGAGCGCGCGAAGTCACCCACCTCCTCGGGAACCGACGTGTACCGCGCCCTCGCATAGGCCAGGGCAGCGGCGCCATCCAGCTCAAGCGTACCGGCCTCGAAGCTCCCTGCCTCGAAGAAGCCGCTTTGGAAGTTCTGCTCGTTGAGCGTGTAGGCGAAGGCGCGCGGGTTGTCGATCGTCACGCCGCCGACCGCGTCCACGACCGCCGCGAGTCCGTCGAAGTCGAGGGCGATCCAGTGGTCGATCGAGAGCCCGGTCACGTACTCCAGGACGTCGGTGGCCGCGTGTCCCGCCTCGTGCACGCCACCCATGTCCCAGCCGGCCGCGAACGCCTCGTTGATCTTGCCGTTCTCCGGAAAGAGCGGGTGCCCTTCCACCCACAGGTCGCGGGGAATGGCGATCAGCGTGGTCGCGCTCGTGGCCGGGTCGACAGACAGGATGTTGATGGAGTCCGCCAGGTACTGACCCCCATGCCCCTCGCGTCCCGCGTAGCCGAGGAACGCGACATTCACCGGCTGGTTCCCGCTGAGCGGGCCCAGTAACGACGATGACAGGCTTGGAGCGCTGCTCACCGCTCGGTTGAACGCATCGACGCGCTGCCAGAGCAGCACCGAGCCCACGACCACGCCACCGATCAGCAGCAGAAGGCCCGACAGCAGGACTCGTCGGATCGGCACCGCGCCGGCGGCCGGCTCGGCCGCCCGACGGGCGTCCGCCCGCATGGACGCATCGCGAGCCGCGGCCAGCTCCTCGCGCCACTGGCCGGTGGCGATACCGCGCTTCCGCAGGCGTTCCTCACGGGCCACGGCCGCGTGCAGGCGTCGGGTGCGGGCCGATGGGCGGGCGTGGTCGCGCCCTGCGCGTCGGAACATCAGCGGCGGGTCAAGTCCGGCGGGATCTCCTGCAATCGAGCGCCGGAAGGATAGCGGCTGGATCTGGGAGGCGCGGGAATCCGCCGATCAGGGAACCTCTCGGGCGCATGCATCGGTAGCTCGCAGGCGAGGGCAACGAAGTGCGAATCACCCGAGACCATCACCGCGCTGTGTGCCGCGGGACGGGCCAGCAGGTAGTCGTTGCCAGGATCGACGGAACGAAACGCCGGTGCTACGGCTTGAAGATGGTGATCGTCGTACCCGTGCTGTCGCCGTCCGGATCGGTGTTGGCTTCCTGGCTGTAGGTAAAGCCGACGCCCGCGACATTCGTGACGCTGAAGGTCACCTGAGTCCCGTTGGCGAGGTTGCCGGTCCGCAGGGTCAACGACCCGTCACTGCCGGTGAGGCCGGAGACGCTGCCACTGATGGCACCGCTCCAATCGCCAGTCACCGTCGCCCCCGCTACGGGAACCGCCGTACCGTCGCGGATGGTGACCGTCACGAAGGCCTCCCATCGGCCGCTCTTGCCCTTGCGACTCGCCGTCCCGTCGAGATCGGCGACGTGCACAATGCGCGCCTCCGCGGCGGCGGGCGTGGCGCAGGCCTGATCGGATGGCGGCGACTCGTTGCCGAAGCTGTCCACGGCCGTCACCCGGTAGCAGTAGAGAGTCCCGTTGGTGAGGCCGCCATCGGCATAGGCGCTGGTGGTGGAGGTCGCGATCGGCGATGTGCTCGAGCCTCGGTAGACCCTGTAGCCGGCAACGGTGTCGATGTTGTCGCTCCAGTCGAGGTCGACCGCGCCATCCCGGGCGATGGCGGTCAGCCCCGTCGGTGTGGCCGGCGGGGTCGTGTCCGCCGCGCAGTCCTGGGCGAGGACCGTCACCCCGGAAGATTGGATGGCGATGAGCGTCCGAACGCTGTTGTTGGCGGTACTGGCCTCGATGAACTCGCCCCGGGGGTCCGCGGTCAGCGTCAGGCAGTAGTTGCCGTACGGGAGGGTGCTGACGTTGATGTACTGGAAGGCGATGCTCCACGGGTATTCGTCGCCCCAGTTGACCGACAAGCCCATCGGCACCGTGCCGTCAGCCTGCTTCTTGCATTCCCTAGTGCCGTCGTAGTACTTGGGCGCATTGGACAGGTTGACGTTGTCCCAGAAACAGAAGCCCGTCTTGGCGCCGGTGGCGATGGTGTCGTTCGGGGTCGCCTGGAACGCGAGCTTCCAATCCTGGAGCCCGAAGACGTGCCAGTGGTTGTGGCCGTCGCCGGCATAGAACATCGTCGCCGCGCTCGAGTGCTCCACCCAGGCTCCATCCTGCTGCAGGCGCTGGGTCACCTTGGTGAGCTTGTTGGAGTCCGTGGGATCGGGCTCCGAGCCATAGACGTCGAACCGTCCGGGGCCGAAGTTGACGATCGAGGTGCTGAATCGGAGGAGGCGCACGCCGCCCGACTTGAGCTCGAGGTAGAAGTCGGTCGGCTGGAGCATGGCCAGATCCGGCAGAGGCGCGCTCGCGGAGTGCTGGGCGACCGCGCTGCCGGCGTTGGCGAACAGGAGCTCGAACGCCACCAGGAATGAGACCAGTGCCGGCCCTACCCTCCGCACGCTGAACACGGCCTCTCCTCCGTCGCAGCTCGACACCATCCGGCCGATCCATTGCGTATGTTCCATAGTGCGGGCCTGGGGAGAGATGTCAAGCTCCTATCCAACAGGCTGGTGTGGGCGCGCGGGCTACTGCCGCGGAGTGCACCGCCGGTAGAAACGCGGCGAGGGCAGGCTTCAGCGGGCGATGAACGTCGCGAGCCGATGGGAATGACGACCGTCTCGGACCTTCCCACCGACCTGCTCGGTCACACTCAACGGCGCCGCCCAGGAGCCACTGGTCGCCATGTAGACGCGCAGTGCGCTTACAACCTGCCCGCTTCCATCATGCCCTTCAGAGTGGCCAGATCGCGGTTCCATCGCTGCCTGCCAAGCTTCATCCAGAGCGGCTTGGCCAGCTTGACGAGTCCACGGGCCTCAAACTCCGCGTCAAACACGACCTTTGTGCCGCCTTCGACCCGCTCGAACGTCATCAAGAGCCGGCCAGCCGTTGGTCCGGAATCGGTCTTCATCGCGACGCTGCGGCTGGGCTCGAATACGGTGACCTCATGGTCGACCTCGATGCGCCTGCCGAGAATCTTGCCGGCGGACCGAAACGTCGAGCCCACCCCGTGCGGCTCAGGCGAAGTCCATTTCTCCTCGATCGCGATCGAGGACCACTTCGGACCGGTCTCGGGGTTGCTCAGCACCGCGAAGACATCCTCGATAGGCCGGTTGATGGTGATGCTGGTTTCGTCTCTTATCATAAATGGCCCTTCCACCTGCCACGTGGGATCGCCTCCCCGCTCAGCACCGCTCGCAGTGCCGTGCCCGGTAGGTCTACATCGCCACGGAGTCCGACACAAGAACTCTGGAATACGAAGCGGGAACCTCGGCTTTCCGCGGATGCGGGTCCGCGAGGGCGGATCCGCCCCACCGCCCTCCGGCGTCACATGGCGACGGGGAGCCCGGCCTCCATATCCGACACCAGTTCACGCGAACCGTCGTCGGCGAGCATTCCGACGCGCATTCACCGCATGTGCCGCGCACACACTGCCAGCGCCGTATGCGCCAGTGCTAAAGCGCCAGCCAACGGTTCCGGCCGAGGTGACGATATGGAGCGAACCCAGTCCTCCTCTGGAGCGTTACCGTGGGTCGCCTGAGCCGATGGTTCGTGGCCATTCGGACTGAACCGGCGCGCCGGAAAAGGTCCAATTAGAGGAAGCGCCGGCGCATCGGCTACGAGCTACGTCCACGAGCCGGGCGAAGCAAGCACCTCCTTCAGATCGGCAAGCAGCCCGGCCGCCGCCGCACCGTCGACCGCACGGTGGTCGGCGCTCAAGGTGGCGGTCATCATCTGACGCACGACGATCTCGCCATCGCGCACGACCGGGCGCGGCTCGGTCCTGGCGGTGGCCAGGATCGCCACCTGTGGCGGGCTGATGATGGCCGTGAAGGAGCTGATGTCGTACGTCCCCAGGTTGCTCAGGGTGAAGGTCGCCTCGCTGATCTCGGCGGCCCGCAGCCGGCCGGCCCGGGTCCGTTCCACCAGTTCGCGCAGGGAGGCGCCGATCTGGTCGAGGCTGCGCCCGGCGCAGTCGAGCACTGCTGGCGCGATCAGACCGTCCTCGACGGCCACGGCCACACCGACGTTCACCGCCTCGATCCGCTCCAGGATCCCGTCTTCCCGCCAGACCGCGTTGAAGTGCGGATGCTTCGGCAGGACCTCCGCCAGCGCTCGGACCAGGAAGGCCGTCACACTCACGCGCTCCTCGCGCGGCCGTCCCTCGTTTAGCCGAGCCGCCGCGTCGAGGACCGCGTCCATCTCGATCTCGGCGGTAACGTAGAAGTGCGGCGCCTGCTGCTTGCTCTGCGCCATGCGGCGCGCGATCGCGGCCCGCATGCGGGTGGGGGTGACCGGCTCTCGCCCGCTGGTCATGCGGCGGACGCCGGCATCGGTCCTTTAGGCCTCGTCGTCGAGGTAGCCCATCACCTCGCCCACCGCCAGCTCGGCGCCGGCGGGGTGCAGAATCTCCACCAGCGTCCCGCTGGCGAGGGCCTCCATCTCGATGGTCGTCTTCTCGGTCTCGATCTCGGCGATCGGCTCGCCGCGGCTCACCTTCTCGCCGACCTGCTTGCTCCAGGCGGCGATCGTGCAGCGCTCCAAGTCGTAGCCGAGGCTGGGCATCTGGATCGGAATCCGCATCGGTCACTCCGTGGGGCGACAATCGGCGGGCGGTAGTCGCGCGGTGTGCGCGATGATACCCGCGGGAGGTGGGTCCATGGAGTTCCTCGTCCGAATCCAGACCGAGTGGCCGCCCGACGCCGATCCTGCCGAGCTCGTGCGACTGACGGCGGCCGAACGGCAGCGTGCCCGCGAGCTCGCCGAAGCCGGCATCATCCGCCGGATGTGGCGCACGCCGGGACGCCGCGCCAACTGGGGGCTGTGGGAGGCGCGCGACGCGACCGAGCTGCACGCCGCGATCAGCTCGCTGCCCCTGTTCCCGTGGCTCGACGTCGAGGTGCATCCGCTCGCGCTCCACCCGTCCGATCCCGCGCCGCCGCCGGGCGCGGACCCGTCGCAGGCCGGCTGACGTGTACGACCACCAGGCGGAGAGCCAGGTCGCCGCGCAGGTCGACCGCTCGGTCCCCTTCATCGAGACTCACCACCACCTCTGGGAGCTCGACCGCTTCCCCTACGGCTGGCTCCAGGACCCCGGGACCGAGGTTCACAACCGGACGCTTGGCGACTACAAGGCGATCCGGACGGACTGGGGCATCGAGCGGCTGCTCAAGGAGTTCTACGGCTCGAACGTCGTCAAGTCGGTGCACGTCGAGGGCGACTCCGGCGCCCCCGACCCGGTCGAGGAGACGGCTTGGCTCCAAGGGATCGCCGACCGGTACGGCTTCCCGCACGGAATCGTCGTCTACTGCGATCTGGAGCGCGACGGCGCCGAGCAGCAGCTGGAGCGGCACCTGGCCCACTCGAACGTCCGGGGCGTACGGATCCGCGCCCATCCGGACGATCCCGACACCGCCGTCTTCCGCGCGGCCTACGCGGCGCTCGCCCGGCACGGCCTCAGCTACGAGCTGAACGCGTCCCCCGGCAAGCTCCTCTCATGGGCGGAGGTTGCCCGGCGTTTCCCGGACGTGCAGGTCATCCTTGGCCACGCCGGCTTCCCGATGGAGCGCACGCCGGAGTACCTCGAGTGGTGGCGATCCGAGATCAACGCGCTGGCCGAGGCGGAGAACGTCGCGTGCAAGATCTCCGGCCTCGGCATGGTCGACCACGACTGGACGATCGACAGCATCCGACCCTGGGTGCTGCACTGCATCGACGCGTTCGGGGTCAACCGCGCGATGTTCGGCACCAACTGGCCGGTCGACGTGCTGTACAGCAGCTACCTGCGCCAGATCGATGCCTACCGCGTGATCGTTGCCGAGGCTGGCTTCAGTCGGGAGGAGCAGGAGAAGCTGCTCTATCGCAACGCCGAGAAGTTCTACCGCATCTGACCCATGGAGCGGACCTGCTTCTACCTGCGCCTCTTCCCCGGCACCGAGAACGAGTTCGACCGCCGGATGGCCGAGATTGCTGTAGCGGTGGTCGCCGCCATCCGCCGATCCGGCCTCCGCAACCTGACCGCCTTCCGGCGCGGCACCGATGCGTGGACGTACGCGGAGTGCGAGCCCGATGCGCCCAGTGCGCTGGCCGCGTACCTCGCCGACGCCGCCATCGCCGGCTGGCACGCGAGCCTGGCGACGGTGGTGGCCGAGATGACCGCGCTCGACGGCCGGCTCCTCACCTACAACGAGGTGTTCCACGCCAACGCCGGCGGTGCGGGCCCGTTCGAGCGCGGCATGTTCGGCCTGGTGGTGGCGCCCGAGCGGATCGCCGAGTACGACGTCCGGCACGCCGACCCCTGGCCGGAGATGATGAGCGCGCTCGACGTATCGGGCTTCCACAACTACTCGGGCTTCCGGCGCGGGTCCCACATCGTCTACTACGGCGAGTTCTACCCCGACATGGCCACGGCCGTGGCGGCCATCGGCGCCACCGACGCGAACCGCCGCTGGTCGAAGGCGTTCGCCGGGATCATCACCACTATCACCGACGAGGAGGGCGCGCTGATCACGCCCAGCGAGGTGCTGCACCTCGACTAACGAGAGGCTCCCCGGCTAGGCGGTCGGTGTCGGCGCCTCCGGCCGCAGCAGGCCCTCCGCCTTGAGCTCGTCCCAGAGGGCGGCCGGGATCGGCTGGCGAAAGGCGGCCGCGTTGCGTTCGACGTGCTCCGGCCGTGAGGCGCCTGGGATGACGCTGGCCACCGCCGGGTGGCCGAGCGGGAACTGCAGCGCCGCTGCCGGGAGCGGCACGCCGTGGCGCTCGCACACCTGCTGGATGCGGGCCACCCGCTTCAGGATCTCCAGCGGCGCCGGCAGGTAGTTGTACTTCGCACCCGGCACGGGCCCGCTGGCCAGGACCCCGGACTGGTAGACGGCGCCGATGACGAAGCCGACCCCCCGCTCCTCGCAGGCCGGGAACTCGTCCTCGAGCACCTCCTGGTGCAGCAGGGTGTACGGCATCGCGACCAGGAAGAAGTCGATGTCGAACAGGTCGAGGAAGCGCCCGATCATGCCGCGCTCGTTGATTCCCGCGCCAATGCCCCGGATCGCTCCCCCGCGCCGTAGCTCGTCGAGCGCGCGCCAGCCCGAGCCGGCGAGCTGGCCGAGGAACCAGTCGAGGCGCGGTCCGTGGCCGTGGTGACGCACGTCGAGATCGTGGATGATCGCCAGGTCGTAGCGCGCCATCCCCAGGCGCAGCTGGCTCTGCTCGTACGCGCGCATGATCCCGTCATACGAGTAGTCGAAGACAATCTCGAAGGGCAGGCCGCCGGCCCACGGAGCGTAGGTGAAGGTCGCCGGATCGGCGGCGGCGTGCAGCCAGCGGCCGACCTTGGTGGAGAGGACGAACTCGTCGCGCGGGCGCTCGCGGAGCGCGGCGCCGGTCCGCAGCTCCGACAGCCCGCGTCCGTACCACGGCGAGGTGTCGAAGTAGCGGATCCCGGCGTCCCAGGCAGCATCGAGCGTGGCGACGGCGTCCGCCTCGGCGACCCTGGCGTACAGCTCGCCGATGGCCGCGCCGCCAAAGCCGAGCTGCGTCACCCGCACCCCGGTCTTGCCCAGGATCCGTCGCGCGGTGGGATCCATCGGTCAGTACATCAGGAAGCCACCGGAGACGTTGATCGTCGCCCCGGTGATGTAGCGCGCGTGGTCGGAGGCCAGGAAGACCACCGTGCCGGCAACATCCTCCGGCTCGCCGACGTAGCCCAGCGGCGTCTGGCGCCGCATCGACTCGTAGGTCTCCGGGTCGAGCCCCTCCATCAGCATCGGGGTGTGGATCTGACCGGGAGCGACCGCGTTGACCGTGATCTGATGGGGCCCGAGCGTCCGCGCCAGGCCGCGCGTCATCGACACGATCCCGCCCTTCGACGCCGCGTAGGCGACTGAGCCGCCGAAGCCGCCGGTCCACCAGCCCTGCGAGCTGAAGGTGATGATCCGGCCGCCCCGGCCGGTGGCGATCAACGCCTCCCCCACCTCCTTGCACAGGAAGAAGGCCGCCTTGAGGTTCACGTCGAGCTGGAAGTCCCAGTCGTCCTCCGTAACGGCGCTCAGGTCCGTCCGGCGGCGCAGGACCGCGGCGAGATTGGCCAGCACGTAGAGGTCGCCCAGCTCGCGGGCCGCGCGCTGCACCAGCGACTTATGACCGGAGAGGTCGGCGACGTCGGCGGCGACTCCGAGATGCCCCGCGCCCTCGAGCCCGGCCACCACCTCGTCGACGCGGCTCTGGTCGAGATCGACCGCCGCCACCCGCGCCCCGTTCTCGGCGAAGGCGCGCGTCACGGCGCGACCGATGCCGCCGGCCGCTCCGGTCACGATCACGCCGCGCCCCTCCAGGCCGGCGCCGAGGCTCCAGCTCACGCGGGCGCGCGGACCTTCTCGCTGCGGTAGCGGTCCACCACCTCGTCGAGCACCTCGATCCCGAGCCCCGGCCCGGTCGGCGGGTACATCCAGCCCCCGACGTGCTCGAAGGGACGGGCGACCAGCTCGTGCTGCATCGGGTTGCGGAGCGGCTTGAGCTCGAAGAGCTTGCACGAGACCGATGCGAAGCTGATGGCCAGACTGGCGGCGGTCACGATCGCCGACGACCAGGCATGCGCGTTCGACTGGCGGCGGTAGTACTCGACCCGGTCGGTCACCCGCTTGAAGCCGGTGATCCCCTCGGCGCGGCCGGGGTCGACGCCGACCACGTCGACAGTTCCGGTCTGGAGGATCCGCTCGAAGCCTTCGAGGGTCCACTCCCTCTCGCCGTAGGCGATGAGCGAGGTGGTCTTGCTGCGCAGGTTCGCGTAGCCCTCCGGGTCCCAGGCCCCAAGCGGCTCCTCGATCCAGGTGAGGCCGTACTCCTCGAAGGCGCGCACCCGGCCGACGGCGGTCATGACGTCCCACTTCACGGCCCATCCGCAGTCGATCATGATCCAGGCGTCCGGGCCCAGCCCCTCACGCATGCGGCGCATGTACTCGACGTCGCGGTCGTGGTCGTACCCCAGCCGCGCTGTGCCGCGCTTGCCGAAGCCGACCTTCACCCCGTGGAGTCCCGGCGCCAGCCACCCCTGCGCCTCCTCCACCATCCGCCCGATCTCCTCGTGGTGGGCGTGCGACGAGGCAATCGCCGGCAGCTTGTCGTGGACAGCGCCGCCGAGCAGGTCGAGGACCGATCTGTCGAGGATCTTCCCCTTCAGGTCCCAGAGCGCGATGTCGATGGCGGCAATGGCGTAACTGGCGATGCCGCCCCCGTAGCCGTACCACCAGGCCTGATCCTTGAGCGACTCCCAGATCGCCCGCGTCTCGACCGGATCGCGGCCGACGACCCGCTCGGCCATGCCCTCGACGATCGCCTTGGTGGCGAGGCTCGCTTCCGGGAACTGGGTGATCGCCTCGCCCCAGCCGACCAGGCCGTCATCGGTCTGGATCCTGACCAGGCACAGGTGGCGCAGCGCGTTCAAGTCGTTCGGCTCCGGGTAGCTGACCGGGATGGCTTCCAGCGATGCGACCTTCGACACGCCCGCCCTCGTTACAATCGGCGCCTGGGCTCGTCTTCGACGTGGGCCATCGTAGTCGAGGAGGCCTCCCCTGGCCAAGCTACGCCTCGGAGTCATCGGCGCCGGCTCGTGGACCGTCAGCTCGCACCTGCCGAACCTGGCGCGCCACCGCGACGAGATCGACTTTGTCATCGTCAACCGGCGCACGCCGGAGCGGCTGCGCAGGGTCCAGGAGGCGTTCGGTTTCGCGCGCGCGACGACCGAGTATCGCGAGGTCATCGAGGCCGGCTGCGACATCGTCGTGGTCGCCAGCCCGGCGGCCAGCCACCACGAGCATGCGCGGGCCGCGCTGGAGGCAGGGGCGCACGTCCTCTGCGAGAAGCCGTTCACCATCCACCCGGGTGAAGCATGGGAGCTGGCCGACCTGGCTCGGCGCGCTGAGCGCGCGCTGATCCTCGCCTACGGCTGGAACTACCGACCGATGGTGATCGAGGCGCAGCGTCTGATGCACTCCGACGGCGGCATCGGCGAGATCGAGCAGCTGACGATCCACATGGACTCGGTCACCCGCGACCTGCTCGCCGAGCGCGGCTCGTATCCCGACGCCGACCCGACGACCGTGCCCGAGCCCGAGACCTGGTCGCGTCCCGAAACGTCCGGCGGCGGCTACGGGCAGGCGCAGCTGACGCATGCGCTGGGCATCTCGCTGTGGCTCACTGGACTGCGCGGTGCGGAGGCGTTCGCCTTCATGTCGGCCCCGCTCGGAGCGAACGTGGAGCTGCACGACGCGATCGCGCTGCGCTACACGAACGGGGCGATCGGCACGCTGGGCGGAGGCTCGGGGCACACCGGCGCCGCCGGCAACCGCCACGCGGTGGAGATCCGGGCGATCGGCTCGGAGGGCCAGTTCCACCTCGACCTGCGCGAGAATATCCTGTGGCGCTACCGGGGCCTGGACGACGATGTGCGCGTCCCGCTCGACGCCGACGCGGGGGTCTACGACTGCATCGGTCCGGTCGAGGCGCTGGTCGAGGCCGGGTTGGGTAGACCGATCGCCAACAACTCGCCCGCCGAGCTGGGCGCCAGGACGGTCGAGATCCTCGACGCGTCGTACCGCAGCGCGAAGAGCGGCCGGGTCGAGGGAATCGCGACCACGCAGGGAGGCATGAGATGACCCACCAGGGCGACGACCGCGACGGGCGAATCGGGTGGTACCAAAAGATGGTCGAGATCCGCCTCTTCGAGGACAAGGTACAGGAGCTCTTCATGCGCGGCCTGATCGAGGGCACGACGCACCTGTGCCAGGGCCAGGAGGCGGTCTCGGTCGGGGCGGCGGCCGCAATGCGCGCGGACGACGTGCTCACCAACACCTACCGCGGGCACGGCCAGGCGCTTGCGCGCGGGATGGCGCCGGAGGTCGCCTTCGCCGAGCTGATGGGGCGGGCCACCGGCTGCTGCGGCGGCGTGGGCGGCTCGATGCACCTGACCGATTTCGCGGCGGGCAACATCGGGGCCTTCGCGATCGTCGGCGCCGGGCTGCCGGTCGCTCTCGGCGCGGCCATGGCGTCGAAGCTGCGCGGTCGCGACAGCGTGGCGCTCACCTTCCTCGGCGACGGGGCGACGAACATCGGTACCTTCCACGAGGCGCTCAACATGGCCGCCCTCTGGAAGGCGCCAGCGGTCTTCATCATCGAGAACAACCTCTACGGCGAATACTCGCCGCTGCGCTCGACCACGCCGGTCGACGATCTCGCGGTGCGCGCACAGTCCTACGCCATGCCCGGCGTGGTCGTCGACGGGCAGGACGTGGAGGTCGTGCAGCGCGAGGTGAGGGCGGCCATCGACCGAGCGCGATCCGGGGAGGGACCGAGCCTGCTCGAGATGAAGACCTATCGCTACCGCGGCCACTCTCGGACCGATCCGGCGAAGTACCGTCCCGAGGGAGAGTTGGAGAGCTGGAGGGCCCGCGACCCGATCGAGATCCTGGGCGATCGCCTAGCGGCGGATGGCGTGCTCGACGAGGGCGAGCGGGGCCGCATCATGACGGAGACACAGGCCGCCATCGACGCGGCTGCCGACCGCGCCGCCGCCGCTCCGGCCCCGACCGTCGAGGAGGCGAGAAGCTATGTCTACGCTGACTGACCGGCCGGCTGCCGATGCCGCCGAGGGGGCCGGCGAGGTCGAGCTGACGTACCGGCAGGCGATCGCCGCGGCGCTCGACGATGAAATGGGGTCCGATCCATCGGTCCTGCTCATGGGAGAGGACGTCGGCGCCGCGGGCGGCGTCTTCAAGACGAACGAGGGTCTGATCGAGAAGTACGGGCCGGAGCGCGTCATCAACACGCCGATCAGCGAGAACGGCTTCGTCGGGGTTGCGCTGGGGATGGCCGTCAGCGGGCTGCGCCCGGTCGTCGAGATCATGTTCAGCGACTTCCTGCCGAGCGCCGGGGACGCGATCGTCAACGAGCTGCCGAAATTCCGCTTCATGTCCGGCGGCCAGGCCTCGGTCCCGGTCACCGTCCGGTCGATCGGTGGGGGCACGGGGCGCTTCGGTACGCAGCACAGCGCCACCGGCGAGAGCTGGTACATCGGGCTGCCGGGGCTGCGGGTCGTGACGGCGGGCTCGCCGGCAGCCGCCTACGAGCTGCTGCGAGCCGCCATCCGCCACGACAACCCTGTCCTCTTCTTCGAGCACAAGGGCCTCTATGGTCGCAAGGGGCCGGTGCGCCGCGGAGCGGTGGCGCCCTTCGGCCGGGCCGAGGTGGTCCGCTCCGGATCGGACGTCACGATCGCCGCGACGCTGCTGATGGTCGAACGCTCGCTGGCGGCGGCGGCGGCGCTGGCGGAGGAGGGCGTCGAGGCCGAGGTGATCGACCTGCGCTGGCTCAGCCCGCTCGATCTGGCCACCGTCCGCCGCTCCGTGGAGAGGACCGGCCGCCTGGTGATCGCGGAGGAGCAGGTCCACGCCGGCGGCTGGGGGGCAACGCTCGTCAGCCGCCTGATCGGTGAGGGGGTGTCGTTCGCTGCCCCGCCGCGGGCCGTGAGCCTGCCGGACGACGTGCTCATCCCCTACAGCCCGGCGCTCGAGGACGCGATCATCCCCAGCGCAGAGCGGATCGCCGAGGCGGCGCGCGCCGCGGCCGGTGGCTGAGCCGGTGGCCACCGCGGCAGAGCACACGCCGGGTGAGCGGCTTCAGTTCGACCACCAGTCGCTGCGCATCGAGCGGATCGAGACGGTCGCGCTGCGTGCGCCGCTCGCACGGCGCTTCGCCGGCAGCGGCTACTGGATGGACAACCGCTGCACGATCATCACCCGGCTCTCGACCGCCGATGGGGTCACGTCGGAGACGTACACCGGCGACACCGACGCAGAGCAGCCGATCATCGTGCAGATCATCCACGAGGAGCTCGCGCCGCGCCTCATCGGCCTGTCGGCCACCGACCCGCAGGGCTGCTGGCAGGCGATGGAGCCCTCCACCAACAACGTCCTGCGCGACCGTGGGCTGGCGCTCCAGGCCATCGCCTGCCTTGATGTCGCTACCTGGGACGTCTTCGGCAAGGCGCTCGGGCTACCCATCCACCGCGTCTGGGGCGCGCACGCTGATGCCCTGCCGATCTCGATCATCGGCGGCTACTACCACCTCTCGCTGGGGGAGATCGAGCGGGCGATCGGCGGCTACGCCGAGGCGGGCTTCGCCGGCTGCAAGTTCAAGATCGGCGGCCGCTCGCCGCAGGAGGACGCCGAGCGGGTGCGGGTGGCCCACGCCGCGGCAGGGAGTGACCTCTTGCTGATGGTGGATGCCAACCAGGGCTATACCCTCGAGCAGGCGGTGGAGTTCGCGCGACTGGTCGCGGATCTCGACCCACAGATCCGCTGGTTCGAGGAACCCTGCCGCTGGACGAACGACCGTCGCTGGATGCGCGATGTGCGGCTGATGACCGGCATCCCGGTCTGCGCCGGCCAGAGCGAGACGACGCTCGCCGGATTCCGCGACCTCCTCGTCGACGGGGCGATCGACGTCTCGAACTTCGATTCGTCGTGGAGCGGTGGCCCGACCGTCTGGCGCAAGGCGGCCGCGCTCGCCGAGGCGTTCGGCGTGCAGCTCGGACACCACGAAGAGCCGCAGGTGTCGGCCGCGCTGCTCGCGTCCGTGCGCGACGCGACCTTCGTCGAGTGCTTCGACGAGGAGCGCGATCCCTTTTTCTGGCGGCTGCTCGCCAGCCGCTCTCCGATCAGCGGCGGTCGCTACCCGGTCCCGAGCGGCCCGGGCTTCGGAATCGAGCTCGACTCCGATTACGTCGAGCACCACGCCGTCGACCGACGCGTCAGCGGCTGACGACGAAGAGAGTCACGGCCCCCGGTTTCCGGGAGCCGTGACGTGCGGTGGCCGAGTGGGTCGACCGGCTCAGCCGGCCTCTGCCTCGACGTTCGTCTCGTCGTAAATCTTGAACCCACCCATCAGGACCCGCAGCCCGACGTCGCGCGTGGGGTCCTTCTCGATCGTGAACGTTCCCATGCGCCCAGCTTCGAAGGTCACGCCCTCCTCGGCCTCGATCGCGCCGGTGGCGAGCATGTACGAGGTGTAGTACGTGAGGTAGCCCAGGTCGACGAAGCTCCACAGGGCGAACTGCGGCGCGCACCCGTTGAGGGTGTACGACACCATCTCGCTGGGAAGCCCGAGGCCTGAGACCTTGATCTGGTCGCAAAGCCCCTCGTCCTGCATGGCCTTGGCTGCCGCTGCGATTCCCACGGTGGTCGGCGCCATGATCACCTCGAGGTCGGGGTACTGATCGACGAGGGCCAGGGCCTGGTTGTAGCTCTCCTCGGACTCGTCGTTGCCGTAGACGATGTCGACGAGCTCGAGGTCGGCGTACTTCGAATCCTCCTGGAGTACCTCCTCGAGGGCCGCGATCCAGGCGTTCTGGTTGGCGGCATCCGGCGAGGCTGAGAGAACCGCGAACTGGCCGCCGTCGTCGCCGGTCAGCTCGAGGGCCATGTCGGCCATGACCACGCCGGTTTCGTCGAAGTCGACCTGAGCGATGAACAGATCCTCGCCGGCCGCCGACGGAATCGGCGAGTCCCAGGCGACGACGCGCACGCCTGCAGCCTGCGCCTCCTCGGCCGCAGGAGAGATCTGGTCGCCGGCGTTGTTGGAGATCATGACGACGTCGAAATCCTGCACCGGAGCGTTGGTCATGAACTCAATCTGGCCCTGGACGCTGTTCTCAGGCGTCGGTCCCACGAAGGCCAGCTCCTCGGGGTTCTCCAGCTCCTCATGAGCCTCGAGAGCTCCCTGATGCGCCTGGTCGAAGGGCAGGATGCCGAGGAACTTGGGCAGCAGCATCATCTTCACCGCCTGGCCCGGCTCGGCGACCGCGGGCCCCGCCACCGGCGGCGCGCTCTCCTCGGGCAGACTCTCGGCGGCGCTCTCGGCCGGGCTCGCGCTCGGCGCGCAGGCGGTCATGACCAGCGCGAGCACGGCGATCAGGCTCATGCTTAGACGGTGTGGCCGGCCCATGGCTCGGATCCTCCTCCTATGAAGTACCAGCGGATGCGGGAGAGTCGCATCTTACCCCCGTTTGTCCCGCTCAGACAGGTCCTGCCTCGGCAGGCTCTGATGCGGGCCGGCCGGTCCGGAATCGCCGGACACCGCCGCGTGCCAGACCGATGAGGTTCGGCAGCAGCACCGACAGGATTAGCAACGCTCCGATCACTCCGGTCTGCGTGTTACCGGTGAAGCCGGCCAGCGAGAGCCCGTTGCGCAGGTTGAGTACGACGAGGATCGAAAGGATCACTCCCGCCATCGTGCCCGACCCGCCGAAGATGCTGACGCCGCCGAGCAGGACCATGGTGATGATGTCGAGCTCGAAGCCCTCGGCAGTGCTCCCCCGCACCGCCCCGAGCCGCGCGGCGAGGGCGATCCCGGCGAGCGCCGACACGACACCCGAGATGACGAAGACCGCCAGCTTGGTACGCGCGACACGCACCCCGGAGTAGTGGGCCGCTCGCCGGTTGCTCCCGATGGCGTAGACGTAGCGTCCGAAGCCGGAGTAATGAACCACCACGATCGTGACGCCGAGCAGCAGGACGAAGATCAGCAGCGAGAGCGGAAACGGCCCGAGAATCGGCCGCTGGCCGAGGTCGCTGAACCAGTCCGGGAAGCCGCCGATGGAGCGATCCTCGATGAGCATCCGGGCCACGCCGCGGTACCCGATCAGCCCGGCCAGCGTGACGGCCAGGGACGGGAGGCCGACGTAGGCGACCCAGAAACCATTGTTGAGGCCCGCGAGCCCTCCGACCAGGAGTGCCACGACGATGCCAGCCTCCACCGGCACGCCCTGCTCCCAGAGCCAGGCGACTACGACCGCCGCCAGCGCCATGACCGATGCCATCGACAGGTCGATCTCGCCACTCAGGATCACGATGGCGATCACGAGGACGACGATCACCTTCTCGACGTTCAGCTGGAAGAGGTTGATCTGGTTCCGCGGGTCAAGGTACCCGGGGACGGCGGTGGCGTTGTACGCCACGACGACGACGAGGATCGCTAGCAGCAAGCCCTCCCAGCGCAGCAGCCGTCGGACGAACCTACCCGCCACCGCTCGGCTCCTGGCCTGCCGTCACCAGCTCCGTCGTCCGTCCCCGACGCGCCCAGACGGCGCGCAGCCGATTGAGGATCACGGCGTCCGAGGCGACCGCCAGCAGGATGAGCAACCCCAAGACGGCATCACGCACGAACTCGCTGACCTCCAGCCAGCGGATCAGGCTGTGCTGGAGCAGATCGATCAGTGACGCTCCCAAGAGCGCACCAACCACTGACCCGGCGCCGCCGAAGATGTTGACACCACCGACGACCACGGCCGCGACCACCTGGAGCTCGAGCCCCTGTCCCGCCACAACCGTGATATTTCCGAAGCGAGCGAGGAACATGAAGCCCGCCAGGCCGGCGAGGGCGCCGGAGAGCACGAACGCGGTGAACACGTCCCGCCGCACCGGCAGGCCGGCCACGGCTGCCGCGTCCGGGTTGGAACCGATGGCGTACAGGCGTCGCCCGTACGGTAGGTAGTGAAGGCCGACCTGGAAGGCGACCACGACAATCACCGCAACCGCGAAGAGCAGCCGGAGCTGGAAGCCGCCGATCTCGAACAGCGAGGCACCCTGGAGATCGACCAGCCAGGCGGGAAGCCGCTGGGCCGTGATCGTCCTGGCGCCCGAGAGCTCGACCAGCACGATGCGATAGATGGCGAGCGTTCCGAGCGTGGCGATGATGGCCGGGACCCGCCCGTAGGCGACCACCAGCCCGTTTACGACCCCGAGCACGGCGCCGAGAGCGATGGCGATGGCCACGGCGGCCGGTGCGGGGAGCGTGTTGTTCGCCTCGAGCAGCGTGCCGACGACGTATGCCACCACGCCGACGGTCGACCCGACCGACAGGTCGATGTTGCGGGTCAGCACGACGAGCGTCTGACCGACCGCGATCACCGCCACGATCGCCACGCTGGTGCTCACCCGTGTGAAGGTGCGGCCGGAAAAGAACTCGGGGATCTGCGTCGCAAAGAAGGCGACGACGAGGAGGATGATCACGACGAGGCCGAACTCCCGGAGCTGCTCGGGACGCATGTGCCGGAAGACGAAGGTCACGGGATCGGCACCTGGCCGGCAGTCTGCATCGGCTGGCCCATGGCGGCTGCGAGGACGCCTTCCTGAGTGGCCCCCTCGCGCGCGATGACCGCCATCTGGCGACCCTCGCGCATCACCAGGATCCGATCGCTCATGGCGAGGACCTCCGGCAGGTCGGAGCTGATCAGCACGACGGCCATTCCCTGATGGGCGAGCTGGTCGATGATGGCGTGGACCTCGACCTTGGTTCCGACGTCGATCCCGCGCGTCGGCTCATCGAGGATCAGGATCCTGGGCCGGGTGTTCAGCCACTTGCTCAGAACGACCTTCTGCTGATTGCCGCCCGACAGGTTCGCCACCGCCATCTCGACCGAGGGCGTCCGGATGTTCAGCCGCTCTGTGAACTCGCGGGCAGCGGCGGTCTCGGCTGCTCGGCGGATCAGGCCGAACCGAGTCAGGTATCGCGGCAGCGAGGGCAGCGAGACGTTTGCCGCGATCGACAGGGAGAGCACGAGCCCGAGCTCGTGACGGTCCTCGGTCGCGTACGCGATGCCGAGCCGCAGGGCACTCTCCGGGCTGCGGATCGTCACCGGTGCCCCATCGAGCCGGATCTGGCCGCCGTCCGACGGCGCGATCCCGAACAGTGCCAGGCCCACATCGGTCCGCCTGGCGCCGACCAGGCCGGCGAAGCCGAGCACCTCGCCGGCGCGCAGCGTGAATGAGACGCCGCTGAAGACCCCCTCCCTGGCCAGGTCGTCGACCTCCAGCACCACATCGCCCGGCTGCGAGGGAGTCCGAACGAAGAGCTCGCGGAGGGCGCGACCGACCATGTCGCGAATCGCGCTCGACGGCGTGACTTCGCTGCGTGGGGCACTCGAGATGAGGCGGCCGTCGCGCAGGATGGTGACCCGGTCCGCAATCTCGAAGACCTCCTCCATCCGATGCGAGATGAAGAGGACGGCTACGCCTTCGGCTCGCAGAGCCTGGACGATCCCGAATACGCGTCGGACCTCGTGCGCCGAAAGCGAAGCGGTCGGCTCGTCCATGATCAGCACCCGTACCTTGATCGAGAGGGCCTTGGCGATCTCGACGGTCTGCTGCTCGGCGAGCGTCAGGCCTCGGGCCGGCTGACCGACGTCGAGGCGAACGCCGAGCCGTTTGAGGACCGCCTCCGCGTCGCGCCGCATGGCGCCGTAGTCGACGAGGCGGCCGCGGTCGCGGTGGCTGATGAAGATGTTTTCGGCGACCGACAGGTCGGGGAAGATGATCGGCTCCTGGTAGATCGCCGCCACCCCGAGGGCCTGCGCCTGGAGGGCGCTCGCGATATGCACCGCTTGGCGGTCGACGAGAATCTCGCCGGCGTCGGGCTGCTCGACGCCGGTCACGATCTTGATCAGCGTCGACTTTCCGGCGCCGTTTTCGCCCAGCAGCGCGTGGATCTCGCCGGGCAGGAGCGAGAGCGAGACGCCGTCGAGGGCCTGGGTCGATCCGAACCGCTTCGAGACGTCGCGGATCTCAAGGACCGGGTTGCTGCTGGAATCGTCCGCCATGCATCGACCTCAGCTGGTACGAAGCCAGCGACTGGCGCCCGATGATAGCTGGCGCATTTGCCGCTCATCGCGCGGGTCAGCGTCGCTTCAGGATTTCCCGGCGCAGCGCCTCCCCGACCTCGACCGTGGTCGCGTTCCCACCGAGGTCCGGCGTGCGCGGCCCGCTGCGTGCCACGCTCCGCAGGGCCTCCATCACCACGGCTGCCCCGACCGATTCTCCGAGATGGTCGAGGAGCATCGCCCCGGCCCAGACGGCGGCCATCGGGTTCGCGATGCCCTTGCCGGCCCGCCCGGGGGCGGAGCCGTGGACCGGCTCGAACATGGACGGATGCGTCCGTTCCGGGTTCAGGTTGGCGGCCGCCGGCAAACCGAGCGATCCCTGGAGGGCACCACCCAGATCGGTGAGGATGTCGCCGAACAGGTTCGAGGCGACGACCACGTCGAGGCTCTCGGGCTGGGTGACAAAGCGCGCCGCTAGTGCGTCGACATGGTACGGGGTGAGCGTGACGTCCGGATAGTCGACCGATACCTCCGCGACCACCTCATCCCAGAGGACCGCCGAATACTGAAGCGCGTTTGACTTCGTCGCAGAGGCAACCTTGCCACGTCGTTCGCGCGCTCGCTCGAACGCGTACCGCGCGATCCGTTCGATGCCGCGTCGCGTAAAGATGCTCGTCTGGATCGCGAGCTCGTGCGGCTGGCCACGACCGACGCGCCCGCCGAGGCCGGCGTACTCGCCCTCGGTGTTCTCCCGCACGCAGAGAATGTCGACGGTCTCAGGCGTCGCTGTGCGGAGCGGCGATGGGATGCCGTCGAGCACCTGGATCGGCCGCAGGTTCACGTATTGGTCGAAACCCTGCCGGATCGGGAGGAGCAGCCCCCACAGGCTGATGTGATCGGGAACGCCCGGGAAGCCGATGGCACCCAGGAAGATGGCATCCTGCCCGTCCAGGATGCGGAGACCGTCGGCCGGCATCATCGTGCCGTGCTTGAGGTAGTACTCGCATGACCACGGCAGGTCCGTCGTCTCGAGAGTGAAGCGGTCGGTCAGCTCGCCCGCCGCGCGGAGCACGGAGAGCGCGACGGGAATGACCTCCTGGCCGACGCCGTCCCCTGGGATCGATGCGAGTTGATAGCGGTTCGGCATGTTCGTAGCGATGCGTTAGGCGCCGATTGTTGCGGAAGCGTAACCGCTCCCTTCGGCTACGGGAGACTACGCTTGCGAGACGATGCCGATCGTCAGTCGGCTCGGCCGTTTCGGTCAAGCATCCCCAGTCGACCTGCACCATGTCCAGCCCTCGGGGACTTGCGGCCGAACTGATGGTGGCGAGCGGCTTTGAGCCCACTCGGAGTCGCCCGCGGCGACCTCAATACCGGGCTCCATGAGTTTCAGACAGGCGGGCCCCGGTAAGTGATCGTTGATCGGCCGGTGAGCGGCGTCCGCCATCCTGGGCCGATGTCGATGGCGCCATCGGCCGCCGCACCGGCGGCTGACGGCCTGCTCGCGTCGCTCGACCCCGCGCAGCGCGCAGCCGCCATGCTGCCGGATGGTCCGGCGCAGGTCATCGCCCCGGCCGGCAGCGGCAAGACGACGACCCTCATCGCGCGTCTCGGCGTGCTCCTCGGCCGCGGGGTGGCCGCCGATCGGATCGGGGTGGTGACCTTCAACCGCGCCGCCGCGGCCGAGCTGGCGGCCCGCATCGCCAGCCGACTCGCCCCGGACGTCCCGCGGGCGCCGAGGCGATCGAGGTCCGCACGCTGCACGCCATGGCGCGCCAGGTGCTGCTCGATGCCGGGCGCCCGGTCCAGTTGCTCCCCGACCGTCGCCCACTGCTGCGCGCCGCGCGGCGGCGGGCGCTGGCCGAGCTTCCCGTCCCCGCTGACGGCGACGATCCCCCACCCGAGCCTCCCGATCCGGCGGCGCTCGACACCATCGTCTCGGCCTGGAAGGTCGAGGGGCGGCCACCGCCCCCGACCGCGAAGCGCGCGATTCGGGCGTTCACGGCCCTGATGGAGGCTCGGGGGCTGATCGACTTCGACGACCTGGTAGTGGGCGCGGTGGCGGCGCTCGAGGCCGATCAGGACCTTCGCAGCCGGTAGCAGGCCCGATTCAGCCACCTGTGCGTCGACGAGTTCCAGGACGTGGATGCCGCGCAGCTGCGGCTCGTGCAGCTCCTGGCGGCACCCGAGGACAATCTCTTCGTTGTTGGTGATGACGATCAGCCGTAGTTCGAACTCGCACATATGCGTGGTGGTCCCAACGAGCGCCGGCGTGCCTCGTCAGATTGAGCGTGAATCGTGAGCTGGTGGGCGACACTGGACTCGAACCAGTGACCTCTTGCATGTCAAGCACTTTCGACCGAGCGCTGTGCTCGGAAGGTGGGACTGCCGAGCGAAATCGGCACAGTTATACGGTCACGCTCGGCCCAGACAAGGCGGGGTGCTCTCGTCGCCGCGCCGGACGCCGGCCCACTGCTCGGCGCTCATCGGGCCGGTGCCCGAATCGGTCACGAGGTTTCAGGGTAGGCCTCGCGCGCCGCGAGGGTCGTCATCCGCACCGGCTCGACGCGCCGCCGAGCTGGGTGAGCTACTACAACACCGAGCGGACCCACACCGCACTCGGCGGCATCACTCCCATACAGTCGCTACTCAACAACCTGCACGGGAATCACATCTAGCGCCGGACGGCCTGCCAGTCGGCCTCCTTCAAGCCCTCGATGAGAGGCACCCCGCCCGTGGGAAGCTTCGTCAGTGAAGAGCCATCCGGTCGGATCGACCACGTTCCCTCATTGCCACGCCAGAAGAGGAGTTCGCCGTCCGGCGACCAGCGGGGCCGGGATCCCTCGTCCGCCAGCTTGCGCTGACCGGTCCCATCGGCGGCCATCATCCAGACCTCGTTCGAGCGCCCGGTCGGGTCACCGAAGGTCTTGACGAAGGCGATGAGCGTCCCATCGCGCGACCACGCCGCGCCATATGCCTCCTCCGCCAGGACCGATCGCGCGCTCCCGTCGGCGGCCATCACCTCGACACGGCTGGCCCGGGCGCTGCCGTCCGGGTCGAAGCTGAAGGCGATGCGCGTTCCGTCCGGCGACCAGGCGGGCCACCCTTCGTAGCCTTCGGTGTCGGTCAGACGGATCGGCTCGGTGCCATCCGTATAGGCCAGGTAGAGGTCGGAGCCGGAACCGTCGGCAACCGACCGGGAGGCGACCAACGGACCACCATCCGGCGCCCACGCCGCGATGTCGTAGCTATCCGGCAGAACCAACCGAGTGCTCGCCGTGCTCGTGTCGAGGACCATCAGCCCGCCGGAGCGCTCGTGATTGAAGGAGATCTGCGTTCCATCGGACGACCAGGCCAGGGAATTGATCACCCCCGCCGATTGGAAGACAACGCGCTCGCTTCCCGGTTCGGGGCGGCTGAGGACGACGGCGTACTCGCCCGGCGTCCCCCGCTCACAGGCGGCCGGGTCGGCTTCGCAGTCCAGGTTGGCCGGCGGAGGACCGCCGCCGCGGATCTCGCGGACGAAGGCGAGCCACCCGCCGTCGGGTGACCAGACCGGTCCCCACTCGACGGCGGTCGTTTCGGTCAGCCGGGTCAGACTGCTCCCGTCGGCGGCCACAAGGTAGATGTCCGAGCCGCGACCATCCACTGTCCAGCTGCTTTCGCCGGCACCGACGCCAACAAAGGCGATCAGTCCGTTTTCGACCGATGTCGGTCCGACCCGCGGCTGACCCAGCACCACCGCGCCTGCCATGGCCGCCAGGAGTAGCAGCAGAAGGGCAACGAGCCAGACAGGACGTGTGTCCATCCGCAGCGTCGGCAGGTCGACCTGCGGGATCCACGCCGGGCGCTGGCGAGTCCGGGCGACGGCTGTCATGGCCGCCGGGAGGAGGTCGTCGGGCGGTGCCGAGGGCGCCTCAGCGTCAAGCCACTCGGCAAGCACGGATTCCACGTGAACCGGGCGGGTCATTGCACAGATCCCTCGGCGAGCGGTCGCGGATCGCGAGCATCGGCCTCGAGAGCAGCACGGAGCGCGGACAGGCCACGATGCAGGCGGGACTTAACCGTCCCCTCGGGAAGACCCAGCTGAGTCGCGACATCCCTCACCGGCAGGTCCAGGTAGAACTTGAGGACGAGCACCGCCCGCTGCTCGGCAGGGAGCCGATGAAAAGCGCGCGCGATCTGGTCGCGGGTGACGATCGAATCGGCGGGATCGGCGGAATCGGCGGAAACCCGCTCCACCTCCCAGCTCCCGGCCACACGCGCACGACGGCCGCGCTGCCGCTGGCAGCTTCGAACCAGGAGGCGGTGCTGCCAGGCGTCGTAGCGGTCGACGTCGCGCAGTCGCGGCAGCCCACGCCATGCCTCGAGCAGCGCATCCTGAACCGCATCGCGCGCCAGTTCGGGGGCACCGAGGATCAGCTGAGCGATCGCGAAAAGGCGGCCGATGTCGGCGGCGGCAAGTTCCCCGAAGGCATCCCGGTCGCCGCGCCTCGCTCTCTCCACCAATTCGCTCCGCTGCATCCTCACCCCGTCCTCGTCGACTTTCGGCTCACGGCCGCCAATCGGGATGGAGGATCGCCTGCTTGGTGGAGACTCCACCAGTGCCGGTAGACAGGCGAGGTTCCAGAAGCGCGAACGGGGACATGGGGTCCCTTTCGGGTTGTTCTCATCATCTTGTTAGTGCGCACGGAAGGCCGGAACGTTCCGTTTTCAGCGAGCGCCGGAGCGCTCACGAAGCCCATACGATATCCGTGCGATGCCCACCGATGAGACGCTGAATACCCCACGAGCAGGCGGAGAAGCAGGCCGATCGCGATCTCGGAGCCGCCTGGCGCAGGGCCGGGCTCGCGTTCGGAGACCTGGGCTCCGGAATCGGCCACAGTCTGAGATCGGTGCGGTGGTGGGCGACACTGGACTCGCGGCCACCGCTGTGACCTCATGGCGAGTCAAGATCTGCCGCCGCCGCAGGTGGTTAGCCGCCGCTTGTGGGCCAGGTGCGTGAAACCCCAGAAAGTCTAAATCCGAGCTACGGCTTAGGGGCGATGCCATCGCGGGCCCGCGTCGCCCAACACGGCGCGCGGGCGAAGCCCCGTGCGGAATTCCCGACGGCAGGACGCCACCCGCGCCGGCAGCGACGAGGAACCGCCGTCGAGACATGGCGTAATCCACCGGGGCGCTTTTTGGAGGTTGATCAGGCGGCGGCTTTATCGAGCGCCCCGTTTCGGGCCGTTGGTATCTGGCCAGGAGGAAGGCGCCGAGGGCCTCCCTCCTGTCATCCTTTCGCGCTCTAACGAACGTGGAAGAGCGTGCGGTTCGCGTCAACTCCGCCCACGGGAGTCTGAACGAGGTCGTAGGTGGTGAAGCCTTTCGTCACCGCAATACCTTCGACGATCCCGTCCGGCGCTCCCGGTCCGTGACAGCCCACCATGAGGACACCCCGCGTACCGTCGTTGTACTCGATCCTCAGAACCGCGGTGCCATTGGCTCTCTCGTTCGTGTCGCCGATGTTGTCGATGAACGTCCCGGTCTGGAAGCCGGCGAACTCGAACGTGACCAGCTCCTTGACCACGTAGGTGCCGCTTCCGGTGAGCGCGCCTCCTGAACTGGCTGAACTGAAGGTCTGCCAGGTGCCCCCTCCGGTCACGGCATTCGACCCCCCGTTGCCGCCTGCGGGCGCGACGAACGTGCCGGATCCGGTGAGGCTGATCCTTGAGTCGTTCGCAGGAACATTATGGTTCCCGGTGTTCGGGGGGGCCTTGGCCTCCGCGAAACCGCCGGGGTTGAAGGTGAGCGGCGCCGTCCCCGTAAAGCTGATGATGTCCCACCGAACGTGCTGGGCCCCGCCGGCTGCGGCAGACAGTGGCAACACGGCTGCGAGCGCGAGAACGGATACTCCAAGCAATCCAAGCTTCCTGATCTTCATTTCTTCTCCTTCGGGGTGTTCGCATGTGCACCGACGCGGGCCGCCGCCGGCTGGGTCAGGGCCAGATCGTGATGTGGCTCGTCTGCGGGGGCTTTGGTGTACTCCGGTACCCACGGTCGGTCAAGATGGTGCCGGTTGTCACCGCCACCAGCGCCAAGGAGATGGTGGTGCAGATGGAGAAAGCACTTGGATGATCGGAACCGCGCCGTAGTCGCGCGGTATTGGCCAGCCTTGGACGCTCGCGATGGCGAAGCGATGCGCGCGCTGGCCCACGACGACACGGTCACCGATCGGCCGCTGTCTGGCGAGCGAATCCGGGGGTGATTGGTGGGCGGCATTGGACTCGAACCAGTGACCTCTTGCATGTCAAGCAAGTGCTCTTTCGATGTGCCATGGCGGGCATGATCTCCCACAGGCTTTGCCCTGGCGGCCGGCCGGGCCTCCATCGCGACTGGCGATCACGATCAAGGTTGGGGCGAGATGCCGTCCAGCCGTAGGTATCGACTCGCACATATGGGTGGTCCCAACGAGCGCCGGCTCGCCCGCCAGATCGAGCAAGAAGGGGGTCAGACTCTCCAGGCTAGTCGCGCCCTAGCGGCGCTTGCCGAGGACGAGCAGATAGTCATCTGGAGCACGGATGCTGCCGTCGACGCGATACCGCTCTAGGTAGTCGACGAACGCACGATGCAACTCCTCCCGCCGGTCGTGAGCGAGCGACTCAACCAACGCCTTGAAGTTTCCGTGCGAGCCGGTAAAGAGTTGCCAGATCGCCTGGCCCGACTCGCCCCGCAGCGGGCATTCGCCCACGGCGAACTCGAGCTCGAAGGCGTCGCCGAGCAGCTCGAGCACGTAGTCCTCGCGGCCCCAGTCGTTCGGGTCGCCCGCGCCGGGCTCAACAGGCGCTCGGAACGGTTCGATCACCGCCGAATAGCTGGGGTTGGGCCGCCACGAGGCAAGGCCGAGCCGACCGCCCGGGCGGCAGACGCGGGCGAGCTCGCGGGCCACTGCGACGTGATCGGGCGCGAAGATAACGCCTACCGCCGACGAGACGACATCGAAGCTCGCATCCGCGTAGGGGACCTTCTCGCAGTCGCCCACGTCGAAACGGATGGAGAGAGCCTGGTCCGCCGCGAGACGCTTCGCCGTGTCGATCAGCGCCGGAGCAAGGTCCAGCGCGGTGACCTGGGCGCCGGCACGCGAGGCGCGGATGGCCACCGCTCCCGTCCCGGTCGCGAGGTCGAGCCAGTGCTCGCTCCGTTGCGGACGGAGGCGCGCGACGAGATCGTCGTGCAGGTCGGCTAACGTCTCCGCCACACGCTCCCACGGCGCCGACCCCCAGATGGCGCTCTGGCGAGCCTTCAGCCCTTCGAAACGCATCGCCGCCTCTCCGACCTGCTATGGCACCTGGTTTGAACGAGCCTCGGCGGCACTGGCGAACGCGCCCATCGCCTCGAGGCGACGGGCTGTTTCGTTTGCGACGGATTCTCGCGGCCCTGCGTCGAGGAAGGGGAGCAGATCGACCAGGAGGCGGGCCGCCGTGTACCACTCGCCGAAGGCTGTGAGCGCTCCCGTCGCCTGGGTCGCCTTCTCCAGCGCCTCGGCAGAGCGGCCGGCCGCCGCGAGCTGGGTCGATCCCGCCCAGTCCGCGATCCAGGCGAGGTATGGAGCGCAGGCTGCATCCGCCAGCTCGCGGGCGTCGGTGGCGGCACGCTCGAGTTCATCCCATTCACACGCCAGAGCGCGAAGTTGTAGCTCGCTCCGCAATCTCCGTATCCTGTCGACGACCGTCTCCGGGCCCTCGACCCGCTCCACCATCGCACGCGCCTCGTCGAGACCTAGGAAGGGACGAAGGACCTCCGGCGTACGTGCCCTCCAGGTCGCGGCTCCGGTCTTGGCGGCTGCGCGATCGAGGAGCTCAAGTGCGCGAGCAGCGTCAGGCTGGTCCTCCGCCTCGAACAGCGCTAGCGCGCGGCCGACGAGGGCATTGCCCCCATGCCCGCAGGTGTGGCCGCCTTCCTCGAGCACGAGCTCGATGACCTGGGATGTCACCTCACGCAGCTTCAACAGTCGGCCGGCCGGAAGGAGGCACGCGGTTTGGGCGGATGCGGCGTGCAGCCGGTGGTGCGGACTCAGGCGTTCCGCTTGCTGGGCGGCCTCATCGGCGATTGACTCTGCGAGCTGGAACCGGCCGGCGTCAGCGTACGACAGGGCTGCCGTGACCAGCAGCTCGTGGGCCTGGACTCGATCGGTCATGCCCCTTGCGCTCTCCTGCGTCCGCTCGGCCATCTCGACGGCACGGCAGAAGCCTTCCCGTTCGACGACGCCGGCTAGGGCATCCAGCGCATAGGACAAGAGGTAGGGGGAGCCGACCATTTCGGCGACTTCCACGGCACGCTCAGCATCGCGCACGCTCGCGCTCTGCTCGCGGTCGGTGATGCCCCAGTGACTGGACACGGAGCGCCCGGCCAGGAGCGCCGCCGCCTCGAAGCTGACGCTGTCCTCGCCGATCTCCTCCAGCCCGCTCTCGAGTATCTCGCGAGCCCGCTCCCTCCACTCCGTGCCGCTGAAGGCGCCCGCGTACCGAGACCACAGCAGGGTCGCGTTCGCCCTCAGCCTGGACACCGCCTCTGCGTCTGAAATCCGACGGGCGATCTCGAGCGCTTCAAGGTAGTCGGACCAGGCCTCGCCCGTCCGGACAGACGCGTGGGCGGCCTCCGCCTTCAGCTCGCGAGCCGCTAGCCGCTCGGCATCATTTGCGGCGAGCGCGAGCGCGCGGTCTCCGAATCCGAGCGCCTGATCGATCGCGAATTGCGCCTTGGCGGCGCGTCCCGCATCGAGAAGGGCGGCCACCGCCTTCGACCGGACCTCCTCGCGAACGGATTCGTCGGTCGGCCAGGCCAGAGCCGCGTCTTCTGGACGAGCAGCAGACTCGTAGTGGTAGGCGAGCAGGTCAACATATTCCTGCCGGCGGTCACCGGCGAGCTGCTCGATCCAGCGAGCGACGTCCGCGTGCGCTCTCGCGCGCCTGCCTTTCGGGATCGACTGGTACGCGACCTCGCGTGTGAGGCCGTGACGAAAGGAGAGCTCCATCTGACCCGGCAGGGAGGACGTCGGTCTGACCACGATCAAGCCCTTGTCCTCGAGCCCACCGAGCACACCCCGAATCGATGCGCCGCCGCGCATCGACTCGAGGGAGCTCAGCCAGAACGTCCGGCCGACGGCCGCGGCGTCCTGGAGCGTACGTTTCTCATCCCCAGGAAGGGCGTCGACGCGGGCTGCAAGGAGTGCCCGGACCGTGTCCGGGATCCTGACAGGGGCGTCGGAATCGGCCTCGACAATCTGCTCCCCATCGCGGGCGAGGACGCCATCGTCGATCAGGTGCCCGACGATCTCCTCCGCAAAGAACGGATTCCCCTCCACCGTGCCCGAGATCTTCTCGCGAAGCTCGGTGCCAACCTGCGGGAGGAGCCCGTCCAAGAGCTCTTCCACGTCGGCTCCGGTCAGGGGCTCGAGGGCGACCTGCGACATCCCCCGCCGCGAGCTCCACCCGGGGCGCAGATCCGCCAGTTCCGGCCTCGCCGTCGCGATGAGCAACACGCTTCCGGTCGAGCGCGAGACGAGGTGCTCCATCATGTCGAGGAGCGGCGCCTCCGCCCGATGGAGGTCCTCGATCACCACCACGGTGGGTCGCCGCGCCGCCAGCGCGCTCAGAAAGCGGGGCCACGCCAGGCCGAGCTCCTCGCCAATCGATTCCGGCGACATCCGATCAAGGAGGTTGTCCGCAAGCGAGATCCCCGCGGTCGTCGCGAGCGCGAACATCACTCGCTCTGCCTCGCGCACTTCGTCGCCCGATCCATCGAGAAGCTCGGGGATCAGCCTGCGGAGCTTCTCTCCCGCGGCGGAGGCGCTGTCGTCGAGGAGGATGCCGGCCGCTCCCCAGAGGATTTCGCGCAAGGCCCAGTACGTGATCCCCTGTCCGTAGGGTAGGCAGCGACCCGTGTAGACGCCTAGCGCACTGGTTTCCAATCTGGCGCGGGCGAGGAACTCCTCCGTGAGCCGCGTCTTTCCGATGCCCGCCTCGCCCAGGATCGTGACCAGGCGAGGGCGACCATCGTCGACCGTCGCCCGGTAGAGATCGTCGAGGAGATCGAGCTCTCGCTGGCGCCCCACGAGCGCAGTCGAGACGCCCACCCCGCGCGGACGTACCAGTTGCGTCGTGCCGATCAGTCGCCACGCGGCCACGGGGAGCACTTTTCCTTTGAGCGACCTTTCCTCACCAGGTTCGAACCCGAAGGCTCCGCGGGTGGCGGCGTACGTTCGCTCCCCCACCAGGACATGGCCAGGCTCAGCGGTCTGCTGAAGGCGCGCGGCCACGTTCACCGCGTCGCCGGTGACCATGAACTGGTCGCCTCTCGCTCCCGCGATGACCTCACCGGTGGTGACGCCGATGCGCATCGCGAGCTGGACCCCATGTCGCTCGCGGAGCTCTGGATTCATCTCTCCCAGACGCGCCTGCATCTCGAGGGCCGCGCGGAGGGCACGCTCGGCGTCGTCCTCGTGCATCGAGGGGATGCCGAAGACGGACATGACGGCATCACCGATGAACTTCTCGACCGTGCCTCCCCACAACTCGATGATCGAAGCCATCGCCGCGAAGTACTCGCCGAGCAGCGCCCGCAGCCTCTCGGGGTCGAGCTGCTCCCCGAGGGCCGTCGACCCCGTGAGGTCGGCGAAGAGCACTGTTACGAGCTTTCGCTCCTCCTCCTTGGCCGCTGCGAGGGGAAGGCGATGCCCGCATGAGGCGCAGAACTGGGCGCCAACCCCCGTTTCGGAGCCGCAGGACGGGCAAGGTACGACGAGGGCGCTGCCGCAGGTGGGACAGAATCGCGCACCTACGTCAGTCCCTGCTCCGCAGGAAGGGCAGACGGTCTGGCCGAGCATCATCGTGGCCTACGCGAGATGCTGTGGCCGGCTTTGAGGGTGGGTCACGTCAGGGATTGTCACCGAAGGCGATCGAATAAGCGATCGTTGATCGACTGGTAAGCGGCGTTCGCCATCATCGACCGACGACCGCGCCATCGGCTGTTTCATCCGCCACTAGCGGCCTGCTCGCGTCGCCCGGGCGCCGAGGCGATCGAGGTCCGGACGCTGCACGCCATGGCGCGCCAGGTCCTCATCGATGCGGGACGGCCGGTCAGGTTGGCGCCCGACCGGCTGCCCCTGCTGCGCGCCGCCCGCCGCCGGGCGCTGGCCGAGCTTCCTGTCGTGGCTGACGACGACGATCCCCCACCCGAGCCGCCTGACCCCGCGGCGCTCGACACCATCGTCTCGGCCTGGAAGGTCGAGGGTAGCCCGCCGCCTCCCGCTGCGGCGAGCGCGGTCCGAGCCTTCACCGCCCTCATGGACGCTCGGGGGCTCATCGACTTCGACGACCTGGTTGTGGGAGCGGTGGCGGCGCTCGAAGCCGATCCGCAGCTTCGCCGCCGCTGGCAGACGCGCTTCAGCCACCTGTGCGTCGACGAGTTCCAGGACGTCGACTCGGCCCAATTGCGGCTCGTCCGGCTCCTCGCGGCGCCCGAGGACAACCTCTTCGTGGTTGGTGATGATGATCAGCCGTAGTTCAGAACTCGCACATAGGGGTGGTGGTCCCACCGAACGCGGGCTCGCCCGTCAGATTGAGCATGAATAAGGGGGTGGTTGGTGGGTGTCCAGAGATCGAACGACTGACCTCTGTATGTCAAGCATTTTCCGCTGAGCGCTGCGCTCTGAGCATGAAGAGCCGAGCGGAAACGTGTCAGGAATAAGGTCGCGAACGATGCGACGGTCAACGCAACCAACGCGCTCCGAAAATGAAGGCCTCATCCGCGACGTCGCCAGTCAGGATCCGCAGGTCCCCGGTCTCGACCTCGATGACGGCGAGCACCGGCGCGAAGTCGGGCAAGCCGATGTACCGACCATCCGGCGACCAGCCCATCCAGTCGCCCCAGCCCCACTCGCCTGGGGGCGCCCCGCCCGTCTCGCAGTCGGGGCAGATGCCCGCGGGTGGAACCTGGATGACCTGACGTGCGTCCCTACCGGTCGTGGCGACGTAGAGCGCCTCGGGCGTCGCATAGGCGAAGGTCGCCGGCTTCGAGGGATGCCAGCCGCCGAAGACGGCCTCGTCGGCGAGCGTCCGCGCCTCACCTGTCTTCACCTCGACGAGCACCAGCGGGCCCTGGCCGGTCTCCGGCGATGGCGCCCGAACCAGCAGATGCCGGGCGTCCGCCGAGAAGGCGAGGCGCGGCTCGTAGGCATCCAGTGAGTACACCAGCCGGGGCTGCCCCCCAGCCGGATCGACGACGTAGATCTCGTGCGGTCCGCCCGTCTGTGGGCCCTGGGCCGTCGGCGCCGGACCGATGGCATAGGCGACCAGCGCGCCGTCGGGCGCCCAGGCGAACGAGGTGAATGTCCGGTTCTCGGGCAGCGGCCCGTCGAGCACGCGCCGATCCCCCCTCGCCGCGTCGAGGGCCTCGAGCGTTGAGCCGTCTGCGCCCCCGATCGCGGCCAGGTAGCGCCGGCCGTCAGGCGAGGCCTGGAGCTGATCGGCGCCCCTGAGCAGCTCGGTCTCCTCGCCCGTGGCCAGGTCATGACGGAGGATCGGTGCGCTCTCGGCGCGACCCTTGATGAGGATCGCGTCGCCAGAGAAGCCGCACCAGAAGACGCCGACATCCTCGGAGATCTTCCGGCGGCCCGTCCCGTCAGCGTTCGCAACGTAGACGAACGACTCGTGCGGGACCTCTTCGTCCGACCAGAAGCCGATGAGGCTTCCATCGGCCGACTGGCAGAAGTAGGAATTGTGCTCGCCTGGGATGAGCACCGTGGGACCGCTGCCGTCGGCGCCGACGACCATGATCTGGGCGGTCTCCTCTTCGCTGAACGACTCCAGCGTGTAGACGATCCGAGGTTCGCCCGCCGTGAGCGTCTCGAGCCCGCCCGCACTCGATGAAGGTGAGGGTGACGCCTCGCCGGGGGAGGCGCTCGCGCCCGCCTCCCCGATCGGCACCGGGGTGAGGCGGTAGATGGTGAAGACCGGTCCGGTCCCCTCACCTCTCGACCCTTGGACGACGATGTCGATGTCCCCATCGGGCTCCGCCACGACGTCCTCGGGTCCGAAGTCAATGGCACGCGCAATGTCCCGCACGCTCCCGTCCTCGAGCACCCGCGAGAGCCGGGTGGACCTGGTGAGCGAGCTGACGAGCAGCTCCCGAAGGACTTCGTTGCCGCCGTCGATGACAACTCGTGAGGTGACGGTCGGCCATTTCGAATCGCCGAAGCCCGGTTGCCCGCTGAGGACGAGCTGGCTCTCACCGCCGTCGCGGGCGTCGCCATCGGCGTTCGTATCACTCACCCGATAGATCCGGTACTCGCCGGTCGAGCTCAGCATCGGCAGCAGGACCGAGCGGGAACGATCGACATGGCTGGTGGAGATCTCTGCGGTGGGCTGTCGGTAGTGCCAGCTCTCGCGGGGCTCATCCCCCGGCCGGGGGATGGCCGCCGGCGGCGGGATCGAGTCGGGCAGGGCGAGCGGCAGGACGACCCGGTTCGACCAGTCGCCGTCGCGATCGGGGTCGATGACCTGGAAGAGACTGGGCGGTGCGCTCGCGTCGCCAAAGGGGTGGCTCTTGACCCACAGCCGATCGGCAGCTGAGGCGGCCACGGCGATCGACGCCTCGGCTCCGTCCGTCGTGAACAGGCCGGCCGCGACCAGCTCCGCGATCGTCAGCACCTTCTGCCGTGAGCCGTCCGCGCGCAGCACGATGAGTGCGGCACTGACGATCGGCTGCCGGGTTGTCACCTGGTCGATCTCGGCATCGGTGATGTCGGGCCAGTTGGCGCGCAGCTCGGCTTCCCGCTCCTCAGCGTATGGCAGCCGGATGCGGTCGCGGCCGTAGGCGCCGGCGGCGAGGAAGAGTTGACCGTCGGGCGCGACCGCGAAGGTGTCGTCGTCCGAGTTGAAGAGCAAGATGCCGATGTCGACCGCCGACGCGTCGAAGCCTGGATCCCAGAGGGCCGGATCGGTGAGTGCGGCGTAGTCGAGGACCTCCTCGCGCTGGAGGGTCGGCTCGTCGAGCCCGGTCAGCCGCACGAGGGTGGCCGCCCGTTCCGGGTGGGTCGGCATCCGGACCGCGTAGATCGCCGAGCCGTCGTGGCTGATCGCGAAGTCGGCGTAGTAGACGGACGGCGGCAGCGGCCCAGGCTCGACGGGCAGGCCGCCGTCGCGGTAGACCTCGGCGAAGGCGAACTCGTCGCTGAACTGGATGCCCCGCGGGCCGGTGCTGAGCCAGCCCTGGATGGCGATGTAGGCGACCGCCACGCCGGCCAGCACGAGCACGATCAGGATGGCCACCAGGAGGGGCCGGCCGACGCGAACTGCCGGCCACGCCAGCCGCGCCTTGCGCTCGGCGACCGCCGCCAGGATCGCTGCCGTGGGATCCGGCATGGCCGGGTACGTCACCGTGCGGCCGACCTCGTACAGGGCCGCCTCGAGACGCAGGACCGATCGCTCGGCACTCATCGGACCTGTACCTCCGGCTCGGGCTCGTCGGCGATCGAGCCGACCCTCGACCACTCGCCCCCCAGGGCCTCGCGCAGGCGTTTGAGCGCGTGGTGCTTCCGGGACTTGACGGTGCCACGTGGCACGCCCAGGGTCGTTGCCAGTTGGGCCTCCGACTGGCCGAGGAAGTACGCGAGGGTGATCAGCAGCCGGTCGTCGTGGCGCAGCTTCCCCAGGGCCGCGTACAGCGCCGCGTGCTCGAGCCGCACCATGACGGTCGCTTCGGGCGTTTCAGTGCTGCCCTCGGGGACCTGTCGTGCCTGCCAGAAGCGCCAGCGAGATGCTTCGTCGCGCCGCGTCCTGCGCACCTCGTTGCCCACGATCCGCAGCAGCCACGGCTCGAATGGCCGGCTCGGGTCGAACTGGCGGAGATGCGTGAACGCCTTCACGAACGCGGCCTGGACGGCGTCCTCGGCATCGGCGCGGTTGCGGGCGAGGTGAAGGGCAAGGCGCTGCGCCGCAGGCGCGTGAGTAGAAACGAGCGAGGCCATCGCGGCCCGGTCGCCCTGTCGCGCTGCGTTGACGAGCTCGGGCTCGTTCACGCTCCTCCGTCTCGGTGCAGCGGCTCCACTATCTCCGCATATCCACATAAGGGCAATCGGTTCACCCATACGGTCGTGAACCAATGGCCAGCTCATGGATATACCTGCGCAAGCGCCGATAGGGAGTCCGATCCATGCGCGGCCGTCATCGACTCTGGATCCTCGCCTGCGTCCTGGTCCTGATCGGGTTACCGGACCCCACGCTTGCGGCGCCCCGGCCGAAGCCTGGAACCGCGGGCCCGATCCTGGTCGAGTGGCGCCGCGACGTATGGCTGCCGCCGGAGATCCGCACCGTGAGCGAGACCGGCGGCAGCCAGAGCCTGATCGCGAACGACCTGCTGCGCGGCGGACGTGCCCGCTGGTCGCCGGATGGGGCGCGCATCAGCGGCTACCACAAGGCGCACGGCGGCGACGGGCAGTGGGATCGCGCGCTGATGAGCATCACGGCCGACGGCACAGGCGAGCAGGTGGTCCTGACGGCGGCCGAGTTCGACGCCTACAACGTGGGCCGCGGGCTGAAGTCGGCCGCGGCCACGGGGTTCGGCCTGCCGTTTGGCGCCGCGACGTACAGCCCGGACGGGACCGAGCTCGTCTTCGCGGGCGTGGTGCGCCACGAGGGACCGACGGCCGGGGACCTCGACGATCGCTACCGGCAGCGCATCTTCGCCGTGCGCCTGGACGGAATCAGGACGATCCGGCCCCTCACCGATGGCGACGGCGACTTCGACGACTTCGACCCCCATTGGTCGCCGGGCGCGAACCGCATCGTCTTCGTCCGCACGGCCGTCTCGCAATGTGCGGCGTGCGAGGGCATGGCCCATCCCGTCGGCCAGCAGCAGCTGTGGGTGGTGTCGCCAGATGCGTCCGACGCCTACGCGCTCACCTCGTTCGTGCCTGGCCAGCTGCCATCAGGCTCCGGCGAGCAGCTCGCGGCGCCCGCGTGGAACGGCAGCGGGACGCAGATCGCGATCGTCGGCGGGCTCGCCGACGATGACTTCTACAGTGGCGACCTGTGGCTGGTGAATCTCGCGCCCGACGCATTCGGACGTCCGATGCCCACCTCTATCACCGCCCTATCGGGACCAGCGAGCACGAGCGAGATGCATCCGGCGTGGAGCCCCAACGGCGATCGCCTGCTCTTCGGTCGGATGTCCGCCGCGAACAGCCGAAACCGGCTCTTCGAGCTGGTCGTGCACAGTGCCGCCACCGGCTCGGAGTCGGTCATCGCCAGCTCCACCAAGCAAGCGATCCTCTATCCCGACTGGCGGCCGTGACGCGGGCCTATGAGGATGCTCGGCACGCCAGGCTCCGGGATGCGGTCTCAAGCGGCGTTTCGTAGGTGACGAGTGGGCTCGCCAAAGCATGGTGACGCGTTGCTCCCGGAGATGCTCGGCGCCGGCGTCGTTCCCTATGCTTGGCTCTCGCGAGCTTGACTCTTGCTCGGTCCATGCGGTAAGCGATCGTTGATCGCCCATTAAGCGGCGCTCGCCATCCTGGGACCAATGACGATCGCGCCATCGGCCGCCGCTTCGGCGGCTGAGCGCCTGCTCGCGTCGCTCGATCCCGAGCAGCGGGCGGCCGCCATGCTGCCGGATGGTCCGGCCCAGGTCATCGCCCCGGCCGGCAGCGGCAAGACGACGACGCTCATCGCCCGCCTCGGCGTCCTCCTCCGCCGCGGGGTGCCCGCCGATCAGATCGGGGTCGTCACCTTCAACCGCGACGCCGCCGCCGAGCTGGCCGCTCGCATTGCGAACCGGCTCGCGCCAGACGTGCCCGGCGCCGAGGCGATCGAGGTCCGGACCCTGCACGCCATGGCGCGGCAGGTGCTGCTCGATGCCGGGCGCCCGGTCCGGTTGGCAGGCGACCGTCTCTCCCTGCTGCGCGCCGCGCGCCGGCGGGCGCTGGCCGAGCTTCCCGTCGCCGCTGACGGCGAGGCTCCGCCACCCGAACCCCCCGATCCAGCGGCGCTCGACACTATCGTCTCGGCCTGGAAGGTCGAAGGCCGCGGGCCGCCGCCCGAGGCGAATAGCGCGGTGCAGACGTTTCAGGCGCTCATGCAGGCTCGTGGGCTCATCGACTTCGACGACCTGGTGGTGGGTGCGGTGGCCGCGCTCGAGGCCGATCCGCAGCTTCGCCGCCGGTGGCAGGCGCGCTTCAGCCACCTGTGCGTCGACGAGTTCCAGGACGTCGACGCGGCGCAGCTGCGGCTGGTCCACCTCCTGGCGGCGCCCGAGGACAACCTCTTTGTGGTTGGTGATGACGATCAGCCGTAGTTCGAGACTCGCACATACATCGCTCAACCTCCGGCGGTTGCCGGTGGAGCCCTGGGTGGAATCGGCGCCAAAAAACATGCTACCTAGAGGTAGCCGGCTCCGGCGGGGCCTGCACTGAAAACGCAGGACGCAGCGTTCCGCTGTCAACCCCAGCGGCGAATGCGACGGCGGAGGCAGTGGCAACCCTTCCCCGAGCCGTCCGCGGACCCCCGATACTGCTCGGCACATGGCGTTACCACCCGGCCAGCGCGTCCATGTCGGCCCGATGCCCCGCTTCGGGCTCGATGCGTATATGCGGCGTCGGGCGGTGACGCCGCCCGACTTCAAGCTTCGCGTCACTGGCGACATGGAGCAGCCGCTCGAGCTGTCGCCCCCCGAGATATTCGCCGTTCGCACCGAAGCCGTGTCCGATCTGCACTGCGTCACCACCTGGAGCGGCGTGGGACTGCGCTGGTCGGGGAGGCCCTTTCGCTCCCTATGGGAGGACGTGATCGTCCCGCGCTGCCGGCCGTGCGCGGACGTGGCGTACCTGCGCGTCCGGGGACTCGACGGCTATGCCGCGACGATCCCGCTCGAGGAGGCACTGCGCGCCGAGTCCTTCCTGGCCGATCGCCTCCACGGCCAACCCCTCGGCGAGCACGGCGCGCCGCTTCGGTTGGTGCTCCCACAGCTCTACGGCTACAAGAGCGTCAAGCACGTCTACCGGATCGAGGTGACGGTGTCGCCGCTCCGACCCAGTGCCGGGCGGCTCCTCGGCCATCCGCGCGGACGCGTGGACCTCGAGGAGCGGAGTGGCGTCGGGGCCCAGAGGCTCTTCCGCTGGCTCTATCGGCTCCTCCTGCCAGCCTTCCTCTGGCGCGCACGCGTTCTCTCCAGTCGTGCCGCGTCAGGAATCGCGTCACCTCCTCGGCGATAGCCGCCCCATCGTCGAGCCACGGCTGAGGGGCGTCGGATGGTCGATGGCGGCAAGCTGTGCGTCATCCATCGCCACCACCGTCTTCATCCGGGCGCTGCCATCATGGTTCCGCGCGATTGAGACCGTTACCGTGCCGGCGATGCGAGGCGTCGCCACAGCAATCGCCTGAAGACGCCCCTCAACGCCACGCTCGAGCGATGTCCAGCGCCGGGGCTGGTGGCCGAAATGGTCGGCCGGTCACTGGCTCCCGACTCCGCGGACAGGGTCACCGCCGGGTTGGGCAACGAGCGCGGGTCGGAAGTTGCAGATCGCGTAACTTCAGTAGTTCACGCCGGGACGATAGAGCACGCCAAGCCGCCGTACACCGGTTCGAACCTGCAAAGAGCGCGACGCATCGGGGGCAACTGCGCCCCGATTCGTGCTCAAGATCCCTCTGGAAGACGATCTACCCCAGGTAGGTGGCTCCGGCGGGCCGGAGCCGGCCACTTACTGCGTTCGCGAGGCGACGCCGCCACCGAGATCTCGCTCCCACGGCCAAGACGGTTTCGAGAGTGGCTCAGCGTAGCGCTGCTCGAGTGCCACGGCGCGCTACGTAAACCCGGACAAGAACGCTGAGCTGGGCGACGCGCTACGCCGGGCGGGCGTGCCCGAGTAGCTCAACGGACATGCGGGTGGGCTAGGCGAACGCGAACTACCCGATGATGGCTGAATTGCTACCGCATAGGTCTGGAACGCGACGACCGAGCACCGGTGTTAACCACCCGAGGTGGGAGTAGGACACAGATCTCGCTCGCGCGGCCCAGCGCGCTCCCTGGCGCCGAGCGCTCCGATCACCCAGGGATGGCGTACAACAGCCCAGCGCCAGCTCCGTGAACCAGGAGGCGGACTTGTTGAACTGGACCGCGTGAGGCACGAAGGGCAACCCGGTAGCAGGTCGGACGGGTCAGGCTGGCATCGAGACTCCCAGTCCAACGCGGTCGCCGCGCTGCACTCTGCCACCGTGCGTCACCTTCGCGTACACGCCGACATGCACGTGGTTGTACTGGGCCGCCGCTCGTAGGATCCCGGGATCTTTGGGAAGGTCAGCTTGGGGGAGCGTCGTCATGACGCAGCGCTGGCAGCCACCGGTAACCTGCACCCGAACGTCGGCGCCGATGCTCAGCGTCTTTCCGATCCAGTCGTTCTCGGCAAACCCGTCAGCCGGGCTCGGATCGATGATGATGTTCGGCCGGAAGCGGCGTGGCTCAAAGCGTCCTTGCGGGTAGAGCTCGCGGAGCCGGTTGAGGGTGGCCGTAGTGAGGATGTGGAGGACCGACACGTCGAAGAAGGTTCCTTCCGGCATCGCCTCATCGGTGACCAGGTCGTTGTGAGCCAAGCCTTCAATATTCGGCCAGTACTCCTCAAGCTCAGGCTCGGTCGGCGCGGCGGCCGTCAACGTCACTTCTCGGCCCAACTCGGCCGATAGTCGGTCGTGTACGTCAGGCTCCTCACTGGTGAGGATGCTGCCATCGGGCAGCGTGATGCGGACGGGCGGCATCGCGTCGTCCTTCTTCGGCGGTTCCAGGAAGCTGGCGCGATGGTCGAACAGCGTCGGCCACTTGCGGGGGTTCTTCGCGCTCGCCACCTTGCCGCTTTCGGCGTCGAGAAGCGCATAGGCGCGGTCGCCATGGACCCCCCGCTCCGTCAACTCTGCCGCGTTCAGTTCCTCGCCCATCATTGATTTCACCGGGTAACGCCACAGCGCCACCACCGTTCCGACGCCCTCTCCTGTCTCAACGCCTGCCACTGCCGGACCCTCCTCTGCTGCGGCTGCGTGGGGTCTACACCCGCGGCGGCCGATAGTCCAGAGACCGGGCCGATTTCACTGCAGGTCATTCGCCGGGCGCGCAGATGGCTGATTGTATGACCGGCCCCGGCCTCACGCCTAACCGAGAAAATGAGTGAGTGTCCGAGTCATGTACCCCTCTTGCAACGCAGCGGTACGGAGTGCATGTGGGGCTGAGGTGGGACCTTGCCACCCTGGAGGTTGCTCCTGGCTTGGGCTTCCTGCCGGCTGTGTGGCAGCAGGTCGCGAGCGCTTTGGCTGGCGGGCGGCCGATCGCACTTTGCTCGGCGTGTGCCACGCCATATTTGCGGGCGCGACGAGCAGCCAAGAGAGGTCAGCGGAACTACTGCCCGACGTGCCGCGCCCGATCTGCGCCTCAGCGACTCTCGCGCCGCAACCGGCAGGCGGCAGGCTCCCACAAGCTGCGATAGGTCGGGATGAGACGACGCCCAGGCGCGGGCGGCTTACCCGCCTGGGCGGAGCGATAGACGCTCCGACGCACACGCCGGTCGGATCCGTCCGAACGGAAGCCGCCAATAAGCGCAGGGACCTACTCTCGGCTCGTGCGCTTTCGGCTCCGAGCTCCGTCGCTTGATTTCTGGGTAGATGTTCGCCTGCGATCCGTCGATGGCCGGTGGTTAGCAGTTGCTGATATCGGTGGCGAATCGGAGATTGCGCTTGGGTCGTCTCGCGAAGAGGCTCTCAGCGCTTCCCTTTTCTCGTTGGGCCGCCACGCAGCTGCTGCGCTCCTTGCCGATCCGCAACTGACGACCAACGACGGCGTTTGAATCGGCCGGATTCAGTAGCAGACCGGCTCCGGGGGCGGGTCCCGGCCGGTTACTGATTGCCAGACGCAACATCCCGACGGAGATCGCAATTCCTCGACCGGGCGATCGCGTGCATGGCTCGCCGCTAGGATCGTGGAACGCACCTCTCCAATCCAGCGACGCTGTCTTGACTGCCGGCTGGAGATCAAGCGCAGTCGGAGCAGAAATCATGTTCGCCGACAACGGGCCGCACTGAGAAACGAGCGGCGCCGTTACCTCGCGCTTATGGGGTCAAAGCGAGAGCCGGAGGCACCGCGCCGTGGTGAATGATGACGTCCTGTGACGGCTGGCCTCGTCCGAGCCTCAACGGCCACAGCTTGTGAGCTTTCCGGCGCGGATGCACCCACCGCGCTCGATGGCCGGTGGCAGTGTCCGACGCTCGCGACCGTGCCTAGGCCAGACTCGGCGTGGCCCCTTTCGGCCCTGCGCCCAGCGGCACCACACGACCGCCGACCGATCCGACATCCGGGTAATCTTCGTGATGCTCGACCCCGGCTGCCGCGAGGTTGAGTCCCTTCGCCGCGGCGTCGGTCAGAAACAAATAGGGCCGATACCCGAGTCGCGCCTGGATACTGTTCTTCAAGAGCCGGTGCGCCACGTTGACGGCTGGCCCGAGAAGCTCCGCCTGCGAGCCGATCGACTGTCGGACGACTTGGCCGCGGTGGAGGACCATCTTGAGCTCGAGCGAGCCGACGACGGGACAGGCCGTACAGACGTGATCTCTCGCGGCTCGAGCCTTCTCGCGTCGCTCGTGAAATGCCTGGTAGAGCCCCTGGAGTCGACCGAGGACCTCATCACCCCGTGCGTCGAGGGCCGCCGCGGGCGCCACCGCAAACACCGCATCGCCCTCCAGCTTGGCGATCGCGAAATTGGGCTGAACGCCCTCGATAACCGCATCGAGCAGTTCTCCCAGCACGGCGTAGCCCGCTGGAATGCCGCCACCGAAGTCGACGCCGTGCGCCCGCTCGACACTCGCCATGAACGCCGTATAACCAGAGATGTCCGCCAGTAACAGGTATCGGTCGCCGGCCGCCGATGCTGGATCCGTGAGCTCGATCATGGCGCGCCCATCGTAACCCGACTGATCAAAGCCACAGAGCGTGCGCCGTGCTTACGCGTGCCGCGGTCTGATCACCCGTCCCGGCCTCAGGGACGCTGAGCCCGCGGTCGATCTGAGCAGTCGGGCATGGAGGAGGCCACGATGACCGAGACGTCGCCGCGCAGCCAAGCTCCGCGCGCAGCCGAGAGGCGGGCGGGCGCCGGCGGTCAGGTCCGTGAGCCGCGACTTCATTTGCCGTATGCGGCCACCTGGAGCAGCGAGTCACGTTCAGAATCGGTGAGAGAAACTTGCTACCGCCAGGTATCTGGCTCCGGCGGGCCGGAGCGAACCTGCATTCAAGCGGTTAACCGGGCAGGCTGCACCGCGGGCCTGGCTCGATTGCTCGCCGGCGCGGGAGTGATCGCCGCGGCGCATCTCGTCACGCCTGCTCGCAAGAGCTCGGATGTCCCGCCGGTGGAACGAGCCGCGGTAACTGATCGGTGATCGGCCGCTAAGCGGCGTCCCGCCATCCTTGAGCGGTGGCGATCGCGCCATCCACCGCTGCCCTCGCGACTGACGGCCTGCTCGCCTCGCTCGACCCGGAGCAGCGTGCGGCCGCGATGCTGCCCGACGGGCCCGCCCAGGTCATCGCCCCGGCCGGCAGCGGCAAGACGACGACCCTGATAGCGCGTCTCGGCGTGCTCATCGGCCGCGGGGTCGTTGCCGATCGGATCGGGGTGGTCACCTTCAACCGCGCCGCCGCCGCCGAATTGACGGCGCGCATCGCGGCCCGACTGGCCCCGCACGTGCCGGGTGCCGATGCGATCGACGTCCGGACGCTGCACGCCATGGCCAGACAGGTTCTCATCGATGCCGGACGGCCGGTCAGGTTGGCAGGCGACAGGCTGCCCCTGCTGCGGGCCGCGCGCCGCCGGGCGCTGGCCGAGCTTCCAGGCGTGGCTGGCGGCGACCATCCCCCACCACCCGAGCCTCCGGATGCGGCTGCGCTCGACACCATCGTCTCGGCTTGGAAGGTCGAAGGCCGGCCTCCGCCGCGATCCGCTGAAGGCGCGCTTCGGGCTTTCACCGCCCTCATGCACGCTCGCGGACTCATCGACTTCGACGACCTGGTGGTAAGTGCGGTGGCGGCCCTCGAGGCCGATCCGCAACTCCGCCGCCGGTGGCAGGGTCGCTTCAGCCACGTCTGCGTCGACGAGTTCCAGGACGTCGACACCGCCCAGCTGCGGCTCATCCGGATCCTCGCGGCCCCAGAGGACAACCTCTTCGTGGTTGGTGACGATGATCAGCCGTAGTTCGAAACTCGCGCATACAGAACGTCGGCGGAGGCGCATAGCCCAACGTCGACGTTCCGACGCGCTCCGGCGCCAGGGGAGCAGGCGGCGACGGATTTGACCCTTCCGTGGTGGTTGTCACGCCAGAACCGCTCGCGAGCCCCCGATCTGCAATTGGCCGAACGAAGGCTTCTACCTCATGCCGCGACGTCGTCCCCCATCTCGCGCCATCCGGCCCAGAGCCGCTCCCGCTCCTCGCCCTGCGCCGCGCGGCCGCGAATTCGGCGCACGCCATGGGCGAGCTCGACAGTCGCGTTCGGGTCCGCGTGCAAGTTGAGCCACCAGGCGGGCTCGCCCTCCGACCAGCCGTTCATGGCCATGGTCACGAGGTTCGGGCCGTCTTCGTAGTAGCCGAGGATCGCGCAGCGCTCTTTGCGGGAGCGGCGCCCGATCGTCGTCAGGCGCATCGTCCCCCAACGGTCCGGCTTCGGTGGCCAGAGGCCCTTGCGGCCACCCGTGAGCCGATGGATCGCGCGGTGGATCACCCACGCCGAGACGACGACCCAGCGGGGCGGGAGACGCGGGGGTCGCTTTGGCGCGTCGGCCATGGCTCGGAACCTCCGTCGTGGCGTTGGAGGGCTCAGGAGCCACCAGCGTATCGGTCTAGGGCAAGCCGGTGCGACTGGCCGGCTCGATCGCTCGCACACCACACCGAGGGCGCGATGGGGTCATTCGCGTCGATGATCTTCCGGGGCCTGCGCTGATTCAGCTTGGAAGGCCGAGACGTCTGAGCCCTGTGGCATCGTGCTCAAAGGCCCGAGTGCATGGTGTCCAGTTTATCGTGTCCGCGGGCGCCGCCCGGGCCTCGCTGCCGACGTCTAGGAAGCGCGCCTCAGGGCCCGCCAATCGAGGGCTCCGGCCGCGATGAGGAGGCCGACGCCGACCCACGCCGACCAGGTATCGGGGACAGGCTGCAGGTGAGTCGCCGCGTGCACGATCAGGGCTAACAGCCCGAGACCGGCCAGCAGCAACGGCAGGGGCCTGCCGTGCGAGCGGAAGCCAAGCCACATGACGAACACGTTCAGGGGTGCCACGACAGCGAGCAGTGCGTGCAGCGCCGCACCGACGGCGGTGAGCCCGAGCGCCGCCAGGGGACCGGCCAGCTGGAGGGCTCCAGCGCACGCGATTCCCGTTGGAACCGTTGCTGCTTTGGTGAAGCCGGTCCACGAAGGAAGACCCGTGCGCGAGGTGCAACCGGTGGGGGCGATTGACATATGACTCCCTCCACTGTTGCGAAGCGAACAGCATCGGAGACAGGCGCGTTCGCCAGTGGCTCGGCGCGGTCCGGGCGGCCAACAGGGGGACCGCGTGTCGACGCCCCCGCCTCACCGGGGATTATGCGCCGATTCCAGAAGCCGGGGCAAGCCCCATGTCGTGGTGTAAGGGGACATCGTCCCAAGGTTCGACAGTTGCACGCCACTCTTAGCCGTACCATGCCGGCATGGACGAGCGGAAGGCCGCCTGGAACACCGTCCAACGGCCAGCGCGTGATCGGACGCGCGCCGAGGGATAGGAGGGATTGTGGGTGGACTGGGCTCTGTTCGCCGTTCAGTGGCTGCACGTCCTTGGGGGCATCTTCTGGTTCGGAGGGACCCTCTACGTGAACTTCGTCGCGATCCCGGCGCTGAGGCGCAGCCGCCCCGAGGCCGCGCGCGAGGTCACCCGGAATATCAACAGGCAGGGCGAGCGCGTGCTCATCCCCGTCGCGCTCGCGACGATCGCCCTTGGCGTCCTTCGCGGAACGGTATTCGGTCCGATACAAAGCTTCGAGTTCCTGTTCGGTACAGCGTATGGCTGGACCTGGCTATTCGGGCTGACTGCCGCGATCGCGACCCTGACGTGGGGGTCGCGAGTCCTGGTCCCGGCCGCCAACCGCCTCGCGGACAACGACGCCGCCTGGACTTCGACGCCTGACGGGGAACCGACGCCCGAGGCCAGGCCGCCATCGCACCTGTCGTCCGTGCCGCCCTGCTCGAACTTCTAGGCTTCGCTGCCATCTTCACGGCGATGATCCTGATGAGGTTCGGCCTCTAGGGCGTGCGGGCGAACGCCGTTGCGAGCGGACGGACGAAACGCGAACTCGCTCCGGTCGGCGGGCCGTACTCTGTCCACGCGCGACGGGCCGGCCGCTTCGACCCCGCTCCGGCGGGCCAGATGACGGCGGGGCGACTGATCCGCGAGACGATCGAGGAGATGGACCGGGCTCCTCGAGCACGGAGGGTTCGACACGCGGGTGGCCTGGGTCCGCGACCTCTTCGAGCGCGATGTCGACAGCCGCGAAGAGCGTGCCGTGGCCGTCTGGAAGGCCAGCAGCGACGAGGGTGTTAGCTCCGGCGCGCCGGAGCGAACCTGACATCAGGGCGGTAACAGCCAGCCGTAGTTCGAGACTCGCACATACACCGGCCGTCCCCGGCGGTTGCCGGTGGGACGCTGCCTGCCAACCAGTTCCGGTTCCCAGCTGAGCGCGTGGAGCCCTAGGGGAGCGAACTGCAACCAAGTGGTTAACAGCCGCCGGACTTCATCCCGAATTCGTGCTCAGAATCGGCCTCGCAGCGCCGATTGAGAGTTACAGTCAATCCGCCCGGCCAGTATCGGTCAGTGCGCCATCCTCAGACAGCTCCTCGATCTGTTGTGCGAGAAACCGGCGGTCCGTCTCCGTAGCTGCGAGGTCAGCCGCGCGGATGTAGGCGGCCATGGCTGCTTCTCGTCGTCCGAGCCGACGCAACGCCGAGCCACGGGCCGCATGCATCAGGTGGTAGTTGTCAAGGTCGGGCGCTATCGCGTCGAGCGCCGCGAGCAGCGTGCCGGGACCCTCGGTCTCGCCCATGGCGATGGCTCGATTGAGCGCCACTACGGGGGTGGGCATCAGCGACAACAGATGATCGTAGAGGGTCACGATCTGGGGCCAGTCGGTCGCGTCGAACGAGGTCGCGGCGCAGTGCACGGCCTGGATGGCGGCCTGAAGCTGGAAGGGTCCCGGTTGGTTGCCGCGGACGCAGGCCCGCACGATTGCATGTCCCTCGTCGATCATCGTGCGGTCCCACTTGGTCCGGTCCTGATCGCGCAGGAGGACGAGCGCTCCGTCGGCTATACGGGCCGGCACGCGCGACTCGCTCAACAGCATCAGCGCGAGCAAGCCTGCCGCCTCGGGTTCGTCGGGCATCAATCCGACGAGGGCTCGGGCGAGCCGAATCGCATCACTCCGCAGCGAGGTCCGTTCCGGACCGTCGAGCCCGGTGTTGTAGATCAGGTACAGCACCGACAGGACCGAGCGGAGCCTCTCCGGTAGGTCGGCGTCTGCCGGCACGCGATACGGGATCTTGGCGGCCTTGATCTTGTACTTGGCGCGCACGAGGCGCTTGACCATCGCCGGCTCGTTCACCAGGAACGAGCGGGCTACCTCATCGACGCTGAGACCGCCCAACAGTCGCAAGGTCAGCGCCACCTGGTGCTCGGATCGGAGCGCCGGATGGCAACAGGTGAAGATGAGCCGGAGCTGATCGTCACTCACCGGACCGTCCTCTTCCCAATCGTCGCCGGGGTCGGGCGATGGGCTGGCGACCGCGGCCAATTGCCTATACACCTCCCGGCCTCGGGCCGAACGGCGCAGGTCATCGATGGCGCGGTTCCGGGCGGTCGTCACGATCCACCCCGCCGGGTTGGGCGGGATGCCGACGGTCCGCCACCGCGCACTGGCCACGACGAACGCCTCCTGGACCGCGTCTTCGGCGAGCGCGATGTCGCCGAAGAGGCGAATCAGCGTCGCGACTGCCTGGCCGTAGACGTCACGGAAGACCTGCTCGACGATCGTCGCTTCATAAGCGCCGCCGGCCACGCGGGTCACGCCTTCAGGCGCCCGGTCGCTCGAAATGGGCGGACCTCGATCGGATGGTTGGTCGCGTCCACGGCCTTCCGCGCCCAGGCCAGGGCTTCATCGAGGTCCCCCGCGTTGATGATGTAGAACCCGCCGATGTGCTCCTTTGACTCGGCGAACGGCCCGTCGGTCATGACCAGTTCGTCATCGCTCCGGCGGACAACGGTCGCCGCGTCGGGCCCATGGAGTGCGCCACCGAAGACGAACGTACCGCTGGCGTCCATCTCGGCTTCGAGGGCCATCACCTGCTCCATGAATGCTTGCATCTCCTCAGGCGACGCGGGTGCCCCGGGAACCTCACCCTCGACGGTGTACGTGGACAACAGGTACTGACTCATTGAGTGCTCCTCTCTCGATCGACGCGGGCGATTCCCGCGCTCACCCTCTCTACGAACGGGATCGGCCCGCGAGGACACCTACCGCACGATCATTCTGAGCGTTCTGCTGAGCTACCCCGGGGCCGGAGCCGGCCGTGTACTGAAAACGCGGGGTGCGGGCTCCACGGAGATCCCACTCCCCCGCCCTAGCCGATCCCGCGAGTGGCTGATAGTGGCACTCGTCGAATGTGGGCGTTGCGGGCAGGTCGTCGAACGACGGTCGCCGGTCCAGCGTCACTGTTCGGACTGCACCAGAGACCTCAGGCGGATCCGTAGCCGGCAGAGCATGGCGCGTTCTCGCGGTCGCCTGAGCCGCTGACGCCCGATAAGCACGCGAGGCGAGGCGTCTCGTTCCCCGCGAATGACCGTGATCTCCAGGCCTAACCGGTGATCTCGGCGCACGAGGCCGTGACGCCAAACTCCTGCGGTGACTTGGCGATGCTGACCGAGAACTCGCCGGCGAGAAGAGAGTCGAGCGAGACGTCTACGGTGGCTTCGACCCTCCCGCCGCGCATCCCGCCGAGGATGTAGATGATCTCGCCGAGGTCGTCACACGCTCCGGCGTTGATGTGGGATGGCTGCGGGCCACCCGGCGAGTTGGCCAGTTCGATGAGGACCCTTGTCTTTCCGTCGGCTGTCGGGGTGAGCGTCGCCGTCCCATCCTGCCCCGAGTCGTTGCGGGCTTCCATCTGAAGGGTCAACCCGGTTCCGTCGGCCGGCCCGCCCGACGAGGGCGTAGCTCCCGGCGCGCCTCCGCTGGGCGGAGCGCAAGCAGACACGGCGAGGGCCGCGATCACCAGCAGACCTGACCTGCGACGCGCGGTACTCACGGTGCCCTCCTGCGTCCCTTGCTCCGATTGTCGCCCGATGATACGGGGAGGAGCAAGATGCCTCCTCATGTGGGGCGATCCTGGTCCTGAATGGTTCGTCCGCAACGTCGACAAGATCGACATCGACCACCCCGGTGGAAGCGGCGAAGGTCCATCCAGTCTTCGAACTCTTGCCCGCACCAGGCCGCGCAGTTCGTCACTGATCCCTCCCCGCATGGAGGCCGCAGCAAGGCTGGCGGCAAGGGAGATGTAGGCGTTCAGGTCCTCGCCGGCAGACTGAGCGTGAAAGCGGCTCCGGCGGGCCGGAGCGAACCTGCATTCAAGCGGTTAACCGGGCAGGCTGCACCGCGGGCCTGGCTCGATTGCTCGCCGGCGCGGGAGTGATCGCCGCGGCGCATCTCGTCACGCCTGCTCGCAAGAGCTCGGATGTCCCGCCGGTGGAACGAGCCGCGGTAACTGATCGGTGATCGGCCGCTAAGCGGCGTCCCGCCATCCTTGAGCGGTGGCGATCGCGCCATCCACCGCTGCCCTCGCGACTGACGGCCTGCTCGCCTCGCTCGACCCGGAGCAGCGTGCGGCCGCGATGCTGCCCGACGGGCCCGCCCAGGTCATCGCCCCGGCCGGCAGCGGCAAGACCACGACCCTCATCGCCCGTCTCGGCGTGCTGCTGGGCCGCGGGGTGGCCGCCGATCGGATCGCGGTCGTTACCTTCAACCGCGACGCCGCCGCCGAGCTGGCGGCGCGCATCGCGGCCCGACTGGCCCCGCACGTGGCCGGCGCCGAGGCGATCGAGGTGCGGACGCTGCACGCCATGGGGCGGCAGGTCCTCATCGATGCTGGACGTCCGGTCAGGTTGGCAGGCGACCGGCTGCCCCTGCTGCGCGCCGCGCGGCGGCGGGCGCTGGCCGAGCTTCCCGTCCTCGCTGACGGCGACGATCCCCCACCCGAGCCTCCCGATGCGGCTGCGCTCGACACCATCGTCTCGGCCTGGAAGGTCGAGGGCCGGCCTCCGCCGCGAGGCGCGGAGAGTGCGGTGCGCGCCTTCACCGCCCTCATGGAGGCTCACGGACTCATCGACTTCGACGACCTGGTGGTGGAAGCTGTCGCGGCACTCGAAGCCGATCCACAGCTCCGCCGCCGGTGGCAGGGTCGCTTCAGCCACATCTGCGTCGACGAGTTCCAGGACGTCGACGCGGCCCAGTTGCGGCTCATCCGGATCCTCGCGGCCCCGGAGGACAACCTCTTTGTCGTTGGTGATGATGATCAGACGATCTATGCCTGGCGCCTGGCCGATGTCCGCCGCATCCTCGAGTTCCCGAATCGGTACCCCGATGCGCGACGGGTGATCCTGGAGGTGAACTACCGATGCCCGGCGGCGGTGGTCGCGGCCGCGGACCGGCTCATCGCTACCAACCGCGAGCGGGTCCCGAAACAACTTCGCGCGGCGGTCCCCGGCCCGCAGACCCATGCCGCGGTCCCGATCACGACCTGGGCCCTCCGCGGTCCGGGCAGCGTCGATGAGCTGGCAGCCATCCTCCCAGGCTGGGCGGCCGAGGCGGGGAAGCTCGCGGTCCTGGCCCGGACCCGGGCCGAGCTCGGGCCGCTCATCCTGGCCCTCCTGCGGAACGGAATCCCGCACGCCACGAGCGTCCCGTCGCCGCTGCAGGCCGAGCCGGTGGAGGCGCTGATCGCTGACCTGGCGTCCTGCGTTTCGGCCGCGCCACCCCTCCCCGCCCTCCTCCGGGCGCGGGCCCTGCGCGGCTGGCGCCGCGCCGACCTGGCGGACCGCCTGGGCGAGGAGGAGCTCGCCGCGCTGGATGCGCTCATCGGCTGGGCGGTGGGCCACCGTCGCAGCGACGCCTTCCTGGCCGCGTTCGCCGAGGCCCGCGCCCGGCTCGCAGCACTCCGCGATCCGGATGCCGCGATTGAGCTGGCCACGGTCCACGGGGCCAAGGGACGCGAGTGGCCCACCGTCGTCGTGCTCGGGATGGAGATCGATCGGTTCCCGAATCGACGGGCCGTGACGGAGGCGTCCGACCCGGGGCGGGCGCTGGAGGAGGAGCGCCGGCTGGCGTACGTGGCCATCACCCGCTGCCGCCGGAACCTGGTCCTGGCGTTCGACCCCGACCGGGCCTCGCCCTTCGTGGCGGAGATGATGGGCCGGCCGGAGCGGGGCCGGGCCGCGACCTACAGACCGACCTCCGGCGCCACGGTCACGAGGTAGCGGACCATGTTCGCGACATGGTCGTCGAAGGCGAGGCCGATCTCATCGGCTCCGGCCAGGAGCATCTCGCGCGGTACGGCGCGCGCAAATGCCTTGTCCTTCATCCGCTTGCGGACGTTGACCGGCTCGACATCGGCCAGCTGCTTCGACGGCCGCATGAGGGCGACCGCCACCAGGAAGCCGGCCAGCTCATCGCAGGCGTACACGAGGTGGTCCAGGCGGCTCGCGCGCGCGATCCCGAGGGTATCGTTGTGCGACCGCACCGCGTGGACGACGTCCTCCGGATACCCCAGCCGCGCGAGCTCGTCCGCCCCGATCGCCCCGTGGGTGGCGGGATCGGGGAAGCGCTCGTAGTCCAGGTCGTGGAGCAGCCCGGCTATCCCCCACCACTCCACCGTTGCCGGGTCGCCTCCGTCATCGGTCGCGTAGCCGCGCACGCCGGCCTCGACCAGCAGCCCGTGCTTGCGCAGCGACGGGTTGGCGTTCCACTCGTGGAGGAGGGCCTCGGCGTCAGCGCGAGTCGGCACGGGCGTCATGCGGAGACCGCAGTCGCGCGCCGCGCGGGCCGAGTCCGCCGGGCGGGGCGCAGCCGCTCCGGCGGCCCAAGGACCCGGCGCAGGTACAGCCCGGTGTAGGAGGCAGGGTCCTCGGCGACGGCCTCCGGGGTCCCGGACGCGATCAATGCTCCGCCCGCGTCGCCCCCTTCCGGGCCGAGATCCACCACCCAGTCAGCAGATTTGATGACGTCCAGGTTGTGCTCGATCACGATGACCGTGTTCCCCGCATCGGCCAGCCGGCCGAGCACCTTCAGCAGACGGGCGACGTCGTCGAAGTGGAGGCCGGTCGTCGGCTCGTCGAGGATGTACACGGTGCGCCCGGTGGCCCGCCGTGACAGCTCGGTGGCCAGTTTGACCCGTTGCGCCTCGCCGCCGGACAGGGTGGTTGCCGGCTGGCCGAGGTGGACGTAACCCATGCCCACGTCCTGGAGGGTCTGCAGCCGGTTGCGGATGGCCGGGATGGGCCCGAAGAAGTCGAGCGCCTCGTCGACCGTCATCTCGAGGATCTCGGCCACGTTGCGGCCCTTGTAGTGGATCTCGAGCGTCTCACGGTTGTAGCGCTGGCCCTTGCACACCTCGCAGGTCACGTAGACGTCCGGCAGGAAGTGCATCTCGATATGCACGATTCCCGCCCCCTCGCACGCCTCACACCGTCCGCCCTTGACGTTGAAGCTGAAACGGCCCGGCTTGTAGCCGCGTAGGCGTGACTCGGGGACGGCGGCCAGCAGCTCGCGCAGGGGAGCCCAGAGCCCGGTATAGGTGGCGGGATTCGAGCGCGGGGTGCGCCCGATGGGGCTCTGGTCGATGTCGATCACCTTGTCGACGCGGTCGACTCCGTCGAGGCCCGCATGCCGGCCGGCCCGTTCCCGGGCGCCGTGCAGCCGCTGGGCCAGGGCCGGGTACAGGATCTGGGTCACGAGGCTCGACTTGCCCGACCCGCTGACGCCGGTCACCGCCACCATCCTGCCGAGCGGGAAGCCGACGTCGATCGACCGCAGGTTGTTCTCGGCCGCTCCCCGCACCGTCAGCCACTCCCCGCTCCCCGCGCGGCGGCGACGCGGCACGGGGATCGATCGGTCACCGCGCAGGTAGTCGGCGGTGATCGAGCGCTCGTTGCGGAGGAGCTCGTCCAGCGGCCCGGAGTGGATGAGACGCCCCCCGTGCTCTCCCGCCCGGGGCCCGATGTCCACCACCCAGTCCGCGGCCCGGATCGTCTCCTCGTCGTGCTCGACCACGATCAGGGTGTTGCCCAGGTCCCGCAGCCGGCTCAGGGTGGCGATGAGCCGCGCGTTGTCGCGCTGGTGGAGCCCGATCGACGGCTCGTCCAGGATGTACAGGACGCCCATCAGGCTGGAGCCGATCTGGGTCGCCAGCCGGATGCGCTGGGCCTCCCCCCCGCTCAGGGTGCCCGACGCCCGGTCCAGGGTCAGGTAGTCGAGCCCGACGTCGACCAGGAACCCCAGGCGCGATCGGACCTCCTTGAGCACCTGGCGGGCGATCGTGTTCTCGCGATTCGTCAGGCGCCCCGGGAGGGATCGGTGCCATTCGAGCGCCTCCGTGACCGACAGTCGGGTCGTCTCGATGATGTTGCGACCGCCGACCGTGACCGCCACCGACTCAGGTCGGAGCCGCATCCCGCCGCAGGTCGGGCACGGGCGGGTGGCCATGTAGCGCTCGATCTCGGTCCGGATCGCCTCCGAGCCGGTCTCCCGGTATCGGCGTGCGAGGTTGGGAATGACGCCCTCGAACGTGGTCGTGAACTCGTGGCTGGCACCCGAGCGGGAACGGTACGTGACGACCACCCGCTCACCGCGGTTGCCGCGCAGCAGGATCTCGCGCGCCTCCTCGCTCAGCTCCCCCACCGGCTGCTCCGGAGAAAAGTCGTAAGCCACGGCGACCGCGTCCAGGATCTTGCTGAACCAGGAGTCGGTGACGGCCATCCGCCGCCACGGGACGATCGCCCCCTCCCGGATGGAGCGGGTCGGATCCGGCAGGACCAGGTCCGGATCGATCTCCAGCCGGCTGCCGAGGCCCGTGCACTCGGGGCAGGCGCCGTGGGGCGAGTTGAACGAGAAGTTGCGCGGCGCGGGCTCCTCGAACGAGCCGCCGTGCTCTGGGCAGGCGTAGCGCTCCGAATAGAGGCGGTCCGTCCCCGGCGCGTCCTTCTCGGGCACGTTCACGAGCACGGTCCCCTCCGCCAGGCGAAGGGCTGTCTCGATCGAGTCGGCCAGCCGCGCGGCGTCCGGACGCTCGCCGTCCGGGTCGTCACGACGCCCGTGGAGGATGACCAGGCGGTCGACGACGACCTCGATCGTGTGGCGGAAGGTCTTGGCCAGCGAGATTTCTTCGTCGAGGTCGCGGACCTCACCGTCGACCCGGACCCGGGCGAAGCCCGCCTGCCGGGCCCCGGCCAGGACCTTCTCATGCTCGCCCTTACGGTCACGCACGACCGGCGCCAGAACCAGGACCCGCGTCCCTTCAGGCAGCCCGTACAGCTGGTCCACGATCTGCTCGACCGTCTGTCGCTCGATCTCCCGGCCGCAGACCGGGCAATGCATGCGACCGATCCGGGCGAACAGCAGGCGCAGGTAGTCGTAGATCTCGGTGACGGTGCCCACCGTCGAGCGCGGATTCCGGCTGGCACCCTTCTGGTCGATGCTGATCGCCGGCGACAGCCCGTCGATCTGGTCGACGTCGGGCTTCTCCATCTGCCCCAGGAACTGCCGCGCATAGGCAGACAACGATTCGACGTAGCGCCGCTGGCCCTCGGCGTAGATGGTGTCGAACGCCAGGCTCGACTTTCCCGATCCCGACAGGCCGGTGATCACGATCAGCCGGTCCCTCGGCATCTCCACGTCGAGGTTGCGCAGGTTGTGCTCGCGCGCGCCGCGCACGACGATCCGATCCGAGGGCATCGGGCCGGATGATATCAGACCGATATGAACGCCTGTTCGGTTTGAGAGTGGGCTAGATTCGCGCCGCGGGTGGCTCCAGCCGGTGCTCGCCGATCGTCCGCAGCTGGATGATGGTCGACACCAGCGCCAGGCCCAGGGCGGCGAGCCACCATCCGACGTTGGCCGAGATGATGGCGGTCACGACCCCGGTCCCCACGGCCGTGACCTCGATGGCGCCCAGCAGGATCAGCAGTCCGGCGATGAACGCGTGAGCCCCACCCAGCGCGGTGATCACCACCAGGGCGACCAGCGGCACGCCGGTCACGACGGCCAGGACGGCCAGGACGGCTCCGACCACGAGGCCGATCCCGAACGCCGCCAGGCCCGTCCCCGAGAAGCCGATGAGGGTCATGAAACCCCATCCGAGCCAGTACCCGACCGAGGCGAACGCGATCACCACCGCGAGATACCAGAACAGGTACGCCAGCACGGCGAAGACCAGGCCCGCGATGGCGCCCCCCACCCAGCTGACGGTCGTGGCCAGGAATCCCTGGCCCAGCAGCTCCTGCAGGACGTGGGCGCCGAAGATGAAGCCGGCGAAGAGGCCCCAGGTCGGCAGCAGGATCAGGGCCAGCCGATAGCCCAGCAGCATCCAGCCGGCGCCGAGCGCGATGGCGACGATAGCGATGACTATGGCCGGTGCTTCCACGCGGGCACGATACGCTCAGTGCACCAGGCCGTCGGTGTCGGTCACCACGAACGTGTTGCCCTCGAAATGGCCGGTCACGACCACCTGTTCGAGCAGCAGATGCCAGCCATCCGGCTGGGCTCGGGGCGGGAACGGCTCCGCGGTGGGCGCCGCCAGACGGAGGCCGATGGATTCCAGGGCTGCCTGCGTGGCACCCGCCGCAGGCTGCTCGGCCAAGAGGAGACGAAGGGGGCAGGTGCGCTCCAGCCAGGACGCATCGGGAGGCTGGTCGGGATCGGGGTGGCAGTCATCGGCCAGGCTGGCGTACCAGCCCACCAACTGAAGCTCGCTTGAGCCGAAGGCCGCCACGGGATCCGCCGCAGCCAGGACCTCGGACACGTCGATCCGTTCCAGCTCGGCTCGTCGCTCTCCCAGGCTCCCGACGGTCAGGAACAGAGCGACCATCCCGATGAGAACGAGCGGGACCGCCAGCCAGGCCAGCCGCTCGGCCCGAGGTGCCGCCGCGGTCACCGGGCGCTGATGAGCTCCACCGCCCGAAGGTCGTCGGCGATGGCCAGCCGCAGGGCGCGGCGCACGCCGGCGCCACCCGGCCCGGCCGTGATCAGGGCCGTGGTCAGGGAGTCGCGGGCAGCGTAGATCCGATCGAGCCCCGCTGCCGCCTTGTCGCTCGGGCCCGGTGTCCCCAGCTCAGCTGCCAGGGCCGCGTCCTGGGCGGCCAGCCAGGCCAGCCGCTCGGCGGCCGCCGGCTGAACGTCGAGCGCCGCGGCGAGCTCCTCGCGGGCGAGCTCCGCCCAGCCGAGCCAGGTCGCGAACTCATCCGCGGACGGAGGCAGCTCGTCGAGTGAGAACGACGCGCGTCCGCGCTCCCCATCGGTACTCTCGCCTGCGGCCGCGCGCTCGACCTCGTACCAGTTGCCCACCGGCTCGGCGAGAGATTCCCCACGCGCGCGGAGCCATCCGACGAAGTCCGTCACCCGCGCCGGTACCGCGGCGACGGCGGACGCCGGGTCATCGCCGACCGCCGCGCAGCCGGGGAGCTCGCCGGCGAAGGCCATCGCCCGCCCCGCCGCGTCAACGCCCGTCTCGACGAACACGGCGTGGGGCAGGGTGCCGGCCACGACCCTGGACCGACTAGCGTCGCCGCGGCGGGCGGCGCCGTGTCCCGGCCGGGATTACGCGGGGTCGCGCGGCCAGGCTGAACATCTCGCGACGCGGGCCGGATCCGGAACCCCACCCATCGCGGCCGGCGTCCGCGGCCGCCGCATACACGTCGGCCGGGATCTCACCCGGCGCCGCCGCCAGCTCCTCGCGCAGGCGTCGCAGGGCGACCAGCTCGTCTCGCAGGGCCGCCGCACGCTCGAACTCGAGGTTGCGCGCCGCCTCGCGCATCTGGGACTCCAGCCGGCTCGCCAGCTCGGCCACCTCCTCGCTGCCCCGACCCTCCAGGTCGAGGGCCTTCCGCTCTTCGGCCACCCGCCGCAAGCCCTCGTGGATGTCCCGGATGGCCTTCGTGATCGTCTCGGGGACGATCCCGTGCTCGACGTTGTAGGCGACCTGCTTCGCGCGCCGCCGATCGGTCTCCTCGATCGCCTGCCGCATGGCTGCCGTGTCGCGATCGGCATACATGATCACCCTGCCACCCACGTTGCGCGCCGCCCGGCCGATCACCTGGATGAGCGACCCGCCGCTCCGCAGGAAGCCCTCCTTGTCGGCGTCCAGGATCGCGACCAGGGTCACTTCCGGCAGATCCAGCCCCTCCCGGAGCAGGTTGATGCCGACCAGGACGTCGTACACCCCCAGCCGCAGGTCGCGCAGGATCTCCACCCGCTCCAGGGTGTCCACCTCGCTGTGCAGCCACTGGACCTTGATCCCGAGCTCGGCCAGGTAGTCCGCCAGGTCTTCGGCCATCTTCTTGGTGAGCGTCGTGACGAGGACGCGCTCCCCGCGGGACACCGTGTCGCGGATCTCCGCCAGCAGGTCGTCCACCTGGTGGGCGGTTGGGCGCACCGTGATGGCCGGGTCCACCACCCCCGTCGGCCGGATGAACTGCTCGACCACCCGTTCGGCGCGTTCCGACTCGTACGGTCCGGGGGTCGCGCTCATGGAGACGACCTGGTTCAGGTGCGCCTCCCATTCGTCGAAGGTCAGCGGCCGGTTGTCGAGCGCGGACGCCAGCCGGAAGCCGAACTCGACCAGGATCTCCTTCCGCGTCCGGTCGTTCTTGTACATGCCGTGCACCTGCGGGATCGTGATGTGGCTCTCGTCGATGATCAGCAGGAAGTCGGTCGGGAAGTAGTCGATCAGGGTCCACGGCCGGCTGCCCGCTTCCCGGCGTGAGAGGTGGCGCGAGTAGTTCTCGATCCCCGGGCAGAAGCCCACCTCGCGGAGCATCTCGAGGTCGAAGGTCGTGCGCTGGCGGAGACGGGCGGCCTCCAGCGCCTGGCCGTTGGCCTCCAGCTCGCGGACCCGGAGCTCCATCTCGGCCTGGATGTCGTCGATGGCGACCAGCAGCTTGTCGCGCGGCGTCACGTAATGCGTGGCCGGGTAGAAGTTCACCTCGGACCGCTCGGCGAGGACCTCGCCGGTCAGTCCGTCGACCTCTACGATGCGCTCCACCTCGTCGCCCAGGAAGTCGATCCGGACCACCTCCTCGCCGTGCGGCGGCTGGACCTCCACCACGTCGCCCCGGACGCGGAACCGCGAACGGGAGAGGGCTGCATCGTTGCGCTGGTACTGGAGGTCGACCAGGTGGCGCAGGACACCGTCGCGGCGGTAATGGCCACCGACCTTGAGGTTGATGACGGTGGCCCCGTAGTCGATCGGGGCGCCGAGCCCGTAGATGCACGACACCGAGGCCACGATGATCACGTCCCGCCGCTCGAACAGGGCCCGGGTCGCGTTGTGGCGGAGGCGGTCGATCTCGTCGTTGCGCGTCGAATCCTTCTCGATGTAGGTGTCGGAGCGGGGCAGGTAGGCCTCGGGCTGGAAGTAGTCGTAGTAGCTGACGAAGTACTCGACCGCGTTGTGCGGGAAGAACTCGCGGAACTCCTGGTACAGCTGGGCGGCGAGGGTCTTGTTGTGGGCCATCACCAGCGTCGGGCGCTGGACGGCCTCGATGACCTTGGCCGCGGTGAAGGTCTTCCCCGTCCCGGTGGCTCCCAGCAGGACCTGGTGTCGCATGCCGGCCTGGAGCCCGTCGACCAGCCCGGCGATGGCCTGGGGCTGATCTCCGGTGGGCTGGAAGGGTGCGTTCAGGGTGAACTCGGGCATGAAAAGGAGCGGCCGACCTCCTGGGGGTGACCGATTCTAGCCGACACCATCGGTACCTATCGCGAGGCGATCTAACGGGTCATATCCCGTCCGCTCCGCCCCTCCTAGGCTCAGGGGTCTAATGCGTCTCGGTGCGCCTCGGCGCCAGCCTGCGCAGCGGATGGGTCATGCCGTCCGCTGGGCCGACCTGCGCGCCGGCCGGGGACAGGCCCTGGTCGAGTTCGTGGCCGTCCTGATGCCCCTGATGCTGATCGTGGTCGGCATCATCCAGTTCGGGCTGCTGTACGGGGCCCACGTCACCCTGACCAACGCCGCCCGCGAGGGCGCCCGGGCCGGCACGATCTACGTCTACGACTACACCGAGAGCGCGTTCTGGAATGACGCTCACCGGTGCGCCGCTGTTCTCACCGCGGCCACCGAATCCTTCGGCCTCCTGGATGACGCCAGCCCCCACTTCAGCGCCACCCTGACCGGCGGTGCATGCCCAACCCCGAGCAGCACGACACTGGTCAACGGTGACGTGACGGTGTCCTACTGCGCGTCGGCGACGACCAGCGACCCCTGCCCTGATCCGGGCGACAGCCTGACCAACTGCGTGACCGATACCCGGGAGGGCTGCCTGATCAGGGTCGAGATCAGCTATCACAGCGACGTCGTCGTTCCGCTGATCAGCGCCCTGCTGTCCACCGACGGGGGCGGGCGCTTCTTCCAGCGCGCCAGCACCACCATGGTGGTGAACTGACCGTGCCCGCAACCCGATCGGCCCGCGGCCAGGTCCTGGTCATGGTCGCCCTGACCATGACCCTGCTCCTCGTGTTCGCCGGACTGGCGATCGACGTCGGGCGCCAGGTTGCGGAGCAGCGACACGTGCAAACCGCGGCCGATGCCGGGGCCCTCGCCGCCTGCCGGGCACTCATTGCCGGCGACTCCGACGCGTCGGCGGCGGCCCAGGCCAGGACCATCGCCGAGGTCAACCTTGAGCAGTCGCCGGCGGCGGCCAACTCCGCCATCGCGCCGGATGCGGCCCGCGAATATGAGGACGGGCACGCCGGCGACCCGGCATACCTGCAGAGCGGGATCATCGTCAGCGGCACGACCGTCCGCGTGGCCATCACGTCCCAGGTCGAGGCCGTCCTGGCCCGCCTGGTGGGGGTCGACACCCTTGCGGCCACAGGTCGCGCCCAATGCCGCCTGCTGGGGGGTCCGGCCGTCCCCATCGTCGCTCGCCGGTACGAAGGGCCGCCTGGTCCGGGGGGCGGTTTCGTGGATGCCGTGGCGACGGAAGCCACCTCGACCTCGGGCGCGGTCGACCCGACCAGCGTGTTCGGATACGACGGTCGAACGCCGGCCAGCGAGGCTGAGCCCGGCCCCGCGATCGAGCTCTATGGCCCGGGCAGCAAGGCCAACAACGACAACTCGTTTCGCGGGTTCATCGCCCTCGACGTGCGCAACTTCCAGTCCCCCACCTCACGCATCTACTACAACGGCGTGACCGACGGGATCAACACCAACACCCTCAAGGACAAGCAGGGTGAGTACCTGCTGACCGGCTATCCAGGCCCCGTCTTCCCGCCGATCATCACTCCCGCCGATCCGAACGACCAGATCGCGGTCCTGTCCGGCAATGACACCTCGATGGTGGTCGGGAACTTCTCCCAGGTGTATGCGGTGGGCGGCCGGGTCCTGCTGGCGGTCTACAACGGGACGGTGATGGAGATCCCCGACTTCTCGATCACCCCGCCCACCGCCATCGTCCTGCCGTCGACGACCGGCGCGCCGACCAACGGCCCGAACTTCACCGTCTCCCGGAACGACGCGTTCAACAGCACTGTCAGCCTGCACCTCCACGGTGACCACCTGTCCCCCGACCCGGCGTATGACCTGATCCCGGACGAGCCGCCGACAAACGCCCCGCCCACTGCCGGCCACATCAACCAGCCGGTGTGGTCGACCGACAACTTCATTCCGGACAAGCAGGGGACGACGGTTGCCATGCTGTCGTTCTCGTCAAACGCGGTGCCGGCGGGCATCTACGCCGCGTGGCTCGAGGGCCATTCCGGCGACCCGTACTTCCAGACTCGGCGCTTCCCGGCCGCGGTCCGGATCGGCGGCGCGGTGCGGGACTTCAGCCTCACCAACTCGACCGTGAGCGCCGCGATCGCGAGCATGGGTGGCACGGCCAGCCTGCCGCTGTACGTATCCACCACCAGCGCTGCCGCCACCCGGTGGGGCGCGACCGGGACCGCGGTCTCCCTGACCGTCGATGCCACTTCGTTCTCCGACTGCAGCTATGGCGCGGCCAGCATCAACCCGGGCCAACTGACGATCTCGCCGTCCAGCGTCACACCTTCGTCCAGCGGGAACGGCGCCCTGGCGACGCTGACAATCGATAGCTTCGGCCTCAATCCGGGCTGCTACACGTTCGTCGTGCGTGGCGTCGGGACCAACGGGGATGGCCAGCCGGTGACCCACCTGCTACCGATCACGTTCACCGTGGCGACGTCGGCAAGCGGCGGCCAGTACGTCGACATCATCGGCTTCGCCGTCTTTGAGATCACCAATCTCGACGCCAACGCCATCACCGCCCGGGCCGTGAGCCCGATCGCGGCAGACGCCAATGATCCGGCGCTGCGCCGTGCGCAGCGCTCCCGCCTCGTCCCCTGGTAACCCGCATCAAGGAGCCTCGTCGTGGAGTTCGAGTACACCGATAAGCATCGCCGTCGGTCCATGGTCTATATCGTCGCCGGACTCATCATTGCCGCCCTGGTCGGCATCGTCGTCTTCGTCGCGCTCCAGGGCAGCGCGCTGCTCAGCGAGCCAGTGGAGCAGCGGACGGTGGTCGTCGCTGCCCGCGACATCGCGAGCCGCAAGCCGATCGAGGAAGGTGACCTCACCACTCGAACGGTGCCAGCCGACCCGACCAATGAGGCGGCCTTCACCCTCATCGAGGACGTTTTGGGTCGCGTCAGCGGCGTCCCGATCGCGGCCGGGCAGCTCGTCACGCGCAACATGCTCGCCGCGGCCACCAGCGGGCAGACCTACGCCATCCTCGAGGCGGGAGAGGTCTACGACCCGACGGGTCCCGACCTGCGAGCAGTCTCGGTCAGCGTGCCGGACGACCGGGCCGTGGCCGGCACCCTGGTCCCCGGGCAACGGGTCGACCTCCTGGTCACCCTGGCCATCAACCCCGAGATCGGGGTGGTGGTCGAGGAGCCGGCCAGCGGCGCCCCGCCAGCGGCCGAGGCAGCATTCATCGCCGGCCCGTCCACGAAGGTCACGCTCCAAATGCTGACCGTACTGGCTCGCAGCGGATCGATCTACATCCTCCGCACGGACCTGGCCACGGCCGAGAAGATCGCCGAGCTGGCCGCCGCCGGCGGGCAGTTCACGCTCGTGCTCCGGCCGGACGAGGACGATCGGGTTGCGGTCACGGTCGGGTCGACGCTGGACAGGCTGCTCGACGAATACGACTTCCCGATCCCCGTACCCCCTGACCTGGGAGGGCAGACGTCCGGGGGGAACTGACCAGCCGCGACGAGGCGGTGAGGGCCCCGGTGTCGCCCATTGGCGGCGCCGGGGCCCGGTTCGTTCTCAGCGGGCCTCTCTCATGCGCCGGCGTCAGCCAGGCCGGCGAGGGCCACTTCCACCTGGCGGGCCGTTTCGCCGATGTCCGCTGATCCATCGATCACGACGTCGGCAGCCCGCATGAGATCGGCGGGGGCCATCTGGCTCGCCAGGCGATCCCGAACGTCGGCTTCGGACAGGCCCCGCTGGGCCAGGCGTCTGAGCGCATCCTCGGGCCGGCACACCACCACCCACACCTGGTCGCAGCGCTCGCGGAGAGGGGACTCCAGGAGCTTGATGGCCTCCACCGCGGCCAGGATGGCGCCGTCCTGTTCCAGCTCCGCCAGCCGCGCGCCGACGAGGTCGCGGACGCGCGGGTGAATGATCGCCTCGAGGTCGGCCAGCGCGCCGGCGTCCTCGAACACCAGACGGGCCAGCTGCCGGGGGTCGAGCGTCCCGAAGCGGTCCAATATCCGGGCCGATTCGGGGCTCTCCGGCCGGCGCACCTCGCGTGCCACCTCATCGGCGTCAATGGTGGCCACCCCACGCTCCCGGAGGAGGGCGGCCACGGTGCTCTTCCCGCAGCCGATCCGGCCGGTCAGGCCAATGACCTTCATGCGAGCGGTTCATCCGCCGCGTCGGGCGCGTCCGGCGCGGGCTGACAGCGCGGGCAGAAGTGGGTCGCCCGCTGGCCGACGACCATGCGCTGAATCGGACGCCCGCAGCGCAAGCAGGGCTGGCCGGTGCGGCGGTAGACCCGCATCCGCTCGGCGGCCAGGCCGGGCTCGCCGTCGGGATCCACGTAATCGCGGTAGGACGCGCCCCCGCCCGCCAGCCCCTCTCGCAGGGCGGCTCGGATGCCGCGATGCAGGCGCCGGACCTCGGCGTGGGTGAGGGTGTCGGCGCGGCGCAGCGGGTGCAGCCGCGCGCGCCACAGGGCCTCGTCGGCGTAGATGTTGCCCACCCCGGCGATGAACGACTGGTCCAGGAGCAGGGTCTTCAGGCGTGCGCGACGGCGGCGCAGGCGCGTGGCCAGGCGGGCGGCGCTGAACGAGGCCGGGAGCGGCTCGGGCCCATGCCGCGCGAACACGTCAGCCACCCGTCGGCGGCCGCGGCCCGGGTACAGCCCGATCCGGCCGAACTTGCGGACGTCGCGGAAGCGGAGCTGCCGGCCGTCGTCCAGCTCGAAGACGACGCGGGCGTTCGGGTCGGGAGCCGCCCCGGGTGCGGCAACGATCAGGGCGCCGGTCATGCGCAACGCCACGGTCATCACCCGCCCGTCGTCCAGGTGCAGCACCACCGACTTCGCCCGCCGTCCCACCCGCCGCACCACGCCGCCCGCAATTTCGTCCGCGAATCGTTCGGCCGGCAGCGGATGGCTGATCGTCCGGTCCCACAGGACCGCGGCGCTCCGGATGGTCGCTCCGGGCAGCCGGGCCTGAAGGCCGCGAGCCACGGTCTCGACCTCGGGCAGCTCAGGCATCCACCAGGGCGACCACCGGGTCCTCGAGCTCCGCATCGGCGGGCGCGATCTCGACCCGCCGGTACCCACCCGCATCGGTCCGCAGCAGGCGGTCCATGCGGTCCCAATCGGTGCCGACCTTGAGGTCCACGGTGAGCGGCACGTCGAGCGGCAGCGCCCCCTCCATGGTGGTCGCGGCCAGGTCGGCCAGCGACTCCATCTCCTCGGCATCGGTCTCGAACACGAGCTCGTCGTGGACCTGGAGCAGCATCCGGGATCGCAGGCCACGCTCGCGCATGGCGGCGTCCAGGCGCACCATGGCGATTTTGATGCCGTCAGCCGCGGTGCCCTGGATGGGCATGTTGATCGCCATCCGCTCCCCCGCCGCGCGCAATGCGCTGTTGCGCGCGCTCAGCTCGGGCAGGTAGCGACGCCGGCCCAGCAGCGTCGAGACGTAGCCCTGGTCGCGGGCCAGGATTCGGATCTCGACCGTGTAGCGCCGGATGCCCTCATAGGCGGCGAAGTAGTCGCTGATGAACGTGCGCGCCGTCTCGCGGTCGATGTGAAGCCGCTCGGCCAGGCCGAAGTCGCTCATCCCGTAGGCGACCCCGTAATTGACCATCTTGGCGATGGAGCGCTGCGCGGGGGTGACCTCCTCCGGGGGAATGCCCAACACGCGGGCCGCGGTCGAGCGATGGATGTCCTCGCCCGCCGCGAAGGCGGCCTTGAGCCCCGGGTCGCCCGACACGTGGGCCAGGATCCGGAGCTCGACCTGGGAGTAGTCGGCGGCGAGGAGCAGCTTCCCGGGCGGCGCCACGAACACGCGCCGGATGCGCCGGCCCAGGGCGGTCCGGATCGGGATGTTCTGGAGGTTGGGGTCAGTGCTCGACAGCCGCCCGGTGGCCGCCACGGCCTGGGAGTAGGTCGTATGCAGCCGCCCGTCGGCGTCCACCAGGATCGGCAGGGTATCGGCGTAGGTCGATTTCAGCTTGGCCAACTGGCGGTGCTCCAGGATCTGCCCGACCACTGGGTGCTGGCTGCGCAGTTCCTCGAGGACCGACGCATCGGTGGAACGGGCCGTCTTGGTTCGCTTGGTGGACGGCAGTCCCAGCTCATCGAACAGCACCTGCTCCAGCTGGCGAGGTGAGCCGATGTTGAACGGATGCCCGACCGCCTCGGTGATGCGTGCCTCCAGATCGGCCAGGTGGTCCGCGAACTCCTCCGCCATGGCCGTCAGTGCCTCGCGATCGATGAGGACGCCGGCGACCTCCATCCGGGCCAGGACCGGCAGGAGCGGCATCTCGACCTCGCGGAACAGGTCACCGAGGCCAACTTGGTCGAGCTCCGCCAGCAGGGTCGGGGCGACCAGCAGGGCGGTGAGGGCCTCAGCCGCGGCTCGTCGGCCAAGGGTCACCTCCTCGGCACCACTTTCGCCGGAAACGGCCCGCGCCGGCAGCTCGGCGCCGAAGCGCTGGGCCGCCAGGTCGTCGACCGACTGGGCGCGGAGAGCAGGATTCAGCATGTAGCCGGCCACCGAGGTGTCCACGGCCCGGCCGGCGAGCTCGATCCCCCGCTGCAGGAGCGTGGTCACCAGCGGCTTCAGGTCGTGACCGATAAGGGGACGGTCGGTGCGGGCGAACCAGCGCGGGAGCGTCGTCCGGTCGCCGTCCCAGCGCAGGTACCAGCTCGACCCATCCGCGCCCGCCATGGCGATGCCCAGCAGCGAGCGCGCGAACGGGCGGCCGCTGCCCGCCGCCCAGCCCAGCCCAACCCTGTCGCCGTGCGCCGCCAGCCAGGCCTCGAGCTCCAGGCGATCGGTGTCGTCACCCACCATGCGGGGATCCGCGTGCTCGATGGCGCCCTTGGGATCGGCCTGGGCGTCGGGCGCCACCCGCCCCTCGGTCGGCGCGGGTGCCCTCTGCTTGGCCTGGGCGTCCGGGGCGCCGGCTCGCACAGGACGGCTGCCGCCCAGCAGGTCGAGCGAGAGCTGGAGGCCCCCACCCGATCCGTCGTCCTCCTCCGGGCCCGCCGGGCCGCCGATCGTCGGCGGCAGGCGGTCGATCAGCGAGCGGAACTCGAGCTCGCGGAAGCGCTGCGCCATGGCGCGGCGGTCGTAGCGTCCGGTATGCGCCGACTCCAGGTCCAGCTGGATCGGCAGGTCGGTCACGATGCGGCCGACCTCCCGGCTGGTAAACGCATCGTCGCGGTGCTCGGCCAGCCGGTCGCGGAGCTTGCCCTTCACCTCGTCCAGTCGCTCGTACAGGCCGTCGAGCGTCCCGAACTCCTGGAGCAGGCTGATGGCGGTCTTCTCCCCGACCCCCGGCACGCCGGGCAGGTTGTCCGAGGTATCGCCCTTGAGGGCCTTGTAATCGAGCATCTGGTCGGGTCGCAGCCCGTAGCGCTCCATCACCCGGGCGGGGTCGTAGACCACCGTGGCGGCCACCCCCATTCGGGTGGTGAGCAGGCGGACGTGGTCGTCGACCAGTTGGAGGCCATCCAGGTCGCCGGAGACCATCACCGTATCCACGTCGGCCGCGGTGGCCAGTTTGCTCAGCGTACCGATCACGTCATCGGCCTCGTAGCCCTCGACCTCCAGGATTGGCATCCCGAGGCGAGTCACGACCTCCCGCACGATCGGGAACTGGCTGCGCAGGTCGTCGGGCATCGACGGCCGGCCGGCCTTGTAGTCGGGGTAGGCCACGAACCGGAAGGCAGGCTTGCCGAGGTCGAAGGCGACCATGGCGTAGTCCGGCTTCAGATCGGCCATCCCGCGCAGCACGATCTGGAGGAAGCCGAACACGGCATTGACGAGCGTTCCATCTGAGGTCGTCAGCGGCGGCAGGGCGAAATAGCCCCGATAGACCAGGCTGGGCCCGTCGATCAGCATCAGGATCGGGCTACGTTCCCGCATGAGTTGAGTCTAGACCGCTGCTCCGGGGCGGGCGGCCGCTAGAATCCGGTGATGCCCCCGCCCGCCGTCCGGGACCCGTACGCGGTCCTCGGCCTGCCCCGCGAGGCGACGTCGTCGCAGGTGGCATCGGCGCATCGACGGCTGGCCAAGTCGCACCACCCGGACCTCCATGCCGGCGGAGCCGATGCCGTGGCGCGGATGCGCGAGATCAACGAGGCGTGGGAGGTGCTCTCCTCGCCCGCACGCCGCGCGGCGTGGGACCTGGAGCACCCCTGGAGTGGGACGCCAGCCGGGGGCAGCCATTGGAGCGGCGGGCGCCACCCCGTGACGGCCAGCGCCGCGGTCAGGGCCCAGGTCTCGACGCGCTGGCGCACGGCCTCCGGCGATCCGCGCAGCGCGCGGAGGGGAACGCTCCGCGTCCGGCCCCGGTCTCCCCGGGTGGAGGCTCCATCCAAAGGATTCCTCGAGGGGCCCTGGGCGGCCGTGATCGCCGGCGTCGTGGGATTGGCGATCCTGACCGCCGCGATCGTGGCGGGGCGGCTGATCGGCGCGTGACGGCCGCCTAGCGGCCCGACGAACCCCGGTCGATGGGGACGGCCGATCGGCGAAGCACCACGGCCAGCGCCAGCAGACCGATCCCCGCCAACGCGGCCAGGATCCAGCCCGCGCGGTCCTCGATCATCGCCAGGCCGCCGCCCCGACCCGTGTCAGACCCGCCGATTGCCTCTGCCACGCTCTCGCCGGGAACCGCGCTCGCGTCGGCGGCGCGAGGGGTATCGGTTGCCATGGCGCCGGTCTGTCCCCGCGAGCCCTCCGGCGACGCCAGCTCGTCCGGAGCCATGCCCGCGTCTGCGGCGGTCTCTTCGGGCTGACCCGTGGCGGCCTCCGTGGCCGCCGGGGCCGCGGGGGCCGCGGGGGCCGCGAACTGAAGGCGCTGGAGGAAGGCACCCGCATCGGCCGGCCCGAGCGCGCCGGTGGCGCCCACGCCGCCGACCAACACCAGCACCATGCCGGCCACCGCTAGCGGGGCGAAGGCACGTCGGAATGTGATCCGCCAGCCGGCGGCCGGCCGCGGTTCCGCGACGGGCGGCAGAAGCCGCAGCGGACGCGACGGGACGAGATCCGGGAGCTCGGCAAGGGCAGTACGCAGCACCCTCAGGTCCCGAACCTGCCCATCGCAGGCCGCGCAGTCGGCGAGGTGAGCGATCAGCTCGCGGTCGGAGAGGGCATCGGGATCAGCGCCGGCCAGGGCGGCCAGGCGCTCGGGATCGGGGTGCGCACGCGTAGTCATGGACATCGGTCAGACGCCCTCAGCCCTCGAACAGTTCCCGCTGGTCGGCCAGCAGCACGCGCAAGCGCAGGCGCCCGCGGTGGATGCGCGACTTCACCGTCCCGATGGGTGACTGGATGGATTCGGCCACCTCCTGGTAGTCCATCCCGTACACGTCGCACAGTACGACCGCAACGCGCTGGTCCTCGGGCAGCAGACGGAGCGCCGCGTCGAGGGCGCGGTACAGCTCCGCGCGGGCCGATTCGGCGACCGGGTTCACGGCCCGCGGATCGGCGATGTCCGCCTCACCTTCCTCGGGCTCGGGGAGCGCGGTCGTCGGGCGCCGCTGCGACCGGCGCAGGATGTCGTACGAGGCATTGGCCGTGATCCGCAGCAGCCACGACCGGAACACGCCACCCCGGTAGGCGCGGATGTGGTCGTAGGCGTGGACGAACGCGTCCTGGGTCGCATCCGCTGCCAGGTCCGGGTCGCCGAGCAGGCGCCAGGCCAGGCCATAGCAGGCTCCCTGGTAATGCTCCATCAGCTGCGTGAAGGCGGACCGATCACCCCGCGCGGCGGCAGCCACCACAGCGGCCTCCTCGGCCAACGGGCCGGTCCGCGTGGCCGGGCGACTCGGGTCGGGATCCGACATCGGCTACCTATAATCACATCCCCCGCGGGCCGGAGTGGCGGAACAGGCAGACGCGTCGGTCTCAAACACCGATGGGAGCAATCCCGTGTGGGTTCGACCCCCTCCTCCGGCACCACGCCCAACTGATCTCAGATTCGGCCTTGTGGGCAGCGAAACGGCCCCGAACGTTTGTTCCGTCCGAGGCCGTTTGACCCCTAAGTTGACCCCTACGCGGGTCGGAGCACGGCATCGAGGCTGGCGGCCGCCTCCCGCTGGAGGGCCGGCGCGACGTGGGCATAGGTGTTCATCGTCACGGTAATCGTGGAGTGGCCGAGGATCTCCATGTCTTCGAGTATTCGGAACGGCTACTTAGGCTCAACCTTCGGCAGCTCCGTATGGCCGAGGTTCCACTCACGAATCAGCTCATGAGGGACGCACTATTCGAGATGATCGGCTCGTCTCTTAACTCCCTCGACGCAGTCATTGCGGCAGTCGCTCGGAAACTCGCCGAGGACAACGGGCTGGAGCCACACCTGATCACATATGACAAGCGATTCAAGGGGGCACCCCGACTACACCTGTGGGGTCTCAAGTAAGCCGCCAGTAAGCCCCGCCCCCTAGCATCGCCCCAGCCGGACTCCCAGCGATTCGACCTCCGGGGAGCCCGGGTAGCCGCCGGGTAGGCGTCAGAGGCGGTCGAGAATCTCTTTCTTCTTGGCCTGGTACTCCCCGGGAGTGATGAGGTCATTCGATCGCAGCTGTTCGAGTTGTTCGAGCGCGGATTCCACCGAAGGGGGTGCTGCTTGGCGTGGCGCAATGGCAGGCCGTTGCTCCTTTTCCCACCGTTGCTCCAGCGCCCGCCGCTCATCTTGTTTCCTTCGATCACGAGCTCGTGCGCGCTCATTGGCCGACACAACCAAGCCGACTACGACCGCCGAGATTAGGGCTCCGAGGAGGGCGCCCAACGGTCCGAAGATCAGCTGGCCGAGGATCGCGGCCGCTACGATTCCGAGACAGCCACCAAACGCGTCGCTCCCAGTCACTCTGTCGCTATGCCCCGCAAGCGGCTCCCGCGCTCTCTATCAGAGCTGTCGCATCGGTGATCAGCCTAGAACCCACTGTCATGAGGCTTGCGCCTTGGGAGAGCATGTCGGGATCGGAGTAGATGGCGCCGTCGCTGATCAGATCAAGTGCCTCGTACAGCATGTCGATGGCTTCGCTGTACTTCGCGTGCAGAGATGCAAAGCACGCCTCCGGGGGGTTGTTGTCCAGCCAGCTCGCTTCATTCCCGAGTGCGACCCAGAGGTCAACCGACGAACCGACAAGCGCTGCCAAGTCGAGGTAACTGGCATCCGTAGCCACTGCGGTCATGCCGTCGACAAACGACGGGGCGGTCACAGCTACGTGTGTGGCGAATCGCTGGAACCCAATGGCGCCGGTGTTGGGCGGCGCGGCGGTCTGGGCGGCCACGCGCTCAGAGGCGACAGGCGATGCGGCCTGAGCGCCCACGCGCTCGGAAGCAGCAGGGGTCGGCCTCACTGCCGTCGGCGGGCTCTCATCACGCCTACCAGTCGCGCTACCGATCGCCAAGAGGGCCACCACCGACCCGACGATGATCGCCAGCCGTTTGCGCCTGCTCTGCCGACTCCACCAGCTACCGATGGAGGATCCTCCGGAACGTGGACTCGCCGCACCCCAGGCCGGCGACTGCGGAGCCGGGGCCTGAGGCGCGGTAACCGGCGTTGCGGCCTGTGGTGCCGAATCGAAGGCGAAGCCGCAGTTGCCGCAGAACGCGAAAGACCCTGTTCGGGGCGTACCGCACTGCGGACAGAACGTCGCACGTGATGCCAGGCTCGGCGGAGGTGTCGCGGGACGCCCTGCGGTCGCAGCGCCGCAACTTCGACAATCGAAGGCGCCCTTCGACGCGTTCCACCACTGGCGGTACAGCGGGATGCCACAAACCGTACAGAACAGCGGTCCAGTCGCCATCGAGGGGTGGGCCTCCCCATAGTGCGCCAAGGTCAGTATGGCCCGCACGGGAAGTGCTGATAAGCCCCCGTAAAGCGGTGCCCGGTACCGTCAGTCCGCCGGACTCCCGGCGATTCGACCTCCGGGGACACGCGGTAGCCGGTCTATGGGTCGCAGTCTGGCCG
>JBBDRZ010000002.1:0-54615 GCA_040905185.1 Chloroflexota bacterium | reverse complement strand
CCGACTCGGCGATCCAGTACCCGGCCCAGATGCCGGCCGTGATGAAGTACCAGTTCCCGGCCTGGTTCGGGATCGCGCTCTTCTGGTTCGTAGGAGCCGACGAAGCCGCGCCAAGCGTGTACGGCAGCGAGGCAATGATCCCTCCGGCGGCGTTGAACTGGCGGCCAACGTACGTGCCGGCGGCGAAGTAGAGAGGACGCGCCGGGTTGTAGGTCTCAAGGGGCGGATTGGCGATCTCCGCCGCCACCGCGCTCCGGATCGACGGAAGGAGTGCGTAATAGGGCGAGCCGGGGCACCCGGTGTTCTGGTAGTCGCGATGGCCCGTGATGTTCATGGTCGTGATGGTCGTCCCGGTCGCCGGGTTGACGTACGTGCTGCTACCGGTCGGGTCGATGCCGTGCGCGGCGGACGCCCAGGCCAGCATCCGCACCATGGATGCCTGTGCCGCGGGTGTGGGTAGCTGCGAGGTGAAGTTACCGAGCAGCGCGATCCCCATGCTGCCCGGGTTGTGATGCAGCGCGTGGCCGGCTTCGACCACATCCCCTGCGTCGTTGTCGGCGGTCGGGATGGTGCCGTTCCAGTAGGCCCGAGAGTACCGACCCTCGTAGACCCGCCCGGCCTCATCGATCAGGTACTCGTAACCAATGTCGCCCCAGCCCAGGGTGACGGCGTGGAAATGGTAAATGGCCCGCACCGTAGCCGCTGGGTTCGGATCGTTGTTCGCGCCGGCGGTGTGATGCACCACCAGCTTCTGAAGGGGGTAGAACGCTCGGGTCCAGCGCTCCTCTCCCAGGCTGTCGAATCGGATGGACTCGTCGGCCCCCCAGCCGCTTCGTGGGATGACGCCGGGAATCGTGCTCAGCGCGGCAGCCCCGGCCCCCAGTCCGAGTGGCGCCTGGGTTTCGCCAGCCGCGTCCATGGCGAGAACCGTGACCTTGGGGAGCGATTCATCGGCCGTCACGCGGACCGCCCGCATGCCGCCTGCGGTCATCACCGAGCCGTAGGTCTCGCCGTCCTGTTTGGCTGCTCCGAAATCGCCGATGTGGACGTGGGCCGGCTCCGAGAAGACCGCCCCGTCAGCGCTGAATGCGGCGTCTACGTCTGCGTCCCGATGGCCCGACCAATGGATGACGATGTGCGTCGTGCCCGCCGGCAGGGAGAAGTCATAGCTCCCGTCCACCGCGTGGGTCGTTTCCGAGGTACGGACCCTGACCGGGCCGGGCGTGTCCGCGGGTACCGCCGGCGCCAGGCCAGTCATGAGCAGCGTGATGGCCAGGGCGGCCACGAGTGGACGAGCGATCGCAGCGTTCAAATGCATGGGCTGGCCAAGCCTCCCTGGTCGTGCGCGGTTGAGAGCCACCATACCGACCCGGGACACGATCCGCTCTGGCCCGGTGTGCCCAGTACGATCGGACCCAGAACCCGCTCCTCGCGCGAAGGGCGGCCGGCATCCGCCATCATCGGTCAAGTGGAAGACTTCATCCGTCGAGATCGATCCGCACGAGAAGCTGAAGAGCAGCGGCTGTCACCGGTTGCCACCCGATCGGCCAGCTCCCGCGGCCGAGCCAGACCCGAGGAACCGGACCCGTTCCGCACCGCTTTCGAGCGGGATCGCGATCGGATCATCCACTCCAAGGCGTTCCGACGGCTGAAGCACAAGACACAGGTCTTCCTCAACCCTGAGGGCGACCATTTCGTCACCCGCCTGACGCATACCCTCCAGGTAGCCCAGATCGCCCGCTCGCTGGCGGCGGCGCTGGCGCTCAACGAAGCGTTGGCGGAGGCGATCGCGCTGGGCCATGACGTGGGCCACACCGCGTTCGGCCACACCGGCGAGGAGGCCCTGGCGCCGTATTTCCCGCCCGCGGGCTGGCATCACGCGGCGCAGAGCGTTCGGATCTTCGAAGTCCTCGAGGACCTCAACCTGACCTGGGAGGTGCGCGACGGGATTCGGGCCCACACCTGGAGGATCACGCCTCCGCCACAGACGTCCGAGGCCCTGTGCGTGCGCTACGCGGATCGAATCGCGTACCTCAGCCACGACGCGCTCGACGCGCTGCGCGCGGGGGTCCTGGCCGAGACCGACTTTCCCCCCCATCTGATCGAGCGACTCGGGCCGCCGGGACGGCAATGGATCGGGGAGCTCATCACCGCCGTCATCGACGAGAGCCTGCGCGCGGGCGCGATCGGGATGGACGCGGACACGCTGGCCCTCATGCACGAGTTGCGCGATTTCATGTTCGCGCGCGTCTACCTGCGCCCCGAGCAGGCGGCCCAGCAGCAGGTCGCCGTCCGCCTCCTGCGCCGCCTGATGGACCACCACCTGGCCCACCCCGACGAGCTCCCCGCCTCCTACCGGGATACCGATGCCGACCTGGTGACCCAGGTCGCCGACTACGTCTCCGGGATGACGGACCGATACGCCCAGACGGCCTCCGACCGGCTGTTCGGCGTGACGGCCGAGCGGTTAGGGTGACGGAGGAGCCGTCGGCACCACGGAGGTGAACTCGTAGCTCACGAAGGTGCCGTCGCCGCACTCGAGCGCGATCTCGTCCGGACGATCCTCTGAATTCTGCGACGGGGCGCTGCCCGGCGGGCCGTACACCTCGCGCGACACGATGCCCACGAGGGTCGTGCCCAGCGGGACGGGCTCTCCGCCGCCGACCACCGGATCGGCCGTCGGATCCCCGGCCGCGGTGTAAACGCGATCGCCCCACAGCAGCGTTTCCGGGCAGCCGGGGCGCCCGAGCGCCATCTGCAGGCTCCACAGGCCCAGCCCAACGAAGACGGCGGCGGCGAGGACTGCGCAGCCGACCGCCCGCCAGTTCACCGGCGAATCTCGAACCGGGTCATGCCCCCCGACGCCGGTCCGCGGCTGGCCTCGACCCGCTCGACCCACGCCGCTCCGGGGCCATGGTCGAGCTGAGATTCAAGGGCGTCGAGCGGCGCCGGCTCGCCTTCGGCGACCAGTTCCACGGCACGCTCGTCGTCGGCGTTGCGGACCCAACCCACCAGGCCGAGCCGCGTGGCGGTGTCGACCACCCACCAGCGGTACCCGACCCCCTGGACGCGGCCGATGACCCGGGCCGCCAGGCGCTGCGGGCTCACCCGCGCGCGGCGACCGAGGGCCACTCCAGCATCGCCACCTCGAGGGCCAGGCGAGGGCTGACGTTCAGCTCCAGGGCGTCGCGGACGCGCTCCAGGGCGGCGGCCGTACGAGCCATCTCGTCGGGTCCGAGGCGCCGCGCCGCAGCGGGCAGCTCGGGGAGCAGCTCTTCCGACACAGCCAGGTGCGGCGAGCCCGCGGCGGCCACCGCCAGGTCGCGCGCCAGATCGACCCATGCCTCGACGATGGCGAGCGCCGCCGCGCGCTGAACGCCCGTAGGTGCTCGGCCGCCACCTTCCGGAGTGGCCGGGTCAGTGGCGTCATGGGGTCCCATCGACAGGCGCGCGGCATCGTCCAGGAGCTCACGGACCGCTGCCAGCCGATCGGCGCGGCCACGCTCCAGGAGTCCGAGCAGCTCATGCTGCGTGCGTCGCCGCCAGTCCACGCGTTCCGGCGCGCGCGCGTACCCGATGGCGCGGCCCATCCGGCCGCCGGACAAGCGAGCCAGCGCCGTGGCCTGCTCCCCGGGGAGCCCTTCGCGCTCGACCAGCCAGCCTGCGAGTGCGTCCTGCCCGATCGGGGCCAGGCGCAGAGCCTGGCACCGGGAACGAATGGTCGGCAGCAGCCGGCCGGCGTCGTCGGCCACCAGGATGAACAGCTGCCGATCGCCTGGCTCCTCCAGCGCCTTGAGCAGCGCGTTCTGAATCTGCTCGTTGGCGAGGTCCGCGCGCTCGATCACCACCACCCGCCAGCGCCCGGCGATCGGCGCTCCGGCGACCTCCGCCAGCCATCGCCGCGCCGCCCCCACGATGCTCTCGCCGCTCGCACGGTCATCGCGCCAGCGCTCAGGCGACGCGAGAACCAGGTCGGGATGGGTCCCTGCACGCGCTTGCCGACAGCCGGAGCAGACGTTGCACGGGCGCTGGTCGGGATCGACCGCCTCGCACAGGGCGGTGGCCAGCAGATCGTCGACGAATGATCCCTTGCCGGCCCCGGGCGGGCCGTGGACCAGGAGCGTGGCCGGGCCGTCGCCGCCCAGCAGCGTCCGGCGGGCGAGCCGCTCCGCCACCGGCTGACCGATTGTCAGAAACCCCGAGCCGGCGACTTCGACACTCACGGCGGCGAGTATAGGCGGGGTAAGCGGGCAGTCAGGATGAGCGCGTCAGGCACCCCAGAGGCAGGGCCCGGCGGTCGGTGGCATACTGGGCCGAAGACATCAGAAGCGCTCGAGGAGGTCGGCCATGGGCAGCAAGGGGACATCAGGATCGACGTCGGACAGATTGCGATTGCCCGACGAGTGGCAGGCATTCATGGATCGCATGGCCCGCAAAGACGTGCCGGAGGAGGTGGCGCAGCGTGGCCAGGCACTCGCGGATGCCATCGCCCAGGCAGCGGAAGAGGCCGCGCAGCGCGCATCCATCGCCTGGCGTGAGTCGCAGCCCGTTCGTCGAGAAGTCGCGCGCACGATCGAGCGCCAGGGTCGGCAGGTGGGCAGGTGGTCTCGCCAGGTCTGGCGCCAGGATATCGGGCCCGGGCTACGGCGAGCCTGGAACCGGCGTACCGTCGCCCTGGGGGCCGCTGGAGCGGCTGTCCCGGCCGGCCGTCAGCTGATCGAGGAAGCCGCCAGCGAGCTTGGTCTCCGCCCGCGCCAGGACCGCCATTGGGGCTCGTTCTTCGCCGGAATCCTGATCGGCGCCCTGACCGGCGCCCTGGTCGCGATCCTGACGGCGCCCAAGTCCGGCCGCGAGACGCGTGATGAACTCGCCACCCGTGCGCGCGAAGCGGCTGAAGCCGCCGGCGAGTGGATCCCGGTCAGCACGCCGTCAACCAACGGTAACGGCGGGACGGGTGCCGTCCCCGAGGCCAGCGAGGTCGAATCCGAGACCTAACTCTCGGTGGGGGTTTCGGGCGTGGCGCGCTTGCGCGTGCTGCGACCCGAGGTAAACCGCTTCCAGATGCCCTCGTCAGAGGCCTCGGTGGGCTCCGGAGAGGCCTTGCTTCGAGTGGTCCGTGAGGCGCGTGGCTTGGCGGCCGCCGACGAGGCAGACGCCCTCCCGCGGGTGCCGGCCGGCTCCTGGCTGACAGCCTTGCTCGTTGATCGCGCTCGGGGCTTGGGCGCTGACTTGGCCACCGGCTCTGCCGCTGGCTTCGCCGCAGCCCGGGTCGAGGGCTTGCGCGTGCGGGGCTTCCGGGTGACAGCCGGACCGGTGGTGGGATCCGCGTCGGCCGGCTGCGTGGGCACATCGGTCCCATCGGTCCCCGAGACGCCTGCGGGCTGACTGCTCAGCCCGAGCTCGGCCAGCGTCGCCGCATCGGCCTCCTCGAATTCAAACTCCCGCTCCGCTCCAATACCCTCGCCGGCTCCGAGTCGTTCGAGCTCTTCGATGCTGTCGACTTCCTGCCAGCCGATCTCGGCGGGCTCGGCGTCGGCCGCGGCCGAGGCCGACGACGCATCGGGAAGGTCTCCGCGGCGACCGCGGCGACCCCGGCCCCGACCCCCGCGTCGGCGACGCCGGCGAGCGCTCTCGGACAAGGTTTCGTCGGCAGCCCCAGGAGGCGCGGGCGCGCCGCCGTCGGTTGCAAGCTGGGGCTCGTTGATCTCAATGGGCTCCTTGTCGGTTGTGCGGGATCGTCCGCCGCGGGTGGGACGCGACGGTCGCTCCGATCGGCGGCTCCCGGTCGCCCGCCCTCGTCCGCGGCGGGCACTCCCGGCGTCCTCCCCGTCGGCGCGAATGGCTGCCATGGCCGCGGCGGCGACCGAGGGCGAGGCCTCGCGGAATCCGACGTCGGGATTGACCTCCTTGGCGGGCATCTCGGGTGCCGGAACCCCCTTGGCATCCTTCTGGCGGCCGATGGCGCTGATCTTCATGACGTCCACGAACTCGTCGGCGACAGCGAACAGGTCGGAGCTGGTGTTCGGTTTGAAGCTGATCACCTCGCACCGGACCCCCTCGTCCTGAAGGGCGCGAATGGCGGGCGCGAAGTCCCCGTCACCGGAGACGATGACGGCCACGTCCATCCGGTCGGCCAGGCGGAAGAGGTCGACCACGAGCTCGATGTCGAGGTTGGCCTTGACCCGCCCGTCGCCGAACTTGCGGATGTCCTTGGCCACGACCTTGTAGCCGTTCTTGCCAAGGAAATCGAGGAACTTCTTCTGGTTCTCGTTCTCGGGATCAAGCCCCGAGTAGGCGTAGGCGCGAATGAGATCGCGCCCCTTGGTGGCGTGCTTCAGCAGCGCCACGTAATCGACGTCGACGTCCTGCCCGCGGGCAGCGTAGTAGAGATTGGCAACGTCGACAAAGACGGCCACGTTCTTGCTCAAGAGAGCTTCTCCTAGTGAATGGTGGTGGCCAACCTCGTGGGGTTCCGGCTGCCTTCGCGCTCGACCCACGCTCCCGGACTGAGGCCGGAATGGGTGGCGCGGCTTGGGCAGCACCCTCGCTTCGCGAACCCGCTTGGGTTACTGCGGCGGCGAGGGATCGGACATCTCCGCGTGGGAGGCCTAGGGCAACAGGATACCACGCCGCCCAGGTAAGGCCATTTCGACGGCCCAGAGGATGGCCGTTTTCGGGGCAGGACTGAACCTTCAGCCGATGGTCGGGGATATCCAGAGTGCCCGGGCGGTGACCTTGCGCACCTGCGGAGGCGCCCGTATGATGCCCGGACACACGCTCCGTGGCGTGGCGCTGGGTGTCACCCCGGAAGCAATTGGAGGAGGATTGGATGGAGAAGTTCCTACGATGGAGCGCCGGCCTGATGGTGCTGGCGTTGATCCTGGCCGCTTGTCAGCCGAGCGCCAGCGCAAGCCCCACCGAGAGCGCCGCCGCAAGTTTGGCCGAGGATCCGGCCGCCGCCTGCGAGGCACTGCCCGAGGGTTGTTTCGAAGTTGCGCCGGGTGACCCGATTCGGATCGCCAGCGCCCTTTCAATTACCGGAGCCCCCGCATCCCTTGGCAATGACAGCAACTTTGGTATTGATGTCGCCCAGGGTGAGCGCGGGCAGGTGCTCGGTCGCGACACCGACGTCGTCCATGAGGACGCTGGTTGCGCCGATGCGGCATCCGGTCAAACGGCCGCCCAGGCCATCGTGGCCGACACGACCATCCTGGGCGTGATCGGCACCAGCTGCTCACGCACGGCAGTGCCGGCCATGCCGGTCCTCGAAGAGGCGGGCCTGATCATGATCTCGCCGTCGAACACGGCGCCTGGCCTGACCAATCCCGATCACGAGGAGTACGCCGGACCGAACTACTTCCGGACGGCCTACAACGACCGGGTGCAGGGAGCCGCTGTGGCCACCTTCGCCTGCGACCAGGGCTGGACCACGGCAGCCACCATCCACGATGGCAGCCCGTACGCCGACCAGCTGCAGCAGGTCTTCGTTGACCAGTTCGCCGAGATCTGCGGCGGCACCACCACGGCCCAGGAAGCGATCAACATCGGCGACACGGACTTCCGTCCGGTCCTGACCACGATCGCGGCCGACAGCCCCGAGCTGCTGTTCTTCCCGATCTTCGAGCCCGAGGGCAACGCCATCATCGCGCAGTGGGACGAGGTCGCCGGTCTGGCGGACACGATCCCCTTCAGCGCTGATGGCCTGAAGACCGGTACGTTCCTGGAAGCCAATGGCCTTGAGGCACAGGCTCTGGGATCCTACTTCTCGGGTCCCGACCTCAACTTCGGGGATCGGTACCAGAACGAGTTCCTGCCGGCGTACTACAAGCTGAGCGGCACCGAAGTGACGCTCTCCGCGTACCACGCACACGGCTACGACGCCTACAACATCCTGATGGATGCCATCGAGGCGGCGGTCGTTGGCGAGAGCGCGGACGGCACCCTGTACATCAGCAAGGCGGGCGTCCGCGAGCACGTGGCCGGCCTGGCCGACTACGACGGGCTCACCGGAACCCTGACCTGCGACGAGTTCGGGGACTGTGGCTCAGAGGAGGTTTCGATCGCTCAGATCGGGACCAACGCTGCCGGCAACCTCGACTACCTTGAGGTATTCACCACCCGATCGGCCCAGTAGAGGACCGATCCACCCAGACCAAAGGGAGCGGGTGAGCCGGACCGGCTCACCCGCTCTCGTCGCATAGACCCCGCGCTGGATTTTCTCGACTCTTCGCACAGGGACCGTTTCCCCCAGAATCTGGGGCCGCTCAATCTGCGTACTTGAGGTCAGGGATCGGTGCGACGCATCCGACGCGTCTCCTTGGTCGACGTCGTCCTGTGGGGGATCCGCATCGGCGTCGTCATTTTCGTCGCCGTGGGCACCTATCTGACCTTGTCGGACGGCCTTCTGGCCGGCGAGAACTGGCGTGATCTCCTCATCTTCGGCATCGCGCAGGGGTCCGTGTATGCGCTGATCGCCCTGGGCTACACGCTCGTCTACGGTGTGCTGCTGATGATCAACTTCGCCCACGGCGACGTGTTCATGTTCGGCGCCATGACCGGATTCTTCACGGCCAACGCCCTGGCTGCCCCCGACCCGAACACCGGCATCAGCCCCCTGAACGCGAACCCAGTGTTCGGAATGGCGCTCGTCCTGGCGACGGCCATGCTGAGCGCGATGATGGTGGCCATCCTCCTGGAGCGCCTGGCGTATCGGCCCCTGCGCCGAGCCCCTCGGCTGGTCCCGCTCATCACCGCAATTGGCGCTTCGCTGTTCATCAGCAACAGCGTTCGAGGGCTGTACGGCGAACGCGTGCTCGGCTATCCGCAGCTCGACATCCTGCGCGGCACGTTCGACCTTTTTGGGATTCCCGTCCTCAAGACCCAGGCGGTGGTCATCGTGGGCGCGGCGCTGACCATGATGCTGCTGTACTGGTTCGTCGAGCGAACCCGGACGGGGCGCGCGATGCGCGCGGTCAGTGAGAACAAGGACACCGCGGCGCTGATGGGGATCGACGTGGATCGGACGATCACCATCACCTTCGCCGTCGGCGGCATGCTGGCCGGGGCGGCCGGCGTGCTGTACGCCATCGTGTTCCCCCAGGTGCATTGGTTCATGGGCTTCCTGCCGGGGATCAAGGCCTTCACCGCGGCGGTCCTGGGTGGGATCGGCAACATCGTCGGCGCCATGCTCGGAGGGGTCAGCCTGGGCATCCTGGAGTCGGTGGCACCTAATCTCCTTCTGCTCGGGTTCGGCGTCCCGTCACCCAACCAGCTCCGGGACGTGGTGGCCTTCAGCGTACTGGTGCTGGTTCTGATCTTCCGACCCTACGGGCTCTTCGGTCGTCCGGAGGGGAAGTAGGTGATGGCCGTGCTGCGTCGGGCTGCCGTTGCGGGCCTGGTGGTGGGGCTCGTCATGCTCTACCTGGCCGGCGTGGGTCTGATCGGCGCCTTCGCTGATCGACATGTCGTGACCGAGTATCTGTCCCTGGGCCAGCTGATGCTGCTGGCGCCGCTGCTGATCGGCGGCTTCGCCATGGCCCGCCAAGCCGGATCGGTCGTCCGGCGCCTGTCGATCGGCGCATTTGCCGGAGGCATGGGGGGGGCGGTCTTCGCGCTTGGGATCCTAGTTGTGGTGGCGCTGTCGCCCGGAATCCGCGGGGTTTTCATCCGCGCCAACAGTGAGCTGGTCAGCTTCGTCTTCTTCGGCCTGGATCCGGGCCTGGGGGCCCTGCTGATGGTGGGGTCCGGCCTTGGGCTGGGTCTGGCCGGCGCCAGCCTCCCGGTGGTGCCTCCCACGGTGCGCCGCGGTCTGTTGACCGGGGCAGCCGGCGTCGTGCTGATGAGCATGCTCGAGCCGTTCGTCCGTCCGCGCCTGACGGAGTTCGATCTGCATGACGTGGTCCGCTTCCTGTACCAAGCCGGGGGGCTCCTGCCGCTGGCCGCGTTGATCGTATTCGGCGTATCGGTGCTGCTGGGGGTCGTCTGGCGTCCGGCGCGGACCGAGGTACAGCGTCGTTTCGCGGCGGCGGACCCGGGCGCGCAACGCGTCGGGCGCTGGATTGCCGCACTCCTGCTCATTTCCTTCATCGCGACCCTCCCGCAGCTCACCGGAGTCTTCATCACGCAAGTCCTGGTCCTGGTGGGCCTCTACGTCCTGTTGGGTTTGGGGCTGAACATCGTCGTCGGGTACGCGGGGCTGCTCGACCTGGGATATGTCGCCTTCTATGCCGTGGGCGCCTACTTCACCGCACTGCTCACGTCGCCCACGTCATCGCTGGGGATCGGTCTCAATTTCTGGGTGGCGCTGCCGCTGGTCGTGTTGGGCTCGGCCATGATCGGGCTCTTCATCGGCGCGCCGGTGTTGCGGCTGCGCGGCGATTACCTGGCCATCGTGACGCTCGGCTTCGGAGAGATCGCCCGCGTCCTGTTCCTGTCGGACGCCCTGGAACCGTGGTTCGGCGGGGTACAGGGGATCCTCAGCATCCCGGACATCATCGACGAGGGCCGCTACACCATTCCCCTGCTGGGCGAGATCAGTGGCCCGGCAGCCACCTACTACCCGCTGGTTGCCTTCTGCGCGGTGGCCGCGTTCGTCGCCTGGCGTTTGAAGTACTCGCGCACCGGGCGGGCATGGAATGCCATGCGCGAGGACGAGGACGTGGCTCAAGCGACCGGGATCAACATCGTGAACTACAAGCTGCTCGCCTTCGCGATGGGCGCGGCGATCGGCTGCCTGGGTGGGGCCATCTTCGCCACCCACCTGGAATCGGTCTTCCCGGGTACGTTCAACGTGCTGGTGTCGATCACGGTCTTGGCGGTCGTGATCCTGGGTGGCATGGGAAGCATTCCGGGAGTCGTCTTCGGCTCGCTGGCGTTGATCGGGCTTCCGGAGCTCCTGCGCGAGTTCGCCGAGTTCAAGCTGCTGGTGTATGGGGGAGTGGTGGTGCTGATGATGATCCTGCGGCCGGAAGGCTTCGTGCCCGACGTGACCCGGCGGCGCGAGCTGCACGAGGCGGAGCCGGAGGAGGAGGAAGAAGACGAGGGCGACAACCCCGAGAGCCCGGAGGCGACGCCCACCGCTGCGCCGAGCCCAGCATGACTGTGTCGACCGCGGACAGCACCGAGCAGGTCGAGGCGCAGGGCATCCTCCTCGAAGCGAGGGGCGTGACCAAGCAGTTCGAGGGCCTGGTCGCCAACCGCGAGATCGACTTCAACATCCCGCGTCATTCCATCGTGTCCATCATCGGCCCCAATGGGGCCGGCAAGACCACGTTCTTCAACCAGCTGAGCGGCATCTACCATCCGACGTCGGGGCAGATCACCCTCGACGGGATCGACATCACCAACGTCGCTCCCCACCAGGTCGCGGAGCTGGGCGTGGCACGCACCTACCAGAACATCCGCCTGTTCCAGAACATGACCGTCCTGGCCAATGTCATGGTCGGCCGCCACGTCCGATCCTCCGGTGCATGGTTCGCGTCGGTCTTCCGCCTCCCCGGCATCCGGCACGAAGAGGAGGCCATCGAGGAGCGTTCCTTTGAGCTGCTGGAGCTCGTCGGCATCCGGCGCCGGAGGGCCCATGAGCTGGCCAAGAACCTGCCGTACGGCGACCAGCGCCGGCTGGAGGTGGCCCGTGCCCTGGCCAGCGATCCGGTCCTGCTCCTCCTGGATGAGCCGACCGCCGGGATGAACCCACGCGAGACGCGGCGCATGACCGAGTTCATCGGGCGGCTGCGACATGACCTCCACCTGACGATCCTGCTGATCGAGCACGACATGAAGGTGGTCATGGGCGTCAGCGAGCGGATCACGGTCCTCGACTACGGCGAGAAGATCGCCGAGGGCACGCCCGAGGAGATCCGTGCCAACCCGCGCGTGATCGAGGCCTACCTGGGCAAGCAGGCGACCGCCTGATGGCCCACCTGCTCGAACTCGAGGGCGTCCACACCTTCTACGGCAACATCGAGGCCCTGAAGGGTGTGTCGCTGACCGTGGACGAGGGCGAGATCGTGACCCTCATCGGCTCGAACGGGGCGGGGAAGTCCACCACCCTGCGCACGATCAGCGGCATCACCCGCGCCCGGTCAGGGACGGTGCGCTTCAAGGGCGAGGACATCCACACCCGCAAGCCACACGAGATCGTGGCCATGGGGATTGCCCAGGCGCCCGAGGGGCGCGGCGTGTTCGCGCGGATGAGCGTGTACGAGAACCTGCTGATGGGCGCGTTCAGCCGCAGGGGTCCGGTGGCCGCCGAACTCGACCTGGTGTATGGCTACTTTCCGCGCCTGGCCGAACGGCGCACCCAGAAGGCCGGCACGCTGTCGGGTGGAGAGCAGCAGATGCTGGCCATCGGTCGGGCCCTGATGGCTCGTCCGTCGGTCCTGCTCCTGGACGAGCCGTCGATGGGCCTCTCCCCCATCCTGACCGAGCAGATCTTCGAGATCATCCGCGACATCAACGCCCAGGGGAACACCGTCCTGCTGGTCGAACAGAACGCTCAGATGGCGCTCAACCTGGCCGGCCGCGGATACGTGCTCCAGACGGGCCAGATCATCCTCGCCGACAGCGCTGAGAACCTGGCGGCCAACCAGCAGGTCCGCCAGGCCTACCTGGGCGAGATCTAGACCGATCCGGGAGCGACGCAAGCTGATGGCGGGTCCGCCCTACCGCCCGGACCTCCGGCCCATGCTTCTGCTGGGAGCGTTGTTGGTGGTCGTGGTCGCAGGCTGGATCGTCCTCATCCCGCTGCTGCTGCCACGCTAGGCTCCACCGCTCAGAATCTGAGCCCGTCAGAAGGTGCGCCGTGTCCCCACACCGGTGCCCGCGCCGTACAGGAACAGGCCGACCCCCACGATGGCCAGGATGAGGCCCGGCGAGTTCTGCGGCAGCGGCAGGTAGGAAACCGCCCATAGCTCCCAGGCCCGCCATACCAGGGCGGCCGCCGCCGCCAGGCCCAGGATCAGGTAGATGCCCGGCGCGTCGAGGGCAAACCCCCAGCGTCCGCGCGCGTAGCCGATATCGAGCAGCGCCAGGGACAGGATGGCCGCGGCGAAGATGATCACGCCCGGCCCCTCCAGGCCGATCCCGCTCGAGGCCGGCAGCTCAACACCGCTCACCAGCTCCCCGCCCGCCCGCCACCAGGGCAGGAAGGCGGCCGCGATCATCAGCAGGCTGCCGAACAGGATGAGGATCCGGTACCGCCGTGGCCGACCGGACTCGTCCACCGCTCAGGCCTCCGGGTTGTCGAGCCCGTAGACGGACGGACGCAGGACTCCCACGTACGGCAGGTTCCGGTAGCGCTCCCCATAGTCGAGCCCGTAGCCGACCACGAATCGGTCCGGGATCGTAAACCCCACGTAGTCGATGGGAATCTCGGTCAGCCGGCGGGCGGGCTTGTCCAGCAGGCAGCAGATGCGGAGCGAGGCGGGCCCCTTCTCGCGCAGGTAGCGGAGCAGGTAATTGAGGGTCAGACCGGTGTCGATGATGTCCTCGACCACGATCACGTGCCGGCCCTCGATCGGGTTGGACAGGTCCTTCAGGATGCGCACCTGGCCGCTGGTCTCGGTCGCCGCCCCGTAGCTGCTGACCTCCATGATGTCGATCGACAGCGGCAGCTCCATGCTGCGCACGAGATCGGCCAGGAACACGATCGAGCCCTTCAGGACACTGATCAGGACCGGCTCCAGGCCCGTGTAGTCGGCGTTCAGCTGGCCGCCCAGCTCGGCCACCCGAGCCTGGATCTGGTCCTCGGTGAGCAGGACCTCCTGCACGTCGGCATGGATGGTGGTGGCCGTGGCTTCGCTCACCGTGCGGTCACATTGCCGTTGGCCCCGTGGCCGCGGGCCCCGTTGCCGCGGGCCCCGTTGCCATTGGCCCCGTTCATCTCGAGCAGGAAGCCAAGGCGCCCGTACTTGACCATGAGCGCCTGGAAGTCGCGGGCATACAGGAGCTTGATCCGCACGTCGGGATACAGCTGACGCAGGAGGCGCAGCTTGCGGTTCTTCTTGCGCACCAGGGCCTGGCGCAGGGTGGTCAGCTCCACGTACAGCTCCAGCTCAGGGAGGTAGAAGTCGGGCGCGAACGACTCGATGACCGCCCCTGTGGGGCTCCACGAGATGGGAAAGACGTCGGGTTCGTAGCGCCACGAGACCTGGTAGAAGTCGAGAACTCTGGCCAATTCGGCTTCGCTGTCGTGAGCGAAGCGCGGTGGCAATGTTTCGCTCAGCAGTGCCACCGAGTCCCGATCGTACTCGCCCCGAGGGGGTGAGGCGCCATCTGAGGCGAGTATAGCCGGGCGAGTTATCCACAGATGCGCACCTTCCGGCGGGATTGGTGGATAACTGCCTTGCCCGACGAGGGGCGGAGCGGGAAACTGGCGCTCCTGCTTCCGCGGTGCCGAGTATGGGTAACCGGGAACGGCGCGGGGCCGATGCGAGAGCCGGCCGCGAAACCGCCCGCTTCCGGGAAGACCGAAAGGCGCCGAGGGAGCATTTTCCGTACACTCGCCGGCCGATGCGCCTCGCGGTCCTGTCGGACATTCACGCCAACTTGGTCGCGCTCGACGCGGTCCTCGAGGATCTGTCGACCCAGGCGGCCGTGGACGAGTTCTGGGTGTGCGGGGACATCGTAGGCTACGGTCCGCAGCCCAACGAGGTCATCGATCGCATCCGCCAGCATGACGCCCGCGCGGTGATGGGCAACCACGACGGCGCGGCGGTCGGCCTGGTGGACGTGACCTGGTTCAACGACGCCGCGGCTTCGGCCATCGCCTGGACGGCGGGCGTGCTCACCGCCGACTCGCGCGAGTACCTCGCCGCGTTGCCGGAACGTCGCACCCAGGGAGAGCTGACCGCCGTGCACGGGTCGCCGCGCGATCCGATCTGGGAGTACATCGTATCGGCCGAGGTGGCCCGGGCCAACCTGGCCGAGTTCGCGACCCGCATCTGCCTGTTCGGACATACCCACTACCCGGTCCTGTACGCCGCGTCCGACGGGGCGGTGACCCGGGTGGCGACCTCTGCAGGCAGCCACACCGCGCTGCCGGGCGGGCGTCTGATGCTGAACCCGGGGAGCGTGGGCCAGCCGCGCGACGGCAACCGGGCCAGCTCCTACGCGGTGCTGGACCTGGACGCGGGGAGCGTGGAGTTCCGCCGGGTGGACTACGACATCGAACGCACCCAGCAGCTCATGCGCGAACGGCACCTGCCGAGCTGGCTGGCGGAGCGGCTCAGCCACGGCCGCTGACCGATCCCCGTGACCCCCGTCCCGCACGCGGCCGGCGGCTAGGATATCGCTCCGATGTTCCGCCGACGCCCTTCGGAATCGGATCTCCTGCTGCTCCCGTATCGCCGGCTCCTGATTCCGCTGGCCGGCGGGGACGCGGACGACGACGCCCTCAGCCTCGGCGCGCTGCTCCTGGCCGGCCAGCCGGCGAAGAGCGGTGCGGATGCGGCGGAGATCGTGCTGGTCCACGTCATCGAGGTCGGCTTCGAGCGGACGCTGGACACCCAGGACGACAAGGCCATCGCCTTCGCCGACGAGATCCTGGACCGCGGAGCCGAGTTCCTCGAGGCGCGCCGCATCCCGAACCGGGTGGGCATGATCCAGGCCCGCGCGGCGGGGCCGGCCATCGTGGACGAGGCGGTGGCTTCCAGCGCCGACCTGATCGTGATGGGGCTACGCTATAAGCGCCGGTTCGGCGGCAGTTGGGACGCCGGACGGACGGTCCCCTACGTCATGCGCAACTCGAAGGCGCCGGTCTGGTGCCTCCGGGCGCGAACCGAGGAGCTGGCACTGTCCCCATGAGAGTCATCATCATCGGCTGCGGACGAGTGGGTGCCCAGACCGCCGTGCAGCTCGACCAGCAGGGTCATCACGTGACCGTGCTGGACGTCAACCCGCGCGCCTTCGAGCGGCTGCCCACGGACTACAGCGGCATCACCATCCGCGGCAACGGGTCGGACGAGGACGTCCTGCGGGGTGCCGAAGCCGAGATGGCGGACATCGTCATGGCCCTGACCGAAGGTGACAACCGGAACGTGATGGCCGCCCAGCTGGCCAAGCACGTGTTCGGCGTACCGCGCGTCATCGCCAAGATCAACGACCCGTTGCGGGCGAAGGCCTATCGGACCCTGGGGCTGGAGACCATCTGCCGGACCAACATCCTGTCCTCGGCGCTGGCCACCGCTGCGGTCGACGGAGCGGCGGCCACCAACGGCATGGTCGAGGAGCCCACCGCGGAGCCGATGCGCGGCGCTCCACCCCCCGGCAGCCGCGCCGCTGCGGCGGCGCCGGAGGGGAGCTGACATGTACGTGGTCGTGATCGGGGGCGGAAACGTCGGCTACTACCTCACCAAGGAGTTGCTGCACGCCGGCCACGAGGTGGTCATGATCGAAAAGGACGCCAGTCGCGCCCGCCAGATCGCGGAGGAGCTGGGCAGCATCGTGGTGCCCAACGACGGGTGCGAGGGTCGCTACCAGGAGCTGGCGGGCATGGGGCGCGCGGATGTCGTGGCGGCGGTGACCGGCGACGACGAGGACAACCTGGTGGCGTGCCAGGTGGCGAAGATGCATTTCAACGTCCCGCGGGCCATCGCCCGGGTGAACAACCCGAAGAACGAGCACCTCTTCCGGCAGCTGGCCATCGACGAAACGGTCAGCCCCACCCGCACCATCCTGGGCGTCATCGAGCATGAGATCCCGATCCACGACCTCCTCCACCTGGCCGAGCTGGAGGGAGGTGAGCTGGAGATCGTCGAGGCCCAGCTGACCGCCGACTCGCCCGCGGTCGGGCGCGAGCTGCGGGAGCTGACCCTGCCGGAGGGCACCTCGGTGGCCGTCATCCTGCGCGGTTCGAAAGCCGTCGCGGTCCGCCCCGAAACCAAGCTCATGGACGGGGACCGGATGCTGGCGGTGACCTCGTCCGAACGAGAACCGGAGCTCCGGCAGCTCCTGATCGGCGACTAGACCGATGACCGCCGACGCGCCGACCGACGTCGGCCGGCAGGCGGCCGCGTTCTTCGACGACCTGCGCTCGGCGGTTGCGACCGCGGTCGTGGGAGCGCCCGAGGCCCTGCGTCTGTTGGCCGTCACGCTCCTGGCCGATGGCCACGCCCTGATCGAGGACGTGCCGGGGGTCGGCAAGACGCTGCTCGCGCGCGCCGTGGCGCGCGCCATCAGTCTGTCATTCGCGCGCGTCCAGGGCACCCCCGACCTGCTGCCCGGCGACGTCACCGGCAGCAGCATCCTGGAGGGCAAGGGCTTTCGCTTCGTGCCCGGACCGATCTTCAGCCAGGTCGTGCTGGTGGACGAGATCAACCGCGCCACGCCCCGGACCCAGTCCGCGCTGCTGGAGGCCATGCAGGAGCGGCAGGTATCGATCGACGGGGTCGCCCGCCCGCTGCCCGAGCCGTTCATCGTGCTGGCCACCCAGAACCCCATCGAGCTGGAGGGGACGTTTGCCCTGCCGGAGGCCCAGCTGGATCGCTTCCTGCTCCGGATCGCGGTCGGCTACCCGAGCGTCGAGTCGGAGCACGCCATCGCCCGACGTCACCAGGCCCAAGCAGAGCCGCTGACGCAGGTCCCGACCATCTCCAGCGCCGATGCGCTGCTGGGCCTCCGCGACGCGGTACGCGTCATCCGGGTCGCCGACGAGGTGGAGGCGTACCTGGTGAGCCTGGTGCGGGCCACCCGGGAACATCCCGACGTCCGCCTTGGCGCGTCACCGCGCAGCAGCGTCGCCCTGTACCGCGCCGCGCAGGCGTGGGCTGCCCTGGACGGCCGTGCCTTCGTCCTGCCCGACGACGTCCGGGCCGTGGCGCATGCCGTGCTCGGCCATCGGATCCTGCTCGACCTGGACCGTGAGCTGCGCGGGGCCAGCGTGGCCAGCGTGGTCGACGCCGTGCTGGACGAGGCTCCCGTCCCGCTCACGCCATGAGACTCACGCCAAGACCATGACCGGCTGGACCGCCCTCGCGTTGGGGATGGCGGTGATGGCCGCCGTGGCCGGCGTCCCGGGCCTCCTGCTGCTGGCGTTCGCCACCTTCGGGTACGGGGCCGCGACCCGGCTGTGGACCCGGTACGGGCTGCTCGATCTCGCCTATGACCGTCGGCTGGCGACAGGGCGGGCGGTGGTCGGCGACACCGTCGACCTGGACGTGGCGGTCTGGAACCGCAAGGCGCTGCCCCTGCCGTGGATCGCCGCCGACGACCTCGTGACCGACGGGATCGAGGTCCGCGAGCGGATCCTCGACCTGGACGACGTGGCCCTCCAGCGCCGGAGCCTGCGCAACACCTGGGCCCTGGGCTGGTACGAGCGCGTCATCCGTCATTTCCACCTCGAGGCGCGGCACCGGGGCGTGTTCGAGTTCGGTCCGGTGCGGCTCCACATCCGCGACCTGGTGGGACGCCACGCGGTGACCGAGGAGCGTGCGCTCCCCGACCGGCTGGTGGTGGCCCCCCGAACAGTGGCCGTCCGAGACGTTGCGCCCGCTCGCGCGCCCATCGGAGAGCGGCGCGCCCGCAGCGGCCTGGTCCACGACCCGGCACTCTTCGGCGGGGTGCGGCCCTTCCAGCCCGGCGACCCGCTGCGGCGCATCCACTGGCGAGCGACGGCGCGCCTCGGGCGGCTGGTGAGCCGCCGCTGGGAGCCGGCGCGCAGCCGACAGGTGATCCTGGTGCTCGACGTCCGGACGGTCGAAGGAGCGGACTGGTCCATGGACTGGGACGAGGACGCCTTCGAGGGACTCTGCGTGGCAGCCGCCTCCGTGGCCCGCAGCCTGCTCGACGGCGGCGCCGCGGTCGGCCTGGCGGCGGCCGGATTCTCGGGCACCGCCCAGCGCGTGGCGTACCTGCCGTCGCGGTCGGGCCCGGCCCAGCTGGGTCGGGTCACCGACCTGCTCGCGCGCCTGGGACCGATCAGCTCGGGGACGCTGGCCGGCCTGCTGACCTGGCTCACCCGGCGCGTGCCGGCCGGCGCCAGCCTGGTGGTCCTCAGCGCCCGGTCGCCGCACGCCATTCACCCCACCTTGCGCCGCCTGCAGGCGTCCGGCTACGGGGTCGAGGTGCTCCTCCTCGGCGCCGACCCCGAGGCGCTCGCCGCGGCCCGCCGCGCCGGGATCCCGGCACGCGACATGACCATCACCCCATCCTGGGAGACGGCGGATGTGGTCGAACTATCCGCCTGAGCCGGTCCCGGTCAGCGTCGAGCCGGACGGCCGGCCCGCCCCGCCGCCCAGCCCCCCACGCCCCTCGCGGCTGCTGCCCGTCGCCCAGTGCATGGCCGAGGGCGGAATCCTGGCCGTGGTGGCGGCGGCCGTCCAGGCCCTGCTCGGGGAGGTGCCGATCATCGGGCCACTCGAGTTCGCCATCCTGGCCGGGGCGGGCATGGCCTGGGCGCGCCGCGCCCGGTGGCGGGGACCGGCGGGCGAGGCGTTCGGGTTGCCGGTGCTGGCGGTGGCCGCGGGCACGATGGCCTGGCTGCTGGCCCCCGAGGTCCGGGTCGCGCTGATCCAGGGCGACGCCCAGGCGGCCCTGGCCGCCCATCCCGGTGGGTGGATCGGCGCCCTGGCCGTCCTGCGCGGGCACGCACACCATTCGCGGGTCGTGGACGAAGAAGTCCAGGACCAGCTCATGCGCTGGGGCCTGCCGGCGGTCGCAGTCGCATGGCTGATCGGCGACCTGGCGGCCGGACGGGCAGGCCCCGGCATCCAGGAAGCGTTCACCGCGCTCGCCTTCATCGGCTCGCTCATGTTCGTGGGTTCGGGGGTGCTGGCCCTGGGACTGGCCCGCCTGGCCACCGTCCGCGGTGACGGCCCGGGCGGCGGCTCGTGGTTTGGGTTCGTCCTGCTGGTGGCGCTGGGGGTGACGGTGCTCGGCATCCCGGCCGCGCTGTTCCTGGGTGTCCCGCTGGAGGCCCTGGTAGTCGCCCTGGTGGCGCCCATCCGAGTCCTGGGCGCCCTCGTCGTCCTGCTCCTGTCTCCGGTCATCCTCCTGGCCGCGCTCTTCATCGACCTGGCTCGCGGGATCCTGCCGGAAGGGTTCGGCCAGGGAACCATCCAGCTCCCGGTCATCGAGATCGGCGCGGCGCAGCCCACAAGCCCCCTGCCGGGCATCCTGTTCTTCGTGCTGATCGGCGTCATCATCCTGCTCGAGCTGGCCGCGGTGGCGCTGTACATCTGGTGGCGCTGGCGGGAGCAGCGCCGGATGGAGGCCCTGTTGGGCGAGGTCGCGGAAGAGCGGAGCGTGGTCTTCGACCGCCCCCCGCGGCCACGACGCGAACCCAGGGCCGCCGCCCCGGCGCGCGGCGACCGCAGCGACCCGGTGGGCGCCTACCTTGCGGCCCTGGACGCCCTGGCGGCGGACGGCCGCTGGGCGCGCCGGTCGGCCGAAACACCGCGCCAGCACCTGGCCCGGGTCACGCCATCCGCCCCGGTCGCTCCCGCCCTGGCCCGCCTGGCCGCCGGGTACCAGCTTCTCCGATATGCCGGCCTGCCCCTTGGCAACCCGGAACGACGCCGCGCCGCCGGCCGGCTGGAGCGCCTGGAACGAGCATTGCGCGAGGCCCGCCTGACCTGACAGCGCCCAGCATCGGTCTCGATGTTCACCTCATGTACGTATCGGCCAAATTGGACCTGTCGGCGGCCGTCAGGGTGGTCAATTCGGCCGTTCATGAACATTGAGCGAACAGAACAGGCAGGTTGAGGGCATCGGACGTCTCGATCGGCCGTGGCATTGGCCGTTCGGTACACCTGGTGAACAAATGCTCCTGCGCGGCCGCCTCGCGGTCCAGCCGAGCTCGAGCCAGGGCTGCGAAAGCCCGAGTTGCCATAGGTCTTGACAACGATGTTGTCAATGATTAGGGTACCGATGCGCCCTCCGGGCGCCTGAAAACACAAGCTCAATCGATGAACAAACCGATGATTGGAGATCACAATCATGGCCAACCTGACGCGAATCGACCCCTTCACCGACATGATCTCGCTGCGCGGTGCGATGGACCGCCTCTTCGACGAGTCGGTCGTCAACCCGTTCGGCTGGCGGATCCTGAACGGCGAGGCGCTGAGGGCCCCGGTCGACGTCCACCAGACCAACGACGAGATCATCGTCACCGCGTCCCTGCCAGGGGTCAAGCCGGAGGACGTGGACATCACGATCACCGGCCAGAACCTGTCCATCCGGGGCGAGGTCCGCGCCGACGAGAAGGTCGAGCGTGACCAGTACCTGTACCGCGAGCGCCGCACCGGCACGTTCAGCAGGACGCTGCAGCTTCCGGTCCGGGTCCAGGGTGAGAAGGCGGAGGCCACCTTCGAGAACGGTCTCCTGCGCCTGACCATCCCGAAGGCCGAAGACGTGAAGCCGCGCCAGATTCAGGTCAAGGTTCCGCCCAGGTGAGTTGGATCCGCGACCCCAAGCGGCCGCGTTACTTCATCAGCATCGCCGCCGAACTGGCGGCGGTGCACCCGCGCACGCTGCGGATCTACGACGAGGAGGGGCTCGTCTGTCCGCAGCGGCGCAACAACCTCCGCCTCTATTCGGAGGCCGATATTGAGCGGGTGCGTATCATCCGCTTCCTGACCCGGCGCCAGGGGGTGAACCTGGCGGGCGTCAAGGTCATCCTGCAGCTCGAAGCGCTCGGCAAGATCCGGGTCTACGACCTGTTCGATGAAGGTGATGTCGAACGCTTTGTCCAGGGCGACGCGGAACCCGAGCCCAAGCTCGAGCCCGTCGCCGTGCCCATCCCCGAACCCAGCAGCAGGTGAACCACGTGGAATCCGAGAACACCAAGACCCAGCCCACTCCCCCGACCGACGAGCCGGCGGACGAGATCCAGGTCCTGCCCCTGGTCGCCCTGCGCGGCACCGTCATCTTCCCCGAGATGATCGTCCCGCTGGAAGTGGGCCGCGACCGCAGCGTGAAGGCCCTGGAGCGCGCGGTGCGCGCCAACTCCCCGGTGGCCCTGATCGCGCAGCGCTCGTCCGAGACCGAGGAGATCGGCACCGTCGACGAGCTGCACAGCGTGGGCACGCTGGCCAAGATCGCCCAGCTCATCCGGCTCCAGAACGGCACCATCCGGGCCATCGTCCAGGGCCAGCGCCGGATCCGGCTGCTGGACCTGGTCCAGGTCGACCCGCACCTCGAGGCGCGCATCCAGCTCATCGAGGACCAGAAGGAGAGCGGCGTCGAGATCGAGGCCCTCATGGCGTCGATCCAGGCCCAGATCGAGCAATACGTCACCGCCGGGGCGCCCGTGCCGCCCGAGGTGGCGGTCGCCGCCCGCAACATTACCGACGCCGGGCTGCTGGCCGACATGGCCGCCTATTCGCCGGAGATGAGCACCGAGCTGCGCCAGGAGCTGCTCGAGACGATCGACGTCGCCGATCGGTTGCGCCTCGTCCACACGTTCCTGGCCAAGCAGATCGAGATCCTCGAGCTGAAGGGCCGGATCCAGAGCGAGGTCAAGTCGGAGATGGACCGCAACCAGCGTGAGTACATCCTCCGCGAGCAGATGAAGGCCATCCAGAAGGAGCTGGGCGAGGACGACCCGGCGGTCAGCGAGGTGAACGAGCTGCGCCAGAAGGTCGAGGAGTCGGGCATGCCCGACGAGGTCAAGGAGAAGGCCCTCAAGGAGGTCGACCGCCTGACCCGGATCCCGAGCGCCTCCCCGGAGCAGGGCGTGGTGCGCACCTACGTCGACACGCTCGTGTCACTGCCGTGGGCCACCACGACCGATGACAACCTGGACCTGAACGATGCGGAGCGCGTCCTCAACGAGGACCACTACGGCCTCGAGAAGCCCAAGGAGCGGATCCTGGAGTACATGGCCGTCCGCAAGCTGGCCGAGAAGATCCGCAGCCCGATCATCCTGTTCGTGGGCCCGCCCGGAGTGGGCAAGACCTCGCTGGGCAAGAGCATCGCTCGCGCCATGGGACGGAAGTTCGTCCGGATGAGCCTGGGCGGGATCCACGACGAGGCCGAGATCCGCGGACATCGGCGCACCTACATCGGTGCATTGCCGGGCCGGGTCATCCAGTCCATCAAGACCGCCGGCACCTCGAACCCGGTGTTCATGCTGGACGAGATCGACAAGGTGGGGATGGACTTCCGCGGCGACCCGTCATCGGCGCTGCTGGAAGTGCTCGACCCCGAGCAGAACTTCAGCTTCCAGGACAACTACCTGGAGGTGCCGTTCGACCTGTCCAAGGTCCTGTTCATCGCCACCGCCAACATGTCCGACACCATTCCGCCCGCCCTGCGCGACCGGATGGAGATCATCCAGCTGCCGGGCTACACCCAGCTCGAGAAGCTGCGCATCGCCCAGCAGTTCCTGGTCCCCAAGCAGCTCGAGAACCATGGCCTGACCCCCAGGCAGGTCGTGTTCGAGGAGACGGCCCTGGTCCGCATGATCCAGGCCTTCACCAAGGAGGCCGGGGTCCGGAACATGGAACGCGAGATCGCCGGCATCGCGCGGAAGGTGGCCCGCAAGGTGGCCTCCAACGCGCGGACCAAGGTCAAGGTCAAGGCTGACGACCTGGAGGAATACATCGGTCCGGCCCGCTTCGACTACGGCCAGCTGGACGAGGAGGACCAGATCGGGATCGTGACCGGGCTGGTCGTCTCCGATGCCGGCGGGGACATCGTGCAGGTCGAGGCCACCAAGATGGACGGCAAGGACGACTTCATCCTGACCGGCCAGCTGGGGAGCGTCATGCAGGAATCGGCGCGGGCCGGCCTGTCGTACCTCCGCGCCCGCTGTCGAGAGCTGGGACTCGACCCAGCCATCTTCGAGAAGCAGACGATCCACGTCCACGTCCCGGCCGGGGCGACCCCCAAGGACGGCCCATCGGCGGGAGTGACCATGGCCACCGCCATGGCCAGCCTGCTGACCGGGCGTCCGGTGCGGCGTGACATCGCCATGACCGGCGAGATCACGCTCCGCGGGCGGGTGCTGCCCATCGGCGGCCTGAAGGCCAAGCTGCTGGCAGCGCACCTGGCGGGCGTGGAGTCGGTGCTCATCCCGGGTCGCAACATGAAGGACCTGGTGGACGTCCCGGACGAGGTCCGCAAGCAGCTGACCATCGTGGGTGTCGACCACATGGACCAGGTCCTGTCGGCGGCGCTGCTCGACCAGGCGCGTCCGGCAGCGCAGACCGCCCTGCGGGCCATCACGCCGCTGGTGCGAAAGCCCGTGCGGCGGACGCGGAAGGTGCCGAAGGGCCAAAAGGTGCCGATCGCGGCCACCCCGGTCCCGCCGGTCAAGCCGATCAAGCAGCCGCCGGCGGCACCGCCGACCGGCAGCGCGTGAGGAAGCCCTAGCGGGGGGACGCCGTGGAATACCGGGACTACTACCAGGTCCTCGGCGTCCCCAAGGCCGCGTCCGCGGCCGAGATCAAGAAGGCGTACCGGCGCCTCGCCCGGGAGCTCCATCCCGACCGCAACCCGGGCGACGCCGACGCCGAGAAGCGCTTCAAGGAAGCCAACGAGGCGCACGCCGTCCTCTCCGACCCGGAGAAGCGAAAGAAGTACGACGAGCTGGGCGCCAACTGGCAGGCGTACCAGCAGGCCGGGTTCGACCCCAACCAGGCCGGTGACTGGTCCGCCTTCGGCGGCGCGCCGGGCGGCATGCGGTGGCGGGTCCACACCGCGACCGCGGACGATCTGGGCGGCTTCAGCGACTTCTTCCGGATGTTCTTCGAGGATGGACCGATGGGCGCCGGCGCAGCCGGCGCGGCCGGCGCCCCGGGAGGGGTATTCGGCGACCTCGGCAGCTTTGGGACGAGCGGCCGATCGTTGCGACCTGCTCAGGCCCACGGCACGGTCGAGGTGACGCTGGCCGAGGTGGCGCGCGGCACCGAACGGACCGTGGCCCTGGACGGGCGCCGGCTCCAGGTCAAGATCCCACCCGGGGTGTCGGACGGCGCGCGGATTCGGCTGCGGGACGAGGGAGTGACGCTCACCGTGCGGATCAAGCCCGATCCCCGATTCAAGCGCGACGGAGCCAACCTGGTCACCGAGCTGCCGCTCAGCCTACCCGAGGCCCTGCTGGGAGCCGAGGTCCCCGTGCCCACTTTGAACGGGAAGGTCAAGCTTCGGATTCGCCCCAACACCCAGAACGGTCAGGTCATCCGGATCCCGGGCCGCGGGCTCCCCAAACGCGGGCACCCGGACCAGAAGGGCGACCTGCTGGTCACCGCCCGGGTCGTGCTCCCCAAGCTCGACGAGGAGGCGCGCGCCGAGTTCGAACGCTTCGCCAACGCGCACCCACAGCCGGACCCGCGCCATGCGCATTGAGCGGTTCACCCAGAAGGCCCAGGAGGCGGTCCTGTCCGCCCAGCAGCTCGCAGAGGGAGAAGGCCACGGCCAGATGGAGGCGCTGCACCTCCTGTACGCCCTGGTCGAGCAGCCCGATGGCGTCGTCCCCGCCGTCCTGGAGCGCACCGGCCACGACCCGGGCGCGCTGGCGACCCAGATCCGTGAAGAGCTGACCAAGCATCCAAAGATCTCCGGCACCACTCAGCTCACCCTGTCCGAGGACGCCCGCCGCATCCTTGCCGACAGCCACCCGTTGGCGGAACGGATGCGCGACGAGTACGTTTCCACCGAGCATCTGCTGCTCACCATCCTGGCGACCCAGCCGCCCAGCCCCGCCACTCGGATATTGAGCGCCAACGGAATCGACGAGAAGGCGGTGCTGGCGGCCCTGACCGAGATCCGAGGCAGCCAGCGCGTGACGTCGGAGAACCCCGAGGCCACCTACGAGGCCCTGGCCAAGTACGGCCGCGACCTGACCGATGCCGCCCGCCGCGGCCTGCTGGACCCGGTCATCGGCCGCGACGAGGAGATCCGGCGGGTCATCCAGGTCCTCAGCCGCCGGACGAAGAACAACCCCGTCCTGATCGGGGAGCCGGGGGTGGGCAAGACGGCCATCGCCGAGGGGCTGGCCCAGCGCATCGTGCGAGGCGACGTGCCCGACTCCCTCAAGGACAAGCGGGTCGTGGCCCTGGACCTGGGCGCCATGGTGGCCGGTGCCAAGTACCGCGGGGAGTTCGAGGAGCGACTCAAGGCCGTCCTCAAGGAGATCACCGCCGCCGAGGGCCAGATCATCCTGTTCATCGACGAGCTGCACACCGTGGTGGGAGCCGGGGCGGCCGAAGGAGCCATGGACGCTGCCAACCTCCTGAAGCCGATGCTGGCCCGAGGGGAGCTCCACGCCATCGGCGCCACCACCCTGGACGAGTACCGCAAGAACATCGAGAAGGACGCCGCCCTGGAACGGCGCTTCCAGCCCATCGTGGTGGACCAACCCACGGTCGAGGACACGATCTCCATCCTGCGTGGCCTGCGCGAGCGATACGAGGTCCATCACGGGGTCCGGATCACCGACTCGGCCCTGGTGGCCGCCGCGGTCCTCTCGAATCGGTACATCACCGAGCGCTTCCTGCCCGACAAGGCCATCGACCTGATGGACGAGGCCGCCAGCCGGCTGCGGATGGAGATGGACTCCATGCCGGCCGAGCTGGACGAGCTGGAGCGGCGCCGGATGCAGCTGGAGATCGAGCGGGAGGCGCTCCGCAAGGAGAAGGATGCCGCCTCCAAGGCACGCCTGGCGGCACTCGAGAAGGAGCTGGCCGACCTGCGGGAGCGGACCGATGCGATGAAAGCCCAGTGGCAGCGCGAGAAGGAGGTCGTGGCCGGCATCCGCGAGACGCGCGAGACCCTGGAGAAGCTGGCCCCCGAGATCGAGGCCGCCGAACGGGCCGCTGATTACGCCAAGGCCGCCGAGCTGAAATACGGCCGCGAGACAGAGCTCACCAAGCAGCTGGCCGAACAGGAGCAGCGACTGCGCGAGCTGAAGTCGTCCGGATCGGTCCTGGTCCGCGAAGAAGTCGATGCCGACGACATCGCCGAGGTCGTGGCCCGTTGGACCGGCATCCCGGTCAGCCGCCTGATGGAGGGCGAGACCGAGAAGCTGCTCCACATGGAGGAGCGGCTCCATCGGCGCCTCATCGGCCAGGACGAGTCGGTCACGGCGGTTTCCGACGCCATCCGCCGGGCACGCGCGGGGCTGAAAGACCCCAAGCGGCCCATCGGTTCGTTCATTTTCCTGGGTCCCACCGGGGTGGGCAAGACCGAGCTGGCCCGGGCCCTGGCCGAGTTCCTGTTCGACGACGAGAACGCCCTGGTCCGGATCGACATGAGCGAGTACATGGAGAAGTTCGCCGTGTCGCGCCTGCTCGGCGCCCCGCCCGGCTACGTCGGGTACGAGGAAGGCGGCCAGCTCACCGAAGCCGTCCGCCGCCGTCCATACCAGGTCGTCCTGTTCGACGAGATCGAGAAGGCTCATCCGGACGTCTTCAACGTCCTCCTTCAGGTGCTGGACGACGGGCGCCTGACCGATGCCCAGGGCCGCACCGTGGACTTCAAGAACACGGTCGTGATCATGACCAGCAACGTCGGCTCGACTGCGCTGGTCGACGCCGCCGACGCCGGGGACGAGACGTTCGACCGGGCCGCGGAGGCCGTCCGCCTCCAGCTGCGCGAGCATTTCCGGCCCGAGTTCCTGAATCGAGTGGATGAGATCATCGTCTTTCGCCCGCTCGACGAGTCGCAGCTGAGCGAGATCGTGGGCCTGTTGCTCGAGGGGGTCCGGGCCCGATTGGCCGACTCAGGCATCGGCCTCGAATTGACCGATGACGCGCGCGCCCACGTCGCGCGCGAGGGGTACGACCCGCAGTTCGGGGCGCGGCCCCTGCGGCGCGCCATCCAGCGCGCCATCGAGAATCCGCTGGCCAGGGCCGTCCTAGCCGGGGAGTTCACCCGCGAGGATACGGTCCGGGTCGACCTCCGCGAGAGCTCGCTCGTCTTCGAGAAGGTCGCGACCAGCGATGCGATCCCGGTCGAGGAAGCCACGCGGGCGGGCTCCTGAGTTTGACAATTTGAGTATGGGTTCTTAGCATCTCATCATGCTAAGCGTCAAGGTCAGCACTAAGCACCAGATCTCCGTCCCGAGCGAGGCCCGGCGGGCGCTGGGCATCAAGGCAGGAGACCGTCTGGCGGTTGAGATTCGGAAGGGCGCGATCGTGCTCACGCCGCGGCCCGGCGGTGCAGCAGAACGGCTGCGTGGCATTGGCGAGGGCACCTACGGTGACCCCGTGGCCTTCGTTCGTGCCCTGCGGGACGAATGGGAGGACTGACAACCGCCGACGTCTGTCGACGCCATCGCAAGATCGGCCTGGACAGCAATGTCCTCATCTACTTGATCGACAACATGCAGCCCCGGGCAGACCGGGTCGCCGAGCTCGTGACGGCCGTCGACACTGGTACGACCACGGCCGTGATCTCGGTGATCGCGCTGACCGAGATCCTCAGTGGACCAGCCCGGGATGGGGACTTGGGACGTCTCGAACGCACCAACGACGAGATCCGGGCGATTTCGGGCCTCACGATCGCGCCGCTCGGACCGGGAATTGCCGTTGATGCCGCCGTCATCCGGGGGGTGCGCGGAATGGCCCTGCCGGATGCCATTCACCTGGCCTCTGCCCGAGCGGCGGGGGCCACGGCCTTCGTCACCAACGATCGACGGATCCGCGGCAGCGCGAAGCTCGAGGTTGTGTACCTCGACGACCTGGTCCCACCCGCCGCCCCGTGACGCAGGTCCTGAGCACGCGGGAGCTGAATCGCGAGCTGCTGGCACGGCAGCTGCTGTTGAAGCGCTCGCCGTTATCGGTCCCGAAGGCCCTGGAGCAGATAGCCGGCATCCAGAACCAATACGCGCCGTCAGCCTACGTCCGGCTGTGGTCCAGCCTGCGCACGATCCACGCAATGATGCTCATCGCTGCCTCCATTCGTTTTTCTTCAAGCGGCCGTTCATGGTCACCGCCAGCCACCAGTTTCCGCCCACGCAGGCGTCAGGGCGATCGGCGAGCCAGGCGCGACGTGTTGCAGTTGCCTTTCATTTGCCCCGTTTCAGACCGGGGATAGCAATTTCTTCGTCTCGGCTGCGTGCCAGTCAAGGCCCATCGCCTCAAACCGTTGGATTGCCTGTTCGATGAGGCCGTCGTCATTGCGCGCGAAACCCAGCGCCCGGAGCGCGAACGGTTCGAGGTACGTCTTCGGCTTCACCATCGCCGGCGCCTCCTTCTCGATCTCGGCGCGTCGCCCGAGGGCGACCAGCGCGTCGAGCCGCGCGATGAGCCCATCGATATCCCCAAATCCTGCTGGGCTCCACTCGCTGAGCTTCCGCTCGACCTCAGCAAGGTCGCCTCGCGCGATCGCAATCTCGACATGGATTGGATCCAACCTCAAGCCGTAGCCCTCCATGCCCAGCGCGTCCGCTTTGCGCTCGAGACGCCGCGCCTCCTGGTCGTCATCCAACTGGACGTTCGCGAGCGCACAGCGGAGTTGCGAAGCTACGTTCAACACGCAGGGCGTCGCGATGTTCGCTGCCACTGCGGCCTCCGCCCGCGACGTCAGGTCCCGCACCGCCTCCCAGCGGCCGGCAGCCCGCTCGACGAGGATCAACAACCCAACGGCGTGCATCCGATGATGCGGCGTGAGGCTGCTCGTAACGTCGTCGTGCGCCTCCGCGGCGCGCCGCGCCTCCTCCAAGCGGCCGATCGCGAGGCACGCGCTAAGGCTAAACAGGTAGATCAACGCGATGTGATCGGGATCGGTGAGTTCCGGCACGATCTCGAAGCGGCGCCGGACCCAAGCGTATGCCTCGTCATAATCGCCCCGGGCGAAGGCCGCCTCCGATTGCGCGGCCCAAGCCCAGGACCGCAGCTCCATGTCGTCCAACCGGTCGGCGAGCTCACTGGCCTCTTGCGCCGCCTCGCCGAATGTTTCAGGGTCGAAGTAGGTGTGCGCGATCAACGCCCGCGCTCGTGCCGGCGCGTCAGGCTCAGATAGTTCGAGCGCCCGTTCGATCCAACCCTCGATCAGCTTGCGCTCTGGCCGGCGTTTCCACATCGCGGCGCGCGTAGCGGTATGGAACGCGAGCAAGCTGTACGTGTCCGCGGCGGTCCCCTCATCGCTGCCCTCAAGCGAGTTCTGCATCGCCGTCCAGAAGGCCTCGCCATCGAACTTGAAGACGTTGGCGCGCCCGACCTCACGCCACAGCGCGATTCGGGCCGCCACTTCCGGTTCCAGCTGGAGCGCTCGGTGGAGCAGCGCGAGGCCTTCGTCAATCTCGAAGCGGCCGATTGCGAGCTCGGCCGCGCGTCGAAGCCAGGCCAAAGAGCGCGCGCGCAGATCCTCGACCTCATCCGCTGCTCCCGCCCACGCCAGATCGACGTCTTCCGGCCGCACCGCCTCCGCGTAGTGGTGGGCGAGGAGTGGTGCGTATTCATCCCGTCCGTCCCCGGTCCGCTCGAGCCAGCGCGCGAATGCAGCATGAAGCTGAGCCCGTCTGGCCTTCGGCAGGCTGGCGTAGGCGACCTCGCGGGTCAGTGCGTGCTTGATCCCGTATTCGCGGTCGCCCGCGATCGAGGAGCCGGGGCGACGTCGGATGAAGTCGCGCTCCTCGAGTATCCGGAGGTCCGGCTTCGCCTCCCCGACGAGCTCGTAGACCGGACCCGCCCAGAAGATCCGACCGATCACCGACGCGGCTTGCAGCGCCTGCTTCTCGTCCGGCTCGAGCAGGTCGACTCGCGCCGCGACGACCGCCTGCACGGTGTCCGGGACGGCGAAGTCTGGCGGCAGGTCCGCCAAGCGCCAGGATCCATTCTGGCGCTCGAGCAGCTGCCGATCGATCATCGTCCCGACCAGCTCCTCGACGAAGAACGGGTTGCCCTCCGCGCGTTGGACGACGACATCTCGAAGCCCGGCCGGGAGCGTCCCCCCGAGGAGCTCGTCGAGCATCAGGACCGCCTCCTCTGCCGAGAGCGCCTCGAGCTCCACGGTCGCACCATGGAGGCGGGCGCCCCAGCCGGGTCGTTGCTCGAGCAACTCCGGCCGCGCCGTCGCGACCAGAAGCAGCGGCCCCCGCGTGTCGCGCACGAGTCGTTCCAGGAGGTCGAGCAGCTGCTCCTCGCCCCAGTGGAGGTCCTCGATCAGCACGACGGCGGGCCGCTCCGCGACGATCTCGTCGAGGAATTCGACCCACGCGTCCTGGAAGCGGTCGCGCGCGGCGAGAGGGTGGAGCCCGCGAGCCACGTCCAGCCCCAGCGTCAGCGCCAATATCTCGCGCGACCCAAGCCGCTCGAGCACGACCGTTGGAGGGTCGCTCTCGAGGATGCCGAGATGCTCCTTTAGGACCTCCGCGAGGGGCCAGTAGGTGATGCCCTGGCCGTACGACAGGCAGCGGCCCGTGCGGCGCAGTGGCTCCGGCGAGCGTCCGCCGAGGCGCTCCCAGAACTCGCGTGTGAGTCTCGTCTTGCCGACCCCCGCATCGCCGAGAATCGTCATGAGGCGGGGCTCGCGCTGATCCTCCACCTCCTGGTAGGTGCCCTCGAGCCGCTTCATCTCTTCGTCGCGGCCGACGAAGGCGCGGCGAAGACCTCCGACGCCCCGCGGGCGCATGAGCGACAGCGCGCGCACGAGGCGGCGGCACTCGACCCCTTCCGGCTTCCCTTTGGCCTGGATCGTCTGAAGCTCGGCAAACTCGAACGCACCCCGAACGGTTGCGACCGTCCGCTCGCCAACGAGGACGTCACCCGGTTCGGCGCCTTGCTCCAGTCGCGCCGCCACGTTGACGGCGTCGCCGGTGACGAAGGAGCTCCCTTCGCGCGCTGATACCCCGGCCTTCCCGACCACGACCTCACCGGTGTTGACGCCGATTCGCAGCGCGAGCTCTTCGCCGAACAGCGTCCGCAGGCGTCGTTGCATCGCCAGCGCCGCGTGAAGCGCCCGCTCAGCGTGATCCTCGAGCGATGCGGGGGCACCGAACACCGCCATCACCGCGTCCCCGGCGAACTTCTCCACCGTCCCGCCGGCAGAGTCGATCTCCGCGGCCATGGCATCGTAGAAGCGGTCCAGGAGCGCTCGCGTCCGCTCAGCGTCCTGCGAGGCACCCAGCTCGGTCGAGCCAACGAGGTCGGCAAAGATGACCGTCGCCAGCTTCCGTTCGCTCTGATGGGGCTCCTTCATTGAGCCAGTGTGCTCCGTACTCGGTGACGAAGGAAGCGTTGAGCTCGCCGAGGGCTAGCCGAGCTAGAACAGCACCGGGATCAAGAGAGCGGCCATTACCACGGCCCACATGAGCAGGATCACAACGATCCAGCCCACGACCGCGCGCGGTCGCTGGTCGACGGCGCGCAGGGCACCGACAGCCGCCGGGAGGGTCAGCACGCCCCCGATCAGCAACGGCACGCCGATCGAGAACGCGGCCAGGTACCCAAGGCCGAAGAACCCCGGGACGGCGGCCCACAGCGCCAGAGCGCGACGCGTCGGATTCGGGCCCAACGACCCGTAGGCGGTAAGCACGGCCAACGCGGCAATCGCAGCCGTCACCACCACGACGGTGAGCGGTACGACCGGCGTCCCCTGCTTGATGAGGAACCCGACATAGATAACCCCCGTCCCCGCGGCGATGGCCGAAGCCACGAGGCTCAGGTGCCGCATCGGTCAGCCGCGGCGGTGGGTCCTGTGACCGCCGGTGGGGGTGGGGCGGGCCCGGGCGCGGACTTCGCGTCGCGGCGGCGGCACGTACCGGCGGCGGCGGATCTCGTCGTTGGCAGCTGCGATCCGGGGTGGGTAGCGGATGAACGCGCCCCAGGCCGCGATCGCCATGCCGGGCACGACCAGGATCAGGATCAGGAACAGCGGGACGTGGATGACGGCCAGCAACGGGACCAGGATCCAGGGCACCAGGATCGACCAGTACACCCACTCGTGGAGCGCCAGATGGGCCGGGTAGCGGCGGTACCGACGCTGGGCCTGCCAGTACACGAACGACGCCCCTACGCAGATCACGATCGCTCCCACCCACATCAGGGTGAAGAGGTCGGCGAAGTTGGTCGGGCTCAGCGCGTCGAACAGGATGCTCACCGGCGGGCGAGTCTAACAGCCACGTAACCGTGCGGTCATTAGCCAGGATCAGAATCCCCGCACGTGCCCTATTGCTGCCAGCCACCCGAGACGGTACTCTTTACCAATGACCAGATTGGTAAAGAAAGCGGCGGCACGTAACCGAACGACGGTGAGCCCGAAGCACCAGGTCACTATCCCCCGCGACGCGCTCCGGGCCGCCGGCCTGAAGACGGGTGACCGACTGCGCGCCGAGCCGAAGGGCGCCGGACGGGTCCTCCTGATCCGCGAGGACGATCCGGTCGCCCGCTATGCCGGGGCGCTGACCGGTCTTTACGGCCCCGGTTACCTGGACCAGCTCCGCCGCGAGTGGCGCTGACCGTCCTCGATGCAGGGGTGCTGATCGCGCTCCTGGACGCGACCGACCCGCATCACGCGGTCGCCCGCGCGGCGCTGGAGGAAGCCGTAACCCGGCGCGACGACCTCGTGCTGCCGGCATCGGCGTACGCGGAGCTCATGGTGGCGCCATACCGGCGCGGTGCGGATGCGGTCGCAACCGTACAAGCGGCGCTGGAGGCACTGGCAGTCCGGATCGAGCCCGCCACCCAGGCCGCGGCCTCCGCCGCGGCGGAGCTTCGCGCCCGCCATGGACGTCGGCTGCGGCTTCCGGACGCCCTGGTGCTGGCCACCGCGCTCGTCGCCCGGGCGGATCGGGTCCTCACCACGGACGCGCGCTGGCCCAAAACGGAGGTACCGGTCGAGGTCGTACAGAAGCCGAAGAAGCGGTCGGTATAATCGACGGGCCGATCCCTCCGTTAGCGAGATCGTTGATTGCGCGCGCTCCTCTCCGTCTCGGACCGCGAAGGGATCACCGAGTTGACTCGCGGCCTCCTGGAGGCGGGGATCGAGTGCGCGGCTACCGGGGACACCCGTGCCCACCTGGCGGAAGCCGAAGTCGAGGTCGCCCTCCTGCCTGACCTGGCCGATCCCACCCTTCTGCGCGCCGTCGGCGCGAGGCGGGACCACGGCGACGAGATGGCGGCCCTGGCCCAGCAGGGTATCGAGCCCATCGACATCGTGGTCCTCAACCTGGCTCCCGCCCCGGACCTGGCCGCCGTGGCTCTCCTGCGGGCAGCCGCCGCCAACCACGAATGGGTGGCGGCTGTCTCCAGCCCCACCCAGTACGCATCGGTCCTGCGAGACGTCAAGCGCGACAAGGCGGTGGCGCCGGAGACCCGCCAGAAGCTGGCGGCCGAGGCGTTCGGGCTGACCGCGGCCCACGACGCGCAGATCGCCACCGATCTGAACCGCCAGGCCGGCACCCTGTTCCCGGCCCGGCTGACGCTGGTGTTCGAGAAGAAGGCGGACCTCCGATACGGCGAGAACCCCCAGCAGCAGGGCGCCTTCTACGCCGATGACGCCGACCACGGCGCGGTCCTCAGCCGGGCCCGCCAGATCGCCGGCAAGGATCTGTCGTTCAACAACCTGCTGGACCTGGACGCCGCCTGGCGGATCGCGTCGGACTTCAAGACCCCCACGGTGACCATCGTCAAGCACGGCAACCCCACCGGCCTGGCCAGCGTGGTCGACCTGGCCGAGGCCTTCCGCCTGGCCCTGGAGGGGGACAGCGTGGCGTCGTACGGCGGGATCATCGGCGCCAATCGGATGGTGGACGAGCCCACCGCGCGGGCCATCGCGCCCGGCTTCTTCGAAGCCATCGTGGCCCCCGGCTACACGCCCGAGGCGGTGGCCATCCTGGGCGCCAAGGAAGGGTTCGAGGTCGTGGAGGTGCCGCCCGCGGAAGACATTGCCGCCAACCCGGGCCGCGGCGAGCTGGACCTCAAGCGCATCGGGGGCGGGCTGCTGGTCCAGACCGGGGACTCGGTAGAGGAGGACCGCGACGAGCTGCAGGTCGTGACCCAGCGCCACCCGACCCTGGAAGAGCTGACCGACCTGCTGTTCGCGTGGCGGTTGGTGCGCCACGTCCGGAGCAACGCGGTGGTCCTCACCAAGCGCCACGTCATGATCGGGATGGGGGCCGGCCAGCCGTCCCGGGTGGTGAGTGTCGAGATCGCCCTGCGCAAGGCCGGCGAGCGCGCGCCGTTGAGCGTCATGGCGTCGGACGCCTACTTCCCGTTCCCGGATGGGATCCAGATCGCGGCCCAGGCCGGGGTGACCGCCATCATCCAACCCGGCGGCAGCGCGAGGGACGAGATGGCCATCGAGGTCGCCGATCGTCACCATATGGCCATGGTCTTCACCGGGCGCCGACACTTCCGCCATTGACCGATACGAATTGACCGATACGGACTGACCGATGCGGACACACCCATGCACAAGCTGATCACCGACGAAGCCATGGCCGCCACCGAGGCGGCGGCACTGGCCGCCGCCCGCCTGATGGGGCGTGGCGACAAGGACGGCGCGGACCGGGCCGCCGTCGAAGCCATGCGGAAGGCGATGGACGCGGCCGACCTGAGCGGAACGATCGTGATCGGCGAAGGCGAGCGCGACGAAGCGCCCATGCTCTACATCGGCGAAAAGGTGGGCAATCCCGAGGCGGCGGTCATGATCGACATCGCGGTCGATCCGCTGGAAGGCACCAACCTGGTGGCCAGCGGCGCTCCGAACTCGATCACCGTGCTGGCCGCGTCGGAGCCGGGTGGCCTGATGCACGCGCCGGACACGTACCTGCGCAAGCTGATCGTGGGGCCCGGGGTGGCCGGCCACGTCAGCATCAACGACCCGGTGGACGCCACCATCCGGATCATCGCCGCCCGGCTGGGGCGGGCGGTATCGGACATCACGGTCGTGGTCCTCGACCGGCCGCGCCACGAAGGGCTGGTGGCCGAGCTGCGCGAGAGCGGGGCGCGGATCAAGCTCATCCCCGATGGGGACCTCACCGCCGGGATCAGCGCCGCCGTGTCGGGGACGGGCGTGCACGCGGTGATGGGGACCGGCGGCGCGCCGGAGGGCGTGCTGACCGCCGCGGCCCTGAAATGCCTGGGGGGCGAGATCCAGGCCCAGTTCGAGTGGCGCTCGGACGAGGAGCGGGAGCGCGGGCGCCAGATGGGGGTGGACGTGGACGACGCCGATCGCGTGTACCGGACCGATGACCTGGCCAGCGGCCAGAACGTCGTGTTCTGCGCCACGGGTGTGACCGACGGGGAGCTGCTGCGCGGCGTCCGCTTCTTCGGCGGTGGGGCCCGAACCCACTCCCTGGTGATGAGCCGCCAGGAGGGCAAGGTTCGGTTCGTGGACACCGTCCACATGTTCGACACCAACCAGCCGGCCCGGGTCCGCCTCTAGCCGGCTCCTGCGAGCCCCGCGTCGAAATCCATGGCCAAGCTCAGCGAGAAGCAGCGCGCGCGGCTACCCAAGAGCGCGTTCGCGTCCATCGACTCCCGAGGGCGCCGCCGGCTGCCGATCTACGACGAGGCCCACATCCGCTCGGCCCTGGGCCGCTTCAACCAGGTCGCCTTCGAATCGGATGCCGCGCGCGATCAGGCCCGCACCAGGCTCCTCCGCGCCGCGAAGCGCTTCGGGGTGGTCCCGGTTGGCTTCATCGAGGCCCAGCTGCGGACGGAGCGCCGCCGCGGCCACGCCGATGCCCAGGCCCAACGGGTCAAGAAACTGCCCACCGGGGTGGTCACCTTCGTGATGACCGACATCGAGGGCTCGACGTCCATCCTCGCCGAACTGGGCGCCGACTACGCATCGCTCATGGCCGACGTTCGACGCGTCCTCCGCGAGAAGGTGCGGCGCGCCGGCGGGCACGAGGTGGAAGTCCACGCCGATGACTTCCTGGCCGCGTTCGCCAAGGCCCCTGCCGCCCTCGATGCGGCGCTCGCCATCCAGCGCCGGATGGGTGACAAGGCCTGGCCGACCAAGCGACCGGTCCGGATCCGGATCGGCATCCACCGTGGGCACCCCACCCTGAGCGAGACTGGCTACATCGGCCTTTCGGTTCATGCCGTGGCGCGTGTGTGCCAGGCCGCGCACGGCGGGCAGGTCCTCGTCTCCCGGTCGGCCCACGACGCCATGACCGACGAGCTCCCGGACGATGTCACGTTCCGCAGCCTGGGCCGGCGTCGGCTGCGCGGCTTTCCGCGTCCTGACGTGATCTACCAGGTGCAGGCCCCCGACCTGCCCAGGAGATTCCCCCCGTTGCGGACCTCCCTCAGCCGCGGATGAACGGCATCCAGGGCGACAGCGACCCCGCCCGAGCGGTGGAGCGGACCTACCTGGTCCTCACCCTCCTGACCACCCTGGCCTCCTCGTTCATCTGGGGCATCAACACCATCTTCCTGCTCGACGCGGGCCTGAGCAACGCGGAGGCGTTCGCCGCCAACGCCTTCTTCACGGCGGGCATGGTCCTGTTCGAGATCCCCACCGGGGTGGTCGCCGACACTCGCGGCCGCCGCTTCTCGTTCGTCCTGGGTACGGTGACGCTGCTCTTCGCCACGCTCCTCTACCTCGCCATGTGGCAGGTCCATGCACCGATGTGGGGGTGGGCCATCGCGTCGGTCCTGCTGGGGCTGGGCTTCACGTTCTTCTCCGGCGCGACCGAGGCCTGGCTGGTGGATGCCCTGCACGCGACCGACTTCCATGGCCACCTGGATCACGTCTTCGGGCGCGCGCAGACGGTTGGCGGCGCGGCCATGCTGGTCGGGACCGTGGCCGGCGGCGTGATCGCGCAGGTGACCAACCTGGGCGTGCCGTACCTCGTCCGGGCCGCGATGCTGGGGCTGACCATGGTGGTGGCGCTGCGCTTCATGCACGACATCGGGTTCACGCCGCAGCGCGATGTCAGCGCCGCGAAGGCCGTCCGGACCGTCCTCCGCGGTTCCATCGACGGCGGCTTCCGGAACCCGCCCGTGCGCTGGCTGATGCTGGCCATCCCGTTCACCGCCGGCACCGGGATCTACGTGTTCTACGCCGCCCAGCCGTATCTGCTGGAGCTGTACGGCGACCCGACCGCGTACAGCATCGCCGGCCTGGCGGCCGCGATCTTCGCGGGGGTGCAGATCGCGGCGGGGCTCATGGTCCCCTGGGTCCGGCGCCTCTTCCGGCGGCGGACCGATGCGCTCATCGGCGGCGGCGTGCTGGGCATCGGGATATTGGCGGTACTGGGCCTGAGCCCGGGATTTGTCGTCGCGCTGGTGCTGCTGACGGTCTGGTCGTTCGTGATTGCCGTCACCCGGCCCCTGCGTTCCGCCTATCTGAACGGGGTCATCCCCTCCGAGCAGCGGGCCACCGTCCTCTCGTTCGACTCCCTGATGGGATCGGCCGGCGGCGTGGTGGCCCAGCCGTTCCTGGGTCGCGTGGCCGACGTCAGCGGGTACGCGGCGTCCTACCTCGTGTCGGCCGGCATCCAGGTCCTCGCGCTGCCGTTCGTGCTGCTGGCTCGCCACGAGAAGGCGGCATCGGACCCGATGGAGGCCGATGAAGACGACGACATCGATGACGACGATGAGGCCGATGGCGACGATGAAACCGATCCCGAATGAGCCACCACCCGGTACCCGTTGATCTAGCGGCGGCCGCGTAACAGGCGCGCAATCCCTCGCTGGCTGGCCAGGCCGATGAAGCCACGCAGCAACTCCGGCCGCATCCCGGCCAGGGTGGCACCCGCCCTGGCGAGCTCCTCCTCGGGAACCCGGGCCAGCGCCTCCAGGAGCCGATCGACCGTCGCCGAGTCCATTCGCCCCAGGACCCCGAACAGATGGGCAAGGTTGTCCGGATGGGCGCGCACGATGACGCCGATCCCCCGATCGAACTCGTCCACGAACTTCACCAGCGACTCAAGCCGCTGGCCCAGATCACCCGACTCCACGTCCTTGGCGCGACGCCGGCAGTGCTCGAGGAGTGGCATCACCGGATCGGTCTCGCGCTCCTTCCGGACGCCGGCCACGCGCCCGAACCAGCGCCAGTGGTCGCCGACCGGCATCCAGGCGTGGGACGCCGGTCCGCGGCTCCCGGTCCGGATCGGCTCACTGCGCTCGATCAGGCCCCAGCTCTCGCACTGACTTACCGCCAGCAGGGTTGCCCGATGCGAGAACCCGAGCGCCTCACGCAGCTGAGCCTCGGTCAACGGTCCGCCGTGGAGGAGCATGTAACCCTGGACCGTGGCTGTTGACGGAGCTACCCCCCACGCCATCCCGATCCGACCCCAGGCGGCGGCGAAGTCCCGACGGATCTGCTCCGCGTCATCCATAACTTGTTCCTTGACAGTATCCAGCTAGCGGATATACTCGATACATCAGGCTAACACGTAACTCACGAGGTATCGAGACATGGCCGCCACCACCGCCCCGCGGACCGATCGACTCCGGGCCGCGGCGCTGACCACCGGCATCGTAGCCCTGACCCTGGTCACCGGCGCCATCCACGTGAGCCTGGGCGGGATGCTGTTCACCCTCAATGGGCTGGGATATTTCGCTCTGGCCGCCGCGTTCGTAGTCGGGGCCGCGATCTCCCATCCCCTGGTCGTTCGCTTCAGCTGGCTGCCGCGTGTTGCCCTCATCGGCTATGCCGCGGCCTCGATCATGGCCTGGCTCGTCCTGGGCGGGTTCTACTCGCTGGGCTACTTCACCAAGGCCGTCGAGCTGGCGCTGATCGTCCTCGTGATCCTGGACATCCACCGCGTCTTCGGCGGTGCGGCCGGCGTGGTCCGGCAGGCGGTCGCCTCGGTGCGCTGGGCGGTCGCCTCGGTCCGTAGCTGATGGTCAGTCTCTAGACGGGGTAGTAGATAGAGCCGGGCGAAGGTGCCGGTCTTCGTTGAACCCGCCGACCGAGCCGGTCTAGACTCCGCGCAATGTCCTCCGGCCGCGCCTTGTTCACGCGCTTTCCCGGTAATCCGATCATTCGTGCAGCCGACCTTCCCTACGACGCGAACGCGGTCTTCAACCCGGGCGCAGCCCAGGTCAACGGTGAGACCGTCCTTCTCCTTCGCGTGGAGGACCTCCGCGGCATCAGCCACCTCACCGTTGCCCGCAGCCGGGACGGGGTGAGCGAGTGGCGAATCAACAGTAAGCCGAGCTTGCGCTCCGCCCCCGTGCGGTACCCGGAGGAGGTGTGGGGCATCGAGGATCCGCGGCTGACCTGGCTTGAGGAGATGCAGGCCTGGGTGATCGCCTACACCGCCTACAGCCGGCGTGGCCCGCTCGTATCCTTTGCCCTCACGGCCGACTTCCGATCCTTCCGGAGGTTTGGCGCGGCGCTTCCGCCGGAGGACAAGGACGCTGCCCTGTTCCCGCGGCGATTCGGCGGCCGATGGGCGATCATCCACCGTCCGACGCCGGTGCACGGGTACGCGAGCATGTCGATCTCCTATTCGCCCGACCTGCGCCACTGGGGCGATCTCAGCCTGCTCCTCGAGCCACGCGAGGGCGCGTGGTGGGACTCGGCCAAGATCGGGCTGGGACCCCCGCCGCTGGAGACCCCCGAGGGCTGGTTGGTCATGTACCACGGTAGCCATCTCACGGCCAGCGGCTCCCTGTACCGGACTGGGCTCGCCCTGCTCGACCTCGAGGACCCCAGGACTGTCCTCCGACGCAGCGACGAATGGGTGATCGGTCCGACCGAGCCGTATGAGCGGGTCGGCGACGTGGGCGGCGTCGTCTTCCCGTGCGGCTGGGTGCTTGATCGGGCGACGAACGAGCTCCGCGTGTACTACGGGGCAGCCGATACGTCCGTCGCGCTCGCCACCGCGCGCCTGGACGATGTGCTCGAGTACCTGCGCAGCTCCCCCCGGCCGATGCCGCAGACGCGCCGGGCGCGCCTCTAGCGGGCGACCTTCACGGACGCCTGCCGGCCACGCAGGCTGGCGGGTGCATTCCGAACCTCGCGGATCCGTTCCACGGCCAGCAGCCACGCGAGCGTCGACTCGGCGCCGCAGTTCGCGTTCACCCCATAGGGACCCAGCCCGTCGTGGCAGGCTCCGGTCTGCGGGACGGCCAACGCCAGCCCGAGATGATTCTCGCCGAGGAACCACGCGTAGGCGCGCTCCATGTCGTCCAGCCAGCGGGCATCACCGGTCACGATCAGGGCAGCGCGAGCGGCCTCCAGCAGCGACGTCGCTTCGATGGGCTGCTGGTCGAAGGACGCCGGGCGCCCACCACGGGGCCACCAGCCGCGGTTGCCGATGGGGACCAGGTGTCCGTCGGCGTCGGTCTGCGCGGCGAGCAGCCAGTCCAGCAGGCGGGCGCCGAGCTCGACCCAGCGGTCCTGGTCGAGCAAGTCGCCGGCGCTGATGAGCGCCTGCGGCAGGGACCCGTTGTCGTAGGTGACCGTCGCCTCTGGCCATGGCCAATCGGCAGTTGCAGGCGGGATGGATGCCGCCAGCGTTGCGGTGAGGCTCGCGAGCGCTTGCCGCAGCGCTGGGCTCCCCGCAGTACGCAGGGCGGCCGCGCAGCCCAGGATCGCGTAGCAGCGTGGCCGAAGGTGAGCGAAGCCCAGCGCAGCCGGCAGGGCGGTGATGAAGAGCCTCCACGCCAAGCGACGCGCCACAAGGTCGTCGGAACGGGCCAGGAACTCCCCGAGCGCCTGCAACGCGCGGCCGTGACAGTCCTCGGAGCCGATCCGTTCAAGCCACACGCCGTCGGCACTCCGGAGGTTCCGGAAGCGTCCCGCCGCTGGGTCATAGGCGTCATCCAGGAAGCGCAGCGATCGGTGAATCGAGGCCCTCACCGCCGGCCCTGGAGCCTGCTCCGCGTGGAGCAGATCCACCACCATGGCACGCGCCACGTCATCGGTGCAGGTGCCATGGCGCGGGTCGGCAGTTTCGCCGATCGCATGCTGCCAGATCCCGCGCACGGTCCCCAGGCGTGAAAGATGATGCCGTTCGATTCGCGGGAGGACCCGCGGCGGCAGAGTCTTGCGGGCGACGCGACCGTCAGACCCGGCGGCCTCTGGCGTGATCATCTGGACCGGTCGCAGCGTATGACGCGCTTCGCCAGCCACCTGGGAGAAGATCGCCCGGTAGCCGTCGCCGACGGCGTCCCAACTCATGTTTGCGGCCAGCGCGCGCGCGCGGTTCCCGATCTCCCGCCGCTCAACGGGATCGGTGAGGAGCGCAAGCAGCCGGTCGGCGAGCGCCTCGATGTCGTCGAATGGAACCAGGACCCCGCGGCCGTCGGCGAGGAGCTCCCGAGCATAGTCGTAGGGCGTCGAGATGCACGCTCGACCGGCGGCCACGGCATATGCCAGCGTTCCCGAGGCAGCCTGCTCGGCGTTCCCGTACGGCGTGACGAAGAGGTCGGCGGCCTGCAGCCAGGCCACCAGCTCGTCGTCGTCGACATAGCGATCCACGAACAGGAGGTGAGGCTCCAGGCCGAGCGCCTGCGCTCGCGTAGCGAGGGCGGCGCGATAGCGTTCCCCGTCGCGGAGCCGCACCTCTGGGTGCGTGGCACCGACGATCGCGAAAAGAGTCTGTGGGACACGATCGCGGATGATGGCGAGGGCATCGATCACCAATTCGAGGCGCTTGGCTGGTCCAAGCAGGCCGAACGAAAGGATGAGAGGCCCTCCTGGCAGGCCGAGGCGGGCCCGCGCCTCGGCTGGGTCGACCATCGCGATCTGCGGTACGCCGTGGGGAATGACCTGAAGTTTGTCGGACGGGGCCTCGTAGTCGGAGCTGAGCAGGTGGCGCGCACGTTCGCTCATCACCACGACACGCGCCGATTGCCGCACCAGCTCGACGAGGATGGCGCGCTGGAGCGGTGTGGGATGGGCGCGGACCGTGTGCAGGGTGGTGACGAGGGGCACCCGCAAGGCCGCCGCGAGCCCGAGGACGTGACGGCCGGATGGGCCACCGAATATGCCGTACTCATGCTGGAGCGAGACGACCTCCGTACCGGCGACGGCCAGCTGGGCGGCGGCAGCGACATACGCCTCGGGGTCGGAGCGCTTCAGGCGAAAGGTGACCTCGGGCGGATACCGGGGCGGGTCCCGGCGGCCGCGGTCTACCGCGACCACCAGCGGTGTGCGCGCGCCCGGCGGTGTGAGATCGACCAGTGCGTCCCGCAGGTCACGCGTGAAGGTGGCGATCCCGCAACGCCGTGGCGGATAAGTCCCTACCAGGGCCAGGGCCGGAAGTTCCTGCCACGTCGCGGTCATCCTCACCTCCCGCGCGGGCACAGCGGGTGTCGCCGATGGAGCGACGCCATGCCTCGCCCTGATGGCTGCGACGACCACATGCATCAGCAGAGATCGCGGCCCTGGGCGGCAGGGTTCGGATCTGCGAACACGCGTCGCGGCTGCACGTGCCCATGGGCTGCGCAACTTTAGCGGGCCCCGTCGCGGGGCCTCGTGGTAGCGCCCGATGGTAGCGCCGGCGGTGGCCGCGGGTCAAATGGTGGCATTCGCGGCGAGCCCGGCGAGAGGCCTACGGACGCGTGAGCAAATGACCGCCCCGCGTGATCTTGGGCATTCAGTAGCGTCTCTAGACATCGTGGCTATCGATGGCCTAGATTCCTCTCTATGGAGATCCGGATCGGGGAGGCGGCCGAGATGCTGGGCGTAACGGTCGAGACCATCCGGCGCTGGGAGCGCAACGGGCGGCTGCGGACCGGTCGGACGTCCGGTGGGCAGCGACTCGTCCCGCTGGCGGAGATCACGCGACTGGCTGATGAGCGGCGGCGCGCCGAGACCGACCGCCCGATCGTGGCCCAGTCGGCCCGCAACCGGTTCGCCGGGGTCGTGACGCGCATCGAGAAGGACCGTGTCGCAGCAGTGGTCGAGGTCCAGGCCGGTTCACATCGGCTGGTTAGCCTGATGACCGCCGAGGCGATCGAGGAGCTGGGGCTGAAAGTCGGCGACGAAGCCGTGTGTGTGGTGAAGGCCACCGCGGTGGTGGTGGAGGTCCCCGCCGCCAAGCCGCGTCCATGACCCGCCGGGTCCCGGCACTCGCGCTGGTCCTGGCGCTGGCGGCCTGCGCCACGACCCCGTCCCCGCCCGAATCGGTGGAGCTGACCGTCTACGCCGCGGCGTCTCTGCGAAACGCCCTGGAACAGGTCGAGGCAGCGTACGAAATCGCCGCCCCGGGGATCAACCTGGTCATCGCGACCGATTCGTCGGCGGCGCTGCGGACCCAAATCGAGCAAGGGGCGCCGGCCGATGTCTTCCTCTCGGCAGATCTGGGCAACCCGCAGCAGCTCTATGACGCCGGGCTGGCTGACGGCGAGATCACGATCTTCGCGGGGAACACCGTCGTCCTCATCGTCCCATTCGACACCCCCGCGGCCATTCGCACCCCGGCAGACCTGGCCCGCGACGAGGTGCGGATCGTGGCTGCCGGCGACGAGGTGCCCATCTCGAAATACATCTCCAAAGTTGTCTACATTCTCGCCCGGCTCGCCGGATACCCAGCCGATTTCTCCAATGCCTATGCGGCCAACGTCGTCTCGCGCGAGGTCAACGTGCAGGCCGTGGTGGCCAAGATCGAGTTGGGCGAGGGCGACGCCGCATTCGTATACCAGACCGATGCGCTGGCGTCAGGATCGGTCCGAACGGTTCCCATTCCGGACGAGGCCAACGTCCAGGCCCATTACGCGGGAGTCGTCATCACGACCTCGGCTCACCCGGAGGCCGCCCGGGCCTTCCTGCACTGGCTGACTGGCCCCGATGGGCGGGCGATCCTGGCCGAATTCGGATTCCTGCCGCCCTCATGACGACCCGGGTGCCGGCCGCCATGCTGGTCGTGTTCCTGGCCCTACCGGTGGGCTTCCTGGTGGTCCAGGCCTTCGCCGGGCGAGCCATGACCGATGCGATCGCCAGCCCGGCGGTCCGAGATGCCCTCGTCCTGAGCCTGGTGACCACGACGGTCAGCCTCGTGATCATCGTGGCCCTGGGCACCCCGCTTGCCTTGCTCCTCGCCCGCGGGCGCTTCCCCGGCCGCGCACTGGTGGAGACCGTGGTGGACCTGCCCATCGTGCTGCCACCATCGGTGGCGGGGCTCGCCCTGCTGCTCGTCTTCGGCAGTCGCGGTGCGCTCGGGGGTGCGCTGGACGTGGCGGGTATCAGCATCCCGTTCACCACCCTGGCCGTCGTCCTGGCCCAGGTGTTCGTGGCGGCGCCGTTCTTCGTGCGCGCCGCGCGGGCGGGGCTCGCCAACGTCGACCGCCAGCTCGAGGATGCGGCCCGCGACCTCGGCGCTGGCGATCGCCAGGTCGCCCGCTGGGTCACGCTTCCCCTGGCCGCGCCCGCCCTGGCGGCGGGATTGGTGCTGAGCTGGTCCCGGGCCCTGGGCGAGTTCGGGGCCACGATCATGTTCGCCGGCAACGTGCCCGGCCGGACCCAGACCCTGCCCCTGGTCGTGTACGCCGAGTTCCAGTCCGGCGACCTGGAGGCCTCCATCGCCGCAGCCGCCATCCTCATCCTGGCCGCGTTCGGCGTCCTGCTGGCGGTGCGCACCCTGAATTGGCGACGAGCGCTCGACCTCAGGGCAGGTGGCTAGTTCAGGTCCGCTTCGTCAGGAACTCTCCCACGACCACCTTGAACGCATCGCGGTCCTCGATGAACGGGAAATGGCTGGCCCCGGGAATGATGGCCAGCTGCGCGCCCGGAATCCGATCGGCCAGGAAGCGGGAGAACTCCAGGGGTATCGGATCCACCTCGCCGTGGACCACGAGGGTTGGGCAGCTGATCCTGGACAGGCTCTCCTGCGGGTCCTGGTCGGCGAGGGTGGCCACGAGCCTGTCCTCGTAGTCGACGACGTTGGCGGCCGTGATCTGGGTGAACCCGAGGTCGACGGTCGGGATCGTGCTCCGGTCCCGGAAGAACGGGGCGTAGATGTTCAGGATGAAGTCCTCGACCGCCTTCGGCTCGCGAGCCTGGAAAGCCGCCGACGCTCCGATGCGCTGGAGGTCCGCGTCATCGGCGGCGGTGCGCTGGGCCCGCATGGCGGCCCCCAGCTGCATGGCCAGCTCGTCGGTGAGCGGCGGGCCGACGTCGACCAGGATCAGGGACTCCACGTGATCGGGATATCGGGACGCGTACAGATACGAGGTGTGGCCACCCAGCGAGTGCCCGAGGATGCTGAATCGATCGATGCCGAGCGCGTCCCGCAGACCTTCCAGATCCGCGATTGCCCCGGCGAAGCTGAGCTGCGAGGGATCCCCGACCTCCGTTCGGCCGCTGCCACGCGAGTCGTAGTAGACGACCTCGCGCTCGTCAGCAAGCACATCGAGCGAGCGGAGGTACGGATGGCCCAGCTGGGGACCGCCACAAACCACCAGGGGGCTGCCTCGCCCCACTCGTACGACCTGGACCTCGATGTCGCGCACCGTGACTGCCTGAGTCGCGGCCTCCATGACATCAGAATAGATCGAGATCAGTACACGCGGCCGGCCGACAGGTGAAGTCCGTCCAAGTCCGAACTCAACGGAGATCACTCCATTCCAGCCGGAAACGAGCGGCGGCCGCCGGATTGGCAGTCGCCGCTCGGAATGGACGGTCGAACGGCTAGATCGGCCGTGGCTCGAGATAGTGCCCGCCGGTGGAGCGGCGGACGACGATGTCCACCAGCCCACCCAGGACGATCCCGCCGACCAGGGCCGGCAGGACGTACAGGCCCTCAAACTCTGGACCCCAGGTGCTCAGCGTGCCCAGCGCCTCGCTCCCGATCCAGCCGCCGACGAGTGCCGCCAGCGCGGTGAAGATCCACTCATACCCCACCACGACCCGGCCGATGATCTGCGCGATCGCGCCAAGGATCAGGGCGCCGAGGACGAGCATGAGGGCCGCCACGCCAGTCATTCCCACGTCCCACCCAAACAGGTCGAGCATTGCAGCATGCCTCCTTCCGGTACCGATAAAGACTCTGCTGCAACTTTCCCCCCTTCAGGCGTCCAGCCCAAGAGTCGTGGGTCCCCTCACCCCGTGACATTCGGCCCCAACGCCCTGGACGACGGCGGCCGGCCACAGCACGGCCGCTGCGCGCCGGATTCCGGATGGACCGATGTTGCCACCACGGCCTCGAAGGCGACCGATCAGCGGAAAGGATTCTCGATGCGGAGTCCACCGACTCGACGCCCGTCCTGGAGATCCTCGGTCACGAGGCGCGTGGCGCCACCGACTCTCGCGGCCTCGACGACGAGGGCATCCCAGAACGAGAGCTTGTGCCGCTCCTCGAGCTGCGACGCGGTGAGTATGAGTACCACGTCGACCTGAACGACGGGCCACGTGCCGTACAGGGCGACGATCTCGCGCGCCGCGCGCCGGCTCATCGGCGGGTCGAACTTCCTGGTGGCGACGACGTAGAACTCCTGCAGGATCTGGGTGCTCAGGAGCCCCGTGCGGCTGGTCCAGAGCGCGTCAAGGAGCCCCCGGGCGATCGGTTGCCTGCGAGTCTCGGATAGGTCGTGGGCGTAAGCGAGGACGTTCGTATCGACGAAGGTCAGATCGTCCGGGACCATCCGACGCTATCGCTCGTGGAGCTCATCACGCCGCCAGGACCTGCCCCCGCGGCCAGTCGCACGCGCCAGAATCTCCCTGGCCCGTAGCATGGCGTCCTCGTATCGCGCGTCCTGGTCCACGAGCTCGCCCAGGTCGCGGGCCACCAACCCGCTCACCGACGTCCCGCGCTTCGCCGCAACGATCTTCGCTCGTCGGATCACGTCCTCGTCCAGCTGCAGGGTCAGGTTAGCCTTGGCCATCTCTCTCTTCGATCCTCCACAGGCCTTCATGTGGACCACAGTCTACCACAGCCCGAGACACGCGCCTCCTCGTCATGGTACGTCAGTCGGCTGCCGACTCCGGCGCCGATTGTTGAGCGCCCATTCCCGATCCCGAGAGGGCGTAAGCGACGGCCCGCTCGGTGGTCATCGCCTGGCCCTCCGCCCACGCGACCGCCAGCTGCGGGTCGCCCTCCGCCCGAGCCGCCGGATCCTCGCGGCCCATGATTCTTCTCCCGACCGTGGCCAGGTCGACCCCACCGGATGCCTCGAGGGCCGCCGCGGCACCGGCGAGTCGCATGCCGCGTTCAAGATTGCCTTCGGCGTCGGCGATCACCGCGAGCCCATCGAGGCTGAGGACGATCCCCGTCACGTCATGCACTGCATCAAAGATGGTCAAGGCCTCAGTGGTCAAGGAGTACGCGGACGCCAGCTCCAACTTCTTCAGCGCCAGGCGGCCCAGCTCGAAGAGTGCCCAGCCGGTCATGAAGCGGTCGTCCAGGTCCCGAAAGACGGCCAGGCTCTCGCGGTATCGTTCCTCTGCAGCGTTCAAGTCACCCGCCGCGGAGCTCGCGGCGCCAAGCGCCCAGAGCACTTTCGCCACTCCTCGCCGATCGCCGAGCTCCCGGTGGAGAGCGAGGCTCTCTTCGAGCAGTACCTGACCGAGCGGGGTCGCCAACGACACTCCGACCGTGTCTTCCGTCTCGGCCACAAAAGCCAGGTTGTACGCCGCGTTGGCAATGGCCGCATCGTCCCCCAGCTGCCGCGCGAGCGTCAAAGCCTCCTCGTAGAAGCCGTGCGCGGCGACTTTGTCGCCCAGCCAGTAGGCGACCCCGCCCGCCGCCTCGAGCGCCCTTGCCCGGACCTGCTGATGATGCGATGCACCCGGAAGCCCGAGCACCTTCGCGATCCGCTCCCGCGCCTCGCGGAGATGGCCGCGCATCTGCCAGAAGCGCCACGTGGCGGCGACGAGTCGGAGGGCGGTCTCGGTTTCGGCAGCCTCGACCGTCCAGTCGATAGCGGCGCGCAGGTTGTCGTGTTCACGCTCGACGCGATCGAGCCAGTCGCGCTGATCGGGGCCGGTCAGCTCAGGTTCCGCCTGCTCGACGAGCGCGAGGTAGACGACGGCGTGGCGTCGACGGATCTCGCCGAGCTCTCCGCTCTCGTCGAGGCGCTCGCGGGCGAACTCGCGGATGGTTTCGAGCATTGTGAAGCGAGGCTCGCCGTGCGCCTCTTGTTGGCGCACCAGGTTCTGGTCGACGAGTGCGGCCAGGCCGTCCAGCACATCGATACCCAGCTCAGAGGCGGGGCCGCAGACCGTGTCGGCCTCGTCCAGCCGTGCACCGCCCATGAAGACAGCCAAGCGCGCAAAGAGCCGTCGCCCGCCGTCGTCGAGGAGATCGTGACTCCAGGCGATGGCGCCCCGCAGCGTCTGCTGGCGGGCTGGCAGATCACGGCCACCTCCGCTCAGCAGGGCGAGGCGATCACCGAGGCGGGCAAGGATGGCCTGGGCTGGAAGCAGCTTGATGCGAGCCGCTGCCAGCTCGATCGCGAGGGGCAAGCCGTCGAGGCGAGCGCAGATCGCGGCCACCGCAGGGGCGTTCTCGTTGGTAACTGCGAAGTTGGGCTTGACGGCCACCGCCCGCTCGATGAATAGCCTGACCGCCTCGAATTGTGAGAGTGCGTCGAGCGACGGCAGATGTTGCGGATCCGGCACCCCCAACGGTTGGACGGGAAACTCGCGCTCGCCGGAGACGTGCAGGGGAGCCCGGCTGCTGACCACGATCTTGAGGCGCGGGCCAGCCTGGAGGAGCTCCACGAGGAGCGGCGCGGCGGGGAGCACCTGCTCGAAGTTATCCAGGATCAGGAGGAGCTCCTTGTCGTGGACGTATTCGGCGACTCGCTCCTGGATCGGTCGGCCACCCGACTCCTGGAGCGCGAGCGACTGCGCGATCGCGGAAGCGACGAGGCCCGCATCGGTGATGGGCGCGAGAGCCACGAAATACACGCCGCCGGGGAAGTGGTCGCTGACCTCCGCTGCCAGTTGCAGGCTGAGCCTCGTCTTACCCGTGCCGCCCGGCCCGGTAAGGGTGAGGAGACGCGCGCCGTCGAGCAGGAGATCCCGGGTCTCGGCGACGTCGCGTTCCCGACCGACGAAGCTGGTCAGCTGGATCGGCAGGTTGTTCGGGGTCGCGTCCAGGGTCTTCAGCGCCGGGAAGTCGCTCGGCAGCTCGAGGACGATGAGTTGGTACAGACTCTCCGGCAGCGCGAGGTCCTTGAGGCGATGCTCGCCCAGGTTTCGCAGGGCGACGCTGGCAGGAAGGTTCGCTTCGACGAGCGCGGCGGTGGCACGGGATAGGAGGATCTGGCCGCCATGGCCGGCCGCCGTGATGCGCGCCACGCGATGGACGTCGAGGCCCACGTAGTTGCCTCCGGTGAGCGTCGCCTCGCCGCTGTGTAGGCCCATGCGGACGCGGATCGCGGCGCCCTCCGGCCAGGCGTGGGCCGCTAGGGCCGATTGGGCGGCCGCCGCGGCGGCGGCAGCGCGCGTCGGGCTGGAAAAGGCGATGAAGAGGGCGTCGCCCTCGGCGCCGAACTCCCGGCCGCCCTCGGCGGCGATGGCCGACCGAATGACGTCACGGTGTGCCTCGAGCAGCTCCGGGTAGCGCTCACCCAAGTGCTGGACGAGTCGGGTGGAGCCCTCGATGTCGGTGAACAGGAAGGTGACCGTCCCGGAAGGGAGTGATTCTTGTGCTGTCATCCTGCCCCTCGGTCGTCTCTGGCACTGTTGGCCGCGCCCATGCTGCTAGGAGACTGCGTGTGCGTCAACGAGCGGCGACAACCGCTGGCCAGCTCGGTGAGGGTCCGGGCCCGTCGGCGGTCTCGACACCTCAGGTGCTCGCCGCGGGACCCCTAACCCCGCCTAGACGTGCTCCATCTCCTCGCGGGTCCCCGACGGATCCAGTGTCAGCGAGGCCGAGTTGATGCAGTAGCGCAGGCCGGTGGGCCGCGGGCCGTCGTTGAAGACATGGCCCAGGTGGCCGCCGCAGGAGGCGCACATGACCTCGGTCCGGGTCATGAAGAACGAGCGGTCGGTCTCGGTGTCCACCGCATCGCCGACCATCGGCTCATAGAAGGAGGGCCACCCGGTGCCGGACTCGAACTTGGTCGCCGCGTCGAACAGCTCCGCGCCGCACCCCGCACAGCGGTACGTGCCCGGCCGATGCTCGTCCCACAGCGCCCCGCTGAACGCCCGCTCGGTGCCCTTCTGGCGCAGGACGTGGTACTGCTCCGGGGTCAGCTCCGCGCGCCAGTCGGCCTCGGTCTTGGTGATCTTGTTCGTCATGGGCGCACTCTACGACGGATTCATGACTGACCGATGACGCCAGCCCAGCGAGGCCGATGCCTACGGCGCCCGAACGAAGGCTTCGGTACCAGCGCAGTTCAGCTCCACGTCGCGCGTCAACGGACCCGCGTCTCCGCTTCGGACGCCAGCAACGATGGGCTCGAGGTACTCCCGACGCGCGCCTTCGGGCCGGAACCAGACGGAGTCGGTCGACCACCAGTTCGGAAAGTCGAGAATCGTGGCCCGCGCCGCGGCCTCGCGCGCCGCGTCGCCGCTCGCACGGGCGTTAAGCCACTCGACCTCCCACATGCACATGGCCACGTATTCCACCCAGGCTCGGCCGCCGCCGCGGCTATAGGAAGCCGACCGATCGGTCACGAGGTAATCCGGCCAGGTAGCGCCCGCCGGGATGGCCGTGATGGCAATGGCGGCGTCCAGCTCGGCCTCGAACCCTGCCCCACTGGCCAGGCCGAAGGGATCCTCCGTGCTCAGAATCGCCGCACCAACGCCCAGGATGGCGGGCAGCACCACGAACAGGGCAGCAACCAGGAGCAGGCTGCGCCCGGTCACGCGCCACTGTGGGCGGATCGGGGCGGCGCGCAGCGCACGCTCGACCCGGGCCCCAATCACCGCCTGCTGACCGGGAGTCAGCGATACATCCAGGGCGGCCGTCACGGCCTCTTCAAGCCAGCGGTCAGTGGTCGTCACGGTAGGCCTCCCGAAGCCGCGCCAGTCCGCGGCTGATCGTCTTCTGGGTCGCCTCCTCGCCCTTGCCCAGGACTGCGCCGATCTCCCGGGCTGTCATGCCCGCGCCGAAGCGCAGGGCGATGGCGTCGCGCTGAGCCGAGGGCAACGCCCGGAGTCGAGCCATGAGGAGTTCGCGTTCGTCCGACGCCAACAGGGCTTCGTCGGGTGTGGGGTGGGGGTCTCGCTGAGCATCCAGCACCGCGGCAGAGGCCGCCAGGGCTCGGCCCCGGCGGTCATGGTCGATGGCCGCGTTGCGGGCGATCCGCACCAGCCAGGCCCGCATGCCCGCACCGCGCGGGCTATAACCGTGGACCGCTGATAACGCACGTTCGAACGTGACCGCGGTCAGCTCGACCGCGTCGTCCTCCGACCGGCAGCGTGCCCGCAGATAGCGCCACACCGCGTCCCGATGACGCTCATAGACCGGCGCGAATGCCATCGGGCGCTCACGGGCCGCGAGCGCGGCCTCGTCGTCCTCATCGAGCGGCCGATCCACGTCCGCCGGGTGGCCACGGACGCTGAGCGGTATCACCTGCATGACACTCCTCAGGGACATGGTGTTGTCCTGTTAACGCACTGGGTGGTCAGCGCCGGACATCGGGCGTAGCGGGCTGGCCAATCGTGGCGCGCAAGTCCTTCATCAGCAGGAAGAGGTGGTACGGATCGGTTGGTGAAGGCTCGAATTCGGCCAGGTGCTCGTAGAAGGTGCGGGCCTGGTCGGACTCCGCGTGGATCAACAGCGCTCGCGCGCCGATCGTGTCCGCGGCCTCGGATGTCCGAAGGAGCACCTCCTTCATCAATGCCCTGCCAAGGCCGTGCCCTTGCTCGGCCAGGTGTACGCCCAGGCGCGCTAGGAGCACGACCGGGATCGGGTAGCGGCCCGCCCCTTTCGTCACTCGCGCGGGTGCCTCGGACGGCTTGACGGAGCCGGCTGCGAGTGCGAAGTAGCCGACAACAGTGCGACTCCTGGCCAGGCACACGACATAGTCGACGCCCGTCTCAGCCGCCTGGTCCTGGAGCGCGTGCCTTCGAAGCCAGTTCGTCTGCGCGTCCGAGCCGCAGTCGAAATCAGCTGTGTCGTGGTCGCCAGTCAGTCGCTCGAGAGGACCGTATCGGATCACGCCTCATCGAGGACGCTGGGAGTCGTGAGGAACCTTCGGAGCCGAGGCAGCTTGCGCGGCGGGCGATCAAGGACTGCGAGGAAGGCCGTCCACTCACGTTCGTCCAGCGCGAACTGACGTCGGTCAGCCAGGACAGCCTCGGCCGCCTGGGTGGCAGCCCGGAGAACGAACTCCGAAACCGTCCGGTCCTGTGCGCGGCTAGCCTCATCAAGAAGCGAGCGCTGCTCCGCGCTGATACGGACAGCTAACCGCTCACTCTTGGTATTCGTGGGCCGTACCGCTCTGCGCCCAGGCTGCCGGATCATCTTCTCTACCGACCTTCGTGGTAACAGTGTGCGTACAGCCTACAAGGTGGCGCGCGGAGGTGTCAATTGGTGGCCGCGTCGAGCAGCTCCGCGCCGCACCCCGCACACCGGTACGTGCCCGGCCGATGCTCGTCCCACAGCGCCCCGCTGAACGCGCGCTCGGTGCCCTTTTGGCGCAGGACGTGGTACTGCTCCGGGGTCAGCTCGGCACGCCAGTCGGCCTCGGTCTTGGTGATCTTGGTGGTCATGGCTCAACTGTACGCCGGATTCATGACTGACCGATATCGCCGGCCCAGCCAGGTCCCTCCAGTACCTCCACGTCCTGGTCCATGACCGCGGCCAGGGCCTGGGCCACCGTCCGGTCGCGGTGCTCGACCGGGCACGCCGCCCAGGGGCGGAGGTCGGGGTCCAGCTCCGCCAGCGGCTCCAGCGCGAACCGCCGCTCGGCCAGGCGCGGGTGGGGCACCACCAGGTCCGGCGCGTCCTCGATGCACAGGTCGTCAATGGCCAGCAGGTCGAGGTCGATCAGCCGCGGGCCGAACCTAGTCCCCAAAGGATCACGGCCGAGCCGGCGCTCGATGGCCTTCAGCTCGGAAAGCAGGGGCCGCGGTGTCAGCTCGGTCTCGAGCACCAGCGCAGCGTTGATGAAGTCCGGCTGATTTTCGCGCTCACGCGGGGCCGATCGGTACAGGCAGGAGACCCCTCGAACCTGGGCGACCGCTGTTATCGAAACCACGGCGTTTGCAAACGCCTCCAGCGACCGCGCCAGGTTCCCGCCCAGACTGACCCAGGCTCGCATTTGATCTAGCGTACGGTAGTAGGCATGGTGGCTTCCTGATTGCCTGTCAGGTCGCCGTCAGCCGGTCAGTCGGACCCTGTCGGCTTCGGCAGGGCCTCGGCGAATTCGAGGAAACCGATCTCGCCTGGGGAATGACCGGATCGGGTCAGCAGGACCGCCGCCTCGCTGTACTGCTGGATCGCATGACTGAGAAAGTGGACGGCGTAATACCAAAGCGGGAACGGATCATCCTCCCCGCGCGGCACTGTTGCCAGTTGTTCGTCGGTGAGCCCGGCGAGCCAGCCGCGCATCTCAGCCTCGTCTCGCCGCCAGTGCTCGGCGACCGCCTGCAGGGTCGGATAGTCGTCCGGGTAAAGCTCCCCCTCCGGGAATCTCCCAGTGCGGAGGCGCTCGCGCCAGCCCCACTCGCCCTCGAGTTCATGCACCAACGTGGCCCGAAGGTCGCGCGTGGTCACGGTGCCAGGCGAGGTGAAGTCGGCCGGTGACAGCTCCGATGCGGCCTTAAGGATCCGGTCCCGCAGCCAGAAGAGATATTCGAAGAGCACCGCGACATCCGTCTTGCGCATGGAGGGTCAGTTTCTCACCCTAGCCACGAGGTGAGAACAACCTGACAAGCTCCTATGGTTGTCAAGCGGCGGGGACGGACTCGAACTGACCCGCC
>JBBDRZ010000001.1:432551-533223 GCA_040905185.1 Chloroflexota bacterium | reverse complement strand
CGGCTACTCCGGCAGCACCCACCTCATCTTCGACGTGACCGGCTACTTCGTGCCCTGAGGGAAGACCGGCTGCTCGACCATGAGCCCGGGCGTTCCGGTCGCTACATGCGAGCGGGCCGCTGGCGCCCCGAAAGCACCCGCTGCCATATCGCTCGCATCCCGGCTCGATGCCGCTCCACGCCGAACCGCTCCGCGTCCGCCGCCACCACGGTCGGGTCGTAATCCGGAACGCGGGCCAGTGCGCCAGAGAAGTCGCCGTCGCCCACGAGGGTGCCGGTCACGCCGTCGGTCACGACCTGGCGCAGTCCACCGACCGCAGCGGCCACCACCCAGCGGCCTGACGCGATCGCCTCGGCCGCCACCAGCCCAAAGGACTCCACGTGGGAAGGGACCAATACGACATCGTGGCTGGCCATCAATTCGGGCACCTCGGCAGGTTCGATTTCATGAAGGCCGGGGCCCACGAGGGTGTCGGCCAGGTTTCGCGCCACGTCGACGCCTTTTTCGGGGTCGTCGCCGCCCATATACAGGACCCGGCGACGGGACGGCCTGGGCGAGGGGCTGAAACGGGCTAAGTCGATGCCGGGCGGGATGATCTCCGCGTCGCCCCCAAGGCGGCTAACGTGCTCTGCGGTCTCGGCCGAGTTTGCCACCACGGCCGCCGCGGATTGGATCACCTGGCGCGCCAGCCAGCGATGTACCACCGACCGTTGGGCCGCAGCGCGGACGTCGTCGCCATGGGCATACACCACCAGCGGCAATCCCCGAAGGCGCGCCGCGAGCAGCGCCGGGGGGCCGCCGGCGAGCACGAAGTGCGCTTCCACGCCGTCGAAACGGCCCCGAGTGGTGAGGGCCTCCCACACGAGCCGGGCGAATCGACCCCAGCGCGAGCCGTCGTACCGATGCGGGGCGACCACGTGGACGGTGAGGCCGGGATCACCCAGCCGATCTCGCACGAATGCGCCAGCGGCTGGTCGGTCGGGGGTCGGGTAGCGGGTAGTCACGACCAGCAGGCGCATGGAGCCCGACGGTAGCACGGGTATCATCGCGAGCAATGTCGACCATCGCCGCTCCCCGCCGCGCGGACGGGCGCCTGCCAAATCAGCTTCGTCCGGTGAAGATCGTGCCGGATTACCTGAAGTTCGCGGAGGGCTCGGCTCTGATCCGAGTTGGCGAGACCCGCGTCCTGTGCGCGGCCACGTTGGAGGATCGCGTGCCGCCATTCCTGCGCGGCAAAGGCACCGGTTGGGTGACCGCCGAGTACAGCATGCTGCCGCGGGCCGGAACCGAACGCACGCCGCGCGAGGCGAGCACCGGCCGGATCGGCGGCCGAACGCATGAGATCCAGCGCCTGATCGGTCGGTCCCTGCGCTCGGTGGTCGATCTGGGGGGTCTGGGCGAGCGCAGTCTGACCCTGGATTGCGACGTCCTGCAGGCCGATGGCGGCACGCGCACAGCGTCCATCACCGGGGCCTACGTGGCCCTGGCCCGCGCTCTGAATCGGTTCGGGATGGGCCACCTCCTGACCGGCCAGGTCGCGGCCGTGAGCGTGGGGATCGGGGGTGGGACGCTGCTCCTCGACCTCGACTATGCCGAGGACTCGTCAGCCGGGGTGGACTTCAACGTGGTGATGCTCGACGACGGGCGTTTCGTCGAGGTCCAGGGCACGGCCGAGCAGACCCCGTTCAGCGGGGAGCAGATGGCCGAGATGGTGAGCCTTGCGGCCGCCGGCATCCGCCAGCTCTACGAGCTGCAGCGCGAGGCGATTGCAGCCCCCGCCGCGGAGTGAGCCGGCTCCTGGTCGCCACCCACAACCCCGGAAAGCTGGCCGAATTCCGGCGCCTGTTGGACGCCCTGAACGTGGAGGTGGTGAGCCCCGAGGAGGTGGGCGTTCAGATGGACGTGCCCGAGCCGCACGCGACCTACGCCGAGAACGCCGCGGCCAAGGCGGTCGCGCTCTGCCGCGCCACGGGAGAGGTCACGCTGGCCGATGACTCGGGGATCGAGATCGCGGCCCTGGACTGGGGACCGGGCGTCCACTCCGCGCGGTTCGCATCGCCCGACGGACCATCCGGGGCCGCGCTCCTGCTCGATCGGCTTGCCGACGTCGCCGATCGCAGGGCGCGAATGGTGTGCTGGCTGGCCCTGGCCACCCCCGACACCCGGAATGGCGGTCGACCCAGCGTTGACCTGTTCGAGGGAGTCGTCTCGGGGCGGGTGGCGGAGCAACCCCGCGGGACGGGCGGTTTCGGCTATGACCCCATCTTCGAGCTCGCTGACGGGCGGACGACTGCGGAACTGCCCGACGCGGAGAAGGATGCGCACTCCCATCGCGGGCGCGCGGTTGCCGCCGCGATGCCGCGCCTGCGGGAGCTCCTGTCGGCTCGCGCTAGAATGCCGATCACAGCGGAGGACGCATGAACGAAGCCTCGTCCGTGCGCATCCACCCCACGGCTGACGTCTCGGCGGAGGCGATCATCGGCCCCGGCACCAGCATCTGGAACCAGGCCCAGGTCCGCGAGCGTGCCCGGATCGGGTCGGACTGCGTGATCGGCAAGAACGTGTACGTGGACTTCGACGTGGTGGTCGGCGATCGAGTAAAGATCCAGAACAACGCCTCCCTGTACCACGGCGTGACCGTCGAGGACGGCGTGTTCATCGGCCCCCACGTGTGCTTCACGAATGACCGACTGCCACGCGCGGTGAACTCGGATGGTTCGGCCAGGACCGATGCCGACTGGGAAGTCGGCCCCATCCGTGTCCGTGCCGGGGCTGCGCTCGGCGCGGGCAGCGTCGTCCTGCCCGGGGTCACCATCGGCCGCTGGGCGCTGGTCGGAGCCGGGAGCGTCGTGACCCGCGACGTGGCGGACTACGCCCTGGTCCTCGGCAACCCCGCCCGACGGATCGGGAGCGCCTGCCCCTGCGGCGAGCCGCTGTCCGACGGGCCAGATGGGACGCCGTTTACTGGGCCGTGCCCCCGATGCGGCAGCGCCTTTCCGCCCGCGGAGGATGCGGCGTGAAGATCGTTTCGGTGGTCGGGGCGCGACCCCAATTCGTGAAGGCCGCGCCCGTGAGCCGCCTGCTGCGGCAGCGGCACGAGGAGGTGCTGGTGCATACCGGCCAGCACTATGACGACGCCATGAGCGCGGCCTTCTTCCGCGACCTCGACCTGCCGTCGGCGGACCACGATCTCGGCGTGGGGAGCGGGACGCACGCCATGCAGACCGCCGAGATGCTGCGTCGGTTGGAGCCGCTGCTCAGCGATGAGGCCCCCGACGCGGTCCTGGTGTATGGGGACACGAATTCCACCCTGGCTGGCGCGCTGGCCGCCGCCAAGCTGGTCGATGCCGCCGGCAAGCGACCCTGGCTGGCTCACGTCGAGGCGGGCCTGCGCTCGTTCAACCCATCCATGCCCGAGGAGCGGAATCGGATCGTGGCCGACCATTTGGCGGATCTGGTCCTCGCTCCCACCCCGGTCGCCATGTCGAACCTCGCGCGGGAGGGGCTGGCCGAGCGTGCCGTGATGGTCGGCGACGTCATGGTGGATGCATTCGTGGCCGCGTCGTCTCGAGCCGATGACCGCCTGCCGCCTGTGGCGAAGGGGCAGCGCTTCGTCCTCCTGACCTTGCACCGTCCGTCCAACGTGGACGATCCCGCGCGGCTGGGCACGTGGCTGGGGGCGGTGGCGGAGCAGGCGGCTCCGGTCTTGTTCCCGGTCCATCCGCGCACCCGGGCTGTGCTGGACGGGGCACGGGTCGCGATCCCGGCGTCGGTGACCCTGCTCGAGCCGGTGGGATACCTGGCCATGGTGGCGCTGGAGCGCGCCGCTCGCGTCATCGCGACCGACTCGGGCGGTGTCCAGAAGGAGGCGTACCTGGCCGGCGTGCCGTGCGTCACCCTGCGCGCCGAGACGGAATGGACCGAGACCCTGCAGGTTGGCTGGAACCGACTGTGCCCTGAGCCAGGCGACGCCCCAGCCGCCTTCGCCGCCGCCGATGAGGTCGACCGATCCGCGCCTCGGCCACCGCTGTTCGGAGACGGTCATGCGGCCGAGCGCATCGTGGAAGCCCTGGAGCGTCTGATGGCTGGCCGGGCCGCGGCCCTGGTGGCGTCGTGATCCCGATCGCCCGGCCGCTGCTCGGCCCGGAGGAGCAGGCCCTGGTCGCCGAGACCCTGGCGTCCGGTTCGCTGGCCCAGGGGCCTCGAGTGCACGAGCTCGAAGAGCGCTTCGCGGCCTTCATTGGCGTCCCCCATGCGGTTGCGACCTCCTCGGGGACGACGGCTCTGTACCTCGCCCTGCTCGCAGCTGGGGTCGGCCCGGGCGACGAGGTCATCACGGTGCCGTTCACCTTCATCGCGAGCGCCAGCAGCGTCCTGTACACCGGGGCACATCCCATCTTCGTCGACGTCGAGCCCGGGTCGTTCAACATCGACCCGACCCGGGTCGAGGCGGCCATCACGCCGCGGACCCGGGCCGTCATGCCGGTCAGCCTGTACGGTCAGCCCGCCGACCTGCCGGCCATCGAGGCCATCGCGGAGCGGGGTGGGCTGGCGCTCATCGAGGACGCGGCACAGAGTCATGGCGCCGCGCTCGATGGCCGCAGATCGGGGAGCTGGGGACAGGGGGTGTTCAGCTTCTACCCGACCAAGAACATGACCACCGGCGAGGGCGGCATGATCACCACCGCCGACGCCGACCGGGCAGAGTGGGCTCGCCTGCGCCGCGAGCACGGCATGAAGGTGCGATACCACCACGAGGTGCTGGGCTACAACTTCCGGATGACCGATATCCACGCCGCCATCGGCCTGGCCCAGCTCGACAAGCTGCCGGCCTTCAACGCGCGCCGGATCGCGATTGCGGCGCGGTACACGGCCTCGCTGCGGGGCGTAGTGACCCCGCGGCTGGGTCCGGGTGTGACCCACGTCTATCACCAATACACCCTGCGCGTGCTGAAGCGCGACGCCTTTGTCGAGCGGCTCCGCGAGCGTGGCGTGGGCACCGGCGTCTACTACCCGATCCCGGTCCACCGCCAGAAGCCATTCATCGAGCTGGGCTATGGAGACCAGTCGTACCCGGTCAGCGAGCAGCTCTCGGAAGAGGTCGTCTCGATCCCGGTCCATCCCGGCCTGCGTGACGAGGAGGTGGACACGGTCATCGAAGCCGTGAACGCCACGGCCGCCGAGCTGGGATCACATCCGGAGAGCCGGGTGGTCGCGTGAGCGAAGACGCCCTGCGGGCGGCGGTCATCGGGCTGGGGTCGATGGGTGCCAATCATGCACGCGTCTTAAATGCCCTCAAGGGCGTCGAGCTGGTGGGTGTCATGGACACGGCGTCCGACGCTGTCGACCGCGCGACCTCGGGGCGGACGGCTCGGGGCTATGCCGAGGTAGCCGCGCTGCTGGCGGCGGAGCGACCCGACCTGGTCGTGGTGGCCGTCCCTACCTCTCTCCATCACGAGGTCACCCTGCGAGCACTCGAAGCCGGAGCCCATGTCCTGGTCGAGAAGCCCATCGCCGCCAATCGGGCCGAAGGTGAGGAAATGATCGCGGCGGCGCAGACACGGAATCGCCTGCTCACGGTCGGGCATATCGAGCGTTACAATCCCGCCGTCCGCGAACTCAAGCGCCGCCTCGGGGAGGGGGAGCTGGGCCGGATCTTCCAGGTGCGGGCGACCCGGCTCGGACCCTTTCCCGCCCGCATCCGCGACGTTGGGGTGGTCGTCGACCTGGCGCCGCACGACCTGGACGTGATGCGCTACTTGCTCGAATCGGAGCCGATCCGCTTGTATGCCGAGACGGAGCAGCGGATCCACACGGACCACGAAGACCTCCTCACCGGGATCGTCAAGTTTGCGTCGGGGGCCGTCGGCCTGCTGGAGATCAACTGGCTGACACCGACCAAGGTGCGCACGGTCAGCGTCACCGGTGAGCGCGGCATGTACCTGGCCGACTATCTGACCCAGGACCTCGTCTTCTATGCCAATCCGGAGTCGGGTTCGGTGGCCGAAGGGGAGATCATCTGGCGCCACATCAAGCGCGAAGAGCCCTTGGTGGTGGAGCTGAGGGAGTTCGTCGCCGCGATCCGAGATCGAAGACCGTCACCCGTTGACCCCCACGACGCGTTAGTGGCTCTCCTTCTGGCGCGCGCGATGGTGGATGCGGCGCAGCGTGGCGTGATGATCGGGCAGGAAGAGCTCGCCGAGCTGCTGCATTGAACATCGCCGTCGTCGGGCTGGGACACATCGGCCTGCCGCTGGCGGTCCAGTACGCCAGCCGTGGGCATACGGTGATCGGGTGTGACCTCGACACCCGCGTCGTCGAGGCCGTCAACCGTGGCCAGTCGCCGCATGCCGACGAGCCGGCCCTGGTCGAGCGCGTTCGCCAACTCGTCAGCGAGGGCCTCCTGAGCGCCACCACCGACGACGTGGCGGGGGTCCGCCAGGCGGAGGTGATCGTCGTCATCGTGCCGGTGGTGGTTGACGACGCACGGCTGGTGGACTACTCCCAGGTCGACGCCGCCACCCGCGACGTGGCGCGTGGGCTGCAGCCGGGAACGCTCGTGATCTACGAGACCACGCTGCCCATCGGGACCACCCGTGACCGGCTGGGACCGATGCTGGAGGCGGGCTCCGGGCTGCGGGTGGACCGCGACTTCCACCTCGCCTTCTCCCCCGAACGGGTCCTCGTCGGCCGGGTGCTGCTCGACCTGCAGCGCTACCCGAAGATCGTGGGCGCCACCAGTCCGGAGGGTACCCGGCGGGCAGTCGGCTTCTACACCGCCGTCCTGGAGCCGGGGACCGAGATCCGTGCCCTGGCCAGCGCTGAGGCGGCGGAGATGACCAAGCTGGCCGAGACGACGTATCGCGACGTGAACATCGCCCTGGCCAACGAGTTTGCGCAGGTCGCCGCGCGACGTGGGATCGACGTGACCGAGGTCATCGCGGCGGCCAACTCGCAGCCGTACAGTCACATTCACCAGCCGGGGGTCGGCGTGGGCGGCCATTGCATCCCGGTCTACCCCCACCTGCTTTTCAGCGCGGAGCCCGGTATGCGCCTGCCGCCCCTGTCCCGGGCGGTCAACGACGGCATGGCGGCGTATGCCGTGGGCCGGCTGGCCGAGGCACTCGGCTCCCTGGACGGCGCCGCGGTGCTGATCCTGGGGATCGGCTATCGGGGCGACGTCCACGAGGACTCCTTCAGCAGCGCCTTCCTGCTCCGGGACGCGCTGCGGGCCGGCGGCGCCTCCGTGTACGCCCACGATCCGTACTTCGACGCCGATCACCTTCGGCGGCGCGGCTTCGAACCCTACGACCTCCTGGCCCCGGTGCCGGTCCGAGCGGCCATCCTGCAGGCCGCCCACGCCGCGTACCGGGACCTGGATCCGGCCGCCCTCCCCGGCCTCGAAGTCCTGCTCGACGGTCGCAACGCCCTGGACCGGGGTCGCGTGGAATCCGCCGGCGTTCGCTACCTGGGAGTCGGGCGCTGAGCACCGCCGACCCCGAACCCACTCCCAGCGTCGGCCTCGCCGCCGGCCGCGGCGTATGGGTGGTGCTGCCGACCTACAACGAGCGCGACAACCTGTCCCGGGTCGCCGACGCTGTCCTCGACGCGCTCCCCGAGGCGCGGCTGCTGGTCGTTGACGACGGCTCTCCGGATGGGACCGGAGACCTGGCGGACACGCTGGCGGCGGCAAATCCGCGGGTCGAGGTCCTGCACCGGCCGGCCAAGGAGGGCCTGGGGGTTGCCTACCGGGACGGATTCAAGCGCGTCCTCGACATGCCGGAGACCATGGCCGTCATCCAGATGGACGCCGATTACAGCCACGATCCAGCCGACCTTCCGCGACTGCTGGCTCCGCTCATGCGTGACGCGGACCTCGTCCTGGGGACCCGATGGATGCCCGGCGGCGGGACGCGAGGCTGGCCATGGCATCGGCGCATGGTCAGCCGCGGCGGCACCGCATTCGCCCGGGTCGTCCTGCTCCTTCCGTACCGCGACCTGACCGGAGGTTTCAAGGCCTGGCGCCGCGAGCTGTTGGAGGCCATTCGGCTGCGCGAAGCCGACGCCCAGGGTTATGGGTTTCAGGTCGAGACGACCTGGTGGGCGCACCGGCGGGGAGCACTGATCCGGGAGATACCGATCGTCTTCCGCGAGCGGCAGGCGGGGACCTCGAAGATGACCGGCTCGATCGTGGGGGAAGCCATCGTCCTCGTCCTGCGCCTGCGCTGGCAGGCCATGGTCCGGAGACTCCGACGGCCGCGTGGCGACCGCTGAGCGCTTCGGGTACCATGCGCGATCGCCCAGCCATGCCACCCGCCGATCGTCCCTGCCTTGCGTTGACAGGAGCCGCATGACCTACCGCAGCCGCCCCGCCCCCCGCCGCCGACATCGGGCGCGCTGGCAGGACGAGCTTCGGACCCAGCGCCTGCTCGTCGGCGGGTTCGCAGCCACGATTGCCATCGCCCTCGGCCTGTTTGGCATGACCGCGTGGAACAGCTATTCCGACAGCCACCTGCGCCAGATGGTCATGGTCGAGGGCACCGCCGTCTCGCGCGAGGCGGTGGACCTGCGCCAGGCGATCATCGGCGCCGAGCTGCAGGCGACCGGCGTGGACCTGAACGCGCAGCTGGGTGGAGCGCGCGACGCGATCCTCCAGCAACAGCTGTCCGCCGTCGTCGACCAGTTCAACACCCTCACGTCGAACGCGACCGACTCGCTGGTGGACGGCTTGTTTCAGGGGATCCACGCAGAGACCTACGGGATCAGCGTTGCCGAGGACGAGATCGACGCGGAGGTCGCCGTCCGTCAGACGCTTTCGGCCCGCGTCCGGGTGTCCATGATCGCAGTCAACGCCTTGCCCCAGGATGCCCCGGTCGGGACCGAACCGACGGAAGCGGACTTCGCCCGGGCGCAGGGGGAGGCCGCTGACCTGCGCGCCGAGCTCGACGCCGGCGGGGACTTTGCGGCCATCGCCGCTGAGCACTCCGACGATCCCGCCTCGGCCCAGGCGGACGGACTCGTCGGCACGATCGAGGAGGACGACGTCCAGTTCGGCTACCTCTTTCCCCTGGCCAACGGCGCCGAGGCGGGTGACCTGGTCGGCCCGGTCCGGACCGACAACGGGTACGTGATCCTGCGCGTGGAGTCGCGCTCCGAGGAGGGACCATTCACCTCCCTGATCGACCTTCTCGCCAGCGCGCGGGTGACCACGGCCGACTATCGGGCCTATATCGCCGATGAGCTGCGGCGCCGCGCGTTTCGCGCCTACTTCGAGCAAGCGGTGGTGGTTTCTCCGGCTCCCCAGCGCGAGATCGCCCAGATCCTGATCTTGAACGACCAGGGCGTGCCCGTTCCCAAGCAGCGCATCCGCCACCTCCTGGCCCAACCCCTGCCGGGCGCGGAAGACCAGTCCGCGGCCACCGAGGAGGAGTGGCAGGCCGCCCTGGCCCGGGCAGAGGCCTGGTACGCGGAGGTCCAGGACCCGGACGCCGACTGGTTCGCGCTCGCCGCCCAGAGTGACGACCCCGGCTCGCGAAACGACGGTGGCGACCTCGGCTGGTACGACCCGACCAGTGGGCAGCTCGTGGCTGAGTTCGAGGCTGCGGTGGCGGGGCTGACGGTCGACGAGATCAGCGAGCCGGTCCGCACCGATTTCGGCTACCACGTCATCCAGGTCACCGATCAGCGCACCACGGCTCTCGGCTTCGCCCAGGATCTGATCGCCGACCTCGAGGCGGACCCCGACTCGTTCGGCGCCGTGGCGCAGGCCAACAGCGAAGACTCGTCCACCCGCACAAAGGGGGGAAACGCGGGTTGGGTGGCCCGCTACGAAGAGGTCCCGGACCGTGAAGCGGCCATATTCGCCCTGCAGGACGTTGGCGACATCAGCAGCGCCCCGGTGGTGGTGGGCAACCAGATCTGGATCTTCAAGCTGCTCAACTCGGTCGAGCTGCGGGGCATCGACGACAATCGGCTCAACACCATCCGCGCGACCGGCTACCCCAACTGGTACAACGAGCTGAAGGACGAGGGCCAGATCTGGATCGACACCCAGCTGCAATTGGACGCCGCCCCGGCGGCATGAGCGCCGGCCGATGACGGACGCCAGGCGAGGGCTGGACCTTCTCCTCGCGGCCGCCGGTCTGGATCCCGCGGCTGGCGTTCAGGCCGTCTCCGCCGATCGCTTGGCCGCCATCCCGTTCGACCCCAGTCTCCCCCTCGTCATCCTGGCCGCGGACCTCGAGCAGGACCCGATCGTGGCCGGAACGCTGCCCGGTCGCCACCTCCGATCCGGCCCGCAGGCCGTCCTGGCTGCGATGTATCCCCACGGCCATCCGATCCGCCCACTGCCCGCCGGTGAACCCAGCACCGTTGACGCGGTGAATGACTCGATCCTGCGAGCCGGCGACTGGCTGGTGCCGCCCCTGCCGCCCGACGACAACCTGGCGTCCCCGCACGGAATGGCCGCCATCAGCGCTCGGCTGCGCGCGCCGGACGGGTGCCCGTGGGATCGGCGCCAGGACCATCACAGCCTCCGGACCTATCTCCTGGAGGAGGCGTACGAGACGGTGGACGCCATCGAGCGTGGGAGCCCCGCCGACCTGGCGGAGGAGCTGGGCGACCTGTACCTGCAGGTCATCCTGCACGCCCAACTGGCGGCCGAGGCCGGCGACTTTGACCTGACCGACGTGTATCGCACCCTGGGAGCGAAGATCGTCCGTCGCCATCCGCACGTCTTCGGCGACCTGGCGGTGACCGGGGTCGAGCAAGTGGTCGCCAACTGGGAGACCATCAAATCCGCCGAGCGCGAGGAAGGCGGTCGCCCGCCGGCCTCCTTCGCCGGCGTGGCCCGCGCATCGCCGGCGCTGCCCGCGAGCCGCGAGATCCAGGAACGCGCCTCCGCCCTGGGGTGGGACTGGCCGGCGGTCGACGGCGTGTGGGACAAGGTTGGCGAGGAGCTCGACGAGCTGCGGGCTGCCGCAGCCGCCGATCCCCCGCTCGCCGGCGAACCGCTTCATGAGCTGGGCGACGTCCTGTTCGCCCTCGTCAACCTGGGGCGCTGGCTGGGCATCGACCCCGAAGAGGCACTGCGCGCGGCGAACCGGCGCTGGGTGGAGCGTTACGCCGCTGTCGAAGCGCTGGCCGAGGAGCGCGGGCTGGTGCTCGCCGACCTGGACGCCTCTGCCAAGGACCAGCTGTGGGACGAGGTGAAGGCGGGGTGACGGTCACGCGGGTGGCGCTGGTGGGCCACGCGTCACTCCCCGACGACACCCGGCTCCGTCGTCAGGCCGAGGCGCTTCGCGACGCCGGCTACGGCGTGGATCTGTTCGGGCTGCGCGATCCCGGGCAGCCGGAGGTCGAAGACTGGCGAGGACTGCGGATCATTCGGCTCCCCGTTCGGCGGGCCTTCACCGGATTCGCCGGCCACCTGGCGGAGTACCTCGCCTTCGCCAGCCTGGTCTCCGTCCGGTTGGCGGTCGAGCATCGGCGGCAACACTACCGCTTGGTTCAGGTCGCGACCCTTCCCGATTTTCTGGCCTTCGCCGCCCTGCCCGTTCGTCTGACCGGGGTCCCGCTGCTGCTGGACCTGCACGAGGACATGCCCGCGTTCTTTCGCGACCGATTCACGACCCCGGGCCTGCGACCGCTCGTCACGATCGTGACCGCGGCCGCACGGGCCAGCGCGGCGATCGCGGACGCGATCATCACCGTCCACGAGCCGCTTCGTCAGCTGGCGATCGCGCGAGGTGTGCCGGCGCACCGGATTTCGGTCGTCATGGACAGCGCTGACGAGCGCATGTTCGACCCTGCGCGCCACCCGCGCCGCCGGTTCATGGCCGACGGCCGGCTTCGGCTCATCCATCACAGCAACCTGCAGCGGATCTACGGGCTCGATGTGGCGGTTGAGGCGGTGTCACTGCTCGACCCGGCGCTCGACGCCCACCTGGACGTGTTTGGAGACGGTCCATTCCGAAGCCAGATCGAGGCCGCGATCGCGCGTCACGCCATCGCCGACCGGGTGACCCTCCATGGACGGGTGCCGCAGGACGCGCTCCCTGCTCTATTGGCCGCGGCCGATATCGGCCTGGTCCCGACCCTGCCTGAGCCGTACCTGGAGTACTCGTTATCGACCAAGCTGATCGAGTACGTGGTCATGGGCGTTCCCGTCATCGCCAGCGACCTGCGCACCTTCCGTGCACACTTTGACGCGACGGCCATCCGATTCGTCAGGGGAGGTCTACCGCGCGCACTGGCCGAGGCAATCCAGGACCTGGCCGGGGACCCGGCTGGCGCTGATGCTCTTGCCACTGAGGCCCAGCGCCAGGCTACGCCATACACCTGGGCCGTTCAATCGGCGCATTACCTTGCCGTTGTCGAGACCCTGTTGGCTCGCGGTAGACTCGTCGCATCGGGCGGGGTGTAGCGCAGCCCGGTAGCGCACCTGCTTTGGGAGCAGGAGGTCGGCGGTTCGAATCCGCCCGCCCCGACCACCCATCAGTCCATGCAGTGGAGGACGATCACGGGACCGATGACGTCGGCCTCCCCGTCGCGCCAGCCGGCGGGCGAGCTGTTGGTTCCCGTGGCCCCGACCGGCACGGCGTATCGGCTCGCCAAGCGCATCCTCGATGTCGTCGGCTCGCTCATCGGCCTGGTGGTCGTCTCACCCCTGATGCTGGGGCTGGGTCTCGCGGTCAAGCTTGACTCGCCCGGGCCGGTTCTGTTTCGGCAGGTGCGGCTGGGTCTCGGCGGCCGCCCGTTCACGGTCTTCAAATTCCGAACCATGCATCTCAGCGCTGACGAGCGTCGCCACCAGGAGCACATCCGGGCGCTGCTCCATGCTGGCCGCTCAGCCGACGATGCCACCTGGACGCCCATCGCCGCCGACCCGCGCGTGACGCGGATCGGGATGTTCCTCCGCCAGTCGCACCTCGATGAGCTCCCCCAGCTGGTCAACGTCCTCCGCGGCGAGATGAGCCTGGTCGGTCCGCGCCCGCCGATCCCCTACGAGGTGGAGCTGTACGAACCCTGGCATCTGCCCAGGCTGTCCGTCCTGCCCGGGCTGACGGGGCTGTGGCAGTCGCGGGGGTGGGGCCAGCTCAGCTTCGGCGAGGGTGTCAAGCTTGACATCGAGTACGTCAAACGCCGCTCATTCGGGCTCGACGTCCGGATCATCCTGCGGACGCTGTGGCAGCTCCTCCGGGGTCGCCAGTTCTAGTCGCCGCGGGCTCGGCCATGGAGCCGATTCCCAGCAGGAACCAGAACAGGAACGCCGCCGTGTTGCCCTCCAGGAGCATGGTCGTGACGGTCGCGACGCAGACGACCGCCGTGGCGGACACCACGCCAGCCGGCACGCTGAACCGGCTACCGCTGGCCCCGCGCAGCGCGCGGATAGGCTGAATCAGGGCGGTGCCGATCATGGCCAGGAACGCAGTGATGCCCAGGACCCCGCCTTCAACACCCATATGGAGCCAGAAGTTGTCAGCCGTCTGTTGGTTGGTCAGCAGGAGGTCCGTCCCGTAGCGGACGTGTACGGGGGATCCGAAGACAGATGCGGCGGCACCGCCATATCGGCCCGGGCCGACGCCGAGGATCGGGTGGTCGGCGACGATCGGAAGTGCGTTGACGATGAACAGGCTGCGCAGGTCGCGACCCTCGCCCACCGCGTTGAACCGGTTGATGGTGGTTGCAAACGGGTCGTAGCCCAATGAGCCACCGGCGAGGATGCCCTTTGGCATGACGACTGCCGTGACATAGGCCAACAGGACGACCACCACGAAGGCCACCAGGGCGCGCCGATCGATGATGAGAGCCACCCCGCCGAAGCCGACCGCCACCCCGAGCCACGAGCCACGCGAGTACGTCAGCAGGAGCGCCAGGACGAGCGCGAAGGCCATCCCGAAAGTTGTCCACCAGCGGCGGTCCCGCGGCATCCGGACCAGGGAGAACAGGGTGAACGGCAGAGCCATACCAATGAGCGTGCCCAGGATGTTCGGGTTTCGGACCAGTGAACCGAATCGGACTCCCTCCCCCGACATCCCCGCCACCGGCGTGACGCCCAGCAGGTCCGGCGACAGCACCGCCTGACCGATGGCCAGCAGTGAGGTGAGTGCGACGACACCCGCGATCGCCCACAGCGCCCGTTGGGCATCCTCCTGGCTGTAGCCGACCATGCGAGGAAGGTAGAAGAGAATCGCGGCGTCCAGCGTAAACAACATGCCCGCCGCCGCAACTGCCGGCGGCACTGCGTTGACGATCGCGGATGCGACGCTGATGGCGCCGAATACAGCCACGGCCACGGTCATTGGGTGGCGCAGCGCGGTGATCAGCGTCCCGCGCCGAGCCCCGACCCAGGCCAGGGCGAGCGTCATCAATACGAGCAACGCCTCCGAGAAGAACCGGGACATGGAATGGACCTTTTCGGGGAGCAGGCGGTCGCCGGCGTACAGGTCGATGAGGGCCGGGGTAAGCACGACGACGATCAGCATCACGCGCGGCCAGCGGACCGACGCCAGGCCCAGAAGCCCCAGCAGGGCGAAGCCGGCGAGCAGGAATGCGGCGGTCGAGAGATATGCCGCCCCAATGACCAGGACGCCGAGACCGATGGCGATCGCCGCGACCGCGTGCCCCGAGGAGACTGCCTGGAACGTGTTGGAGATGGCTCCTCCGCCGCCGCTCATGCGATCAACTCGGCGGTCCGGCGGCAGAGGATCCCAGGTACCAACCCACCAACTCCGCTTCGCCGCCTAGCAGGCGTCCCATCTCCAGCCGAACCGCGTCCCGCACAGGAATGAGAAGGTAGTAGTTCAGCGGATCGACGGGCAGGTCGACGTACCCCGGCCAGCCCAGGACGACGCGGTCGATGTCCCCTGATCCAATGAGGGGCGCGAGGCTGGCGAGATTGCCCGCCTGCGTGCGCGGGAAGTCGGTCGTCACGGTTTCCGACACGGCGGTCAGCAGCCCGGGCAGGGAGATGAGCAGGTTCGTATTGGCGAATTTTTGCTGAACGGCGAGCAGGAACTCCTGTTGGCGCGCCGCTCGGAGGAAGTCGTTCTGCGTCTCCACCGTCCCGTCCGGCAGGGTCAGGGTTCCCGATCGAATCCGCGCGTAGGCCAGGGCATGGGCGCCGTCGTAGTGGTGGCATCCAGCCTCCAGGACCACCCCCTGCTGCCCCTCCCAGGTCGGCCCGCCGTACTCCGGGTCGGCGAGTACACCTGGCAGGCAGAGGTCCACCCCGCCGATGGCATCCACCAGCTCAGCGAACCCGAGGAGGTCGACCCACGCGATATTGTGGATTTCGAGCCCGAGATACAGACCCACCGTCTGGCGGAGCATACGGAACCCGCAGTCCTCGCCCACGGTCAGTATCGGACACCACGCGGCAGGGTCGGCATTCGCGTCGGAGGCCAGCTCGTTGATGCGGCGCGGGAAGATGCCGTCGCCATAGACGCTTCGGTCAGGGAGCGGGACGTACCCCGTGTCGCGCGGGATGCTGACCATGGCGCCAGTCCTGGTCACGGGGTCGAGGCTCACGACCATGATTGTGTCGGTCAGCTCGTCCGTTCTCCCTGGTCCTGCGTCAGAACCAATGAGCAGGATGTTCACCCGTCCCGTGCCCTCCCATCGGTAGGCGGGGTCCACGGGGTCCACGGGGTCCACGGGGTCCACGGGCCCGAAGATCGGTTTCATCACCTGGTTCGGCGGCGTGAAGATCTGGGCCAGGGCCACATCAGCGGAGATCGCCGCTGCAGCGACCCATAGGTGCATGGCGATCGTCACGATCATCAGCAGACCGACCACGACGAGCGCGATCCGTGGGCGCCCAGCTGCCATCGGGACGGCATGCGCCTCGGGGCGGATGGCAGTCGTCGTCAGGCCGACCTGCCCGATGGCGATCAACCGCCAGACCATCAGTCCCAGGTTCAATCCGAAGATCGCCAGCAGAGCGCCGGGGAGGAGCAACATTCGCAATAGGGAGTCCGTTCCCAGGGCCAGCGCCCCGCCGATCATGCCGATGAGCAACAGGACCGGTGCGGCGAACAGCAGCCCCAGCCTCGACCGACCAGCGTAGGCTTGCCCCAATCCGGGAAGGACGAACGAGAGCGCCGCGGCAAGCGCGGCGCTGGAACGGTGAGCCGCCCGCGGGGCCGGGGGCAGGTGCGTCATATGGGACACCATGAACCAGGGTCTGGTCTGGGGCGGGAAGTCGAGTATAGCAAGACAGGCCCCAGGCCCCGGAAGTGTTGCCAGGACGCACCGAATGGGGGGTACGGACGGGTTAGTACCTTTGCGCCTCCCGATGCCCCGCTCCTAGACTGTCAGGACCGAGACGGAGCGTGACGACAGAACTGATTTTCCTCCTGGTGAGCGCCCTCGTGGCCGGGCTGATCGTGATCGCCGGCCTGTTAGCGCTGCTCCCCGGACGACGTTCGGCCAGCGGGCAGGGCCTTCAACCGGTCGGGCCCGGCGCGGTGTCCGAAGCACCGGCCCGCGACGAGTACGTATCAACGGTCGAATCCCTCCCAACGCCGGTCTCCTGGCTCGGCCCCGACCGATATCGGTCCACCATTCGGGCCATCTGGTGGGCGACCATCGCCGGTGTCCTCATCAGCGTCGCCGTGACCGACGTCTATTCGGAGGCCCAGGTCCAGATCTCCGCCCTGGGCGTGCTGGCGGTGATCGGCGTCGTGGTCTTCCACGAGCTCATTCCCGATCGCTGGCGGTCGGCAGCCACCTCGACCGCGGAGGTGGCCAGCGCCATCGGCCTCCTGGGAGGGCTGGTGATCCTGACCGGCCGGGGCGCGTCTCCGTTCGCACCGCTGCTCGTGCTGCCGGTGCTTGGGGTCGCCCTGGGTGGGCGGCCCGCGGCGGGCCTGGCGGGGGCATTGGCGGCCAGCCTGGGTTACGTGCTGGTGGTGGCCACTGACCCGAGCCGGCCCTTCGCCCCGGCGGAGCTGCTCCCCGCGGCAGTGGTGCTGGGCGTGGTGTGGCTGGGGACGATTTCCTCCGTCGTGTTCGCTGCTCAGCAGCGCCGGCTCCAGGCCGCGACGCTCGAACTGTCGGTCACCGATCCGCTGACGGGGCTCTTCAACCGCGCCCAGATCTATGTGGCGCTTGACCAGGAGGTGCGCCGCAGCCGGCGCTCGCTCCGACCGTTTTGCCTGCTGATGGTCGATATGGATGGACTCAAGCTCATCAACGACAGCCTGGGCCACGAGCGTGGCGACGCGGCAGTCCGTGGCATCGCCGGCGTGATCCGGCGCTCGATTCGGACCGTGGACTCGGCGTATCGGTACGCGGGCGACGAGTTCGTGGTCCTCCTGCCCGAAACCGATTTTGCGGGTGCCTTTGTGGTCGCCGAAAAGATCCGCCAGGGAGCCGAGGAGCTGGGTGCGGTGCTGGCGCGCGAAGACGCGCCCACCACGGTCAGCATCGGCCTCGTCTCCCACCCCGAGGATGGCTCAACGGATGAGGAGCTGATGCTCGCCGTGGATCGGGCCATGTATGCGGCCAAGGCCAGCGGCAAGAACCAGATCAGCGGCTATCCGCGGCCGCTGCGGCCGGCGAGCCCGCCCGCGGCCGCTGTCAGCCAGGCTTCGGCGCTGGGGTAGTTGGGCCCTTCGGTATACTCGCGGGCCGCTGGGTGGAGCGATTTGCCACCGGGCGATGACCACGGAGGGGCTGTGAACCAGGCTGCCGTCAGCCGCCCAGATGGCCGGGCGCCGCTGGCCGCATTCTTCTCGTTCGTGCTGCCGGGGCTGGGCCAGGCCTACAACCGGCAGTTCCGCCTTGCCCTGCTGCTCGGCCTCCCGGCTGGGGTGCTGGGCTGGCTGGTGTTGGCCGCGGCCGCGCGGGGCGGCCAGGTCGTGACCGAGCTCCTCGACGTCCGCGTGCTGATCGCGATCATCCTCCTCAACCTCGCCCTCCTGGGATGGCGCGCCGTCGCCATCTCCCAGGCCCACGTCGCGCGCGAGGCCCCCGGCAGGCATCGCTGGACCACGTGGGTCACCGCGGCCCTCCTGGTGACGACCCTCGGCATGCACCTCGTGCCTGCCTGGTACGCGACAGCCACCATCGATACCCTGACCGTCGTCTCGCGCGGCGGCGGAGGTGGAGGAGGCATCCTGAACGCCCCCGGGGACCTGCTGGAGCCGCAGCCCAGCCGTACGGCGCCTCCCGCGCCGTACCAGGAGCCGGAGCCGACCCCGGTTGGCCTCACCGGCCGGTTCACGGTGCTCTTGTTGGGCATCGACGTGGGCCCGGGCCGGCGAACGTACAACACCGACACGATGATTGTCGCCACTCTCGATCCGCATTCGGGGGCGTCGCTGATCTCGATTCCGCGCGACACGTATGGCGCTCCGCTGGGTGACGGGCGGATCTATTACGCAAAGCTGAACTCCTTGCTGGCATATGGGCGCCTCGATCCGAACACGTACCCGCTCGGCGGCCCCGAAACGCTCAAGGCGGCGGTCGGCGCGCTGCTCGGGATCAGGATCGATCACATCGCGACGGTCGACTTCCTCGGGTTCACCAGCGCAGTCGACGCGGTGGGCGGGGTCGACGTCACCGTCGAGCGCGCGGTCCATGACTATGGCTACCCCGACGAATACAACAACGTCGTCGGCTTCCACATCGAGCCGGGGACCTACCACATGGACGGCTACACTGCCCTGGCGTTCGCCCGCTCGCGCCTGGGTGCCGGGGACAACGACTTCACCCGGGCCGACCGCCAGCAGCGCGTGATCGAGGCCCTGGGCTCGGAGATGAGGCGCGGAGGATGGCTCCTCAACCTGCTGTCATTGTTGGACGCCGTCGGTGACTCGGTCGCGACCGACATCCCGGTCGAGCTCCTCCCGCACCTCGCCCGCGCCATGCTCGACGCGGATCTGTCCAACATCCAGCGCCTGGTGATCGAGCGCCCCCTGGTCTATTCCGACACGCTGACCGATGGGACGTATGTGCTCATCCCGGACGTGGAGGCCATTCAGGCCGCCGTCCACGACATGCTCACCGACGAGGCGGGGCCGACCCCACCGCCCGACTGATCCGGGCCGTCGGACGGCGACGGGTAGACTCTGACGCATGCCCGGATTCTCGACCCGCGCCATCCAGGCCGCCGGCCGCATGCCGACCGTGACGCAGACTCCGGTCACGGTCCCGATCTACCAGACCAGCACCTTCGAGGTGAGATCCGCGGCTGAGCTGGAGGAGATCCTCGAGTTTCGCCGGCCGGGGCATTCCTACACCCGGTACTCGAACCCGACCCACGCGGCGCTCGAAGCGGCGCTGGCCGAGCTCGAGGGTGGGGAGGCGGCCTTCGCGACCGCGTCCGGCATGGCCGCCGTCCACGGGGCGATGCTCTCGTTCGTTCGGGCCGGCGACGAGGTCCTGGCACCGGCAGCCGTGTACGGCGGCACGCTGGGCCTGCTGGCCAACGTAATGCCGCGCTACGACATCGCCTATCGCCTGGTTCGGTCCGGAGACACGGCGGCGGTCGTGGCGGCCATCGGTCCGCGCACCCGCCTGGTGTGGCTGGAGACGATCGCCAACCCGACTACGGAGATGCCGGACATCGCCGCCATCGTGGAGACCGCCAGGGAGCGAGGGGTGCCGGTCGCGGTCGACAACACCTTCGCCTCCCCGTATCTGTGCAATCCGCTGGCCCTGGGCGCCGATCTCGTCATCCACTCGCTGACCAAGTACATCGGGGGGCACTCCGATCTCATTGGGGGCGCGATCGTCGGAGGTGCCAAGCAGGTAGCCATCGCCCGGGAGGTTGTGGTCAACACCGGCGGCAACGCCAATCCGTTCGAGGCCTTCCTTGCCCTGCGCGGCCTGCGCACCCTCGCCGTGCGCATGGACCGCCACTCCGACAACGGTTTGGCCGTGGCCCGCGCCCTGGAAGGGCAGCCTGGGATCTCTCGCGTCTGGTACCCCGGCCTCGCGTCCCACGGCCAGCACGAGCTCGCCCAGCGCCGTCTCCGGGATGGTCGTGCTGGCGGGATGATGGCCATCGAGCTGTCGGGTGGGCGGGCCGCCGCCGAGCGGTTCCTGGAGCGCGTCCAGGTTGCGATCCATGCCACCAGCCTGGCCGGTGTCGAGAGCCTGGTCAGCCATCCCGCTTCGTCCTCCCACCGCCAGTACGCCGACGCGGAGCTGGCGGCGGCCGGTCTGTCGCCGGGCATGCTGCGCGTCTCCATCGGCCTCGAGGATGCCGATGACCTCATCGCCGACCTCGCCGCAGCGGCGGCGGGCTGAGCGGCCCCGCCATGCCTCGCCTGATCGACGTCTGGCGCGCCGTCGATCCGGAGGCACGCCTGGTGGCGGGCGATCCGTCCGCGACCGTGGCGTTGCTGCGCGGCGTGTCCCGCACCCGGGCGGCGCCGCCCCACCTGCCAGCCCCCGAATCGGGCCAGCTCTTGATCATGGATGGCGCACTGCTGTCCGGCCTGCCGGTGGAGCGGCTGATTGCCGAGATCGGAGCTTCGGGCAGCGAGCCGGCCGCGCTGCTGGTGGCGGCTGCGTCCGCGGATCGTGGCGGCGAATGGCCTGATGCCCCGTTCCCGATCCTGACCAGCCACCGTACGCCCGCGACCCTGGCTGCCGCGGCCAGCGCCTACCTTGCCGACGAGGCCGGTCTCCGGGCCCGCCTGAATGCCGAGCTGCGACTGGCGGCCGCCGAGGCCGCCCTGGCCGATCCCACGCCCGCCGCAGCGGCGGCTGTGGTCGCCCATCGCATGCGCCGGGGGGTGGCAGTGGTGGCCGACGGGGAGCTCGTCGCACTCCATGCGCGACCGGCCGGACGGGCCCTCGCCGCGCGGTTTGCCGCGGCCTTTTCCCGCCTGTTCGGCACCCCGAGCTCCCGGGCCGCGGCCACCCGCCGCCTCCGGGAGGGCCTGTGGATCCACGAGCACCACATCCGTCCCGGTGCGGCGGTGTGGCTGTTCGATGATCTCCCCATGGCGCTCGTCGACGAGACCGCGGCCGACGCGCTCAGCGTCACCCTGCGCGCCCTGCTCCGCCGGGCGCCGGCTCGGACGGGGCGTCCCTCGGGGAGCATCGCCGCTCCCTCATCTCGTGCCATTGCCGCCGCTGACCGGGCCGATGAACCGCTGACCGCCACGCTGCTGGCGGTGGCCCGGGCCAACGGCCGGGTGGCCCCTGCGGCACGCAGCCTGGGTGTGCACCGCAACACGGTCCTGTACCGGCTGCGCATTGCCCGCGAGCAGCGGGGAATCGACCCGCGCCGGCCTGAGGATGCCCTGCGCCTGCTCCGCGAGGTTGATCGGCCGGCCTGAGCATCCTTTGTGCATAGTGCACAAAGGATCGGTCCCCATCGCGGGCTGTGCTCCATTCCCGCGGATTCCGCCGCAGCCTAGCCTCGCCTCCTCATCGGTCTATTGCCCACCCATGCCCAGAAGGAGCCCCGCACATGGTTCGGAAGGACCTCACCGCCGCCCTGAAGCTGGCCGAGGATCGAAACCTTCGCTTTGTCAGCCTCCAGTTCACCGACATCGTCGGCCACGTCAAGTCGGTGCAGGTGCCGATGCACCAGCTCGAGGAGGCGGTCGAGCACGGGAAGTGGTTCGACGGCAGCAGCATCGAGGGCTTCGCCCGGATCGCGGAGTCGGACATGTTCCTCGTGCCCGACCTGACGACCTTCTCGCCCATCCCCTGGGAGCCGGGCCTGGACGCCAACGGGCGTGCGATCGAGACCGGCAGCGCACGCGTCATCTGCGACGTCTTCACCCCGCACGGTGAGCCGTTTCCCGGCGACCCGCGCCAGGTCCTGCGCCGCCAGCTGGAGAAGGCCAAGGCCCTGGGCTACACCTTCAATACTGGCCCCGAGCTCGAGTTCTTCCTGCTCCGGCTGGGCGACGGCCGCATCGAGCCTCTGCCGCATGACGCGGCGGGGTACTTCGACCTGTCGGCCGACCTGGCCACTGACGTCCGCAAGGAGATGATGAACGACCTGGAGGAGATCGGAATCGAGGTCGAGACGGCGCATCATGAGGTCGCGATCGGCCAGCATGAGATCGACTTCAAATATGCCGATGCGCTCCGCACCGCCGACAACGCGGTGACCTTCAAGACCACCCTCAAGGCGGTCGCCGCCCACCATGGCCTGCACGCGACCTTCATGCCCAAGCCGATCTTCGGCATCAACGGCTCCGGGATGCACACCCACCAGTCCCTGTGGGACGACAAGCGCGGCCGCAATGCATTTGCCGATGCGAAGGACCCCTACGGGCTGTCCGCGATCGCCCGTCATTACATCGCCGGGACCCTGGAGCACGCCCGCGGCATGATCGCGGTCCTGGCCCCGCTGGTGAACAGCTACAAGCGCCTGGTGCCCGGCTACGAGGCGCCGGTCTACATCGGCTGGGCGCGGATCAACCGCTCGGCCCTCATCCGCATTCCGCAGATCAGCCGCGGGCAGCTCGACTCGACCCGCATCGAGCTCCGCTGCCCGGATCCGTCATCCAACCCGTACCTTGCGTTTGCGGCCATGCTCGCCGCCGGTCTGGATGGCGTCCAGCGCAAGCTCCCCGCCCCCGATCCGGTAGAGGAGAACCTGTACCACCTCGACGAGGCCAAGCTCCAGAGCCGGAAGATCCGCCAGCTGCCGGGCACCCTGAGCGAGGCACTCGACGAGCTGGCCGCGGACGAGGTGATTCGGGAGGCGCTCGGCGACCACGTGTTCGAGCGCTTTGTGGAAGCCAAGCGCGAGGAGTGGGACGCGTACCGGATGCAGGTCACCGGCTGGGAGACAGCCCGATACCTGGAGGCCTTCTAGAGTCGAGCCGGCTATCCGTCAGGATCCCAGGATCGCGTCGGCCAACCCAGCGGACAGGACTCGCCAGTCGTATTGCTCGACGGCGCAACGTCGCGCGTTCCCGCCCAGCTCGCGCCGCAACGACTCCGAGCGGAGCAGTTTCAGGATCGCCTCCGCCAGATCGTCCGGGCTGTCCGATGCGGCCACCAGGCCCGACCGGCACGCCTCCACGATCTTCCGCGTCTCGAAACGCGGGGTGACGGCGAGAGGCCGTCCGGCCGCCATCGAGTCGAAGAGCTTCACCGGGGTGGACGCATCCATGTACGGGCCGGGGGGGTGGGGAATGACGAGCACCGAGGCGTCCCCCAGAAACGCGCTGAGTCGGCGATACGGCACCTCGTTCAAGGTGACCCAGGGGTCGCGTTCGCGCAACTGCGAGGCCAGCGTGCGGAGGTACCGCGCACTGGCCGGACCGGTTGCGGTCAGGGCCAACCGGAGAGTTGCCTCGGGGACCTCGGCCCGGACCCGCGCCATCGCACTCACGAGCAGCTCGATGCCGCGACCCGGAGCGGCTCCGGAGACCATCCCGACGACCGGGTCCCCCGGCTCCGGCCGGGGGACGACCCGTTCGGCGTCCGTCCCATTCGTCACCACAATGATCTGCTCGGCGGGCAATCGGCAGAGCTCGGCAAACGAGGGAGAGGGGACGACCAGCCGCGAGAATGCCGCCACGTTGCGAGCGAACAGGCGTTGCAGGTCTTGGCGCTTGGCCTCCGCCAGAGGAATGCGCAAGCCGTCGGCCTGCAGTGCGGGGTGGTCGTGGAGGTCGAGGACCGCCGCCGTCACCGGCCCTCGGAGGATCGCGATGGCCGCCAGGGGCAGGAGCTCGGTTGACGCGACATGCAATGAGCGGCGCCACCCGGTCGAGGCCGACGCGACCGCGAGGGCCAGAGCCGGGATGCCCCGGCGACCGTAGGCGGCGACGACCCGACCGCCGGTCCGCTCAGCCAGCGCGGTGAACACGTGCCGAGCACGGATGGCACCCCCGCTCGAGCCCGACGCGGGAATACCGGCGATCACCCAGCCAGCCGGGGGTCCGCCGCGCAGGTGGGTCAGCGCCCGACCCCCGGTTCTACCGTTGTCTGGCCGGCCCCGCCGGCGCTTACCGCCTGATCGATGATCCGCCACGCGTCGGCCAGGCCAAGCCAGCCGAAGACCTCAACCCGGCGTCCCTCGAGCCCCTTGTAGATCTGGAAGAAGTTCTCGATCTCGCGCAGCCGGTGGGGCGACAGGTCCTCGAGCGCATGCGTCTCGTCCCAACGCGGATCGTCAGCAGCAACCGCCAGGACCTTGTAGTCGTGGCCCTTGTCATCGCGCATGTCGAGCACCCCCACCGGGCGCGCCCGCACCACGCAGCCGGGAAACGTGGGCTCGCTGATCACGACCAGGACGTCCAGCGGGTCGCCGTCATCGGCCAGGGTCCCTTCGAGGAACCCGTAGTCGCACGGGTAGTGGACGCTGCTGTAAAGGATCCGATCGAGGACGAACCGATGCCGAATGTGGTCGTACTCGTACTTGTTTCGGCTGCCCGACGGGATCTCGACCGTTACCTCGATCGGCGGCCGGTCGGTGGTCATGGCCTTCAGTATGCGGCGTTGCCGGGCCTTCAGGCCGACCGTCGTATCGTGCCGGTACACTCCGACGACCGGGGAGCGCGTGAAAGGGGTGCCGTGGCATGTCTCGCTCGGGTCGATGGCGGGCGTGAGCTGGATCCCGCAACGGCTGCTGGTCACCGGTGGAGCAGGATTCATTGGCTCCCATTTCGTCCGACGCGTGCTCGCGCGCCACCCCGACGTCCAGGTGACCGTCCTCGACAAGCTCACCTATGCGGGCAACCTCGCCAACCTGGCCGATGTCGGCCGCAACCCGCGCTACCGGTTCGTGAAGGGCGACGTGAGCGACCCCGTCGTGGTCGACCGCGTCGTGGGCGGCGCCGATGGCATCGTCAACTTCGCCGCCGAGTCGTCCGTCGACCGCAGCATCGACGAGCCGGACGCCTTCATCCAGACCGATATCCACGGGACGTTCGTCCTGCTCGAGGCGGCACGTCGCCATGGGTCCGCGCGGTTCCTGCAGATCAGTACGGATGAGGTGTACGGCAACGTCCCGGAGGGCTCATCCGACGAGAACGACCGGCTGAATCCGAGCAGTCCGTACTCGGCCAGCAAAGCCGGGGCTGACCTGCTGGTGGGCGCCTACCAGGCGACGTACCACGTGCCGGTCATGATCACCCGGACCACGAACAACTTCGGTCCCAACCAGTACACCGAGAAAGCCATCCCCCTGTTCGTCACCAACGCGCTGGAAGGACTGCCCCTGCCGGTCTACGGCGACGGTCACCAGAGCCGGGAGTGGCTATTCGTGACCGATCACTGCGACGCACTGGAGCTCGTCCTGGAGCGCGGTGAGCCGGGGGAGGTCTACAACATCGGCAGCGGCTATGAGCTCAGCAACCTGGAGCTCGCGCACCGGATCCTGGCCTTGACTGATCGCCCCACCTCGCAGGTCGAGCACGTCGAGGATCGGCCCGGCCACGACCGTCGCTACGCGGTTGACTCGACCAAGCTGCGCCGTCTCGGCTGGCGGCCGGGCCACGACTTCGAGGCCGCTTTGGCGACGACGGTGACCTGGTACCGCGATAACCCCGAGTGGTGGCGACCGCTCAAGAGTGGCGAGTACCTCGCGTCCTACCGCAATCAGCTCCGCCGGCCGGAGCGTCGCACCGCAAGTCGGAAGCGCCAGTAGGCGGTGCGCAGCCTGCGCTCGGTGCGACGGAGCCAGGCACCTCGGGCCAGGGCGTCGTCCACCGCCCGCGGTCGCGGAGCGGACGGCGGGCCGATGCCCGCCTCCTCGAGCGCATCGTCGAATGAACGAATGAACTGGGCGTAGCTGTAGCCACCGGACTCGATCAGGTCACGGCGAGCATTGGCCACGATCCGCGCCCGCTGTTCGGCGTCGCGGAACGTCTGGATGACCTCATCGAGGTTCGAGAAATCCTTCCGCAGGGGGATGTAGTGGGTCCCAGGCTCCAGGATGCCGGAGTACGACCCTTCGAACAGGATCTGGCACGTGTCGAAGGCGGCCGCCTCGAGATGGCGAGGGCTGATCGTGCGGTAGTGGATGTTGTCCTCCCATGGCTCCAGGACCTGGGCCTCGACCTCGGCGAATGAAGCGTTCGGATGCCGAGCCAGGAAGGCCTCGGTCGCGGGACCGACCTGGTCATCGAGGTCGAAGATGGACACGCCGGCCTCGACCCCCAGGACTGCCCGACACGAGCCCAGGAATCGGTACCAATCGTCGCCGTACAGCCGAAGGTCCTCGTCGACGCCGATGTCGAGGGTCAGCCCTCGACCGGCCGCGCGCTTGGCGAACGTTCGGCCGATCTCGCTCTTCTCACGCGCCCCCCGACCCATCGAGAAGGGAAGCGTGCGAGCCCGATAGCCGACGTCGATGCTGCGCTCCTCGTCTGGCCTGGCGAACCGTGCCGCGCGATCTAGGAGGTCATCGCTGACATAGCCTGGAATCGTCGAGGACAGCCGCGGCCGGTGAGCGCGCCGCCCGTACACCCGTTCAGCATCTTCGGGTTCCAGCAGGGTGAAGACCCAATCAATGGCGTGGGCATCGATGAACGTGAATCGCTGGCCTGCGTGGGTGGCCTCGTCCTGGAAAAACGCCACCCGCAGGCTGTCGCGGCTCCGGCGCAGGTACTCGAGAAACGCAGGGCCCAGCTTGTACTCGGCTGACCCGAACAGGGAGTAGTGGAGCACCACGACCCTGAAGCTGAGCCCGTTCAGCGCCGATGGGAAACGCTCGGCGGTGTTGAGGTTCCAAACCGGGAAGCGGGAATGGCGCTGGAACGCGGTCGCGTGCTCCAGGACGGTCTCGGCGTAGGGCGGGATGAAGTGGTAGAGGACGAGGATGCCGTCGACGTTGCGGCGCGCTCTCCGCATCAGGGAGCGGACTCGGCGCCCGACCCCGCGCCACGGCCCAGGCGGCGGGCGACCTCGGCGCGTGCCTCCGCGCGCTCGGCGGGGCTGAGGAGGGCGAGGACGAGGCCAATCAAGGTGACCGTGGCGAGGACCGACAGGCCCAACTCCGCCACCAGCGACCAGGATCGATTCGAGAGGAAGAAGGTGGCGGTCGCAACGTAGATCGCGGCGAACAGGGCGAGCCGCCGCCACTCGTAGGGAACGTGGAAGCGCACCCGCGCCACGTTCCACCCATGCTGGAGCACGATCATGGCCACGAATCCGAGGACAAGTGCGATGGCCGCTCCGCCCGCCCCCAGGGGCGGGATCAGGAGCAGGTTGAGGACGACCGAAAGGGCAGCGGCAGCTCCCTGGATGACCACCCCGGCCCGCACCCTCTTGGTGAAGTACATCCCGACCACCAGGATGCTGTGCACTCCGATCAGGAACTGCGCGGCGGCCGAAGGGCCGACCGACACATAGGCTCCCCAGAATGCCGGCTGGGTCGCAAGCCGAATCAGCGGCTGGGCCCCGATGAAGAACAGCAGCGATACCGTCCCCGCGCCCAGGACGTAGTACGTCATGACCCGGGCGAACAGCGCACCCGCCTGATCCTGCTGGTTCATGAACGATGAGAAGAACGGGAACCACGCGCTGGTGAAGCCGCTCACCAGGAGGGTCATCAGCAGACCGATGTTGAACCCGACGGTGTAGATACCGAGCTCGTCCAGACCGGCGCCCGCCTGCAGGAGGACCTTGTTGAATTGGAGCATGACGAAAATCGCGAGGAACCCGGGAATGAGAGGCATGCCAAGCACGAGGAGCTCCCGTGCGATGGTCCAGCTGACCTGAAACGGCAAGCCGCGCAACGACACGATCATGGCGACCACCATCGTCACGGCCTGTGCGATTGCGGCCGCCTCGATGAACCCGGCTACTCCGCGGCCAAGGATCACGATCAGGATCACGCTTGCCAGGATCGAGAGGCCCGACGAGCTCAGGGTGATGGCCACGAACGTCTTGGCCCGTTCTTCGAACTGGAGCCTTGCCAGCAGGGGCTGGGTGGCGATGCTCATCGCAGCTGTGGCCAGGGCCAATGTGACCAGGTAGGACAGGTTGTAGGACGACTGGCCTTCCGAGAACAACATCATCGCCAGGCGGTCCGAGATGGCCCATCCTCCGACCGCCAGCAGAGCAGAGCTGGCGGCGAGGGTCGCGAAGGCCGTCCAGATCGAGGCCGCCCGCTCCGCTGGCTCATCCCGGGTGAAGTACACGATCCCGATGGCACCCGAGATCCCGAGCGCGAATATGGGCGTCACGAAGTAGGTCATGACACCCAGGATCGAGCTGATCCCGTAGTCCGCCGGAGTCAGGTAGCTGGTGTACAGCGGCAGAAGCAGCAGGGACACCATCCGCAGGAGCACCTGCCCGGCGCCGTAAATCGCAGTGTTCCGGCCGAGTCGGACGATCTGCGACTTCATCGCCAGAGCAGGCCCCGTGGCCGCTGGTCCGCCGGACGCTGCGGGGGCCGTCAACCCCATCAGGCGGCGGCGAGCCGCCGCCGGTGGCGTTTGATCGAGGCCTCGATCGTCGGCAGGTTCTGCTGCGTCCAAGCCACCGTCCGGCGGATTCCCTCGTCCAGCGTGACCTTGGCCCGGAACCCAAGCTGTTTCCGGGCCTTCACCGTGCTGCCGAGGCGATTGCCCGAGTGATCCCATGTCCGACGAGGCGCAATCTCGATTGGCGCCGGCCGTGGCAGGCAGGCGCTGATCGCGTCCGCCAGCTCGCGGATCGTGGTTTCCACCCCGCTGGCCAGGTTGTAGGCTTCCCCGTCCTGGCCGCGCACCGCGCACCGCAGCAGCCCTTCAACGATGTCATCGACGTAGATGAAATCGCGCGACGACCGCCCACCGTTCTCGAGCACCAGCGGCAGACCTACGATCGCCCGGTAGACGAAGGTGGGCGTGACGTTGCGCCAGACGGTTGCCGGCGTCCCGCGCCACCGTCCGGCGCCCAGGATCTCGCCCGGGCCGTAGACATTCTGGAACCGCGCGTGCACGACAGGGAGGCGGTGGCGGGCATGGAAGTAGTTGCCGTACATCTCGCCCGCAACCTTCGAGATCTGGTACGGCGAGTCGAGGTCCAGCCCGACCGGATCATCCTCGAGGGTGGGCGCGGCGACCCCATACACCTTCCGGGCGACGGTGCACCCGGCCGAGGCGTAGACCACCTTTCGTAGGCGTTTGAACCCAGACAGCCGTTGATACAGGCGCAAGGTGGTCAGCAAGTTGTTTCGGTGGTCGGCCAAAGGGTCGGCCATCGAGTTCTGGTTGCCATGGAACGTAGCCAGGTGAAATGCGTAGTCGAAGTTGTCGGCGAGGTGGGCCAGGATCGACGGACTGGCGATGGAACCCTGGATGAAAGTGACAGGGGGCAGATCCAGGACATCGGTGCGATTCGACGAAAGCAGGTTGTCGACGACCACCACTGCGCCGGCTCCCCGGCCGACAAGGGCACGGACCAGGTTGCTGCCGACGAACCCCGCTCCCCCGACCACCAACACGCGCGCCCCCGGGAACGCGGCCGCAGAGCTCATGCGCGGAGCTGTTCCAGTTTGAGGTGGGTGTAGGTGTCGGTAATGCCGAATCGCCGGTAGTACTCGATGGTGTCCTTCACGCCCTGCTCCAGCGGCACGCCGGCCCGCCAGCCGAAGTCGCGCTCGGTGCGACTGGGGTCGAGGAGGATGGTGTATGCATCATCGGGGCCGCGGGGGCGGACCTCGACCGGCGTATCGAGCTCGATGCCCAGTGCCGTCACCGTGGCATCGAAGAGCTCCTGGATCGAGTAGTCGCCGCCAGACGACACGTGGTACGCCCCCGCTCCGCCGCTGCCATCGATGGCTTTCTCGAGCACGTCGATGAGCTCGCTGACGAAGATGAAATCACGGCGCGTGTCCATCACGAAGCACGGCTTGCCGGCGGTCAGCCGAGAAAAGAAGGTCGGCAGCGGGCCGCTGAGGTTGCGCGGGCCGTAGGCGTTCGCCAGACGGAACGACTGCCATTCCAGCCCGCTCAAGGCCACGTACTGCTCGCCGGCCGTCTTGCTGATGGCATAGCTGCTTGCCCCGGGCAGGACGGGATGGTCGAGGGTGATCGGCTGCTCCAGCGGATGGAGCCCGTAGCACAAGGCGGTTTGAAGGTAGATGAACCGCCGCGCCTGGACCGATTCAGAGGCTCGTACCACGAGCGCCGTCCCCAGCACGTTGGTGGCCGCGTCGGATGCCCAGTCCTCGGGGTCCTTGTACGACGCCGCGGCATGGACCACGACCTCGGGTCGAAACCGCTTGAAGGCCTGTTCGACGACCTCCCTGTCGGCCACATCCCCCTCGATGACGGTCAGCCCGGGCGCCGCGTCCGGCAGGTTGTCGCGCCGGCCGGTGGCGTAGTTGTCGATGACCGTCACCTCGTCCGATCGTGCCAGCAGGCGATCGGTGACGTGTGAACCGATGAACCCGGCTCCGCCGGTCACCAGCACTCGCATGCTCAGACAGCCCTCCGTAGCTCAGTCCGCATGGCCCCGAACTCATGGGCCCGGTCGTGATACTGCTGTTGCCACAGCTCCAGGGAGAAGAGACCCCAGAAGCCGCGCCCGAACGCGGCCTCGCCGTCGAGCGAGGCGAGGACGGCCCGGTTATCAATGACGTCGCGGCCCAACGCCGCCGGTGACGAGAGAACGTCGCCGATGAACTCGCGGGCGGGTCCCTTCGCCCACTCGGTGAGCGGGGTCGGAAACCCCATCTTGTCGGTTCGGCGCGCGATCTGCGGCGGCAGTCGATCGCTGAAGGTGGCCACCAGGAGGCGCTTCAGGCGACCACCCTGGAACTTGATGTCGGCCGGGATGGTGGCCGCCAGCTCCACGATCGGGTGGTCGAGGAAGGGGAGCCGCGACTCGAGGCCGTGGGCCATGCTCATCCGGTCCTCGACCTGGAGCAACGCGGGCAGCAGGGTCTTGAAGTCGAAATGGGTCATCCGGTCGAGGTACGACTCGCCGTCGATGTTGTCAGCGTAGTAGATCGAGCGGAACGTCTCGAAGGGAGAGTACGGGCCCAGCTGGTCCCATCGAATCTCGTCCTGGTGGGTGTTGCCGCGGCTCACCAGCCGGAAATACCGGCGGTCCATCGGCTCGAACAGCCCCTCCGACCAGAATTCCTGGAGCATTGGCTTGTACTGGCGCAGAGTGGCCAGGTTGGGCAGGATCGACTCGTAGCTCACCACGAAGTTGCCGTTGTTCAGGGTCCCGTCGATCGCGGCCTTCAGGCACTGCTCCAGGTACGCCACCAGGTAGCGGGCGTAACCGCCGAACAACTCATCTCCGCCCTGGCCACCCAACACCACCTTGCGGTGCCGGCGAGCGTCTCGCGAGACGATGAACTGGGGGAACGCCCCGGGCCCGGCGACGGGGTAGTCGAGGTGATAGATGACCCGATGGATGTCGCGGATAAAGTCATCGACGGTGATGTCCGACACGTGGAGGTCGAGGCCGCGATCGTCGGCGAGGGCCCGTGCATACTCGCTCTCGTCATAGTCGCTTCCCATCGCGAAACGGCCGTTGAAGGCCATCAGCCCGATCTCGCCGGCGTCGGCGGCCAGGCCGGCCACGATGCTGGAGTCCAGCCCGCCACTGAGGTAGGCGCCGACGGGTACGTCGGCCCGCAGGTGGACGCGGACCGAATCTGAAAGTCGCGCCAGCAGCTCCTCCTCGAAGTAGAGCGACGTGTGGTCGTAGTCCGGCACGAAGCGGACGTCCCAGTAACGCTGAATGCGGACCTCTCCGCCGGCAACCACAAGCGAGTGGCCAGCGGGCAGCTCGCGAACGCCCTTGAAGAGCGTCTTGCCGTCGAGGCAGAACTGGAAGGTCAGGTAGTCTCGGAGGCCCTCTGGATCCGTCTCGATCGACGGCAGGAAGGGGAGCAGGGCCTTGGCCTCCGACGCGAACAGGAAGATCCCGTCCACCACCGCGTAGTAGAACGGCTTCATGCCGAACCGATCCCGCGCGCAGAACAGCATGCCGCGCTCGGCGTCCCATAGCGCGAAGGCGAACATCCCACGCAGGTGGGTCAGCGCCTCGGCGCCCCACTTCTGATAGGCGCGAAGGATCACCTCCGTGTCCGACGTCGTGCGGAACGAGGCAGCGCCCATCTCCTCGCGGAGCTCGATGTAGTTGTAGATCTCGTGATTGGCGGTGATCCAATCCCCGCTCTCGCCCTGCATCGGTTGGTCGCCAGTGGTCAGGTCGATGATCGCCAGCCGCCGGTGGAGGAGGCCTACCTGCCCGGATGGGTGGCGCCACGTGGCGGTTCCATCGGGTCCGCGGTGGCTGATGAGCGCGTCCATGACGCCGAGATCCGAGTCCAGCCCGGGGATGGGCTTTCCCGAGAGGCTCATCATCCCCGCGATACCGCACATCCGTCTCGCTCCTAGTTCGCCCGCAGCCGTCGCGCGCGGCGCGCCGCTCGCGCGCTCATCACGGTCGCCAACAGCCCGGTCCGCCGCAACGCCTCCCGGACCATCGGTCGGACCCGCTGCCGGATCCGCACCCACCCCCACGATGGCCGATCGGCAGCATGCTCCCAGGCCGACAGCCCGCGTAGGAGGATACCCTGTCGTCGCGATTCGGCCGCCGACTTGAGCGGGACAGCCCCCAAGATCGTGCGCACGAACGCCTCGTACCCGTAGTCCCCAGAGGCGACCAGGTCCGAGTACACCTGCTCGGCCAGGTCCCGGTGACCATCGCCGCGGGCGACCTCATCAACGATGTCGCGTAGGTTGCTGAAGTCAGTCCGCAGCGGGATGTAGTGACGCCCCGCCTCGAGGATCCCGTTGTAGGTTCCCTCGACCAGGATCTGCGGTGTCCGGGTCGCCGCCGCTTCCAGGTGCCGAGGCGAGATCGTGCGCAGGTTCAGCCCTCCGTCCAGACCGGCGAAGCACGCTCGCTCGACATCCTCGAACGAGGCGTCCGGTTGGTCGGCGACATACGTATCGGCGCATTCGCGAATCTTCCCGTCGCGGTCGAGGATCCCGGCCCCGCTCTCGACCCCGATCGTGTAACGGCTCCGCAGCAGGAACCGGTACCAGGCATCCCCCAGCAAGATGTCCTTCTCCTCAATCGAGATGTCGATTCGCAGCCCGGCCCGGGAACCCTCGGCCGCCACCGCGTCGGCGATCCAGCCCTTCATCATCCCGTGCCGCCCGAGCCATGGCTTCGGCTTCCACGCGCGATAGCCGATGTCGATGTCGCGTTTCGGCACGTCGCGTGCGAGCCGGTCGATCCGCCTGACGGTCTCGACCTCGAGGTAGCCCGGAAGGACTCGCGTGAATCCAACGCCCTTGCTGACCAGCGGGCCATAGATCGTGGCCCACTCCGACTCCGGGGCGCAGGTGAAGACGTGATCCACGTCGAGGTCGTCGAGGACTTCGACCAGGAGGTCGGTGTTGATGAACTCGTCCTGCGGGATCGCCACCCGCGGCGCGCGGACTCGCCGCAACGCGCCCATCCGCAGCACCACGTCGCGGAAGTCATCGGGCTGCCAGCGATCGGACAGAAGGATGGTGTGCAGGATGACGAGGTCGATGTCGATCCGATGGATCCAGCTCGGAACCGAGCGGACGGCCATGTTGATGTAGATGCAGGGCCGTCCGCCGTACCGGCGGAACGAGAAGAGGTGATCGGCGATCGCGGGGCGGACTGGCGCCAGCCTGGAGTGGTAGAGGACCAGTATCGAGCCCAACGCCGCCCTAATTCCTGCTGGCGACGGAGCGCGCGACCGCGGCCTGGATGGACGGCGTGAGAGACGGCGATCGCCTCCACAATCGCCGCCCCAAGCGGTCGCGGAAGCGCCGCAGCGGCGGACGACGCGCTGCCGCGGCGCGCGCAGCGAGACAGGCCCGGACGGTCGCCACGACAGCGGGTTCGAGTGACTCGACGAAGGCCCGCAGAAGCGCCTTCTGCTCGGCCTCGACCTCGGGGTCTGACCAGCGCCGCTCCGGCCGGTGGATGTCCTCGTGGCAGTACACGATCCAGTTTGCCGCGTCGAACACGAATGAGAGGTCGTAAGCCTTCTTCAGGGTCAGGTAGTCATGCGCTACCCAGTTGTGGATCGAGGCGTACAGACCGGGCACCAGCATGTTCGGCAGGACGGACTCGGCGCCGCCGGCCAACGAGTTCAGAAATCCGAGCGCGGCGTCGTCGTTGGTGTCGCACAGCATTCCGTTCGAGATGTCCGTGTTGACGCTGACCACACAGCTCGAGGCCAGCTCGATCGCATCGTGCGCCTCGGTCAGGCCGAGCACCATGGACGTGTAATCGGGGTTGATCGTGGAGAACAGGGCGCCAAAGCGATTCACGATCCGCTGAACCAGTTCGCGCCGATACGCCCCGAACACGAGCTTCCCGCGGCTGTATTGCGCGGGACTCTGCTCAGTGCGGGATATCTGGGCAGCGCCGCGAAGGTCGAGCTCAACCGCCGGGGAATAGGGGCGAAACAGACCCATGCGAACGCTGGAATCGCTTACACCGCCGTACGTCCCGCCGCCGAAGTAGTCGGGGTAATTCGCGGGAAAGTAGAAGTCGCTGGTCCAGCTGACGATGTCGGGGCCGCCGGCAGCATCGATCGCATGCTCGATGCGGCCCAGCGCGTCCGGCAGGACGAACATCTTATCGGTGAGGTAGCAGACGTAATCCCCAGCTGCGAACGGCAGCGCATGGTTCCAGTTCTCGACCATCCCGAGTGACTGCGGCGGACGTACGTACCTGAGGTTCGCCAGCGAGCTGTCGCGGCAGATCTGCTCGCAGGACAGCGCCGGGTCGAGATAGTTGTCCGACACGATGACCTCGAAGTCGTCGTGGCGCTGTGTTTCCAGGATCTCCAGCGCCTGCCGGACGAACTCGGGGCGATGCCGGGTCGGGTAGACAATCGAGAACCTCAGACTCATCAGCGGATCCGTTTCAAATAGCCGCTCGGCGCCACGGTCAGCAGCAACTTGTCCTCGATCCGATGATCGATCTCGAACTCGGGGTGGTTCATCAGATACGCGTGCACTGCCGTCTTCGGGTTGTCGCCGGGCCCCCACGGACGGTCCGGAAACATCTCTGCCGGAAGATCCTCGATAACCGTGTCGAAGACGACGCAATAACTCCCCACCGACGTGAAGGGTGCGTAGGCCTGAAGTTCGGCCAGGACATGGGCATGGGTGTGATTGCTGTCCAGACAGACCAGCACCCGCTTGCGTCCGGCTGCGGCATCCTTGACTTGCGCGACCACGCCCGGATCGACACTCGATCCCTCGATCATGGTGATGCGCTTGGACATCGGATGTGCCTCGATCGCCGCCCGGTTGTGTGCGCGGATATCGATATCGACGCCGACTACACGGCCGTCCTGCGCGCCGCCGCATGCAGCATTCAGCTCAAGCAGCGATGACCACAGGATCAGCGAGCCACCATGGGCGATGCCCGTTTCGATGATCAGGTCCGGCTGCACCGCCCATATCAGTTCCTGCAGCGCAACGATGTCCTGCGGGTACTGGATGATGGGTCGGCCCAGCCACGAGAAGTTGTAGGAGTATTTCGGGCGGGTCGACTCGCGCATGAAGGCAGTGGCCGCCCTGCGCAATGACGCATTGCGTCGGTTATCGACGATGCGCTCCTCGACCTCCTCGTCAAACGGCTTCATCACGCGATTCCAGAATGCGGGTCAGCTTCTCCGGGTCGCCCCAGAATGACATCGGCTCGTAGTCGGGATACGGGAAATGCCCGAGGTTTAGTTGGATGGATGAGCCGTGGCTCCGGACCGCGGCCTCAACGAGCTCGCGAACGGCAACCGGGCGCCCGGAGCAGACGTTCACGACCCCATTGTCCCTGCCGTTCATGGCCAGGGCGACCAGGTAGCGTGCCGCCTCATCGACCGGCAGGTAATCCCGCATCTGCTGCCCGCCCGACATGTTGAAGGTGGCATCGCGACGCGCGATGGCTGATTCGAGCTGCGGCAGCAGCGAGCCCGCCGCCTGTCCCTCGCCATGGAGGTAGAACAGGCGCGCCCAGGTGAGGTTGAAGGGTTGGTTCTGCCGCCGTCGCTCAAGCTCCCCCCGGAGCTCGTCCTTCGCGCTTCCATAGGCCGTGACCGGCGCCGTCGGCATGTCCTCGCGCAGCGCGCCGGACTGCAATCCGTATTCGAGGCAGGTGCCGGTGACGGTCAGGCTGCTGAGACCGGCCATCAGCAGGCCGTCCAGGAACGAACGCTGTGCCGGCAGCTCATGGTCGAGGTGGCGCTGCGACGAGTAGTTCGGCAGTCCGCCCCACGCGAGATGGATCACCACCCCGGGCCTGCCCACGCGGTCGTAGGCATCCGGCCGGGCGTCGGCGATGTCCATCTCGACCACGCGGTGGCTTGAGAATCCGGCGGGCCTCGGGGAGCCAGGTCTGCAGACGAGGGTTGGTGAGACCCCTTCATTCTCGAGCTGCGCCACCACGTGGCGCCCAATGAAACCGGTGGCGCCGGTGACAGCCACTTTCATGGCCAGATCTTGAGCTCGGGCACCGCGGTCACGAACCGGCCGCCCCATTCGGCAACCTCGGCCTGTTCAGAAATGACCTCGTCTATGAGGTTCCACGGGAAGATCACGACGAAATCAGGCCGAGCCTGCTCGAGCTTGCCCTCTCCGACGACAGGGATCCGGCTGCCGGGCAGGAACTTGCCCTGCTTGGCGGGGTTCCGGTCGACGACGAATGCAACGAGGTCGGGCCGGACGCCGGCGAAGTTCAAGAGCGTGTTGCCTTTCGCGGCTGCGCCGTAGCCGACGACAGCCTTCCCATCTGCATGTGCGGTGAGAAGGAACGATAGAAAGTCGTGTTTCACCTTCAGCACGCGGTCCTGAAAGCCCTCGTAGTACGCCGGGTCGCGCAGTCCGGCGCTGTCCTCGGCACTGAGCAAGGCATCGACCGCCTGCGACCGCGGCTGCCGCCCGGTGTCAGCGCGCTGGGCGAACACGCGGAGGCTGCCGCCATGGGTCGGGAGTTCCTCGACGTCGAAGACCAACAGGCCGCCGGCCGAAAATATCCGGTCCACCGCGGTTAGGGACAGGTAGGAAAAGTGCTCGTGGTAGACCGTATCGAACTGGCAACCGTCGATCAGCTGCTTGACGTGATGGAATTCAAACGTCGCGACGCCATGCGGCTTCAGCAGCGCCGCAAAGCCGCGCACGAAATCGTTGATGTCCGGGACGTGCGCGAGGACGTTGTTGGCGGTCACGAGGTCGGCCTGCCGACCGGTGCGCGCGAGCTCCTCGGCGAGCTCGGAGCCGAAGAAGGCTTCGACGATCGGGATTCCCCGCTCGCGTGCCGCGGCAGCTGTGCTGGCCGTGGGTTCGATTCCGGTGCACGGGATGCCGCGCGCTAACACGTACTGCAACAGATACCCATCATTTGCAGCCACCTCGACGACGTGGCTGTCGGGGTCGAGGGCGAACCTGGAAACCATGTCCTGAACGTAGCGCTCGGCATGGCTCAGCCAACTCGACGAATACGAGCTGAAGTACGTGTAGTCGGAAGGGAAGATCTGCTCGGCTCGCGCGAAGTCCTCGGTCTGGACCAGCCAGCAGCGCTCGCAGACGAGCACCCTCAGCGGCAGCCACGCCTCTGGGCTGCGCAACGCCGCGTGGGTCAGGAACCCGTTCGATGGTGGCGCACTCCCCAGGTCGACGAGCAACAGGGTTGTATCAGCGCCGCAGTGCCGGCAGGTCATAAGGCAATGCCGCTGAACTCGGGCCCAAGTGGCGGGAACGCGGCGTCGCGCTCCGACAGCTGCTCGATGGCCAGCGGCCACGTGATCCCGAGTCGGGGATCAAGCGGATGTAATCCACGCTCCGCGGCCGGGTCATGCGCGGCGGTGTGGAAGTAGAGGAGCTCGCAGTCGTCGACGAGTGACTGGAAGCCGTGGGCGAAGCCCTCCGGGATGAACAGCGAGCGTCGGTTTTCCCCGCTCACCACCTCCGCATGCCATTGGAGGAAGGTCGGCGAGTCGCGGCGGACGTCGACGGCAACGTCGAAGACCTCACCCCGCAGGCAGCTGACAATCTTGGCCTCGGCCGACGGCTGGATCTGGAAGTGCATGCCCCGCACCGTCGCCGCGAACCGTGTGACCGTCCGATTCACCTGGACGATCGAGCGGGGCCCGACCATGCCGGCGAGTTCGCCGCTGTCGAACATCCGCTCCAACCAGCCGCGCTCATCGGTGAGGGGCTTGCGCTGGACGAGGCGCACACCGGGGAGTGTCGTGTCACGAACGTCCAAACGATCGCTCACGAAACAGCCGCCTGGGCATACTCAGCGATTTGCTCCTCGCTCACGGCCCGCATGTCATCGCCGCACCGCCACGCTTGGTGCCAGGCGACCGTTTTTTCGATTGCCAGCTGGAGTGGCCAGCGTGGCTTCCATCCGAGCTCTGCTCGTGCTTGGGTGCTGTCCAGTCGGAGGAGTCCCGCCTCGCGCTGGGCAGGGTCGGCACCGCGCTCCACCCGAGCGACGCCGCCCCACAGCCTCGCGATCCGTTGGGCTACCTCGCTTACGCTCGCATCGTCGTCGAAATCAGGTCCAAAGTTCCAGGCGCGAGCGAACTGGTCTCCGCCGTCGCCGAGCAGCCGGGCCGCCAGGGCCAGATATCCCGACAGCGGCCCCAACACGTGCTGCCAGGGTCGGATGGCATCGGGGTATCGCAGGCGCACCGGCTCCCCGGCTGCGAACGCGCGGAGGCAGTCCGGGACCAGCCGATCCGTGGCCCAGTCACCGCCGCCGATGACATTGCCGGCGCGAGCGCTGGCGATCCGTGCGGGATGGCGCCCAGCGCCGAAGAAACTCGATCGATAGCTGTCCACGATGATCTCCGCGGAGGCCTTGCTGCCGCTGTACGGATCGTGACCACCAAGAGAGTCTTGCTCGTTGAAGGCCTGCCCTGTCTCCCGGTTCTGGTAGACCTTGTCTGTCGCAACGATGACGACTGCGCGAACGGAGTCGACTGACCGTATCGCCTCCAGCAGGTGCGCCGTCCCCACCACGTTGCTGGCGATCGTGCCGAGCGGGTCGCGGTATCCCTCTCTCACCAATGGTTGAGCGGCGAGATGGAAGACGACCTCCGGCCGGCAGCGCTCGAGTGCGGCCGTCAGCGCGCTGAGATCAGCGAGGTCCGCGCGGGTATCTGATGTCAGCACGTGCGCTACCTGCGCGACGTCGAAGACATTGGGTTGTGTTGGAGGCGAAAGGGCATAACCGTGAACGCGCGCTCCAACCCACCCCAGCCACATGGCTAGCCATCCACCCTTGAACCCCGTATGGCCGGTAAGAAGCACCGAGCGGTCGCGGAGGGCTACCAGATCTTCCAAGGCGCCCTGCCGGAATCCCACAGGTTCTCCAGCAGCGACTTCTCGCGCAGCGTGTCCATTGGCTGCCAGAACCCCGAATGCGTGAAGGCCATCAGCTCGCCGTCCGCGGCAAGCCCGAGCAGCGGCTCGGCTTCCCAGCTCGTCGCGTCGCCGGCGATCCGGTCGAGGCATGCCGGCGACAGGACGAAGAAGCCGCCGTTGATCAGTCCGCCGTCTCCGAGCGGCTTCTCGGTGAACCCACGGACGTCTCTGCCATCGAGCTGCAGCGCGCCGAAGCGGCCCGGTGGCTGCACGGCCGTGACTGTCGCCAGTTTTTGGTGGCTGCGGTGGAAGGCGATGCTCGCCGCAACGTCCACGTCGGCGACGCCGTCACCGTAGGTGAAGCAGAATGCGTCCTCCCCCTGCAGATAGCCCGCCACGCGCTTGAGGCGCCCACCCGTCATCGTATCGTCGCCTGTATCCACCACGCTGACGCGCCACGGCTCGACGTCCTGCTGGTGGACGTCCATCGTGTTGTGCTCCATGTCGAACGTGACATCCGACATGTGCAGCACATAGTTGGCGAAGTATTCCTTTATCAGGTATCCCTTGTAACCGCCGCAGACCACGAAATCGTTCACGCCGTGGGCGGAATAGATCTTCATGATGTGCCACAGGAGGGGCCGCCCGCCGATCTCGATCATCGGCTTTGGTCGCAGGTGGGTCTCCTCAGAGATGCGGGTACCGCGGCCGCCCGCCAGGATGACTGCCTTCATCGCGCCTCCGCATCCACATGCCATTTGAGCAGGGGTCGCACAACGCCCGACGTTCGCGCGTCCCTAGCGGCTGAGCGGGTGCATCGGCGCAGAAGCATATCGGGTGTCGGCGGTTACCGGCGGGCCACGACATACAGGTCCAACCCCAGCCACGCTTCGAGGGGAGAACCCAGGATCCGACGACGAGGGATGACGCGCCGGCCGAGGAATCGCAGGTCGTCAAAGTTCCTGGCTCGGATCTCAACCGCCGAGTACGAGTCGAACAGGTCCGCGATCTCCTGCCGGGACACGTATTCCGTGTGTGGCGCCACCGTCCCGCTCGCGTTGCTGTCGTACATCCTTGCGACGTCGACCTCGGATGGCCCGGCGCGGCCGCGGACGCGCGCCCAGGCCCGGGCCAGGTGCACCCGCCGCCACTGACGCCACGAATCGGCGTGGTAGACCATCACCACCGCCAGGCCCCCTGGCATCAGTACGCGTCTGACTTCGTCGATTGAGCGTGGCAGGTCCCCGGTGTGATGCAGGCAGCCGATCGCGTACACGTAGTCGAACGTCTCGGCGGGGTAGGGCATCGCCAGGGCGGACCCTTGCCTCACCTGGTCGACGGCGCCGCCGCTTCCCAGCATCGCAAGGCGGTGCTGCATCATCCGCACTGGGCCGGCGGCAATGTCCAGGCCGTGGTAGTCCGCATCGCGTCCGGCCAGCGCCTCGCCCAGCGACCCGTAGCCCAGGCCGATCTCCAGAACTCGACGCCCGGCCAGGTCGAAGCGGTCCAGGTATCCAGATAGGTATGGGTAGAACCCGAAGTAGGCGCGGTCGAAGGCCTCCAGCGTATCCCGATCCCGGGTCACCAGCCCCAGCTCCCGTGCGAACGACGTCCCACACAGCTCGTCCCAGAACTCCTCGTTCCGCCGGTCGAGATCCTCCTGGACCGGTTCCGGTGTGACACCAGGGGTGGTCGTCGATTGCACGGTCAGGCCGGCAACCCTTTGACCAGGTGGTAGACGCCGCCGATGCCGGCCAGCTGTCCACGGTAGCGTGGGAACCCATCCGCGCCGACCTCCAGCTCGTCCAGGAACCCTCGATGCTCGGCTGGCAGGCGTTCATCAGCGGTGGCCTGCTGGCCCAGGCTGCGGAACAGCCGTAGCTCGAGGTCTGCGAAATAGCCGCCGACAAAGCGGGTGTCGAATCCGGCTTGCTCACATTCCGCCACGAACGCATCGGGCACGTAGGCCCGGGCGATGGGGCATTCCTCGCCGTCGGTGTTGCGTCGGAACGCCTCATCGATCGACAGGCCGGCGAAGGCTCCCTCCAGGACCTGGCGCTGGTAGGCGGTGAACAGGTGGTAATAGAGCGAATCGCGGTTGTAGACCATGATCGCCACCTTGGCTCCGGGCGTGACGATGCGGTGGAACTCCCGGAGCGCGCCCACCGGGTCGGAGGTGTGGTGCAGGACGCCCTCGCAATACAGGTAGTCGATCGAACTGGTTTCGAGTGGGATCCGGGGTTCGCCGTCGCCCACCTGGACCAGCGTCGCCCGGCTCCCGTCGATCCGATGCAGCGCCAGCCGGCTACGGGCCAGCTCCAGCGCCTTGCGTGAGATGTCCACTCCTATCACCCGGCGCGCCCTGCCGTTCACCAGGAACCCCACCAGGTCGTTCCCCGGACCGCACCCGTAGTCGACGACCGTATCGTGCTCGTGATTCCCGTACAGCTCCATGAGCTGCTCGAACATCGGGTACTCGCGCGAGCGGCGACGGAGGTAGGCCAACGAAGCGCGGGCCGAGCGGAACGGCGTCGAATGGACGGTGTGTTCGCCCCAGTACGAGTCGACCGCGGTTTGGTGCAGGGACGGCGCGAGGACGAGCGGGATGGCCTCCGGGTCGCCGGTGCCGGCGACGGCACCCACCACCCGTTCCAGGCCATCTACGGCCAGCCCGACAGCTCGTCGAGCACCGCGGCGGAGGGTTCGTCCGATCTGGCGAACGATCTGTGGCATCGTCGTGGGAGCATTCTCCATCATCGAGGTCGAGATCCGGGCCGGTGATCTAGACTGGCCTCCGTGAACACGCCCCATACCGTCGCCCAGCTGATCGGATATCCGCGCATTGGCCCCAACCGCGAGCTGAAGTGGCTCCTCGAGCGGGCCTGGAGCGGCCGGACCGAGGGCGAAGAGCTCGACGCCCGGATTGCGGATCTGCGGAATGCCCACCTCGACGAGCAGCGGACGCTGATCGGATCCGCGGTCGACGACTTCTACCTGTACGACCAGGTGCTCGAAACCGCGCTGATGCTCGGCCTCGTCCCGGCCAGCCTGGTCTCCCAGCTGCCGCAGGATCCGTTTGCGGTGATGACCGCTCTGGCCCGGGGCACGTCAGACCGTGAGGCGTGGGAGATGACCAAGTGGTTCGATACCAACTACCACTACGTCGTTCCTGAGATCACCGGGGCGGTCGGCCCTTTCATGCCACTCCCCTGGCGGCAGCCCACCTTCGAAGCCGATGTGACATGGACGGTGCTCGGCCCCTACAGCCTGGTCAAGCTGAGCCGGCTCGGCACCGACAATGGGAGCGCTCTCGGCACGTCCCGGGCCATCGGTGACGCGCTCTGGCAATGGGTGAAAGCCCAGGCTCAGGAGCACCCGGGATTCCGCCTCCAGATCGATGAGCCGTGTCTCGGGCTGGCCATGACCACCGATGACCGAGCGATAGCGGACGCCGCATATGGCGGAGCTGCCGATCTGCAACTGGACGCGGCGCCGATCGTGACCGTCCAGTTCGGGCGGGCCAGCGAGGGGATCCTCGAAGCCCTTGGTCAGCGGGGTTTGTCCGTCCAGGTCCAACTCGACGGCGTCGCGGAATTGTCCGTCACTGCCGCCTGGGCGGCCCAGCCCGAGCACGTGATCGCGGTCGTCGACGGTCGAAGTGTGTGGCCGGACGCGTTTGAACTGGTCGCGCAGGCCCTCGCCCAGCTGCCCGATGACGGCCGGACGATCCGCCTGGTGCCGACCACCAGCCTGATGTTCCTTCCAAACACAGTGGAAGGGGAGGACCTTCCGCCCGGCTTCCAGTTCGCCCGCGAGAAGACGCAGGCCCTGGCCAGCTGGCCGGCGGCGCTCCGGACCGGTGACGCTCCGACCACGGTCGCACCGACGCCCAGCACGTGGCCGGCGGTCGGGACGCTGATCTCGCGAGCGCCTCGAGCCGAGAGAGCCGCCGCCCAGGCCGACCTCGCAATACCGAAGTACCCGACGACCACGACTGGATCGCTCCCCCAGACGGCCGAGGTGCGGAATCTGCGGACCCAGCTGGGCCGCGGCGAGCTCGATCGAGCCGGTTACGACGCGGCCATGGCTCGGTTGATCACCGATGCCATCGGCTGGCAGGAGCGGATGGGGCTTGACGTGCTGGTCCACGGAGAATTCGAGCGGACCGACATGGTCGAGTACTTCGCCGAGCAGATGGACGGGTATCACACGACCCGCCATGGCTGGGTGCTCTCCTATGGCAGCCGCTGTACGCGACCGCCCATTCTGGCGGCACCGCCTTCCATCAGTGAGCCGATGACCGTTGACGAGTGGAAGCTCGCTCAGGCCGCGACGGACAAGCCGGTGAAGGGGATGCTGACCGGGCCGGTGACGATCGTGAACTGGAGCTTCCGGCCGCCGGGTGTTCCGGACGACAAGCTATTCTGGGCGGTGGCCCAGCCCATCGGCCAGGAGGTCAGTTTCCTGGTGGACGCCGGCGCGCGGGTCATCCAGGTCGACGAGCCCGCGGTTCGTGAGCGATGGCCGTTGCCCACCGAGGACGCCGCCGAGCGGCGAGAGGTCTATGCCCGCGGCGTGCGCGCCGCGCTCAACCACGTCTTCAACCAACCGGTGCATGTCCAGATGCACACGCACATGTGCTACGGCACCGACGCGACCATCGCTCCGCTGTGGTCGGATGCCGCGGTGGACGTGGCGTCGATCTACTTCGCCCGGTCCAAGGACGACGAGCGAATCCGGGCCTTCTACGAGCTGTTCGACGACGGCCACATGCAGATCGGCCCCGGCGTTTTCGACGTGCACTCACCCCACTCCCCGGGGCGCGGGGTGATGGAGGAGCGCCTGGAGCACTTCGGTGGCTACATGGACGATGCGGACCTGTGGGTCAACCCCGATTGCGGCCTGAAAACCCGGACCTGGGACGAGATCGAGCACCAGCTGGGCGACATGGTCGCCGCCGCTCGTCGGCGTCGCCAAGCAAGCTCCTGATCCGTGCTCTCGACTCGGGGGGACTGGGTCGAGATGGTCGAGGTCAACCCGCCTCTCCTGCCGGACATGACCCACCTTGAGCTGCGCGGGCGCTGGCAACACGTCCTCATCACAGACAACCCCTTCAAGCAGGTCCGTGTGTCGCCCTATGCCTATGGCGCCCGCATCGCGCATGACGTGCCGGACGTGAAGCCCACCGTCGTGTGCTCCACCCGCGACCGGAACATCCTGGCCATTGAATCCGAGGTCCGGGGCGCCATCGGCAATGGGGTGAGCTCATTCCTCGTGGTCCAGGGCGACATGCTTCCCGAGGTCGAGCACTGGAGCAACAGCTACGAGATCGTCGAGTACCTTCGCGAGCTGGAACGGTCCATGCCCAGCGTCGAGTTCGAGGTCGGGATGAGCTCGCGGTCACGGCGCTGGGTCTTCCGACGGCGGGTGACCGTTGGCGCCCAGTTCCTGATGGTCGGCCCGGTGATGGACCCGGCATCGGTCCAGCCGATGATGGAGCACCTCGAGCTCCGTCCGGACGACCCGCCGGTGTACCTGGAGGTCACCCCGCCGTTCTCCGAGCGCTGGGTTCAGCGCCTGGAGTCGGTGGGCGCCATACCGATTGGCGCGGAGCTCCGAAAACGCCTGACCGGCCTGAACTCGGCGGAGCGGCGGGCCGAGGGCTGGCGCGTGGCGCGCGCGGTCGCCAAAACGGCGCGGGACGTGGGCTTCGCGGGGATCGTCCTCATGGGCCTGCGCTTCGAGACGGTCGTTGGCGAGGCATTCGACGCCTGGCATGCGTGACGAGCTGTGGACAACTGATCGGCGAAGCGCAAAGGTCGTGGAAAAGGGGGCTTGCGTCCCCCCCAGCCGTCCCGCATCCTGCGGCTTGTCCCGAAGGGGCAGCTGGCCGGACCCGAGATGACATCAACGGTCGCCGCGGTTCCTTCGGGACACTTCGTTGCCCGCGCTCAGAAGGCCCACGCCCCGGTCGCGAAGCGCGCCGAGAACCACAGCAGGAGTGCCACCGAGACGCCCCCCAGCGCGACCCCGAGCCAGCGCCGCTCGGCCAGCTGGGCGAACCACGCGAACAACGGGAACATGGTGAGCGCGTAGCGCGGCACGGACAGCACGAACGAGGTGCTCACGAACAGGAGCCAGTTACCGGTCATCCAGCTGAACCAGCCGGGGCGGAAGCGGAACGCCGCCACCAAAGTCCCCGCCAGCCCCAGGCCGATGGCCACCAGCTCGGTGACGCCATACATGACGACGTTCTCGGGACTGTCATTCTCGAGCCACCCGAACACGCCGCCGATCCCCTCCCACGGCCAGGCCAGGGACTTGAACCAGTGCTCGCTCTGGATCCGCAGGAACTCGAACGGGTTGCCGTACACCGCGTAGTTGACCAGTAAGTAGCCCCCAAACCCCACCGCCACCAGGCCGATCCCGGCCCATGCGGCCCGCCAGCGCCCATCCCGGGCCCACTGCAGCCACGCCTCTGCCGCGAGGGCCGGGATGAGGATCAGCCCGTTGACCCGCGTCAGCGCTGCCAGCCCGCCCAGCAGGCCGGCCAGCCACCATCGGTCAGTCCGGGTGGCCAGGAATGAGCCCAGCACCAGCGCCAGGAACAGCGACTCGGTGTAGCCGATGTGGAGGAAGTAGGCGGTCGGGAAGATCAGCATGAAGATCGCAGCCCGCTTCCCGATGCGTTCTCCGAACTCGCGCGCCACGAGCCGGTAGAGCAGCAGGACCGCCGCCACCGACGCGATAGCGCTGACCATGATGGGTGCCACCAGGTCGGGCAGGAAGGCGAGGCCGACGGCGGTCGCCCACGGGAACAGCGGGTAGAACACGATGAACAGGTCCAGGTCGCCGAGCTTGCTGTACATCGGCAGATTGCCGGGGTCGTAAGCGGTGTACCCGAACAGCGCGACGTCGAGGTAGTGCGGCGCGTCCCACCGGTTCCAGATGCCGAACACCTGACCGATGTCGATGGGTCGATCGCTTACCAGGGCCACCATCACGAGGCCCCAGGCGAAGAGCAGGGCCTTCACCAGCAGGGTCAGGCCCACGAGCCGGGCATCGGTCGTCCGCAGCCAGCCGCGCACCGCCTCCATGGCGTCGGACTATAGGTGCTTGACCGATGCGCCCAGCCCGACTGCGCCCCCTCCGGCTACGCCGCGGCAGCGGCTGCGACAGCTGGAATCTGGAGGCTCCAGACGGAGACCACCTGGTCCCGGCCCTTGACGGACAGCTCGCGCTGGACCCACCCCTCGCCGCTGGCGGCCGGGTCGAAGGCCGCCTGGGCGGCGGCCTCGGCCGAGATGAGCAGCTCGCCGGCCGCGGCTGCCTCGCCCAGCCGGTGCGCGACGTTCACCGCGTCACCCACCGCGCTGAAGCCCGCGACTTCGGCGGTGGGCCCAAGGAAGCCGGTGAAGGCCAGTCCGGTGTTCACCCCCACGCCCACCGGGAGGCGGGCTTCGGCGAGGATGCGCCGCCCCGCCGCCAGGCCGCCCGCGGCGTCGTGCCGCTCGGTGAAGGATGGGATGAACAGCGCCATGACGCCGTCACCCAGGAACTTGTCGATGATGCCGCCCTGGGCCTGGACGGCATCGGTCACGAGCGAATAGAAGCCCTGGAGGAGCTGCGAGAAGTCGGCGGCTGTGGTCTGTTCGGCGATCCCCGTGGAGCCCCGCACGTCGGCGAACAGGACGGTGATCGATACCTCCGCGCCGCCGGGTTCGCTGGCCAGGTCGCGGAAGCACGGGTTGCACAACTGCGGATAGCGCGCCGAGCGACCGAAGCCGAGGCGACCCACGATCGGCCCGAACGGCTTGCTGTACGGCGCCAGGCACAGCGGGCAGCGTGGGCTGCTGGGCAACCAGCGGAACCATCGCGCAAACGGGGCCAACCCTGGCCTGGTCAGAACCTGTCGCCAGGTCTCGGTCTTCTCGTCATCGGGTGCCATCGGGTGCAGCCTAGCAGCCGATAGGGGTTGATTGGCAGGGCCATGCCCGACTGGTAGGATGCTGAGCCGATCCGGCCGCTCGATGGCGACGGTGACGGATCCGGTCGGGGCGTAGCGCAGCCTGGTAGCGCACTGCGTTCGGGACGCAGGGGTCGGCGGTTCAAATCCGCCCGCCCCGACCAACGGCCGTCATCGGGTCGTCACGCGCAGGTCATAGACTGCCCGCCATGGCCACTGTTCTCGTGGTCGACGACGACCCGAAGATCCGCGAGCTTCTGCGCCTGTACATCGAGCGCGAGGGACACCACACGGCGTTTGCCGAGGATGGGCCGCAGGCGCTGGAACGGGCGCGCCAACGGCGACCGGACATCGTCCTGCTGGACGTCATGCTCCCGGGCCTCGACGGGTTCGAGGTGTGTCGCCGGCTGCGTGACGAGAGCGACGCCCCGATCCTGCTCCTGACCGCCCGCAGCGGCGACTCGGACAAGGTGGTGGGCCTGGACCTCGGCGCGGACGACTACATCGTCAAGCCCTTCAGCCCGCGCGAGCTGATGGCTCGCATCCGCGCGCACCTGCGGCGGGTCCGACCCCCCACCGCGGATGGACCGATCCTGGAGGCCGATGGCCTGGTGCTCGACCCCAGCCGGGTCGAGGTCGCGTTGGATGGCGCTCCGATCCAGGTCACGCCCCACGAGTTCCGCCTGCTCCACGCGCTCATGAGCCGGCCCGGTCGCGTGTTCACCCGAGATGAGCTGATCGACGCCATCCATGGCGCGGACGATCCGGGGATCATCGACCGCACCATCGACGTCCACCTCGGCAGGTTGCGCCGCCGGTTGGGCGACTCCCCGCTTGAGCCGCGCTTTATCGCGACCGTTCGCACGGTCGGCTACAAGTTCATCGGCGCGGTCCAGAAGCTCCCCCCAGCTGGCTGACCGATGCCCTCGCTCCGCACTCGGCTGGTGGCCGTGTTCGTGCTGGTCTCGTTTGGCGTGGCGGCGGTGATCGTCTACGCCGTCGTCCAGTTCAGCGCCGAGCGCGTCATGCATCTGATCATGGAGGGCGTCGCCACGCGCCAGGAGGCGGAGGCGATGTTCGACCAGTACGTGATCCGCGTGCTGTTGATCGGCGCAGGCGCGGGCATCGTCCTTGGCGCGGTGGCCGCCTGGTGGCTCGTGCGGCGCTTGATGCGCCCGCTCGAGCAGCTCACCGTGGCCACCGGGGCCGTCGCGAGCGGCGACCTGGCGGCACGCGTCCCCGAACCCCCCGACCCGGAGCTGCGTCGGCTGGCGCAGTCGTTCAACCGCATGGCCGCCACCCTGCAGCGGGTCGAAGAGCTGCGCAGGGCCGTCGTCGAGGACGTCGCCCATGAGCTGCGCACGCCCCTCACCAGCCTGCGTGGCTACACCGAAGCGCTGGCGGACGGGGTCATTGAGCCGAGCCCCGAGGTGCTGCGCACGGTGAAGGATGAGATCGAACGGCTGACCCGCCTGGTCGAAGGGCTTGATCAGCTCGCCCGCGGGGAGCGAGGCGAGCGGACGATGGCCCGCGTCGAGGTCGACCTGGCGGCCCTGGTGCGGCGCACGATGGAGCTCGTGTCGCCCGACCTGGCGCAACGGCGGATCGACGTCCGTCTCGAGAACGCCGCGACCGTGCCCGCGATTCGCGGCGACCCTGACGCCATCGGTCAGGTCGTGGCGAACCTGGTCCACAATGCGGCCCGCTATACGAACGACGGCGGGACGATCGAGGTCCGGCTGCGGGCGGATGGCGGGTGGTTGCACTGTGCGATCGCGAACACGGGGACGGAGATCCCGCCCGCCGAGCTGCCGCTCATCTGGGAGCGGCTGCATCGCGTCGATCGGTCGCGGGCGCGCGCCAGTGGCGGCGCCGGCATCGGCCTGACCATCGTGCGCCAGATCGTGGAAGACCACGGCGGGAGTGTCGGCGCCACATCGGCCGATGGGCGTACCGAGGTCTGGTTCCGCCTGCCGATGCGGGCACCCACGCAGGGCGCTGGTGCCTGAGCCAGGGGAGCCCCATCGTCACCAAACGGTCATGGTCAGGTCGTCAGGCGCACGCAATGCCTTGCGAGGCTGTAGCGCGGTAGGCCGGAGACGCCGGCCGCACTCGGAGAATCGAGATGAATCGCTTGCTTGCCGTGCTGCCGTTGGCAGCACTCCTATCCCTGGCAATCGCGGCGCCAGTCGGCGCCCGCGAGTTTGGGACGATCTATGCCGAGGGCGACGCGTACCGAACCTTCGGCAATCCGGCTCGGGTGGACCCCGGCACGGGGACCGATCCAATCGTCGCGTTCACGAACTTCGACCAGGGCGGCGTGGCGCAGTACGCGCCCGGCCAGGGGTCGCATGGCGGTCGTTGGGCGGTGTGGCTGGCGACATGGGTCGAACCGGCTGACGCGCACCTCCTGACCGACTTCGACGACGTCATGGACCTGGTCGACGACGGTGACCTCGTCCTGGTGCGAGCCCTCGACGCCGACTTCCGCTGCCCGATCCTGCCGAACGCCTGACCAACCCGGCGTTCGCATCGCCGTCCGCCCCGACTGCTCCCGCTGTGAGGCGTGGTCGGGTGCGGTCTGGTGACCTTGCGCGATCGGCGATACTGACTGTCAGATGGGGGCGGCCTCGCATCCCCGGTGCTGGAGGTAAGGATTTTCGTGCGTCGCGCATCGCGCCGTCAGGCGCTGATCATCGGACTTCTGACATTGGTCCTTCTCGCCATGCCGGCGGTGACGGCGGCGTCGCACGCGTGGGGGAACTACCACTGGGCGAGGGCTGCGAACCCCTTCACACTGCAGGTAGTCGACAGCGTCACCACCACGTGGGATGGACACCTCGACGTGGCAATCGTGGACTGGGAGGAATCATCAGTCCTCGACCTCGACGAGGTGGCTGGTGCCGGGACCAACGGCAAGACCTGCAAGGCGATCAACGGCAAGATCAACGTCTGCAGTGGCGCCTACGGGAACACCGGCTGGCTGGGTGTCGCCCAGATATGGGTGAGGGGCTCGCACATCACGCGGGCCACGGCCCGGGTGAATGACACATATTTCAACACCCCGGCCTACAACACCGATGAATGGCGCCAGTACGTCATGTGCCAGGAGATCGGGCACGACTTCGGCCTGGACCATCAGGACGAGGATTTCGAAAACCCGAACCTCGGCACCTGCATGGACTACACGGACAGCCCGAACTCCAACCAGCATCCGAACCAGCACGACTACGACCAGCTGGCGCAGATCTACGCCCACCTGGACGCTGGCGCCTCGGGGGCGTCAACGCCGGCTGGCAACGGGCAGCGCGACCCGCGTGCCCCGGCTGCCTGGGGTCGGGCCGTCGACGACGATGTCTACGTCGCCGACGTGGGCGGGGGGATGCAGGTGATCACCTTCGTCATCTGGGTCCGGTAGCGCGGCGGCGGAGACGGATGAAGCTGATCGGCTGAACGACCTCGCCCGATGAGGCGACGCGCGGCCGTTTCTACGGGGCGAGCTGCTCGAGAATGGCGCCGAACTCGGCCGGGTCGAGCTCTCCAGTCGTGCGCAGCCGGACGGTTCCGTCCGCTCCGACGAACACCCACCCCGGGGTGTTGAGGGCCCCCAGGGCCAGATAGGCAGACGAGCCGGCATCGTCGTTGAGCGTCGACAGCTCCCAGCCCTCGCGCTCCAGCCAAGCCGACGGCGGGTAGTTCGGCCGTGCCTCGTTGATCGCGGTGGACAATCCGATCACGTCCACGCCCTCGGGGAGCCGATTGTCGGCCAGCCAGGCCACGAGACGCGGCACTTCCGCCTGGCAATGGGGACACCAGTGGGCCAGGATGATGATCGCCTTGGCCCGTCCGTCTGGACCGATGGTTACTGGCTCGCCAACCAGGCCGGTCCCCTGCAGGGTCGGCAGCAGCATCCCCAGCGCCGGATCGGTCCCGCTGTCGGGATAGGCGGGCAGCGGTTGCCCGCTGACGATCACCGGCTCCGCGGCCGGCTCGGCGAGAGCGGGCTGAGTCGAGGCCAGGGCCACCGCGATGACGGCCCCGAGTACGACCACCGCCCCGACGCCGACAATCACGAACCACACGCGGTTGTCGCGAGCTCTGGCCTGGGTGCGCCGTTTCTGGGCAGCCGAGGCCCTGGTCTCCTTGCTCACCCGACCTCCTCGTCGGGCTGAGCGACGATCCACAGCAGCACCAGGACGCTGATGAAGCCGATGAGCGCCATCACCGGGATCGTGACGAAGCCGAAGCGCTCGAGCTGAATGGCCGTGCACGGCACCTCCAACGAGCAGGTTGCGCTGGGCAGTCCAGGCAGCCGCTGCAACAGCACGTGGTAGGCCGCGATCACCGCCCCGATGGCTGCCAGGACGGTGGCGTACGGCCGGACGCCGAGATCGTGGCGGACCGCTGCGATGAGGAGCATGACCGCCAGCGGGTACATCGCGATCCGCTGATACCAACACAGGGCGCAGGGAATGAAACCGGCGACCTCCGAGAAGTACAGGCTGCCGGCCATGGCCGTCGCGGCAACGAGCCACGCCAGCCAGAGCACGTACGGGCTGACGCCGTCCTGCAGGCTGGCCAGCCATCGGCGGGGAGCCTCCGCCGTTGTCGCCGCGAGGCGCAACGCGATCACGGCGACGCTCCCGGCGCCGGCAACCAGGGAGAGAATGGCCAGGAAGTTCGCGACGCCCAGCAGATTCATCGTCAGCCGGTGATCTCCGCGCGTTCGGTGAAGACAGCCGCCACGACCAAGGAGCCGATGAGCCAGGCGCCGACCAGCAGCATGGCGGTCGCCTGGGGCAGCGGATCGGGACCGGCGCCGAACCCGCCGCCCCCAAGGCCGACCGCCGAGCTGGCGACGTTGAACGGTAGGTAGCGAACGATGTCCGGCAGGAAGATGCCCGCAAACGCCTCGCCGAAGTAGAAGGCGATCCCCACCCCGATGCCCGCCAGCTGGCTGCGGGCCAGCGTGGCCACGGCGAAACCCAGCGCTCCCTGCTCAGCCATGGCGAACCACCCGCGCCCGAACTGCTCCGGCAGCGCTCCCAGCGCGTCCGCGTTGTTCATTCCGTCGGTAGGGACACCGGCCAGGTTGGCACCGACGAAGGCTGCCGTCACTCCGATGAGGAATGAGAACAGGAGCCCGGCCACCAGGTACGCCGCCACGGCCCCGAATGTGAGCAGCATGTACCGGCTCCGGCTCTCGCCGCGGGCGACGGCCATCTTCAAGGTTCCCCACGACCATTCCCCGCCGGCAACCGCCGCCCCGTAGGTGACCGCGAACAGGCCTCCCAGTCCCACGATGAATCCAAGGATCAACTCGTACGCGAGCGGGAACGTGACCAGGGTCAGCGGATCAGGGCCGCCACGACCGCCAGGCCCATCACCATCGCCTCCGGTGGCGGCCACCGCGACGATGATCATGACCAGCAGGCCGGTCAGGATCCCGAAGGTGAGCCAAGTGGCCGGTCGACGCTGGAGCTTCCTGAGCCCCGAGAGGAGGATCCTCATCGGTCGCTCTCGGGTGCCTTCGGAGTGGAAATGCTCTGGAACGTCCCCTCGTGGCTGACCGCCTCGTCCGCGGTCAGCGCGAGGAACAGCTCCTCCAGGTCGCTGCCGGCCTCCAGCCGCGCGGCGTAGATGCCGGCGTCGGCCAGGGCCCGGTTGACGTCGGCAGCGCGGTTGGCCGCGATGCGCACGGTGAGCCAGCCTTCATCGGCCGATGGTTCCACCCCGTCTTGCCCGGGAAGGCTGACAAGACGTTCCGCCGCCGAGGCGACCTCATGCGGAGCCACCTTCACGCGCACCAGGTCAGCGCCATGCAGGAGCTCGGTCATCGAGCCCTCGCGCACCAGGCGTCCGGCGGCGATGATCCCGATCACGTCCGCCATCTGCTGCACCTCGGCGAGCAGGTGGCTGGAGACGAACACCGTCTTGCCCTCAGCCGCCAGGTGGCGGAGCGTCTCGCGGATGGCGACGATGCCCGCCGGATCCAGACCGTTGGCTGGCTCGTCGAGGAGCAGGAGCTGCGGGTCGCTGAGCAGCGCCGCGGCGATCCCGAGGCGCTGCGTCATGCCCAGCGAGTAGCCCGAGACCTTGTCCCGCGCTCGATCGCGGAGCCCCACCAGCTCCAGCAGCTCCTCGATGCGTGCCTTGATCGTTGGAGCGCCGCTGGCCCCGATTGCGCGCAGGTTCTCCCTCCCCGACAGGAAGGGGTAGAACGAGGGCGTTTCGACCAGGGCGCCAATGTCGAAGAGCCGACGCCGATCCCGACCGCTGAACGGCCGGCCCAGGAGCTCGATGCTGCCGTGGTCGGGGTGGATGAGCCCCGTGAGCAGGCGCATGGTCGTCGTCTTGCCCGCCCCGTTGGGCCCCAGGAAGCCATACACCACCCCGGTTGGGACGGAGATGTCCAGGCCGGCCAGTGCCAGGCGCGAGCCATAGCTCTTGCGCAGGTCACGGGTGGCCAGCGCGAGGCCGTCGGGAGGTGCGGTCATTTCGTGCGGTAGGGTAGCCGCGATTGACTGAGTTGCCCCTCCCCGGTGTCCGCTTTGGCCACGTCAACATCGTGGCTGCCGACTGGCGCCGTCTGGTGGACTTCTATCGGACGGTTTTCGGATGCGAGGTCGTGCCGCCCGAACGGAACTACGCCGGGCCGGACCTGGAGCGGGGGACCGGCGTGGCCGGGGCCGAGCTGCGCGGCGCCCACCTGCGCTTGCCCGGCCATGGGGCCGGCGGGCCCACCCTCGAGATCTACCAGTACGGCCGCGCCGAGGAACGCCCTCCGACTGCGGCGAACCGACCTGGATTCGCGCACATCGCCTTTGCGGTCCGCGACGTGGAGGCGGCGCAGGGCGAGGTGCTGTCCGCGGGTGGCGGTCGAGTAGGGGATGTCGTGACCCTGACCACGGCTGACGGGCGGCGCGTCACCTGGTGCTACGTGACCGATCCCGAGGGCAACATCCTCGAGCTTCAGGCCTGGAGCGCATAGCCCGATCGGGGCATGACGGCTGGTCGCCGGGCGCGATTTCGCGCCGGGACGGGCACCGGTACATCGGTCCCGTGCGAGTACTGCATCAGACCCCACCCCGCGATTTTCGGCAGTTTTGCGCCAGGTGCCCACTCGCACCGGGGCGTACCCAGGGGACGATCACGCCATGGTTGCCGAAGGGCACGCATCGCATCCTCGCCATGTAATGCATTCATCGAGGGAGGGCGCCGTCGTGCATTGGGCGACGCGATCAGGCAAGCGCGGACTTGCCGCGCTTGCCCTTCGACGTCACCGGCTCCGACGAGCTGCCGGTCGGGCGGCGCGGCCGATGCGTGTCACCCTCGCGGTCACCGTGACGCTGCTCTCGTTGCTCATTAGCGGCGTCCCGGTGCTCGCATCCCATGTCGTGCCGGTAACGGTCCCCGGGAATGAGGACTGCGCGTCAGTCGGCGACTACGACCACGAGTTCAGAATTGAGCCGGGTCACTTGAGCGACGGCCTCCATGTCGATCCGGACAGCGACTTCGAAGTCGAGCTCACCGTTCAGAGCACCGGATTCGGTGAAACGATCGACTTCGTGGCCAACCTGCCGGTCGACGCCGTTCTGATCAAGAGTGGCTCTGAGGCCAGCCTCTATCTCTACATCCCCCCGGCAATGGCTGATGACGGACTGCACGCGCCGGCGAACCCGGTAGGCGGCTGGTATGGCATCCTCGGCCACGTTCGGTTCTGTTTCGACGAGGTCCCCACCACGACCCCGACGCCAGCCCCGACCCCGACCCCCACGCCCACCCCGACCCCAACGCCTACGCCTACTCCGACCCCAACGCCCACCCCGACCCCAACGCCTACGCCTACTCCGACCCGAACGCCAACGCCCAACCCGACCCCAACGCCTACGCCTACTCCGACTCCGACTCCGACTCCTACGCCTACGCCTACTCCAACCCCGACGCCGGTTCCGACGCCCACGCCGAGCCCGGTTCCGCCTCCGGCGGCCACCCCGACTCCGACTCCAGACCAGGCCCCCGCCGCGGCCCCAACCGCCTCGCCGTCCGAATCGCCCAGCGAGGCTGAGGCAACCTTGACCAGCCCGTCCCCGGCCCCGACGTCCCCCACGACCGCCGGGCTTCAGCCTCCGCCGCCGGCGCCCCTTGCCCCGCCGACGGACGGAGGCTCGGCGGTCCCGCCGCCGAATGCCCTGCTGCCGGCGGACGTGGTGGGCGGCGTCCTGGCCGCCGCGGTGGAACAGGTCGCCAACGTGGTCAAGCCCGAAGCCGCCGCGCTGGTCGCCACCGCGTTCAGCTTCCCGCTGCTGCTGATGGTGGCCGTCGTCTGCTTCCTGATCGGCCAGGGCCGGGTCGACGCCCGCGACCCGAAGCTCCGCGCAGCCCCGCGAACCCCGCGGGACATGGTGCTGACCTTCCAGGACGAGGAGGAGCTGTGAGCATCCGAACCGAGGCCACCGACTACGCTGCACTCAGCGAGCGGATGAGCAACCTGCTCCTCCTGCGGCTGGCCCTGGCCGCCATGGTGCTGGTCTGGGCCGGCGTGCGCCCCGAGGCGCTCGGCGTGTCATTCGGCGTCCTGGCCGGGATGACCGTGGGCTACCTGGTCGTGTCGGCGGCGTTCGAAGTCCTGCGCCGTCGCACCATGCGCGCCGGGTTCACCATCCTCAACACCCTGCTCCTCCTCGACGGCCTGTATCTCGCGTTCGCGATGTACGCCACCGGTGGCACGCAGAGCCCAATGCGGTTCCTCGCCTACCTGCACCTGGTGGCCGTGTCCCTCCTCGCGTCGTACCGCACGGGGCTGAAGATCGCCCTCTGGCATTCCCTCCTGCTGTTCGTGGTCCTGTACGCGCAGGCTGCCCAGCTCTTGCCGCCGGTCGACACCCAGCCGGGCCAGGCCATCGCGTTCGACAGCCTGCCCGTGCTCAACGTGACCGCCTTCTGGCTGTTTGCGCTGGCAACCTCGTTCTTCTCGGCCATGAACGAGCGCGAGCTCCGCAATCGGCGGGCTGACCTGCAGGCCCTGGTCGACCTGGGCGCTGCGCTGGACGCGGTCGGAGACCCGGTCCACCAGGCCCGGATCGTGCTCGACGGACTCGCCGAGCGCTTCGACACCCCGCGCGGCGTGGTGCTGGGTGCCTCGGACGACAAGGTGGTCGTGCTGGCCGGGCGTGGGGCGGGGGAGGTGCAGAGCGCCCCAACCGCGGCCGATGCCGTCGTTCAGCGGGCCTGGGCATGGCGCGATGTTCTGCCCGTGCGCCGCATCGACGCCGCGCGCAACCCGCTGCTGGCCGCGGCACTGCCGAGCGGGCGCAACCTGCTCGTGGCGCCCATGATCGTGGAAGGCCTGCCGGTCGGAGCCATCGTCATCGAGCATCGCTCGCGGAGCGTGTTCGGCGTCGAGCGTCGGGTGACCTCGGTGCTCGCCCAATTCGCCGCCGTGGCGGCTCTGAACTTCCGGAATGCGGTTCTGCTCCGCAACGTCCAGGACATGGCCGAACGTGACTCGCTGACCGGCGCCGCCAACCGACGCATGTTCCAGCAGGTGCTGGAGCGCACCCTGGCCACTCCGCGCAAGACCGCTCTGCCGGTTACGGCCGTCCTGTTCCTCGACCTCGACGACTTCAAGGTCGTCAACGACACCCTGGGCCATGCCGCGGGCGACGCGCTCCTGGTCGCGGTCACCGCGCGCATTTCGGAGCTCGTCCGCGAGGGCGACCTGGTGGCGCGCCTGGGCGGCGACGAGTTCGCCATCCTGACACCTGATGACGACGACCTGCACCGGTCGCGCGCGATGGCGGAGCGCCTGGTCCGTGAGCTGCGGGCTCCCTACCTGGTCCGCGACGAGCAGGTCGTGGCCACCGCCAGCATTGGTATTGCGACCGCCAGATCTGCCGACCAGACCGCGGAAGAAGTGCTGCGCAACGCGGACGTGGCGATGTACATGGCCAAGGCCAACGGCAAGGCCCGATTCGCGATCTTCGATCCGGGCATGCACGCCGCCATCCGGGAGCGCCACGAGCTGGGCGCCCAACTCCAGCGGGCGGTCGAACTCGACCAGCTGCGACTGGTGTACCAGCCCATCGTCGCCCTCGACAGCGGCCAGGTCGCCGGCGTGGAGGCCCTCGTCCGCTGGCAGCATCCCGAGCGTGGTCTCATCGCGCCCGGCGAGTTCATCGAGATCGCCGAGGAGAACGGCGCCATCCTGCCCATCGGCCGCTGGGTCCTGCGCGAGGCCTGCCAGCATGCCGGCAACTGGCAACGCGAAGGGCTGACCCCGCGCGGCATCTTCCTGTGCGTGAACGTGTCCGCGCGCGAGGTGCAGCAGCCCGACTTCGTCGACGCGGTCCGCACCACCCTCGAAGATGCCGGCGTGGAACCCGCCAGCCTGATGCTGGAGATCACCGAGACGGCCCTCCTCAAAGCCACCACCCCGACGATGGCCACCTTGGAGCAGCTTCGCCAGCTGGGAGTCCGGATTGTCATCGACGACTTTGGGACCGGGTACTTCTCGCTCAGCCACCTGCGCCAGTTCCCGGTTGACGCCCTGAAGATCGCCAGCGAATTCGTGCAGGTTTCGAATGCGGATGCCCGCTCCGCGGCGCTGGCGGGCGCGATCGTGGCCCTCAGCCAGTCTCTCGACATCGAAACCGTGGCCGAGGGCATCGAGACGGCCGAACAGGCCAGGCGGATGGAGGCCCTGGGCTGCAAGTACGGGCAGGGCTACTTCTTTGCCATGCCCCTGGACCAGGCGGCGATCGACAAGGGCGTGGCTGGGCTCACCACCACCGTTCGTCAGCCACGACGTCGTCGTTCAGACGGCGCCAGCCCAACGCGCGAGCCGCGGGTCGCCCGACTGCGGACGCCACGCGGGGCACAGGCAGACCCGACCGCCGCCTGACGCGCGAGCGGTTGGTCAGCCGGCCCCGCCAGGCGTTGGGCGGTGAGCGCCAGGCGCCGGGCGTTCTGGATCGAGAGGGGTCGCGACTCCCCGCGTGTTTCGGTCATCGCGGCTCGTAGTATGGCTCGATGGCTGACGACCCCAGGCCCGTCGAATCCGAGCGCCTGACCATGCCGCTTTTGACCGCCAGCCGAATGGAGCGCCTGCTGGCCGGGGATGCCGATTCGGTGGCGTCGGAGATCGGGGCGCCGCTCCCCGACTGGTGGACGAACGATGCGGGCCGCCTGATGCAGTTCCGGCTCAAGCAGATCGGCGAGGAACCGGCCAGCGAGCCGTGGCTGCTGCGGCCGATCGTGCTGCGGGACGGCCCCGACGGGCCGGTGGTGATCGGGTATCTGAACTTCCACGGTCCGCCCGATGACGGCGGCTTCGCGGAGGTGGGATACGAGGTCCATCTCGACTACCGCGGCCAGGGCTACGCGATCGAGGCGGTGCGGGCGATGTTCGACTGGGCTGCGCGTGAGCACGACGTGCATCGGTTCCGGGCGTCCATCTCACCGGGCAATGAACGGTCGGAGAACCTGGTCCACAAACTCGGGATGACGCACGCGGGCGCCCAGTGGGACGATCCCGACGGACTGGAGCTGATCTATACGGTGGACCGATGGGGGCTGACGGACTAGAGCCAGTCGCTCCCTGAGCCGCGGGCGTCCTCGGACCGGACCAGGACCCCCGAGTCCAGCTCGGACTCGAACAGCGCCAGCTCCTCTTCCGGAATGCCGTAGCTGTGCTCCTCGGCCGGGAAGGCACCACTCCGCACGTCCGCCGAATAGGCGGCCAGGGCCTGACGAATGTCCTCCGCCAGGTGCGCATAGCGCTTGACGAAGCGCGGTGCGCGCCCCTCCGTCAGCCCCAGCAGGTCGTGCCAGACCAGCACCTGGCCGTCGCAGCCGGGTCCGGCCCCAATCCCGATGGTCGGGATGCGGAGCGCCTGGCTGATCCGGGTGGCGACCGGTGCGGGGACCGCCTCCAGCACGATGGCGAAGCAGCCGGCGTCCTGGAGTGCCTGCGCGTCGGCCAGCAGGGCTCGCGCCTTGGCGGCCGTGCGGCCCTGCGCCTTGTATCCGCCGAGCATGGTTGCCGACTGCGGCGTCAGCCCGATGTGGCCCATGACCGGGATCCCGGCACCCACGATCGACCGGACCCGTGAAAGCGAGGCGCCACCGCCCTCCAGCTTGACGGCATCGGCGTCGGACTCCTTGACGAAGCGAACCGCATTCGTGATCGCCTCGGCGTCCGAGACCTGGAACGAGCCGAACGGCATGTCCGCCACCAGCAGGGCCCGCTGCGCACCCCGCCGCGCCGCGCGGGTCAGCACGACCATCTCGTCCACGGTGGCCGGGACGGTCGAGTCGTGGCCCAGGACCACCATCGCCGCCGAGTCGCCGACCAGGATCAGCTCGATCCCGACCTCGTCGGCCAGGCGGGCGCCCGGGGCGTCGTAGGCGGTGACCATCACGATCCGTTCGCCGCGCGGCTTCATCGCCGCCAGCTCGGGCAGGGTGAAGCGCGGGCGCAGGACGGGTGTCTCGGTCGTCATGAGTCGATCACCTCAGCCGGCATCTTCGCCGCTCAGCAGGACGTTGTCTATCAACCGCGTGGTACCGATCCGAACCGCGGCCGCCAGGGTAGGTCCGTCGAGGTCAGCCACGGCGACGTAGTCGAGCGCCAGGCCCGGCGTTGCCACGAGCGCCGCCCGCGCTTCGCCGGCCGCGTCGCCACCGGACCGATGCGCCGCGAGCCCGGCCTGGAGCGCGCGGGGCAGGGCCAGGGCCCGTTGCCGCTCCTCCGGGGAGAGGTAGGCATTCCGCGACGAGAGGGCCAGCCCGTCCGCGTCACGCACGGTGGGGAGGACTCGTAGCTCGATCTGGGGTGCGAGGTCGAGATCGTGGAGCAGGGCGCGGATGACTGCCACCTGCTGCGCGTCCTTGCGCCCGAAGTACGCCCGGCGGGGGCGGACCAGGTGGAACAGCTTGAGGCACACCGTGGCCACTCCCCGGAAATGGCCGGGCCGCACCGCGCCCTCGAGGACCAAGCCTCGGGCTCCCGGGTCGACCCAGGTGTCGAAGCCGGGCGGGTAGATCTCGTCCGGGCCGGGGACGAACAGGACGTCGACCCCGGCCGCCTCGGCCACGGCCGCATCGCGTGCCTCGTCTCGTGGGTAACTCGCGAAGTCTTCGCCGGGGCCGAACTGGGCTGGGTTGACGAACAGCGACACCACCACCATGCGGCACTCCCGGCTGGCGGCGGTGAACAGCGACCGGTGCCCATCGTGAAAGGCGCCCATGGTGGGGACCAGTCCCGCATCCGCGCGGTCCGCGAGGCCAGCCAGCGCGGCGTCCAGCTCGGCGATGGTGCGGGCCAGGTTCATGAGCTCGCTTGGTCGGTGGCTCGATCGGCCCGGTCGGTGGCCACCGCCCGGGTCGCCTCGGCCAGCGCCCGGTACACCGGCCCGACGTCCGCTGCGCGCTCACCGATGGCGGCCAGGTGGGCATCGACCGTGGCCCAGTCCCCGCGGGCGATGGGACCGGTGAGCTGGAACCCGTTCTCGATCACGCGGCGCATGAGCGGGACGAGCGCCTCGGGTGGGGCGCCGCTTTCCACCAGCAGCCGCGCGGCCACCCGGTACAGGGTGACCAGGAAGTTCGACGCGATGGCCGCGCCAGCGTGGTACAGAGGCTTGTCGGCATCGGCCAGCACGAAGGCGTGCAGGCCGAGCTCCTCAGCCAGCCAGTGCGCCACCTGGCCAGCCTCATCGGTCTCAAAGGTCAGTGCCGCCCAGGCGCCGTCGAGCTGTTCCGGTCCGCGGTCCAGGGTCAGGGTCTGCAGGGGATGGAGGCTGAAGCGGCGTTCATGCGGTGCCAGGGCCGTCACCGAGGTGGCGCCCGAAACGTGAGCAACCCACGGCCCTATTGGCACTTCGCGCGCGACCTCGGCGATCGCGGCGTCCGGCACGGCCAACAGGATCAGATCCGCGTCGGCCAGCGGTTCGCGGCCGGTTGTCACCGGCAGACCAGTCGCTCGCAGCCGGCCGGCGATTGCCGTCCCGGCACGGCCGCTGCCGATAACCCGGACCGAGCTGATCACGGCCCGAGTCTAAGCCGTGGGGGTGACCTCCACGGTCCGTTCCTCGATGCCGCGGACGAGGGTCAGCGAAACGGATCCGTCCGCCGCCGACTCGACAGCCTCGAACATGTCGTTCACGTCCCGGATGGGGCGGCCGCCGACGTCGACGATCAGGTCGCCTTCCAGGATGCCGGCCGCCGCTGCCGGCGACCCATCCTCGACGTCGCGGACCAGCAGCCCGTCCCGCGCCGGCAGGCCCACTGCCCGCCGCAGGCGGCGCGCCACGAAGGGAGGGGCGATGCCGATCCCGATCCGGCGGTGGCTGCGGACCTCCCCGCGCCCGATTCCTCGGATCCGGTCCTGGAATGCCGTGTCGGCCGCGATGGCGCCGTAGAAGCCGCCTCCCATTCGGATGGTGTTGATGCCCAGCACGCGCCCTTCGGCGTCGACGATCGGACCGCCGCTCGATCCCGGCATGAGCGGCGCGGTGTGCTCGATCAACTGCCCCATCTCGCGTCCCCGCGGACCGCGGAAGGCGTGATCAAGGCTCGAAATGAAGCCCAGGGTGAGCCGACGGCCGCCACCCGAGGGGTTGGCCAGTGCGATGACGGGCGCACCGATCTGGAGCTCCACGCCGTCGCCCCAGGCGATGGGCAGCGCGTCGGCGGTGTCCACTTCGAGCACGGCGAGGTCCGCGTCCTGATCCACGCCTCGGACCTGGGCACGCGCCTGACGCCCATCGGCGAAGTAAACCTCCGGCTCGTCGCCATGGAGGTTGTGGGCGCTGGTCAGCACCTGGTTCTTGCCGATAACCACGCCGGACCCTCCGCGCCAGCGGTTGCCGATCCCGACCGTGGAGCCGGCGACCCGGTCACCGACCTGGATGACTGCCTTTCCGATCTCTGCCAGTGCGTTCATCCTGATGGATCCTTGTAGTGACTTGCAATCTGCAAGTTACTAGTATGTCCGTGTGAACGCAACTGCACGCTCGCGGATAATCCGCTCCATGGCCGATACGCCCCTCGCCGCCGCCCTGGAGCGGGTCGGTGATCGCTGGAGCCTGCTCCTCATCGAGGCCCTGCTCGACGGCCCGCGACGGTTCACCGAGCTGGGGGCGGTCCTCGACGGTATCGCCCCCAATATCCTGACCGATCGCCTCCGTCGGCTCGAGTCGGAGCGCGTCCTCCGGTCACGTCAGTACGAGGAGCGGCCGCCCCGGGCCACGTATGAGCTGACGGCCGAAGGGCTCGAGCTGGCGGGAGCGCTGCGGCTGCTCGCGGACTGGGGGTCCCGCAGTGCGCCGGATGCCGAGCCAGTTCGGCACGCCGCGTGCGGGACGCCGGTTGAGGCGCGCTGGTACTGCTCGACGTGCGACCGACCGGTCGAGCCCTCGGAAGCAGGCGACCTCAGGTTCGTCTAGAACGAGGTGCCCTGGCTGGCGGTCACCTCCTGGATCGCTGGTGCTTCTAGGTCGGCGGCGCGCTCGGCGCCGCGGGCGTCTGGACGCGTACCAGGGTCCACGCGTCCTGGAGGAGCCACACCGTCAGCGCGACCATCAGAACGGCGTTGATCGGATGTAAGACCGCGACCGATGGGTTGCTGTCGCGGAATCCGGCGAGGAAGGGGTGGATGCCAGTCGAGATAATCAATGCGGCGAGGACGTACCACCGCCGGCGGCCAAGCCGACTAAACGCCGCGCTGATGAGGATGAGCGGCGGCAGCCCGTGGGCCACCGTCCAGCCCCACGAGGAGTGGGCCGCCCAGTCCCGCGGGTCGACGAACAAGCTCTGTCCGACCAGATAGACCTGGAAGACCAGGCCCAGCAGGAAGAGGACCAGCGCCCCGAGATACGCGTAGCGAAACCAGCGCGCGACGGTCAGACCGGTTCCATGCGCTCGACCCATTGCGTGCGCCAGCCCGGGGCCTCGAACGGACTCGACCAGTAGTCGGTCTGCCTGACGATCTTGCCGTTTCGGAACTCGACGATGCTGGTGGCGTATGACTTCTGGCCACCATAGTCGGCCGTTGCTTCGACCACGAACACGTCACCCCCGCCGCTGATCCGGCGCATCTGGTAGGTCGGGGACCCGCCGGGGTAGTTCTTGTAGACCATCAGGCACGCCTGGCGGCCGACGATCCGCTCACCGGACTGCGGCCACTCCACGACGGCGTCCTCCGCCATTGCCCCCGCCGCCGTCTCGTAGTCGCCCCCGAACATGGCGTTCATCGTTCGCTCCAGGATGGCTCGGTTGTCGTGATCACTCACGGAACGTCTCCTCTCAGAACGGCTTCAGGACCATCAGGCCGATGATGGCCGTCAGCCCGATGCCGCCCACTGCGCTGACCTCGAACATGCGTGGGGAGCGGAGGATGCGGTCCAGCTCCTCTGGACTGGCGGGAGTGGGATCTGGCGCGTCCTTTTTGTCGCTGTACGGCGCCTTGACTCCGATCGCGTGGCGAACTTCTCGCGTCCACGCTCCCGCCCGCGGCGTCATGTAGCCGGTCAGGACGATGAAGATGACGAGGGACGCCCAGATCCACGCCTTCCCCCACAGCCCGGCGATGAAGGTGGCCACAATCCCGGCCGCCAGAAGCACGATCCAGCCGATGCCCATGGTCCACATGCTGGCGGTCGAAACCTCCAGCATGGCCGCGATCCGGTTCGGATCCCGCTCGCGGCGCAGGCGCAGTGCCGCGAAGGCCGAGGCACCATGGCCGAATACAAACAGGAACGCTCCCAGCACGTGCAGGGTAACGATCCACGGGTACCAATCCATCAGGCGACTCCAACAGCCAGCAGTGCTGCGAATCTTCCGTCTCGAGATGGGCCCCGCGCACGGGATTTCTGCTACGAGGGCTCCCAGTGCTAGTCACCCGTGAAGAGCCCGTCCACAAAGCCGATCTGGTAGCCCAGGTATAAGCCGAACGCGATCGACAGGACCCCCGTCCCCAGCGTCAGCAGACGGTTGATGCGCTCCGATCGCGCCCGGCTGACCAGGAACGGCAGCCCGATGACCGTGGTCAGCACCGCCATCCCGGCTGCCACTCCGGCACAGAAGATGACCAGGTAGGCGAGCGCTTGGCCCCGGTCGCCAATGGTGGCCAGCACCAGCAGCGCGACCGCGGCACTGCCCGCCAGGCCGTGGATCAGGCCCACCACCAACGGGCGTCCGAGCTGGTACCACCCGAACGTGTCGCGCAGGTCGCGCAACCCGGCCAGGGCGGCATCGGTTCCGTGGCCGTGGAGGTGGGCGTGCTCGTGCGGATGGGGCCCGTCGTCGCCATGGGCATGCAGGTGCTCGTGGTCGTGCCCATGCAATGGCGCGGGTGGGGTCAGCCGCTCGGTGACGGCACGCAGCGTGCCGGTCAGGCTGAGCACCCCGAGCAGGATGAGCATGACCGCGACCGCCAGCTCCATGGCCAGGCCCATGGCCGGCGGGATGACGACCCCGAACACGATGATGACCGTCCCAACCGCCAGCACGGTGATGGTGTGTCCCAGGCCCCACAGGGCGCCGATGAGGGTGGAATGCGCGAACCGCCGGGAGCGGGACAGGATGGTCGTGACCGCGATGACGTGATCGGCGTCGGTCGCGTGGCGCATCCCGAGCACGAAGCCGAAGCCCGCCAGTGCCAGCAACTCGGTCATCCGCTTTCCTCTCGCTGATCCACCACGAATTGTAGCGACGCCCCTCCCCTATGCTTCGTTTCATGGGCGGCGCTGCATCATTCACGACGTTCCTGGGCCTGCCCGCTCGCGAGCCAACCGCGGTCCAGGGCGGCCTGGCGATACTCGGCGTACCGCATGGCACGCCGTACCCGAACCGCGACCCGACGGCAGGCTGCGCGGACGCGCCTGGTGCCATCCGCCGCCGCTCGGCCCGGCTGGCCGGGTTCATCGGTCATCACGACTTCGACACCGGCCAGGCCATGCTTCCCAACGCGGGCCGGCTCGTGGACTGCGGTGACGTTCCCGGCGATCCCGCTGACGGGCCCGGCAACGCGGCCCGGGCTGAAGCCACCATCCGCGGGCTCCTCGAGCGGGGCGCAACCCCGATCGTCCTGGGTGGGGACGATTCCATCCCCATCCCCGTCATCCGCGCATATGCCGGGCAGGAGCCGATGATCGTCCTCCAGGTCGACGCCCACCTCGACTATCGCGACGACGTGGCGGGCGTGACCGAAGGCTACTCGTCGCCCATGCGCCGGGCTAGCGAGATGAATCACGTGACTCGCGTAGTCCAGGTGGGCCTTCGGGGCGTCGGCAGCGCCCGTCCCGCCGACGTCGCGGATGCCCGGGCCGCGGGCGGACTGCTGGTCACGGCCCGCGAGCTGCGGGCGCGGGGCGTGGGATGGGTCCTGGAGCAGCTCCCCGAGGGAGCCGCCGTCTTCCTGGCCTTCGACCTCGACGGGCTGGATCCGAGCCTCTGTCCGGCGGTCAGCGCTCCGCTCCCCGGCGGCCTGTCGTGGGACGAGGCCGGCGACCTCGTGTTCGGCGCCGCAACCCGCTGCCGCGTGGTGGGTGCCGCATTCACCGAGCTGGTCCCTGAACGCGACCCGTCCGGCTATTCGGCCCTTGTCGCCGCTCGGCTGGTGATTCGGCTACTCTCGGCCATCCCGTGACGACCGCGTCAACACCGTCATCGCCCGACACCCCCGCCATCGAGGCCCTGGACCTGGTCCGCACGTATCGGACCCACCTGGGCGTCATTCGGCGCCGGTCGATCGAAGTCGAGGCGGTGCGTGGGATCAGCTTCGAGGTCCGAGCTGGCGAGCTGTTCGGGCTGCTGGGCCCCAACGGGGCAGGCAAGACGACGACCATCAAGATGCTGATCACGCTGCTCCTGCCGACCTCGGGAACAGCGCGCGTGATGGGATTCGACGTGGTGCGCAACACGACCGAGGTCCGCAAGCGGATCGGCTACGTCTTCGGCGGAGAGCGGGGCCTGTACGACCGCATCAGCGGGCTCGACAACCTCCGCTTCTTCGCGGAGCTGTACGGCGTCGAGCCGGCCGCCCAGAGGCCACGGATCGAGGCCCTTCTCGAGCTGGTGGGGCTCACCGGGCGCGAACGCGAAAAGGTGGAGGGCTACTCGCGCGGCATGCGTCAGCGGCTCCACATCGCCCGCGGCCTGCTCCACGATCCGCCGGTCCTGTTCCTGGATGAGCCGTCACTGGGGCTGGACCCGGTCGGCGCGCGTGAGCTGCGCCGCACGATCGCCAGCCTGGTCGAGGCCGGCAAGACCGTGTTGATGACGACCCACTACATGTTCGAGGCCGATGCGCTCTGCGACCGGATCGCGGTCATCAATGGCGGACGGATCGTCGCCGCGGGCACGGCGGCCGACCTGAAGTCGGTCATCGCCAATCGGACGATCGTCGAGATCGAGACCTATGGGGTCACGCCGGATGCGGTTGAGCGGCTGCGAGCCGATCCGGACGTGATTGCCGTCAACGCCGAGGATCAGGAGCAGTCCCAGATCCTGCTCATCCAGTCGGAGCGCGGGACGGAGATCACCCAGCGCCTGATCCAGCACCTGGGCGACACCCGGATCGGGAAGATCGCGGCTCGTGAGCCGACGCTCGAGGACGCGTACGTGCACCTCATCGCGTCGACCGGCGACGCGGACGGCGATGCCGCCCGGGCGGCGGCGGTGGCGTGATGGCGTCGGCGCTGGCATCGGTCCGAGCCGACCTGCGGGTGGTGACCCGGGTCTGGCTGTTCACGATGAAAATCTTCCTCATCTCCGACTTCTTCATCCTGACCGCGGTCGTCCAACCGATCATATTCGCCAGCATCGCGTTCTTCCTGTTCCGGATCGGGGGCGATGCGGCCGGGGAACAGACCCTCCTCTTCGCCGCGCTGGGGACCGGGATGATGGGCGTGTGGTCGACCACGTTGTTCGGCGGCGGCGGGGCCATCGCCTGGCAGCGCTGGGAGGGGACCCTGGAGCTCCTGGTCGGCGCCCCGCGACGCTATGACCTGACCCTGCTGGGGCAGACGTTGGGCACCGCCACGTTCGGCTTCTACTCGATGATCGCCACCCTGGCCTGGGGGGTGCTCCTGTTCGGCATGCCGCTGGAGGCCAACTTTCCCCTCATGCTGCCCCTCGCCCTGCTCGCCGCGGTGCTGGGACTGGGGGTCATGGGCATGTTGCTGGCCACCACGTTCGTCCTGTATCGCCACGCCAATGCGCTCAGCAACCTGCTCGAGTACCCGGTCTGGATCGCGACCGGGATGATCGTCCCGCTGGCTCTGCTGCCCGGCTGGCTGGGCCCCATCAGCTGGGTCCTGGTCCCGACCTGGGGCGTGGAGGCCATCCGGGGCGCTGCCATCGGTGCTGAACCGCCATGGTTGGCGATCGGCATGAACCTGGTCTTGGCGCTCGTCTACTACGTGCTGGCGCGCCGGATCCTGGTGTACGTCATGGAGAAGGCACGCCGGGATGCCACCCTTTCGCTGGCCTGACCGATGAGCGTTGCCACCCTGCCGGCTCCCGGCGTCCCATCCCACCCCGGCTCGCTGCGCGCGAATTGGCGCGTTTTCTGGCACGGCGGACGGATCAGCTACGCGGCGCTGTTCAACTGGGCGCACCCCTCGATCTACATCCCGACCCTGCTCGGGGCCCCCACGTTCCAGATTTTGTTCTTCGCCGCGCTGGGCAGCTACGCGACCGGCATGGACCCGGCGTTCTTCGCCATCGGTAACGCGGTCCAGGTGTGCTCCATGGCCGGCATCTACGGGATGACCATGGCGGTGGCCAACGAGCGCTGGTTCGGCACCCTGCCCGCGATTTTGGCCAGCCCGGCCAGCCGTGCCGCCCTGTTCGGGGGGCGGTTCATCCCATTCATCGTCAACGGCCTGCTGGTCAGCGCCTACGGGTTCGCCCTCGGCTGGGTGGTGCTCGGCGTCCGGTTCGATGTCGCCACCCTCGGCATCATCGTGCTGGCCATGGTGGTGACCGCGTTCAGCTGCTCGGCGATCGGGGCGGTCCAGGGCGGGCTGTCGCTCCGCCTCCGCGACGGGCTATTCGGGGCCAACCTGCTGGTGTTCCTGTTCCTTCTGTTCTGCGGCGTGAACATCCCGCTGTCGGCCCTGCCGGAGTGGATGCAGGTCGTCAGCCAGGTGCTGCCCTTCACCCACGGGCTGGAGGCGGTCCGCCAGGCGATCGATGGCGCGGGGCTGGCGGAGGTCGGCGGCCTGATCGCGACCGAGGCGTTCATCGGGCTGTGCTACGCGGTAGCCGCCTTCTTCCTGTTCCGCTGGCTCGAGCGAAGCGCGTATCGGAACGCGACCCTGGACTCGCGGTAGCGACTCGGGCTGACCTGACGCCGCGGACGCTCTGGAAGGGGAGGCGGATCGGCTGATGGTGTTGTGCAGGTACGGCCCGCAGTCCGGGTCCTCAGAAGTAGCCCCGCCGGCGGAACCACCAGGCGAGGCCGATGATCGTCACCAGCATGCCCGCGATGACGGCGGGATAGCCGAGCGGGTGCTCGATTTCCGGCATGAACCGGAAGTTCATGCCGTAGATGCCGGCAATCAGGGTCGGCACCATGAGCAGCACCGTGATGGCGGTCAGCCGCTTCACGACCTGGTTCAGGTTGGCGTTGGTCACCGATTCGTAGGCATCCAGGGTGGCCGCCACCAGGTCGCGGTACAGGTCGAGCGAGTCGAGCACCCGCACCAGGTGGTCGTACAGGTCCTGGTAGTAGGGGAGCGCATCGTCGTCGATGATCTCGACGTCGCGGCGCAGGAGCTGGTTCGCTACCTCCCGCGTCGGTCCCAGGATCCGTCGCAGCTCGAGCAGCTCGCGCTTCAGGATCATCACCTCGCGCAGGTCGACCTTGCCCTTGCCGTCCAGGATCCGGTCCTCGAGCCCATCGATGCGCTCGGAGATGTCGTCAAGCACCGGGAAGTAGGCGTCAACCGCGGTGTCGAGCACCGCGTACAGCAGCCAGCCGGCGGTGTGGCCCACCACCGCGGACCGTCGCTGGAAGCGGTCGCGTACCGACTCCACGACCGGCGAGGGACCCCAGTGCACGCTGACCACGAATCCATCCCCGGCCATCAGGTGCAGCTCACCGAGGTCGAAGGCACGCTGCGGATCCTCGGCCGGAAGCGGCTCGTAGGCCACGATCACGTGCTGACCCGGATACTGGTCGATCTTCGGCCGCTGGCGCCGCTTCCGCAGGTCCTCGATCGCCAGCTCATGCAGGCTGAATTCCCGGCTCAGCAGGGTCAGGTCGTCCGGCGTGGGGTCGGCGATATCGAGCCACACGAGCGTGTCTCGATGCCCGATCAGGCGATCGATCTCCTCGAACCCCGCCTCCTCGATCGGCTGCGCCTGGCCGTCGGCCTTCAGGGTAAGGGCACGCCGCGTGCTCATCGGTCGGATCCTAGCCGCGGGCCGCCCGTTCTGGCGATGGCCGCCGCCAGGTCGCGTTCGGCCGCCGATTCAAACATCAGCCGCAGGTCCGTGCCGAACCAGTGCGCCCACAGGGCGGGCCGCACGTCGCCGACGCGGACAACCTCGCCCCGTTCCACGCTTCCCAGCGCCCCGATGTCGTAGGCCGCCAGGGCCACCTCTTCGCCGTCGGGCAGGCTCAAAGCCGCCGTGGCACGGTTTCCGTCCGGGCGCGCGCTGGACGGTCGGAGCACCGCGCGCACCTCGTCCAGGTGGGCCCGGCGCCCGTCCACCGTCGTGGCATGACCGCTGACCCGAACCGGGATGCCCCGGGCCGGGAGCGGGGTGACCGCGGCCTCGCGCCCTGCGAACGCGGATCCCCACCGACGTGACCCCTCCACGATGGGTCGGAAGAACGGATAGCCGGTCCGCCCGCCCAGCCACAGGATGCCTGCGAGCAGGGCCAACAGCGCTGGACCGAGCCACAGCCGGTCGCGCGTGAGGCCCGGTTCGTCGACGATCGAGGCCAGCACCAGGATCCGGCCCGATCCGGCGAGGGCCTGGACCGGTAGCGTGGATGTGAAGGCCTGGAGGTCGGGGCCGTTGCGCACCTGTGGCCCGGTCCAGCGCCCGGGGACCACCGATGCGGGGTAGGCCGTCTGGACCAGGATGGGTTCCGGATCCGGGATCCCGAGCGCCAGATGGACGAAGATGCCGTTCCCCGCCGCCAGCAGGCGGGCCCGACAACCCTCGGCGGCCAGGCTGCAGGTGGGCATGGACTCCCCGGCGAATCGGAGCGGGATGCGGACCAGGGTCCCATCAGGCATGCCGTCCAGATCGGCGACGGCCTGGACATCGGTAATCGGCTCGTCCTCCTGCGGGGTGACCTCGATCAGCAGCGTGGACCCGTTCAGCCCAGCCGTGGCGTCGCCCCGGGCGGCCAGGGTCGCGGTCGCTGCGGCCGCGATGGGTCGCATCGTGACCCGACCAACCACCCATCGCGCCTCGAGGCGCTCGGGGGCGACATCCGAGGTCACGATGGTGAACGCGCTCGCGCCTGCCGTGTCCCGCACCAGCAATCCGTACGGCGGCGCGCTGCCCGATCCCGGGGCCGGCAACCCGACGTTCATCGCCAACCCCGGCAGGCTGACGTAGGTCACGGTGGTCGGCACCAAGCGGTCGACCATCTCGACCGAGGTGGCCGGGACGATTTCCTTCTCAGCGCCCACCCACAGCAGGGGCGCCACGGCCAGGGCCAGCGCCCCCAACGTCACCCAGGGGCCGATGTCCGCGCGCAGCGGCCCGATCGCTGCTCGAACCCAGCGTTCGATGGCGACCGGCGCGAAGCCGATGAGCGCCCTCAGACGATCTATGGTCAGCTCCCGGGTCGCCTACTGAGCGAACGACCAGGTCGACCCGTCCCACGTGGCGTGAACGAGGCCTCCGTCCGCGTCACGGGCAAACACATCGATCCGGTTTGGCCCCCACGAACAGGCGGCCGGGTCTCCGCTCAGCTGAACCCCCAGCGATTCCCACTCCGTCCAGCCCGCTGGCTCGTACCACTGGTGCATCAACGTGCCGTCCGGAGCGCGGGCGAACACGTCGATCCGCTCGGCCCCCCACGAGCACGCCGCCGGCGAACCGATGAACTCGCCTCCGTGGCTGTGCCATGGATGCCAGGCCCGCCCGTCCCAGTACAGGCTCGAGAGGTCGCCTTCGGGACCGATGCTGAAGACCTGCATCTCCCCCTGGGTCCAGGTGGTTACCGCTGGCGCTGAAACCATGCTGCCCCCGAGCTCCTTCCACCCTGCCATCCGCGCGCCTCCTAATCGGTACCGATCTCGCCCTGGCCAATGATGCCGCACTCGTGGCTGACCCCCCGTGGCCGGCAACCGCCTATCCTGACCGGGTGGAGCGCTGGAAGTCCATCATCGAGGCTGAAACTGATGCACTACCGCCGTTCGGGATTAAGAGCGTCGAGCCGGCTCGGCTGACCACCGTCGAACACCTCCAGGCCGCACTGATGGAGGTGCCGGATGGGATGGTTGCCTGAGCCGGTGGAGCGGCTGCTCGAGGTGGCATTGGTCGGGGAGCTGACGGTGGTCGGTCCCAACGGGCGGCCGATCACGCACCCGCTCATCCCGCTCTATGACGGCGAGCGACTCTACATGCACTCGTCAACCCTCTTCAGCAAGAAGCTGGAGCACATCAAGCGCAACCCGAAGGTGGCCGTCGCGTTGAGCGACCCAGTGGCCATGAAGGGCAACCCCGATCGGGCCACGATCCAGGGGACGGCGCGGATCATCGAGGACGACCCGCACAGCCAGTGGGAGGGGCTCATCCTGGGCCTCTGGCGCCGGAAGGAGCCGGTGATCGACTCGTTCCTGAAGATGCGCGTCGCGCTGCCGCTCTTCTTCGAACGTGCCGTGATCGAAATCACACCCGAGCGATGCCTCTACTGGGCCGAGGGCGACTCCAGCCGTGCGCCGCAGATCAGCACGGCGCCTGGGGCGGAGGCCGCCTGATGGCCGGCGCGACGGTCCGCGGTGGCAGCGTGCCGGCCCACCCGCCCGCGGCAACCGATTTCGAGCGGCTGACCGGCTATCCCTTTGTGGTGGTGAGCTGGATCGACGACGCCGGCTACCCGCTGAGCGTGGCGACCGAGTTCGAGATCGATACCGATGGCGGCGTGGTCCGCCTGCGCGCTCCCGCCGGCGATGGGCTGGCCATCCCGACCGATCGGGAGGTGAACCTGATCGGCAGCCACATCCGCCCCAAGCCGGGGGAGGGCTACGACCAACGACGCTACCTCGAGCTGTGGGGCACCGTCGGGGCGCCCATCGGCGGTCGCGTGACCTTCAGCCCCTCCCGTGCGTGGGGCTGGGATGAAGCCGAGGTGCCGTTCTTCGAGTACTCGGAGCGCTCGGTGCCCCAGTCGCGGCACTACCTGGCTCGACTCTCCGCGGAGCGCGGGCGCGTCATCCGGCCGCGCCTTAGCCCGTTCTGGCTCGCGCTGCGCACGACGCGCCTGCCCTTCCTTTCGGCCACGGCCGTACCGGTGCTGCTGGGGATCGCCATCGCCGCCAGCCACGGCTTCTTCACCTGGTGGACCGCGCTCCTCACGCTCATCGGCGCGTCGCTGGCACACCTGGCCGCCAACGTCACCAACGATATCTTCGACACCCTCTCCGGGGCGGACGACGCCAACGTCAACCCCACGCAGTTCTCGGGCGGCTCGCGCGTGGTCATTTACGACCTCGTCACCATTCGCCAGCTTTCGGTGCTGGCCGCCGTGTTCTTCGCCGCCGCCGCGGCCATCGGCCTCCTCCTGGTCTGGGTGACCGGCGCGCTCACCCTGCTCTGGATCGGCCTGGCCGGCATCCTGATCGGGATCGTGTACACGGCGCCGCCGATCAAGCTCGTCTACCGAGGGCTCGGCGAGCTCGCCATCGCCATCGCCTTCGGCCCGATCCTGCTCCTTGGTGCCTATGTCGTGCAGGCTGGCCGCCTGAGCTGGGAGGCCGCCGTCGTATCGGTCCCGATGGGAATTCTGGTGGCGCTCATCCTGTACGTGAACGAGGTCCCCGACCGCCTCGCAGACGCGTCGGTGGGCAAGCGGACGCTACCGGCGCGCCTGGCGCCGGAGACGGTGCGCCACGGCTACCTGGTAGCGGCATTGGCCGCGTTCGCGGTCATCGTGGCTGGAGCGGTCGGCGGGCTGCTCCCGTGGCCGACCCTTATCGCACTCGCGGCCGTCCCCCTGGCGCTGCGCGTCTATTCAGGGACCGGGCTCCACTACGACAGCCCGTACACGCTGATGGCCGTGATGGGCACCAACATCAAGCTCCACCTGGCGGTCGGCGGGCTGCTCCTGGTCGCCTACCTGGTCACGATCCTCGTCGCGCTGCTCGGCTAGCGGGGGCAGATCGGCTTCACCAGCGCCGGGGGCTGGTCGCGGCAGCCCCCGCATCGTCCAGCGCCTATCCTGACCGGGTGGAGCGCTGGCGCACGATCATCGAGCCGTTTCGGATCAAGAGCGTCGAACCCATTCGGCTGACGACCATCGAGCAGCGCCAGGCCGCCCTGGAGGGAGCCGGCTACAACCTTTTCAACCTCCACGCCGACGACGTCCTGATCGACTTGCTGACCGATTCAGGCACGGGCGCCATGAGCGCCGAGCAGTGGGCCGGCATCCAGCGCGGAGACGAGTCGTACGCCGGCAGCCCCAGCTGGTATCGGTTCCTGGAGGCGGTCCAGGAGCTGTTCGCGTTCCGCCACGTCATCCCCACCCACCAGGGTCGGGCGGCCGAGAAGATCCTGTTCAGCGTGGTGGCGGGGCCCGGCAAGGTCGTCCCCAACAACACCCACTTCGACACCACCCGCGCCAACGTCGAGTTCACCGGCGCCGCGGCGGTGGACCTGCCCATCCCCGAGGGACGGCATCCGGCGACCATCCACCCCTTCAAGGGCAACATGGACACCGGCGCCCTGGATGCCCTCATCCGCGAGCGGGGCCGCGACGCCATCCCGGTCGTGTTCGTGACGGTCACCAACAACTCGGGTGGCGGTCAGCCGGTGTCGATGGCAAACCTGCGGGCCGTCCGCGAGGTGTGCGACCGATACGACCTGCCGCTCTTCCTGGACGGCTGCCGTTTCGCCGAGAACGCGTGGTTCATCCGAACCCGGGAGGCGGGCTACGAAGAGACGCCCATCCCCGACATCGTTCGGGAGATGGCGTCACTGGCGGATGGGATGACGATGTCGGCCAAGAAGGACGGCCTCGCCAACATGGGCGGCTGGCTGGCCATGAACAACGACGACTGGGCCGAGCAGGCGCGCAACCTGCTGATCCTGACCGAGGGCTTCCCCACCTACGGCGGCCTGGCCGGACGGGACCTGGACTCCATCGCGGTTGGCCTGCGCGAGGTCGTCGACGAGGACTACCTGCGCTACCGAATCCGCTCCACCCAGTACCTGGGTGAGGGGGTCACCGCCGCTGGCATTCCCTGTGTCCAGCCTACCGGCGGGCATGCCGTGTACCTGGACGCCGCCGCGCTGCTGCCCCACGTTCCGGCGCTCGAGTACCCGGGCCAGTCGCTGGCCGTGGCGCTGTATCGCGAGGGTGGCATTCGGGGCTGCGAGATCGGCAGCGTGATGTTCGGGCTCCATCCCGATGGGACCGAGGAGCCGGCACGCATGGAGCTGGTCCGCCTGGCCGTTCCGCGTCGGGTCTACACCCAGAGCCACGTCGATTACGTGATCGAGGTCGCGCGCTGGGTGGCCGAGCGAGCCGGCGAGCTGCGCGGCTTCCGGATCGTCGATCAGCCACGAACGCTGCGCCACTTCACCGCTCGCTTCGAGCCGCTCTAGGTCTCAACAGACGGCTGGACCTTCTCCCAGCCACTTCAGACGGTCGGGGATAAAATCGGTCTGTGACCATCGGTCAGCGCGTCTCCAACTGGCGGTACGCCCTCGCCACCGCCAACCCCCCTCCGGGCGTCGAGATTGACGGGCTGACCAAGTGGCTGGTGGTGACCCGGGCCGCGGTGTTCAGCATGACCGTGACCTCGGGCCTGATCGGCGGCCTGCTGGCGGTGGGCGCCGACCCCGCTGCGGTGCACTACGGGTATCTGGCTCTGGCCATCGTGGGCCTGGTGGTCGCCCACGCCGCCAACAACATGATCAATGACTACTTCGACATGGAAGTCGGGATCGACACCGACGAGTACGTGAGGGCCTTGTACGCGCCACACCCCGTGCTCTCCGGGTGGCTGACCAAGGGCCAGCTCCGCAACGCGATCCTGGTCGCCAACGCCATCGACCTGGCCATCCTGCTGGTCCTGATGTGGGCTCGCGGGCCGCTGGTGGCCGTGTTCGCCCTGGCCGGCCTGTTCATCAGCCTCTTCTACGTGGCCCCGCCCATCAGCCTCAAGAAGCGCGGCCTCGGCGAACCGGGCGTGTTCCTGACCTGGGGCCCGCTCATGATCGGCGGCACTTTCTTCGTGGCCACCGGCACCATCCCGGGCTGGGTCTGGGTGGCGTCGCTGCCATACGCCATCCTGGTCACCACCGTCCTGTTCGGGAAGCACATCGACAAGATCGTGCCCGACGCGGAGCGCGGGATCCGGACCCTCCCGGTCATCCTCGGCGAGCGCTACGCACGGTTGGTGGCCTCGGGGCTGATGATCGCGTTCTACCCCATCGTCATCGGCTCGGCGCTGGTCGGATGGATCGGTCCGTGGGTCCTGTTGGTGGTCCTCGCCATCCCGCGCCTGGTCCAGGTCCTGCGCCAGTTCTCAACACCTCGGCCCGAAACGCCGCCCCACAGCTACGTCGGCTGGCCACTGTGGTTCGTGGGCGGAGCCTTCGTCCACACCCGTCGCGCGGGTGCGACCCTGATCCTGGGCCTGCTCCTGAACGCGCTGATTCCCGTCCAGCTGCCCTGGGCCTGACCTCACCCGTCCGCCTCAGGACCGATGTTTCCGATCGGCGACGAGAACGAGCCGGGCCACGGGCTGGCCTGGGTCACCGCCACCCTGATCGGGATCAACGTCGCGGTCTTCGTCCTGCTCCAGGGTTTGGGAGCGGAGAACGCGTTCACCACGGGCTTCAGCGCGGTCCCGCTCGAGATCACCACCGGCGCCGATCTCGTCGAGGCCATCCCCATCACGATCGGTGGTCAGGCGTACCTGGTGCCCCAGGCGCCAGGGCCGTTCCCAATCCAGCTCACGCTGCTGACGAGCATGTTCATGCACGCCGGCTGGCTGCACCTGGCGGGCAACATGCTGTTCCTGTGGGTGTTCGGTGACAACGTCGAGCACCGCGCCGGCGCCATTCTGTTCGTCGTCGTGTACCTGGGCACCGGCCTGGTCGGCAGCCTGGCCCAGATCTGGGGCGAACCCAGCTCACCCATCCCCACCTTGGGAGCTTCGGGTGCCATCTCGGGGATCCTGGGTGCCTACCTCGTCCTGTTTCCGCGTAACCGGGTCACCGTCTTCGTCTTCCGCTTCGTGACCCGGGTCCCAGCCCTGGCCGCCATCGGGCTGTGGATCGTCTTCCAGCTGATCAACGGGTTGGGCGCCGCCGTGATCAGCTCCGAAACGGTGGGAGGTGTGGCGTACCTGGCACACATCGGCGGGTTCGCTGCCGGCCTGGCCGCCGGCTTCCTCTTCCGCGCCCTGCCGTCCGCGTCAGCACGCGCGTCCGGGCGCTGAGCCGGCCGCGATGACGGGGATGGCTCTGGGCAAGGTCGAGGGTATTCATCTGCACGGGGAGCGCGGCGAGCCGATGCGGGTGGTCCAAACCGCCGAGCTGGTGGCGGGCCACGGCCTGGTCGGAGACCGTATGGCGGGCCTCGGGATTCCGGGCAGCCACCTGACCCTGATCGCGGCCGAGGGCGTGGAGGCCATGGTCGGCGAGACCGGCATCCAGCTGGCGCCCCACCAGACCCGACGCAACATCCTGACCCGCGGCGTGGACGTGCCGGCCCTGGTGGGTCGGCGGTTTCAGGTCGGGGAGGCGGTGTGCTTCGGGGTCAAGGAGTGCAGCCCCTGCAACCACCTGGAGTCGCTTACCTATCCGGGGGTCCGCGCCGGATTGTCAGGCCGCGGTGGCCTGCGGGCGGACGTGGTGTCAGGAGGTGTCATTCGTGTCGGCGACACGATCACCGTCTTCGCCGACTGACCCGACCGGACCGATGGCGGCTGACGCCGCCCGTCGCCCGCCTTCCGGCGGGCTGTTCGCTCGCGGTTCGGTGTCGTGGCGGGTCGATCGCGAGGCAGTCGTCCTGGCCGGTGGGACCTGCGCTCTGCTCATGCAGATTGCGCATCCGGCGGTCGCTGCCGCGGTCGATGCCCACTCCGACTTCCGGACCGATCCGTTCGCCCGGCTGCGCCGTACCCTGGGCGCGAGCTGGGCCATCCTGTTCGGCGACCTGCCAACCGCGGAGCGCGCCATCGGTCGCATCAATTCCATCCATGCCCTGGTCGGGGGAGTGGTTCCCGAAACAGGGTCTCCCTACCGGGCACTCGACCCTGACCTCCTGCTGTGGGTCCACGCCACCCTGGTCGACACCGCCCTGCGGATGCACGACCGGTTCGTGGCGCCGCTCAACCCGGCTGAGCAGGATGCCTACCACCGCGAGGCAGCAGCGGTGGCGATCCGGCTCGGTGTGCCCGAGGCGCTGATCCCGGCCACGGCGGCCGAACTGCGGACGTGGATGGCGGGACACATCGACTCCGGGGACGTGCGCGTCAGCCCAACTGCGCGCGCCCTGCTCCCCTGGATCCTGTACCCGACCCGATTCCCGCCCCGCTGGATCTGGGACGTGGCGCACCTGGCGTCGTTTTCGGTCCTCCATCCGGCCGTTCGTCGGCAGTACGGCCTGGGCTGGAGCGCGCCTCGGGAGCGTGGCGTGGAGCGCCTGGCGGCCGCGAGCCGCTGGGTCGTGCCGCGCCTGCCGTCGGTGATCCGACACGTCCCTGCCGGCCGCTGACCGACCACGGGGCCGCGGCTATCATGGCCCCAGCCCGGCGCCCTGCCCTGACCGAACGCCGGACGGAGTGAGATTTGGCTCGATTCAGCACCCTCGCCGCGCTGGCCGTGGCGATGACCTACCTGCTGGTCGTCGTGGGCGCCATCGTGCGTGCCACCGGTTCCGGGCTTGGGTGCCCGGAATGGCCAACTTGCCACGGGTCGTGGATCCCGCCCCTGGATGATCCGCACGCCATCATCGAGTGGAGCCATCGAACGGTAGCCGCCCTCACCGGAGCGGTGGTTGCCGGGGTGGCACTGGTCGCCGTCCTCCGCCACCGAGACCGGCCCGCGCTGGTGGTGGCCAGCATCGCTGCCGCTGGCCTGGTCGTGTTCCAAGCCTGGCTCGGCAAGGTTGCGGTCGAGACTGACCTGTCGGGCGACATCGTGACCGCTCACCTGGCCACCGCCATGGGCCTGCTCGCCCTGGTCCTGTACGTCTGGATGCGAAGCCGATACCCGCGCCACGTCCCCACCACCGGGGGTTGGAGCGGCTTCGCCATCCTCGCCGGTCTGACCGCCCTGGCGACCTACGGGCTGTTGCTCCTTGGTGCCCATGTGACCGCCACCGGCAGTGCCCTGGCGTTCGACGACTGGCCGCTCATGAACGGCGTCCTGTTCCCCGTCCTGGATCCTGCTGTGCTCCCGCACGTGTGGCACCGATGGGCGACAGTCGCGGTCGGACTGCTCGTGGCCGGGACCGTGGTCGCGGCCCGGCGCGGACGCGAGCCAGCGCCGCTGCCCGCGCTGGCCACCGCGGCCGGGGGGTTGTACCTGACCCAGGTCGTGGTCGGCGGCGCGCAGGTGCTGACCGAGATGGCGCCCTCGACCCAGGTGGCCCACGTCGTGCTTGGTGCGGCCGTCTTCGGTGCGCTTGCGACCCTGGCCATGGCCGCGCACTACGTGGGTCGCATGGCATCGGTGGTGACGACCGATCTCGAGCCGTCGGTCGCGGCCCGGGGCGACACCCTGCGCGCCTACGTGGCGCTCACCAAGCCACGGATCATCGAGCTGCTGCTGGTCACCACCGTCCCGACCATGATTCTGGCCGAGGGAGGCATTCCCCCGCTGGCACTCATCGGCTCGGTGCTCGTGGGCGGCACCCTCGCCGCCGGCGGCGCCAACGCCATCAACCAGTACCTTGACCGCGACATCGACGACCTCATGCGCCGGACCCGGAACCGGCCCCTCCCGCGACGCGCGGTAACGCCCCCCGCGGCCCTGGCCTTCGGGCTCGTCCTGAGCGTGGTCTCGTTCGCCTGGCTGACCCTGACCGTCAACCTGCTGAGCGCCGTCCTGGCGGCCGGCGCGATCGTGTTCTACGTGGTCGTCTATACCCTGTGGCTGAAGCGGGCCACCCCCCAGAACATCGTCATCGGCGGCGCGGCAGGCTGCGTCCCGGTGCTGGTGGCCTGGGCCGCGGTGACCGGGACGCTGGGGCTCCCGGCCCTGGTCCTGTTCGCCATCATCTTCGTCTGGACCCCGCCGCACTTCTGGGCCCTCGCGCTCCGCTACCGCGGCGACTACGAGGCCGCCGGCGTGCCCATGCTGCCGGTGGTGAGCGGAGAGGTGGAGACCGCGCGCCAGATCCTGCTGTACTCGCTCGTCCTGGTTGCGGTCAGCCTGCTCCTGCTGCCGGCGGCCGGGATGGGGCTGGTCTACCTGGTCGCAGCCGGCCCCCTGGGCATCGGCTTCGTGGCCTGGGCCATGCGCGTGCGCCGATCACCCGCAGCCGGTGCTTCGGCCATCGGCCTGTTCCGATATTCCACCCTCTACCTGACCCTGCTGTTCGCGGCAGTCGCGGCCGACGCATTGGTCCGCGCCGCCATCGGCTAGAGGCGCGCCTCCTCCGCATCCAGCCGCGCTTCCTCGCGGGCGTTGCGCCGTTCCTCCTGGCGGACCCAGGCCGCGATCACCGCGACAATGGCCAGTATCAAGGCCAGGTCACCCCAGACCCACATCAGGGTGCCGGCGGCCTGCTGGTCCAGCAGCGGGTCGGGACCCCAATCCCGCCCACTGGTCGCGTAATGGAAGTACAGGACACCGGCCGCGTTCAGGATCGCCACGCCCAGGAACGAGTTCTGGGGCATGGCCAGGAACAGGTAGAACAGCCGCACCGGGTGCGGCAGGCGCCACGGGCCGGGGTCGGCGCCAACTACCGGGAACCAGAACAGGAGCGCGGCCCCGAACAGAGTGAGGTGCTGAAGGTAATGAACCCACTCCACCTCCAGCGCCATGTCGTACAGGTCCGACAGGTGCCAGCCCCAGTTGACCGCCGCGAACAGGAACCACGCCAGCAGGGGGAAGGTGAGCGCCCGCACCAGCCGGCTGTGGAGTACGACGAGCAGCCCCTGGCGCGCGGTCGGGCCCACTGCCCGCAGGAGGACGGTGACCGGAGCGGCCAGCAGGAGCAGCGGAGCCGCCACGAACTGGAGCAGCAGGTGTTGGACCATGTGGACCGTGAGCAGCGCCCCGGAATAGGTCTCGATCGGGGACAGCAGCGCCGCGACGACCGCCGCCAGCCCGCCCATCCAGGCCCATTGCCGCGTCCGGGGCACCGGATTGCGGTGATGGCGCCGCTCGACGCGACGCACCAGCCACCAATACCCGAGCGCGGCCCCCACGACGGCCAGCAATGGCAGGGGGTTGATCGTCCAGGCCAGCAGGGTGTCGGGCCACCTCGGCATCGGCGGCACCGCGCCATGGGCGAGCGCTGGACTCGGGCGGACGAACCACCCGGCGGCCGTGATGACCGTCAGGCCCGCCACGCTCCGAAGCCGCCCTCCGCGCACCGGACCATTCTGGCCTCATCTCATGGGAACCACATCCGCCCGACCAGCGTCTGGCGGTCATGACACGACCTCGCCACGCCCTGCTCGTCGGACTCCCCGCGGCGGCCCTCATCGCCAGCTGCAACCTGGTCAGCCCGCCCGCTTATGCCACGGTGCCGCATCCGGCCGGATCCGAAGTGGTCGTCCGGATTGCCTGGACCGGCGGCTTCGTCCCGTACGAATACCTCTTCACCTCGCTTCCGCGCTTCACCCTGCTGGGGGACGGACGCGTACTGGTCGAGGGGCCTCAAGTGGAGATCTACCCCGGGCCTGCGCTCCCCAACGTCCAGGTCCGACGGCTGACCGAGGAGGGCATCCAGTCGATCCTGTTCCGCATCGCGGAGACCGGTCTGTTCAATGAGAGTCATTCATGGACCGCGGCCACCCTGTTCATCGCCGACGCAAACTCGACCGTCTTCACCGTGCGCGCCGACAATCGCGAGGTCGTGGTCGACGTCTACGCCCTCGGCCTATTGGCTGAACCGAACGTGGCTCCGCCCGGCATTCCCACCGATGAGCTGGAGGCCCACGATCGGCTCGCCGCCCTCGAAACTGACCTGCTGGACCTCGATGCCTGGATCCCCGCCGACGACTGGGCCGATGCGACCTGGCAGTCGTACGAGCCCGATGCGCTCCGTCTGCTGGTCGCCAACATCGATGCCCAGCCGCCCAACCCCGACGGCCTGGACACGGAGCCGATCCCGTGGCCCGGAACGACCGCTCCCGACCAGTTCGGGACGGCGAGCACCATCCAGGACTTTCGGTGCGGCGTCGTCAGCGGCGAGGAAGGCGCGGCCTGGTACGCAGCCCTGTCACAGGCCAACCAGCTGACTCGCTGGTCCCACGAGGGCCACCTGTACTCCGTGACCCCCAGGCCGCTGCTCCCCGACGAGCCGCTCGACTGCGGCCAGACCGAGGGCTGACGCTTCGGCCTGACTCGACGGGTACAATGCCGGCCGGGCCGCGGTCGAGCACCTTCGACCGGTTGGCCTGATCGGGGCGCGTAAGTCGTCGGTCGCCTCTCACACAGGAGCCCACTCGTCGGACTGATGCGAGCACGGACGCCACACCGCTGGCGGCGGGCGATGATCCGCCTGGCTGCCGTGTGCCTGCCGGCCCTCCTGCTGACCGGCTGTCTCTTCCCCCCGGAGCCGATGACGACCCAGGCCGAAGAGGTCCGGACCCTGTTCCTGATCATCTTCGGACTGGGCGCCCTGGTCTTCGTTGGAGTGGAGGGCTTCCTGATCTACGCCGTCATCCGCTATCGGCGGCGCGACGACCGGCTCCCGGAGCAGCACCACGGCAACATGAAGGTCGAGATCGTTTGGACCGTGATCCCGACCGTGATCGTCCTGATCCTGTTCGTGACCAGCATGTTCACGCTGGGCGACATCAGCGCCCGCAGCGACGACCCGGTCAGGATCGAGGTCGAGGGGCAGCAGTTCTCGTGGACGTTCCGCTATGCGAACGGCTACTCCGTCACCGGCAATGTCCTCGCTCCTCCGGTGCTGGTCGTCCCGACCGGTGAGCCGGTGCGCCTCGCCCTGGTCAGCCGCGACGTGATCCATTCATTCTTCGTCCCGGCATTCCTGATCAAGACCGATGTCGTCCCGTTCGGCCAGGGCCAGGCACCCAACGAGCTGGAGTTCACGATCACGACCTCGGGGACCTACCGCGGTCAGTGCGCCGAGTTCTGCGGCACGCTGCACGCCGACATGACCTTCGCGGTGCAGGCCATGCCTCCGGCGGACTTCGACGCGTGGCTGGCAGCCGCGGCGAGTGCGACCCCAACCCCGGCGGCATCGGTGCCACCCAATCTTCCGTTCGTAGAGCTGACGGCGGACAACATCGAATTCAGCGTTCTCGAGCTGCAGGTTCCGGCCGGTGAGCCGTTCATCATCCGCTTCACCAACGCCGAGGGAGTCGACCACAACGTGTCGATCCACGACGGCGAGACGACCCTGTTCAAGGGCGCCAAGGTGACCGGCCCGGATGTGACGGTTGACTACGTGGTCCCCGCCCTGGACGCGGGCGAATACACGTTCATCTGCGACTTCCACCCGATCCCGGCGATGACAGGTACCCTGACGGTGCGCTGAGGAGCGACGGATCCGACGATGGCGACCACCACCCTGGCCCCCGGCACCAAGACCTACGAGCGCTCGTGGGTCCTCGACTGGCTGACCACGGTCGATCACAAGAAGATCGGGGTCCTGTACATCGTCAACGGATTCGCCTTCTTCTTCTTCGCCGGCCTGCTGGCGCTCGTCATCCGCAGCGAGCTGGCTGTCCCGGGCCTCCAGTTCGTCGACGAGAGCACGTTCAACCAGGCCTTCACGATGCACGGCACGTTGATGATCTTCCTGTTCGTCGTGCCCGTCTTATCCGGGTTCTCGAATTACGTGGTCCCCCTCATGCTCGGCGCGCCGGACATGGCCTTCCCGCGGATCAACGCCCTGTCGTTCTGGATGCTGCCATTGGGTGGCCTGCTGATCGTTTCCGGGTACCTGGTGGGTGGCGCTGCGGCAAGTGGCTGGACCGGATATAACCCGCTCACCCAGGAGCAGTTCTCGCCCGGCGACGGAACGGACCTGTGGATCATGGGCCTGGCCGTGGTCGGAACGGCCTCGATCCTGGGATCGGTGAACTTCCTGACCACTATCTTCAAGATGCGCGCCCCGGGGATGACCCTGTTCCGGATGCCGATCTTCGTGTGGACCGTGCTGGTTACCCAGGCCCTCATCCTGCTCGCCACCCCGGTCCTCACCGCCGGCCTCATCGCCCTGTTCATCGACCGCAACTACGGCGGATCGTTCTTCGATCCATCGGTGGGTGGCGATCCGATCCTGTGGCAGCACCTGTTCTGGTTCTTCGGCCACCCCGAGGTCTACATCGTCATCCTGCCCGCCCTCGGGGTGGTCAGCGAGATCTTGCCCGTCTTCAGCCGCAAGCCCCTGTTCGGGTACCGGGCCTTTGTGTGGGCGACGATCGCCATCGGTCTGCTCTCGTTCAGCGTGTGGGCGCACCACATGTTCACGACCGGTGTCGTCTTCCTGCCCTTCTTCACCTTCATGACCGCGCTGATCGCGATCCCCACCGGGGTCAAGATGTTCAACTGGCTGGCCACCCTGTGGCGGGGCTCGCTGGTGTTCACGACCGCCATGCTGTTCGCCCTGGGCGTCATCAGCATGTTCCTGATCGGGGGCATCAGCGGCGTGATGCTGGCCTCCGCGCCGGTCGATTTCCACCTCCAGGACACGTACTTCGTGGTAGCGCACCTCCACTACGTGTTCTTTGGCGGGGCCGCCATGGGCGTCTTTGCCGCGAGCTACTACTGGTTCCCCAAGATGACCGGGCGCAGGCTCAACGAGACGCTCGGCAAGGTCCACTTCGGGATGCTGTTCGTCGGCTTCAACGCGACGTTCTTCGTGCAGCACGCGCTCGGGATCCAGGGCATGCCGCGGCGCGTCGCCGACTACGCGGCCGATGCGGGCTGGACCGAGCTGAACCTGATCTCGACCGCCGGCGCCTTCCTGATCGCCGCGTCCATGGTCCCGTTCGTGGTCAACGTGGTCACCACCCTCCTGAACGGTGAGAAGGTGGGGGACGACCCGTGGGAGGGCAACACCCTGGAATGGGCGACCACCTCGCCGCCGCCGACCTACAACTTCGACCGGCTGCCGCCCATCCGCAGCGAGCGGCCGGTGTTCGACCTGCGCCATAAGGACGACCCGGACCTCCATCCAGGGGGTTATCCATGAGCGCCCAGGCGCCCGCCCGCCGCCAGGGCGGATTCCCCATCCCCCTGGTCGGGATGCTGCTGTTCCTCTCGTCGGAGGTCATGTTCTTCGGTGGTCTGTTCGCCACCTACTTCTCCGCCCGAGCCTCGTTCGCCGGTGCCTGGGGCCCGCCCTCTGGCGCCGAGCCGCTCGAGGTCCTCCCCATCGCGCTGCCGATCACGCTCATCCTGCTTACCTCCAGCCTGACCATGCACCGGGCCGTGCGGGCCATCCGCCGCGGCGACTCGGGCCGCCTGCGGCTGTGGCTGGTCGTGACGCTGGGCCTCGGACTCCTGTTCCTGGCCGGCCAGGCCTACGACTACACGGTGCTCGGATTTGGGATCTCGGACGGTGTGTTCGGCACGGTCTTCTACACCCTGACCGGCTTCCACGGCGCCCACGTCTTTGGTGGCGTGGTGGGGCTCAGCATCCTGACCGCCCGCGCCGGGCAAGGGCAGTTCTCGGCCCGCAACCACGTGGCCGTCGAGGCGGTCAGCTACTACTGGCATTTCGTCGATCTGGTATGGGTGGCCCTCTTCAGCACCCTGTACCTCCTCGGCTGAGGCGACGGACCGATGCCCGACCAGATCCTGGGGTACCTCCTGCTCGGTGTGGCGGTGGTCGCCATCGCGGCCATCGTGGCCACAGCCGCGCGGGGTGGTGAGCGGCCGCGACTCCATCCACCGCCCGGAGTCCACGTCCCACCCGGCAGCTGGCTGCCGGTGATCTGGGCCGTGGGCGGCGGATTGCTGGGGGCGGGGCTCGCCTTCAAGCCGGACGACCAGGCGGCTGCGTGGTGGTTCCTGATCCCCGGCCTTGGGGTGTTCGTCGTAGGGGCCATCCTGTCGGTTCGCACCGCCGGCCGGGAGTGGCGGGATACCGAGCACGGTTCGCACGACGAGGGCTCCGGCCACCACTGAGGCTACCTCCCATCCCACGCCCCGACCCCTCCCTTCTGCCGCGCTGGTGGCTGGTGCTGGCCACGATCGTCCCGTTGCTCCTGGCCGTCGTCCTGGTCGTCGGGGTGGCCGGCGGGGCAGGCCTGCTCGCCCCGGCGCTGCGGGTTGGGGACCGGGCGCCCGACTTCGCGCTGGCCGATCTGAACGGTGAGCCGGTCCGCCTGGCGGACTACGTCGGGCGGCCGGTGATCGTGAACTTCTGGGCGTCATGGTGCCTGCCGGCCTGCGCCGAGGAGTTCCCGGTCCTGGCCGAGGCGCTCGAGGTCCACGCGGACATCGGGCTGGCCGTGATTGGAATCGTGTACCGTGACCGCTCGGAGGCCGCCCGCGCTTTCGGCGAGCAGTTCAATGCCACCTGGCCGCTGGTCATGGATCCCGGAGAGCGGGTGGCGCGAGCGTATGGGGTATTTGGACCGCCCGAGAGCTGGCTCATCGGTCCGGATGGGATCCTGGTCAGCCGGCACATCGGGCCATTCACTGCCGAAGAGCTGGCGGCGGAGCTGGTCCGCCTGGCCACCAACCACTGAGCGGAGGTACGGCGAGGCATGGAGTCGAACGTCCCGGCCACGACCGAGCAGCCGGCGGTTCCCGCCACCACCGATCAGGCTGCCGTCCCGTCAATTCCGAAGCCGCCGCCCAAACCTCGTCAGAACGTGGCCACCGGGCTCTTCCCACTGGCCCTGGGCCTCCTCGTGCTGGTCTTCCTGGCGCTCGCGTTTTGGACACTCATGGCGGCCACCGGGAGCGGCCTCTAGACTCTCGCTTCCCGCGCCGCGAGTGGCTACGATGCGCGCCAGCGGTCGCCGATCGCGCCGCCCAAGCGTGGAGGACCATCCCATGCGCCCACGAGTCGCCCCGCGCGTCTCGCACCGAGGGATCAGACCCCTGGCCGCAACCGCGGCCATGATGCTGCTCGCGACCGCGTGCACCAGCGGCGGAGGCGGCGGCGGGGGTGGTGGCGATACGGCGTACGTCCTGCGCGTCCTGCTGGTGAACCGCGATCCGGCCGCCAGCCATGTCCTCAGCTACTCCGGGGGCGCGGCGTTGGCCAGCAGCCCAGACAGCGAGACGGTCGAGTCCTGCGCCGCGGCGATCGTCCACTACGACGTCGTGGACCCCTTCGAGCTGCTCGTCGACGGGGTGCCGGTGATCATCTCGGACGAGCTTCCGAACGGTGTGCCCGCAGAGACAGACGTGATCGCCACCATCGATGTCCTCGAGGACGGAACGGCGATCCCGTTCATCGGAGACTCGTCGCGCGGCTCGTCCGTGGTCGGCGGTCGGGGCCTGAGCAAGCCGGCAGCGGTCGCGATCTGCCTCTAGCCGGGGTAGCGGGCGGCCACGTACTCGTCGAGGATGGCCAGGAAACGCGGCACGATGTCGTCGCCGCGCAGGGTCGTGCGCAGCGCGCCATCGACGTAGACCGGCGCCACCGGCTCCTCGAAGGTTCCCGGGAGGCTGATTCCGATGTCCGCGTGGCGGCTTTCCCCCGGACCGTTCACCACGCAGCCCATGACCGCCACGCGGAGCTCCTCAACGCCGGGGTGCTGAGCCTTCCAGGCCGGCATCTGGTCACGCAGGTGGGCCTGGATGTCGCGTGCCATCTCCTGGAAGAAGGTGGAGGTCGTCCGTCCGCAGCCCGGGCACGCCGAGACCTGCGGAACGAACGAGCGGAGCCCGAGCGACTGCAGGACCTGCTGGGCGACCTGGACTTCCTCGGTCCGATCACCACCCGGTGACGGGGTCAGGCTGACCCGGATCGTGTCGCCGATGCCCTCCTCGAGCAGGATCGCCAACCCGGCCGTGGAGCCGATGATCCCGCGGCTGCCCATCCCGGCCTCGGTCAGGCCCAGGTGGAGCGGGTAGTCGCAGCGGGCCGCGAGGCGACGATAGATCTCGACCAGGTCCGGCACGCCGCTGACCTTGGCGCTGATGATGATCCGGTCGTGGCCCAGGCCGGTCTCCTCGGCCAGCGTGGCCGAGCGCAGGGCCGACTCGAGCATGGCGTCGATCATCACCGCCCGGCTGTCGCGCGGCTCGGGGCTGGCGGCGTTGGCATCCATCAGCTCGGTCAGCAGCTGCTGGTCGAGCGAGCCCCAGTTCACGCCGATCCGCACCGGCTTGTCGTTGGCCAGGGCCACTTCCACGATGGTCCGGAACTGCTCGTCCCGCCGCTTGGTGCCCACGTTGCCGGGGTTGATGCGGTACTTGGCCAGGGCGGCCGCGCAGGCCGGGTACTTGGTCAGCAGCAGGTGGCCGTTGTAGTGGAAGTCCCCGATGATCGGGACCCCCACGCCCAGTCTGTCCAACTTGTCGCGGATGACCGGCACCGCTTCGGCGGCTGCATCGGTATTGACGGTGACCCGCACCAGCTCGGAGCCCGCGTGGGCCAGCTGGGCGACCTGGATGGCGGTGGCATCCGCATCGGCGGTGTCGGTGTTGGTCATGGACTGCACGACAACCGGATGGCTGGAGCCCACCAGCACACCGCCCACGTCGACGCTCGTCGTCGCCCGGCGGGGTGTCGCAGTCTGGGTTTCGCTCATGGGTGCCCTGAGTGTACCGATGAGAGCAGACATCTGGCCGTCACGCGTCCGTCATCGGCCTGGGCTACCCTGCGGGCCATGGCATGGATGCAGATTGCCGCGCCGGCGGTCACTCTTGGGGTCCTGCTCTTGGTCGCGGGCTGCTCGGCTTCACCCACGCCCCAGGCCGGCGCCAGCGCCAGTCCAGCCTCCAGCTCTCGCCCCGTTCCCAGCCCGGCTGGTCCCAGCGACACTCCCGGACCCACCGGCACGCCCCTCACCTCCGACCCGCTCCACATTGTGGAGTTGTTCGACGTGAACACGTCGACAAGCTTCACGCTCGGGGCGTTGGCGGCGGAGCGCCCGGTTCTGCTCGAGACAATGGCCATCTGGTGCACGAACTGCCGGGCCCAGCAGCACGAGGTGGTGGCGGCTCACGAGATGGCCGAGTTCGCTTCCGTTTCGCTGGACGTGGACCCCTACGAACGCCCCGGCGACCTGGCGGCGTACTCCGTAGCGATGGGCTTCGATTGGCGGTTCGCCATGGCCAACCAGACGCTGGCGGCCGCCCTGCGCGAACGGTTCGGATCGGCCGTACTCAATCCGCCGTCCATGCCCATGATCCTGCTCTTCCCCGACGGCTCGGTGCGCGCGCTCGAATTCGGGCGGGGCTACTCGGCCGCTGAGCTCGCGGCCGAGCTGGCAGCCGGCTGAGCCGGTGGGGGAGATTGTCGCCGCCGCCGGCCTGGGGGTGGCGGCCACGGTCACGCCCTGCATCCTGCCCCTGTATCCGGCCTTCATCGCCTACCTGACTCAAGGTCCCGCGGCCAGCGCCGCCCGACCATTTCCTCCGCTCGTCGTGGCGCTCCTGGTGTGGGCCGGGGTGGTGACCGGCATGGTGGCCATCGGCGCCATCTTCGCCCTCATCGCCCAGCCCCTGGGCGACTTCAACCGGGTCGTGTTGCCGATCGCCGATGGCCTGCTCATCGGGCTCGGCATCCTGCTGCTCGCCGGCCGCAATCCATTCGCCCGGCTCCCCCAGCTGTCGCCGGCCCTCGCCGTCGGGCGCGGTCCGGCCCTGGGCGCCTACGTCTACGGGCTCGCCTTCGCGCCCATCGCCGTGCCCTGCAGCGGGCCCTTCATCGTCAGCATCTTCGCCTTCTCGCTCACGGTAGGAGACGTGGTGGACCAGCTGGCCTTCTTCCTCGTCTTCGGCATCGGCTTCGGTCTGCCCCTGTTCGTCATCGGTCTGCTGGGGCAGCTGCGAGGCCGCCAGCTCGCGGCGGCCATGATCCGATGGGAGCGACCGCTGCAGCTCATCCTGGGGGCGGTACTGGTGGGGGTCGGGGTCTGGGATCTGGCCAACAACCTCGACCTCATCCTGGCTTAGATCACTTGCGTACTTGCGCAACTACTGATACCCTGACGGAGGTTCCGTGCGCGATGTGCGGACTAGACTGCAGACCAGGACATGACCAGCACCGCAATTCCCACCCCAGCCTCGACCGATCCGGTCGACCTGTCCCACCCCAAGCTCGCCATCATCGGTTCGGGTCCAGCCGGCCTGACGGCGGCCCTGTACGCCGCGCGCGCCAACCTGGAGCCCGTGGTGTTCGCCGGCAATGCGCCGCTGGGCCAGCTGATGATCACCTCCGACGTCGAGAACTACCCCGGATTCCCCGACGGCATCCTGGGACCGGAGCTCATGGACCTGTTCCGGCGGCAGGCGGAGCGCTTCGGCGCGCATCTGGTGGAGGAGGACGTCACCAAGGTCGACTTCAGCCAGCGCCCGTTCAAGCTGTGGGTTCGTGACGACCTGTACCTGGCCGATACCGTCATCGTGGCCACCGGGGCCAGCGCGCTGTGGCTGGGTCTGCCCAGCGAGGAGGCCTTCCGCGGACGCGGGGTCAGCGCCTGCGCCACGTGCGATGGCTTCTTCTTCCGCGACCGGGAGGTGGCGGTGGTCGGCGGCGGCGACACGGCGCTCGAGGAGGCGCTGTTCCTGACCAAGTTCGCGTCCAGGGTCACCATGCTCGTCCGGCGCGACCAGTTCCGCGGCTCGAAGATCATGCAGGACCGCGCCTTCGCGCACCCCAAGGTCGAGGTTCGGTGGAACCGCGAGGTGGCCGAAGTGCTCGGCAACACCACCGTCGATCAGCTGCGCCTGCGCGACACCCAGACCGGCGAAGAGGAGCTGCTCGACGCCCAGGGCCTGTTCATCGCCATCGGCTACAAGCCCAACACGGACCTGTTCGTGGGCCAGCTGGACCTCGACGAACGCGGCTACTGCGAAGTCGCGGGTCGAACAGCCGGCGAGACGAGCTCGAACGTCGAGGGCGTGTTCGTCGCCGGCGACGTCCACGACCACACCTACCGGCAGGCCGTCACGGCTGCCGGGGAAGGCTGTAAGGCGGCCATCGACGCCGAGCGCTGGCTGGAGTCCATCGGCGAGCACGTGGCCACCACCGCCACCAACTGGTAGCGGTCCCCGCATCGCGGGGTCAGGCGGTCAGGCGGTCAGGCGGTCAGCTGGGCCGCAAGCTCGGGCGTCATCCCCTCGCGGCCGGCGTCCGCGAGGTGCTGGAGAGTGGTCCGCCAGCGCGCGTCGGCCGCGAACGCGATCTGGAGCTCCCGACGGGCGGCATCCATCTCGCCGCGCTTGGCGTGCTCGATCCCCATCCAGAAGACCAATTCCATGGCTTCCGGCGTGCGTCGCCGGGCCTCGGCGTAGCGATCCGCTTCCGAGCGGCCGGCGCGCGCCGCGTCGCCCTCCTCATCGAACAGGGCGTAGCTCTCGTACAGGCCCACCAGGCGCCGCAGCTCGGGAACAGGATCCGGATGGTCGTCGACTCGCGCGTCGAGGAGGCGTCCTTTCCAGGGAGCGGCCTGGAGGGTCGATTCCACGATCGTGATCGCCGCGCTCTGCCGGCCGCGGACGTCGCCGCCTTCCCCCTCGGCTGCCTCGAGGGCGCGCATGAGCCGTTCGCTGAACGGCAGCGCCTCGCCGAGGGCGGCCTCGTAGGCCGTGGCCATGGCCGGCCAGCACGTGTCGCGCTCGAGAAGGTTGCCCTGAACCGTGAAGCCGTCGCGGACCAGGTGCCCGGCGGCTGGGATGGTCTCCGTCCCGGTGAACGCGGCCGCTCCGCCGTCTGCGTCCACGACCCCGACCTGCCGGATCTGGGGCGTCAGGTCGCTCGCGATCAGGGCCGCGACCACCTGCTCGGCCTTCCGCCCGTTGCGCAGCAGCTCGAGGCCGATCGGCCCATAGGAGACGTCCACCTGGGCCTGGGTCGCAAGGGCCCCCACGCCGGGCTCGAGCCACGGCACGACCGGGCCAACGCCGAGGTAGTGGGACTGCACCGCGACTCCCAGGCGTCCCGTTTCCGGGTCGCGGGCCACGATGCTGTACGTCATGGGCGGAGAGTAGCGGCCCGCGCGACGTCCAACCACGCTTCCAGCGTGTCCTCCGCCGGCAGCCCGCGGATCACGACTGTGTCCAGCGCGGACCGATAGCCGGCCAGGGCCGGCGCCACCCCTCCCGGCTCCTCGGCCGCGATCCCGATCACCGATTCGCCGGACGCGACCTGGGCATCAATCACCCGGCGATACGAGCCGCCGTACCCGACGTACCGCGCCTGCTCGCTCGCCAACCGCTCGTCGGCGCCACGCCCGACAGCCACCCGGACATACGCCGCGATCCGGGGCATCGCGCGACCAGCGGCCGCCGCCCCCGCCTCCACCACGCGCCGGCGTTCCGACGCCAGGCGCGGACCGGCCCAGTTGAGGAGCACCACGTCCGCCACGCCTCCGCCCAGCTCTGCCATCCGGGGTCCCACCGCCGCCAGACCGATGGCATGGTCGGGGAGGAGGCCGCGCAACTCCGCTATCCCGGCACGCATCGCTCTCAGGGAGCGCCCCGAACCGCTCCCCACACCGACCGTCAGCCGCTCGGCCGGCAGGGCCAGGGCCCGGACCTCCACCCCGACCTGGGCCGGCGACCGCCCGCTGAGCGCGATCACCCCCACCGCCAACTGCAGCCGGCGAGTGGCGCCCCCCACCACGGCCAGGGTGTCGAGACCCGATGCCCGGGGCACGTCGTTGCTCCACAGCTCGTCATACCCGAGCGCCTCGATCGCGGCGGCCAGCTCGCCAAGCCAGGCCCGCCGCCCCGCGGTCAACCCGAACGCCAACCGGGGTTGGTGGCTCTCAACGGTCATATGTGGCTCCCATGATCGACGGTGGCGCGCGCCGGGTGTAGGCTCGTCCCAGGAACGCGCAGCCGCGCGTCACGAGGAGGAGTCAGCACCATGCACCTGTTCATCATCAGTGCCGAAAACCGGCCCGGAACCCTGGCCGATGCCCTCGAAGCCATCGCCGAGCGGGGAGTGAACGTCATCACCGGCGGCGGCGCCGCCTGGGGCGAGGGCGGCTCGATCGCCCTCCAGACCAACGACGACGACTCCACCCGAGCCGCGCTCCAGGGCAAGGGTGTGAAGTCCCGCGAGGTCGAGGCCATTGTTGCCTGGCTCGAAGACCGGCCCGGCACCCTCGCCGACGCGGCACGACGCCTCGCGTCGGCGGGCGTCAACATCGAGGCGCTCATCCCGGTGGGGATGGAGGGCGGCAAGGTGGGCGTCCTGTTCGGCGTCGACAATGCGGGCGCAGCCAGGGCTGCCCTCGGCGAGCTGACGGCCGCCGCCGCCGGCTAGGCCAGCCGTCCTACTCCGGGCGGGGGCCGAGCGCGGCCCTCGCCAGCTCGGGGACGTCGGTGACGAACCCCCACGCGCCGGCGGCGGCCAGTTGCTGCATCCGCTCGGGCTCGTTGACCACGTAGCAGCCGACGCGGCACCCGTACGCGGTGGCCAGCTGGATGTTGGGTGCCGGGTCGTAGCCGAGATCGACCTCAAAGGGCAGGACCGCGGCGTGCCCATGCTGGACGGCCCATGTCAGCCCGCGCTCGAAGATATCCCCCGGGACGAGCAACAGCCCGGTCGGCAGGTCCAGTGCAAGTTCCCGAACGCGCTGAATGGCGGCTTCCTGGAAGCTCATCACGGTGACCAGGCCCGCGGTTCGGACCCCCGATCCGGCCAGCGCCGCCACCACGCCATCGGCCGCCTCTGGAGCCTTGATCTCGACCGCCAGCCCGATGCCGGCCGGCAGCCAGTCCACGACCTCCGGCAAGGTGGGCACGGTCAACCCCCGACCCCGGTACGGATAGTCGCCATTCGGGCCCGGGAATGCCCATCCGGCGTCGGCGGCCTGAATCTCCGCCATCGGCGCATCGGCTACGGTCGTCGTGCGGTCGGTGGTCCGATCCAGGGTCGGATCGTGGATGACCGCCAGGTGGCCATCGGCGGACACGTGGATGTCCAGCTCGATGGCGTCGGCCCCCGCTTCCACGCCCAGCCGGAAGGCCTCCAGCGTGTTCTCCGGGGCGCGCGCCGAGGCGCCCCGGTGAGCCACCACCAGGGTCATGTCGACCCGGATGCGCCCGCCAGGACGGCTTCGGCCTCCTCGGCCGCCGCTGCCGGGGGCTCCGGGACGCCCCGCACGATCCAATACCCGATCACCATCAGGATCAGGAGCGACAGGATGGCGATCTGGTACGCGGCCTTGCCCACCGGTTCGAGCAGGACGAACACGATCGCGCCGAAGGCGATGGGGCCGATCACCGCGCTGAACTTCCCGGCCAGCCCGAACAGCCCGAACATCTCACCCACCCGCGCCGGCGCCGTGAGGCGCAGCAGAAGGAGGCGGTCGGTGACGGCCGTGCCGCCCAGGCCGGAACCCAGGATCGCCCCCGCCGGCAGGAACATGAGCTTGTTCGGGAACAGACCGATGATCAGCAGTCCGAGGACCCACGAGGCGAGCACGGTCAGCAGGGTGCGCTTGGGGCCCCAGCGATCGGCGAGGTAGCCCCACCCAAACGAGGCCAGCACCGCGACCACGGTCAGGCCAATCAGCACGTACAAGGCCTCGCTTTCGGTGAACCCGACGGCGTTGATCGCGAACAGGCTCATGACCGCGATGGCCGTGTTCACCCCGTCGGAGTAGAAGAAGCGGCCCACGATGAAGCGGCGCAGCCCGAGGCGCTCCCCGGCGTGCTGCCACGTGACGCCCAGCTGCCGCCATGAGCCGACCGCATCGGCCACTCGGAACGGCGCACCGGTCCGTGGGCGCTCGCGGACGACGAGGAACAGCGGAATGGCGAACACCGCGAACAGCGAGGCGACGAGCATGAAGCTGGCCGCGGTGGTCAGGCCGGCGTCGTCGGTCGTGAAGCGCAGCAGCAGGCCCGACACGATGGTCCCCACGTAGCCGAGCCCGACCCCGATCCCCGACAGCCGCCCCCGCTTCTCCGGGCGTGCCACGTCGGGGAGGATGGCGTCGTAGTAGATGAGGGCGGCCTGGAACGCGAAGTTCGCGATCGCAAACGCCAGCAGACCGAGCCAGATGTCGACCAGGCCGATGACCGCGGTCGGCACCACGCACAGGACCGTGAACACGAACAGGTACCGCTTCCGCCCGCCGGTTCGATCGCTCACCGCTCCCAGGGCAGGCGAGACGAGGGCGTTCAGCAGCACCGACAGGCTGCCGGCCACGGTGAAGGCCAGCGTTCCGTTGGCCTCGCCGAGGGCCCGCACCGTCCACGGGCCCATGGCAAAGCTGACGATGGCGAACGAGTAGATCGTGTTCGCGAAGTCGTACAGGGCCCACGACAGGCCCTCGACCGAGCTGCCGGAGCGAGTCAGTCCGCCGAGGCTCCGCGACCATCTGGCCGGCGCCAGGACCGTCACATCGCGGACCGATGACTCATGCGGGGCCGATCATATCTGCCCCAATCGGTCGGGTCGGCTAGAGTGCGCCCCGTGTTCGCGGGCCTGGGCAGGTTCTCGTACCGATTCCGGCGCTGGATCCCACCCGTGGGCCTGGCCCTGGTCATCGGTCTTACGGTCTGGTCCAACCAGGCGGGCGGCGAGCTGTCGCAGGGTGGCTGGCAGATCGCGGGTTCCGAATCGCGGACCACCGAGGAGCTCCTGGCGGACCGGTTCGGGGAGCAGGCGACCGCCATCTTCGTCATCCTGCGCGATCCGGCGGGGGATGCCGCGTCGCCCGAGTTCCAAGGGGTGGTCGCGGACGCGGTCGCCCCACTGGCCGACGATCCGGTGGTCCACGAGATCATCACCTACGCCGACAACGGGGATCCACGGCTCCTCTCGACCGATGGCGGCGCCACGTTCGCCCTGGTCCGGCTGAGCTCGCCCGACGAGGAGGCGGTAGGGGACGCTCGCCGCCTGGTGGAGCTGGTGGAGCGACCGCCGGGCGTCGAGACCTGGATCACGGGCGTGCCAGTCGTGTACGACGAGTTCAACGGGGTCATCGAGGAGGATCTCCAGCAGGCGGAGATCATCAGCGTGCCCATCGCCGGCATCATCCTGCTGGTCGTCTTCGGCACGCTGGTGGGTGCCGGTCTCCCGTTGCTGATCGCGGGCCTGTCGCTGATTACAACCTTCGCGGTCATCGGGTTGCTGGCCGCGTCGTACGACATGTCGATCTTCGTCACCAACCTGGCGACCATGATCGGCCTGGCGCTGGCCATCGACTACTCGCTGTTCCTGGTCAGCCGCTTCCGCGAGGAGCTGCTGCATCACCCGGTCGCCGACGCCCTCGAGCGCACCATGGCGACCGTCGGCAAGGCCGTGGCGGTGTCGGGGATCGCGGTGGCCATCGGCCTGGGCGCGCTGACCGTGTTCGAGGCCGCGGCGCTGCGCTCGATGGGCATCGGCGGGGTCGTCGTGGTGGTGGCCACCCTGGTGTACGCCATGACCGTGCTGCCCGCCCTGCTCGGCATGCTGGGTCACCGCGTGAACCGGCTGCGGATCCCGGTTCCGGCGTTCCTCCGGTTCGTGGAGGTCGACCCGGTGGAAGCGGAGCGGCGCCGCGGGCACGGGTTCTGGTCCCGGGTCGCCGGGCGGGTCATGCGCCGGCCGGTCTTGATCGGCGCGCCCATCCTGGTCCTGCTCCTGGTGGCCGGCATCCCGTTCCTGCACATCCAGCTGTCCACCGGCGGCAACCTGGAGGATCTGCCCGACACCCCGGCCAAGCAGGGCTTCATCATCCTCCGCGACGAGTTCCCGGGTGGTGACGCGGACCCCATGCTGGCTGCGGTCACATACGCCGCCGCCGCCGACCTGACCGATGGCGGGCTGACACCCGAGCGACTGGCCGATCTGGAGGCCTACGTCGACGAAGTTGCCGCGCTGCCCGACATTCAGGGCATCGAGAGCGTCCTGGACCCGCCGCCAGGCACTCCCGCCGACCAGTACCTCGCCCTCCTGTCGGCGCCTCGCGAGGCATGGCCGGCGGGTTTGGGGGACTGGGTGGCGCAGTCGGTCGCCGGCGACACGGCCAAGGTCACCGTGTTCTCGACCCTGTTACCCGACACGGAGGCCGGCCGCGGCCTGGTGGCGGACGTGCGCGACGTGCCGGACCCGCCGGGCTCGACGGTCGGGGTGGCCGGTCTGGCCGCCCGCTCGGCGGACTTCATGGACAGCTTCCGCGCCAGCGTCCCGGTGGCGGTGGCCATCGTCATCGCCATCACGATGGTGGTCCTGTTCCTGACCTTCGGATCGGTCTTTCTGCCGGTCAAGGCGGTCCTGATGAGCCTGATCTCGATCAGCGCCAGCTTCGGCGCCCTGGTGTGGGTCTTCCAGGACGGCAACCTCCAGGACCTGCTCGGCTTCGAGGCCACCGGTTCGCTGGGGGCGTGGCTCCCGATCCTCATGTTCGCGATCCTGTTCGGGCTGTCGATGGACTACGAAGTGCTGCTCCTGTCGCGGATCCGCGAGCGATGGGTGGCGACCCGCAACAACACCCAGTCCGTGGCCGAGGGGATCGGGATCACGGGCGGGATCATCACCGGGGCGGCGCTGATCATGGTCGTCGTGTTCGCGACCTTCGCCCTGTCAGACGTGCTGTTCCTGAAGGCGATCGGCTTCGCGCAGGCGCTGGCGGTGCTCATCGATGCCACCATCGTGCGTGGCCTGCTGGTGCCCGCCTTCATGCGGGTCATGGGTCGCCTGAACTGGTGGGCACCGGCGCCGGTCCAGCGGGCGGTGGCCAAGCTGGGTCTGTACGAGGCACCGGCTCCGGTGTCGGCGGCATCGTCGGGGGAGAGCGCCTCGGCCTGACCGGAACGCTAGCCTTGGGCTGAACGCCGCAGCTGAGGTTTGCACCATGTGCCTTGCGATTCCCGCCGCCCGTCGGAATGTCCACCGCCATCCGGTGAACATCGCCCACCTCGACGATGCCCCGCGGAGCGCGAGGATCGCCGACCGCGCCACGACATTCATCGGCAGCTGGCGCTTCATCGTCCTTCAGACCGTGATCGTGGCCATCTGGGTGGCCGGAAACGTCTACCTGGTCTTCAACTTCGATCCATACCCCTTCATCCTCCTCAACCTCGCCTTCTCGACCCAGGCGGCGTACGCGGCCCCCCTAATCCTCCTGGCCGGGAACCGCCAGGCGGCTCGTGACCGCCTGACCCTCGAACATGCCGCGGAGGAGACCGATGTCGCCGAGAAGCAGAACGAAGAGCTGCTCAGCGGGAATACCGAGATCCTCAAGCGGATCGAAGGCCTGGAACACCTGATCCTGGAGCTCGAGGCAAGGATCCTTGAGCGTCTGCCGGCACATGGCTGACGCGTCGACTGGGACCCCTTCCCTGCCGCTGGACGGCATCACCGTCCTGGACTGCTCGAGGGTCTTTGCCGGGCCGCACGCCACGATGCTGCTGGCCGACCTGGGGGCCGACGTCTGGAAGCTCGAGCCGCCGTCCGGCGATGAGACGCGCGGCTGGGGTCCGCCCTTCTGGGGCGACCCGAGGGACGGGCGGAGCGCGTATTTCGCGGCGGTGAACCGGAACAAGCGCAGCCTCGTCGTGAACCTGAAGACCGATGCCGGGCGCGAGATCCTCGACCGCCTCGCCGCGCGATCCGACCTGCTCATGCACAACTACCTGCCCTCGGTGGCGGCCAAGCTTGGCCTGGAGCCCGAGCGGTTGCGGGCACGCCACCCCCGGCTGGTGGTCTCCACCGTCGGGGGCTTCCCGGGGAGCGGTGCCCTCGCCGAGCGACCGGCCTACGACCTGGTGGCCCAGGCCTGGAGCGGCCAGATGGCGGTGACGGGCGACCCGGAGGGCGGGCCGATCAAGATCGGCGTCGGCCTCCTGGACCTGCTCGCTGGCCTGGAGGCGGCCGTGGCGGCCCTCGCCGGACTCGCGGCTCGGGAACGCGGGGCGGGCGGCCCGGGCGGGCGCCAGGCGCCCGCGCCGCAGGCATCGGTCAGTCTGGTGGAGGCCGCAGTGGCGGGGCTGTCCAACGTGCTCGGGTACTACCTGTCCACCGGCGTGGAGCCACGCCGGTGGGGGACTGGACACCCCGACATCGTCCCGTATCAGGTCTTTGCGGCCCGCGACGGGCACCTGGTGGTGGCGGTCGGAAACGACGGCCAGTTCGCCCGGTTTTGTACGCTGCTGGGGGTGGAGGTCCGGCCCGAATGGGCCACCAACCCGGACCGCATTCCGCGGCGAGATGATGTTCTGGCCGTGCTGGCGCCGCGCATCGCGGAGTGGCGGCGCGACGACCTGGTCGCGGCCATGATCGCGGCCGACGTCCCGGGCAGCCCCGTCCACAGTGTGGGCGAGGCGGCGACGGCCATGCTGGCGATCGAACCGGACTGGGTCACGACCCAGGACGGCGTACGGCTGCCCGCCTCGCCCATCCGGGTTGACGGTGGGCGTCTCCCCATCCGCCGCCCACCGCCTCGCCTGGGCGAGCACACCGACGAAATCCTGGGTGAGATCGGCGTCAGCGTGGTTGAGATCGCGGCGCTGCGCGCCGCGGGGGTTGTCGCCTAGCCCCAGCCGCCCACCGCGGCGCACGCCGACGATACCGACGCGTATCGCCGAAAGGGCAATTGCGGCATCCGCGCCGAATCCGGTTTGATATCCTGCCTCGCAGGATCGTTTCCGCCGGCGCAGGGTCCGCGCGTGGTGGAGATGGAGGAGGATCCGCGGCCCCCGGGGGGGTTAAGGCAGGCGGAGTGGATCCATAAGCATCCCAACGCAGCGTCAGCTGAGCCGCGCCGCGCCCCGGCGGACTGTCGGCGGTTTCGCCCGTACGCTGGCCCCCGCGGTGCTCGCGATCGTGGTGTTCGTGGTCGCGGCCGGCACGCCCGCGCAGGTACGGGGCGCCGTGCGCACCTGGGACGGTGGCGGTGCCGACAATAGCTGGAACACCCCGGCCAACTGGTCGAGTGACGCGGTTCCCGGCGCCATGGACAGGGCCGTGTTCGACGGCACCAGCACCAAGGACGCGACGATCAACGTCAACGTCTCGGTTCAGGGCGTGCAGATCGATGTCGGTTACACCGGGACCATCACGCAGGCGGCCGGCAGCACGCTGACCGTCGGCGTGGCCGACTTCTCGCAGGCGGCGGGCACGTTCGTCGGTGGCACTGCCGCCATCACCATCAACAACGCTTTCACCCTGAGCGGGGGTTCGTTCACCAGCACCATGGGTACCTTGACCATCACTGGAGCGGTGACGAAAAGCGGGGGCGTCTTCGCGCACAACAGCGGGACGGTCGCCTTCTCGACGAGCAACGTGACGATCAACGTTGGCGGAACCGAAACGTTCAATAACGTCTCGTTCCTGTCCGGCACCAAGACCATCGCCGCCGGAAACACGCTCGTGGTCACTGGGACGCTCAACCTCGCCGGCGGGGGCCTGAGCACCGGGACCCTGGCCGCCCAGGGCGACATCAACGCCCAGCTCGGGTTCACCGGGGGTGGCACCGCCACCCTGCTCATCAACGGGGCCGGGGCCCAGACCTTCACCGGCTTCCACACCACCACCACCGGCTCGCTGCCCAACGTCGACATCAACAAGCCGTCGGGGACGCTGACCCTGGCCGGCACCCTGCGCACCGCCCGCAGCTGGACCTACACCAGCGGCGGCCTGACCGCGACCGGCAGCACGTTGATCTTCAACGGCACCCAGACGATCACCGGTTCCCACGCCCTGAACGCGGTCGAGATCCGCGGCGGCACGCTCACCATCGCGGCCGGGACGACCCTCACCGTGGGCGGGACCCTGAACCTGTTCAGCGGCGGCCTGAACACCGGCACCCTGGCCGCCCAGGGCAACATCAACGCCCAGATCGGGTTCACCGGGGGTGGCACCGCCACCCTGCTCATCAACGGGGCCGGGGCCCAGACCTTCACCGGCTTCCACACCACCACCACCGGCTCGCTGCCCAACGTCGACATCAACAAGCCATCGGGCACCCTGACCCTGGCCGGCACCCTGCGCACCGCCCGCAACTGG
>JBBDRZ010000001.1:244844-432451 GCA_040905185.1 Chloroflexota bacterium | reverse complement strand
ATCGCCAAGCCATCGGGCACCCTGACCCTGGCCGGCACCCTGCGCACCGCCCGCAGCTGGACCTACACCAGCGGCGGCCTGACCGCGACCGGCAGCACGTTGATCTTCAACGGCACCCAGACGATCACCGGTTCCCACGCCCTGAACGCGGTCGAGATCCGCGGCGGCACGCTCACCATCGCGGCCGGGACGACCCTCACCGTGGGCGGGACCCTGAACCTGTTCAGCGGCGGCCTGAACACCGGCACCCTGGCCGCCCAGGGCAACATCAACGCCCAGATCGGGTTCACCGGGGGTGGCACCGCCACCCTGCTCATCAACGGGGCCGGGGCCCAGACCTTCACCGGCTTCCACACCACCACCACCGGCTCGCTGCCCAACGTCGACATCAACAAGCCGTCGGGGACGCTGACCCTGGCCGGCACCCTGCGCACCGCCCGCAACTGGACCTACACCAGCGGCGGCCTGACCGCGACCGGCAGCACCCTCGTGTTCAATGGCAACCTCACCATCAGTGGGGACCACGCCCTGAACAACGTGGAGCTGCGGTCCGGCAACGTCACCGTCACGCCTGGTGACACCCTCACCGTCGGCGGGTTACTGACCCTGACCGATGGCAGTCTGGAAGGCGGCACGATGGCAGCCCTGGGTGACATCGCGTTGGCGGCCGCCTACGACGGAGAGACGGGCACCGTTCGCATCGCCGGCACCGCGGACCAGACCCTGACCGGTGCGGCCAACACCACCAGCAGCGACATGGCCCACATCGTCATCGACAAGCCGTCGGGGACGCTGACCCTGGTCGGGACCATTCGGATGGTCACCTCCTCGTGGACCTGGCTCCAGGGCGCCGTGGATCCGGGCACGAGCACGGTGTACTTCGACACCACGGTCACCATCAGCGGGACGCACAGCCTGTTCAACGTGTACCTCAGCGGCGGCGCGCACATGGTGACCGGCGGCGATACTCTGACTGCGCTGGGCACCCTGACCCTGGACAACGGCACCATCGACGGTGGCACCATCGCCGCCGCCGGTTCGCTGACCCAGCTGTCCAGCTTCGACGGCGGGAACGGCCTGCTGCGGGTGGTGGGCACCGGCAACCAGACCTTCGACGGCTTCGCGACCATCGGAGCCGGAGACCTGCCCGCGTTCGAGATCGACAAGCCGTCGGGCATCCTGACCCTGACCGGCATCATCCGGACCACGAACGACTGGACGCACCTGAACGGCACGGTGGATCCGGACGCCAGCACCCTCATCTTCAGGGGGACCCAGACGATCACCGGGTCCCACACCCTGAACAACGTCGAAATCCGGGGTGGCACGGTCACCATCGCCGCCGGCACCACCCTGACCGTGACCGGCACCCTGAACCTGTTCAGCGGTGGCCTGAACACCGGCACCCTGGCCGCCCAGGGCAGCATCGACGCCCAGATCGGATTCACCGGGGGCGGCACCGCCACCCTGCTCATCAACGGCGCCGGGGCCCAGACGTTCACCGGCTTCCACACCACCACCACCGGCGCGCTGCCCAACGTCGACATCGACAAGCCGTCGGGGACGCTGACCCTGGTCGGGACCATTCGGATGGTCACCTCCTCGTGGACCTGGCTCCAGGGCGCCGTGGATCCGGGCACGAGCACGGTGTACTTCGACACCACGGTCACCATCAGCGGGACGCACAGCCTGTTCAACGTGTACCTCAGCGGCGGCGCGCACATGGTGACCGGCGGCGATACTCTGACTGCGCTGGGCACCCTGACCCTGGACAACGGCACCATCGACGGTGGCACCATCGCCGCCGCCGGTTCGCTGACCCAGCTGTCCAGCTTCGACGGCGGGAACGGCCTGCTGCGGGTGGTGGGCACCGGCAACCAGACCTTCGACGGCTTCGCGACCATCGGAGCCGGAGACCTGCCCGCGTTCGAGATCGACAAGCCGTCGGGCATCCTGACCCTGACCGGCATCATCCGGACCACGAACGACTGGACGCACCTGAACGGCACGGTGGATCCGGACGCCAGCCTGGTCGTGTTCGCCACCGACCTCACCATCGACGCGGCCGGCATGACCTTCGCCGACATCCAGGTCACGAGCGGAACGGCCACGCTGGCCAGCGAGCTGAACGTCGGGGGCAACCTCTTCGTATCGGGCGGCACCCTCGACGCTGCAGGGAACACGGTCACGGTCGGGGGGGACGTGACCATCGACGGGGCCTTCACGCCCGGAACCGGTCTGCTGGTGATGAATGGCGTGGTGCCCCAGACCCTCGGCGGCGCTGCCGCCAGCATCGGTCTGTACGACTTCATCGTGAACAATGCCGCCGGCGTCACCATCACGACCGCCGTGTCGGTGGCCGGCACGCTGACCCTGAACGGACCGCTCGACATCAGCGGGCAGACACTGGGCATTGCGAACCCGATCGCCGGCACGCCTACGGACCTGACCGGCGATCCACTGTCCTCGCTGGTGGTGTCGGGGACCGGCGCGGGGATCGTCATCCCCTCCAGCCTGCCGGTGCTGGCCAACCTAACCCTGGACAACCCGAATGGCGCGGCCCTGACAGGCCCGTTGACCATCGGCAGCCTGCTGACGCTGACAGATGGGGTCCTGGACGCCGGCGCGTGGGTGGTGGTCATCGATCCGGCTGCATCCTTGGCGCGCACCGCGGGCCACGTCAGCGGCGAGCTCCGGAAGACGATCCCCCTCGGCGCGGGTGTGGCAGTGACCTTCGAGATCGGCGACGCGACGACCTACGCGCCGGTCAGCCTGCTGTTCGGAATGGTTTCCGGGTCGGGGACCATCACCGCCTCCACCACCCCCGGGGACCATCCGAACATCGGCTCGTCGGTGATCGACCCGGCCCAGGACGTGAACCGATGGTGGTCGCTCGTCAACGGCGGCACCGTCTTCAACACCCTGGACGCGACCTTCACTTTCGATCCAGCCGATGTCGACCCGGGCGCTTCGACGGCGGCGTTTGTGGTCGCCAAATGGGACGGCGCCTGGGTCCTGCCCGCGTCGAGCGCGGCGCTGCCGACTTCCATCACGGCCTTCGGCATGATCTCGCTCAGCGAGTTCGCGGTCGGCGAGGTGGAGTCGGCAGATCTGCCGGACACCGCCCAAGGCACGCCTACCGGGCTGGGTCTGCTGCTGACCGGCCTGGGCCTCCTCGGCCTGGTAAGTCTCGTCATGCGCCGCACTCGGGGCCTGGCAGTGGCAGCGAATCGGGGTTAGCGCCCGGTCAGGTCCTCGACCAGAGGGGCCATCGACTCAATGGCGGGCTGGGGTATGGCGTAGAAGCTGATGCCGAGCCGCTCCCGGCGGCGCTCGAGGACTTCCCGTAGGCGTGTCCGCGTGCCGTGCAGCGCATAGGGAGAGCCGACGAGGCCGACGGCCGCCGCCGTGCCCCCAGCCAGGACGGACGCGGCGAGGGAGCTCCCGCTTCCGACCATTCCGGCCAGGGCGACGAACACGTTGAGCTCCAGCTCCTCGAACCGGTCGCCGGACGCCATCCGCACCCTGGCCACTTTCTCGACCAGCGCGCCTTCGGTGGCCTGCCGCAGGATGGGGCGTCCGGCTGCGTTGAACTGCGGCACAAAGCTCACGATGTCCGCCTGCCGGGCGGCCAGGCGCAGCATCCGGGGCCCGCCACCGCCGAGCATGATCGGGGGTCGGGGTTGCTGAACGGGCCGCGGCGAGAGGCGCGCGTGCCGCACCTGGTAGTGCGGTCCCTCGTGTGTGACCGTTTCGCCGGCGAACAGGCGCTTGATGATCGCGAGCGCCTCGGCCAAGCGGTCGATCCGGCGCCCGGCCGGGTCGTACGGCACGCCCAGCTGGCGGTAGTCGCTGACGCGCCAGCCGGCCCCGATTCCGAACTCCAGCCGTCCGCCAGACACGGCATCCAGGGTGGCGGCCTCACGCGCGAGCAGCAGTGGGTGGCGGTAGTCGTTCGCGAAGACGTATGAGCCGATGCGCAGGCGGGTCGTGACGGCCGCGGCCGCCGCCAGGGCGGGCACCGGCGACAGCTGACGGGTCAGGTGATCAGGCACCAGCAGCACGCTGTATCCCAGTTCTTCGGCGCGACGGGCCATGGCCAGCCACACCTCACCGGTTCCGACCCAGCCAGCGGTCAGCCCAAAGCGGAACGGGTGCATGGCCCGCCGAGTCTACGGGCCGGCTGTGGGGTCAGGTAGATTCCCCCGAACACCGGAGGACGTCAGGTGAGCGAGCCCGATCACCAGCGGTTCATGCGAATGGCGATAGCCATGGCCCACGACAGCGCCATCGTGGACCGGACCGGCAGCCCGTTCGCGTGCGTCATCGTCCGTGACAGGGAAGTGGTGGGCGCCGGGGTCAATCGGGTCCCCACCGACAATGATCCGACCTCCCATGCGGAGGTGGTGGCCATCCGGGCGGCCTGCCGGAAACTAGGGACCTACGTCCTGGCCGGGTGCACGCTGTACTCCACCGGCGAGCCGTGCCCCATGTGCTACGGCGCCGCGTGGTGGGCACGGGTCGAGACCATCTTCTATGCCGCCACCATCCAGGACGCCCTCGACTTCGGTGACTTCGACGACAAGCCGATCTACGATGCCATCGCCCAGCCCGGACCCGATCGCGCCGTGCCGGCGCACGAGCTCCTCCGCGACGAGATGGTGGCGGTCTGGAAGGAGTTCCACGAAATCCCAGACCGGATTCACTACTGACCGATTTCGGCTGACCGATCCGCCTGGCTGACCGATCCTGACCGCGAGGTACCCATGCCCACCACATTCGCCGGCTTCCAGCCGGAGGCGATCCACTTCCTGTTGGAGCTGGGCTTGAACAACGATCGCGCCTGGTTCCAGCCCCGCAAGGCCGAGTACGAGCGACTGCTCAAGGAGCCGCTCGAGGCCCTGTGCGTGGCGCTGGGCGAGCGATTCGAGGCGCGCGGCATCCCGCTCCGCGCCGACGTCCGCTCCCCGTTCCGCATCTACCGCGACGTGCGCTTCTCGAAGGACAAGTCTCCGTACAAGACCCATGTCAGCGCCAGCTTCCCGTGGGCGGGGGAAGGTGCGCCGGCGATGCCCCGCAGCCGGACCGAATCGGTCCACCACGTCGGGGGCTACTTCCACTTCGAGCCCGACGAGTGCTATATGGGCGGCGGGATGTGGCATCCAGATCGGCCTCGACTCGAGGCCTGGCGAGCGCTGGTGGCCAAGGATCCCAAGCGCGTGCAGGCAGCCATCACGGATCGGTCCTTCGTGAAAGAGTTCGGGGAGGTTGGCGGGGACCGGCTGATCCGCGTCCCACCCGGCTACTCGGCGGACGATCCGAACGCTGACCTGCTCAAGCTGAAGGACGTGACGTTTGGGCGTCGCGTGTCCGACGAGGAAGCCCTGTCGCCGAAGCTGGCGGACATCCTGGCCGATGGTTTCGCCCGGGCGAGACCCGTCTTCCAACTGCTCGCCTCGCTGACGTCCTAGTTGTGCAACTCGCCTTCGGATAGGCGTGCAAAACTCGCCACCGGCGCGATTCCAGACCTGCTAGATTCTGCCGGCTTTCCGTTCGCGGCGGCTCTGCCGCAGCGGACGGGAGGTGGGAGGCCTCGGATCGACGATTCTGTCGAAGATTCGGAGCCTCGCCGGGTGCTGGTAGCGTAGGAGACGGGCCTCAGCAACCCGTCCCAACGCGGGTTCCGCCCACTGTCACCGCCCGGTTGGACCCTGGAGGGACCGAAATGTCCGCTCAGGGAGCAGCCGGGATGACCCGGAGGCAAGGTGGAACGCGCAGCGGCAACAGTCGGGGACCGGCGGGCCGTCACCTTCGGGTGACGCTCCAACTCGACTGGACCGGCCTACGGTTCTGGTTCGGCGGCGCGGCACGCCGTCGGGCGGTTCTACAAGTCAGGAGTCGCTGAAGAAGTCCGATTGGGGACGCGGAGTCCGGGAGCCCTCCCGCAAGGACGGCTCGCTGGGCACCGCAGTCTCGGGATCGGGCGCGGCGCAGGCGCGTCCGTTCGTCGGGGTCACACCCGACTGATAGGCGTGTTGTTAGGGGTTTGGTCCACCTCCGCAAGGAGGTCCACCGAGCCCCTGCGCTGTTTCCAGGGGTAGTGGACCGAAGTCCTTCCGACCACGCGCTCAGAGCCTCGCGGGTACACTCGGGCGCATGAAACGCCGGGAGGTCCGCGAGCGTGATGAGGCCTTAGCGCGCGATCAGGCTGAGCGGCGCACGGAGGAGCTCCTCGCGAAGCTCAAGGCACGAGAATCGGAGGCCCGGTCACCCACCGAAGAAGACGAGGCTCCTCCGGAGCCCGAGGACGCTCCGCAGCCCCAGGACGCTCCGCTGCCCGAGGACGCTCCGACCGTCGTCACCTCGAAGCCGAGCGAAGGCCCGCGCTGAACCCAGGGATCGCGGCCTGGACCAATCAGCTGCCCACGCGTCGCTGGATCTCTCGTTCGTACTCGGGGAAGTAGCGATCAATCACCGGCAGGTCGAAGGATTGGAGGATCGATTCGCGCGGCTCTCGCTCCAGCAGGAAAACGAACGAGGCACGCACCAGCTCATCCACCGTCGCGCCCGACCCCAGCCGTTGGACGTCATCGGCTCGAACATTGACCTCGTGTCGGGTCGCTTCGGAGTCATCGCCAACGGTCACCGTGCAGCGCCAGTCGTCACCCTCCGGCCGGCACTCAACCGCGATGGTCGCCGTGCTCATCGGTCGATGGAGACCCACGAGCCGGAAGCCGATGATTTGATGGCGGCATCGACGAACGCGATGCCCCTGGCTCCGGCGTTGAGCGTGGGATACGGCGCGTCACGTGGCGGCGATGCCTCATCCGCCGCCACGGCCGCGTAGAACGGACGGAGAAGATCGCGAAGGGCCTCGCCCCAACCCTCCGGATGACCTGCCGGGAGCGAGGGAATTCCGTAATCGGTTTGCGCACCGCCCGCGTCGCGAACCAGCAGGCGGGCCTCATCGCGAGAGCGGAGCCACAAGTGCTCGGGATTGGAGCGGGAGACGGGGATCGAACCCGCGACGTCGACCTTGGAAGGGTCGCGCTCTGCCAACTGAGCTACTCCCGCACCGAGCGTTCCGCCCGCCTAGCCGCGGTCCTGGAACGGTGACAGTTCGCGCAGACGATATCGCACTTCGCCACCTCCTCCAAGATGCGCCGGAGTCCTGCCCGCCCGACGAGACGTGTCACTGCTTCACGCTTTGTAAGGCCATCGCGATGATCGAAATCCATCGCGCAGGGAGGGAACCGTTGCCCGCAATCGGCGCACGGCACATCGCGCAACTCATCGAGGAGCCGAGCATGTGTCCGCCAGCGCTCACGTTTCCTTTCGAGGTATCGGGACATGCCATGCCGACGAGGAAGGAGAGTCGACCGCGTAGCATGGGCAAGACGAGTTCTCAGTCGGTGGCAATTCGCGCAAACGATGTCGCACTTGCTGACCTCGGGCAGGAGGCGTATGCGCGGCATCAGCATCGCTCGAGCCTCCGTAATCCGAAATAGCTTCTCCTCGGGGCGTCGGTGATCGAAGTCCATCTGGTGGGGCTCGAAGTGTCCCCCGCACGCCGCGCAAGGCTGCTCACGAAGTTCGCGCAGAAAGACAACTGTCGCTCGCTGGCGGGCCTTTACTCGCGCAATCTCGTGATCGCGATGGCGACGGTAATACGCTACGTTGGCCGCACGTTGGCTCCGGCAAGTCCGCATGGGTCAGTATAGAACATCTGTTCTCAAGGAGGTAGGTGCGAGGTCGGTCCTTCCATGAGATCCGGGGGCGGCTTGAATTGGCCGGACACTGTTTTCTTCGCCCTTCTCGTCATCGCACTCGCGGGGTACTCGGTTGTAATCGTCTCCGGCGAGGGTGACGAACCCGGGAGACCGGATGGCTTCATTGTCTTGGGAGGGGCCCTCCTATTGGGCCTCCTTGCTGGCAGCGTGGTGGAGATCTCGGGTGTCCTAAGAGAAAGTCAGGGCCGCAACCCGTCAAAGAAGGCCCGGATGACGATTGCGCTCTGGCTCGGCGCCACCGGCCTGGCGCTGCTGATTCGAGCCTATGTGCCGGAGGTGTTCGGCTGGAGCATCGGAGTTGTGGCGCCCGCACTCCTAGCGGGCCTAGTGGTTCCGGTTCTGGCAGGTTCTCTGTGGCGTGAGCTGCGCGGTGGCCGCGCGTGACGCTAATGCGCTTGTGTCCTACCGCCGGTCGCACTCGACTTATGGGCCGACGTTGACGATGGTGTCGCCCCCGAACACGAACGGCTCCTCGACCTGGTACGCGTCGGCCTGTTGGTTCCACGCCTCGAACCGGGGATCGCTGTCGTGGACGTGGTGCCCCTCATCGGTGTCGAAGATGGCGACCACCAGGTACTGCCTGGCCTTGGCCGCTCGCTTGGTGCTGATGTCGAGCCGGGTCAGGGTGGCCATGACCAGGAGCCCACGCGCGTGCAGGTCAGCCCAGATCGGCGCCTCCTGCGCGCGGAAGCCCGCTTCGAATTCCGCCGACTGGTCCTTGCCGACGTTCAGCACGATGCCGATGGTCTGCATGCGCGACACCTCGCTGCGGGGAGTTGCTACCGTGCGCCCAACCTAACCCCTATCGAGCTGGAGCGCTACATGTCCATCACCGTCAAGAGCCTGGACACACCGGATCAGTCCTACGACTTCGGCGAGGCGGGCCGCTACGAGTTCACGGTCATCGGTGACTCGATGGTCGCCCGATCGGTCATGAACCCGGGCTGGAGCTGGGACGAGTACGTCAAGCCCTATGCGGAGGGCGCGGAGAGCTGTCCTGAGACCCACCACGAGTACGTCATCTCCGGGCGCATCCGCTACCTGACCGATGAGGGAGAAGAGATCGTCGCCAAGGCCGGGGACCATCTCGTCATCGAGCCGGGGCACCGCGCCTGGGTGGACGGCCCCGAGCCATGTGTGACAGTCGACGTGGAGATCGGCGAGATGGAGGACGAGGAGCACGAACATGACCACGACCACGAGGGCTGATCTAGCCCAGCGTTGATCAGGCCGAGCCGGCGGCCAGCTTCTCGAGCTGGTCGGCGTGCTCCTCCAGGTGGCTGACGACGAACCGATCCAGGATCTCGGCCACCGTCATCTCGCCCCTCCGCGCGTGGAGCCCGCGCCCCCCCCACTGCGCTTCGGATAGCCCCAACAGGTAGGTCCGCAGCAGCATCAGCGCGCCCGCCAGGCGGGCCATCTGCTCGGTCGGCGGTTCGTGGCGCCCCGCCGCTATCGCGCCCACCCGCCCCGGATCTTCCGTCGTGCGCCCGAAGGGCACCGGTTGGATACCCGTCCCGGCCAGCACGCGCTCGATCTCGCCCTGCCAATACGGGACGAACTCGGCCACGTGGGCCCAGGCCTGGCCGGCGTCCCAGCGCTCGCCTGTAGCCGGGTCCGCATCGGTCAGTCCCGGTGGTGGATGCTCCGCGAACACGGCCAAGCGGCCCTCGGCCACCGCCATCCGGGCCAGCAGGCTCATGTGCTGCATCACGATGCGCTCCTCTGTTCAGGCCGCTCGACGATCGGCGTGCGCAGCTCCCCCAGCCGCTCGATTCGCAGCACCACCTCGTCCCCCGGCTCGAGCCAGCGCCCGAATTTCTCGTCCTTCACTTCCAGCAGGCAGCCGCTCCCCACCGTCCCGCTGCCGAGCAGGTCGCCTCGCCGCAGCCGCACGTCGGCCGAGGCCCGGGCCAGCATCTCGCCAAACGAGAAGTGCGCCGCCGACCACGTCCCGCGACTGATCTCCTCCCCGTTGATTTCGGCCGTCATGATCAGGTTGTATCCCTTTTCCGTGCGGGCATCGGTCAGCTCCTCGGGCGTGACCAGCCACGGACCGATGCTGGTGGCGAAGTCCTTGCCCTTGGCCGGGCCCAGGCGGACCGTCGTCTCCTCGCGTTGAAGGTCACGCGCCGACCAGTCGTTCAGGACGACGTATCCGCCGATCGCCTCCTCGGCGCGGTCTGCCGCCAGGTCGACTGCCGGAGTGTCGACCAGCGCCCCCACCTCCAGCTCATAGTCGAGCTCCGTCGATCCGGACGGGGCCCACACGGGCTCGCCCGGGCCGCGGATCTCGGACGTGTTGCCGAAGTAGAAGATCGGCAGCCGGTACCACGCCTCCGGGACCTCGTGTCCGCGGCGCCGCCACATCGTGCCCACGTGCTGCTCAAAGGCGTAGAAGTCCCGCAGCGACGGCGGGTGCAGAAGGGGTGGCCCAAACGCCAGCTCGGTGGCGTCCCAGATGCCCTCGTCGACGTCCGCTGCAGGTGAGTATCCGTCCACGATCTCCTCCAGGGCCTCGATCCGCAGGCCGCGCGCGAGGTGGGCGTCCAGGGTGGTCACCGGCTGGCGGAAGAGCACCGAGTTGTGGGCCCGCCGCGGATCGTCACCGACCATGACCTCGCGCGCATGCTCGAGGTCCAGCCATCGCGTCCCACCCGGGTCACGGGCGGCGGCCAGCCGCAAGCCGGTCCCGATGGGGGCGTTCCGCTCCCGAACGTGGGCGATCCGCATCGAGGCGGAGTGTACGCGGCCCCATCGGTGCTTCCGGCTCATGGTGTGTTGCTGGGGTGGGTCCGGTTTGGTCCCGCCTAGCCGGAGATCCGCTCGGCCAACCAGCCGATGGCCATCGGATACCGATACTCGAGGTCCGCGTGCGTCCCCTCGAACAGTTCGAATCGGACGATCGGTTCGGTGACCCCGATGGCTGCCAGCTCGAGGCGGAAGGCCTCCGCACCCAGGTCGAGGTGCCACTCGTCGTTGCGCCCGGCATCGATCCAGATCCCGCGCAGGGAACGCAGGGCATCGGCGTGGCCGGCCACCATCCGAACCGGGTCGTTGGCGAGCCACCGTTCCCAGACTTCGGGGACGAGGCGCCCGGTGGCAGGGTCGAATGGCAGGCGCACGGTGCCGTCCGCATCGGTGGAGTAGCAGGCGGCCATGCACCAATCGTTGAGGAGGATTAGGTCGCCCGGACGCACCACCCCGGGGCGGGCGCGGAAATCGGTCCAAAAGCGGTCATACGATCCGTCATACCGGTCGCGCAGTGCGCGGGCCGCCTCGCGGAATTCGGGCAGGTAACAGTCCTCGAACAACGCGTCGCCCGCGTGAGTGGCCAGCGCCCCGAATCGGTCCGGGCGGAGCATGGACAGGACCATGGCCCCGTAGCCGCCGGACGATTTGCCGGTGATCGCTCGATGCGCGGCATCGGGGAGCGTCCGGTATGTGGCATCCACCCAGGGGATGACCTCGTCGCACAGGTACGTCAGATAGCGGCCGGTGCCCGGGGAGTCGAGGTACTGGCTTCCGCCCAGGCTGGTCCAGCAATCCACGTACACGACCAGCGCCGGGGCCTGGTCGGGCGTGGCAAAGAGCTCGTCCAGCAGTTCGGGGACACTGCGGCGGAACGCCTTGCGGGCCCGCCACATGTCAACCTGACCGGTCAGGCCCTGGATCAGGTAGACGCTCGGGTAGCGCCTGGCAGAGTCGTCCTCGTAGTCGGGCGGCGTGTACACCCAGACCGGGCGGAGATGTGGATCGCCCAGCGGGTTGCCGGTCAGCGCCTCTGAGTCGATCGCGTGCTCGTGGAGCTGCCCCTTCCAGTCGTGCTCCCACGGTGGCCCCAACCCTGAGCTGAGCCGCGGCCCGAGATCCACGCCCGCAGCCTACCGCGAACTGCTTCGACAGGGCCTACTCGGACAGCTGTACATCACACGTACGTATCGGACACGTTTCCCCTCGCGGGCCCCGGATTATGGCCATTGAGTACATTGAGTGAACAAATCGGCCAGGAAATACGGCCAAACCGCGGTCTGCCGCCTACCGCCACCGATAAATGGTCCGATGGGTACATCTGATGTACATCCAGCGCGACGTGAGAGGCGCGAGCTCCACGCCGGGGGAGCGGCTACATGCTGGGACTGTAGCTGGGGTCGAGGTAATGGTCGGGGTCGTCGCGGAACTCGAGCAGGCAGCCGCGCCCGCAGAAGTAGTACGTGACGCCCGCGTGCTCTGTTACCAGGCCCTTGGCCTCGGCCTGGGCCGGCTCCACAGACATCCCGCACACCGGGTCGTGAGGCAGGGTACCCATCGTGGTTTCCATCGGTCAGTCCTCCGAGTCGATCAGATGTGTCACGTCGGTCGTGCGTTCGGGGTCGCGGGGCCGGAATCCTCGCAGCCGGAGTGAGTTGGTCACCACGCTCACGCTGGACAGGGCCATCGCACCCGCCGCCAGGGCGGGGTTCAGGGTCCAGCCTGTGAACGGGTACAGGATGCCGGCTGCGACCGGAATGAGCAGCACGTTGTAGCCGAACGCCCAGACCAGGTTCTGGCGAATGATCCGCATCGTCGCCCGCGCCAGACCGATGCTGGCCGGCACCGCCCGCAAGTCGTCGCCGACCAGGGTCACGTCGCTGGCCTCGACCGCCACGTCGGCGCCGGTGCCGATGGCGACCCCGAGGTCGGCCTGGGCCAGCGCCGGCGCGTCGTTGATGCCGTCGCCGACCATCGCCACCCGGCGCCCGGTCGCCTGGAGCGCCGCGATCCTGGCCGCCTTCTCGCCCGGCTGGACCTCGGCCACGATCCGATCCGGGTCGATCCCCACCGCGGCGCCAATCGCGCGCGCCGCGGGCGCACGATCACCGGTCAACAGCCACGGCTCGAGTCCAGTCCCGCGCAGCTGCGCCACCGCGACCCACGCCTCGGGCTTGAGGCGGTCGGCAACGGTCAACAGACCGCGGAGCTCCCCGTCCACGGCGACCCAGACCGCGGTCTGGCCGCGGGCCGCGGCGGCGGCCTCCTCCACGCCCAGTGGCGCAGGCGGCGGACCGACGACCCCCGCGTCGGAAAGCAGTCGCGCGCTGCCGATGAGGACCGCGCGACCCTCCACCGTGGCGCGCACCCCACCTCCCGGTACGGCGGCGAACTCGGTCACGGTGGGGGAGTCCGCCACTACGCCTTCCTCTCCCGCACGGCGGACGATGGCCGAGGCCAGGGGATGCTCGCTTCCGCGTTCCGCGGCCGCCGCCACGAGCAGCAGCTCCCGAGCATCGGTCCCGACTGGGTGCACACCGGTCACCTCCGGTCGCCCCCGGGTGAGGGTCCCGGTCTTGTCGAAGACGACCGCCGAGATGCCCGCCGCCCGCTCGAGTGCGGCCCCGTCGCGGACCAGGATGCCGGCCTCGGCCCCCTTGCCGGCGCTCACCATCAGGGCGGTCGGGGTGGCCAGGCCCATCGCGCACGGACAGGCGATGATCAAGACTCCGATCGCGCTGGACAGCGCCAGCGGCAGGCGCGGCTCGGGGCCGAGCGCCATCCAGGCCACGAAGGTCAGGACGGCGACGAGCGCCACGGCCGGGACGAACCAGGCCACGACCTGGTCGACGAGGCGCTGGATCGGCGCCTTCGATCCCTGGGCCTGCTCCACCAGGCGCGCGATCTGGGCCAGGGTCGTGTCAGCCCCCACCCGGTCGGCGCGCAGGACGAAGCTGCCGTGCGCATTCAGCGTGGCCCCGGTCACGCGGTCCCCCGGCGCCTTTTCAACGGGCAGCGGCTCCCCGGTCAGCATCGACTCGTCCACCGCGCTGGCTCCCTCGACCAGCACGCCGTCGACGGGGATTCGCCCACCCGGGCGGACCCGGACCAGGTCGCCCACCCGCACCTCGGCCAGACGCACCTCCGTCTCGGCGCCACCGCGGATGACCCGCGCCGTATCCGGTCGGCGGCGCAGCAGGGCGCGCACCGCACCTGCCGCCTGGCCCTTGGCCCGGGACTCGAGCCAGCGGCCGATGAGCACGAAGCCGATGATGATGGCCGCGGTCTCGTAGAACGTGTCGAGTGGCAGGCCGGCGGCCAGGACCGCGGCCGGGAGGAGGGTGATGACCACCGAGTACGCGTATGCCGCCCCGGTGCCCATGACGACCAGGGTGTCCATGGTCAGCTCCCCATGGGGGAGGCCGCGGAGCGCACGGGCCAGGAAGCGCCGGCCCAGGACGAGCTGGACGAAGGTGGCCGGTACCAGCAGGAACAGGTTGAGCCGATCCATGGGCAGCGGCGCTCCGCCGGGCCACAGGGTCAGGGCCATCATGGCCAGACCGATGACGGTGGCCGCCACCCCGTCGCGCAGCAGCCCACGCCGCTCCGCGGCGCGGGCCATCTCCGCCGCGTCGAGCTCCGTCTCGGGGATCGCCGTGCCTTCCGTCGGCGTGGGCTGGGGCCGGACGTCGTAGCCGGCCGCCTCGATCGCCCCGATGATCCCGGCCCGATCGATGCGGGCCGGGTCATACCGTACCGTGGCCTCCTCGCTGGCCAGGTTGACGGTGGCCGAGCTGACGCCGTCCGCCCGGTTGAGGAACCGCTCGATGCGGTTCACGCAGCTGGCGCACGTCATCCCCTCCACGGGGAGGCTGAGCTCAGCCTGGGTGCCAGGGGCGGTTTGGGTTTCAGCGGCGGCGGTCGTCATCGGTCCATCCACGATATCCGCCGATACTATGGGGGGGTATCCGTCCGGCCGTCAATCGAGTGATCCAACCAGCCGAGCCGCGGACCCAACGGTCAGGCGTTGTAGGCTCCGCCCGTGCGCGCCGTGGTCCTGACCAACGAGTTCCCGCCCAACGTGTACGGCGGCGCCGGGGTCCACGTCACGGAGCTGACCAAAGCGCTCCGGGGCAGGATCGAGCTCGACATCCGCACCTTCGGGGAGCAGCAGCACGACGAGCCGGGCTGGCGGGTCCGCGGCTACCCCACCACCCTGGAGGCCGAAAACGCGCCCGAGCCCCTGCGGCCGGTCCTGGCCGCCTTCAGCCGCAACCTGGCCATGGCTGCCGACCCACCGACCGCGGACCTGGTCCACTGCCACACCTGGTACACCCACCTCGGAGGCCTGATGATCGGCCAGGCCTATGGCATGCCGCTGGTCGTGACCGTCCATTCCCTCGAGCCGCTGCGGCCCTGGAAGCGGGAGCAGCTGGGCGGGGGCTACGACGTCTCGGCCTGGGTCGAGCGGCAGGCCATGGAGCACGCGGATGCCGTCATCGCGGTCAGCGCCGCGGCCCGCACCGACGTGTTGGAGCATTTCGCCACCGATCCCGCCCGGGTGCATGTCGTCCACAACGGGATTGACACCGCCGCGTTCGCACCGGACACCGGGCGCGACGCCATGGCCCGTTTCGGGATCGACCCCGCAACCACCTACGTCCTGTTCATGGGCCGCATCACGCGCCAGAAAGGCATCACCACCCTGATCGAAGCCATTCCGCATCTGGATTCGCGGATCGGCGTGGTGCTGGCCGCCGGCCAGCCCGACACCCCTGAGCTGGCGGCCGAGGTCGAGCACGGAGTCGCCGATGCCCGGGCCGCGTCCCCCCACCGGCCGATCCACTGGATCCCCGAGCACCTCGATCGGCCCACCGTCCGTCAGCTGTACAGCCACGCCGCGGTGTTCGCCTGCCCATCGGTCTACGAGCCGTTCGGGATCACCAACCTGGAGGCCATGGCATGCGGCGTGCCGGTGGTGGCCACCCGGGTGGGCGGCATTCCCGAGGTGGTCGTTCACGGGCGCACCGGTCTCCTGGTCGACTCGCCGGATGACCCGATGGCGCCTGGCGGCGCAGACCGCGTGGCCGAAGACCTGGCCGCGGCCATCAACGCGCTCGTCGCCGATCCGGCGCGGCGCGCCGCCATGGGCGAGGCGGGGCGTCTACGCGCGGTCGAGGAGTTCAGCTGGGCCTCGGTTGCCAGCAGGACCCTGGAGGTCTACGGGGCCGTCGTCCGATGAGCGGCCCCGATCCGTCCCGCATCTCGCGCCGCCGCCTGCTCCAGCTGGGAGCGCTCACCCCGGCCGCGTTCCTGGCCGCCTGTGCCGAGACGCTGAACCCTACCCCGAGCCCGACGCCACGTCCGACCCTGCCGCCCACACCCGGTGGCACGCCGTCCCTCAGCCCTGCTCTGTCGCCCACGCCGATACCCACGCCGGCCCCCTCGGCGGCCGTCCTGTACCGCGGCGCCGCCCTGGCCGATGGCCGCTCGGCCACGCTCCAGCGGAATGTCAGCGTCCTGGTGGAGAACGGCGTGGTGGTGTGGATCCGCCCCGCGGGGGGCGAGGAGGATCCCCGGGGAGCAGCGGTCGTGGACGCCGCCGGCGCCACCATCGTGCCGGGCCTGGTCGATGCGCACTCTCACCTCACCGGCGCCGGCGGCGTCAACTGGATCGAGCGCTTCAACGACCCACCCGCCGTCCTGGCCGCGACCGGGGAGGCAAACGCGGCCCTCGCGTGGCAGCACGGGGTGCGCTGGCTGCGGGACGTCGGCAGCCCCATCGTCAGCGACCCCGTAGACGGTCGCCGGCGGGCCGCATCCCTGGGCGTGCGGGACCGTCTCGCGGGACGTGCCGGCTTCCCGGCCATCCGGGCTGCCGGCAGCTGGGTGACCCGCGCCGGCTCCCTGCCCGGACGGATCAGCGCCGAGGCCGCCAACGCCGACCAGCTGCTGGCCGTGGCGCTCCAGCAGCTCGATGACGGCGCCGACCTCGTCAAGCTGTACCTCGACGGCCCGGATCCCAACACGACACCGTGGTCCATTGCCGAAGCCCGTCGCGTCGTCGAGGCGGTGCACGCCCGCGACGCCCGGGTGGCGGCTCACGCCGGGCGCATCGGGAGCGTCCGGGTCGCGGTCGAGGCCGGTGTCGACACGGTGGAACATGGTTTCGAGCTCGACGCCTACACCGCCCGGCGGATGGTCGAGACCGGCACCCTCCTGGTGTCCACGCTGACCGTCTTTCGCTCGTGGCTGAGCTTCTCGTCTACCACCACCGTCCCGTTCTTCTCCGCGACCGGCGCCGCGGGCCGGATCGGCGCCGAGCTCGAGGCGGCCGAGGCGAGCGTCCGGAACGCGCGCGCGGCCGGAGTGGCCATCGCCGCCGGGTCGGACGCAGGCGGCGGTTCGGCGCGCGCCAACCACATACCTTGGGAGTTTCAGTCGCTCATCGCAGCCGGCCTCGACCCGGTGGAAGCGCTGGCCGCGGTCACCTGGCGCGGCGGCGAGGCCCTGGGGGAGCCGGACGCGGGCGTCATTCGCGAGGGCGGCCCGGCGCACTTCTTCCTGGTCCATGGCGACCCGCTGACCGACAGCGGAGCCATCTGGCGCATCTGGCGCCACGCCTGACGACCTGAATTACCATCGGCCACCCATGCCCCTCGGCGAACCGATCATCGTCGCCCGCGACCTGCAGAAATCCTATGGCTCGCTGCGCGCCGTCGACGGCGTCAGCTTCGAGGTCGCCGCAGGGGAGGTTTTCGGGATCCTGGGTCCCAACGGGGCGGGCAAGACGACGACCCTGGAGATGATCGAGGGCATGCGGCCCATCGATGGGGGCAGCGCGACCGTTGACGGGCTGGATGTCGCCTCGGATCCGCGGGCCGTCAAGGCCCGTATCGGTATCCAGCTTCAATCGTCCGCCTTCTTCGACGAGCTGAACCTGACCGAGCTGCTGGTCCTCTTCGGCCACCTGTACCACGCCACCGTCGACCCGGCGGCGCTGCTGGCGGATGTCGAGCTGTCCGAGAAGGCACGCAGCCAGGTCCGGACGCTGTCGGGCGGACAGAAGCAGCGGTTCAGCATCGCCGCGGCGCTCGTGAACGACCCGCCGGTCCTGTTCCTGGACGAGCCGACCACCGGCCTCGATCCCCAGGCCAGGCGCCACCTGTGGGGGATCATCAAGGGGCTGCGCGTGCGCGGCCATACGGTGGTCCTCACCAGCCATTACATGGAGGAGGCCGAATACCTGTGCGACCGGGTGGCCATCATGGACGGCGGGAGGATCGTGGCCCTCGATTCGCCGGATGCGCTCATCGGTTCCCTGCTGGGACGCGGGTTCACCAAGGAAACGGTCGAGCGGCTGGCGAACCTGGAGGACGTGTTCATCGACCTCACCGGGCACGAGCTGCGCGAGGACTGAAGATGGCCCGACGGTTCGAGGTCTTCTGGCACCTGTTCGTGGCCTCGGGGAAGATGTTCATCCGCGACCGGACGGCGGTCTTCTTCAGCTTCTTCCTGCCCCTGGTGATCATGCTCATCTTCGGGGTGCTGAACTTCGGTGAGGCGGCCGAGCTGGATGTGAGCGTCGCGGATGAAGCCCAGAACTCGTCCAGCCAGGCGCTGCTGGTCGCACTTGGGCAGACCTCCGGGCTGGTGATCCACACCGGCAGCCTGGCCGATGAGCTGGCCGCATTGGCGGAGGGTGACCGGGCGGCGGTCCTGCAGATCCCGGCCCGGTGGGAGCTGGTGCCGCCCGGGTCGGCGGGCTATCAACCGCTGTCTGCCTACACCAGCCAGGCGCAGGCCGGCGAGGGGCAGACGGCCGTGCTTCTCGTGAACGCGGTGGTGGCCCAGGCCCTGGTGTCCGTCGACGGCGGTTCGCCCGAGCCCCTGGTCGCGGTCGAGGAGGTTGCCGGGCGCAACCTCGGCTACATCGATTTCCTGGTGCCCGGCATCCTGGGCTTGACCGTCATGCAGTTGGGCGTGTTCAGCGTGGCGTTCGGATTCGTCCAGCTCAAGCAGACCGGGACGCTTCGGAGGCTGTTCGCGACCCCGACCTCTCCGAGCTATTTCCTGGCTGCCCAGGTCAGCTCACGCTTGGTCATCGCCCTGATCCAGGTTCTCATCCTCCTCGGGGTGGGGCTGTGGTTCGGGGTTCAGCTGGTCGGCAGCGTGGCCGTCGTGTTGGCCCTCGCGGTGCTCGGCTCGGTCGTGTTCCTGGGGATGGGTTTCGGGGTGGCGGGCTGGGCGAAGAACGAGAACCAGGCGGCACCCGTGGCCAACCTGATCAGCCTGCCCATGATGTTCCTGTCGGGCTCGTTTTTTCCCCGCCAAGCGATGCCCGAATTCTTGCAGGAGGTGACCCGGTTCCTGCCGCTGACCTACCTGAACGATGCGCTGCGGGCGGTTATCAACGACGGAGCGGGGTTGGATGTCATCGGGACCGATGTCATCGGCCTGGCCATCTGGGCGGTCATCACCTTCGTGATCGCCACCCGCCTGTTCCGCTGGGAGTGAGGGAGCGACGCCAGACATGAACGTGCCGTGGATCCTGCGGATCGAATCCGCGGCGCTGGGGGTGCTGGGAATCGTGTCTTTCCTGTCGCTCGGCGGGTCGCGACTGGTGCTCATCCCTGCCCTCCTGGCGCCGGACCTGTCCATCCTCGGCTATGCGGCAGGCCCACGGATCGGGGCAGTCACGTACAATCTGGTCCATAACTGGGCGCTGCCGGTGGGCCTCGCCCTGCTGGCGATCGTCATCCGGGAACTGTGGCCTCTCCTGGCGGCCACCGCCGTGGCTGCGCGCGTCGGCTGGGATCGGGCCCTCGGCTACGGCCTCAAGCTGCCCACCGGCTTCAAGGACACGCATTTGGGTCGCATCGGCCGAACCTGACGCTCCGCCCGGGACAGACCGATGGCGCCCGTCGCCGGGCGCCATCTCCCCCGCTGGCCTTCGCCATGTCACGCCATTGCTGGGGCGGGTGTCTGTCCCTGACCTTCAGCCGTTCGGTACGTATCGCCGGAGAAGAACCAGCGGCGCAGTCCGGGTCCGACCATCTGGCCGACGCTGCGGTCCAGTCCGAAGAAGTTGCCCGATCCGATGTAGCCCAGGAAGAAGGTGACCAGCGCGTAGGTCAGATGCTGGTTCACGATCCCGAACTCGAAGTCCCAGGCCGCCACGAAGAAGAACAACATCATCAACGTGCCCATGACCGCCCCGAACCGGGTCAGCAGGCCCAGGATCAGGCTCACGCCGATCCCGATCTGGCCCCACGGCACCAGGAGGTTGATGACGGTCATCGCCGTCTCGTTGTCGGCCATACCGGCCCACAACGATTGCGTCGGATTGAAGATCGTGCCCTCGGCAATCTCGCCGGTCACGAATGGCCAACCCAGGCTGCCACCGGTGCCGAAGCCCAGGAAGCCGGCCGCGGACCATTCCCCTCCTCCGCCGATGACCTTTTCGAGCCCGGCCCACAAAAAGATGATCCCAACCCCCACCCGGAGTAACGCCACTCCGAGCTGATGCTTGCGATCTACGACCTGCATGCCTCCGTGCCTCCTTCCGCTCCGGCGTATCCACGCCCCAGGAATCTTCGCGTCCAGCCTATCTCAGCTCCGATCACCCCCGAGGGCCGAAAGTCACCAATCCCGGGTCCTAAGCCATACCGAAACGGTCCGAGGTCATCGATGGTCGGGGTTCAGTCGGCGCCGAGCCGATGCTTGGCGACGAACGCGGCGGCCTGCGCCCGGCGCTGGAGATTGAGCTTGGACAGGATTGAGGACACGTAGTTCTTGACCGTCTTATCGGAGAGGAAGACCTCGGCCGCGATCTCGCGGTTCGTCTTTCCCTCGGCCACAAGCATCAGGATCTTGCGCTCCTGCGAAGTCAGCTCGGCCAGCTCATCGCGACCCTCACCGGATGCGATGCGCCGGACCCGCTCGAGGACCCGCTCGGTGACCGCCGGGTCGAGCAGCGAGGCGCCTCTCCCGATCGACTCGAGTGCCTCCACCAGGTCGCGTCCCCGAATCTGCTTGAGCAGGTAGCCGCTGGCGCCGGCCATGATCGCGGCCAGGACCGCCTCCTCGTCCGGGTAGCTGGTCAGCATCACCACCCGCGTCTCGGGCATCTCCGCCCGGATGTCGCGGCAGGCCTCGATGCCCGTCCCATCGGGGAGTCGGACATCCATGACCACGATGTCAGGCCGGAAGCGCCGCGCCGCGGCCACCGCCTCGGCCACGGTCCCGGCCTCGGCCACCACCTGGAAGGCGGGGCGCCTCGCAAGGAGCGCAGCCAGCCCCTGGCGCACGACCTCGTGATCGTCGACCAGCAGCAGCCTGAGCGGCCGCGCGGAGTCGGTCATGGGGTTTCTCTATCGTCAGGGCTCGGGAGCTCCACGACGACGCGGGTGCCGCTCGCCGGGCTGGACTCGAGCCGGAAGCGGCCGCCCAGGGCCGCTGCTCGGTCTCGCATGTTGTTCAATCCGCGGTGGTCCGCGCTCTGGCTGGCGGCCGGGTCGAACCCGCGTCCATCATCGCTCACCGACAAGAGCGCTCCCGTTTCGTTGCCTGTGAGCTCGACCTGGGCATACGCAGCGCCGGCGTGGCGCCCAACGTTGCTGAGGGCTTCTCGGACAATTTGGACGAGTTCCGCGGCTGCTGCCGATGGGACCATCACGCCATCGGCAACTTGTACCTCTATCTTGAGTGACGCCGTCCGCCCAATCTCATCGGCCACCTCCTCCAGGGCGCGCCGCAGGTCCTCAGGCGCCTGCAGGATCGGGCGCGTGTCGTAGACGAACTCCCGAATGTCCCCGATTGCCGATTGGAGGCTCCCGATCGCGCGGTCGACCCGGGCCCGGGCTTCCTCGGGTGCTTCGTTCATCAGCTCGGGTACGTCATCGAGAGAGATGGTGACGGCGTACAGGCGCTGCATGACCCCGTCGTGGAGGTCCCGACCGATGCGGTCTCGCTCGGCGACCACCGCCAGCCGCCTCACCTGCTCGTGGAGCCGGGCGTTGTCGATGGCGATCGCGGCATGCAACGCGAAGCGCTCGACCAGGGCTTGGTCCTCGTCGCGGAACTCGTCCGCGCCGCGCTTGTTCGTGAGGTAGAAGTTCCCGATGGCCTCGCCTCGAACAAGGATCGGGACGCCCAGGAAACTGCGCATCGGGGGGTGGTTCGGGGGGAAGCCGTGACGCCGCGAATCGGCGGCGATGTCCGGGATGCGCAGGGACTGACTCTCCCGAATGATCAGCCCGAGGAGGCCGCGGCCGTGCGGCAGCTGACCGATCTCACGCCGACGAGCCTCACTGATGCCACTGGTCACAAAGTGCTCGAGCCGCCCGTCCCAACCGATGATGCCCAGGGCGGCGTAGTCGGCATCGGCCAAGTCGCGCACCCGATCCGCAATGAGCTGGAGGACGGCTTCCAGGTCCAGGACGCCGGCGATGCTCCGCACCGCGGCGTCAAGGGCGTCCAGCTCCTGTCTGGCCTGGTCGGGAGCGGGTCCGGCTCGTGACACACCCAGAAGGTAGCAGTCCGGCCTCCTGGGCGATCACACCTACTGGGCGATCACACCTACTGGGCGGTCCATCCGCCGTCGGCGTAGACCTCGGAGCCGGTCATGAAACTTGCCCCGTCGCCGGCCAGGAATGCGATGACGGTTGCGATTTCTTCGGCGCTTCCCCATCGCCCCATCGGGGTATTGGCGAGAATCGCCGTTTCCATGTCCGTGCCCTTGGCGACCTCGACCATGGGCGTATCGATGAAGCCCGGGTGGACCGAGTTCACGCGGATGCCTTCCTTCGCATACCGAATGGCGGCGTTCTTGGTCATCAGCCGCACGGCGCCTTTGCTGGCGTGGTACGCAATCGACCCGCCGAACCCGCCGACTGCGCCAAAGATGGATGACACGTTGATGATCGAGCCGCTGCCCTGCGCGCGCATCTGAGGAATGACCGCCCGCATCCCAAGCCAGACTCCGACCTGGTTGATGCCGATCACCTTCTGGTACCCCGCGACCGTCTCAGCCTCGACGTCCTCGAAGGTGCCGATCCCGGCGTTGTTCACGAGGATGTCCATTCGTCCGCTGCGGGCGATCACGGCGGCTACGGTTTCACTCCACGCATCTTCGTCCGCCACGTCGAGATGCCGGTAGAAGGCCGTGTGTCCGGATTCGCGGAGCTCATCTGCCAGCGCGGTTCCTTCGCCGTCGAGGACGTCGGTGACAACCACTTCAGCACCCAGCGCGGCCAGCTCGCGGCAGGTTGCCGCCCCAATGCCGCGGGCCCCGCCAGTGACCAGCGCGACCTTGCCATCGAGCGTCGAATTCATGGCGTCGGCTCCCGCGCCGCCTCAAGACGCTCAGCCGCGTCGGCATCCTCCTTGGTCTGGTGCAGCGTGCCCGGCGGGTGGTGGGGCGGCGCGTACATCGTGATCAGCCGGAGCGGCTGCGGCCCGACATTGACGAAGTTATGGCGGGTTCCCGCGCGGACAAACACCAGATCGTTCGCGCGCACCGGGCTCGTCTCGCTTTCAATCCGGGCCTCACCCTCGCCGTCGACGAAGAGGAGCATCTGATCGGTGTCAGGATGGACTTCCTCGCCGATCTCCCCGCCAGGCGGGATGGTCATGACCACCACCTGCTCGTGCTCGCCGGTAATGACCTCCCGACGGAAGGCATCATTCGCTCGGGCCGCCTCGGCGATGTCCACGCGAATGCCTTGTTGAGTCTGCATCGGTATCTCCCTAATCCGCCCGAGGTCCGCGCGGCGCGGCGATTATCCCGACGTCGAGCATGCTAGCCGCAGATCTCGCTCGTGCGCGATGGTCACGAGTAGATGGCACCCCAAGCATTCCTTGGCGTTGACGAAGCCCCGCTGGGGGCATTTCACATGGCCACGGCTGACATCGCGGGTCGCCCCGGCGCACACAATCCAACGTAAGCCGCTGCGACTCGGGAAGCCGCTGCCGTTGGCGTCAGTTGGGCCGGGCGGTTGGCTGACCGAGAGGACGCTCATCGCAGTACCTCTGTCACCTGTCACTCGGCGGCGAAGAGTTCGAAGATCGGCGGAAACGTCAGGGCAAAGCCCAGAGCCAGCAGCACGCCGCTCGCGATCAGGACCCGGCGCAGTTTGACCTCGCGGCCGCGCCAGGCAAGGCCGAGGCCCACGAAGCTGATGACGTAGGCGAGAGATCCAGTTATCACCTTCCCCGACAGGGGCCCGACGCCGCTGCCCAGGCCGAAGTTCTTGGCGAAGTCCCAGAACGCCGTTTGTCCCTCAGCCGGTGGAAAGGCCTCGTGGAGGGTCACGGTTAGGCCAAGTACGAAAGCGCCGATGCCGGCTGCTAGAAACGCGGCCGCGGCCGGGCCATTGGGTTTGGCCTCGAGGTCTCGGGTCGTCATGGCGAATTCCTCTTAGTAGATCGGTGCAGCTTTGGTGATGAAGGCGCCGAACGCGCCGGCCACGCCGGCGGCGAGAAAGGCCAACGTGAAGTAGGCGAGCAGCGGCCATCGCATCTCATGGCGCCTTGCGAGCTGCACGCCGTAGTACAGGATCACGAAGGCGACCGAGGTCGCCAGCATCGGCGCGATCCAGGCGATGTGCTCCTTCCACTCCATGGCGAACGTGTGCCAAGCCGCAGTTGCCGGATCCGAAAGCAGGAGCGAGCGGGGGAAGGCCGCCAGATCGGTCGTGCCCTCAGGCGGCATCGCCCGGTACCAGGGGTAGACGATCCACGTCCCTGTGATGACGGTCAGCCAGGCCACAATGGCCATCGCCCATCCCCCGATCAGCATCCGCGGCAGGCGCTCTGCGACTCCCTCGCTGGTAAGCAAGCGCTCGCGGAGGCTATAGATCCCCACGAACCCGCCGCTGAAAGCGAGCAGGAAGAGCGTACCCAGGATCAGACCGTGGATGACCGCCCAGAACTCTCGGTCGGTGAGTGACATCGGAACCCTCAGCCATCACGTATTTCCAGCACACCGTATCGACTGTCGCGCCGGCGCGGGTGAGCCAACCGGCCCTCCATGACGTGCCATTCGTCCGGTATTGCCTGTGGCTCGGGCCGCCCGCCGGCTACCACCGCCGCGCGGCCTTCGGACCGCTTCGCAGGGGACGGCCCAGCCGGGAACCGGCCACCTGCCATTAGGGCCGCTGGTTGCGGGCCATACGGCCCTCGTTCCCACGGCGGTGATCGGCGTCAATGTCCGGGTTGTGACAGCCAAGCCATCTCCGGGGACGACCCGGCTGCACGCCATCGAGCGGGTCCACCTCTCGGTTGCTGATGCGGCTCGGCTGTGCGGCCCACAGGCGGCGGCCTGGCTGGGCCCTGAAGCGGACGAGTCGCCAGCGGGGATGCGCCGCTTCGCCACCGACCTGCGCCTCGGCCCGGACGATCACGGCCTGTTGGCGCCCCTCCGCAAGGCCGCCTATGTCGACCTCGGTTATCCCGAGCGTGTGGGGGACGACTTCCGGATCGAGATCAGCTGGCGCTCTGCGTCGCTGGCGCCCCTATTCCCCGTTTTCTCCGGTTGGCTGACCATTCGACCAGGCGAGCTCGTCCTGGACGGCTATTACGCGCCGCCCGGCGGTGCGATCGGACTGCTGGCGGATCGGGCGCTGCTCCACCTGGCGGCCCGCCGGACGGCCACGTCGTTGCTCCATCAGCTGCGCGCGGCAGCCGCGGCCAGCAGGGCCGCGAGCGCATCCACCTGACATCCGAGGGCAAAACGCTGACCTGCACATAGGAGAGAAACTGAAAATGGGACGCCTCTTTGTCTACGGCGCGGCGGTGGTCAGCGTCGTGCTGTTGTCCTTGATCTACGTCATCCTGGCCGCGGGAGCGGGGGACGGAACCGCCGATTCATCACCCGGACCGGTTGGTGGCGATGGCGAAATCCTCGGCACCATCGAGGTCCGGGCCTTCGACATCGGCTTCGATCCGACCAGGGTCCAGGTCGCGGCGCCGGGCCGCTACACCGTTTCGTTCTTCAACGACGGGACGGTCCTGCACGACCTCACGTTCGCCGACGGCACCGTGATCCAGGCCGAGCCCGGGCAAGCCGCCAACGGCGAGGTGGTCATCCCCGCGGCGGGCCTGACGTTCCTGTGCTCGGTGCCGGGACATGCCGACGGCGGGATGCGGGGCGAAGTGATGGTCGCCGGCGAGGGCGCAGCGACGCCGGCGCCGACAAGCGCGGAGGAACTGCGAGACCTGGATGCGGCTCGCACCGCCCAGTTCCCGGCCGAGACGGAAGGCAAGGGCAACCAGATCCTGGAGCCAGTGGTCCAGGCGGACGGAACGAAGGAGTGGGAGGTCACTGCCTCGGTCATCCAATGGGAGACCGAGCCAGGCACCGTCCTCGAGGCGTACGCGTACAACGGCACCGTACCCGGCCCTCAGTTACGCGCCGAGGTGGGCGACAGGGTGCGGATCGTCCTGCACAACGAGCTCCCCGAGCCCACGACCATCCACTTCCACGGCCTGGTGGTGCCGAACGGCATGGATGGCGTGCCGGTCATCTCCCAGCCGGCGGTCATGCCCGGCCAGTCCTTCACCTACGAGTTCACGCTGCGCAACGCCGGCAGCCACATGTACCACAGCCATTTCATGGCCGACCACCAGGTACCGATGGGTCTGCTGGGCGCCTTCGTGGTGACCGATCCGAATGCGACCGATGAGCCGGCCGCGGACATCGACTACACGATGATCCTCAACGATGGGCCGCTCGGCTTCACGCTCAACGGCAAGGGCTTCCCCGCGACTGAGCCCATCGTCGTCACGCAGGGGCAGACGATTCGGGTGCGATACATGAACGAGGGCCTCCAGATCCACCCAATGCACCTCCACGGCATCCCCCAGCTCGTGATCGCCAAGGACGGCTTTCTCCTGCCCGATCCGCACTACGAGGACACCGTGCTGGTGGCTCCCGGGGAGCGGATCGACGTCCTGGTCGAGGCGACCGAGCTGGGCGTCTGGGCCTACCACTGCCACATCCTGACCCACGCCGAGAGTGCGAACGGCATGTTCGGGATGGTCACCGCGCTCATCGTTCAAGAACCGTGATGCCGATAATCCGTTCCACCCAGAGTTGAATGAGGAGATACGAGCCAGATGGGACGCCTGTTTGTCTACGGCGCGGCAGTGGTCAGCGTCGTGCTGTTGTCCTTGATCTACGTCATCCTGGCCGCGGGATCGGGCGACGGAACCGCCGGGGCCAGCCCGTCACCCAGCGGGAGCACGGGCGAGGGCGAGATCCTCGGGACCATCGAGGTCCGCGCCTTCGACATCGGCTTCGAGCCGGCAACAGTCGACGTTGCGGAGCCGGGCCGCTACACGGTCACGTTCGTCAACGACGGCGCCGTGCTCCACGACCTGACCTTCCCGGATGGCACCATCCTGCAGGCCGAGGGCGGGCAGACCGCCACCGGTGAGGTGGTCATCCCCGAGGGCGGCACCACGTTCCTGTGCTCGGTGCCCGGCCATGCCGATGCAGGCATGACGGGGAGCGTGACGGTCGCGGGCGCCGGCGGCGGCGACCACGGCGGCCCGGCCGCGGACACCGACATTGAGCCGGATCCGAATGCGCCCGACTACGCCCTGTATCCCCCCGAGGCGCCTGCCCGCCTGGAAGGCGAAGTCCACGACATCGAGCTCGAGATCGTGGAGAAGACGATGACCGTCGCGCAGGGCGACGAGGGCGGCTTCGTGGTCGGGGTGTGGACGTTCAACGGGACCGTCCCCGGGCCCGTGATCCGGGTCAAGGTGGGGGACACGATCCGGGTCCACCTGGTCAACCCGGACACCAACCAGCTCGGGCATTCGATCGACTTTCACGCCTCGCAGGTGGCGTGGAACGACGAGATGACGACCATCAACCCGGGCGAGGAGAAGATCTACGAATGGACGGCCGAATACGCCGGCGTGTGGATGTACCACTGCGGCACGTCGCCGGCGCTGCACCACATCGCCAATGGGATGTACGGGATGGTCATCGTCGAGCCGGCCGAGGGCCTGTCCCCGGTCGACGCCGAGTTCGCGATCGTCCAGAGCGAGTGGTACCTGGGTCCCCAGGGCGAGCCGGTGAGCCTGAGCAAGGCCGCGACCGGCAACCCGGCCCCCGATTACGTAGTCTGGAACGGCGTCGCCAACCAGTACCTTGACAACCCGATCCAGGTCGAGACCGGGGATCGGGTCCGGATCTTCGTCCTGAACACGGGGCCGAGCATCGACTCCAGCTTCCACGTGGTCGGCACCATCTTCAGTCGCGTGATCAAGGAAGGCGTCCACCTGTCACTCGGCAACGCGGGGAACTTCGGGTCGCAGGCGGTGGACCTGTCACCCGCCCAGGGCGCGATCATCGAGATGGTCATGCCCGAGGACGGGCTCTACCCCATGGTTACTCACGCCTTCAACTTCGTGGGACGCGGGGCGCTCGGCCTGTTCCAGGCCGGCGACGGTGATCCGTTGAATTGATCGGCCTGGAAGGGACATCCGCCTCTGCCCGACCCTGGCCCTCGGACGCTCACGGATCCATCGCACAGGAGGCTGAAATCGGGTTGAAGCCATTGACCTCGATATCGGCTTAGAGCGAGCGAGGCTCGATCGGTCGAGGCCGTGGGGTCCCGGCCAAGACAAGACAAATGGCCCTATCTCCTGCGCCAGGAAGGGCCGAAACTCGATCCGACATACTCTTTGGCGGTATCCATGTGAGGTGCAGGACAAATGATGGGCTCCTGGAATGAAATGGGATGGCTCGGCATGGGCGTTGGGATGCTCATCTGGGGGGTCGTCCTCGTTGTCGTCGTCTGGCTGATCGTCCGAGGACTGATGGCCCTTGAACGGCGCGAGCCTTCGAGGGATCGCGGTGACAGCGCCGAAGAGCTCCTCCGGCGCCGATTTGCATCCGGGGAAATCGACAGCGAGGAATACGAAAGCCGCCTGGCGGCGCTTCGGCGCTGACGCCGACCAGCGGTCTGACGATTAGGAGGATGGGACCATGTGGCCGGGTTGGACCACGACGATCGGCTTCGGCTTGGTCGCCGCGGTAGCGGTCGCGGGATGCGCACCGAACGCGTCGTTTACACCGGGTACGAAAGAGACGCCGCGCACAGTAACGGTCTCCGCGCTCGATTCGCTCGCCTTCGACCCCGCCCGAATCCAAGTTCGCGCAGGCGAGACGGTGCGGTTCGTGGTGACCAACGAGGGGGTCCTTGAGCACGAGTTCGCGATCGGCAGTCGCGAGGAGCTGCAAGAACATGCCCTGACCATGACGCATGGCGGCATGCGAACGGACACCTCGACGGAAATCCGAGTGATCCCGGGCCAGACCAAGGAGCTGGTGTTCACGTTCGGGTCTGCGACCGACATCGGCTATGGGTGTATGGTTCCGGGCCACTTCCCGGCGGGCATGTCCGGGAGCTTCGACATCCTCCAATAGGCTGGGCGCGATCGTGCGACGGCCTTCCGCCAGCCCTCTTGGCCGTCCGGGTTCGCGGCGGATACTCAGGACGGCCTCATCTGACTCTCAGCCTGCGGAGCGAGAGTGGTGGCGCTGAGTCCGGTTACCCAGGTGAGGTCTTCGAGACATGACGTCGAAGTCCCGGTCGCTATTCCTTCCGCTCGTGCTGCCGATCCAGACCCACGGGCCGGGTCCTACGATGGTGCCTGACATGAGCGACGTGCCGGGCATGGATCACCACGAGGCCGGCCCGGCATGAGCGAGGCGACGCGCATCCTTGTGGTCGACGACGATCCGAAGATCCGGACTGTGGTACGCCGTGGCCTCGCCTACGAGGGCTATCGTGTCGTCGAGGCGGGGAGCGGCGAGGAGGGGCTCGAGAAGGCCCGCGAGCATCTGCCGGATCTGGTCGTTCTCGACATCATGCTGCCCGGAATGGACGGCCTCGAGGTCACGCGCCGACTCCGCTCGGCGGGAGATCAGGTCGCCATTCTGATGCTGACGGCACGCGACGAGCTCAGCGACCGGGTTGAGGGTCTGGAAACGGGAGCCGACGACTACCTCGTAAAGCCGTTCAGCTTCGAGGAGCTCCTCGCGCGCGTCCATGCGCTCCTGCGGCGTCGGACGAGTCCCCTCGGCGAGGTCCTCCGCTTCGCCGACCTGGAGCTGGATGTGGATGCCCGGGAGGCGCGCCGGGCGGAGCGAGTCATCGAGCTGACGACCACCGAGTTCAACCTGCTCCTGCTGTTCCTCCGCCACCCGCGCAAGGTGCTGACCCGCGACGTCATCATGGAGCACGTCTGGGCGTACGACTTCGAGGGCGAGTCGAACGTGCTGGAAGTCTACGTCCGATATCTGCGCAACAAGCTCGAGGCAGACGGCGAGTCGCGCCTCATCCACACGGTCCGTGGGGCCGGCTACGTCCTCAAGGAGTGATGCTCCTCGCACAGCGGCCGCCGATCCGGACCCGGCTGGCGCTCATCTACACCGGGCTCCTCGCCGGGGCACTCGTCGCCTTTGGCACCGGCGTCTTCGTCGTGCTGCGCGACGAGCTCGAGCGGGCGTTCGACACGGCCCTGATCGCCAATGCGGAGCACGCCGCGGGGGCCTTCGCGCAGGATGTTGACGCCGAGGGCCAGCTGCGGCCATCTGAGGGGCTCATCGAGCAGTTTGCTGCGACCGGTGGCCGCGTCCTCGTCCTTGACCCGCGTGGACGCGTGCTGATCGACTCGGCGCCGGCAGATTCGATCGGGTTGCCGGTGACCGCCGACGATCGTGCCGCGGCCGACCGACATGCGCACGCGGTGCGGGAGCTTGCGGCCGGTGACGACATCGTCAGGCTCACCGTGGAGCCGGTCGTGCTGCCGAGCGGGCAGACCGGCGGCTACGTGGCCTGGGCCGATTCCACCCGACCCCTGCGCGATGTGCTGGCCACGGTGAGCGGGGCGCTCCTCGTGGGCGGCCTGCTGGTATCCGGCCTGGCCCTCATCGGCGGGCTGATCCTGGCTCGCCGCGCCCTCGCACCGGTCGCCGAGGTGACCGAGACGGCGCGGGCGATCTCGCTGTCGGGGGACTTCGCGGCACGGGTCGAGGCCGGCCCGTCGGCGGACGAGGTCGGCGAGTTGGCGGTTGCCTTCAACGAGATGCTCGCGGCGCTCGAGCAGAACCATCAGGCCCTCCAGCGGTTCCTGGGGGATGCCTCGCACCAACTGCGGACGCCGCTAACGACGATCCGTGCCAACCTGGACCTGGCTCAGCGCTCGGGGCTGCCGGTCGCGGAGCGACAGGCGATCCTTGCCGACGCGCGCGACGAGGCCGAGCGCATGGGCCGGCTGATCGGCGACCTGCTGTCGCTGGCTCGGGCCGAGTCCGGCATTCGCCTCGAGTTCGGCCCGGTTGAGCTCGACGCCTTGCTGGTGGAGTCCGTGCGCCGCCAGCGCGAGGCGGCGCCCGATGTGCGTATGAGCGTGGCTGCCGTGCAGCCCGCCATCGTCGACGGCGATCGCGATCGGCTCCATGAGCTGATCGGGATTCTCCTCGATAACTCCGCGCGCTACACGCCGGCGGGAGGCAGCGTATCGGCCGAACTCGCGGTGCGGAATGGGCGCGCCGTGGTGCGGATCGAAGACACCGGTATCGGCCTCGATGAGCAGGACCGGGAGCGGCTCTTCGAGCGACTCTATCGCGGGGCCCGCGCCCGCGAGATGCGTCCATCTGGCACGGGTCTGGGCCTGGCGATCGCGCGGTGGATCGTCGAGTCACACGCCGGGACGATCGAGCTCGCGGATCGCGAGGGTGGCGGGGCGGTCGCGGTGGTGACGCTGCCGGTCCGCATGCCATGAGCACCACACGGGTCCTCGTCGTCGATGACGAAGCACCCATCGTCGAGCTGGTGCGCGGCTACCTGGAGCGGGAGGGGATGGAGGTGATCTCGGCAGCCGATGGCCCCACCGGACTGGACCTCATCCGCGAGCGGGCTCCCGACGTGGTGGTGCTGGACGTCATGCTGCCTGGCCTTGATGGGTTCGAGGTCTTGCGCCGCGCCCGCGCCATGACCGACGCCTACGTCATCATGCTCACGGCGCGCGCCGAGGAGATCGACCGTATCGTCGGCTTGTCAGTGGGGGCCGACGACTACCTGGTCAAGCCGTTCTCTCCTCGCGAGCTGGCCGCCCGGGTGCGGGCGCTCATGCGCCGACCACGGATGGCCTTCCCGGCCGATACCGATGCCTGGCGCGTGGGCGAGCTCAGCGTCGATCCGCGACGTCGGTCCGTGACCCTGCGCGGGGCGCTGGTGTCGCTCACGGTGCTCGAATTCGACCTGCTGGCGACGCTCATCCGCGAGCCGGGCGTGGTCCACACGCGGCAGCAGCTGCTCGATCGAGTGTGGGGCATGGACTACGTCGGCGACGAGCACGTCGTCGATGTCCATCTCGCCAACCTGCGGCGCAAGCTCGGCGATGACGCATCCAGCCCGACATACGTCGAGACCGTGCGGGGCGTCGGCTACCGCCTCAAGGAGGCGACCTGACCCATGCGCCGCCGCCTCCGCCTCCGCCTCCGCGATCGGCTCCTGCTCAGCCACCTCTTCGTCGTCGCGGTGGGGATGGCCACCGTCTTCGCCGCGGTGGGCCTCGTCGCGCCGGGAGCCTTCGAGGCGGCGATGGGTCACTCCATGCCGGGGATGGACGACATGATGTCGGGCCTCGTGCGGGCCGCGTTCCAGGACGCCGTCCAGTCCGCACTGCTCGTCGCCGCCGTTGCCGCGGTCGTTGCCGCGGTCGTCATCAGTGTCGCCCTGACCGCGCGCCTGTCGCGCCCCATCGCCCGCCTGGCCGCCGCCAGCCGCCGCATCGCCGAAGGCCGATACGCGGAACGCGTCCCGGTCCCATCGGGGGACGAAATCGGCGAGCTCGCCGTGTCGTTCAACCAGATGGCCGATTCGCTCGAGTCGACCGAGCGCCGCCGGTTGCAGCTCGTCGGCGACGTGGCCCACGAGCTGCGCACCCCGCTCGCGACGTTGGACGGCTACCTCGAGGGGTTACAGGACGGCGTGGTCAAAGCTGACGAACCGACCTGGCAGCTCCTGCGGCACGAGACGGCCCGGCTCTCGCATCTCGTCGACGACCTCCAGCAACTGTGGCGCGCCGAGGCGCGGCAGTTGCCGCTGTCGCCGACGAGGGTCGACATCCCGACGATGCTGGAAGCGGTCCGGGAGCGATTCGCGGCACGCGCCCGTGAGCACGGCAGCGAGCTGCGGGTGATGGCTCCAGCGGGCGAGCTCGCAGTGCAAGCGGACCCCGAGCGGCTCGCCCAGGTGGTTGACAACCTGGTCAGCAACGCCATCCGCTACTCGCCCGCCGGGGCGCCCGTGGCGCTGCAGGCCACGACCGAGGGGGACGAGGTCGTGATCAGCGTGGTGGATCAGGGTGTCGGCCTGAGCGAAGAGCAGCGCGAGCGCGTGTTCGAGCGCTTCTACCGCGTCGATCCGTCGCGAGCCCGGGCGCTGGGCGGATCGGGGATCGGCCTGGCGATCGCCCGAGCTCTGACCGAGGCAATGGGCGGTCGGATTTGGGCCGAGAGCGAGGGGCCCGGCAACGGCTCCCGGTTCTGTGTTGCCCTGCCGCGCCTCCACGAATGAGAACTCCGGCGACTTGATCGAATCTTGATCGGCGCCCGCATTGGGGCTTCAGACGGCGCCGATAGCCTCCGTTTCGACGAAACCTGAAACCTGAGATGCACTGAACGGAGGCAACGAGATGATGAACGGCGCTGAATGGGCGATGGGCCTTGGCGGCTCCCTGTGGATGATCCTGGTGCTTGTGGCCGGCGTCGCGATCGTCGCGACTCTCGTCTGGGCGGCGGTATCCGCTGGGAACGGCCGGCGCGGCTCCACCGCCGAGGACGCCGCGCAGATTCTCAAATCACGATTTGCCCGCGGCGACATCACCGAACAGGAATACGAACAGGCGCGGCGGCTGCTCGGAGTCAGCTGACCGGCGCCGGAGCACTCGAAAGGATCGACCGATGACCACAACGCAAACAAAACTGCTCGCCGGGGCTGTCCTGGGCGGCGTCCTACTGATCGGCACCGCGGGGCTGGTGCTGGCACAAGACCCGACGTCTGGGCCCACGCCTGTCGCCACGTCCGGCACATGCGGCGAAATGGGCGGCCAGGGCATGATGGGCGGCCAGGGCATGATGGGCGGCCAGGGCATGATGGGCGGCCAGATGCCCAACGTGACGGCGATGCACGAGGCGATGGGCGAGGACGGGACCTGCGACCCCGAGCTCATGCAGACGATGCACGCACAGCACCATCCGGCCGACTGACGATCCTGACCCGATGGAGCCGGGCCCGCTCTGGGCCCGGCTCTCGCCCTCTTCTCAGGGATACCTCAGGGAGCGCTAAGCCGCAGAGGCCACACTCAGCCCATGCGTGCGCACGAGCTTCGGATTCCGATCTACGGCCTTGGGTGTGGGGGCGGCGGCGCCACAACCATCGAGCGTGAGCTGGGACGCGCACCGGGCGTGCTGCGGGTCTACGTCAATCCAGCGACAGAGGTGGCCTATGTTGACTTCGACCCAGCCCAGACCGATCCGACGCGGCTGGCGCGGGTCATCGACCAGACCGGGTATCGGGCCGGGCCTGCGGTGGAGGCCTGAACCATGCTGCTGGCGCGCCGCAACCTGTTTCGCGACCGGACGCGCTTCGCGCTGAGCGTCCTGGGCGTGGCGGTCTCGACCGGGATGATCCTGCTGCTGTCCGGCTATCGGTCGGGCGTGTACGCCCAGGCATCGGCCTACCTCGACAACACGCCGGGCCCGGTGGTGGTGGCCGAGCGGGGGATCCGAGACTTCCTGGGCACCAGCTCGGCCCTGCCGCCGGGTGCCGAACAGGCGGCTCGACAGACCGCCGACGTCGAACAGGTGATCCCGGTGATCAGCCAGTTCGTGATCTTCGAGCGCCACGAGCGCAAGGACGGCTTCTTCCTGATCGGCTACGACCCGGCCGCGGGTGGCGGGCCGTGGCGCCTGGTCGAGGGCCGCGAACCAGCGACCGACGATGAGCTGGTCATCGACCGGACCACGGCCAATCAGCACCAGATTGCCGTGGGCGACCGGATCGGCCTGCTTGACCGCCAGGCGACGGTGGTCGGGCTGTCCGATGAGACGACCTTCTGGGCCGGCTCGATCGCCTTCGCCCGGATCACGACCCTCGAGTCCCTCCTGCGGGCTCCCGGCCTGCGGAGCTTCCTGCTCGTGACCCCCGCTGCAGGGGTCAGCCCAGAGGCTCTGCGCGACCGGCTGGACATTGCCAGCACCGAGGTCCTGCTGAAGGCCGATGTCATTCGCAATGACCGCGAGCTGATGGCACGGGTCTACGACGCGCCGATTGGATTGATGGTCGGGATCGCCTTCTTCGTCGGGGTCCTGGTGGTGGGACTGGTGATCTATACCGCGACGATCGAGCGGCGGCGCGAGTACGGCGCGGTCAAGGCCATCGGCGCGCGCAATCGGACGTTGTACGGGATTGTCGCCACCCAGGCACTCATTGCCGCGGCAGTCGGAGCCGTGGTCGGTGTCGTGCTTGCCTACGGAGGCGGGGCGGCGCTGATGGCGTGGCGTCCACAGTTCCTGGTCGAGATCGAGCCGATGGTGGTCGGCGTAGTACTCGCCAGCAGCGTGCTCATGGCGTTGCTGGCGGCGCTCATTCCGGCCCGCAGCGTCGCCCGCCTCGAGCCCGCGGAGGTCTTCCGCGGATGAGCGCCACGTGGCTCTTGGCCCGTCGCAACCTGAGTGGCAACCGGGTCCGGCTGCTGGCCTCGGTGGGTGGGGTCGCCCTCGCCCTGTCGCTGGCACTGGCCCTCGACGCCATCTTCGCTGGGGTCGCCAATCAGCTGACGACCTACATCGATGAGGCGAGGGCGGACGTGTGGGTCAGCCAGTCGGGCGTGCGCAACCTGCACATGGTGGCGTCCTGGCTGCCCGAGGACGTGACCGACGAGGTGCGCGCGGTGGACGGCGTCGCCGACGTGACGCCGATCTTGTATTCGACCGACACCATCGCCGCTGGCGATGAGCGGGGGGTGGCGTATGTCATTGGTCTCCCGGCCGACGCAGCGATGGGAGCGCCACTGAAGGTGGTCGAGGGGTCGGACCTGCCCGGGCCCGGGGAGGTGATCGTCGACGCTGGCTTTGCCGATGGGGCGGGTGTGTCCATTGGCGGCAGCGTCACCGTCCTTGGTCGCGAGGCGAGGGTCGTGGGCCTGTCGGAGGGAACCGCCAGCCTGGTGAACTCCGTCGCTTTCGTATCGTTCGACGACTTCGCCGCGATGCGCGGCGGTGCGCCCCTCGTCAGCTTCGTCCTCGTCAGGGTCACTCCCGGCGCGGATCCGGACGCGATCGCGGCCGCCATCCAACGGCAGGTCCTCGGCGTGACCGCCCAGTCGGCCGCCAGCTTCTCGGTCGAGGAGCGACGGCTGGTGATGGACATGAGCGCCGAGGTGATCTCGATCATGAACGTGGTCGGCTTCGTCGTCGGCCTGGTGGTGGTGGCGTTGACCGTCTATGTGGCGACGCTGGCCCGGCGCCGAGAGTACGGCGCGCTCAAAGCGCTGGGCGCGCGGAACCGCTATCTGTACGGGGTGGTCCTTGGCCAGGCATTCCTGAGCGTCGCCATCGGCTTTGGAGTCGGGCTCGGCTTCACCGGGCTGCTCGCCTTCGCGATCGCTCAAACCAGCCTTGGCCTCGAGCTCGCCCTGACCGCGTCGTCGATCGCCAAGGTCGGTGTCGTGGCAGCCATCATCGCCAGCCTCGCCGCCATCCTGCCCATTCGCCAGATCGCGGGACTCGACCCCGCGGTCGTCTTCCGAAAAGGAGCCGCAACATGACCACCCTGACGCTCGACGTGCGGGACGTCTCCAAGCGCTTCGGCGAGGGCGCCACCGCAGTCGCCGCCGTCCGCGGGGTCAGCCTGGCCGTCGAACCCGGCGAGGTGATCCTGATCATGGGGCCGTCAGGCTCCGGCAAGACGACGCTGCTGTCGATGATGGGGGCCATCCTCAAGCCGACCACAGGCTCGATTCATCTTGACGGAACCGAGCTCAGCGCGCTGTCGGAGGGCCGCCTGCCGGACATCCGGCTCCGGCAATTCGGCTTCATCTTCCAGGACTTCAACCTGCTGTCCGCGTTGACGGTGCGTGAGAACGTCGCGCTCGTCGCCGAGCTGGCGGGGTTGAAGGCGCGCGCGGCACGTGACAGGGCGACCGCGCTCCTGACCGAATTGGGCCTCGGTGAGCGCCTCGAGTTCCTGCCCGAGAAGCTGTCCGGAGGCGAGAAGCAGCGGGTGGCAATCGCCCGGGCACTGATCAACGACCCGACCCTGATTCTGGCCGACGAGCCGACCGCCAACCTGGACTCCAAGATCGGGCACGAGATCATGCGCTTCCTGCGGCGCATCGCCAAGGAGCAGGGACGCAGCGTGGTCATCGTCAGCCACGACCAGCGCATCCGTGACATCGCAGATCGCGTCCTATGGCTGGAAGACGGCTCCTTCAAGGATATGGTCACCATGACCACCGACCCGGTATGCGGGATGGCGGTGGAGCGCGAGCGCGCCGTCGGCGCGCAGCACGCCGGCGAGGGCTTCTACTTCTGCTCGCGCGGCTGCCGCGACGAGTTCCTCGGCGGCCTCTCGCACGACGGTCGGGCCGACGGTCACGGTCTTCCAGGGTTCATCAGAACGGCGACAGCGCTTCCGTCGGGGCGTTCGTCGTCACGACCCGCTGATGAGGGCTCCTCCAGCGGATCCACGTGAGGATAGGAGGCATGATTCGATGAACAAGATCCTGCTTGCTTATGACGGAACGGCCCAGGCGGAGGCGGCGCTGGGGGTCGCGGCGGAGCTCGCGACGAAGCTCGGCGCCGAGATCGGCGTCGTCAGCGTCGTGCCGATGCACCCCGGCCGAATCGGCGGTGACCCATGGGACGACGCCTCGGTCCACGAGCAGGAACTCCTCCAGGCCAGCGAGCGGCTGGCCGCGATCAAACCACGGGCGCAGCTCCACCGTGCGACCGGCGATCCCGCAACCGAGATCGAGCGCACCGCCGCGGAGCACGGCTACGACCTGATTGTGGTCGGGAGCCGCGGCCTGAGCACGATCGGCCGCCTCCTCCAAGGTTCCATCTCGGAACACGTCGCGACGCATGCGAAGGCGAACGTCATGGTGGTCCGCCCGCCGCGGCCGGCGGGCGGCGAGGGCGGGGACCAGCTGTGACGTACTCCTGCGCGAAAAGAGGAATACGGCCGGGCCCTTCCGCCCCGCCTTCAACGGACGAGACCGCGATTCATGGGCGGTGATGATTTCGGCGACGGGCTGTGGATTCTGGTCGCCATCAACTCGGCGATCTTCATCGTGTTCGCCGCCAGCTTCTTCCACCCACGGACCGGACGGGACTGGCGCGTGATGGGCGCCTATTCGGCCTTCATCGTCGCGCTCTTCGCCGAGATGTACGGCTTCCCGATCACGATATACGCGTTGTCCGGCTGGCTCGGGACGAGCTTCCCGGCCTTGGTCCCGACGCACGCCGGCGGCCATCTGCTCAACGACCTGATCGGTTGGCAGGGCGACCCGCACCTGAGTCCGTTCCACCTGGCCAGCTACGTCGTGATGGGCGTCGGCATCGTCCTCCTGGCCAAGGCATGGCCTGTGCTCTGGGCTGCACAGCGCGAGGCGCGTCTGGCCACGACCGGACCCTACGGCCGGGTTCGCCACCCCCAGTACCTTGGCTTCCTGCTGATCATGGCCGGCTTCCTGCTTCAGTGGCCCACGCTGTTGACGCTCCTCATGTTCCCGATCCTCGCCATCGCCTACGCGCGAGTCGCGGTCGCCGAGGAGCGCGAGGTGCGTGCCCAGCACGGCGCTCCGTACGACGCGTACGCCGCCACGACGCCCCGGTTCATTCCACGCCTCCGATGGCCCCGCGCGAACGCAGGAGCGCCTGGCTCTGCTGCTTGACACGCCGGCAACAAGTCACCTTCGGGTGGGGCTTCGTGGTGGCCAGAAAACGCGTGCGCGCCTGTCGCCAATCAGCCGGAGGGTTCGCCGCGCAACAGATCCCTGAGCAGTTCGGGTGGCGCCGGGTGGATCCGGCCGTGGAGATCGAGGAAGGCGCCGCGTGCCCGGTCAGCGGCGACGAGTGCACCGTCCCTCTTCCGCACTTCGTGGTGCCACGCACCCGACACGCGCCGAACCTCGACCGGGCGGCTCGTGATATCGACCTCATCCCCCTCCGCAGCAGGGCGACCGAGGACGAGCTCGTGCCCGATGACCAGGGAAAGGAAGCCGACAGCCGACATCCGTGTCGCGGGCCACCCGGATCGTGCAGCCGCGCGGAAGACGGCATGCTCCAGCCACTGGAGTATCGCCTGCGGGCCCACAGCCCCGTCGGGACCGACCTCGTAGCTGCGGACGACGTGGGCGAATCCGAACGGTCGGCCGCCTGCATCGCTCGAGCTGCGTGACAACGGCACATCGAAGTCGGGGCCGGAGACGTGCCAGACGGTTTCCGCGTCAGCCACCCGGCGACCGTTCACGCGGAAGACGTAGGCGATCCGTCGGTGGGACGTGACCTCCTCGGGCGGAGTGACGTCCACCTCGAGCTCGGTGTCCGGGCCGACCGGTTCGCGGTAATTGATCGTGAGCGCGCGGAGGCGGCCCGCCGGCAACTCCGCCCGCTGGTGCGCGGCGCGGATCAGGGCGGCGAACACCGCATTGTTTACATGCCCGTTACGATCGCAGTCGTCCCAGCGCGTGCGCAACCGAATGGGTGCGTGCGAGGTACTACCGGACAGATCGCTCATCGCTCGACAGATCTCACGGCACGCGGTCTTCGTCCGGTGACCGTCGCCGAGGACTTGGCCGAGTTACCCCTGCGCTCGCAGCCGAGATCGGCGGGCGGGCTCCGGCCCGCAAGGCGGGGTCGGCCGCCACAAGACCGATGCCGGCGATGGCCACCGCCATGCCGGTCAGCTCGACCGGCGATGGGCGGTCGCCCAGCCCGATGGCCACCGCCACGCCGGTGACCGGCACCAGGAACAGCGCGGCGCCCAGGATGACCAGCGGCAGGCGGCCGAGCAGCCAGAACCAGCCGACGTAGGCGAACCCGGTCCCGAGCACGCCGAGCACCAGGAGGCCGGGGATCGCTGCCGACCAGCGCAGGTTCGACCACGGCTCCAGAATGGCGCTCACACCGACAAGGATGGCCCCGCCGAGCAGAAATTGGGCGGCGGCGGTGGCCACCAGGTCGATGTTTGGTGCCAGCCGTCGCATCAGAAGGGTGCCGCCGGTGGGCGCGATTGTCGCGAGCAGCGCCAGAGCGACGCCATCTGGCGTGGCGGCGCCCGAGGCCGTGCCAGCCACGAGCACCATCCCACCGAGGCCGAGCGAGAGCCCCGCCACGCTACGCCACGACCCCCGCTCGCCGAACCACAGCCAGCCGGCGGCCGCCAGCAGCACGGGCTGGCCGCTGGCCAGGACCGAGGCTACCGCTGCCTCGGCGCGGCCGGCGGCCAGATACATGGCGCCGAACGCCAGGGTGCCATTGGCCAGCGCCAGCAGGACGAGGAGGCCGGCGGACGGTAGCCCCGCGCCTTTCCGGCCCGCGGCCGGGCAGCGCCCGCCGTCGCGACCGGCGGTACGGATCGGGGAGAGCGTCCGGCGCAACAGGACCGCCGCGCCGACGACAGTGCCGCCGAGCAGCGCCCGCATACCTGCCTGGAGCAGGGGAGCCGGGCTGGGGAGCGAAGCCTGGATGAGCACGAAGCACACGCCCCAGAGGACCGCGATCAGTGCCGCCAGGGCCATGTACCGGACAACCAGGCTGCTCATCCACGCACTGGACTGATGCGCCCCGCTGGCCGTGATGTGGACCGAGCCGGCACGATCGCCGGCTTGGCTCCGGTCTAATGGTGGCCGTGCTCCTCGGCCGGATGGCCGTAGCGGTGCGGATCGGCCACGAACGTGTCGTGGCACGCCTGGCTGCAGAAGTAGAACGTGCGGCCCTCATGCTCTTCGCTGGCGGCCGCATTCTCGGGGCGGATCTGCATGCCGCAGACGGGATCCTTGACGGTATCGGACATCGTGGCAAGCCTCCTTGAGGTGGATGGATGGGTCATGTCCCGGGGTCGACAATCGGCCGCCTCCGGGGGCTGAATCCGCCGACGAGCGCGGTCACGATGGCCGCGCTCGCGAGCGCCATGCCGGCAGCGAACAGCGGCCAGCTGCTCCAGGCCCCGCCTCCGCCGGCGAGGACGCGTTCGGCATCGGCGAGGAAACTGGCGATGACGAGGCCTCCGCCGGCGAGCGCGCCGAGCACCCGCCACGGGCTCACCGCGATCGGTCGCCCCGCCCGCAACCGGTCGGCAGCAACCAGGCCGAACCCGACCAGGCCGGTGCTGGCGAGGATCGGCGCCCACACCGGGCCGACCCAGGGCATCGGCACCAGGAAGAGGACGTCCCACGCCGCCAGCGAGGGTGGCCAGCCAACCGTGAGCCGCAGCCCGAGGTAGTAGGCGACGTCCCAGGTGCCGAACACCACCGCTGTCCAGGCGAGGCGCTCGAGAGGGCTGCGCCCCGCGAGCCAGCCAACGGCGGCGATCATGACCAGGGTCGCCAGCTCACGGGCGATCTCGATGGCCTCGAACGTCCCGAAGGTGGCGGCATCGTGCGCCGGAATGGCACCCGGTACGATGTCCAGGGCGGCGCGCAGGTAGACGACGACGGTCGCCTCAAGGTAGCCCATGGCCAACCCGAAGGCGGCGACGAGGGCCGCGGTCAGCCAGATGGCGGAGAGGCGGCCAGCCGTCACGTGTGCCACCACGGTCGCAGCGGGAGCTCTGCCGGCCGCTGGGCTCCGGGCCGGGCCAGGAGCAGCTGGGCGACGTCCAGCGAGCCGCTCTCGAAGCCGCTGCGCGCCGCCGCCATGTACAGCCGCCAGGTCCGGTAGACCTCTTCGCCGACGAGTGCGCGCGCGTCGTCGGCTGCGCCCTCGAGGCGCGCGACCCATGCCTTCAGCGTGAGCGCGTAGTGAGGACGGAGCGATTGGACGTCGAGCAGCTCGAAGCCTGCCCGCCGGGCGAAGCCGGCGCTGTCCTCGACGCTGACGAGCTCGCCATCGGGAAAGACGTAGCGACCGATGAACCCGCCGTCATCAAAGCGGAGCCAGCCTCGCCAGCGGCGGCCGGTCGCGGTGGTGGCGATCCCATGGTTGAGAAACAGCCCGTCCGGTCGAAGGGCTGCGAAGGCCCCGCCGAAATACTCATTCAGGCGCCCGCGCCCGACGTGCTCGAACATACCGACCGACGCGATCGCGTCGAACGGGCCGAGTCCATCGAGGTCGCGGTAGTCGCGGACCATCACCGTCGCCCGACCTTCGAGATCGCGGCGGCGGATTTCAGCGGCGGCCCATTCGGCCTGTCGAGCGCTCAGCGTGATGCCGGTGGCCTCGACGCCGTAGCGCTCGGCCGCGAACGCGACGAGCGAGCCCCAGCCGCAACCGATGTCCAGGAGCCGCATGCCCGCCTTCAGCCGCAGCTTGCGGCAGATCAGGTCGAGCTTCGCCTCCTGGGCCGCGTCGAGCGTCGATTCGGGCGCCTCGAAATAGGCGCACGAGTACGCCAGGCGCTTGTCGAGCCACAACGCGTAGAAGTCGTTGCCGACGTCGTAGTGGAAGCGGACCGCGGCCAGATCGCGAGCCCGCGAATGGCGCCGGCCGTGAAGACGGGCGACGCGCTCCAGGCTGCGGGCGGGGGACGCTCCGCGGCGGAGCTGGAATCCAAGGCGCGCGAGCCGAGGCAGGTGGCGGCGGAGGCGGGTTGGGTCGAATGACCGGCCGGCGTCGATCACGGTCCAGATGTCGCCATCGATGTCAATGTCGCCGCGCAGGTATGCCTCGCCCAGCGCATCGGCTGATGGCGGCCACATGAGGCGGGCGAGGGCGTCCGGTCCGCCGACCACGATGCGGGCTGGCGCCGAGCGCGGCGTGGAGGACGCATCGTCGACCAGGACCAGCTCCAGCGGACTCTCGGGCGGGAGAGCGCGGCGGATGAGGGCGAGGAGCTCCCGCGCCAGAGCCATGCGCCGCTGGTGCCGGGCGCCCGCCAGGACCGCCCCGCTGATCGGCTTACTGCGAGCCATAGCGGCGGATCCCTTCGAGCTTGGTGCGCTTGAGGAGCAGCGCGTTGACCGCCACCAGGAATGAGCTGCCGGCCATGCTGAGGGCAGCGATCTCGGGGCGCAGCAGGAGGCCGATCGCGGGGTAGAAGACACCCGCGGCAATCGGGAACGCGATCGTGTTGTAGCCGACCGCCCAGAACAGGTTCTGGCGCATCTTGCGGACCGTCGCCCGCGACAGGGCGATCGCGCCCAGGACGTCGACCGGGTCGCTCTTCATCAGGACGACGTCCGCGGTCTCGACCGCGACGTCGGTTCCGGCCCCGATGGCGATCCCGACGTCGGCCTGGGCCAGGGCCGGCGCGTCGTTGATCCCGTCGCCGACCATTGCCACCAGCTTGCCGCTCGCCTGCAGCTCCTTGACCTTGTCGGCCTTCTGGCCCGGCAGGACCTCCGCGAACACCGTGTCGAGACCGAGCTCGCCGGCGATGCGCTCGGCGGTCGCCCGGTTGTCGCCGGTGAGCATCGCGACCTGGATCCCGAGGTTGTGGAGGCGCTGGATCGTTTCCTTCGCACTGGGGCGGACCGCGTCGGCGATCGCGATCAGGCCGCCGGCCTCTCCGTCGACGGCGACGCGAACGACCGTGCGGCCAGCCCCCTCGAGCTCGTCGGCTCGGCCGCCCAGGCCGCCGAAGTCAATGCCCCGATCGCGCATGAGCTTGGCGTTTCCGACGAGAACGGACCGGCCATCAACCTTCGCCTCGAGCCCGTGGCCCGGGACGGCCTCGAAGCCAGTAGCGTCGACCAGGGCGAGATTGCGCTCGTTCGCCGCGTCAACGACAGCCTGGGCGAGCGGATGCTCGCTGGAGCCCTCGGCCGAGGCTGCGAGCCGAAGCAGCTCGCTTTCGTCGACGGGGTTTGCGCTCGCTACGACGTCGACGACGCGAGGCTGCCCGACCGTGAGCGTGCCTGTCTTATCGAAGATCACGGCCCCCACCTTCGATGCCTGCTCGAGGGCGGTCGCGTTCTTGAACAGGATCCCGTTGAGCGCGCCCAGACCGGTGCCGACCATGATCGCGGTCGGGGTGGCGAGTCCCAGCGCGTCCGGGCAGGCGATGATGACGACGGTGATGGCGAGGGTCAGCGCGAAGATGAACGTCGCGCCGCCGATCCAGTACCAGCCGGCGAACGTCAGGAGGCCGAACAGGACCGCGGCCGCCACCAGCCACTGGGCCGCCCGATCCGCCAGCCGCTGGGCCGGGGCTTTCGAGTTCTGGGCAAGCTGGACGAGCCTGACGATCTGGGCCAGGGCGGTGTCCGCGCCGACCTTGGTGGCCCGGAAACGGAAGGTCCCGGTCGTGTTGATCGTCGCGCCGATGACCGCCGAGCCGACCGCCTTGTCAACCGGCACGCTCTCCCCGGTGATCATCGATTCATCGACGCTCGAGGAACCTTCGACGATGACGCCATCGACCGGGACCTTGTCGCCGGGTCGGATCAGGACGACGTCGTCAAGGACGACCTCTGCGGTCGAGACCTCGACCGGCTCGCCGTTCCGAATGACGGTCGCCATCGGCGGCGTCAGGTCGAGGAGGGCCTTGATGGCGTCGGACGCGCCCGCCCGGGCGCGCATCTCCAGCCAGTGCCCGAACAGCACGAACGTCAGCAGGACGACAGCCGCTTCGTAGAAGACCTCGCCCCCGAAGAGAAACGTCGCGGCAACGCTGAACAGGTAACCGCTGCCGACCGACAGCGCGACCAGGACGGACATGTCGAGGGTTCGGTTGCGGAGTGCCCGATACGCGCCGACGAAAAACATCTTGCCGCTCCAGGCGACCGCAGGCGTGGCCAGCAGGAAGGCCAGGATGTCGGGGTCGACCCCGAACGGGGTCTCGAGGCGGATATTGAAGACCTCGGTGGCCAGTGGCGAGTAGAGGAAGATCGGGATCGCCAGGACGAACGCGACGATGAAGCGGTTCCGCATGTCGCGCACCATCTGGTCCATGCTCATCCCGTGACCGTGGCCCATGGCGTGGGTCATCTGGGCCATCTCGCCTTGCGCGGGGGCGGCGGGCGCTGCCATGGCGTGGCCAGCGTGCTCCGCCGGGGCAGCCAAGATCGCCGGGGCAGCCGCCGAGATCGCCGGGGCGCGCGGTGCCATGGCGTGCCCTGCATGCCCGCGCTCCGGCGCATGCGGGATCCCGTGCGGGACGGTGGCGCCGATGACGGCGGGCTGCTCGTCTGGGCAGAGGTGGCACGGCACGAGTTCGCCGCCACAGCCGCAGCCGAAGCGCTCGATGAGCGCCCGGACGTCGTCGGCGGTCAGCGCTTCCTCGTCGTAGCTGACGGTCACGGTCTGGGAGACGGGGTTCGCCTCCGCGTCATCGATTCCTGCCTGCCGGCGCAGGTATTCCCCGAGGCCCGCTGCGCTGCTGGCGCGCAGGAGACCCCTGGCTTCAAAGACTCCGCTCGTCACGGGCAGTGCTCCGTTCGCGCTGGGTGGGCATGATTGTGGGACTACTACGTGTGCGTCGTAAACTGGCCTGCGCGCGTTGAGGACTCGGCCCGCTGTCCTCCAGCCACATCATCGCCACAGAAGGCTGATCGACGGATGAGGCAAAGGTGAGAAACCGATCAGAGCCGAGAGGACCGACGACATGACCCGTTCAGTCCGTGTTGCCGTCAACGGTTACGGCGTCATCGGCAAGCGCGCAGCCGATGCCATTCGCCTCCAGGAAGACATGCTCCTCGCCGGCGTCGCCGACGTCGTCACCGATTACCGGGTCCGGACGGCTGTCGAACTCGAGGTCCCGCTGTACGGCGCGACCGATGAGGCCCTCGCCGCCATGCGCGATGCCAACCTCGGGCCGGCCGGAACGCTGGAGGAGCTGATCGCCGCGAGCGACATCGTCGTCGACTGCACGCCGAAGAAGATCGCCAGTCAGAACCGCGACCGCTACGTCGCGGCCGGCAGGAAGGCGATCTTCCAAGGCGGAGAGGAGCACGCGGTGAGCGGTTTCTCGTTCGTTGCTTCGCTGAATTACGCCGACGCCATCGGCCGGGATCTGGTCCGCGTCGTCTCTTGCAACACGACCGCGCTCGGTCGGGTCGTCGGGACCCTCCATCGGGCCGATCTGGTGCGGACCGCTCGGGCGGTCCTGTTCCGGCGCGGCACCGATCCGTGGGAGAGCCATCTGAATGCTCCGCTCAACACGGTCGTCCCGGAGACCTCGACACCCAGTCACCAGGGCCCGGACCTGCAGACGATCCTGCCGGACCTCGACATCGTGACGATGGCCGCCAAGGGACCCTTCGACCTTGGCCACGTCCACTTCACGATGGTCGAGACGAGCCGCCCGACGGGCGTCGACGAGGTCCACGCGCTCCTCGAAGGGGCGGCCCGGATCGCCTTCGTCCGCGCCGCCGACGGCCTCGGCTCGCAGAACGCCATCGTCGAGCTGATGCGCGATCTTGGCCGGCCCCGGGCCGACCTGTGGGAGGTCGCCCTGTGGGAGGACGCGATCGCGGTCCGGCCGGATGGCGGCGAGGTCTACCTCGTCTACCACGTGCCGAACGAGGCGATCGTCATCCCCGACACGATCGACGCGATCCGGGCCATGACTGGGCTCGAGACCGATGGCCCCCGCTCCATCGCCAGGACCGATGCCTCGCTCGGGATCCGCAAGCGATTCCTGGCGCCTGCGCGAAAAGCGGCCGGAGTTGCCTGACGCCCCAGTTCGAGAGATCAGCCGGTGGTGAAGAGCCGGTAGATGACAGCGCCCAGAGCGACGAACGCCACGAGGATGGCGGCGGCCGTCCTCCGGTCGCTCAACCGCCCGAGGAATGATCGAGCCAGCGGAACGAGCCCGATCGCGATGGCGGCGTAGAGAAGGTGTAGAGCGTCTGTCGGGCGAGCCCCGGCCACAAGCAGGATCACGCCGCTCGCGGCGCCGATGAGCAAGAGGCTGACCATGGCGGCTTGGAAGCGCTCGAACGCGGGCCCGCCTGATCGCCCGCTGACCAGGATCAGAACCGACCATCCGATACCGACGGCTCCGCCGCCGATGGCGGCATAGGCGATGAGGCGATGGATCACGTCCATGCCGATGCCCTCTCGCTCGCGCTGGCAGTCGAGCCTAACAGGTCCTACTGCCGCGGCGTAGGATCCATGGGTCCTGCTCTGTGCCGGCCTCCGGCGACGATTCGCTCTCAGGAAACTCTCGCACTGTCCTCAGCCAGGTCTCAGCCAGTGGAGGTCCACTGCGGACGGCGGGGCTTGCCGCTAGGCAGGAGATGGGAGATCAGATGACGGCCGGCGCGGGGGCAATCCGGGGCGGGGGGCGCTGGCGCAGGGCGTGGGAGGCGGTCGACGAGCGTCTCGGCCTCAGCGGCCTGGCCTACCCAGTGCCGGCCCACGCCAACGGCATCGGCTACATCCTGGGCGGCATCACCTTCTTTGGCTTCCTGATCCTGGCGGCGACCGGCATCTGGCTCTCCCAGTTCTACCACCCCACTCCTTCCACCGCCCGCGAGAGCGTGATCTACATCATGAATGTCGCCCCGCTTGGGGATGTCACCCGCGGGATCCACTTCTGGGTCGCCAACGTCGTCATGGCCACCGTCCTGCTCCACATGGGCCGCGTCTTCGCCACCGGCTCGTACAAGCGACCGCGCGAAGCGAACTGGATCATCGGTCTCGGCCTGCTCGCGGTGACCCTGGGCCTGATCTTCACCGGCACCGTCTTGAAGTGGGACCAGGAGGGCTTCGAAGCGCTCGCTCACTACGTCGAGTTTGGTGATCTCCTCGGCGCTTTCGGCTTCTGGTTCTCCGCGGACTTCACCGCCAGCCTGCCGGTCGTCGGCCGGCTGTACATCGCTCACATCGTGATTCTGCCCGGGCTCGGCGCCCTGCTGCTGATCGCGCACTTCCTGCTCGTCAAGCGTCACGGCATCTCCGCTTTGCCGGCGCAGGCCGACGCGGCGGTCGACGGTGGGCCGCAGCCGGCGAAGGGTGGCTCGACGTTCACCGCCCATGTGGTGCGGATGGCCGGCTTTGGGCTGCTGATGCTGGCGGCGGCGACGATCGTGTCCCTCCTCTTGCCGGCTGGTCTCGGCCCGCGCCCAGTACCCGGTGTTGAAGAGACGAAGCCGCCATGGATGTTCCTGTCGTTCTATCCCCTGGAGGACTGGTTCGGGCTCATCGCCCTGCTCTGGGCCCCGGCGATCCTGTTCGGCGGGCTGGCGCTTGTGCCGTTCGTCGACCGCAGCCCGTACCGCTCACCCGCGCGGCGTCGGGCGTTCATCGCGATCGGCGCCGTCGTTGCAATCGCACTCGCCGCGCTCACGATCTACGCCCTGCTGACCGTCCCCCAGGCGCACGTCCAGGAGGCGATGTGATGGCCCCCCTGCTGTTTCGAATCCTGCTGCTGGCGGCCGGGCTGGGGACTACCGAGATCGGTCTGGGTAGCGCCCTGGTCGAGGGGTCGCCCGTGGGTTGGGCGGTCGTGCTCGTCGGCCTCGCGCTTATCGTCGCCGGCTCGGCGGGGTTCATGGTCACCCTTTTCAGCCGAGCCAGGCAGAAGGGCACATCGCCCGATGGGTAAGTCCGCATCATTGGCGCTCCTCCTTGCTCTGTCCCTGGCACTCGGAACCGCAGCGCTGGCAATGGCCCACGAGCCGGGCGAGGAGGAGATCGTGGTCGAGCCGGCCAGCGTGGCGGCGGGGGATTCGGTGGTGCTGGCCGGGACCGGGCTGGAGCCGGACACCGAGCGTGTCCTCCTCCTCGCCGGACTAGATCTCATCGTCGAGTTCGGCACTGTCACCACCGACGGTGAGGGGATGTTCCAGATCGAGTTGACCATCCCCAGCCATCTCCCGGCTGGGATGTATGAGCTGCGCGCCATCGGCGACGAAACGCTGACTGTGGCTTTGGATGTCACCGCCGGGTCCGGCGGTGCAGACAGCGCGCCCGCTCCCGACGATGCGAGCGAGGCCATCGTGGCCCGGGAACGGACGCCCCTGGAATTGGGCGTGGTCGTCGTCCTCGTCGCCGTCGCCGCGGTGGCCGGCGGACTGCTCGTCTGGGGCGCCGAGCGCATTGGAGGCAGCGCCGGGGCCTGAGCCGGCCTGGGGATCGGCGGCCGGCCGGCCGGAGGCAAGGCACCCGGATTGGCCCGCCGGGCTCGCCTCTCAGCGCACCCTCAGGTGCTGCTCATGGCCACCTCACCCGCTTTCGGCACTGTCTTCCGTCAAAGGAGACCCATCGTCATGACTCGTCGATCCCACACCGGTCGCATCCAGAGGCAGTCGCCGACATCGGTGGCGCCTCGTTCGATTGCCTCCATGGTGCCCCGTCGGCTGCGGCTGGCCGCGTTCGCGGCGGTCGCCCTGCTTGTGAGCAGCCTCGCCATCGGGCTGGTGGCAAGCCGTCTCCAGGGCCCCGTGGCGACCGACATTGAGGCCATCGGGGTGCGAGCCAGCATGGGTGGCTTCGAGCCCGGGACGCTCACCGTCAGCGCCGGGCAGACAGTGCGGATCAAGCTCACCAGCGTTGACACGCCCTACCACAGCGACGGCGGCGGCTGGCACCAGTTCGCGATTGACGAGCTTGGCGTCGACTGGAAAGTCGGCCCACAGAGCAGCGAAGTGTTCGAGCTCACGGCCCCCACCACGCCGGGGACCTACAGCTGGTACTGCGACATCTGCTGCGGCGGCAAAGAGAATCCGTCCATGCGCGGCACGCTGACCGTGACGGCGTGATGCGCGCTGCCGCGGGCGCCCGCCTCGCGCGTCCGCGGCTGCTGATCCTGATCGTCGGCGCGGTCGTGACGGCCTCGGCCGCCGCCGTGCTCGTGGCGCCGCGACCGGCGGACCACCAGGCCCTCGCCGACCTGAGCCTGCCGGCCATCATCGGCGCTGGCGTCCTTGACGGATTCAACCCGTGCGCCTTCGGCGTCCTGATCCTGTTCGCGACCTTCGCCCTGGGCCTGGCCGCACGTCAGTCACTCGCAACGGGCGGCGGTGCCGCGGATGTCCAGGGGACCAGCCGCACCGTTCTCGGGCTGGGAGCGTTCTTTGTCCTTGGCGTGCTGGTGACCTACTTCCTGCTCGGCCTGGGCCTGCTGACGCTACTCGCCTCGCTGACCGACTTCGGGGACAACCACCTGCCGAGCCGGGTCGCGGCCCTCATCGCGATCGGCCTTGGGCTATGGATGATCCGCGACGTGCTCCTGCCCGATGCGCCCTGGAAGCTGGAGGCGCCACATGCGCTCCACGGCCGCATGCGGGACTGGGCGCGGATGACCTCGCCCCTGGCGCTTTTCGGCGGCGGCATCCTGATCGGGCTCTGCACCGTGCCGTGCAGCGGGGCCGTTTACCTCGGCGTGGTGGCGCTTCTCGGAGCCAGCGGCACGGTCGCCGCCGGTCTCGGCGGCCTGGCCCTGTACAACCTGGCTTACATCACCCCGCTCGTCGTCCTGTTGGTGCTGGCAAGCCGACCGGGCCTGATTCAGGTCATCAATCGCTGGCATCTCCAGCATGCGGGTGGCACGAAGCTGGCCTTGGCGCTGGTCGTGCTCGCTCTCGGGTTTGCGATCCTGCTGACGGTCTAGGCGTCGCGCGATCCGGTTCTCAGCCCGGCGTTACCGGGTCCTCATCGGGGACTCAGGTCGAAGGCTTCAAATGGCGGCATGCCGGACTGGCTGGGCACCCTTCTCGTGATCGCCGCAATCCTGCTGGTCGCCGACCTGCTGCTCGCCGGCGGCGCGATGACGATGACGGGAACGGCGGCCATGATGGGGGCAGCGTCCCATCCGCTCGCCGCCGCCGCTCTCGTCGCGCTGGTCGTGGCGCTCATCGTGCTCCTGGGGGGGCCTGGGTGATGCTGGAGCAGCCGGTTCGCGCGCGGCTCGACGCCAGCGGCCGCCAACTTGTCGAGATCTCGGTGCACGGCGGCTATCGGCCTGACGCGATCCGTGCGCGGGCCGGCATGCCGCTGCGCATCGTCTTCCGGCGCGATGACGATGACGCCTGTTCAGAACGTGTTGTCTTCTCCGCGCCGCGGCTCGACCGCCGCCTGGCTCCCGTTGGCACGACCACCGTTGATCTTCCGGCTCAGCCACCCGGGGAGATTCGCTTCACCTGCGGCATGGGCCGCTACCGCGGCCACATTGAGCTCGTCGACCAGCGCTCATCGTCGACCGTCGCTCGGCTCCGTGCGCGGATGGCGCGCCTCGAGACGCCGCTCGGAACGGCGTTCATGCTCTGGATCGGCTCGCTCCCCGTGGTCGCCATCCTGGCGGTGCTCGGGCTCGACGCCGGCAGCGCGCTGGCTGCCGCCGGCCTGACCCTCATGGCCTGGGTCGCGGGCTGCGTATGGGCGTTCCGCGGCTCGGTTCCCTCGACCTAGGAGGCCCGCATGCCGTTCGTAGTCGACATCGATCCCGTCGCGTTCACGCTGCTCCCTACACCTTCGCTGCAACTGGAGGCTACCCAACCATGAACGCTCATCTTCACGATCCTGGCGTACCCGCGGAGCGTGGTCGCACGGGACCAGCCGCGACGCCAGCCCGACCCTGGTGGGTGTTGCCCGGGCTGGCCGTCGGGCTTGCCGCCATCGGGCTGGTCGTTGCCGGGGTGCTGCCCATCTCCGCGGTGATCTACGCCGGGCTGTTCGGCGGCATGATCTTCATGCACGCCGGTGGACACGGCGGCCACGGCGGCCACGCGGGCCACGGCGACCGCGGCAACCCTGCCGATGAGGATCTCAGCCGGGGCTCAGGTGGCTCTCACCACGGGCAGTCAGGCTTCGTTGACGGGCTCGATGACCGGGCCTCGGACGATCAGAACCGAAACGAAACGGACGACGATGACCAGCACCCTTCGCACACCTGCCACTGACCGCGTCGCGGCCATCAGGGGTCGCCAATCGGGGGCAGGCGCTGATCGCCGGCCCGCCTTGATCGCGACCGCCGCTTCGCCGGCGCAGGATCGGCATGCCGAATACCGGAAGCTGATGCGGAAATGGTGGTTCGGGGCCGCGGTGGGCGTCCCGACCATGATCCTTTCCTACCCATGGCTGATCCCCGGGCTCCGTGACGTCTTCTCACGCGGCAGCACCGAACTCTGGTTGCTTTGGGCGGTGATGGGGATTGCCTCGCTGGCGGTCCTGGCGTATTCGGGCAGCCAGTTCCTCACCGGGGCCTGGGAGGCCCTCAGGCACCGCTCGGCGAACATGCACACGCTGATCGCGATCGGCACCGGTACCGCCTGGGTCTACTCGACGATCGCCCTCCTGTTCCCACAGCTCTTCCCCTCCGCCGAGATGACCGACGTCTACTACGACGTCACCGTCGTCGTGACGGCCCTGGTTGTCCTCGGCATGGCGATGGAGGTCAAGGCCCGCGGCCGGACGTCGGAGGCGATCGAGAAGCTCATCGGGCTGGCACCCAAGACGGCCCGCGTCCTCCGCGATGGCGCCGAGGTGGAGATCACGATCGACGAGGTGGTCGTCGGTGACGTGGTCGTCGTCCGCCCCGGTGCGAAGGTGCCGGTGGACGGGTTGATTCTCGAGGGAGCATCCGCGGTCGACGAGTCGATGATCACCGGCGAGTCGATGCCCGTGGGGAAACGGCCGGGTGACGAGGTCATCGGAGCCACCATCAACACGACCGGCTCGTTCCGCTTCCACGCGACGAAGGTCGGAGCCGACACGGCGCTGGCCACCATCGTGCGCATGGTCGGCGACGCGCAGGCCTCCAAGGTCCCGATCCAGCGCGTCGTTGATGTCGTCTCGGGCTACTTCACGCCCGCGGTCTTGATCCTCGCGGTCTTTGGGTTCGTCATCTGGTATGACTTTGGCCCCGCGCCGGCCTTCGCCTACGCGACCATCGTGGCGGTCACAACGCTGATCATCGCCTGCCCCTGCGCGCTCGGCATGGCAACGCCGATGGCGCTCACCACCGGAGTCGGTCTGGCGGCCACGCATGGGATCCTGATCCGCTCTGGCGACGCGCTCCAGGCCGCCAAGCGGCTGGACACGATCATCCTCGACAAGACTGGCACCATCACCTTGGGCAAGCCGGCCGTCACCGATGTCGTGCCGGCGCCAGGCTTCGAGGCCAATGCCATCCTGGCCGTGGCGGCAGCCGCAGAGCGAGACTCCGAGCATCCGCTGGCCTCCGCTGTGGTCGACTGTGCCGCTGAACGAGGCCTCACCCCGCTCGAGCCGACGAGCTTCGATGCCGTCCCGGGCCATGGCATCCGCGCCCGGCTCGGAGATCGCAACGTCCTGGTCGGGAAGCGCGCCTTCCTCGAGGCGGCCGGGATCGGCGCCGACGGACTGGAGGCCGATGCGCTACGACTGGCCGACGAGGGCAAGACCCCCGTCTTCGTCGCCATCGATGACCGGGCGGCGGGAATCATCGCCATCGCCGATCCGGTGAAGCCCGACTCGCGCGCCGCCATCGCCGCTCTCCGCAACCTGGGACTCAGCGTGGTGATGATCACCGGCGACAACACACGCACTGCGAACGCCACCGCCCGCTCCGTCGGCGTCGACCGCGTGCTGGCCGAGGTCCTGCCCCAGGACAAGGCGCTCGAGGTCCGCAAGCTCCAGCTCGAGGGTCGGGCAGTGGCCATGGTGGGCGACGGGATCAACGATGCCCCGGCGCTGGCCCAGGCCGATGTCGGCTTCGCGATCGGCACCGGCACCGACGTCGCCATCGAGGCGTCCGACATCACGCTCATCTCCGGCAGCCTGCGCGGGGTGGTGTCGGCCATCGCCATCAGCCGGGCCACGATGCGCAACGTCTACCAGAACCTGTTCGGCGCATTCGCCTACAACAGCCTCGGGCTACCGGTGGCAGTGGGCGTCCTCTACCCGTTCATCGGTCTCCTGTTGAGCCCGATCCTCGCCGCGCTGGCCATGAGCTTCAGCTCGGTGACGGTCATTTCCAACGCCAATCGGCTCAAGCGATTCAAGCTTCAGGAGGTACCGGCATGACGCCCGATCAGATCCTCGTCACCCTCGGCGGCCTGGCCGTCATCGGCTTCGTGACCTGGTTCTTCTGGCTCAAGCGGAGCCCCGGTGTGAGGGCGTCGGTCATGTCGGACGGCTACCAGGAACAGATGATTCTGGTGAAGGGCGGCTACACGCCCGACACGATCCGCGTCGCGCCGGGCCGGCCCGTCCGACTGCTGTTCCGGCGCGAGGAGACGGCGGCGTGCTCGGAGCAGGTCGTCTTGGCCGACTTCGGCAAGTCCGCCGCGCTGCCGACCGGCCAGGTGGTGCCGGTCGAGTTCATGCCCGGAGAGCCTGGAAGGCACGTGTTCACCTGCCAGATGGGCATGCTCCGGGGTCAGGTCGTGGTGGAGGTAGTGTGATGGACAGCCCATCGTCGATCGACAATCACAACGCTCAGCTCGGACCGGCGCACATCTGCGTCGTGTGCGGCGGTGCCATCCCGGCCGGGGAGGGCCTCGCCGTCCGCCACGGTCAGGTCACGCTGTGGTTCAAGTGCGAAGGCTGCCTTGAGCGCTTCAACGAGGATTCCGCCCGGTTCCTGACCGACCACCCGGCCGAGTGCTGCGACGACCACCCGGCCTCGGTGACGGGGCGACAGGCATGAGGGCCGCCGTTGACGTCCCAACCGCGCGGCCGGTGATCCCAGCCGGCACCGTCAACGTCGGTGTCCGCGCCGTCCGTACCCTGGCGACCGTGGCGAGCGGCGCGGTAGCCGCAGTCTCAGGGATCGCGCCCCACGTGCTCCACCACGTGGGCCCGCTGGCGGGAACCGCCCTGCTCGCTGGAGCCGGCGGCACGGTGCTGTTCGGTGTCGCCGGGTTCGCGCTCTCGATCCCGATGCTGCTGCGGCTTCGGCGTCGCTTCGGTACGTGGGCTGCGCCGGCGGTCGCCAGTGTCATCTTCACCGGCGTCTACCTGATCAGCGCGCTGGTGGTCGGTCCGGCTTTGACCGCTGACGGGCCAGCTGTCGTCGTTCCGGCCTCGACGCCGTCCCCGTCGGACCATGCCGACCATCACTGACCGCGAGGTCGAGTCCCCGCGAGTTCAGCGCTACGGTGCTGTCGTGGTCTGTCGTTTCGCCGATGCGGTGGACACGGCAGGGGCTCAGACGCCGACCACGTGGCACGCCAGCAGCGCGGCCGCTGCGGCGGGCGCGGCCCATTCCAGCGGGAGCGATGGGCGGAACTCGGTTCGCTCGGCGCGGCCCCATGCCAACAACTCGCCGATGCGGACCTCGGCCGCGGTCGAGAAGGCAGAGGCAGCGGCATAGGCATCCGGATCGGGATCGCACTTGAGGAGCGCAGACGCCAACGTGGCCGGCCGCACACCGGCAGCGACAGCGGCGGCATCTGCCTCGATTTCCAGGGTGGCCAACCGGGCCAGGAGCGCTCGGCGCACTGGCGGTAACCAGCCGGCCGTGCGCTGCCACGCGTCGAGCACCAGGCTGCGGAAAGGTGCCAGCGTGGCGCGGTGATGACTTTCGTGGAGCAGCACACCCCGAAGCTCACCGTCGTCGAGCATGTCGAGGAGCGACGCGCTGAGGTAGATCCGCGGCCTGAGGAGACCACTGACACAGGCGACCGGGACAGGGTCCGGGATGATCCACACCGTCGTTCCCCCGATGCTGGCCGGCTTGCTCCGAACCGATAGGCGCCGCGAATGTACGAGTGCGCCACATGCGGCACGCACCACGTGCACCAGCCAGGCCGCGATGAAGGAAGCCGACGCCAGCTCAGGCGCGAGCATCGGGTCCCCGCCGCTGACGAACGAGATCGCCCCACACACCGCCGTCAGGAGCATGACCGCGACCGCCAGCCGCGCGGCGCCGCCGACCGTGTTCACCCTCCGGGGGTTTTCCGAGGGGCTGGATGTCGCCGCGCCAGCTCAATGAGCTCGCGCCGCAGTTCAGGATCGATGTCGCCCAGTCGCGCAGCGAACTGGCGCAGGGCGGCGTCTCCGAATCGGGCGATGACCTGCTCCACGGCCCGCTCACTGGTCGTCTCAACGAGCTGGGTTTCGGACACGACCGCGCGGTACACGGCGGCCCTGCCTCGCCGGTTGCGTTCGACCAGGCCTCGTTCCCGAAGGCGCGACAGGATGGTCGTGACGGTCGTATACGCCGGACGCCGGTCCCCCTGGCTGAGGCGCTCGACAACCGTCCCCACTGGCGCTTCCCCGGTGGACCACAGCACCCGCATGATCGCGGCGCCCAGCGGGCCGAGGACGGCATCGACCGAAGGCACCCGCCGAGACTTCAGCCGCTCACCCACGGCTCCAGCCTAGCAGGTGGCACGCTCCTCGCCGACCGGCTCTGCTCAGCACGACATCCCTGTAGTAATCTGGCGGGCACTGGCACGCGGTGCTCGGGCGCTGCTGGGGCCCGGCAAAGCGACGGCACGTGGATGACTGGTGGCGCGACGAAGAATGGGCCGTAGGGCCCGATCGAGACAACTGGCGGGCGCGATGCCCAGGCCCAACACGGCGCAGTCCGTCGCGAATGGACATCCCCCCAAGGCGGTCGCAGGCGCGGGGCACGTCGTCGAGCCGGAGGCGTTATCCGTCACCCACTGGTTCGACACTGAGCCGGACGGCGAACCGTATGCGGCGACCATTCGATTCACGGGCCAGCGCATCGGCGTCCATGGGAAGCCTGGGCCCCGGGATTCCTTCGTCCAGGATGAAACCGTCGACGGCATCGTGCCTGGCAGCGGCAAGGTGTCGCTCACGACGTGGGTGTACGGACTCGAGCCGGGCGAGTGGACCGTGACCGCCAACCTCATCCGCGGCTCGCGTGTGGCGGCGGCCGGCGGCGGGAAGCCTTCCGGCGCTCACACCCTGCCGCGCGCGGCCTGGTCGTGGATGCGATGGGCGGTTTCCACCGACCAGTTCGCTCCGGTCAAAACGCGTTGGGGGCCGCTCGTCCGCCTGGCCAGGATGCCGGCGGTCATCCACGGCAGCTGGCCAGCTCTGCTGGCCGTCGGCATCCTGGTGGGCGTCGCCCTGCAGGCCACGCTGCTGGCGCGCGCGAACGTGTCGGTCGGTCTGACCCTGACCGTGGACCTCGTGTCGGGCCTGGCGGGCCTGATCGGGGCCAAGCTCATGTACGTGCTCATGCGGCCCCGCGGCGCCCCCCGACAGTCCATCGCCGAGGGCTTGACCGTCGACGGATTCCTCCTCGCCGCCCCAGCGGTGGCAGCCGTCGCCCTGCTCACGCTCGATGTGCCGATCGGCCTGTTCCTGGACGCCACTGCGCCGGGCCTCTTCTTTGGCGTCGCCATCGGGCGCCTCGGCTGCTTCCTCACCGGCTGCTGTGCGGGCCGCTGCACCCGATCCCGCTGGGGCGTGTGGTCCTCGAACCGCCGCGTGGGCGCCCGTCGCATGCCGACCCAGCTCCTGGAATCCGCTGCCGGCCTGCTCATCGGAGTCGCAACCACGCTGGTGGTTCTCGGGTTTGCGCCCGCGGTCCCGGGAACGATCTTCGTGGCGGCGTTCGCGGTGTACGTTATCGTCCGGCAGGTCCTCCTCCGGCTGCGCGCCGAACCGCACAACCCGATCCGAGCACGGCTGACTGCCGCCGCGGCGGGAGTGGTGTTGCTGGCCGATGCCGTGGTGTTGCTGGTCGGCGCGACCTGATCAACTGCGGCGCGCCGGGTCTGGGCTCAGGCCGCTGATGCGCTCGACCTCTGGCACGCGACCGCACGACCGGCTACTCTGGCGGCGACCTGATGACAGCCCTGTAGTAAGGCTCATTGAGGTGGCAGCGTGGACTGGTTGTTCGCCGAACCGGCTCCGGTCGCATGGCCCATCGCCGGGCTGACGGTCGCTGGTCTGGTGCTGGGCGCGGCGTTCACCGCTCGGCGGCGGGCAGCGCGGCTCGAGGGGACCGTGCTGGCGGTCTTCTGGCGCGATGCCGCCACGATTGGGATGACGCTGGCCGGAGTATTGGCCGTCACCTCGATCGCGGCGATCATGCCCATCGAGGGCGTGGGCCAGCCGATGTGGACGGTTGTCGGAATCGCCGCCGTGGCAGCATCTGCCGGGTTGCTCGTCCTTCGCTGGCGCGGCCAGGAGCTCGGGCAGGCCCCACGCCGCAGGCCGGTGACGCCCACCGCCGCGCCGGAACGACGGCTGATTTCGACCAGCTGGGAGATTGGGATCTTGGGCGCCGGCATTGGCGGGCTCGGCATGTACCTTGTCACTTCGGGACATCCGTTCGCCCATCCGATCCACTGGGTTGTGGCCGCCATCGGCCTGTTCATCGGCTACGCATTCGGCATCGGCGCCGCGACGCCGCGCTTCACGCTCGAGAAGCCCGCCGCCCGGCGGACCTGATTTCGAGCATGGCGGGTTCCTGCTATCGCCCAAATGATCCTGCTACAGTGGTGTAGTGGGTGCGGTCTGACGCTGACATCGCCGACGACGTTACCCGCGACCAGCTGAGCTCACATCATTCCGGAGGAGTCATGACCTCGAATCGGCCGCGTCTCGTCTTCTCGATCGTCATCTTCGCGGTGGTGTTGGCGGCTTGCACACCGAGCGGCGGGGGCGCCGCGCCAACTGGGCAGGGGCCGCGCACGGTTCAGGTTCAGATGACGGACGAGCTACGCTTCGAGCCGGCGGCGTTCACCATGCAGGCGGGGGAAACGGTGCGGTTCGAGGTCACGAACTCCGGGCAGATTGTCCACGAGTTCCTGATCGGCGACGAGGCCGCGCAAGACGAATTCGAGATGCAGATGTCCGAGGGTGGCGCTATGGGACACGACACCGACGCGGGTGTCAGCGTCGAACCCGGCGAGTCTGAGACCTTCGAGTACACGTTCACTCAGGCGGGTGAGCTTCTCGTCGGCTGCCACGAGCCCGGCCACTACGATGGCGGGATGATGGCTACCATCACCGTGGAGGAGTGATCCGGGATCCCGGTCCCCATCAGTCAACTTCCGCGGGCCCCGATTCGCTCCGGAGCGGTAGTGCGGAGATCGTAGGAGCCGATTGTGCTCAGTCGGGTGACCGTCGCTGGGGTTCGGGGCCTATCGCCCCTCGAGCTCGAGGTTGGCGCACTCACCGCGCTCATCGGTCCGCGCGGATCCGGGAAGTCCCAGCTGCTGGCCTCGATCGCGTGGCTGACCGGCGTGGAATCGGCTCCCGGCGGCGAACAGGTCTCGATTTCGGCTGAGCTGAGCACGGCCGAGGGATCGATCCGGTCCATCCGCCGAGCGACGGGCCAGCCGACCGAGCCGAACGGCGACCTGGCCGCTCTCCCTACCACCTCGTTTCTGCGGGCCCAGGACCGCGTGACCGCGTCGCAGGGCCCCGAGGGTGGATCGGTAGCGCAAGCACTCGCGGAGCACCTCAACGGGCACATGACGACTGACGCGGCAGCCGCCGAAGCCCTGGTCGGCGCGATCGAGGACTGCTGCGCAGGAGGAGTCAGCGGTGAGCTCCTGTTGATCGAAGAGCCGGAGCTGATGCTCACCCCGCAGGCCCAGCGCCACCTGGCGAACCTGCTGCGGATGCTCGCCGAATCCGGTAACCAGGTCATCTACTCCACCCGAGCGCCCGCATTCGTGGACGCCACCCACGCCGAAGAGATTGTCCGCCTCGACCTGTATGCCAGCGGGTCGGTTCCACGACGCACGACGCCGAGATCGCTCACCGATGAACAACGGCTGCGACTTGCCGCCGAGTTCGACCACGAGCGGAGTGAGATGTTCTTCGCGCGCTGCGTGATCCTGGCCGAGGGTCGAACGGAGCGGTTCGCGCTGCCGCTCATCTTCCGCGTCCTCGGCCACGACCTGGATGCCGAGGGGATCGCGATGGTCGAGGTGGGCGGAAAGGCCAATCTGCCCCTGGTGGCGGGCGTTCTGAGTGACCTTCGCATCCCGTGCCTGGTTGTTCATGACACCGATCGTGGCCACGACCCGCGCCTGGACGCCGCCATCGAAGCCACGGTTGGTCCTGACCGCATCATCCGGCTTGACCCGGACTTCGAGGCGGTGACCGGGATCCGACATGGTGACGACAAGGTGCTTGCCGCGTGGCGCCGGTTCTCGCGGGCCACGCCGCGCGACGTGCCACCGCCGTTGCGGCGGATGGTGGAGCTCGCCGTCGCGCTGCTGCCTCCGGCGGGAGGCTGATCCCGTCCGGACCTCCGCAGCCTGGTCTTCGAAGCGGACCTCGATGAGTGGGCTGCGGCGGAAGAAGACCTCGAACCGATCGGTGACGCCCCAGTTGCGGGCCACGGCCTCCATGACCTGCCGGCGCTCGACTGGTTCGGTGATGGGTCGGGCGATGGCCGGCAGGTCGGCCTGGATCGGCCCCTTGAGATGGAAGGTGAAATGTGGATCGGCGACCAGGTTGGCGTACCAGTCGCGCCGGCCGGGTGACCCGCTGATGACGACCTTGCCCTCGATGACGTGGAACACGAGCTCGATGCGGCGGGGATGTCCGGTGCGGCGACCTGTCGTGGTGATGTCGATCCGATGGGGATGTGCCAGTGCGCGCTGGATGCGCTCGTCCAGGTGGGCGGTGCCGGCGATCGCCGGACGGCCCGGTGGGTTGGCTTGGGAGGTCACGGTGGTGGGCTCGCTTTGAGTTGTAAAGCGAAACTCTACCGCAGGTCACGCACCAATGCTTCTGCAGGGCCGGAGCTTGATTGGCCGCCGGGCGCAAAAAACGCCCCGGAGGAACCTGGCGGGCCCTTTGATGCAATCTCTGGACTCGTCCGGCTCCTCCGGGACTCCTAGAGAATAGGGGACGCACGAAGTCCCGCCAAGCGCCTTATCCACGACTTTCTGCGGTTGGTTGGGGACTTATCCACGCCCCGTCCACTACGGCACGAGGAACGGCAGAAGGTAATGCTCCGACTGGCCGCTCAGGTTGAGGGACGTCGCCACGAACAGGAACAGCAGGAACGCCCCGACGACCAGCCACGAAGCGGTGTCCATCTCGAGCTTCCGATACCAGGTCCGCTTGCCGACGCCGAAGGCGCGCAGATCCATGGCGTCGATCGTGTCCTCCGCGCCCGTCAACGAACCTACGGTGACTGGCACGAAGAGGGGCGCCAGTCGTCGGAGCCGGGTCATGGGGCTGCCGCCGGCCCGGAGCGGGTCGAAGCCGCGCACCCGCTGGGCATCGATCGTCTCCCCGAATTCGGTTGACAGGGTCGGAATGAATCGGACGGTCAGGTCGACCATGACCGGCATTCGGTCGCCGAGCCGGAGCTGCCGGAGCGCCGGACCCAGGTCCCCCGGGGCAATCGCGTAGGCCACCGGGAACCCGACCGCCGCAATCGCCCCGAACCGCAGGACCTGGGTCACGATGAGGCTGATGCCCTCGGCCGACACCTCGGTCCCGAACGGCGGGAGGGTCAGCAGAACGTGAGTGTCGGCATCCGCAAATCCACCGGACTGGCCACCGGTGATGAGTGCGTTGATGGTCGCCACCGCCCCGATCACGACCACCAGGAGCAACCATTGCCGGCGGACCGCCCGCCACGGGATGCCGGCCAGCAGGTAGTAGCCGACGGCCGCCGCCAGGATCAGGACGAGGTGCCGGGAGTCCCGAACCTGGGGAGCGCCGAGGACGAAGAAGAAGGCGGCCAACAAGATCGATCGGGGATCCCGGCGGGCGAGCCAGGATCCCCGACCCAGGTACGCGAACGCAGCCCGCATCGGTACGCGGGCCGCGGCCGGCTAGCGCCCCATCTGGGCCGAAATCGGCTCCCAGGCGAGGACGAGGATGGGGGTCACGATCGCGGCCGCGATGGAGTTCGCGATGACGACCGGGATGTATTCCGTGGTCAGAATCGTATTGACGTCCAACTCTGGCGTGAGGACCAGACCCAGGAAGATCACCAGGAAGCCGATGACGGTTGCCACCACGCCCGCGACGGCGGCGGTGAGGGCCTTGCTCCCGACGCTCGTCATCCGGCTGGCCATCCAGATGGGGAACAACCCCGCGATCAGGCCGGCGAGTCCGTTGGCCAGGCTCCAATGCGGCGACGTGAACGCGCCCCAGCCCGTGAGCTGGTCACCCACCACGTTGCCCACGAAGCCGGTCAGGAACCCGACGACCGGTCCAAACGCGAAGCCGAAGAACGTCAGCAGCCCGTAGTGGGGTCGCACGCTGACGCTCTCGGCGCCGGGGATCTGGATTGCGAATGAGATCCAGTTGAACACGGCGTACAGCGCCGCACCGATGGCGGCATACACGATGACCCGGGTCGTCAGCGACCACGGGCTCGGGGTGGACTGTGGCTCTGCCATTGCTGTCATGGGCGGTTCGTGCCTCCTCCGATGCGTGCCGGTGTCACGATCCCGGCGTGGTCCGTTCGGTGACGACCATGGCCGCCAGGGTCTCCGGGCCGAGGAACCGTCCGGAGCGGCCACCCCAGCGCAAATTCGCCTCCATCAGCGAGGTCTCGCGCAGGTTGCAGGCCCTCCAAAGCTCTCGGTCGGCGATCACCTCCGACGGTGCGCCGTCGGCCGCGATGCGGCCGTCGCGCAGGAGGAGGACCCGGTCGGCATGGGTCAGCGCCAGGTCGACGTCGTGTGTGACGAAGTAGACGCTCTCCAGACCGGCGATCCGCTCCACCTCCCTCATGAACGCCGTAGCGCTCCGATAGTCCTGCCCGGCGGACGGTTCGTCAAGGACCAACGTCCGTGGCTGGAGGGCCAATGCGACGGCGATCCCGAGCCGTTTCTGTTGTCCATGCGACAGGGTGCGCGGCGGGCGCGACTCGATCTCCGGCTCGCCGGCGAGGCCTACGCGCCCAAGCGCCCGCGCCACCAGGGCATCGAACCCGGCCGGGTCGTGGCCCAGGTTGCGCGGCCCGAACAGGAGCTCGTCGCGAACGGTGGGCGCGAACAGCATCTGGGACGGGTTCTGGAACACGTACCCGAAGGTGGCCGCCAGGTCGGCCACGCTCCGACCCACGGTCGGCTCCCCGTCCACGAGAACCTCCCCCTTGGTCAGCGGTCGCAGGCCGATGGCCGCCTTGAACAGGGTGGTCTTGCCCGACCCGTTGGGCCCCAGCACGGCCACCCGCTCCCTGGCTCCCAGGATCGCGCTGACGTCGTGCAGCACGGTCCGTCCGTCGTACCCGGCTTCCACGCGGCGCCACTCGAGCCGCGGCGGGGCGTACTCGGGCTGGGGCCTTCGCGCATCGGGTGGCGAAGGGACCGATGGCGCCGCGGACGCGGCGCGTGCGCGGCTCATCCAGGTGTAGAACGGCAGCTTGACCGTGGTCGGGTCGGCGGTGGCCAGGAAGCCGTCCATGGATCCGAGATAGCGGGTTGCGCCCTGCTCGAGGTACAGCGCCCGGTCGGGTCGGGCGTCGAGCACATCCTCGATCCGATGCTCCACGATGACGACCGCCGTGCCGGCATCGGCCAGGCGGCGGACGAGGGCCAGGAGCCGATGCGCGGCGGCGGGGTCGAGGTTGGCCAGGGGCTCGTCCAGCACCAGGAGCCGCGGCTCGAGCATGAGCGCGCCCCCGATCGCGACCTGCTGGCTCTCACCGCCCGACAGCTCATCGGTGGTACGGTCCATCAGCGGCGCCAGCCCGCTGGCCGCCGCCACCCCAACCAGCCGGCGGCCGATCTCGTCACGCTCCACGCCTAGGTTCTCGGGACCGAAGGTCAGCTCGGCCGGCACGGTCGAAGCCACCAGCTGACGGGTCGGATCCTGGAGCACGGTCCCGACCAGGGTGGCCAGCCCCCGCAGCGGTGTCGTGTCGGTCGGGTGGCCGGCGATCCGCACGCTGCCGGTCAGGTCGCCATGGTAGGAGTGGGGGATGAGCCCGTTCAGGGCCCGGATCAAGGTCGACTTGCCGCACCCCGACGGGCCGGCGACCAGGAGCACCTCTCCAGGCGCAATCTCCAGCCAGATGTCCCGCAGGGCCGGTTGTGAACCGCGGCGGTAGCGGAACGTCAGTCCCTCGACGACGGCGATCGGCTCGGTCACGCGCGGTGTCACTCGACCTTGATCCGGATGGCCTGGTCCTGCGCCAAGCCCAGCTCGACAGCGGCATTCCCCTGGTTGACGGCCAGGGTCAGGCGGTCGTAGGAGTCGACGTACAAGATCGGCTCGCCGACCGGCACATTCCCGAACGTGTCGGCCCAGCCCAGGCGGCGCTCGGCGGCTCCATCGGCCTGGATGCGCACGGCGCGGCCGGGCCGCATCGGTCCTACGACGGCCTCCAGCTGGTGGCGGAGCCCGGCCAGCTTGCAGTTGCCGAAGGTGTCCACGTAGATCACCGTCGTCTCGACGCCGTCCGGGATCGGGGTGGCCTCGGGGATGACCAGGTCGACCAGTGTGGCCGGATCGATCTCGGGACCCAGCTCCCCAACCGGCAGCCCACACGCCAGGTGAGCGGCGGCGGGGGCGAAGATGTCACGGCCGTGGAAGCTGGAGCTGACCGGGTGCAGCCGATGCGCGTCGCTCGTCAGCTCGTGGACGGCCCGGATGCCGTCCAACCGGCGGGCCGCGGGGAGCAGCAGGCCGTTGTCCGGGCCGATCAGGACGTCACCCCGGCCCACCGCCACCGCCAGCGGACGTCGGCGGGTGCCGACCCCCGGGTCGACCACGGCCATGTGGATCGCCACCGGGAAGAACGGCAGCGCGCACCACAGCATCAGCGCCCCGTCCCGGATGGCGTATTTCGTGACCTCGTGGCTGATGTGGACGACGGTTGCCCGGGGACAGATGCCCAGGATGACACCTTCGCAGATGGCGCCCGACGGGTCCCGGACACCGAAGTCGGTCAGCAGGCTGACGACGGGGCGGGGCGGCACCTCGGGCCGGGACGACATCGCCCCGATGGTAGCCGCCAACGGCTCAGCGGTCGAAGGTCACGGCTGGAGGACCACCGTCTCGCCCAGCGCCGGTACCCGGGCCACCACGCCCAGTCCGTCCTGGATCCGGGCCGCGAACGCCGCCGCGGCGACCGGCTCCCCGTGGGTCACGAACACCAAGCGCGGACGTCCGTCTTCGCGGCCGGCGTCCCCAAAGTGTCCAATCCAGGCGTCCAGCTCGGCCTGGTCGGCGTGAGCCGAAAAGCCGGTGATGGAGCGGACCCGGCAGTGGACCGGCCACATGGCCCCATCGATCCGGGCCTCGGTGCCGCCGTCCTGGAGATGACGGCCCAACGTTCCCTCGGCCTGGTAGCCGATGAACAGGAGGGTGGCGCGTGGATCGGGCAGCAGGTCCTTGAGGTGGTGGAGGATGCGGCCTCCGGTCAGCATGCCCGAGGCGGCGACCAGCATGAACGGGCGCGGGCTGCCTCTAATGGCTTTGGATGCCTCGACGCTGGTCGTGCACTCCTGCCCGGGGTACTCGAGGGGCGAATCGCCGGACTTCAGCAGGGCCAGGGTCTCCGGGTCGTAGCCTTCGGGATGACGCAGGTAGACGCCGTTGGCCTCGCAGGCCATGGGGGAGTCGACGAACAACGGCAGGTGCGGGATGCGTCCCGCTCGTACCAGGCTGTCGAGGACCCAGACCAGGTGCTGGGTGCGGCCGATGGCAAAGGCCGGGATGAGCAGCACACCGCCGGATCGAGCGACGTCGGAGATGACCTCCACCAGCTCGTTTACGGCCTGGTCGCCGTCCGGATGATTTCGGTCGCCGTAGGTCGACTCGACGACCACGACGTCAGCCTGGGTGAGAGGGGTCGGGTCGCGGAGGATGGGCGTGTCGGGCCGCCCCAGGTCGCCCGAGAACACGATGCGGGCGCTCGTCCCGTCGGCGTCACGGGCGGTCAGCTCGATGATGGCCGAGCCGAGGATGTGACCTGCGTCGTGGAACGTGGCCTCGATCCCAGGGACTACCGTGGTGGGCGTCAGATACGGGATCGGGCGAACCAGGTCCATGGTGCGAGCCACGTCCTCCAGGTCAAACAGCGGGGCGCGGGTCCGGGTCTCCATGGCGGGAGGGCGCTCCGTCCGGGCGGCGACCGCGGCCATCTCCATCTCGGTAGCCGCGCTCTCCGACTCCGCGGCCAGGGCGGCAGCTGCGGCCGCCGGGGCGGCAGCGGGGGGCGCCGGCGCGGCCTCAGGGTGGTGGCGGGCCCACCGCGCTGCGGCATAGGCCTGGAGGTGCGCACTGTCGGTCAAGACGATTGAGGCCAGGTCGCCAGTCGCCGCGGTCGCGAACACCGGGCCCCGGTACCCCGCCCGCACCAGCGCCGGCAGCCGACCGATGTGGTCGTTGTGGGCGTGCGTCAGCAGGACCCCATCGACGCTGTCGGGCGGGTACGCGAATCCCATCCGGTTGCGGGCAATCTCCTCCATCCCGCCCTGGAACAAGCCGCAGTCGATCAGGATCCGCCGCTCACCGACGCTGAGCAGGTACTGCGACCCGGTCACCCCGCCGGCGGCGCCCAGGAACCGAAGGCTGATCGGCATTGCGGCCGAGTATGCCGCAGCCGCCGACTACTATCCCGGCATGGCCTTCCCCATCCCACCGCCCATCGAGCCCATGCTGGCCAAGCCGCAGCCCGAGATCCCGACCGGCGCCGAGTGGCGGTACGAGCCGAAGTGGGATGGGTTCCGGGCGCTCGTCTTCCGCGACGGGCCCGAGGTCTACATCCAGAGCCGCGACCTCAAGCCCCTCAACCGCTACTTTCCCGAGCTCGAGGCGCCCCTGCGGGCTATCGGCCGGCCCGCCGACCGATTCGTGCTGGATGGCGAAATCGTCATCGCCGCCGACGGCGGGCTCGACTTCGAGGCCCTCCTGCTTCGTATCCACCCGGCTGCCTCACGGGTCGCCATGCTGGCGGGCACCAGCCCGGCGTCGTACGTGGCATTCGACCTGCTGGCCGAGGGCGACCGGGATCTTCGGGAGAAACCCTTCGCCGAGCGCCGGGCCGGCCTCGAACGGCGGCTGGCGAAGCCCCCGCCATCGGTCCAGCTCACGCCGGCCACCGCCGATCCGGCGACCGCGCAGCGCTGGTTCGCCGTCTTCGAGGGCGCTGGACTCGACGGCGTGATCGCCAAGCGAGCCGCCCAGGGCTATGTGCCGGGCAAGCGCGAGATGGTCAAGGTCAAGCACCAGCGCACCGCGGACTGCGTGGTGGCCGGGTTCCGCTGGCACAAGAACGGGCCGGGCACGATGGTCGGGTCGCTGCTCCTGGGCCTGAACGACGCGGCCGGCGAGCTCCAGCACGTCGGGGTCACCAGCTCGTTCACCGAGGCGCGGCGCCGGGAGCTGGTCACCGAGCTGGCGCCGCTGCGCCGCAATGCCCTGAAGGGGCACCCGTGGCGCCAGTGGAAGGAAGCCGAGGTCGAGTGGGAGGGTCGGCGCATGCCGGGCGCCACCAGCCGCTGGAACCGAGGCAAGGACCTGTCCTGGGAGCCGCTCCGGCCCGAGCGGGTGGTTGAAGTCGCGTACGACCACCTCCAGGGCGATCGGTTCCGGCACGCGACGACCTTCGTTCGCTGGCGCCCGGACCGCAAACCCGAGACGTGCCGATACGACCAGCTGGAGGAGACGCCGCCCGCATTGCTGGCCGATCTGTTCGGCGCCGCCTGACCGCGCCCCGCCGTGGCCGGGAGCCGCTCGCGGTACACTCCCGCAGCACTCATCCCCTATTCCGCAAACGGCATGCATCCACCTCAAGGAGGTCTGGTTCCGTGTCCCATCACGACCCGAACGCCGCCGTCACCGACCTGGCCGACCGCTTCTGGGAAGGCGTCCTCGAGCGCGATCCGATCACCGCCACCATTTACGGCGACGACCGATACGATGACCGCTGGCCCGACCTCGGCCCGGATGGACGGGCCGCGGAGCGCAGCGCCCTTGCTTCCGCGCTGGCCGAGGCAGAAACCATGGACCCGGCCGGGCTGGACGTCGAGTCCGGCATCACCCGCGACCTGCTGATGCTGGTCGCCCGGAATTACCTCGAGGCTCTCGATCGGCGCCTCTACCAGCTGGCGGTGAACCACATGTCCGGGGTCCAGACCTGGCCGAGCGAGATCGCGCAGTACCAGCGGGCGGAGACGCCCGAGGGGCTGCGCCGCTTGCTGGCCCGGTTCGAGGCCTTCCCGCAGCTCATCGACCAGCACATCGGCACGCTTGACGAAGGAATCGGCGACCATCGGACCTCCGCATCGGTCCCGGTCCAAAAGGCGGTCGAGCAGATCGACCGCATGCTGGCGGTGCCCAGCCATGACGCACCCTCGGTGACGCTGGCCAACGTGGCCGATGAGCCGGCGCGGGACGAGGTCCGAACCGCGGTCGCGGCGCAGATCTATCCCGCCCTGCAGCGTCTCCGCGACTACCTCGCCGAAACGTACGCGCCCCACGCGGCTCCCACCCCCGCGCTGGGTGACACGCCAGATGGAGCGGCCGCCTATCGGCTCGCGATCCGGATGCAGACCACTGTGGATGCGACACCCGACGAGGTGCATGCCTTCGGCTTGGAGGACCTGGAGCGGATTGAGGCCGAGAAGGACGAAATTGCGCGGCGCCAGGGCCATGCCGACCGTCACGCGTATGCCGCAGCCCTGGCCGCCGATCCGTCCAATCGGACCTCCGATCCGGCGCACATCATCGAGCTGGCGCGCGAGCAGACCGACCGGGCGTACGCCACGGCGCCCCGCTTCTTCGGCCGCCTGCCGGCGGCGAACTGCGTGGTCCTACCGGTCGAGGAGTACCGCGAGCGGGAGTCGGCGCCGGCCTTTTACATGCCCCCGACCCTGGACGGCTCGCGTCCGGGGCAGTACTACCTGAACACGTACCAGCCGGCCGAGCGCGAGCTGCACAAGATCGCGGCCATCACCTTCCACGAGGCGACCCCGGGTCATCACTTCCAGATCGCGATCGAGATGGACCTGGAAGGCCTCCCCCGCTTCAGGACCCTGGGCGCGAAGATGGCGGGTTCGGCCTACGTCGAAGGCTGGGGCCTGTACACCGAGCGTCTGGCCGATGAGATGGGGCTGTACCTCACCGATGCCGAACGGATAGGCATGCTCGACGCGCAGACCTTCCGCGCCGCGCGGCTGGTCGTCGACTCAGGGCTGCATGCCATGGGCTGGACCCGCGAGCGCGCCATCGACTTCATGCACGAGCGCGGCTCGTTGCCGATGGTGGATGCCGAGATCGAGGTCGACCGATACACGATCTGGCCCGGCCAGGCACTTTCGTACAAGATGGGCCAGCGCGAGATCGAGCGCGCCCGGGTCGACGTCGGCGCGCAGCTGGGCGAGCGATTCGACCTGCGCGTTTTCCACGACGAGGTGCTGGCCCACGGCTCGCTCCCGCTGGAGACTCTCCGACGAGAGATCCCGGGCTGGGTTTCCGCGGCGCTGGCCACCCCGGCCGGGGCTTAAGGTCCACCGGCCCCGGCCGGGCCATGCTCCGCCCGGAGTCGATCGTGCTCGAGGGCCGGGTGGTCCGCCTCGAGCCGCTGGAGGAGCGGCACCGGGACGACCTCCTGACCGCCGCGACCGAGGATCCGGCCACCTGGCGCTACATGAGCGCGGACCTCTCCGCCGCTGACGCCTGGCCCGATTATCTCGCCGAAGCCCTGCGCCCCGAGTACGTGGCCTGGGCCACCGTCGAGCGTGCCTCAGACAGGGCCGTGGGCTCGACCCGCTTCGGGGATATCGCGCCCGAGCACGACCGGATGGAGATCGGCTGGACCTGGATCGCCCCCTCGCGGCAGCGATCCGCGGTAAACACCGAGGCCAAGCTGCTGCAGCTGACCTATGCCTTCGACACGCTGGGGGCGGGCCGGGTGGCCCTCAAGACCGATCTGCGGAACGAGCGGTCGCAACGGGCCATCGAACGGCTGGGGGCGGTGCGAGAGGGCGTCTTGCGGCGCCACCTCCGGCTCCCCGACGGCCACGTCCGCGACACGGTGTACTACTCGATCCTGGCCGATGAATGGCCAGCCGTTCGGGCGCGGCTCGAGGAGCGGCTGAACCGCTCCTAGGGGCCGCTCAGCCCGGAGGAGCGCCGAACTCGCGCCACTCGCGAAACGGGTCGTAGTCGGGGTCGGGTGGTTCGGGTTCCGGGCGATCTGCAACCGGAACGTGGCGCAGGTTGACCCGCACCCGCCACCAGATCGTCGAGCGGCCGCGCATCGCGTCGAACAGAACATCGTCCACCGCCAGACCGGGCGCGACTGCCGGGTGGCGAGCCTTCCAACGCTCCAGACCATCCTCGACCTCGGCTCGCGTCGCGGCCTGCGCCACGACCAGCAGCGGGGCGCGCGAGCGGCGGCGGCCGGTCGGGGACGGGATTCCAGGGGCCGCGGGCATGAACGCTTCGCCCTTCGGTGGTCGATCGCCCTTCGCCGGCGGTTCGCCCTTCGCTGGCTGCCGACGCTTGGACGGCTGGACCCGGGGCGGCTCCCCCGGCTGCTTGGCGTAGTTGGGCGGCCAAGGAGCGTCGCCCAGTCCCTCGGACTCGTGGCGCGCCACCAGCTCCAGCAACGGCTCGAGCGGGAACGCCTCGGCGTCGATGCCGGCTCCCACGTCCCCCAGGCGCTCCATCCGTCCCGGAACGGTGGCCACCGTGAAGTCGGCCGGCTCGCAGTCGGGGACCTCGTCCCAAGTCAGCGGCGTCGAGACGCGGGCGTCGGGGAGCGGCCGAACCGAGTAGGCCGAGGCGACCGTCCGATCCTTCGCGTTCTGGTTGTAGTCGAGGAACACGCCGTGGCGCTCCTCCTTCCACCACTTGCTGGTGGCCAGCTCCGGCGATCGGCGCTCGACCTCGCGGGCCACCGCCAGGGCGGCCCGCCGCACCTCCCCGAAGCCCCACTGCCGCTCCAGGCGGACGTACACGTGCATGCCCCGCGAGCCGGACGTCTTGGGCCAGGCCGCGTAGCCCAGCTCATCGAACAGCTCGCGGATGATCAGAGCCACGGATCGCACGTCCGGCCACCCGACGCCGGGTCCAGGGTCGAGGTCCATCCGCAGCTCGTCGGGATGCTCCAGGTCGTCGGCGCGCACCGGGTGCGGGTTGAGGTCGACGCAGCCGAGGTTGACGACCCAGGCCAGGGCCGCCGGGTTGGACACGATGACCTCGTCCGCCGTGCGGCCGGACGGGAAGGACAGCTCCACGGTGCTCACGAACGGCGGCAGCTGGGCGGGCGCGCGCTTCTGGAAGAAGAAGTCGCCGTCTGCACCGTTCGGGTAGCGCTTCAGGGCCATCGGCCGGTCATGGACGCCGCGCACGGCTCCGTCGGCAACCGAAAGGTAATATCGGACCAGGTCCAGCTTGGTGATCCCGGCTTCGGTGAAGAACAGCTTTCCGGGATTGCTGACCGATACGGACTGCCCGCCGACCTCTAGGCTGACGGCTTCGGTGGGCGCCATGGCTCTCAGGGTAGCCGGAGTGGGAATGACCGCCATCGCCGATCGGCTCAAGCAGCGCCTGGCCACGTTGGCGGCCCGGTCATCGTTGATCATTATCGGCATGGAGACCGTCCGGAATTTCAACGCCCACGAGGCCTCGACACGGGCCGCCGCCATCGCGTTCTACAGCGTCCTGTCCCTGTTTCCATTCGCCATGCTGGGGCTGGTGGTTGCCTCGTTCGTGATCGGCGAGGGACCCGAGCTGCAGGTCTTCGTGGCGAGGGTCGCGGACCGATTCGGGCTTGATCCGGTGACGGTCTCGGGCAGCCTGGAGGCCCTGCTCGACGCGCGACCTGGGCTCGCCCTGCTGGGCCTCGGACTGTTGGTCGTGGCCCTTGTGCCGTGGGTCTCGGCGGTCCAGCTCGGGATCGTGCGCGCCTTCCACGAGGAACGCCATTCGGTGGCCCGCACGACCCTGAGCAGCCTGCTCCTGCTGATCATGGCTGCCGTCTTGATCCTCCTGTCGGGGGTGTGGGCGAGCCTGATCGGCCTGGTGGTGGGGTTCCTTGAGCGGTTCGTGGCGGACTTTGCGATCGCGGACGCGACGCTTCGCGTTGCGCTGTCGGTCCTGCCGGCGCTCGTTGTCTTCGCCGTCATGACCGTGCTCTTAAGCGCCGTCCCTGCCCACCGTCCCCGGCTCCGGGACGTGTCGCTGGGCGCACTGGTCACCGCCCTGGGCTTTCTCGGTCTGCGCCTCGTCTTCGACTTCTACGTCCAGCTGTTCGTGGCCGAGAGTGGCAATGCGGCCGGCCCCTTCGGCGCCATCCTGGTCGGCCTGCTGTACATCGACTTCCTGGCCATTGCCATGCTGGCCGGTTCGGAAGTGGCGGGGGTCGTGTTCCGCCGCCGGCAGGAGCGCGATCGGGCGAAGGATTCGGCCCCCGACTGAGCGTCCGCGGCCCGGATCGCGGTCGGTCAGGTGCGGTCCGGTGCAGTCCGGTGTCCTACGGTGTAGTACATTCGCAGCGTCGTCAAAGGTTGACGACCCGGGGTAGGATCGGCGGGCACTTCTATCCGCGGGGGCTGGATGGGGCGATGAATATTCCCTTGCACGACATCGTGTCATGAGTCGTCGGCTGCGCCTGGCCGGCATCCTCGTCGCCCTGGTGGTGGTCGGATCGACGTTGTTCGGTCTGTCCCCATCGGACCTCGCGCGCGGCGGCGACCCGCTGTCCGAGGCACAGGCCAAGCAGCGCGAGCTGCAGGAGACGCTCGCCTCTCAGCGCCGCCAGCTCAAGGAGCTGCAGGCCCTCTCCGCGACGCTTGACCAGCGGCTGAACGCGGCCATGGCCGAGCTGGCGGCCGTCAGCTCCGAGTACGAGCGTGTGGCGGGCCTCCTGGTGCAGGTCGAGGCCCAGATCGTCGAGGTGACCGCTCGGCTCGAGGCACTCCGCGCCCGGATTGCGACGCTGGACGCCATGCTCGTCACTCTGGCCAAGGAGATCGAGCGCCAGAACCGCGACCTCGAAGCCCGCGAGACGTTACTCCAGGAGCACTACCGTGACGCATACGAGCGGAGCCAGACGTCGCTGCTCGAGGTCCTGCTCGCAGCTGACTCGTTCGAGGTCGTCGCCACCCAGGTCGGCTACCTGCTGACCATCTCGGAGCAGGACGCCGCCCTGGCCGACGAGATCCGCGAGATCCGGGCAGCCCTGGAGTCGAACCGGGTGATCCTCCGCGAAGGGCGAGCCGAGCTCGCTTCGGCGCGCGACGTCGAGGAAGCAGAAGCCGCGCTCCTGGCCGCGCGCCAGGCCGAGCTGGCGGCCCTGAAGTCGGACCTGGCCGCCCTGAAGGCCGAGGCGGAAGCCAAGCGAGCTGCACAGGAGGCGGCGCTCAACGCAGCCCTGTCGGCCCAGGGCAACATCCAGACCCAGATCACCGCCAACCAGGAAGCTGCGAACGCGGCGGCGGCCCTGGTCACCCGGCTCCTCGCCGAGTCCAGCGTCCAGATCAGCTCCCGGGGCTTCCGCTGGCCCGAGGACACCTTCGTCGTCACCCAGGAATGGGGACCCACGAACTTCGTCCTCGAGCCTCCCTACACCTTCAACGGCGTCTACTACCCGCACTTCCACGGCGGGATCGACATCGCCAACGGTTGCGGCACCCCGATCAAGGCGGCCGGCAACGGGGTCGTGGTCGCCTCCGGTCAGCCACTCTGGCCGTGGGACACCGGCTACGGCGTGGTCATCGACCACGGCGGTGGCGTGATGACGTGGTACTGGCACCTGCGGGCGCAGGTCGTCGTGTATCCCGGCCAGGGCCTGTCTCTCGGGGACGTGATCGGGTACGAGGGCAACACCGGCTGGTCGACCGGCTGCCACCTCCACTTTGCCGTGAACGACCATGGGGTGTGGACCAACCCGCGCTGGTATCTCCCCTAGCCGATCCTCGCCGAAGCCTCAGACTTGGCTCAGCCGATGCCGGCAGCCACCTCACCGACGCCAACCACGGGGCGATAGAGCCGGTCGACGTACTCCGCCAGCGCCCGCTCCGCGGTGAAGCGGGTGAGGCCCGTCGCCAGCGCGCCGCGCATGAAGCCGATCCATCGAATGGGGAGGCCGTCGGGATCGCGGTCATAGAACGTCGGCACCACCTCGGCCTCGAGGACGCGGTACAAGGCCTCCGCGTCGCCCGCATCGTGGCTGAACTCGGACTCATCGGTCCTGTTGCCGATGGCCCAACCGTTGGCCCCGTCGAAGGCCTCGTCCCACCAGCCATCGAGAATGCTGAGTGACGGAACGCCATTGATCGCAGCCTTCATCCCGGACGTGCCCGAGGCCTCGAGCGGGCGGCGCGGGTTGTTGAGCCACACGTCGACCCCTGCCACCAGGAAGCGCGCCACCCGCAGGTCGTAGTCCTCGATGAAGAAGATCCGGCCGGCCGTGCCCACGCGGCGCGAGGCTTCGACCACGCGCCCAAGGACCGCGCGACCCGGCTCGTCGGCCGGATGTGCTTTGCCCGCGAAAATGATCTGCACCGGACGGTCCGGGTCCGCCAGCAGGTTGGACAGCCGATGCATGTCGTACAGGATGAGATCAGCGCGCTTGTAGATCGCGAAGCGGCGCGCGAAACCAACCGTCAGCGCCTGCGGATCGAGGGCCCCGGCGAGGTCACCCACCGCTTCGGGCGCCACGCCATGGCGGACGGCCTGCCGCGTCAGTCGGCCGCCGAGGAAATGGATCATCTGCCGCTTCTGCTCGGCATGCGCCTCCCAGAGGTCGCGATCGGTGATGGCGGACAGGTTGCGGCGGGCCAGGGCGGCGCGCATCGGCTCCGCCTGCCAGGTCGCGACGTGGACACCATTGGTCACCGCACGCACCTCGCGTCCGAGGGATGCCTGCCAGGTGAGGGTGGCGGTTCGCCCATGGAGCTGGCTGACGGCGTTGATCCCAGCCGCCTGGCGTAGCCCGAAGGCGGTCAAATCGAAGTCACCGGGAAACTGCCCATTCGGGCCACGGCCCAGCTCCAGCAGGCGCTCGGGGGTCAGGTTGATCGCCGCCGCAGGACGACCCAGGAGCTCCGCGGCGAGCGCGGGGTCGTAGCGCTCGTTGCCTGCCGGGACCGGGGTGTGGAGTGTCATGACCACCCCGCGGCCGGCGCGACGGAGCGCCGCTTCGCCGTCCTGGCCCAGGCCCATTGCCCGGGCCGCGCGCGCCCGCTCGATCAGGACCAGGGCCGAATGGCCCTCGTTGAGATGCCAGACCGCGGGTTGGACTCCCAGCTCGGCCAGCGCGCGAGCCGCCCCGACGCCGAGCAGCAGCTCCTGGGTCAGCCGAGTCCGGCGCTCGGCGACGTACAGCTGGTCCGTGATTCGTCGGTCATCGGGTTGGTTGCTCGGCATGTCCGCATCGAGGAGGAGGAGCGGCACCCGTCCGACCTGGGCCACCCACACTCCAAGTCGCACGGGGCGCCCGGGGAGCTCGACCATCACCTCCAGCGGCTTGCCATCCGCGTCCGCGGCTCGGCGCAGCGGGAGGTCCGCGGGATCCATATCCGGCTCCAGCGGCTGCTGCCGGCCATCGGCATCGATGTGCTGACGGAAGTAGCCCCGATGATAGAAGGGCCCCACGGCCACCATCGGCAGTCGAGCATCCGACGCGGCTTTGCACAGGTCGCCGGCGAGAACGCCCAGGCCGCCGGAATACACCGGCAAGGACTCGTGGAGTGCGAATTCGGCGCACAGGTACGCGACAGGACCGCCGAGGTCGTCCCCCAGGCCAGGCGTGACGTCATCCAGTTCCAGGTGGAGCCGCCCCACCATGGCCTGCGTATCGGCCACGAAGCGCGCGTCGGCCGCCAGCGCCGACCACCGCTCGGCATCGGTCTGGCGCAGGAGGTGAATCGGGTTCCGTGTGCGGGCCCAGGTCTGCGGGTCGATCCGCGCGAAGAGGCGCAGCGCTTCGGGGTGCCAGCTCCACCACAGGTTCTCCGCCAGCTCGCGCAGGCCCTCCAGACCGGGCGGGTGCGGCAGCTCCGAGCGGTCAAGGGTCGGGATCCGGACGGGGGCAGCCATTGGCGCGGGATGATATCGGTCAGACGGCTGTCGTGACTGTCCCCGACGCGGTACGCTAGGCACCCCCCTGATGGACGGCTACTCGGTCAACGAGGCGGCGGCTGTCCTCGGCATCCCGGAGGGACGCGTTTGGGAGCTGCTCGCTCGCGGCGTCCTTGCTGGGTCAACCGAGGTTGGCGGCGACATGCGCGTGATTCTGCGCGGTAGCGCGGTGCCGGAGGCCGCCACGCCGGCTCCCGCCGCGAACGACGGCCACCGGACCCAGGGCGGAACCAACGGTGGCAGCAATGGCGGCGAGCTCTCCGCGTTTCGCGAGCTCCTGACCGAGTTTCGCAACCTCACCGAGCGCTACGGGCAGGCGCTGCTGGCCCTCGGCGAGGCCCGCGGCGAGGTGGCCTCCCTGCGAGGACGCGTCGAGCTGCTGGAAGCTCGCGTTGAGCTTCGCCTGCCGCGCGTCGAGGCGCCGATGGCGGCGTGGGAGTCGGGACTCCAGCCCGAGCCCGACACGCAGGCCGCCCGCGAGCCGATGCCGGAGCCCGAGCTGGAGGCCGCCCGCGAGCCGATGCCGGAGCCCGAGCTGGAGGCCGCCCGCGAGCCGATGCCCGAGCCCGAGGCCGCCCGCGAGCCGATGCCCGAACTTCCCCAGCCCGAAGTTGCCGCGCCAGAGGCCAGCGCAACCGAGCAGGCTCCGCCCGAGCCTGCCGACGCAACTTCGGCCGAACCTTCGTCCCCGCCACCGGCCGCGGCGACCCGCAAGCCCAAGCGAAGGACCCGGCGCGCGCGTTCGTCACGCCCGAAGGCGTCACGACCTGCGCCCAGGAGCCGTTCGCGATTGGCCGTCTCGGGCTTCGCCGAAGCGCTCGCTCGCGCGGAGGATCCAACCACCGCGGAGGTTTTCACGGGCGACGCACCGCTACCCGGGGCCGATGAGGCCGCCGAGGCGCTGGCGGCCTACAACCAGGAATTGGCGACCCCGGTCATAGAGCCGCCAGCCAGCGAGGAGTCGGTCATGGAGGCGCCAGCCACCGAGGCTCCAGTCCCGGTGACCATGCCGGTATTCGTCCGGCCTGGCTACACGACAGAGACCCCGGAGCCAGATTGGATCGCCGAAGAGGATCTCGTCGTCCCCGTCAGCCGGGTTGCGCCGACGGGTGAGCAAACGGAGCGGGCAAGTTCCGCCCTGGCGGTCGCCGAACGCGAGGCCGATGTGGACGAGCAACCGACGATGGACGAGGAAGCCGCCCTGGGCGAGGAATCGACGGCAGAGCCGGAAGCCAGGGTCGAGGAGGAAGCCGAGGCGGACGAAGTGGTTGCCGCGGTCGTCGCGACCGAGGACGTTGAGGTCGAGTCGGACGAGGCAGACGAAACCGTCCAGGGTCCGACCGCCTCCGCCAAGCACGGGACGTTGGGGATGCCCGTCACCGCCGACGAATGGGCGGGACCTGAGGCGGACATGGTGCCTGAGCCGGCATCGGACGTTGAGGTCAAGCCCGAGATTGCTGCCGAGTCCCCGGGCCTTGACGACCATGCCCTGCTGGATGCCTTGGACCGGTTCTCCGAACCTCCCAGCATTCCACGCGAGCCGGCCTTCTGGGAGCCCGAGGGTAGTTCCCGGGCACCGTTCGCGATTCCAAACCTCGAAGGCTGGGAGCCGGCCGAGATCGAAGCCCTCCGGGCGGAGCTCCGCCGTTTTGGGACCGCCGCGATCCCACCCACCGTTGCCGTCGGACCAGCGTCCGTGACTCCTCCTCCCACCGATGCAGCTCCACCCGAAGTTGCGCCTCCATCGGCCGCAGTCCCTTCGTCGGCTCCGCGGCCATCCCGTTCGGTGCCCCCTTCGGTGCCCTCCGCGCCGCCGAGACGGCCCCGTGGCCCAGCGGCCCGCGCCGTGCGCCGACTGCGACGCCTGCTGGGCTGACGCCCGGCCGTGACGTCCATTCCCGCCCTCGGGCCACGCGGCGAGGGTTGGGTTCTGCTCCAGCTGACGCTGATTCTCGTGATCGCGATCCTGGGCGCGCTGGCCCTCCCAGCGGCGATCGCAGGCTGGCCAGCCAGGTGGCCGTTCGTCATCCAGGGCGCGCTCCTGCTCGGGGTTGGTGGCTGGGTCGTCATCCAGGGCGCGCGTCGCCTCGGCAACAGCCTCACGGCCATGCCGCGACCCCGCGAGGACGCCAGCCTGGTCCAGGACGGCATCTATGCCCGGGTCCGCCACCCGATGTATGCCGGGATTGCGGGGCTGGGCCTGGGATGGGCCCTCGTGACCCTCAGCCTCCCGGCCCTGGTCGCCGCCCTGGTTCTGGCCCTGGTCCTTGACCTGAAAGCCCGCCGCGAGGAGGGATGGCTGGCGGAGCGCTACACGGGATATCCGGAGTACCGATCTCGGACCCACCGGTTCATCCGCGGCGTGTACTGAACCCCCGAAAGCCACCGGCTACCATCGGCCCATGGCCCTATATGACTCCAGCACCGCGCTGCTGGTGGTTGACGTCCAGAACGACTTTGCCGATCCATCTGGCAGCCTGAGCGTTCGGGGTGGGGCCGACATCGTTCCGCGGCTGAACGCCGAAATTCAACGGGCCCTGGAGGCCGGATCGACCGTGATCTACACGCAGGACTGGCATCCGCCTTCCACGCCGCACTTCGCCAAGGACGGGGGAATCTGGCCGGTGCATTGCGTGACCGACACCTGGGGCGCCGCGTTCCATCCCGCCCTGGTCGTGGCCGGGCCATCGGTCCGCAAGGGGATCAACGGGGAGGACGGCTACTCGGGCTTCACAATGCGTGACCCGGTCACAGGCGCGGATCGACCCACGGAGCTGGAATCCATGCTCCGTGAGCGGGGGGTCGCGCGGGTCGTCATCGGGGGACTTGCCACTGACTACTGCGTTCGGGCCACGGCCATGGACGCCGTGGATCGCGGCTTCGCCGTCGCGGTCCTGACCGATGCGGTGGCCGCGGTCGACCTGCAACCCGGGGACGGGGAACGGGCCCTGGACGAGGTTGCGGCGGCGGGCGCCGACCTCACGACCACCGGCTAGACCTATCCGCGAGCCGGCCGCCAGCCGCCTCAGGACCGTCTGGAGCGCGTTCCCATGACGGTAGTACTCGACGTCCGGGGGGGATGGAATGCGCTGTGGATGGAGTGATTGGTGGAGTGAGCGATGCCCCTTCGCGTGGAGTTTTGCCGTGATTCACCAAATGCCAACCACAGCGACCTTAGGCGTGCGCGACGGCAGCCGATGCAGCGGATAAGGCGTCCAGGAAGGCGCACAGCGTTCGGTCTGAGCGTGAGTCATGACGCGAGCAGGACGGGCGAACGCGGCCAGAGGCACGATCCGGCCTCGACCCGCTCCTAGCGTTCAGAAGACTGGACATCTGGTGGATACGGCCGCCGAGGCCCTCAGCGCCGAGACCACCCCCACCAGCTGAGGGCGGCCCCGCCGACCACGGCCACGGCTCCGATCACGACCCAGATCCGGCTGCCGGTCATGAAGCTGTCCGAGATGATCACATTGAATCCCTGCAGAATCCAGATCGCTCCGGCGGCAGCGATCAGGGCCCCGACGATGGTCATAGGGACCGGACGCACACTCGGATGGTAGACTCTCGGCCGTTCCGGACTGCTCGTCCGGCGTCCAGAGCCTTTCCCTCCCCTCCCACCACGGTTTCGTCGGCTCACGGGGTAGTGGTAAGACCCGTGGCCGGTACACCGAGCGAGCGCGAACCGGAAGGTTCAACTCATAGTGGGAGGTCCAGGGTGACCTATTCTGACCAGGTCCTGACGTGTTCAGACTGCGGGACCGAATTTGTCTTCTCCGCATCGGAGCAGAGCTTCTTCGCGGAGAAGGGCTTCACGTCGCCGCCCAAGCGGTGTCCGTCGTGCCGCGCGCAGCGTCGTGCGTCGGGCGGGTACGGGGGCAGCAGCTACGGCTCCGGCGGTGGCTACGGTGGTGGTTCCTACGACCGTGGCCCGCGGGAGATGCACGACGCGGTCTGCGCGCGGTGCGGCAAGGATACGCAAGTGCCCTTCAAGCCCACCGGGACGCGGCCTGTGTACTGCAGCGACTGCTTCCGCCTCGTGCGCGGATAGACCGATGTCGCCGGCTCCCGCCGGCTCTGAATTCGGAACGGCGGCGCCCATCGGGCGCCGCCGTTCGGTTTCGTCTCGATTCCCGGCGACGCACTCTGCGCCGAATCAGTCGATGTCCTCCGCCACCTGAGCCCGCCGGTTATCCGGCGCGATCGGCGGCTCGCCCTGCATGGCCCGTAGGCGGTTCACGCGGTCCAGCGTCGGCGGATGCGTCGAGTAGATGTCACGGGCACGTGCCTCCGCGGCGCGAATCGGGTTGACGAAGTAGAGCGGCGCCGTGGCCCGATTTGCGACCTCCAGCACCTCTTTCGACCGCGCCACCTTCAGCAGCGCCCGCTCAAGGGCCTCCGGGTTGCGACCAATCTCCACCGCCGTGGCATCGGCCAGGTATTCGCGTTCGCGGCTGACGGACGCCTGGACGATCCGGGAGAAGACGGGGGACAGGATGTGCACCACGAGGGCGACGAGGAGGACGAGCAGCACGAAGATGATGATGGCGATGAGGATTCCTGCCCCGCCACCATCGCCGTCGCCTCCGCCACCATCGCCGTCGCCTCCGCCACCGCCTCCCTCTCCGCCGGACGAGAATGACGGGAAGCTCCAGCCGCCCGCGCTCCCGCCGCCATGGGCCGGGGTCGCCGTTCCATGGTCCGGACGGAAGAGGCCGCGCATCAGCTGGAGTGGGAAGGTGACCACCTTGAAGAAGCCGTCGGCGATGAGCACCGTCGTACCGACGAGGATGGCGACGTACAGCGAGTAGCGCGTGTCCTGGTTCCGGATATGGGCCAGCTCGTGGGCGACGACGCCCTGCAGCTCCTCCCGGCCAAGCGTCGAGACGAGCCCGGTCGTGAATGCCAGCGCCGCGTGCTCCGGATCTCGGCCGATGGAGAACGCATTCGGCGCGGTGTCATCGATGGCATACAGCGCCGGCGGTGGCACGTTGGCGGCGATCGCCAGCTCCTGGACGACGTTAAACACCTCGGCGTACTCGGCCCGCGTTGCCGGCCGTGCCTGGGAGACGGCCAGGACAATCCGGTCGCCGGAACGGAGGGATACGGCGGCCACCACCAACGCCGCGACGATCGATGCGATGGCGGCGGCCAGGCCCGCACTCGTTCGCAGGGTGACCATCGCCACGATGGCATAGGTCGTCAGGCCCAGGCCGCTGGCGATGGCGGCCGTCAGGAAGAGGCTGTTCCGGCGGTTGACGGCGATCTGCTGGATGAACGTGGACTCGTCACCGCGACGCCGTGACAGCAGGCGAGGGGTGACCACGGCCAGGGTCGTCGCACCGGCCAGGATGACGAGCGGCAGCCAGACCGGGACGCCGTACGGTCCGTCGGACCACGTGAACGGGAGCCTCCCGTAGGTGAGGACGTACCAGGTCAGCAGCACCCCGACGGCAATCACCAAAAGGAAGGCGACCGCGATCTGTGCGACACAGCCGTTCTGATCGGCGGCCGTGCCCGCGGCCGTCAGGACGCTCGTGGGCGGGTTCGCCCGGCGCGCGGAACGTCGGTTCCTCACCGCGGAATCCTTCTTGGGCCAGTCAATCCGTCGCAGCAGTGTGCGCTTCTCAAGGCCCGCCGGCGAGCTTCCGCGTCGTGGTGAGTATCATTCAGCGGTGACCCTGGAGCACGATCTCGACCTGTGGCGGGAGCTTGGCCAACAGCTCCGGGTGGACTCGATCCGCGCCTCGAGTGCCGCCGGCTCGGGCCATCCCACCTCGTCGATGTCGGCGGCCGACCTGATGGCCGTCCTTCTGGCCGGTCATCTGCGCTACGACTTCAACCGGCCCCACGATCCGCGCAACGACCACCTGATCTTCAGCAAGGGGCACGCCAGTCCGCTCCTGTACGCGATCTACGCCGCGGCAGGCGCCATTGACGACGCCGAGCTGCTCAGCTTCCGCCGCCTCGGCAGCCGGATCGAGGGCCACCCCACCCCGGTCCTGCCCTGGGTGGACGTGGCCACCGGTTCGCTGGGCCAGGGACTGCCGATCGGCGTCGGCGTGGCGCTGGCCGGCAAGCAGCTCGACCAGCTGCCGTATCGGGTCTGGGTCCTGTGCGGTGACAGCGAGATGGCCGAGGGGTCGATGTGGGAGGCGATGGAGCACGCCGCGCACGCGGGACTCGACAACCTGACCGCCATCCTGGACGTGAATCGGCTGGGCCAGACCGGCGAGACGATGCATGGCTGGGACCTCGATGCGTACGTCCGCCGGGCGCAGGTCGCCGGCTGGAACGCGATGGCCATCGATGGGCATGACGTGGCCGAGATCGACCAGGCCTATACCGATGCCGCGCGGACCGAGCTGAGGCCGACCATGATCGTAGCCCGCACCGAGAAGGGTCACGGCGTGGCTGCGGTGGCCAACCAGAACGGGTTCCACGGCAAGGCGCTGGCCGATCCCGAGGCGGCCATCGCCGAGCTGGGCGGGCTTCGGCACATCCGGGTGTCGGTGTCACCGCCGGATCAGACGATCGAGATCCGTGCGCGTCCGGAGCCGGACGTCGTCCGTCTGCCCGCCTACGAGGTCGGGACCACCGAAGCCACCCGCCGCGCCTATGGCGAGGCCCTGGCCGCGGTCGGAACCGCCCGTCGCGAGGTCGTCGCCCTCGACGGCGAGGTGAGCAACTCGACGTACGCCGAGATCTTCCGCCAGGCGCACCCGGACCGCTACTTCGAGATGTACATCGCCGAGCAGCAGATGGTGGCCGCGGCGGTCGGGATGCAGGTCCGCGGCTGGCGTCCTTTCGCGTCGACCTTCGCCGCCTTCCTGACACGGGCCTATGACTTCATCCGGATGGCAGCCGTGAGCCGGGCCAACCTGTCCCTGGTCGGATCGCACGCGGGCGTGTCCATCGGCGAGGACGGCCCGTCCCAGATGGCGCTCGAGGACCTGGCCATGATGCGCGCCGTCTACGGCAGCACGGTCCTGTACCCGTCGGACGCCAACCAGACGGCGGCGCTGGTGGCCCAGATGGTCGACCTGCCAGGGATCGTGTTCCTGCGCACGACCCGCGAGAAGACGCCGGTCATCTACCCGCCCGGCGAGAGCTTCCCCATCGGCGGAGCACGGGTCGTGCGCAGCTCGCCCGATGACGAGGTGACGCTGATCGGGGCCGGGATCACGCTCCACCAGGCCATGGCCGCCGCGGACATGCTGTCGGGCGAGGGCATCAACGCACGGGTTATCGACCTGTACAGCGTCAAGCCCGTCGATGCGGAGGTCCTCCGCGAGGCGGCGGCCGCCACCGGGCGGCTGGTGACGGTCGAGGACCACTGGCCCGAAGGCGGGCTCGGGGACGCCGTGCTCGAGGTCTTCGCCGATGTCCCCGAGCGACCGCGGATCGTGAAGCTGGCGGTGCGGGCCATGCCCGGCTCCGCGACGCCGGCGGAGCAGCTCGCCGCGGCCGGCATCGATGCCGCGGCCATCGCCGCCGCGGCCCGGGACCTGGTGGCCAGCACGGCCGCGCCGGTTCCGGCTGACGTGGCCGCGCGCTGAGGAGGTATCGGTCCATGAACACGCTCCAGCGGCTGTACGCCGAGTTCGGGCAGAGCCCGTGGATCGACTCCATCGATCGCCAGCTCATCGATTCGGGAGGCCTGGGCTCGCTGATCGGGGACGGCATCCGGGGCCTGACCAGCAACCCGACCATCTTCGCCAAGGCCATCGCGGGGGGCTACTACGACGGCCTCATCGGTCGCCTGCATGCGGATGGCGCGGATGGGCAGGCCATCTACGAGGCCATCGCGGTGGCGGACATCCGTGACGCCGCCGACCTGCTGCGCCCGGTGTACGACGCCGCCGAGGGCGCCGACGGGCTGGCATCGATCGAGGTCGAGCCGGGACTGGCCAACGACAGCCCGGCCAGCCTGGACCGGGCCCGGGAGCTGTGGGCCCGGGTCGATCGTCCGAACATCTTCGTCAAGATCCCGGCCACACCGGCCGGCCTGCCCGCCATCGAGACCGCCATCGCGGAGGGCATCAACATCAACGTGACCCTCATGTTCTCGGTCGACGTCTACCGCGACGTGGCGCGGGCCTACCTGCGCGGCCTGCGCCGCCGACGGTCGGAGGGCGGCGATGTGTCACGCATCGCGTCGGTCGCGAGCTTCTTCGTGAGCCGGGTCGACACCAAGGTCGACCGCATCCTCGACGGGCTGGATACCGATGCCGCGCGCCAGGCGCGCGGCATCGCGGCGGTGGCCAACGCCCAGCTCGCGTACCAGGCCTACGGGGAGATCTTCGGCGGCGCCGAGTTCGCGGACCTTCGCGCCGCCGGAGCCCGCGTCCAACGCTGCCTGTGGGCCAGCACCTCGACCAAGGACCCCACCTACCGTGACGTGAAGTACGTCGAGGCCCTGATCGGGCCCGACACGGTCGACACCATGCCGCGCGAGACGATCGCCGCGATGCTCGATCACGGGGAGCTGCGCCGGACGCTGGATGCCGACTTCGCCGCCGCCGCCAGGGCGGTGGCCGCGGTGGAGGCGCTTGGCATCTCGATGCGGCAGGTCACCGACGAGCTTATCGAGGAGGGCGTGCGGTCCTTCGGGGCCTCGTTCGACGAGTTGATGGCGACCATCGACGCCAAGCGGAGGGCACTCGCGACCGCATGAGCGGCCCGCTCGACGGCGCCATCGCTGCCCGGCTGGATCGGTGGACGGCCGAGCGGGTGGCCGAGCGGCTGTGGGATCGCGACGGCAGCCTGTGGGCCGAGAGCGGGCACGCCCCGGCCGACGTGGCCGCCTGGCTCGGATGGCTTGACCTCCCCGATGCGATGGCGCGGCGGGTGGGCGAGATTCGGAATCTGGCCGCGGGCGTGGCCCGCGACGGGTATCGGCGTGCCGCGGTGCTCGGCATGGGCGGGTCCAGCCTGGCGCCCGAGCTGTGCGCCCGCCTATTCGAAGGAACGACCACGCTGCGGGTCTGTGACTCCACCCATCCGGATGCGGTCCGGGGCTTCCGCAGTTGGGCGACCGCGGCCCGGACCCTCCTGTGCGTCTCGTCCAAGTCGGGCGCCACGTCCGAGACCCTCGCATTCCATGCCAGCCTGGCCGACGTCGCCCCCGCCCTCGACTTCGTGGCCATCACTGACCCGGACACCCCACTGGCCGAGCTGGCCCGGGCCCAGGAATTCCGGGCCATCGTGGAAGGCGAGCCGTCGGTCGGCGGCCGCTTCTCGGCCCTGTCGGTCTTCGGGATGGTCCCGGCCGCGCTGCGAGGCGCGGACATCGAGGGGCTGCTCGACGAGGCGCAGGCCATGGCCGCCGCGTGCCGCCAACCGGCTGCTGACAACCCGGGCCTGCGGCTGGGGGCGGTCATCGGCGAAGCGGCGCTGGCGGGACGAGACAAGCTGACCCTGCTGACCACGCCCAGGCTGGTCAGCCTGGGGGACTGGGTCGAACAGCTCGTTGCGGAGAGCACCGGCAAGGCGGGACGTGGCGTGGTGCCGGTCGTCGGCGAACCGGTGGCCGCGGCCGAGCAGTACGGGACCGACCGCTGCTTCGTCCTATTGAGCCTGGCCGGTGAGCCGGAGTCGGATGAGATGCGTGAGCTGGCCGGCGAGCTGCGCGCCGCCGGACATCCGGTCCACGAGCTGACCCTGAGTCGGCGTGAGGCGGTAGGTGGCGAGTTCGTGCGCTGGGAGGTGGCGACCGCGGCGCTGGGGATCGTGCTGGGCGTCGATCCCTTCGACCAGCCCGACGTGGCGGAGGCCAAGGCCGCCACCGAGGCGCTGCTGGCCGCGTACCGGCGCGACGGCGCCTTCCGCAGCCCGATGCCGATCGTGGCCGAACCAGGCCTTGCGGCGTCCGCCGATCCGGCCGCCCTGGGCGACGCGCCGCTGAGCGTGGCGGCGGCCGTCCGGTCGCTCCTCGAAACGCTGGCCGAGGGGGACTACTTCGCCATCCTCGCCTATTTGCCACCCGACCCGGCTGTCACCGCCGCTCTCGAACGCCTCCGCGTCTCGGTCCGCGATGCGCTGGGTGCTGCCACGACGGCCGGCATTGGCCCGCGCTACCTGCACTCCACCGGCCAGCTCCACAAGGGTGGTCCCGACACCGGGGTGTACCTGATGCTGACCGCGGATCCCCAACGCGACCTGCCCATTCCCGGCCGGGTCGAGACCTTCGGTACGCTGCTGGCGGCCCAGGCCGCGGGTGACCTCGCCGCCCTGCAACGGCGCGGGCGGCGCGCCCTGCGCCTGCACGCAGCTGACGCCGAGGACGGCCTGGCGCGCGTCAGCCACCTCGTCGCCGAGGCGCTGGGCAGCCCGGTCGCGTAGTTCATCATCCCAACCGAAGGAGGAGGCATGCAGGTCGGCATCGTGGGACTGGGCCGGATCGGGGCCGGCATGGCGCGACGCCTGGCGCGCGGCGGTCATCCGGTCGTGGCCTGGAACCGGACGCCAGCGGTGGCGACCGAGCTCGCGGCCGAGCCGGAGAACGACGGGCAGATCACCGCAGTTGGGTCGATCGAGGAGCTGTGCGCCGCGCTGGGAGCTCCGCGCCATGTCCTTCTCAGCCTGCCGGCCGGCGATCCCACCCAAGGACTAATCGAGCAGCTCGCCGATCGGCTCGAGACGGAGGACGTCCTCGTCGACACCGGCAATGCCAACTTCGCGGACAGCGCCCGACGCGCCACCGAGCTTGCGGCCCGCGGCCTGCGCTTCCTGGACATGGGCGTGTCGGGCGGGGTGTGGGGCCTGGAGGTCGGCTTCTGCGCCATGGTCGGCGGCGAGCGCGACGTGTTCGATCGGTTCGAGCCGGTGGTGGCCACCCTCGCCCCGACCAACGGCTACCTGTACTGCGGGCCGGCCGGGGCCGGCCACTACGTGAAGATGATCCACAACGGGATCGAGTACGGCCTGATGGCAGCCTACGGCGAGGGATTCGACATCCTCCACGCCTCCGACTACGACCTCGACCTGGCCGCCATCGCGCGGCTGTGGAACCACGGCAGCGTCATCCGCTCCTGGTTGCTGGAGCTGGCCGGCCATGCATTCGAGAAGGAGGGCAACGACCTGGCCGGGATTTCGGGCTGGGTGGCCGACTCGGGCGAGGGCCGCTGGACGGTGGCCGACGCTCTGGCCCACGACGTGCCCGCTCCGGTCATCACCCTGGCGCTCATCCAGCGCTTGCGCAGCCGCCGCTCGCCCGACAGCTACACCGACCGCGTGCTGGCGGCCCTGCGCAACGAGTTCGGCGGCCACCCGGTGAAGTCTTCCGAGGGCACGGACGGATCTGCCTGAACCGATGACCGCTGAGCCGATGACCGCTGAGCCTGCCAAGCCCGCGTCCGGATCGGTCAATCCGCTGCGCCAGGGCCTGCGCCAGGAGCGCATGCCCGAGCCCTGCACCATGGTCATCTGCGGCGCGACCGGCGACCTGACCCTTCGCAAGCTGGGACCGGCCATCTACAACCTGGCCCTGGGTGGCCATCTGCCGCCGGAGTTCACGGTGGTGGGGTTCGCCCGGCGGCCGATGAGCGGCGAGGAATTCCACGCCCACCTGCGCCAGGGGATCGACCAGTTCAGCCGCAATCGTCCGGTCTCCGAATCGGTGTGGTCTGCCTTCGCTGCCGGCATCGAGTACCAGCAGGGCAACCTCGACGACCCCGAGGCGTACGCGGCCCTGGGCAAGCGCCTGGATCGCATCGACCGTGATCGGGGCACGGCCGGCAACCGGCTGTTCTACCTCGCGGTCCAGCCGTCGTTGACCCCGGAGGTGGTCAGCCACCTGGGCGCCGCCGGCCTGGCGGGCAGCAGCGCGCGGACCAGCGGCCGGCAGGGCTGGACGCGGGTCGTGGTCGAGAAGCCGTTTGGCTTCGACCAGCGATCGGCCCTGACCCTGAACCGCCAGATCCGCGAGGTGTTCGCCGAGGAGCAGATCTACCGGATCGACCACTACCTCGGTAAGGAGACGGTCCAGAACCTGGCCGTGTTCCGGTTCGGCAACGGGCTGTTCGAGCCGATCTGGAACCGGCGCTACATCGATTCGGTCCAGATCACGGTGGCCGAGACGGTGGGGGTGGAGGGCCGCGGCGAGTTCTACGACCAGACCGGGGCGCTGCGCGACATCGTCCAGAACCACGTCCTCCAGCTGCTGGCCGTGTTCGCCATGGAGCCGCCGGTCGAGTTCTCTGCCAACGATCTGCGAGACGAGAAGCTCAAGGTGCTGCGCGCGGTCAGGCCGATGACGGCCGAGGACATTGCCCACAACGCGGTCCGCGGCCAGTACATCACCGGTTGGGTGGCCGGCGAGAAAGTGCCCGCCTATCGCGATGAGCCCGAGGTGGCTCCCGACTCCGAGACCGAGACCTACGTCGCGCTGAAGTTGGGGATCGACTCCTGGCGCTGGGCGGGGGTGCCGTTCTACATTCGAACCGGGAAGGCCCTGCCGGCGCGGGTGACGGAGATCGCGGTGCAGTTTCGGCGCGCCCCGTTGGCCCTCTTCGGCCGCGCCGGGGCGCCGGAGATCGATCCCAACGTGCTTGCCATCCGGGTCCAGCCCGACGAGGGCATCCTCCTGCGATTCGGGGCCAAGGTGCCCGGTCCCGGGCTCAACATTAGGGGCGTGAACATGGACTTCCGATACGGCAGCTCGTTTGCGGTCGACTCCCCGGATGCGTACGAGACCCTGCTCCTGGACTGCATGATCGGGGACTCGACGTTGTTCACCCGGGACGACGAGTTGATCCGTGCCTGGGAGATCCTGGATCCGATCGTCGAGGCCTGGCACGTCAGTGGGGGTGGGCCGCTTCACTTCTATGCCGCCGGCAGCTGGGGCCCGCCGGCCGCGGAAGAGCTCTTGACCCGCGACGGACGGGAGTGGCGCCGGCCATGATGCTGGAACCAGTCCCGACACCCGAGTCCGGGGCCACGCGGCAGCCCGAGGCGGCCACCTACCTCGAGATGCACGGCACCACGGTCCGCGCGGTGGAAGCGGAGCTGGCGCGCCTGTGGACCGCAGCTACGACCAGGCAGGACAAGGGCGACGGGACGCTGGTCACCGAAAAGGGGGTACCGCACGCGCGGACATCGGTCCTGAACCTGATCGTCACCGTGCGCGACGAGGCTGCGAGCAACCGCATCCTGGAGACCCTGCTCAGCCTGGGCGCCCGTCATCCATCACGGGCCATCGTCCTCCAGGCGGACCCGGGCGCCCAGGGCGACGCGCTGGACGCGCGGATCCAGACGCACTGCCATGACGGGGAGAACGACGCGGGCCGCATCTGCTACGAGCAGCTGGCCCTGACCGTGCGCGGCGAGGCGGCGCGCCACCTGGACGGCATCGTGGCGCCCCTCGTCATCCACGACCTTCCGACCGACGTGTGGTGGCCTGGCGACCCTCCGTTCGACGACCCGATCTTCCACCAGCTCGTTGAGATGGCGGATCGGCTGGTAGTGAACTCGTCGCACTTCAGCGACCTCCCCGGCGGCTTGAAGCGGCTGGGCGCTATCCGACGGCGGGCGGGCGTCGGCGACCTGGCCTGGGAGCGTCTGGCACCCTGGCAGGAGCTGACCGCGCAGTTCTTCGATGGGCCGCGCTTTCGCCGGTACCTGCCCAACCTGTCCCGGCTGCGCATCAAGTACGCCGTCGCCGACGGAGGGGACGACCACCACCCGTCACCCGAGGCAGAAGCCCTGCTGTATGCGGGCTGGATCGCGACCCGGCTCGCATGGCGCCGGGCCCGATCTCGGGAAGGGGTCGCGAACGGCGGCATGGGCATGATCCTCGAGGGCCGATACGAGATGGTCGACATCGGGATCGAACCGGTCGCGACCAACGATATGCCGCCCGGCGAGCTCCTGTCGGTGCGGCTCCGGGCCTTCGGCGAGGCCGGGTCGGCCGAATTCATCGTTGATCGTCCCGCGACCGAGGCCACGATCGTGACCAACGCCGACGGCATGACCGCGTTGTTGCGCCGGATCCCGCTCAGCACGGAGTCCGAGGCGGAGGTCCTCCGTCGTCAGCTGGTGCTCGACCAGCGCGACCTGTTGTACGAGGACGCGTTGCGCGCGGCAGCGATCCTGCTCGCCGCGGCACGCGAGTCGGCCGCCTGACCATGGAGATGGTCGTTCTGCCCACGCCGGCGGCCGTGGCGGCCGAAGCCGCCGACGGCTTCGTGACGGCGGCCCGGCATGCGGTCCGCCATCGCGGACGCTTCCTGGTGGCCCTGTCCGGGGGGCGCACACCGCATGCCGCTTTCCACCTGCTTCGGGCCGCCCCGCGGGTCTCGCAGGTCGCGTGGGAGCAGGTCGAGATCCTGTGGTCCGATGAGCGTGCCGTGCCACCGGACGATCCTGACTCAAACTACGGCGCGGCGCGTGAGTCGTTGCTGGCCCACCTGCCCGGCCTGCGGCCCGAAGCGGTGCACCGGATGCCGGGTGAGGCGGCCGATCTCGATCGCGCGGCCCGCGACTACGAGGACGAGTTGCGACAAGTCGCCGACGCGGTTGACGGCGAGGTCCCGGTCCTCGACCTCATCTGGCTGGGGATGGGGGTGGATGGCCATACCGCCTCGCTGTGCCCCGGCGATGATGCGCTGATGATCACCGACCGCCTGGTGGTGGCCACCTGGCCTCTCGGATACGACACGCCCCGGCTGACGCTCACCTACCCGGTTCTGAATGCGGCCCGACAGGTGACCTTCCTTGTGGTCGGGGCGGAGAAGGCGGAAACCCTGGCTGCGGTCCGCGCGGGCGCCGACCTGCCCGCGGCGCGCGTTCAGGCCGAGCGCGTGTCCTGGCTGGTGGACGCGGCAGCGGCCGGCCAGCCCGCCGCCCAACTGGCATGAACGGCCAACTGGCGTGACCGGCGTCCTGCTGGTCATCGCCCTCGTGAACGGCGTGGCGGCCCTCATAATCGGCTTGCCGGCCTGGCGGTCGTATCGGCAGCGCGAGGCGCGCGACCAGAATGCCGAGCGCTATCTCACCTGGCGCGGGCGCGCCACGCCAGCCGGCGCCTCGCTGCGCGAAGGCATGACCGGTGCCGAACGGCGGCGCATGTGGCTCGGCGCGGGACTTGCGGTCATCGCGGTGGCCTGCCTGGTCATCGGTCTGTCGACCGGATGACCCGAAGAAAGGACCGGCCGATGCGCGTGGAGCTGCTGTTCTGGGACGCCGACCCGCAGTACATGACCGCTCGCCAGCGACTGGTCGAGGTCCTGATCGAGGATGCCTTCGAGACGCCGATCCAGATGATCGCGGTCAGCAGCCCGGAGGACGCGCAGTTCCTCCAGTTCCCCGGCTCGCCGACCATCCGCATCGACGGGACCGATGTCCACCCCTCCGGGGTGGGCGAGATCGGCCTGCGCCTGCGTTCGTACCCAGCTGCCGACGAGGGCGGTGCGTCAGAGCGTGCACCGTCCAAGCGACTCATCCGCCGTGCCGTGGAGGCCGCGCGGGGTTGGAGCCACGGGCAGCCGGAGGAGCCACCGGCCGCTTCTGCGGGCGACCCCGACCCGGGGTAGACTCCCCAAATGTCCGCCATCAAGCGGCCCAGCACCTCCAGCCTCCGTCGCTTCGTGTGCTCTCGCCCCTATGTCCCGGTGGCTGAGCTGCGGCGCCGGTTCGGGCTCGATGAGCCGGATGACATGGTGCGGATCAGCCGCAATGGGTCGTCCGCGTACATCGGCGTCCCGGCTCGCGAGGCTGCCAAGCTCGAGGAGCTCTGGATCCGCGACGAGTTGGGCGTGGAATTGTCGGTCGACGTCCGCGCGCCGGTCGTGGTCGGGGTCTTTCCGATGCGCGTGGCCCGGTACATGGTCGACCACAACGTCGTCAACGGAAACGCTCCGAACGGCCCTGCGCCGAACGGGATTGGGCCCCTATCCAGGCCCGATGGCGAGCTGATCGACGAGCAGCCCGTCTGACCCCCGTCCCGCGGGCGGCGTTCGGGTAGTGGCGCTCGTGCGGGATCTGATGACCGCCTCGCGGGTCGAGAACCTGGTGGCGGGTGCCGGCGCCAGCCTGGTGCGCCTCGATTCGCCAGATCAGCTGCCGCCCGCCGCTGAGGTCGAACTGCTGGTGGTCGATTGGGGCGACCGTGAGCCGGACTGGGGAGCGGCCATCGCGGCGTGGCGAGACGGCGCCGAGGAAGGCCGGCGTCCGCGAATCGTGCTGTTCGGTCCTCACACCGACCTGGCCAGCCATAGAGCCGCCCGCGACACCGGCTTGGGGCCGATGCGGGCCCGATCGGCCTTCTTCGCGGCTCTGCCCGAACTGTTGGCCGCGGAGCTGCGCGGCTAAAGCGCCGCGACGGTTCAGCGGGGGACGGCGGCCGCGCGTCCCAGTTGGGCGATGTCGCCCAGCGCCTCGAGTGCAGCGATCCCCGACGACTCCAGGGCGTCGTCACCAAGCAACCGCCCAAGCTCGATTTCGGCGCGCGCCACCAGTGGTTTGGCCCCGAAGCCGCGGAACAGATCGAGCGCCTCGCGCAGATCGTCCGGCGCTCGCCCTTGGACCCCGCGGGCCCGGAGCAGCTGCGCGCCCAGCAACCGTTGATCGCGGGCACGGGCCTCGGCCACCAGGAGTTCCAGGCCATCGCTCGGAATCGGATGGCGCAGATCCACGCACAGCGAAATCGCCCGCTCGACGAGATGGAGCCGGGTCACGTAAGGCTCCCAATCGAGGATGACGGTCCGAACCAGCAATTCCGGGTCCGGCTGGGCGTACGCCGCCAGACGGCGGAAGATATGGCCCGGCGGGAACATTTCGGCGATCCCGATGATCGCCGCCGCGCCCCGACCGCTGAGCCGGTCATCCCCGCGGGCCCAGCCAACTTCGGTGGCGGCCATGTAGCCGTGGAGCGCGAAGCCGCTCGAAATCCGTCCCGATTCCTCCCACAGGCGGTTGGCCCGCTCGGACGCGGGGGTGACCTCGTCCCAGCGCCCCAGCATGGCCAGCGACCAGACCTGCCAGGCGGCCAGGCTCAGGGCCAGGGCCTGGGCCTGGTTGGGCGCGAGGTCGCGCAGGACGGCTTCGGCGGCCCGGAGCACCTCGTCGAGCTCACCCAGGGAGGCGAAGTTCCAGGCAAGCATGTTGTGGAAATCGGTGCGCTCGTACAGTGGCAACCGGTCCTCGAGCGCGGCCCGCTCCTGGGTCAGGGCCAAACCGGCGACCGGGTCGCGGCCAAGCATGGAGGCTGCGAGGGCATCGAGCGCCGCGCTCAGCAGCGTGGCATCGTCGAGCTCCCGTGCGATGGCGGCGGCCGCTTCGGCGGGCCGGCGGGTGGCTTCCAGCTCGGCTTCCGTAGGCATGGACTGCCCTACCGTGAGCTCCCCTAGAGGCTGGAAGCTCTCGGCGACGAGCGAGTAGCCGATTATTCGTTGGTCCGCCGCGTCCACGCGCGCGGCCCGGACCTCGTCGAGCAGCGTGGTGAGCTCACCGGGTGAGACCTCTCTGCCCACCGACCCCGACCAGCGGCCGAGAACCATCAGCTGTCCACTCAACGCCCGAAGCAGGAAGTCCGGCGACCGGCCGAGCTCACGGCCCAGTTGGGCCGCGGTGGCGTACGCGTCGGTGGCCAGGCTCCCTCCGCCGAAGATGTCGCCCAAATCGGCCCATAGTTCCGGCAAGTCCTCGCGCGGCGCGATCTCGATGGCGGCCCGCAAGTGCCGGGCCGCCTCCTCGTACGCGGCGCCGGCGGACGCGGCCTCGGCTGCTCGACGGAGCCAGGCGACCGCCTTGTCCAATTGCGAGGCGCCCAGCTCTACCCCGGCCGCGGTGGCCAGCGTGATGCCCTCTCGGAAGTGGTAAGCCACCAGCTCCGCCTGCTCCTCCTCGCGCCCAACCGCCTGGATCTCCAGCCACGCGCCGGCCGCGCCATGCAACCGGGCACGCTCGGCGCGAGGCAGGGTCTGGTAGCCCACCTCCCGGATCAGGATGTGGCGGAACGTGAGCTCATCGCCACCGCTTGCCCGGATCAGGTCGTGCTCCATAAGGTGGTCCACCGCCTCCGCCACCTCATCGGTCAGCTCTGGGGCAATAGCGGCTACGCCGGCCACGCTGAAGCTCCGCCCAAAGACCGATCCCAGCTGCAGCACGCGGCGCGGGGCGCCCGGCAACAGGTCCAACCGGGCAAGGACGGTGGCATGCACGGTGTCCGGCAAGGCCGAGACCACGGCCTCCACCGCAGCCGGGTCGTCGAGCGACGCGGCACGTTCAGAGATCGTCCGTGCCAGCTCTCCCGCGTAGAACGGGTTGCCCTCAGCCCGGGCAACCACCGTCTGGACGACCTCCGGCGGTGGGCCCCGAAGCAGGAAGTCGACCAGGGCACTGATGGCCAGATCGTCGAGCGGTTCGAGTGCCAGCGAGACGTAGTTCCGGCGTCCCCCGCCCCAGCTGGGGCGCCGATCCAGCAGTTCGGGCCGGGCCAGCACGATCATGAGCAGCGGCGCCTCGCCGCGCGGCTGGAGGACGACCTCGATAAGGTCGAGCAGACTGTCACTCGACCAGTGGAGGTCCTCGACGACCACCACCAACGGCCGATCCCGGGCCGCCAGCTCGACCGCGGAGCGCCAAGCCGAGAACAGCTCGGCGCGGTCCATCGGGTCACCTTCGCCAGCGCCGAAGGTGGCGGCCAGCAGCTCGGCCGTGCGCCTGGGAGCCGCGTCGCCGGCAGTCTCGAGCCAGGCCTGCGCCGCGTCGCGCATGCGCTCGGGGTCGACGCCCTCCGGCAGGTCGAGCAGCTGGCGCAGGAGGGCGTGGAGGGGCCAATAGGTCAGGCGCTGGCCGTACGGAAGGCACTGGGCGGTGACGACCCGGGCCTCCGGATGAAAATCGGGGAGGCGCTCGAGGAACTCCTCCAGCAGCCGAGTCTTGCCGGTTCCCGCTGGCGCGGTGATCGTGATGAGGAACGGCCGCTGCTCCTTCATCGCTCGCCCGGACGTCAGCTCCAGCTGCGCCACATCGGCGTCCCGGCCCAGGAACGGCATCCGCGCCCGCGGCGCAGCGACCCCCGCGGACTCCAGGCGGCGCGCCCGTACCGGGGCTCCCTTGCCTCGGGCCTCGAGGTCCATGAGCGGGCCGAACACGAAGCCGTCCCCGGCGGCACGCGCTGTCCGCTCGCTGGACACGATTTCCCAGCTGTCAGCACTCTGCTGAAGGCGCGCGGCGACGTTCACCGCATCGCCGGTGACCAGGAAGTCCCCGCCTTCGCCACCACCCATGGCGGCCACCACCTCGCCGGTGCTGATGCCCAACCGAATGGGCAGTCGATCACCGAGTCCCGGGTCGGCGCGCACCTGGTCTCGGAGCGCCAGGGCGGCCGCCGCCGCCCGCGCCGCGTCATCGTCGTGCGCCGTGGGCAGCCCGAACACGGCCATCACCGCGTCCCCGATGAACTTCTCCAGGGTGCCACCGTGCTGAGTCACCACGTCCTGGGCGATCGCGAAGTAGCGCCCCAGCAGCGCGCGCATGTCCTCCGGGTCTAACGCTTCACCTATCGCGGTCGAGCCGGTGACATCGGCAAACAGAACCGTCACCAGGCGTCGTTCCTCGGTCATCGGTCCATCCTAACGCCCGTCCAATCCCGAACTGTCATCCGGCATCAGAGCGAGCGAATGGACGCTTGATCCTCTCCGTTAGGGTCCTCGATGTCATGCGAGGCGTTGCAGCCCCACCAGTCTGCACTCGAATAGAATCGACCGCACCAGGCCAGGCCTTAGGTTGAGGTCGGTAATGCGTAGAGGAGGACACATGATCCGGCTCCGACTGGCGGTTCTCGGAAGTACGGTCGCCATATTGCTCACAGCGTCCCCGGCTCTTGGTGCGCCGGTCTCCGGGGCGATCTTCACCACCGTTGCGGCCTGCGACGGGACGAACGTCAATATCTACAGCGACAAGGACGACGTCTACCTGGATGGTGGGCCGGTCCACGAAGGGGCCGCCGGGCTGCCCAACGGTGAGTACTACGTAAAGGTCACCGAGCCGGACGGCACGCTGCTCGGCACGAGCATCGGCAGTGGCGACGACACGCCGGTGGTGGTGGTGGGCGGCGAGTTTGTTTCCTGCTATCAGCTGTCGAGCATCCTCATTAAGGACTCCGACGCCTCAGCCGGCTACGACACCAGCACGAACGGGGGCAATGTCTACAAGGTCTGGGTCTGCACGGACTCCGATTTCACCGAGAGCAACTGCAAGACCGACAACTTCAAAGTCATCGAGAGCCCCATCCCGCCGGAGGAGGCGACGCTCAACGTCATCAAGTTCTACGACGCCAACGCGAACGGCATCAACGATGACGGCATCGAGATCACCGGCTGGAAGATCAATATCCACGATGACCTGGACATCGACCGATTCACGCCGGTCAGCGTCATCCTGGCCCCTGACACGTACACCGTCACCGAGTACACGCCCGTCGAGACGAACTGGATCTCGACCACGGACAACCCGGTCATTGTCGTGCTCGCCGATGGTGACGAGACCACCGTCGAATTCGGCAACCTGTGCCTGGGTCCGGGCGGGGGACATACGCTCGGTTACTGGTCGAACAGGAATGGCCAGGCCACGATGAACGATAGCGGGGGACCGGGCTCGGAGCTCACCCTGCTGAGCCTTCTGAACCTGAAAAATGCAATTGGCGCCGACTTCAACCCAACCACCTACGCGCAATTCCGCACCTGGCTGCTGCACGCCACGGCGGTCAACATGGCCTACATGCTGTCGGCGCAGCTGGCAGCCATGGAGCTCAACGTCGAAGCGGGCTTCGTCAGCGGCAGCGCCCTGGTCTACGCACCGGACGTGGACGACGGGGACCCGAGCGACTTCCTGACTATCAGTTCGCTGATGACTCTCGCCAACACGGCGCTTGGCGCCGATGGCTATACCCCGGCCGGCGATCCGAACCGCGACGAGCAGGAGGATCTCAAAGACGCTTTGGACGCGGCCAACAACAATCTGACCTTCGTCCAGGACACTCCCTGTCCGTTCAGTTTCTGATCGGGTTTCAATAGCTTCCGCTGAAGGCCCGGCTCCGAGAGCCGGGCCCTCAGTCTGTCTGGGGGCGGTAGCCGGCTGCTTCAGCGACGGCGGGTCGTTTCCTGGCCGGCGGGGGTGTCGCGAACCTCGACGCCCATGGCGGCCAGCTCTTTGCGGATACGGTCGCTTGTGGCGTAGTCATGCGCGGCGCGCGCCGCGGCGCGTTGCTCCAGCAGCTCAGCAGCGCCCTCAGGCAGCTCCCCGTCATCGCCCTCCGGGGCTGCGTCCAGGCTCAGCCCGAACACGTGGTCGAAGTCCAGCAGCAGTGCTCGGCGCTGTGCCGGTGTCAGGTCGTCGGCCGCAGCCACCGCGTGGGCCACCGCCAGCGCCGCCGGAAGGCCCAGGTCCTCGCTGATGGCAGCCGTGAAGCGCTCTCGGTAGCCCGCCAACGGCTCGGCGGCGAGGTCGACCGAGCCGCCATCGGTCTGGTCCGATCCGCCGGCCACAACCGCCCGCCGTAGTCGCGCCAGCCCGGATGCCGCGGCGTGTATCGCGGGCTGGGTGAAATCCAGCTTGGATCGGTAATGGGCGGTCAGGGCCAGGTACCGGAAGTCGAGCGGCCTAAAGCCCTTCTCGGGCAGATCGCTGACCCGGATGATGTTGCCGGCGCTCTTGGCCATCTTGGCGTCGTCCAGGGTGAGGAACTCGCCGTGCATCCAGATGCTGACGACGCGGTGGCCGAGCGTCCCCTCGCTCTGGGCGATCTCGTCCTCGTGATGAGGGAACTTGTTGTCGATCCCACCGGTGTGGATGTCGAATCGCTCGCCGAGGTGCTTGAGGCTCATGGCCGAGCACTCGATGTGCCAGCCGGGGAAGCCTTCTCCCCAGGGTGACGGCCACTTCATCTGGCGGCCTGGCTCAGCCCGTTTCCACAGGGCGAAGTCCTCCGGGTCGCGCTTGTCGACCTCGACCTCGACCCGATGGCCGGCCTGCATGTGCTCCAGCCGCTGGCCCGACAGCTTGCCGTAGTCGGGGAACTCGCTGACATCGAAGTACGCCGTGCCGTCCACCTCGTAGGCCAGACCAACGTCCAGCAGGCGCTGGGTCAGGTCGATCATCTCCGGGATGTGGTCGGTGGCCCGCGGCTGGACGTGGACCGGCAGGATGTTGATCAGCGCTTCGTCGGCCAGGAAGGCATCGGTGTAGAAGGCGGCGATCTCCATCGGTGACTTGCCCTCCGCCGCGGCCGCCGCTTCCACCCGATCCTCGCCCGTGTCGAAGGTGTCGTCGCGCATGTGCCCCACGTCCGTGATGTTCTTGACGTGGCGCACCTCGTAGCCCAGGTACTCGAGCGTGCGCCGCAGCAGGTCAGCGAACAGGAAGCTGCGCATGTTGCCGATGTGCGCGTATCGGTACACCGTGGGACCACAGGTGTAGATCGTGACCTGGCCGGGGGTGATCGGCTCCAGGGGCTCGATCCGCCGGGTCAGCGAGTTGTATAGGCGGACGGGGGTCATGTTCAATGGGTCGTGGTGTCGCCCTGCTGAGTGGTCCGCGATGCGGCGGCGAGCGTCTTGCCCAGCGCCTCGGCGATGGCCTTGGCGAGGTTGGGGCTCAGGCGGATGCGCCCCACGATCTCGCGCGGGTCATCGTGGGCGCCCGCCTCTCCCGTCGGCTCGGAGCGCAGGAGGGTCAGCGTGACCCCGAATCGGCCGGCGGTGACCGAGAAGCCGTCGGCGTAGAGGTCCGGGTAGTCGGCCATGACGGCACCTCACCGGTTGTGACTCGACCCGGTCGCGTGCCGGGCCTGGGGAAGGAAGGGTAGACCAGCCAGCAGCGGTCTACCATGAGCCGATGCCGGAGCGCGACGCCTCCACGACCTACCCCCTGACCCTGGGCGAGGAACCCGCCTTCTGTCCGGCCTGTGGCAAGGCCGTGGTCGAGCGGGTGCTCGAGGAGGACCACCGCCCACGTCTCGTGTGTCCCGACGGCCACGTCACCTGGCGCAACCCGCGCCTGGTGGTGGGCACCCTCCCGGTGCGCGAGGGGCGCGTGTACCTGGCGCGGCGGGGGATCGAGCCGGGCCTGGGGCTGTGGAGCTATCCGGGCGGCTTCCTGGAGGTGGGCGAGTCGGCCCAGGAAGGGGCCCGCCGCGAGACCGAGGAGGAGACGCTGCTGCGGGTCGAGGTCGGGCCCCTGATCGGCGCCTACTCGCGGCCCCACGCGGCCGTGGTGACTCTCATCTACGAAGCACTGGTGGTGGGCGGGGAGGCGCTGCCGGGCGTGGAGACGACCGAGGTGGGCGACTTTGCCCCCGACGAGATCCCCTGGGCCGAACTCGCCTTCAGCACCGCCGAGAGCGCATTGCGTGACTGGGTGCGGACGCAGGCCGGGCATGAACGGCGCCACGAACCGGAGCTGTACGTGTTGGGCGACGAGGACGGTGCGGGCGCCTAGGCCTCGTACTTGCGGAAGATGATCGTTCCGTTGTGGCCGCCGAGGCCCATGGAGTTCGAGAGCGCGACCTTGACATCGGCCTGGCGCGCGACGTGGGGCACGTAGTCGAGCGTAAGCGCCGTGTCGGGGTGGTTCAGATTGATGGTGGGCGGGATCCAGCCGGTATCCAGCACCTTCACCGACGCCCAGCCTTCGAACGCCCCGGCCGCGCCCATCATGTGACCGGTCATTGACTTCGTGGAGCTGATGGCCATCTTTCGGGCGTGGTCGCCGAAGACGGCCTCGATGGCCTGGGTCTCGGCCAGGTCGTTGAGCGGAGTGCCGGTCCCGTGGGGGTTGATGTAGTCAACCTCGGTCGGGTCGATGCCGCCACGCTCCAGCGCCCAGCGCATGGATCGCTGGCTGCCCTCTCCGTGCTCAGGCGGGGCGGCCATGTGAAACGCGTCGGCCGCACTGCCATAGCCGACCAATTCGGCAATCGGGCGCGCCCCGCGCGCCAGCGCATGCTCGAGCTCCTCGAGGACGAGCACCGCGCAGCCCTCGGCGATGACGAACCCGTTGCGGGTCGCGTCGAACGGGCGCGAGGCGATGGAGGGCACGTATTCGCCGGTGTCGGGGTCAATCGGGGTGCCCAGGGCGCGCATCTGGCCGAACCCGGCGAACGCCAGGGGCACGAGGGCGGCCTCGGTGCCGGCACCCAGCATGAGGTCGGCCTGGCCCCGGATAATCGTCTCGGCCGCCTCGCCGATGGCGTGGCTGCCGGTCGCGCAGGCGCTAACCACGGCGGTGTTCGGGCCGCGGATGCCGAACTGGATGGCCACCATCCCCGACGGGCTGTCCACCAGCATGTGGGGGATGGTCCACGGCGACACCCGGTTCGCGCCGACGTCCCAGTATCTCTTCGCATTCTCGAGCAGGATGCTCACTCCGCCACAGCCCGAGCCGAAGACCATCCCGATCCGATCCGGGTTGGCTTCCTCGGGCAGGATCTGGCTGTTGCCGTTGATCAGCCCCGCGTCGCGGAGGGCCTCGGCGCTGGCGGCGACCGCCATCTGGGTCGCCCGGTCGTGGCGTCGGACGTCCTTGGCATCCATCTCCTTGTTGGGGTCGAAGTCGGGGACTTCGCCACCCACGCGGATGTCCTGGTCGGACAGGTCTGCGATGGTGACGTCGCGAATCCCCGACCGGCCGGCTACCAGGTTCTCCCACGCAGTCTCATTCCCGATGCCGACCGGCGCCAGCACGCCCAGCCCGGTGACCATCGCCCGGCGGCCGTTGGCGCTCACGGCTGCTCCTTCGCGCCATCTGCGCCCTTCGGGCGGCTCTTCGCCGCCTCGGCCTTAGGCGCGGCCGCAGGCCTGGCCGGCGCGAGGGGCAGCCAGCCGTCATCTGTCTCATCCAGCGCGTGCGCCTGCACCTCGGGGCTGATGCGCTTGATGAGCCCGGTCAGCACCCGCCCCGGCCCGACCTCGACGAAATCTGTCACCCCGATGGCGGCCATGTTGCGGATCGTGGCCACCCATTGGACGCCGTGCACCAGGTGATCGGTCAACTCCTCGCGGAGCCCCTCCGCGCTGCGGATCATGGTCGCGTGGACGTTCCCAACCAGTGGCACGGTCGGGTCGCGGAACGGGACGCGCTCGAGAACCTTCGCGAACTCGTCGCGCGCGTGCCGCATCAGCGGGGAGTGGCTGGCCACGCTGACGGTCAGCTGCACCGCGCGTCGAGCGCCGACCGTCTTGCTCATCTCCAGGGCGAAGACGAGGGCCGGGATGACGCCCGACAGGACCACCTGGCCCGGGGCGTTGATATTGGCCACGGAGATCTCCCCCAGCTCGCGAGCCTGCTCGACGACCTCCTCGGCCTGCGCTTCCGAAAGGCCGATGACCGCACCCATGCCGCCGTCGATGCCCCGCTCCTGCATGATCCGGCCGCGCTCACGAACGAGCCGCAACGCCTCCTCGAAGTCGACCGATCCGGCGGCGATGGCCGCCGCGTACTGCCCGGCCGAATGGCCGGCCACGGCCAACGGGTTCAGGGTCACGCCCGCTGCCCGGGCCCGCTCCCGGAGGTGCTCGAGCGCGGCCATGCTGGCGGCCAGGATCGCGGGCTGCGCGTTGACGGTCGCGTCGAGCTCGTCGGCCGGACCCTCGAACATGAGACGCGAGAGCTTGAAGCCGAGCGCGGCATCAGCCCGCTCGAGGATGGCGGCGGCGATCGGCGAACGGCCCGCCAGCCCGGCCCCCATCCCGATGTACTGGGAACCCTGACCCGGGAAGACGAAGGCGTGGGCTCCGGCCGTCAGCTCGGATGTGGACATGCGGAGGCGACTTCCTGTGGAATAAGGCGGCGAGTATATAGCCGAGGGTCCGGATCGGTCCCGCTACCCATCTTGGACCGCCGCGAAGCGGCTGACGACCTCGTGCAAGACCGGCAGCCCGAAGGCGAGCGCGCTGACCGGAACCCGTTCGTCGTTGCCATGGAACAGGTCCAGGAACGGCGTGTCGGCGTCCAGGCGGAGCGGCACGAATCCGTAGGTCGGAATCCCGAGCTCCGCCAGCGCCTTGGCGTCCGTCCCCGGCGTGATCATCATCGGCAGGGCGGCAGCCTGCGGGTCGGCCCGCCCGAGCGCATCGCGCATGAGCCCCACGATCGGCGCGTCAGCCGGGGCTTCGACGGCGGGCAGGCTCAGGACCGACTCGATCACCACCTCCGGCCCGGCGAGCTCAGCCAGCCGGTGCGCGAATGCCGCCTGGTCGGTCGACGGCAGGGTGCGAACATCCACCTCGGCCATCCCCGATCCGGCGATGACGTTGACCTTGCTGCCGACCCGGATCACGGTGGGCGTGATCGTGTCCCGCAGCATGGCGCGCAGCGATCGGAGCAGGGTGGGGTCGGGGACCAGCCGCTCCAGCGCGGCCTGTGCCGCCGGCCGGTCCGCGGGAATCAGCTCCGCCACCTCGCCCATGCCGACGCCGGCGAAGAACGCGCGGACCACGGCCGGGGGGTCGCCGCTCGCCGGTGCCGCGTCCAGCCGCGACACCGCGTTTGCAAGGCGCAGCGCGGGGTTGTCGGCGTGCGGCATGCTGGCGTGGCCTGGGGTCCCGGTGGCGTGGAGGCGGGTCCAGATGATGCCCTTCTCGGCGACCTGGATGCCGTACACCCGCTGGCCGCGGATGGTCATCGAGTAGCCGCCCACCTCGTTCAGCGCCGCCGCCGCCGGTCCTGCCTCGGAGCCGAACAGGTCCGGTCGCGCAGCCACCCAGTGCCGCGCGCCAAACGTCCCGCCTGCTTCCTCGTCGGCGACCGCGGCGAAGATCACGTCCCGGCGCAGAGGCGTCCCGGACCGATGGAGAGCGAGCATGACGCTCAGCTCCATGGCGACCATGTCCTTCATGTCGACCGCGCCACGACCCCACACCACGCCGTCGACGAGCTCCCCGCCGAACGGGTCGCGGGTCCACGACGCGGCCTCGACCGGCACCACGTCCAGGTGGCTGAGCAGGACCAGCGGCGGCTCCGGGTCGCGCAGGCCGGGATCCGCCCGCAGGCGGGCGAAGCAGCTCCCCCGACCCGGGGCCGCCTCGAGGACCTCGGCGGGAATGCCCGCCTGGGTGAGCACCTCGGCGCAGTACCGCGCGGCGGCCGTCTCCCCGCCGCTCGAATCGTGGCCTGCGACCGCATCAAAGTCCCCCGGCGGGTTGACCGACGAGATCCGGATCAGCGCGCGGAGGTATTCGACCACTGCCTCGACGTCGACCGACGCGGTTGCCGCCTCGGTCACCGCTGGCGGACCCGGGCGGCGACGGGAGCCAACACGGCGCGCGCTGGAGCCAATCCGGCGGCCGCGCGCCGCTGGTCAATCAATCGAGACAGCCACACGTCGACCAGGATCAATACGACCGAGGTGACGAGCAGCACGGGTAGCTCGGTGGCAATGCCCATGATCAGCAGCGCGAGCAGGAAGAAGCCCTGGATCGAGAGCCGGGTAAAGATGGCAAGTCGCAGGTCGACGATGGCGGCCGTCTGCCCATCCGGCGGCTGGCGGCCGGTGCCAAAGACGCCACGCACGGCCACCATCACGAAGAGCCCGATGCACACGAAGGACAGCCAGAGCGCTCCGCCGGTGGGGGCATTGGTCCGGGCGCTGATGAACGCGTACGGGATGATCGCGGCGATCAGAATCGCATACGCCGGAATGGGAACCAGCAATTGCAGCCATTCCGCCCCGCGTCGACGGGCTGCGCGATCACGCAGCCATCGGGTCAATAGACTGAAACCGAAGGTAACGAACAGCCAGGTATAGAAGTTGCCGGCCTGAACCCCGAACCATCCATCGGTCGGCCCGATGTCGACCCACGTCCACATCCCCACCCGGATGGCGACGGCGTCGAAGGCGAGGTCGAGCATGATCACGAGCGCCGCGTCCACGAACGGCGCTGTCCAGCGCCGAACCCCCAGCGCATCCGTAATCCGCATCGCTCCCGCGATGAGGAGGGCCCAGGTCAGGCCGATGACCAGCGGCGCGCGGTCGAGCACGAGCACCCAGTCAGGGCTGTAGTTGTAGGTCTCGAAGATGAGCTGCGAACTCTCCTCGAGCAGCAAGCCGAAAGCGGCGGCGCTGATGAGCTCCAGGAACGGCAGCCGTCCGCGACGCAGAGCGGCCAGCGCGGCGCCCACGAAGATCAGCGTCGCGGCGATTTCGAGGAACAGGAAGACCGGGTTCACCACCGACCGATCATAAAGGGGGTCGAGATCGGCGGCCAAATGGCGGTCGTAGAATGGCGCTCGTGACCACCCAGGTGAGCGCGCCCAGCGTCCCCGTCTACCTGGCCGGCGAGTTTGTCGAGGCGGGCACGCCGCTCGAGGTCCGCAACCCCGCCACCGGCGAGCTGGTGGCCACCACCTGGCAGGCCGGTCCCGATGAGCTGGAGCGCGCCACGGCCGCGGCAGTCACCGCCTTCGAGCAGACCCGGCGCCTTGCCAGCTTCGAGCGCCGCGACGCCCTCCAGCACGTGGCCGAGGCCATCGCCCGCGATGCGGACGAGCTGGCGGAGCTGCTGACCCGCGAGTCGGGCAAACCGATCCGCGACGCGCGGGCCGAGGTGGCTCGCGGCAGCCTGACCTTCCGGACCGCCGCCGAGGAGGCGCTGCGGATCAACGGGGAGTGGCTGCCCCTGGACTGGACCGCCGCCAACCGGGGTCGAAGCGGGATCGTGCGGCGCTACCCGATCGGTCCGGTGGCCGGTATCAGCCCGTTCAACTTCCCCCTCAACCTGGCCGCGCACAAGGTGGCCCCCGCCATCGCGGCGGGTTGCTCCATCGTCCTCAAGCCGCCGAGCAAGGACCCGCTGGTCATGCTTCGGGTCGCCCAGTACCTCGACCAGACCAGCCTGCCCAAGGGCGCGGTCAGCATCCTGCCCATGGACCGCCCAACGGGAGACCGAATGGTGGCCGATGACCGATTCAAGCTGCTCAGCTTCACCGGCAGCCCCGCCGTGGGCTGGAAGATGAAAGCCGATGCCGGTCGCAAGAAGGTGGTCCTCGAGCTGGGCGGCAACGCGGGCGTCATCGTGGACGAGACCGCTGACCTCGACTGGGCCGTGGCGCGGCTGGTGTTCGGCGCCTTCGCCTACGCCGGGCAGGTGTGCATCAGCGTCCAGCGCATCTACGTCGTGGAGTCGATCTATCCCGAATTCGAGCGGCGTTTCGTCGACAAGGTGCGCCAGGTGACGATGGGCGACCCCCTGGATCCAGCGGCCGACCTGGGACCCATGGTCGACGCGGGGGCCGTGGCCCGCACCGACGAATGGGTGCGCGAGGCCCTCGACGCCGGCGCCAGGGCATTGACCGGAGCGCGCGCCGATGGGCTGTTCTACGAGCCGACCGTTCTGGTCGACGTCCCGCGTGACGCGCGCGTGTGCGGCGAGGAGGTCTTCGCGCCGGTCGTCAATCTGTTCCCGGTCCCCGACTACGCGGCGGCCTTGCGCGAGATCAATGACAGCCGGTTTGGTCTCCAGTGCGGCCTGTTCACCGGCTCGCTGGAGCGGGCCCTGGCCGCCCATGACGAACTCGAGGTGGGCGGCATCATCGTCAACGACGTCCCGACCTGGCGCACCGACCCCATGCCGTACGGCGGGGTCAAGGACTCGGGTCTCGGCCGCGAGGGGCTGCGCTGGTCGATTGAGGACATGACCGAGCCGCGGCTGCTGGCCTTCGCTCGACCACTCTGAGTGACCCAGGCCGCGACCCGCTTCGTCCGCATCCTGCCGGCCGGCGACCTGCGTGACGGCGATCTCATTCCGGTCGCCATCGATGGGCGGCCGGTGGTCCTCGTCCGGCACGCCGGGGAGTACTTCGCGGTCCAGAACAATTGCACCCACAAGGACTACCCGTTGTCGGAGGCCGGGTTCGATCCTCGTGACGGGGTCCTGGTATGTGCCTGGCACGGGGGCTGCTTCGACGTCCGGACCGGGGCAGCCGTGGTTCTGCCGGCCACCGAGCCGGTCGAGACCTTTCCGACCCGCGTCGCCGAGGGGTGGGTCGAGATCGGGTTGACCGGCAGCCTGATCGCGGGCTGACGAGGCCGATCGGTGAGCCTTGTGGCCCTTCCGTTCGTGAACTGGATCTTCTGGGGCGCGCTGGCCGGCGGGACGTTGCTGGCGGTGGGCGTGACCGAGTGGCTGGGCGGCACGACGCGCGGATACCGCCTGTTCATGGCCGTGGCCGTGCTCGTCGGCGCGCTGGTCTGGCTGGCGTCCGAGATGGGCCTCGCCGCGGTGCCCGGAACCGCCGCGACGGCGGAGCTGCGCCGGATCCTGGTTGCTGCCTTCGCCGCGGTCGCCGCTGCCTACCTGTTCGCCTCGCTGGCGCGCTGGCCACGTTCCGGACTGGCCATCGGCGGCGGTGTCGTCGGCGTCGCGGCGCTGGTGACCCTGGCCGCGGCGGGCGGCACCGCGAGTCCCGCGCTCTTCGCGGCCGGTCTGGCAACCGCCGCGCTGGCGCTGGGATCGGTCACGGCCGCCATGCTGCTGGGACACTGGTATCTCGTCACCCCCAAGCTGTCGCCGGCCCCCCTCCAGCGTCTGATCTGGCTCCTCATCGGCGCGTTGGCCGTTCAGGGCCTCGTGGCGGTATGGTCGGTGGTCAGCTCCGGGGGAGCGCCCTTTGAGGACGGCCTGGCCTGGCTGGCCTGGCTGCGGTTCGGAGTCGGGATCGCGTTCCCCATTGGGGTGGCGATCCTGGCCTTGCTCGCCACCCGCGCCACATCGCTCCAGGCCACCACCGGGCTCCTGTACATCGGCCTGGCCCTGGTCATGGCCGGCACCATCGGTTCCGCCGCGCTCAGCTACCTGGGCGGGACCCCCGTCTAGGCCCATGCACGTCCGCGCCCGTTGCTTCGCCACCCTGCGCGAGCTGAGCGCCGCCCGATCCGACCTGGACCTGGCGGCGGAAGGATCGGTGTCCGATGCCTGGGACGCGCTGGTCAGCCGCCACCCGGGCCTGGCGGCCCATCGGCCGTACACCCAGCCCGCCCGCAACGGCATCGCGGTGAGCTGGGACGAGCCCCTGGCCGAGGGGGACGAGGTGGCCTTCCTGCCGCCGGTCTCGGGTGGATCGGATGAGCCGCCCGTCGGCCTGACGAATGGGCCGATCGATGTCACGGCCCTGGAGCGCATCGCCGGGCTGACGCATGGCGCGGTGGTCACCTTCGTGGGCCGCGCTCGAAACCGGGCCGATGACGGGCGCGAGGTGCTGGAGCTCGAGTACGAGGCCTACCCGGAGATGGCGGAGGCGACCCTCCGGGCGGTGGCGGCGGAGGTGGCCAATCGCTGGCCCGGCTGCGCGGTGGCCGTCATGCATCGGACCGGTGCGGTGCCCATCGGGGACGCCGCGGTGGCCATCGTGACCGCCGCGCCGCACCGCGCCGACGCGTACGAGGCGAATCGGTACGTCATCGAGGCCATCAAGCAGCGACTGCCGATCTGGAAGCTGGAGCGCTTCGCCGATGGCACCCAGTGGAAGCGTCCCGGGGCCTAAGATCGGGACGTGGACAGCGAGTATCGCGAGCCGACCTGGCGCGGGGTGATATTGACCATGGCCGCGACGATCTTCGTCATCGCCGGCCTGGTGCTCCTGACGTCGTGGCTCCTCCAGCAGGACTGTCTTCCGGTGGCTGCCCAGGTCGACTGCGGGGTGCAGACACCGGGTCCGGCGCCGGGGACGCAATAGCCTCCAAGAACCGGCGAGCCTGGGTGGGGGAGCGGAGCCGGACGAAGCGCACACCCGGGTGCTCGCGGAACAGACGAGGGTAGTCGCGCCGCCGGCGGTGGAACGTGGTCAGCGCCCACAGGATGATCGAGTCGCGGCTGAGCGCCAGGCGCACGCTTTCCCGGTTGCCGCTCCACAGCTCCTCGCCTCGCAGGCTACGGCGCAGGGTGCGGGCGATGACTCGCCACATGACGAGCGCAAACGGAAAGTCGAACCACACCACCGTGTCGGCTCGCGCCCAGACCAGGTCCCGCGTCGCGCCGTAGTTGCCATCCACGACCCACTCGTCGGCGGCCACGGCCCGGGCCACGCGATCGCGGAGTACGGCTGGCGCAACGGACACCCAGTTGGCTTCCCAGGACAGGGCGTCGAGCTCGACGTGCGGCACCCCGAGCCGGCGAGCAAGCGCGGCGCCGTAGGTCGTTTTGCCCGAGCCGCTGGTTCCCACCACGTTCACGCGTCGCATGACGGCTGAGAATACCGACCTCCGGCTGGCGCTGAGGTGGCCCAGAAGGCACAATGCGCGCCGATGCCTGACACGCGTGGAGATGTGCTCTGCCCGACCTGCGGTCGCTGGACGCCGCCGGCCCCATTCTGCAACGAGTGCGGAGCGGCGCTGCAGGGCGGCTTCCGAGATCCGGTCGGAGGCCAGGGCTCGGACGTATTCCGTCGTGGGCACGAGGTCGACGATCCCGGTGCCCCGTGGTCCGGCCCGGCGGAGCGTTTTGAGCCGGAGCCCGAGGATCAGGCAGCCCGGGCGGCCGCCGCGGCCGCCGCGGCCGCTGGTTCGCGGGTAGACAACCTTTCCGAGGCGGAGGAGGTTGCTTCCGGGCCGCCCGCATGGCCCGCCGAGCCTGGCCTTGCCGCCGGGCCTCCGCCGCCCGCTGACGAGGCGGCGGCTGGTGCGGCGACCGATGCAGCCGCGAGCGCCGCGCCGGCGAGTCCTACGCCGCGGAGACGGAGTCGGGCCAGCGCGGCATCGGCGACGACCTCGGCCGCCATTGCCGCGTCGGCGGCCGGCGAGCCTGCCCCTCCACCACCTGTTGTTCCGCCGCCCCCTCCGCCCCCCTATCGTCCCGCCCCGCCGCCGGAGGCCAGTGGGGGGGTGAGCGGCCTCGTCTTCGTCCTGTTCCTGGGGCTCGGGATCCTGGCCCTGCTCGGCGGGGCCATCGTGGGCGGGGTCTTCGATGCGGGTCCGGCGGCAGAGGCATCGCCTTCAGCCACTCTGCTGGTCGCCACGCCGAGCCCGGAGCCGACACCCGAGGAGAGCTCGGCGGAGGCGTCACCCACGACGACTGCCGCGCCCACCGTCATTCCATCCGCCGCCCAACCCAGCGCGCTCCCCGACGGCTTCCTGGCTCGAGCCGAGACCTGCGACGAGGAGCCCACGGGTGCCACCTGCGACAACAGCGGGGCCGAGAACGACGGCGAGCTATGGATCCTGGTCAGCTTCCGCCATGCCACGGCAAGCGACGTCATCGGGGTGTCCATCGTCGACAGTGGTGGAAATGTCGAGGGCCAGTCCAGCATTCCTCTGAGCTTCTGCGGCGCAAGCACGGACTGCGCCGGGTACACCTACTTTGGATTCAACAACCTCGACCCGGGCGACTATGACGTGCGGGTGACTCGCAACGGGACCCAGGTCGCGACCACGTCCTTCACCGTCGAGTAGAGCGGGTCAGCGCTCCGTCGGCCGTGCTGGTTCGCGGGCCTCGCGCCGCCGGGCGGCGAGGGCACTGATCGCCTCCAGCACGCAGCGGTGGGCAGCCGCCGCGGTCACCTCCGAGACGTCGTACGCCGGCGCCACCTCGACCACGTCCATCCCCACCATCGTCACCGAGCCCACCACCTGGCGGATGGCGCGCAGGAGCTCGCGAGTCAGCATCCCACCCGGCTCCGGAGTTCCCGTTCCAGGCGCCATGCCCGGGTCGAGGACGTCGATGTCCACCGACAGATAGATGACGTCGGGCCCGTCGAGCGCCTCGGCGATGGCGTCCCCGACGACCGCTTCGGCGCCGCGGGATTCGATCTCGGTCATCAGGTGCCAGCGCATCTGCTGCTCGCGCATCCAGGCCATGGTTTCGGCCGGCGGCCAGTAGCCCCGCAACCCGACCTGGACGAAATTGCGGCCCGCCACTGCCCCTGACTCGATCAGCCGTCGCATGGGAGTCCCGTGGGACAGCAGGCTGCCCCAGGTGTTGTCTCCCGTGTCGGCGTGAGCGTCGAAATGAACGATCCCGAGCTTCCGCGGCGCCACCGCCTCTGCCACCGCCCCGGCGGATGGATACGTGATCGAGTGGTCACCACCCAGGACGATGGGGATGGCTCCGGTGCGTACCACCTCCCCGACCCGGGCCCGGATCGCCGCGTGGCCGCGCTCCAGGCGCCCCGGGACGATGGGCACGTCGCCCCCGTCCACCACGTCCAGCCAGTCGAACGGGCTGATGCCCTGCTGGAGGGAATGGAGGTCGCCGGAGTGGTATGACGCGCTCCGGATGGCGCGGGGGCCGAATCGGGCTCCCGGTCGATGGCTGACTCCGTCGTCCAGCGGCGCTCCCAGGATCACGGCATCCGGTCGCCGCGCGGTGAGCGCGGCGACATCGGTCACCAATGGGAGCTTCTGGAACGTCGTGCTGCCGAGATAGGACGGCAGGTGGAAGTCGTCCCATTCGTGCAACACGTCCGCGCCGTCGGGTGGGGCCGGGTCGTTCTTGCGCCGACCGGCCGAGGAATCGGGCATGTGTCAAGCCTGACACCGGGGGCGCCGTCGCGGCGCGGAGCTGGCCCGCCGGGCGGGCCGATCCTACCAGAGGGGCGTACCATCCGGCGATGGCCGAGGTCCGGCGGCGGTACTCGATCGACGAGGCCAACGCCCTGCTGCCACAGGTGCGCGCGGTGCTCCTCCAGCTGGCCGTGGAGAAGGGGCGCCTGGAGAGCGCGGTGGCGGCCCTGACGGCCCACGGCGACGAGAGCGCGACCAACGGCAACGTCGCCCACGCCGATGCGCTGGCCCGCTCGGAGGCCGCGATGACCGAGATCGGGGGTGGGATGCGCGCCCTGGTCGAGCACCTCGAGTCACTCGGGGTCGAGGTCCGCGATCTGGAGCAGGGGCTGGTCGACTTCCCCGGCGAGCGCGACGGCCAGCCGGTTTGGCTGTGTTGGCGCCTGGCCGAGCCGGTGGTCGGTTTCTGGCATGCCATCGACGAGGGCTTCACCAGCCGCCAGCCGTGGTGACCGTCAAGCCGATCCGATTCGTGGTGGTCGGCGACGCGACCCTCGACGTCACGGTCCGCAGCTCGGCGACACCCACCGCCGGGTCCGACAGCCCGGCCCGAATCAGCGTGGCACCAGGCGGGCAGGGCGCCAACCTCTCGGTTCGCCTGGCGCGGCGCGGGGCGAGGGTGGATCTCGTGACCGCGGTGGCCGATGACCTCCCCGGGCAACAGCTGCGAGCCGCGCTGGCCGCCGACGGGGTGGCGCTGGTGCCGTTGCTGGCCGCCCGCAGCGGGATCGTCGTGTCGCTGGTGGACAAATCCGGAGAGCGCGCCATGCTGAGCGATCGCGTCTCATTCGACGCGGAGGCCCTGGCATCACCCGCGGTGCAGGCGGCGCTGGACCGCGCCAGCTGGATCCACATCTCCGGCTATCCGCTGGCCGATTCGGGTAGCGGCGATGCCCTGGCCGCGTTGGTGGCCGCGCGACGCGCCGGTCAGGTTTGCAGCGTGGGCGGAGGCTCCTTCGCCGGCGGGAATCGATTGCTCTATCGGCTCCAGATGACCCGGCCCGACCTCGTCCTCGTCGACCGCGCCGAGGCGTCGGCCCTCCTCGCCGCAGGGTCGGCGACGGGCCGGCTCAGGACAGCGGCGGAGCTGGCGGCCGGCCTGGTATCGGCCCTCGGTGGAGTCGGGGTCGTGACCGACGGCGCGGGAGGCGCGGCTGCGGCGAATGGCGCCGAGACGCTGACCATGCCCGCTTCACCGGGCTCGGCGGTCGACGCCACCGGCGCCGGGGACGCTCACGCGGCCGGGTTCCTGCTCGCGGTGGCCAAAGGCTCGTGGCCGCCCACCACCTTGGCCCTGCGCAATGCCCTGGAGCGGGCCGGGCGCCTCGGCGCCGAGGTTGCCGGCGTCGTCGGAGCCCAGGCCCGCGTCCCCTCCGAGGCAGTCCGATGACCAACGACTGGCTCGCGCTCAGCGACGAGGTGCGGCAGGCGGTGGGCGCGGGTCGGCCGGTGGTGGCGCTCGAGTCGTCGCTCGTCGCCCAGGGGCTGCCTGCGCCGCACAACCTGGAGACCACGCTTGCCGCGGAGGCCGAGGTTCGGGCCCGCGGCGCCGTCCCGGCTACCACGGCTATCGCTGACGGACGGGTCGTGGTCGGGGCCGATCGTGCCCTGCTGGAGCGCCTCGCCGACCCGGCCTCGCGACCGGCCAAGGCTGCGTCGCGCGACCTGGGGCCGCTGCTCGCATCAAGGATGTTGGCGGCGACCACGGTCAGCGCCACCCTGCGGGTGGCCCATGCGGCGGGGATCGCGCTCATGGCCACCGGCGGGATCGGCGGCGTCCATCGTGGGGCGGAACGCAGCTTCGACGTCAGCTCCGACATCGACGAGCTGGCAGCCACGCCGGTGGCCGTGGTGTGCAGCGGGGCGAAAGCCATCCTCGACCTGCCCGCCACGCTGGAGCTGCTGGAGACGCGACGCGTGGCGGTGATCGGCCTGCGGACGTCCGAGCTGCCAGCGTTCTACAGCACCACCAGCGGCCTGCCGCTCGCCCATCGGGTGGACTCGGCGGCAGCGGCAGCCGAACTGGTCGCCGCGCACCGGTCCGTGCCCGGGGTGGGCGGCCTGCTCATGGTTCAGCCGCCACCGGCCGAGGTGGCCATCCCGGCCGCTGAGGTGGAAAGCTGGATCGCCGAGGCGCTGGACGCGGCTGCCGCTGCCGGCGTGCGGGGCGCTGCCGTGACGCCGTACGTGCTGAGCCGCGTTGTGGAGGCCTCGGGCGGGCGCGCGCTGCGCGCCAACATCGGTCTGATCGTCGCCAATGCCGGTGCAGCTGCCGAGGTGGCCGTCGCGTTGAGCGGGTTATCCTAGGCTGGCCGATCGACCGGGAGGCCCATCATGCGGATCTACGAGGGGAGCCCGCGGCAGGACTGGGAGGAGGTCCTGCGCAGCGTGGGCGCCTGGGCGGACCGCCAGCCCCTCAAGGAGCTCCTGTTCCTGGAGCTGGATGGCGGGTTCCTGGTCCAGGGCATCGCGACCTCGATGGGCGGCCAGTGGTCGGAAACGGGGACCTTCTCCAAGCAGATGCACGAGCTGACCGATGACCAGATCGGCGACCTGATCGGCGCCGCCGAGGAGCAGCGCGGCAGCGCCGCGGTCGATCACCCCGAGATCGGGGTGGCCAACTTCTACGAGCAGGCGCTCCGCATCATCGGCAAATGGCTCGACTCGGTGCATCCTCGGGACGTGTTCTTCTTCGAGCAGGACGGCTCGTTCGTGGTCCGGACGTTCGTCGCCGGCGCCCATGGCAAGGTCGGTCACCAGCTGTCTGAATTCACTCGCGACGAAATCGTGGGTATGATCGAGGCCGCACCACTCGACCGCGGACCCGAATCCGCGGCACCCCCAACGGCAGGTGCGTCCCCCGCGGCGGGTGGAACGGAGACTGACTCGTGAACATCCTCAAGGCTCTCGCGATTGCCGTCGGCGCCATCCTGGCGGCGCTGGTGATCGTCCCGCTGACCATCCTGGCCGGCCTGTTCGTGTGGCTCAAGTTGACCGAGGACATCGACGACGAGCCCTGGGAGATCGACGACGCGGTCTAGGCACGCCGTCTGGGCGCGCGCGACGGGCCTAGCCCGGCGGGGCACTGGCCAGTGCCCAGGCGATGGTCCACAGGATCGCGGCAGCCAGAACCCCTTGCCACAACCGGGTGGCGTTCGACGTCCCGCGCAGGATGGCCAGCAGACCTAACACTCCGAGCACGATGCTGACCGCCTGCAGCCGTGACGCCAGCATGAAACTGAGCGCAGCCCCCACGCCGACGCCCACCGCCAGCCCGACCGCCAGCCGATGGGCGGTCCGCCGCCCGAGCACCTGGGCCAGGCAGCGTGAGCCGAGCGCGGCATCGGCATCGAAGTCGCGCAGCGTGTTGGCGAGGTGCGCGGCTGCGGCAAACGGGCCGACCAGGAGGACAGCCGGCGCCACCCGTTCCAGCGGAACGCCCACGCTGGCCGCGATCCAGAGGGGCAGCAGTCCGAAGCTCACCAGGTACGGGACCACCGACAACGGGGTCCGCGACAGCCACAGGTTGTAGGCCAGGGCCGAGGCGCTGGCCGCGACTCCCAGGACCAGGGGCATCGTTCCCAGCCGGCTGGCGGTGACGACCTGGATCGCCAGCCCGCCGGCCGCAATCCACAGGGCGGCGCTGGCCGACAGGTCCCCAGTGGGGAGCGGCTTCTCGGGCTGCAGGATGGCGTCTCGACTCTGGTCGGTGAGGTCGTTGGTGGCGCCGGTGAAGACCTGCGAGCCGGCCACGCTGGCGGTGACCAGTGCGATCGTGGCGACGTTGACCCGGCCGCCCCCCTCCACGGCCAGGATCGTGGCCAGCGCGGCCGACAGCGCGGTCACCGCCGCGGCGGGGGCGGGGTGGACCAGTCGCACGGCGGCCCAGGCACGGCGCAGCACGAGCCCATCGTACGCGGCGTTCCCGGGGGGAGGCCTTCAACCCCGGTCGCATCGGTTCATCGGCCTGGCGCGAATCGGGTACCATCAGGATCCGGGTGGGTGAAGGTCGATCCCTTCCCGCGCGTGACCTCGCGCGCTCCGGCAGCTCTCGCTACAGGCCCTCTTGTTCGTCATGGCGAAGTACATCTTCGTAACCGGCGGCGTCACCTCCTCGCTCGGCAAGGGGATCACCGCCGCATCGATCGGGCGTCTCCTCAAGGCGCGTGGCATCCCGGTCTCCATCCTCAAGCTCGATCCTTACATCAACATTGACCCCGGCACCATGTCGCCGTACCAGCACGGCGAGGTGTTCGTGACCGATGACGGGGCGGAGACCGATCTCGACCTGGGTCACTACGAGCGGTTCATCGACGAGAACCTGTCCCAGGCCAGCAACGTCACCACCGGCCGCGTGTACCAGTCGGTCATCGCCAAGGAGCGGCGGGGCGACTACCTGGGCGGGACGGTGCAGGTCATCCCCCACATCACGAACGAGATCAAGGAGCGCATCGCGCGGGTCGCCCGCGAGGGGACCGGCAGCGTGGCCACCAGCGGCATCGCGTCGCACGGGGTGGTCGTGGTCGAGGTCGGGGGCACCGTCGGCGACATCGAGTCGCTGCCGTTTCTGGAAGCCATTCGTCAGATGCGCAAGGACGTCGGCCGACGCAACGTCCTGTACGTCCACGTCACATGGCTGCCGCAGATCGGCGCTACGGGTGAGGTCAAGACCAAGCCCACCCAGCACTCGGTGAAGGAGCTGCGGGGGATCGGGATCCAACCCGACGTCATCGTCCTGCGCAGCGACGAGCAGATCGAGGATGACATCCTGGACAAGGTCAGCCTGTTCACCGATGTCGACGTCCACGCCGTCATCCCGCTTCGGACCGCGCGCAGCATCTACGAGGTCCCGCTCCTGCTCGAGCGGGCCGGCCTCGGCAAGCTCATCACCCGCGAGCTCGACCTTCCCGCCACCGAGCCGGACCTGTCCGACTGGCAGGAGCTGGTGGCGCGCATCCGGGCTCCTCGGCCCGAGGTCGAGATCGCCATCGTGGGCAAGTACACCGAGCTGCCCGATGCCTACATCAGCGTCAGCGAGGCGCTGAAGCACGCCGGACTCCATCACCGGGTCGACGTCAAGGTGCGCTGGATTGGCGCCGAGCATCTCGAGCGCATCGAACCGGAGGACGTGGCCGGCGAGCTGGAGGGCGTGGCCGGCGTGCTCGTCCCGGGTGGGTTCGGCTACCGCGGCGTGGAGGGCATGATCCGTGCCATTCGCTGGGCCCGCGAGCAGCAGGTTCCCTTCCTCGGCCTGTGCCTGGGCCTCCAATGCGCGGTCATCGAGTTCGCCCGCAAGGCGCTCGGCACCGACGACGCGAACAGCAGCGAGTTCAACGTCTTCACCGAGCATCCGGTCATCGACCTGATGCCCGACCAGGCCGACGTGACCGAGAAGGGCGGCACCATGCGCCTGGGCCTGTACCCCGCCCGGCTGGAGGAGGACGCCCTGGTGCGCGCCGCCTACGGTGCCGAGGTGGTGTACGAGCGGCACCGGCACCGGTTCGAGGTCAACAACGCGTATCGCGAGCGGCTGGGCGAGGCCGGCATGCGGTGGAGCGGCGTGAGCCCCGATGACCGGCTGGTGGAGTTCATCGAGCTCCGCGACCACCCGTGGTTCGTCGCCACCCAGGCCCATCCCGAGCTCAAGAGCAGGCCCAACCGCCCCCATCCGCTGTTCCGTGACTTCGTGGGCGCCGCGGCCACTCGCCTCGGGCTGCCGACCGCAGCGACCGAGGTGGGCGTCGAGGCGTCAGGCCCGGCCAAGGGGCAGCGACGAGGTCCGCGCAAGACCCGCGCCGCGGCCGGGGCCAGCACCGGCGAGACCTGACGCTCAGTGACCCGAACCGCTCCGCGGCGCGGCTCGACCCGACGCCGGGCCGCCGGCGCTTTCGACCAGGCCGCCTATGAAGCCGAGGTCGAGGCCTTCTCAGCCGAACAGGGCGAGGCCCAGTACGCCAACCTGGCCGGATTCCGCGCCGAGCCTGACATGGCGCCGGTCTACCGCCGGCACGCGGGCCTGTTCTCCGAGGCCGCCATCGATGGGCTGCGCCAGGTGGCCGCGGGCACGAACGCGTCGGCCCGCCGAGCCCAGCGCCTGCTCGGATTCGCGGTTCAGGGCCATCTCGAGCAATCGGTGGCGGACATCTCGGACCGCATCGCGGTCGCCGAGACCGCCGCGGCCGTCATGTGGCGCGGGGAGCGGATCGGGTATCGCCAGGTCCCGATCCGGGTGGCGGACATCAGCGACCGGGACGAGCGCAACGCGCTCGACGAGCGCTACCGGATGGCGGTCGAGGCCCTCAACCCGCTGCGTGAGGAGCGCTGGGCCCGCCTCCACGCCCAGGCCCAGGCCCTTGGCACGGCGGATTACGTGGCCCTCATCCGCGACGCGGTCGGCTTCGACCCGGATGCCGTAGCCGAGGGCGCCGCCGCCTTCCTGACCGACTCGGAGACGATCTACTACGCCGCGCTGCGGCGCTACCTGGCCCTGCTCGAGATCGAGGGCGGCGATGCCAGCGTTGCGGATCTCGCCCATCTGCTGCGGGGCCGCGGCTGGGACCAGCACTTCGAGTCGACACGCTTGATGCCGGTCCTGGACGAGACCATGGCGCGGCTGGGCATTGACCTCGCCACCCAGCCCGGGATCACGCTCGACCTCGAGCCGCGGCCGGCCAAGTCGTCGCGGGCGTTCTGCGTCCCGATCCGGGTGCCGGGTGACGTCCGGCTCGTCGTCCAGCCCCAGGGCGGGCACGAGGATTACGCTGGCGCGCTCCACGAGATGGGCCATCTCCAGCATTTCGCCCACATCAATCCCAAGCTGGCCCCGGCGGACCGCCTTGTGGGCGACGAGAGCGTGACCGAGGGCTGGGCGTTCCTGTTCCAGTACCTGGTCGCCGACCCCGACTGGCTGGGGGATGAGCTGCGCATGCCGGCCGATGGCATCGCCGCCTGGCTCGACTTCGGGGCCTTTCGCAAGCTCTACTTCCTGCGCCGCTACACCGCCAAGCTGATGTACGAGCTGCGGCTCCATCGCGGCGGGGAGTGGGCGGTGCATCGGGCCGAGTACGCAGGCCTGCTGGGCCTCCTGACCGGGGTCATCACCCCCGAGGCCGGCTACCTGGCGGACGTCGATGACGGCCTGTATGCCGCGAAGTACCTCCGCGCCTGGCTGCTGGAAGGGAGCCTGTCCACCGGCCTCCGCGATCGGTTCGGGCCAGCGTGGTGGCGCACGACGGACGCCGGCGACCTCCTGCGCTCCCGGTGGCGCGACGGGCTAGGACCATCTGCCGAGGACGTGGTTGCCTCGCTCGGGTATGATCATCTCGATTGGCGGCCGGTCCTGCGCCAGATCCGCGCGCAGCTGATCGGCGAGATGAGTGGTTACGGCGGGCCGAACATCACGACCCGAGCCGGGAGCCGCAAGGTCTGACCGGACGCCGACCTTCACCCCACCCGGAGCCCGCAGCGGCCGTTCGGCCCGCCTTGCGCCCCGGTACCCCTTGACGGAGACCTATTCCCCATGAATGACGAATCCCGCCAGCCCCGACGCGGACGCCCGCGCCGTCGACCCGACGGAGGGGGGCCACGCCGCCACGGCGGCGCACCGCGCGGAAACTTCCAGCGCCGGCGCGATTTTTCCGGCGGCTATGCGTCGGTCTTTGCTGGTGGCTACCCGCAGGGCGCTGACGAGGAGCCGGCCCTGACCCTCGGCGAGCTGCAGGAGAAGTCGGTCGACGAGCTCCGCGATCTGGCCACCGAATACGGCATCGAAGCCGATGGCCTCGAGCACTCGGACCTGGTGCTGAAGCTCCTTGACGCGGTACCGCTGGCCCAGGCCACTCGCCGCGAGGAGGTCGTGGCCGGCGAGGTGTCCGGCATCCTCGAGATCGTGGACGAAGGCTTCGCCTTCCTGCGCCGGCACGGCGTCATGCCCTCGCCGGATGACATCTACGTGTCATCGAGCATCGTCCGTCGCTTCGGCCTGCGCACCGGTGACCGGGTGGTGGGGCTCAGCCGCGCCCCGAAGGACCAGGAGAAGTACTGGGGCCTGGCGCGGGTCGACACGGTCAACCAGATCGATCCCGAGCTCGCCCGCCGGCGGCCGAACTTCGACTCGCTGGTGCCGGTCTTCCCCGACGAGATGTTCAACCTGGAGACCGACCAGAAGAATCTCACCCAGCGACTGATCAACCTGATCGCCCCCATCGGCAAGGGCCAGCGCGGCCTGATCCTGTCGCCGGCCAAGGCCGGCAAGACGACCGTGCTCAAGAACATCGCGCACGGCATCACCGACAACCATCCCGATGCGTTGCTCATGGTCGCCCTCATCGGCGAACGGCCCGAGGAAGTCACCGACATGCAGCGCTCGGTGCAGGGCGAGATCTACGCCTCCACCTTCGACGAGCCGACCGAGAACCACACCCGGGTGGCGGAGATGACCCTGGAGATCGCCAAGCGCCAGGTGGAGACCGGGCGCGACGTGGTCATCCTGCTCGACTCGATCACCCGCCTGGCCCGCGCCTACAACCTGGCCCTGCCGGCATCCGGCAAGACCCTGTCGGGTGGCGTGGACCCGGCGGCGCTGTACCCGCCCAAGCGCTTCTTCGGCGCCGCGCGGAACATCGAGGGCGGTGGCAGCCTGACCGTCATCGCCACCTGCCTGGTGGACACCGGCTCGCGCATGGACGACGTCATCTACGAGGAGTTCAAGGGCACCGGAAACATGGAGCTCGTTCTGGACCGCAAGCTGAGTGAGAAGCGGATCTTCCCGGCTCTCGACGTCCTGCGCTCCGGCACCCGCCGCGAGGAGCTGCTCCTCGACGAGAACACGCTGAAGATGATCTGGACCATGCGACGCATGCTGAGCGCGGTCGGTCCCAACGAGGGCATCGAGCTGCTCATGCAGCGCCTGGGCAAGACGAAGAACAACTCCGAGTTCCTGGTCTCGCTCTCGAAGAGCGTCGAGGCCTCCGAGGGCCGATGAGGCCGCTGGGCGGCCTCCGGGACTCCCACCTCCGGGCATCCACAACCCTCGCCGCCGGCCTGATCCTGGCCCTGGCGGCCTGCGCCCCCGGTTCGGCGAGCCCATCGGCTTCCGCGCCTGGGCCGTCGGCAGGCCCCTCGGTCGCGCCGGAGCCCAGCACCAACTTTGGCCGGGTGGTTCCGGCTCCGGGGTCTGACAGCCGCATCTATGGCCCCAACCCGGCGGCGATCGTGGTGGCCATCGATCCGGGTCATGGAGGTTGCCTGGATTGGGGCGTGCCGAATCCGTACGACAACCGGGTGGAGCGCTCCGAGAAGGCATTGACCCTGGCGATCTCCCTGGCGCTTCGCGACCAGCTGGAGGCGGAGGGCGTCACGGTGGTCATGACCCGCCAGGCCGACGTGGCCCTGGCGGGAGACCTGTACCCCGAGCTGGGCTGCCACGGCGAGACGTTCCGTGACGTCAATGGCGACGGGTACGCCGGCTACGGGGCCCTGTTTCCGGAGGCGACCCGCACCCGGGACGAGCTGGCGGCCCACATCGACTTCGTCAACCTGGCCCGCGCCGACGTCCTGGTCAGCGTGCACATCAACTCGCTGACCCAGGACGGGGACGTGCTCGAGATTGCAGCCACTGAGACGTTCTGGACCGATGACACGCCGTGGGGCGTCCCCCACTCCGAGAGGCTGGCAACCCTGATCCAAGACGAGGTCGTGACGGCCCTGAGTGGCGTGGCCCCATACGACCGGCAGGACCGCGGGATTGACGCGGTGAACTACTACATCATCGCCCCGCCCACCGAGACCTCCGATCCGCGGGAGCCGCGACGCGGCGCCCTGATGCCGGCCGTGCTGGCCGAGGTCGGGTCGATGTCGCTGGCCGCCGAGGCCGAACTGTTGGCCACCGATGATGCGCAGCAGGCGATTGCCGGGGCGCTGGTCGATGCGCTCGCCGCATGGTTCGCAGATCGGTCCCTCGCGGTGCGTTTAGACCTGCTGGCCCCGGGGGGCTCGGCTGGTCTTCCGCCCGAGGTCGAGCCCGGAGATGGACCGATGTATTGGCCGCTGGTCGTGGGCGACCCCCGACGGGCAGGCATCCGCCTCACCAACACCGGCACCGAATCGTGGCCCGCCGGCGTGCAGCTGCTTGCGGGATGGGCTCCCACGGCCGAGCCGTATCTCGCCCGGCCGCCGCAACTCGCGCGCCTTGATGTCGAGGTCCCTGCCCTGGCGCCGGGCGAGTCGGTGGACCTCGAGCTTCGGCTGCCAGACCCGCCATCGGGAGACCGGGCGGTCGCGTGGATTACGTTGCAGGCGGGCAACGCGGTCCTCTCCGACCTCGGCGTGCCGCCGATGCAGCTGGCTATTGGACCGTCGTAGGGATTGACCCGGCTTTGATTCGCTTGCTAGGATCGGCCGGCACGACGCCGTTACTCCGTGCCCTTGCGGTCCGCCAGGATCGCCCCCTGGCGTCGAGTTGCTCATTGAGAACACGCGCAGGAGCCAGCGCTATTGGTTGAACCGACCCGGCCGGTGCGCCGCCGGATCCGCGCCATTCGTGCCTTCCTTGCCCGCGGCGTCCTCCACCTGCTGGTGGTTGTGCTGGTGGCTGGTAGTGCGACTCTCGGAGCGTTGAGCGCCCAGGGCGCGCTGAACCTGGACGGGAGCACGATTCGGGTGGTAGCCCCGGCCCGGGGAGCCGTTTCGGAACAAATGGCGGCCATCCAGGACGGGGAGATCACGATCGACCTCCAGCCGGCGAGCGGGGCGGAGGCCACGGATGTCACGGATGGCACCCGCGTCCTCTCCACTCCGGCCCCCGAGCCGGTGGCCGCCATCCCGCTGCCGGCGCCGCCTCCCGTCCGGTCGGGGTCGGTGGGGACCTCGCTGCCGTGGGCCGGTCCCACGGGCTACGTGGACGGTGACGGCTCGCTGACCTGGCCCGTGCCGGGCGGATACGTGTCGCAGTACTTCTGGGGCGGTCACCAGGCCGTCGACATCGCCCATGCCTACGGCGGGGCGGTTCTCGCCGCCGACACCGGCACCGTGGTTTCCGCGGGTTGGCAGAATAACGGTGGCGGCCTGGTCATCACCATTCAGCATTCCGATGGCCGGGTGACCGGCTACAACCACCTCGGTGCGGTCCTGGTCAGCGCGGGACAGGGCGTGGTGCGGGGTGAGCAGATCGCGACCGTAGGGTGCACCGGCATCTGCACCGGACCCCACGTCCACTTCGCGGTCATCGTCAACGGCGTCCTCGTCAACCCGCTCCGCTACCTGTAGACGAGACCGGCCCCTGGCTCGTTGGCTCCGTATGATCGGGGCACGATGTTCGCGGATCGCGTCCGCATCCACGTAACCGCCGGTTCGGGAGGCGATGGCTCAGCGTCCATGCGGCGCGAGGCGCACGTGCCGCGTGGCGGTCCCGACGGCGGCGACGGCGGGCGCGGGGGATCGGTCATTCTGAGAGCGGAGGCCGGCCTCACGTCCCTCGGTGCCTACCGTCACTCCCCACACGTGAAGGCCACCAGCGGCGGGCGTGGCGCGCGACGGCGCGCGCATGGCCGCGACGGCACCGATGCCGTGCTCAGCGTGCCGCCCGGGACGGTTGTTCGCCGCGACCCTGACGGGGAGGTGCTGGGCGAGGTGCTCGCAGCCGGCGACCGGTTGGTCGTGGCCCGCGGTGGCAGAGGCGGTCGGGGGAACGTCCATTTCGTCACGCCCACCCACCAGGCGCCCCGCCACTACGAGCGCGGCGACCCCGGCGAGGAGGGCTGGCTAGAGCTCGAGCTGAAGCTCATCGCCGAGATCGGTCTGGTCGGTGCCCCGAACGCCGGCAAGTCGACCCTGCTGTCCGCCCTGACTGCGGCCCGGCCCGAGGTCGGCCCGTACCCGTTCACTACCACTTCGCCGAATCTGGGCGTGATCTCGGTGGAGTCGGGCCCCGACGGCGAGCGCTCGGCGGTCATCGCTGACGTTCCGGGGCTCATCGAAGGCGCGCATCGGGGACACGGTCTGGGTCACGAGTTCCTGCGCCACGTGGAGCGCTGCCGGGTCCTGCTGGGCGTCGTCAACGGGGCTGCCGACGACCCGGTGGCGGAGTGGCATGCGGTGATCGCCGAGCTCCGGCTCCACGATCCGACCCTCCTTCAACGGCCGCTGCGGCTGGTGGTTACCAAGCACGACCTGCCCGAGGCCCGCGCTCGCTGGCGATCGGTGCGCGCCGCCCTGCTCAAGGACGGGTACGACCCGATGGCGGTCTCGGCCCACGACGGGACCGGGCTGGATGCCCTGCGTGCCGCCCTGGCCGATGCGCTTGTAGAAGCCGATCGCCGCCAGGGCGATATCGGGCCCGAGCCCGCGCGCCGCGTCCACCGCTTCGACCCGGCCGCGGACGGCTGGGAGGTGGTGGCCGAGGCGGACGGGCTCCGCGTCCGCGGCGCGGCCATCGAACGAAGCGCGGCGCGCACGGATTTCGCCAACGAGGAGTCGCGAGAGCGCTTCCAGCGCCGCCTCGAGCGGCTGGGCATCGACGCCGAGCTCAGACGCCGCGGCGCACGGAGCGGAACCATGGTGCGCATCGGCCGCCTCGAGCTCGAGTGGGGCGACGAAGCGTGACCGCCAGTCCATCTCGGTCGAAGGCCCGAACCAGGCTGGTGCCGGTTGGACTGCCCGTGGCGGCTGAGGTCGAGCGGATCGGCATCCTCGGGGGGACGTTCGACCCTCCGCACATCGGTCATCTGTGGCTGGCGACCCTGGCGGCCGACGATCTGGGCCTGTCCCGGGTTCTGCTGGTCCCCGCGGCCCACCCGCCCCACAAGCGCGGACGGTCCATCAGCCACGCGGCGGATCGAGTCCTGATGACCCGACTCGCGATCGCCAACGACCCGCGCCTGGACGTGTCGCTGGTCGAGCTCGAGCGGGAAGGGCCGTCGTACACGGTTGACACCCTGGTCGAGCTGCGCCGGCGCCAGCCGGAAGTCGAGCTGGTGCTGGTCATGGCTGCCGACAGCCTGGCCCAGGTGGACTCGTGGCGCGAGCCGGATCGGCTCCTCGAGCTGGCGCCCTGGGCCGTCGGCCCGCGCAGCGGGACGCCGTTGCCGCCTCGCGCCGACCTGGCCCGCCGCTTCGGGAAGGCGGCCGCCCGCATCCACCTCCTGGGCGGGCCGGCGCTGGACATCAGCGCGACCGATATCCGGCGTCGCGTGGCGGCCGGCCGCGCCATCCGCTACCTTGTGCCGCGGGCCGTCGAGGATCTGATCCTCGAGCGCCGCCTGTACCAGCCATAGCCACTCGGACTCGGAGGACCGACCTGCAGCAGCCGACCCCGAACGTGACTCCGCTCCACCCGGAGCTCGACCCGGCCCAGCTGGCGCACCGGATCGTGGAGATCGTGTCCGACCACAAGGCCAGCGACATCGTCATGCTGCGCACCGGGGAGCTCACCTCGCTGGCCGACTTCTTCGTCATCGGCACCGGCCGTTCCGACCGCCAGGTCACGGCCCTGGCCGGCGCGCTGGTCGAGGAGCTGCGGGCACAGGGGGTCCGGCCGCTCGGAATCGAGGGGCGCGCCGGCGCGCGATGGGTGCTCCTCGACTACGGCAGCGTCATCGTTCACCTGTTCACGCCCGACGAACGCGAGCGCTACGGGCTCGAGAAGCTGTGGAGCGCGGCCCCGGCCGTGGTCCGGCTGGTCTGACCGGCGGAAGTACGCCCCGAGTACCAGTTGGTGGTGCTCCGGTGCGCCGCTTGCTCGGCCTGGGTGCGCGATTCGCTGTACGGGCTGGGTACCAGCCCAGGGTACGGGGGTCCTATTGAGGTGGTGCACGGCCGCCCCCATCCTCGGCCGCATGAGCACCTCTCGGAAGCGCGAAACGGCCGCGGTCGAGTCCTGCCGCTATTGCGGCGGGAGCCTGTTGACCTCGGTGTTCGACACGTCCTTCCGCGACGAGAGCGTCGAGGAGCGGTTGTTCTTCGCCCTTCCCGGCGCCCTGTGCCTGCCATGCAAGCAGCTGTACATCGACCATCAGCTGATCGGGATCCTGGGCCTGTCGAACGCGCGCTGTACGTTCGCGATTGAGAGCGACCGGGTCCTCCGCGCCGGGGCCGCCTAGCCCTTCTCCGGTCAGCTCTCCAGCGGCTAGCTCTCCAGCGGCTAGCTCTCCAGCGGCTAGCTCTCCACCGCCGCGCCCTTCACCGCGCCCAGGACGTACTCGCCCAGCCACGCCGTGACCGCGGCCTCCGGCTCACCCGTGTTGGCCTTGATCGCCAGGTCCGCCTCGAACAGGCCCCGCAGCATTCCCTCCAGCTCCTCTCCGGTGTAGCGTCGCGCGGCGGCCGTCACTCGCTCGGCGCCCGACGGGTTACCGGGCCGTAGGCGCCTGGTGATCTCCGCCGCACCCGCGCCCCTGGTCAGCAGGTCGCGGGCGACGGTGAGGTCCACCAGGCGGGCTTCAAGAGCGGCCATGATTCGCAGCACCGGCTCGCCGTCGGCCAGCGCTCGACGCAGGGCTTCAGCCGCGCGGGTCGGGTCGCGTCGCTCGACCGCGTTCGCGACGGCATTGACCGATGGCGGTCGGGTGTCGGACACCAGGGACTCGACATCGGGCACCTCGATCGGTCGCCCCCCGGCGGCCAGCGCCAGCTTGCGCAGCTCGCCGTCCGCAATTCGCGTCTGCTCGCTGCGCTCGACGTCGTTCTCCCAGACCCCTCCGATTCGCTGGGCCAGGGCTGCCGCGGCCGCCGGATGGATGGCGATCTCCAGCTCGGCGGCATGGCGGGTGACCCAGCCCCGAAGCTCGTCGCGGCGTGGGGCGGGGCACGGATCCACGCGGCCACCCACCGCCCGCACGGCCGTCTCGAGGCGCTTGAGGAGGGCCGGCGGACGGCCCACGTCCCGGGAGGGACGCAGCTCAGCCAGGGCCAGCGCCGCTCCATCGGGCAGCTGCTCGACGAGAGCCACCAGCCGATCGGCCGCGCTGCCCGACGTCCCCGCGGCGCGGAGCGGCTGCCGCACGACCACGCAGTGGGCCCCGAACAGCCCGACGCTCGCCGCCTCCAGGGCGGCCCGCGCCAGCAGTGCCTCGTCAGGCGCATGGTCGGGAATCAGCACCACCCGGTCGGTCGCGCCCACCCGTTCGGTGAAGGCGGCCACCGATCGGTCGATCAGGTACGCGTCATCGCCGTGGGCCAGGAGCACCGAGCCGGTCATCGGTCGCCGTTCGCCCATGCGGCGCGAAGCTGCGTTTCGAGCGCCGCGCGGCTCAGCCCGGCCGCCTGAGCCAGTTTCGCCTCAAGGGCATCGGCCGGCCCGTTCGCCGCCGCGATCTGGCTGGCGTGCGCCGGGTGGCGGGCCGCCATGTCGGCCAACCGGTCGCGGATAGTCATGAAGGATTGGCCAACCCGGCGGTCGGCCACCGAGACACAGATGGCCGGCCAGCCGCGCGGAGACCGCTCGGGGTCGAGCAGGCACGTGACGGGATGGGAGGCGACCGGGTCGGCCAGCTCCCGGTAGCCCAATGCGGTGAGGCGCTCCGCCCCCGCCAGTCCGTGGCGGCCGTTGGGCCGCGTCCCCATCTTGTCGATGTCGTGCAGCCGGCCCGCCGCCTCCACCAGGAGCGCGTCGACCGCCACCCCGTTGCGGGCCAGGATCCGCGCGGCTTCGGCTGCCACCCGGGCCACGCCCTCGGAATGGACGACCAGCCAATCGGGTGGGTTGTCGGCGGCGAGCAGCTGGCGGGCAGCGGAGCGGTCGGGCACGGCCATGGCTCGATCCTACCCGTCCGGACCGTGTCACCGCCTCGCGCCGGCGTCGGGCCGGTCTGGCCGTGGCGGCTGATGACCCAGTAGGCCCACCCATCGGTGACGACTTCGACGTTGCCATCCCGGTCCGTGCGGTACACCGTCAGCCCGAGCACCTGCTCCAGGCTGTCGAGGGTGGACCGATGCGGGTGGCCGTATTGGTTGTCGACGCCGGCCGAAATGACGGCCACGGAGGGCTGGATGACGGCCAGGAACGCACCGGTCGTCCCCGAGTCGGACCCGTGGTGGCCGACCTTCAGCACGTCGACCGAGCGCAGCAGCCCCCGCTCGGCAAGCAGCGCCTCGACGGGCGCCTCCGCGTCCCCAGTGAGCAGAGCGCTGAAACGGCCATAGCGCAGGAGGCCAACGATGGATGCGTTGTTGATGTCGCCATCCGGCACTGGGCGGGCGATGTCGTCGGCCGACGGAAAGAGGATCTCGAACTCCGCCCCGCGTCCGAGCGGGATGACCTGGCCGGCGCGAGCCGCCGTCACGCGGGCGCCCGGCTCGTGCTGGGCGGCGGCCAACACCTGCTGGTGAGGCTCTCCGTGCGGCGGTCGCCCGCCGTCCACGACCAGGCGCACCTCGTGCCGGCGCAGGACCTCGCCCAGTCCTCCCAGGTGGTCCTGGTGCGGGTGGGTCAGGATCACGACCTCGATTCGCCGCTCGTGGAACGCCAGAGCCTGGCCGATCCGCCGCATGGTCAGGTCCGGATCCACGCCGGCGTCGACCAGGGCGGTGCTCCCATCCGGCGTCTCGATCAGGATCGCGTCGCCTTGGCCGACGTCGAGCACGGTCAGGTGCAGCCGGCCATCCGGCCCGGTCAGGACGGTGGCCACGGTGAGGACCAGCACCAGGCCGGCCGCCGCGCGTCGGGGTCGGCCGACCCAGGTCAGGGCGGTCGCGAAAGCCGCCGCCTCGGGAAGCGCCACCTGGGGCAGGCCGAGGCGACCGGCGACCTCCAGCGGCGACGCGGTCGGCGGGCCTGGATCCGAGCGGCGCGAGAGGCGGCGCGCAGCGAGGCCCAGGAGCGGATACCAGGCCAGGGTGAGCCACGGGCCTCCGGTCACCGGCAGCGCGGCCAGGGGCAGCTCAGCGGCCGCGGTCCCGGCGTCGATGAGGGCGCGCAACGGGAGCCACGCTGCCCCTCCGGCCAACCATGCCGCCGCATCGCTTATCCCGGGGAGTGGCACGGCGGCGGCGAGGCCGCCGACCACCGCGGCCAGGGCGGAGCCGGCCATGACGGCGGGCACCAGCGGGACGACCACCACGTTGGCCAGCGGCGCCACAAGGGATACCTGCTCGAACGTGGCCAGCAGGACGGGAAGCGTGGCCAGCTGGGCCGCCACCGTGAGCGCCACTGGCGTCCGGATCCAGGCCGGCCATCGTGCCAGCCGTTGCTCGAGAGTGCCGCCGAGCACGATCAGCCCGCCGGTGGCCAGCGCCGAGAGCTGGAAGCCGACGTCCCACAAGGCTGCCGGCGAGATGACCAGCATCACGACCACTGCCGCCATGAGCGCCGAGCCGGCGTGTGCGGGAGACCCACCCAGGCGGCTGACGAGCAGGGCACCGGCCATGAGCGCGGCCCGCACCACGGCCGGCGAGGCACCCACCAGCACGACGTACCCGGCGACGGCCACCACGGCGACCACCGCGGGCAGCGCCGGCCCCGCTCGGCGACGCAGACGGCGCGTCAGCGCGCCGATGAGCACGACCACGATCGCGACGTTCCAGCCGCTGATGGCCACCACGTGGGACAGCCCGGCCACCGCGAACGCGTCCCGCACGGCCGGATCGATCCCGGCCCGCACGCCAAGCAGGATGCCGGCCCCCAACGAGGCCTCCGGTTCGGGCACCGTCGTGACCAGCCCGTCCAGGAGCCAGCGTCGGACGCTGCCGAAGCTGTCCGTCAGCGGATCGGACCGATGTCCGATCACGGTGACCTCGAACGCCCGACCCAGCGCCCCAATGCCCTGGCGCCGTAGCCGCTCGCGGTACGCGATTCCCTCGGCGTCCGCCGGATCCGGGGGCCAGATGCTGACTGCAACGGCGACTCGGTCGCCGGCCGTCACCGCCGCGGATCGCGGGACGCGGACGAGGACCCGCCCCGCCAGGAGGCCGCCGCCGGCCAGCTGGAGGTCATCGAGCACCAGGTCGATCGCGTCGCCCCGGGGTGTCGGCTCATCGGCAACGGTCCCGGTGACCCGCCAGGTCGTGTCGGCGGCAAGTATGTCGACGCTGCCGGAGCCGCCGGGCGGGATGGTCGCCAGTCCTCGAACGCCGCCCAGGGCCATCCCGAGCAGGAGGGCGGCGGCCACGAGCGCCGCGAGCCCCAGAATGGGGCGAGCGACGAGACGCAGCCCAACTCCCGCGACGAAGCAACCCATCACGACCGCTATCACGGCCGTGCCGAGCCACCCGGCGTCCGCGGTCGCGATGCCCGCCGTCACCCCGGCCACGAAGCCCGGCAGCAGCCAGGCAGCCCGCCGGTCCATGCGCGCCGCCGGCTAGAGGACGGTCACCAGGTCGGCGATCTGCTCCAGCTGGCGTGCGGTGAGCACCTCACGGGTCACCAATTCGTCCAGCGTCGCGAACGGCCGCTCAGTGCGCGCCGCGATGATCCGCGCCGCCGTGACCGGGCCGATTCCCGGAAGGGCCTCAAGCTCGGACTGGCTGGCCCGATTGAGGTTCACCAGCCCATCGCCGCCACCGTTTCCCCCGCTCGCTGGGTTCTCGCCGAGCACGGGCACGTAGATCTGCTGCCCATCCACCACCGCGGCTGCCAGGTTCAGGCTCCGCGCGGCGGCCGCCAGGTCCGCGCCTTCGGCATACCCACCCGCCGCGGTCAGCGCGTCCGCGACCCGTGACCCGGCGGGCAGCCGGTGGATGCCGGGCAGGTTGACTCCGCCTTCGATGTCCACCACCAGCTCACCACCCTGCTCTCCCTCATGCCCGATCGACGGCGCGGGCGTGGCCCAGGGGTCGGGCGCAAATGACGGATCGGCCGGCGTCCGGGCGACGCCGGCGACCAGGGCAAGGCTCGCCGCTCCGGCCAGCACCACCGCGGCTCCCACGGCGGCCACGGTGACCAGGTCGAATCGGGTCATGCGCCTCCTGCATGGGAGGCGAGCGCGAATTGGTCTGCGTCCGGGACCCGACGCCCGGGCACTCGACGCCGGGCCTCGGAAGCAGGCCGGCAGGCTAGCCCGCGCCCGGTTACCTCTGTCTTACCGTGTGGTGACCACGTTCACCAGACGGCCCGGGATGTGGACCACGCGGGCCGGCGGCCGCCCGTCGAGGTGCGCCTGCACCCGCGCCGATGCGAGCGCCAACCGCTCAATTTCGGCTTCGGAGGTGCCGGGCGCCACAAGCAGCCGGTCGCGCAGCCTGCCGTCGACCTGGACCGGCAGCTCGATCAGGTCCGCAGCCGCCAGGCCCTCGTCCGCCACCGGCCAGGGCTGCTGGTGGATCGAGTACGGCCGCCCTCGGCGCTCCCACAGCTCTTCGGTCAGGTGCGGCGCCGCCGGCGCCAGCAGCAGGAGCAGCGTGTCCACCGCCCCTTGGTAGGCATCGGTCCCTGCCAGCTCGTCATCTCGAGCCCGGGCAATGGCGGTGGTCAATTCCATGAGCTTGGCGATCGCGGTGTTGAAATGAAGGGCAGCGTAGTCTTCGCTGACCGCGGCGATCGTCTGGTGGGTCACGCGCTGCAGCGCCCGGCTACCGCCCTCGATTGCGGCCAGCAGGAGATCCGCGGACGTGCCCCCGCTGCCGGGGATCTCCCCGGTCATCGGGTTGAAGAGCGGCATGCCCGGCACGGTCTGCGCTGGCCCACGGCGCCCTGACTCGTTCACCGGGGCATGCGCCAGGTTCCATACACGCGTCAGGAAGCGCGAAACGCCTTCGATGCCGGTCGGTGACCATGGCCCACCCTGGTCCCAGGGCCCGATGAAGAGCAGGAACAGGCGGACGGTATCGGCTCCGTATCGGGCCACCAGCTCGTCGGGGTTGACGACGTTGCCGCGGCTCTTGCTCATCCGGTGGTGGTCGGCGCCCAGGATCTGGCCCTGGTTGCGGAGGGCCATGAACGGTTCGTCGAACTCCAGATGGCCCATGTCGCGCAGGGCCTTCACGAAGAAGCGGCTGTACAGCAGATGCAGGACCGCGTGTTCCGCGCCGCCGGTGTACAGGTCGACCGGCATCCAGTGACGCATGGCTTCCGGATCCCACGGGCCTGCCTCGAACCGCGGGGAGCAGTAGCGCAGGTAGTACCACGACGAGTCGACGAAGGTGTCCATGGTGTCGGTCTCGCGTCGCGCCGGCTCGCCGCCGACCGGGCAGGTGGCGGCGAGGAAATCCGGGTGCGACTGAAGCGGCGAGACGCCCGTGGGGGCGAAGTCCACGTCACGCGGCAGGAGCACCGGTAGCTCGGCCTCGGGGACTGGCTGCGGCCCATGGACATCGCAATACACGATCGGGATGGGGGCGCCCCAGTACCGCTGACGACTCACCAGCCAGTCACGGAGCTTGTATGACACGGCCGGCCCGCCCATTCCTCGGTCGGCGACGTGGGCGGTGATGGCCCGGATGCCTTCCGTTGCGCTCATGCCGGTGAACGCGCCCGAGTTGATGAGCACCTCGTCATCGGTGTGCGCCACGAACGCGGCGTCTTGGGCCGGTTCGGTGCCCCGGGGTGCCACCACGTAGCGGATGGGGAGCTCATAGCGGCGCGCAAAGGCGAAGTCGCGTTCGTCGTGCGCGGGCACCCCCATGATCGCGCCGGTGCCATAGCCGGGCAGCACGTAGTCGGCGATCCAGATTGGGATTCGCTCCTCGCTCAGCGGATTGACCGCATAGGCGCCGATGAAGATCCCGGCGCGATCCCGCTCGGCGCTCAGGCGCTCGATCTCGGTCTCGCGTCGGGCAGCGGTGACATACGCCTCGACTTCGGTCCGCCGATCATCGGTGGTCAGCCGGGCCACCAATGGATGCTCCGGGGCGAGGACCATGAACGTGGCGCCGAAGATGGTGTCCGGGCGGGTGGTGAAGACCCGGATCGGCTGGACGGCATCGGTCTCCGCTCCGTCAGGGGCGACCGGGAAGTCGATTTCCGCGCCTTCGGATCGGCCGATCCAGTTGGTCTGCATCTGGAGGATCGGCTCGGGCCAGTCCATCCCGGAGAAATCGAGCAGCTCATCGGCATAGCGGGTGGTCCGAAGGAACCACTGCTCCAGATCACGCTTCACGACCGGCGTCCCGCACCGCCAGCAGGTTCGCTCGGCCCCCAGCACCTGTTCCCTGGCCAGGACGACCAGGTCCTTTGGACACCAGTCGACCGCGGCCATGGCCTTGTAGGCCAGGCCGGCCCGATAGAACTGGAGGAAGAGCCACTGGGTCCAGCGGTAGTACTCCGGGTCGGAGGTGACGACTTCCCGCGACCAGTCCCAGCTGGCGCCCAAGGTCCGGAACTGGGCCCGCATCTGGTCGATGTTGGGATAGGTCCATTCGGCGGGGTGGATGCCGCGCTCGATGGCCGCGTTCTCGGCCGGCAGCCCGAACGAGTCGAAGCCGACCGGCAGCATCACCTGCTCTCCCCGCATCCGGTGCATTCGGGCCAGCACGTCGGGTCCGGTCGAGGCGTACCAGTGACCGATGTGCAGATCGCCGCTGGTGTACGGGAACATGGTCAGCAGGTAGAAGGGCCTTGGGGCGTCGTCGCGGGCGCGGTACAGCTCGTCGCGCTCCCATCGATCGCGCCATTTCGCCTCGAACGTGGCGGGGTCGAAGCGTTCCGCCACATTAGCGCGGCCGCTCACGGCGCGGCCGCTCATGGCGCGTCCTCGCGAGCCTGCCATCGGTCCGATGCCCCGCCGTCGGGGAACCAGGCCATCAGCAGCTCATCGCGGTACGTGCCGTCCGCCTGGCGGTATTGCCGGCGGCGCAGTCCCTCGCGGACGAATCCGGCCCGCGTGTAGACCGCGATCGCCCGCGCGTTGTCGGGGAAGACGCTGAGCGCCAGCCGAGCCAGGCCCCGCTCGCGGACCCAGGCCTGGGTGGCGGCCACCAGGTCGGTCCCCAGGCCAACGTCGCGCCATCCCTCCGCCACGGTCACGGACAGGATGCCGACGTGGCGCGAGCTGACGTCCCGGTCCGACATCACCAGGGCGTTGCCCACCACCTCCCCGCCGGCCTCGGCCACCAGGACAGCGGCCTCATCGGCGCGGATCAGCTCCGCGATGAAGAACGCCTCGGACGGGGGGTTGATCGCCGTCGGCGGCGTCACCAGCCAGCGTCCCTCGGCCCGGACCGCGGCGTACAGCCGGGCCAGCGGCTCGGCGTCAGCCGGCCGCGCGGGGCGCAGCAGCCAGTGGCGGCCATCGGCCGAGGTGCGTTCCGAGGTTGTTGAGGTGGACGTGGTCACGGCCGAGGCTCCGTTTCGTATCGGTCTGTCCGCATCTGCTGACGAAAAACGCGACCCCGCTTCGTCAGGACGAAGGGGGTCAGCCTCGCGGTACCACCATGACTTGACCGATGGTGGTGGAGCTGGGGGGACTCGAACCCCCGACCCCCTGCATGCCATGCAGGTGCTCTCCCAGCTGAGCTACAACCCCACGGTCGGTCCACTCAGTGGCGTGATATCGGACGCCGCCCCGGCCTTGCGGCTGCTCGGCGGGCGAGTTCCGCGCGCCTCCATCGCCGGCTTCCACCATCCCGGCTCGCTGCGGACGAGGCCGCGCGTACTGCTCCCGCGTCAACGCGTTCGGCGGGGAGTATACGGCTGCCGCGCACGGTGGGCATCATCGGGTGCCAGGACCATCGGTACATGGCTCGAACGTGGATCGCGCGTATCCTGCCCGGGTGATCAGTTCTATGCGCTCGCGAGCGCTGCCCATCGCCGTCATCGGCCTTGTCGTCGTCTTCGTTACAGCGGCGGTCTGGTATGCCGTCGCCGGCGGGGGGACATTGACCGACCCGGCCGAGATCCTGACTCGCGGAGCGCAGACCACCGCCGAGGCCGATAGCTTCCATGTGGCAGTCACGCTCGACGGCGCCATGACCGATCCCGAGACCGGGGCGAGTGTTCCCCTTGATGGCGTCACCTTCGAGGGCGACGTGGACGCCACCGGGAAATCGGCGCATGTCTCGTTCGCCGTCCCGTTCATGCTTGGTCTGAGCGGGGAGGCCATCGTCCTTGGCGAGGATGTCTACGTGAAAAGCTCGCTGAGCGGCGAGAAGTGGATTCACACTCCCGCCACGACCGAAGATGGGCCCAGCCCGGAGCCCACCGGGCCGTCCACTGCGGAAGAGATCGCCGACAGAGTCGCCGAGTTCCTGGCCACCGAGGGTGTTTCGGCAGAGAAACTGGCCGATGAGGAATGTGGCGACGACACCTGCTACCAGGTCCGCATCAACATCTCGGCCGAGGCCTTCGAGGCGCACAACCAGGACATGCCGGACATGGGGGAGTACGCAGGCCTTCTTCCTGAGGGTGCGTTCGCCGGACCGCTGAGTGTGGACCTGCTGTTCGACCGGGACGGCCTGTGGCTGCGCGAGATGTCGATGAGCTTTATGGATGAGGAGACCGAGGGGGTCAGCGTTACGGTCACGCTGAGCGATTACAACGCCTCATTCGAGATCAGTCCGCCGCCGCCCGACCAGATCAGCGACGAAGGGGAGTTCCCCCTCTTCCCATCCGACTGAGAGCCCTTACGGGGGCGTCCGCAGGCCTCACGGCATTGCCCGAACGCTAGAATGGGGGACCGACGCGATCCCGAAGCCGTGTCGCCCCATGGCGTCGTGTCGTGGTGGGAGGTAGCGTCATGAGCAGAGTTCCTGTCCCAGATCCTGCACTGACGCGCCGGCGGCTGACCGCGGCTGCCGATGGCGCCGATTCGTCTTGGGGTGGTGGAGATGAGGGGACTCGAACCCCTGACCCCCGCGATGCGAACGCGGTGCTCTCCCAGCTGAGCTACATCCCCACGGGGCGCCCACACGGGGCGCCGGCAGGATAGCACGGGCCCTTCCGCGGGCCCCATCAGGGGATTGTCATAGAACATCTGTTCTATTAGACTGACCGATGTGACCCTGTCGGCTGCCCGCCCGCTCCCCGAGGTGCTCGTTGCGCTCCGTGAGCGGGGCCTGCGACAGGGCGTGGCGCCGCTCCCCGGGGAGCCGTCGATCCCCGCCGTCCCCACCGGTCACGCCGCCCTAGACGCAGCACTGGCCACCGGCGGCTGGCCCCGGGGCGCACTGGCCGTGCTGGATGCCGCTCCCGGACACGGCGCCACCTCGCTGGCCCTCGATTCGGTGGCGGCCAGCCAGGCGGCCGGGGGCCTGGTGGCCTGGATCGACCTGGCCGGCACCTTCGACCCGGCTCTCGCCGCTCGCCGCGGCGTTCGCCTGGAGTGGCTGCTCGTGGTCCGTCCCACGGACGGTGCCGAGGCCCTGGAGCTGGCCGCCTGGCTGGCCCGCTCCCGCCTCATCGACCTGCTGGTGCTGGACCTCGACGGGCCCGCGCCCTCCCGGTTTGACCGGCTGGCCGCGCTCCTGTCCCGGTCCGGCGCCACCGCCCTGCTCCTCGCTCCGGCCGCGCTGCGCGAGGCCGCCGGTCGGGTGGCCGGGATCCGGGTGCGCCTCGAGCGCCAGGCCTGGCTGGCGGTGGGCCGGGACCTGGTCGGGCTGCGGGTGGCGGCCCGCGTGACGCGCCACCGCTGGGCCCTGGCCGGCGGCCACTCGGAGATCGACCTGTGGTTCGGGGAGGGTCGCCGCATCGACCCGCTCCTCCCTGCCCTCGCCATCCCGCAGCCCGAGACGGCGTCCCCCGTGGTCGAGCTCGTCGAACCGCTCCCCGCGCTGGCCGTCCTCAGCGCCTGACCGATCTCCGGTCGTTCGCGATGAGCATGCTCGGCGGCCTATTCCATCCGCTTCTTCGCTACACGTGGAGCGAAGGGCTGGACCATCAACGGCTGCGATGGCTGCTGCCACGCAGCCACCCCAAAACCCCGGAAGCACCCGCGCTCGCCAACAAACGATGCGGATGCTCCCGGCTGAGACCTCCCCGAAAGGAGATCCACCGTGAAACGTATCACAGCTGTTCTACTCGCCCTGCTCGTGCTGCTGGCAGTACCGGGCAGCGCCAGCGCAGCCCCAACAGACATCTCGAAGCCATCCCAGGTCAATGCCGCAGTTAGTAACGGACACGCCTGGATCACCAACATCGTGTGCAACGGCCAGGGTTGTTTCAACCACTACGTCCGCGTCTGCGACTACGGCTTCAACAGCAGCAGCACCATCGCGGCCCGAATCATCGACGCCCTAAACCAGTGGAACGCCATTGACGGCGAGCTGCTGTACGAGTGGATGGGCAGCTGGAGCGACGCGACGTGCAACTCGGAAATGGCGAACTCGCCATTACCGACCGTCATGATCACGAACGCGCAACTCTCGGGTTCACCCGTCGGGCTGCTTGGGCAGACCGACAACAACTGGATCAACGCTCAGGGCAAGATCTACAACTGCAGGGTCGACATCGACCGAGCCGGCGCTACCTGGAATGGTCAGTGGAACATGCAGGGCGTCACCGGTAGCTGGTACACCGGAAGCGGCTCGCCAGGACCGACCCAACTTGACTTCGAGGGGACGGTCGCTCACGAAATGGGCCACTGCCTATCGTGGGACAACCACCTCGATTCCCCCAACGGGGCGCTCATGTACAACTGCTGGTCGCCGACATGCGCCTCGCCGCCGTAAGGCGTCCAGAAGGTCGTAGGACTGTACGACATCCCCTCTACGGGTCCTTCTACGGATATTCCCACTAGAAACGATCGAGGGGCTGGCCTTCCGGGGTCAGCCCCTCACAGATCGCCGCAGATGTACTCCACCCCGTCATGGACCACCAACATCCATGGTTGCGGGGGGGCCCGACCGTCAGCCCGGTCGCAGTGCTCAACCGGGTTCACCGACGGGTGCGGACACCCAGCGGTCGCCCCACAAGCAGTGCCCGGGCTGCCGAAAGCAGAGAACAGGACGACCACCAGCAACAGAACGAGAGCCACCAGAAAAGCCCACGCGAATCGCACAGCCGGAGCCTAGCACCCATGCCAAACCTGAGAACAGCACGAAAGTCCCGGAGCGGAAGGTATCGACGCCCGCCGACCCACCCAAGCAAAAAGCCGAATCAGGAGTTGAAGGAAGCGAACTGATGCGGATCCTGATGTTGGTGTGGCCCAACCTCAGGGCCGCGGCGATCCTGACCCAATGGGAGGCGCTGCTCGATCGGCTGGATGACCTCTCCCCGCGGATCGAGGCGCTGGAAGAGGGCGTGGCGCTGGTCGATGTGACGGGCCTCGAACCGATGCACGGCTCGGAACGGCGAGTGGCCGCTCGTGCGGTGGCGCTGGCCGGGATGTACCCGGTGCGGGCCGGGATCGGAGACAACCGATGGTTGGCGTCGCTCGCGGTTCGGTTGGCCCGGGGCGACGAGCGAGCGGCATGCCTGATCCTGTCCGCCGGCGAGGGGCGAGCGACGCTCGCCCCGATGCCCATCGGCCTGCTGCCGGCGGAGCTGGCCATTCGGGATCGGTTCAGCCTGTTCGGGCTGACCAGCATGGGCCAGCTGGCGGGACTCCCGCGCTCGGCCGTGGCCGCCCAGTTCGGGGCTGCGGGGGAGCGACTCCAGGCCCTAGCTCGCGGGGAGGACCCGCGGCCGCTGGTCCCGCGCCGTCGGCCGGAGCGACTGGCCACCACGGTCCGGTTCGAGCCGCCGGCAGAGGGGACGACGGAGATCACTCTCGCTCTGCGCCGCGCCGCCACCGGCCTGACCGGCCCGCTCCGAGGCCGTCACCTCGCCCCGGGCCGCGCCACGCTGACGCTCCAACGGGAAGCGGCCCCGCCCCTCACCGTGATCTTGGCCCTCCCCGAGCCGACCACCGATCCTGACTGGATCGCACGCCTGCTGCTGGCCCGGCTGGAGGCCGAGGTACGGTCCCGCCCGGCGGCCGCCGCGGACGACGAGCCACGAATCACGGCCATCGGCCTCGCACTGGACCGCCTCACCAACCCCGCCGCCCGGCAGCTCCCCGCCTTCGAGCCCCAGGCCGGACGCTGGGAGGAGCTGCGCTGGTCACTGGAGCGGGTCGGCGCCCGGTTCGGATCCGGCCGCCTGTGGCGGGCGGTGAGCGACCGACCGACAGCCATGCTCCCCGAGCGGCAGGCGGGGCTGGTCGAGATCGGTATCGGTATCGAAAGCGCCGGCGGAGCCGAACGATGACCCGCCTGCATGCCACCCACCCCCTGATCCAGGTCGAGACCGACGCCGCCGGCACGCCCGTCCGCCTCCGCCTGGACGGCACCACTCACGCCGAGGTGGGGATCTGCAACCGCTGGCGGGCGGCCGACAACTGGTGGCGCGACCCGGTGGCCCGCGCCTACTTCAAGCTCGTCACCCGCGACGGGCTGCTGTGCACCATCTTCCTGGACGAGAACCGCGGCACCTGGCACCTGGAGCGCATCTTCGACTGACCGATGCCGCCGGGCCGGGGGCGACTAGCATGGGCCCAATGACCGATTCCACCCCACCGCACTTCACGGTCGACCGCCTATGGCCCAATCCCGCCTCCGGCATCGACCTGGATGCCGCCTTCGCGGACCTGGCCCTGCCGGACGCCGCTGCGGACCGTCCGTATGTCGGCCTGAACATGGTCACCAGCCTGGACGGGCGAGCTCAGCGGGGCGGCACCGCCGAGGGACTCGGCACCCGCGCCGATCGGCGACTGATGCGCCTGTTGCGGGTGGCGTTCGACGCGGTGGCCTTCGGGGCGGGCACGTTGCGAGCGGTGGACGGCTGGACCGATGTCCCGGCCGACCTGGCTGCCGTCCGCGTCGCGGCGGGCAAGCCACCGCAGCCGCTGGCGGTGCTGGTTGCCGGGATCGGACCGATCCCGACCGATCGGCGCTGGTTCGGCACCGACCAGCCGAGGCTGGTGGTGGTTGGCGCGGACGGCCCGCGACGGGTTCCCGGTGCCGAGGTGCTGGCCGCGCCCACCGAGCGCCCCGAGCCGGGATGGCTGTTGCGGGCGTTGCGGGAGCGGGGGATCGGCTCCGTCCTGCTCGAGGGCGGCCCCACCGTGAATGCCCGCTTCCACGCCGCGGGCCTCATCGACGAACTCTTCTGGACGGTGGGCCCGTGGCTGCTCGGCGGAGAGGGGCTGCCCATGCTCGCCCCGGAACCCCCGTCCGAAACCGCGCGACCGGCACGTCTGGTGAGCGTCCACCGCCACGGGGAGGAGCTGTTCCTCCGTTACCGGCTGGCGCCCCAGTCGACCGGGTAGCATCAACCCATGGCGAGCGGCGACCGGGGGCTGGGCCGGACCGGCGTGTGGAGCGACTTCGACACCCTGCCCATCGAGGAAGCGCTGACCTACGCCGCGCGCGTCGAGTCCCTCGGATTCGGGACCCTCTGGGTTCCCGACGTCGTGGGTCGCGAGCCGTTCACCCTGCTGGGGTTGCTGGCGGGCGGGACCTCGTCCATCGGCCTGGGGACGTCGATCGTCTCGATCTGGGGCCGCGATGCGCAAGCTACCCGGATGGCGACCCTCACGATCCAGGAGGCGACCGGCGGGCGCTTCACGCTGGGCCTGGGCGTCTCGCACCTCCACCTCGCCCAGAAGCTGCGCGGCCATACCTATGAGCGGCCGCTGACCCGGATGCGCGAGTACCTGGCCGCCTATCGATCCGCCATCTACAAGGGACCGATGCCCGCCGGAATGCCGGAGCCGCTGGTCCTGGTGGCCGCGCTGCGCGAGCGGATGCTGATCCTGGCTGCGACCGATGCCGACGGCGCCTTTCCATACCTGGTCACCCTCGAGCGCCTGGCCTGGATGCGCGGCGTGCTGGACGCCGTGGGCGCCGCGGAGCGACCCGTCCTCGCGGCGAGCCTGCCGTGCGTGCTGGAGACGGATCCGGTGGCCGCCCGATCAGCGGCTCGCCACTACCTGCTGGCCTATCTGCGAACGCCGAACTACCAGGCGGCGTGGGCCGAGCAGGGGTTCGAGGCGGCGGACTGGGAGCGCCCGGGAAGCGACCGCCTCGTCGACGCCATGGTGGCATGGGGCGACCCCGACACCCTCCGGGGCCGGCTGGGCGAGGTCCTGGCGGCCGGTGCCGACCACGTGGCTATCGTCCCGGTGACCGCCTCCGGCGACACCGTTCAGCTGCCAGTCCTGGAGGCCCTCGCCGGCTAGCCATCCAGCCATCCGGATGGTAGGATGGTTGGAATGAAGGTGACAATCGCGTTCCGCGACGGTGCGCTCTATCGAGCGGTGAAGGTCCGAGCCGCGGCGAGTGGCCGCCAGATCCGCGAGGTGGTCGAAGAGGCGCTCGAAGCGTGGCTCGAACGCCAGGAGGACGCCGAAGACATCGCGATGTCTCAGTCCGCCATCGCGGCCCACGAGCGGGGCGAGTCGGTTGACGCGGATGAGTTCTTCCGACGAATGGTTGCCGAGGGTCGGGTCGACTACGACGCCAATCCCGAGCGGTGACGTACCGGGTCACTCTCGCGCCCGCGGTCGCACGAACGCTCGGCAAGCTCCGCGGTCCACAGATTGTGGCGTTGCGGGGCACCATCCTGGCCTTGGCCGATGATCCGCGGCCCCGCGGCTGCCGGAAACTCCGCGGACGTGACCTCTACCGGATCCGCCTCCGGATTGACGGCCTTCCGTGGCGCCTCGTCTACCAGATCCGGGACGCCGACCAGGTACTCCTGGTCACCCACGTGGCCCGTCGTGACGAAGGGACGTACCGCCGGCTCTAGACTCCGGCTTTCGTGGCTGCCGCGGCTGGGCCTCCGCTCGCGCCGACTCCCACTCGGCGCGGGTGATCGCCCACTCCCCGGTGGTGCCGCCTCGGAACGGGACCTCGCGCCGATACCGCTCACCGATCCGCTCCGCCACCGCGATCGACGGCGTGTTCTCCGGCCGGATGAGGCTCACCAGCTCCGGAACGTCGAGGTGGGTGAATCCCCAGTCCAGCGACGCCCGCGCCGCCTCGGTCGCGTAGCCGTGGCCCCAGAACGCACGCCCCAGCAGCCAGCCGACCTCGGTCCCCGGCCACCCCTCGGGCCGCCAGAGGCCGATGCGCCCGATGAAGGTGCCCGTCGAGCGCTCCTCGACCGCCCAGATCCCAAAGCCCCGCAGCGCCCAGTGACCCATCCACAGAGCGATCGACCGCCAGCAGGCCTCGCGCAGAGGCGCATTGTTGTAGGTGACGTACTCGGCGATCAGCGGGTCCTGGGCCAGCGCGAAGAGCCCGTCGACATCGGCCTCGCGGAAGCCGCGCAGGACCAGGCGTTCGGTCTGCACCACCGGGATCTCGAGCTCGGCCATGCCAGGACCGATGATCGCCCATTGGGGGCGATCAGCCGCGACTAGATCCGACCCTGGGGCACCGTGTGCCAGTACGCCTTGTTGAACACCAGCTTGCCCAGGTGCCAGACCCGGTTGGGCGTGGGTGGCTGGGGCGGATGGTCGTAGTCGAACTGGAGCAGGGTGCCCTTGCCGTCGCCGACCTCGAAGAAGCAGATCACCTTTCCTTCGTAGGAGCCTTGCTTGATACGCGCCCCGCGCCCATTGACCGAGGCTGCGATTCGCTCCGCCACCACCGGAGCCTCGAAGTGCGCCGTGGAGCCGGCTTTCGACAGCGGCAGGTCGGTGGCATCGCCCAGCGCGAACACGTTGGGCCGTCCGCCGACCTGGAGCGTGTGGCGGTCGGTGGGTAGCCAGCCGCCCGGCGCCGGCGCCAGGCCAGAATCGATCAGGAACTGCGCCCCGTGGTGCGGTGGCACGAGCACGAGCAGGTCGTAGGGGAGCTCCTCGCCCTCCAGCGACTGGATGACCTTGCGCTCGGGGTCGATCGCCTCCACGTTGAAGAAGGTGTGGAGCTCAACGCCCTTCTCGGCCAGGATGGGAGTCACCATTTCCGACACTGACTCGATGGTGAACGCACGCCCGATGGGCGAGCAGAAGTGGATTTCACTTTGCGTCCGCAGCCCGCGCTGTCGGAGCTCGGCCTCGATCAAGAGCGAGACCTCCAGCGGCGCCGGCGGGCACTTGTAGGGCATCCCGGCGATGGCCACCACGATCCGGCCGCCGCTGAACGCGTCGAGCGCGTGGCGCAGTCGGAGGGCCGCCTGCGCGTTGTAGAAGTGGTGTGCCTCGTCCGCGAAATGGGGGATCTCGTCGGGCGTGATCCGCGACCCGGTGGCCAGCACCAGGTAGTCGTAGGGCAGCGTGCGCCCATCGGTCAGGGTCACTTCGCGGCTCACCTCCTCGACCCCGGCGATCTCGCCAACCACCAGCTCGACCCGCTTGTCGAGCAATCCCCGTTCAGGACGCTGGAGCCCGTCGGCCTTCTCGCCGCCGAACGCGATGTACATGAAGCCCGGCTGGTAGACGTGGTTGCCGGTCCAGTCGACCACGGTGATGGTCGCCTCGCCGCGCTTGATCCGGCGCCCGAGCCGGCGGGCAAGGAGGTTGGCGGTCAGGGTGCCGCCGACGCCCCCGCCCAGGATCAGGATCCGATTCATCGGTCAGCCCTCCGGCTCAGCGCCGCTTCTCGACCACGATCTCGTCGTAGCCGTCGCGAGTTTCGAGCCCCACCAGCCGGTGGCCGGCCTTGTCGACCCACTTGGGAATGTCGGTCCGGCTACCTGCATCCGAGGAGTACACGGCCAGCACGTCGCCGACCTGGGACTCACGGATGGCCCGGATGAGCTCCATCAGCGGTCCGGGGCAGAAGCTGCCGCGGGCGTCGATGATGCGGGTCACCGCCGGGGCGGTGAGGGTTGCGGTCATCGGTCTGTCCTTTCGTCAGTCCCACGCGCCCGCACTCAGATGAAGAGCGAGCTCTGGGCATTGGTCATCATCTCGATGGCGGTGGCGGCACCGGCCGGCTCGCCCAGGCCCTCGATCATGTCGTCGCGGGTCAGGCCGAACATGTCCATCGTCATCTGGCAGGGAACGAACTCCACGCCCAGGGCCAGGGCGGCCTCGAGGAGCTCGCGGGGGCTGGCCACGTTGTTCTGCTTGGCCAGCTTGCCCATCATCCACGGGCCCATCCCGAAGAAGTTCATCTTCGTCAGCTTCACGTGGCTGATGCCCGGGCGCTGCATGAACGCGAGCATCTTCTGCATCCAGTTGTGGCCGACGATGCGCCGATCCTCCTTCACGAACGGGAGCAGGCCCCAGTAGGTGATGAAGACCTTGACCGCCAGGCCACTGGCGGCCGCCGTCGACGACAGGATGAGGACCGGCCAGACCTTGTCCAGGTCGCCGCTCCAGTTGATGATCACGAACTGCTTGGTGGCAGCCTTGGCCTCCGGCTCGGGCGCCGGCAGCGGTGCCTCCGCGGGGGTGATGGGCCGCTCGAGAAGTGCGGTTGTCATGGCGGTCACCTCAGACCTTGCGAATGAGGAATCGGTAGACCGATCCCTCCTGGGTTGATTCGATCAGCTCGTTTCCCGTTGACCGGCTCCAGGCTTCGAAGTCCCTCACCGATCCGGGATCGGTGGCCAGGACCTCGATCACCTTCCCCGATGCGAGGGCACGCATCGCGGTCGCGGTCTTCACGATCGGCATCGGGCAGCTCAGTCCACGGGCATCCACGAGCTCGTCCGCGGCCAGCAGAACGGTCATGGCTGTTGCCTCCTTTGTCGGTTGCTCAGACGAAGACCACCGGCCCGTTGCCGGTGGACAGGTGGAACGCGGTCACGCCTTCGACGCCATCCACCATCGGGTCGAGTTCGGCTTCGGTGATATGGAGCAGGTCCATCGAGAGCGAGCAGGCCTGGATGTCCACCCCGCCCAGCCCCTTCGCCTGGCGCAAGGTGTCGGCCCAGCTGGCCTGGCCGGCGGCGCGGAGCGCGTCGACGGCGGTGCGGCCGGCCTCGCCGGCTTCGGGGGCGAGGCCGTGGTCGGCACCGATCCGATCGGCGCGGAAGGCGTCCAGGGCCCAATACTGGAGGAAGATGTTCACCGGTCGACCCAGCGCCGCCGCGCCGGCGGCGAGGACCACCGCCGCGTTGAGTCGGTCATCGGTCCCCGAGAAGAGGACCAGGTTGAGAGGCTCGTCCATGTCTTTCACCTGCTTGTCGTTCATCGTGTCGGCTGAAGTTGGGGAGCGAGCGTTCGGCTCGCCTCGGACAGACCGGCCAGCCGGTCGATCCGCCGCTCGAGCACGCGCCGCATGGTTGCGCAGGCCGCGACCACGTCCGGGTCGCTGATCCGATAGCGAACCTCGCGTCCGATGCGCTCCGCCTCCACGATGCCTGCGGCCCGCATCACGGCCAGGTGTTGCGAGACATTGGGCTGGCTCATGCCCAGCTCGGTGGCCAGCGCACCCACCTCCGCTGGCCCATCGGCCAGGCGGTGGATGATCCGGAGTCGGCGGGGATGGGCCAGCGCCTTCAGGACATCGGCCTGCAGGTTTTCGATCTCGTCCATGGGCCGAGGATCGATCTATGCGCAGATGCGCAACAGTGCCCTGTGGCCCGTGTTCGGGAGGCCACACGGCCCGATGTACACCACGCGTACACATCGGCCAGCGAACGCGAGGTTCGGTCCAGTCCGTGGCTCAAGATCGGCCTGAATGACGTTTTTGTGACACCAGATGTACCGGATGGCCAACCACGAGCCGCGCCGAGCCTGAGACTCGTCCCAGCTCGGCCGTTGTGTACACCACGTGATCAACCGCACAGCCAGACCGCGGAAAGCGACCGCCCGGCGGGTCCGCGCGGGCCGCCGGGCGGTATCGGTCTAGCTGAGGACGTTGAGTCGGCAGGTCACGCTGTCGCAGGCGGCTCTGAGCCGGGGGCTGGCGGCTTGGCCCGGTCGGGAGCAAGGCGACGCACGACTCGGAATCCGATGAAGAGCGCGATCCCCAGCACGACCAAAGCGGGGAGGCCCACGATCACGAACCAGATCGCGGCGCCGACCAGCCACTGGCCAAAGCCGACCAGCTGGGCAACTGCTTCCTGGACGATGGCGCCCGGGTCGAAGTCTGTGGTTGCCTGTTCGACCGCGCCCGGGATGATTGACACGGTCAAGGTGGCCATGGCGGCCTGGTCGTTGAAGTACTCGAGCTGGGCCTGCATGGCCTCGATCTCGCCCCGCACCTGGAACAGCTGGTTCTGGATGGCCAGGATGTCCTCGACCCGCTCGGCGCGGTCCATGAGCTCGCGGTACTCGACCTCCGCCGCCCGCAGGTTCGTGAGCCGCGCCTCGAGGTCCACCACCGTTGCGGTGACGTCCTCCTCGCGCGTTGCCTCGGACTTGACCTCGCCGCCCAGCTCGTGGATGGCGGCCAGCGCGTCGTCGAAGCGGTCGGCGGGGATTCGCATGGTGAGGGTCGCCGATTCGGCAGACTCGCCCTGGAAGGAGCTGCTGATGTAGCCGTCGAGGGCGAGGGCGAGGGCGCGGACCGCGCCGGTGGTTTCGGCCACGTTGTCGACTTCGACCGTGATCTCCCCGGTCTTGATGATTGACCGATCTGCTTGCCCCGCGTCAGCGCCATCGCCGGTGAATCCGCCGGCTTCGTCCGGAGCGGCCGCGCCGGGTACCACATCTCGTCCGGGCTGCCCTCCATCAAGGTTTTGCCCAACGGGGTTGAATCCTGCCCCTTGGCAGGCGGAAAGCACCAGGGCCATCAGGGCCATCGCGATGATGAAGATGGCTCGCGGGGTTCTCACGGGAGTGTCTCCGAGTATGTGGTTGTCACCACGCCAGACGCCGAGCGGCCCTGCGCGGTTCCCGTACGCGGGATCAGATCCCCAACGCGTATGGCGGATAGAGGCCTGCACAGCCGCATTCGTCTGGCAGGAGCGGCTCGAAGTAGACCGACACGATCCGCGTTTCGGCTCGGTCCCCTAGCCGCAGCTCGATGTGGTGAAGCGCATCCAAACCGGCACCTGCGGATCCCTCGGCCCCGACGGATTGCAGGCTGACCGCGAGTGTGTCGGCGTCCTTGCGGTTCACTTCGCCACAACGGGCGATGTGTCCCGGATCGTTGTCGGGTAATTCAAGTTCCTCCCCCCACTCGAGAGCGTCGCCACCCAGCGGCCAGTCGACGTCCGCGATGTCAACCGGCAGGTCGTCAAGACTGCCGCCCCATGCTTGGGCCTCGACGATGACCAGGAAGCGTTCAGCCTGATAGTTGCACTGCTCCGTTGACGCCCATTCCTCGGCTGGCAGCCACGAGTCGAAGTCGATCAGGTGCGCGGCCAGCGCATCCAGCTGCTCGCGTTCCGGCGACGGCTCGTAATAGGTCGCATCGTCGTCGAAGAGGGACGCCCAGCCGACCATGACCTGCTCCGACCCCAGACCCACAGTGATGGTGTAGCCCGAGGCGCCCCGTCCGGGAGGCTCGACCCCTGGGAGCGGGACCGGCGAGTACTGCGCACTCGCCTCGAACAGCCCTGTGTCCATGACCTCGTCCACCAGTCTTTCCACGCCGCCATCGGTGAGGAAGCGGACGATCATCCACGCCTCGTCGCTGGGCTCGTTGGGCGTGATCCCAGGCGTCAGAACCCGGCCGTCGTCGTAGATGCTGATCACCCAGGTCCGGCCAGTCTCTCCGATTGCTTCGATCCGGAGCGTCAACGCTGCCGATTTGTGGGCCGATTCGCATCTGATCGCCAGTGTGGGCTCAGGCGTGGATGACGGCTCGGCGCTCGCGAGGGCGCTCGGTCCGGCCGTGAGCGAAGGCTGACCTCCGGGCAGTCCGGCAAGAACGACCACTGCCAGGCCGATTGCGACGGCGATGATGATGATGACGACGGCGACAATCGGGCCGGTCCGACGCTTGTTTTCCACCCTCCACGATGCTGAGCGACCCGGCTCCAGGCGTCAAGGCCGCCGGCGAAGGGGTCTGGACAAATAGAACAACCGTTCTATACTGGACCGTCCGATGGTCGTGCCGGACGTCTACTGCGAGCTCCACGTTCACAGCAACTTCTCGTTCCTCGACGGGGCCAGCCACCCCGAGGACCTGGTGGCGCGGGCGGCCACGATCGGGATGCCGGCACTCGCCCTCACCGACCACGCGGGCCTGTACGGTGCGGTCCGATTATGGAAGGCGGCCGAGCAGACCCGGACCGATGAGGGCCGCGCCGCGGGGCTCTCTCCGGTGGTGCCGATCCTGGGCGTTGAGCTGGCTATTCCGCGCGATGAGCGCGAGCTCCGCGCGGCGCGGCGCGGACGGCGTTTGGCGCTCCCACTCCGCGGCGAGAAGGCCAGCCGCGGCTGGCCGGGGGAACACCACGCCGGCCCCGCCCCCGGCGACCACCTGGTCCTGCTGGCCCGCGACCCGGACGGGTACGCCGCCCTGTCGCGGCTCGTGTCCGCTGGCCATCTGGCCGGCGAGAAGGCGTTCCCCGTGTTCGAGGCGGCGGCCCTCGAGGCCGCCCTGGACGAAGCCAAGGGTCACCTCATCGGGCTCAGCGGCTGCCGGAACGGGGAGATCCCGCGGCGTGTCCTCGCCGGGGAGCGGGCCGCCGCCCGGGCCGCGGCGGAACGCTGGGCCCGCTGCTTTCCCGACGGGGACTTTTGCGTGGAGCTGTCCCACCACCTGCTCCCCGACGACGACTGGCTGGTCTCAGAGCTGGCGTCCCTGGCCGACGAAGCGGGCCTGCCCACTGTCGTCACCAACGAGGTCCATTACGCCGAGCCGGCCTCCTATCGGCTCCAGGACGTGCTGGTCGCCATTCGCCACGGTGCGTCCCTGGACGAGACCCGCGAGCTGCGCCTGCCGAACGCCGAGTACCGGCTCAAAACCGGGCCCCAGCTAGCCCTGCTCGGCGCCGGCCTGCCGGACCCTCGCGCCCGGCGTGCCTGGCACGACGGGATGGCGCAGGCGGCCGCCATCGGCCAGGCCTGTCGGCTGGACCTCGGTTTCGAGCGCTATCGGTTCCCGGGCTTCACCGTTCCCGACGGGGAGACACCGTTCTCGTACCTGTACCAGCTTGCCCACGACGGCTTACGGCGTCGTTATCGGCCTATTACCAAGCGCGCCCTGGAGCAGCTGACGCACGAATTGAGCGTCATCGACCGCACCAACCTGTCCGAGTTCTTCCTGATCGTGTGGGACCTGATGGAGTTCGCGCGCCGGAACGGGATCATCGGCCAGGGGCGCGGGAGTGCCGGCGACTCGATCGTGGCCTATTGCCTGGGCATCACCAAAGTCGACCCCATCGAGCACAAGCTCCTGTTCGAGCGCTTCATCAACGAGGCCCGCGCCCTGCCCGACATCGACATCGATTTCGACGTCAACCGCCGCGAGGAGATCATCCAGTACCTGTACCGCCGCTACGGCACCGACCACGCGGCCATGGTCTGCAACGTCATCACCTACCGCGCCCGGTCCGCGGTGCGCGAGGTGGCCAAGGCCCTCGCCTTCCCCCCGGACGTGGTCGACCGGGTGGCCAAGGCGCTCGACACCCGCGACGCATCCGAGGTCGCAGCCGACCTGGCGCTGGACGGCGAGTTCGGCTGGCTGTTCGAGGAGCTGGGCCAGACCGATGACGGAGCCAACGGCCTGACCGATGCCCGGGCCGATGCCGATGCGCCTCCGGCGCTGGTCGTGCGCAGCAACGACAACACATGGAACGTCCGTGACCGACCACAGCTCCGCCCCGACCTGGCGGCTGCGGAGGCCAGGGCACGCGAGGCGGCCGGCGACCACGATGGGGGTCCCTACAGCGAAAGCGGCTGGTACCCGCCTCGCCGGCCGAAGGCCCTGGACCAGTCATCGGTCCAGGTCCGCCACGAGGGCTGGGAGCGACAGCGCTACGCGGGCGCGGCAAGCGGCCACGACGGGCATGACGGGCACGTGCCGGTCGATCCGGAGAGCGGCATGCCCGTGGACCGTCGCCCCCGCCCATCGGTCCTCCCGGTGTCAGGTCCCGCCGCCAGCGTCGACCCGGATTCCAGTCAGATATTCATGGGGGGAATCACCGGCCATCAATCCGAGACGGATCGCGGCCGCGACGCGGCTGGTGACGCCCCAGGAGGCGTCGAATCCCCGCCACCCACGCACCCGGCGGGTGATTGGCAGGGTCGGGCTGCCGGAACCACGCCCGGCATGCCCCCCGTGCGTACCTGGCAGGAAAACGGCACCGATAGCCCGGTCGCCACCGCCCTCGCGCCGCGCAACCGGTGGCAGTGGCTGGTGGCCCTGTGCGCCGAGATCGACGGCTTCCCGCGTCACCTGGGGATCCACGTGGGCGGGATGCTCGTGACTCGCACGCCGATCACCGAGCTGATCCCCGTCGAGCGGGCCACCATGCCGGGGCGGGTCGTCACCGAGTACGACAAGGAGGACGTCGAGGCCCTGGGCCTGGTGAAGATCGACCTCCTCTCCCTGCGGACCCTGGGCGCGGTGTCGGACGCCGTGGACCGCATCGAGCGCGACACCGGCCGGCGCCCCGACCTGGACGGGCTTTCCCATGACGACCCGGAGGTCTTCCGCTCCATCCGCGCCGCGGACACGGTGGGCGTCTTCCAGGTCGAGTCCCGGGCCCAGATGCAGGCCCTGCCCAAGGCCCATCCCGAGCGGTTCGAGGACCTCGTGGTCCAGGTGGCCATCATTCGGCCCGGCCCGGTCCAGGGCAACGCGGTCCACCCCTATCTCCGACGACGCGCCGGGACCGAGGAGGTGGTCTACGCCCATCCCAGCCTGCAGCCCATCCTGGAGGACACCCTGGGCGTGATCCTGTACCAGGAGCAGGTTATGCAGATCGCGATCGCGGTGTGCGGCTACAGCGCCACCGAGGCTGACATCTTTCGCAAGGCGATGGGCTCCCATCGGTCCCACCAGGCCATGCAGCGCGAGCGAGATCGGTTCATTACCGGCGCCTTACGCACCGGTTTGACCGAGGCCGATGCCGAGGATCTGTTTCGCCGCTGCAGCGCCTTCGCCGAGTTCGGCTTCGCCCGAGCCCACGCCGCGGCCTTCGCCAAGATCACCTACGACACGGCCTGGCTCCGGCTCCGCTACCCGGCCCACTACCTGGCCGGGCTGCTGAACAACCAGCCGCTGGGCTTCTACTCGCCCGCGACCCTGGTCAACGACGCGCGTCGCCACGGCCTGACCGTGCTGCCGGTGGACGTCAACCGCTCGGCCTGGGAGCACGACACCGAGCGCATCGGCGACTCTGGCGCGAGCTCCGACGGCGACCCGGCCCGCGACTTCACCGTCCGCCTGGGGTTTCGCCAGGTCAAGGGCATCGACGAGGCCGCGCGCGTCGCGCTCGAGCGCGAGCGCGCCATCGGTCCCTACCGCAGCGTGCGCGACTTCGTGGCCCGCACCGGCCTGGCCGAGCCGGTGGTCGAGCGCCTGATCGCGATCGGTGCCTTCGACTGGACCAACGCGGCTCGCCGCGAGCTGCTCTGGCAGTTGCGGGCCACCCTGCCCGATGCCGACCCCCAGCGTCCACCGCTGGGCCTGACCGATGCCGCCGCGGGCGAGGTGGGGGCGACCCTGCCGCCCATGAGCCGTGCCGAACGCGTGGCCGCCGACTACCGGGAGCTGGGCCTGTCGCCCACGACCCACGCGGTCGAGCTGTTCCGTGAGCGGCTGGCGGAGCGCGGTGTGCTGCCGGTGGGAGCGGCAGCTGGGATGCGGAACGGATCAGGGATCCGACTGGCGGGAGTGGCGACCAGCATCCAGCACCCCATGACCGCCAAGGGATTCGTCTTCCTGGCCCTGGAGGACGAGACGGGGATGATGAACATCACCCTCCGCCCCGACGTGTATCGCCGCTACCGGGCCGTCCTGCACCGTCATCCGCTGCTGGTCATCGATGGGCGGCTCCAGGTCGAGGGCGCGGTGCTGAACGTCGTCGCCCGCCACCTGGAGCCAGTGGAGGCGGTCATCGCCGAACCCGCCGGCCCGGCCCGCCAGACCCGATTGGACCTCACCAAGCAGCGCCGCATGTTCCGCTAGGCTCCTCCGGTGCATCCGCTCGCCGAACCGCTCCGCGCCTACGCCCTCGGCCTGCCCGAAGCGTACGAGGACCACCCGTGGGGTGAGAACGTGGCCAAGGTGGGCAAGAAGGTGTTCGTGTTCTTCGGCCAACCCGATGCCGAACGACCTTTCGGGCTCACCGTGAAGCTGCCCCAGTCCAGCGACACGGCGCTCTCGATGCCCTGGGCCACCTCGCCCGGGTATGGCATGGATCGTGGCCATTGGGTCTGGCTCACCCCGCCTGAGGATGCGCCGCTGGACATGCTGGTGGACTGGATCGCCGAGAGCTACCGTGCCGTTGCGCCCAAGCGCCTCGCCCGGTCGATCGAGCCGCAAGCTGACGCTTGACGCTGGACGGCGGTGGCCCACAATGCGTTCCAGCGCACGGGAGAGACTCGCATGTCCGAAGAGCACGATCCGGGTCAAGCGATCGGGACCGTCACCCACTATTTCGGCCACCTGTCAGTGGCCGCCGTCACCCTGACCGATAGGCTCAGCGTCGGCGACCGGATCCACATCCGCGGTCACACCACCGACGTCCAGCAGACGGTGGATTCGATGGAAGTCGAGCACGCAAAGGTCGACTCGGCCGGGCCCGGCGACGACGTGGCGCTCCAGGTCGCGGATCACGTCCGGGAGCACGACAAGATCTTCCGCGAGGGCTAGCTCGCTGCCCGCGTGGTGCGGGCGGCATCGGTCACGAAGGGGAACCCTCCGGCGTCGGGCGCCGTCCTGCCCCCATCAACTGACAATGGCCTGCAGCCGGGCCGCTTGATGGAGGACCGATTCCATGCGGCGTTTGATCTCTCTGGCGGCTGCCACCATCGCCCTGCTGGTCTTTGCCGGACCCACTCTGGCCTGTGCGGGCCTGATCGGCCCCAACGGTGCCGTGAACCTGCTGCGCACCACCACCTTCGCGGGTTACCACGATGGCGTCGAGCACTACGTGACCTCGTTCGCCTTCGCCGGCGGCGAGGGTGAATTCGGCAGCCTGGTGCCGCTCCCCGACGTTCCGACCAAGGTTGAGCGAGGCGGGGACTGGACGCTCCAGCGTCTCAACATCGAAACCGAGCCCCAGCTGTTCCTGGCCGCGGACGCGGCCCGGCTGGGCGCGGCCGAGGCCCAGGTCCTGCTCGAGGTCCGGATCGACGCGCTGGACATCACGATCCTGCGCGGCGGCGGGGCCGAGGTCGGCGCCTGGGCCACCGAGCACGGATTCCGCCTGCCGCCGGATGCGCCGGAGGTGCTCGACTTCTACGCGAACCGCTCGCCGATCTTCCTGGCCGCCGTGTTCGATGCCGATGCGGCCGCGGCCCGCGGGCAGGCGGTGGGGGACGGGACACCGGTCCACTTGACCATCCCGACCGACGATCCCTGGGTGCCACTCCGGATCCTGGCCCTCGGCAAGACGGAGGCCCAGACCGTGGAAGCCGACGTGTACCTCCTGACCGACCACCGCCCGGGCCTGCTCCCCGCACCCGGCTCGGCGTTCGGCCCCAACGGGCTCGAGCTCGCCCACAGCCAAAAGGCCACCGGCCTGCTGCTGGACGACTTGCGGTCCGATGCGGGCATGGAGTGGATCCCCGACAGCGCGTGGCTGACCAAGGTGCGCGTGAACGGAAGCGCGGCCGACATCACGTTCGACCTGGCCATCGATCCCGATGGCGGCACACCGTCGCTCGCGGACGCCGGCTTCCTGCCCTATGGACCCACCCCGGCCCCGTGGGTCACGCCGCGGGCCTGGGCACTGCTGGCCTTCGCCGTGGCGCTGCCGCTGCTGGCGGCCTGGTTCGCAGCCTCGATGCTGCGCGGACGGGAGTCTCCGCCGCTGGCAGGGGCCTGATGGTCTCCCACCGCGTGCTGGCGGCGATCGCCCTGCTCCTCGGAACGGCGGCCGTCGCCGGCTGTGGCGCCTCACCGACCCCGCAGCGGGTGGAGATCCTGATCCATTACTCCCACTTCAGCCCGGCCGAGGTGACCGTCCCGCACGGCGTCCCGGTCACGTTCGTGCTGGTCAACGAGGACCCGATCGACCATGAGTGGCTGATTGGCGATGCGGCTTTTCACGAGCGCCACCGCACCGGCACCGAGCCGGTCCACGCGGAGCGCCCCGACGAAGTCTCGGTCCGCGCTCTCAGCTCGGCTCAGACCACGCTGACCTTCGATGAACCGGGGGACGTGACGTTTATCTGTCATTTCCCGGGCCACGAGGCCTACGGCATGGTGGGCGTGCTGCACGTGACCTGACGGTCACACCGGGTCAGGCGCCGATCGAAGGGGCGCCCAGCAACGGCGGCAGGATGTTGCCGAAGAAGTAGCCGATGACGCCCGCCAGCGCGCCCACGACCAGGATCTCCAAACCGGACCGCAGCGCACCACCTCGCGTCCAGCGCGACTTCACGACCCCGATCCCGAACAGGACAGCGGCGGTGGCCACGATCGAGACCAATGTGGCCGCTGCTACCGGGATTACGAGGTACGGGACGATGGGCACCAGGGCGCCCAGGCCGAATGCGCCCCCCATGACCACCGCCCCCTGCAACGGCGAGCCCCCGTGCTCGTCGACGTGGAGGGCCAGCTCCTTCTCCACCATCGTCCGAAGCAGGACGTCCGGGTGACGCGCCACCACGCGGGCCACCTCGGCCGCCTCGCCGGGTGGAAGCCCGTCCTCCTCGAACATGTAGGCGACCTCGGCCTGCGCCTCCCCGGGGCGGGTCGCAACTTCTTCGCGTTCGCCGGCGATCTGGGCCTCGAAGATCTCGCGCTGGCTCTTGCTGGACAGGTATTCGCCAGCGGCCATGCTGAACATGCCGGCCAGCCCCGAGGCGATGCCTGCGACCAGGATTACGAATTTGTCGCCAGTCGCGCCCGCCACCGTGCTGGCCACGGCCAGGGTGCTCACCAGGCCGTCCTGGGCCCCGAAGATCGCCTCGCGGATGTCGCCCAGCAGCGCGGCAGCGCGTCGCTCCTCCGCGACATGGTCGCGAATCCAGTCGCGGTCGAACTCCTCGGCACTCAGGCCGGCGCGGTTGGCCTCGTCATCCGAGATTACGTTGCCGCCTTCGGGTTCCGTGGTCACTCCCCGGTTCGGTCTCCGGCCAGCCGCCACGCGAACGGGAAGGCGACGGTGGCCACCACCACCTTGGCCAGGTCCCATGGCACGAACACGAGCGCGCCCCAGTAGATCGCGTCCGAGAACGTCATCCCGGCAACCACCGCCAGCACGGGGACACCGATGAGGTAGATCACGACCGATCCCAGCAGCATCAGCAAGAAGGCTCCGGTCCGCGTCCGTTCCCATTGTCGCTGGGCGAGGCGACCGCACAGGGTGGCGGCCACGATGAAGGCGACCAGGTAGCCGATGGTGGGAGTCAGGCCGCCGGCGTCGGTCAGGAGGCCGCTCCGACCGTCAGCAAAGACGCCGATGCCGATCGCGCCGGCCGCCAGGTAGATCGCCATCGAGGCGAACCCGCGGCCAGCCCCCAGCGCCGTGCCGGTCAGCAGCACGGCGGCGGTCTGCAGGGTGTAGGGGACCGGGTTCTCGCCGACCGTGAACGAGACCTGGGCCCCCAGGGCAGTCAAGCCGGCCCCGGCCACGATCAGCACGACGTCGCGGACAATCCGGGCCGACCGACCGCTGACGTGCGGGATCCAGGCCTCGGCAAGCGTGGCCCGGCTGGCCCGCAGGGGTGGCAGGTTGGCTTCCGGGGTGGTCATCGGGCGGCTCCCTCCTCGTGCCGGCGAGTGTAGACCGGCGCCGCAAACCGCGACTGCCTGGGCTACACTCGGAACCGTCCTTTAAGTCCGGCCCCGCGAGGCCGGGAAGGAGCGCGATGCCGACACCTGCCAGCCTGCCTACCACGACGCCGCCCGCCGCACCCGGGCCGGCGTCGTTTTCATTTCCGGGGCAGCTGGCCACCGACGATGGGACGCTCCACGCCGGGCGGCTCCGCGGCGCGGCCCAGCCGGCCGAGGGCGAGCTCATCTTCACCACCGCCTCGACCGGATGGGGCGAGATCCTGACCGATCCGTCGTACGCGGGCCAGATCGTGGTCCTGACCCATCCGATGGTCGGGAGCTACCGGATCGACCGCGCCGAGCTGGAATCGGCCCGAGTCCACGCTCGTGCCCTCGTGGTGACCCGACTTGTCACGCCACCGCCGGGGCCGGGCCTGTCGGTCGAGGAGCTGCTGATCGAAGCGGGCATCCCTGCTCTCGAGGGCGTGGACACCCGGGCGCTGACGCTCGAGCTTCGGCGCGGGGCGGCCCGGCGGGCCGTGATCCGGACCGCCGATTCGCCGCCGGACCAGGCCGTCGCGGACGCCCGCGCCACTCCGCGGTGGGACGCGGTCGACCACGTGGCGGCGGTTGCGCCCCGCGAGCCGTACCGCTGCGCCCCCACCGGGGAGCGCCGCGGTCGCGCGGTCCTGATCGACTTCGGCGTCAAGCGCTCCCTGCTCGCCGCGTTGACGGGGCGTGGGCTCGAGGTGGTGGCACTGCCACCCGACGTGACCGCGGCTGATGTCGCGGCCCACGACCCGGACCTGGTCGTCCTCTCCCCGGGGCCAGGCGACCCATCCCGGATGGAGCCCCAGATCGCCACCGTGGCCGGGCTCATCGCACGCGCCACCGCCGGCGGGACCCCGCTGCTGGGAATCTGCCTCGGCCACCAGCTCATCGGCCTGGCGGTCGGCGCCCCGACTCGTCGCCTGGCGGTGGGCCATCACGGCGGGAACCACGGGGTGATCGAGACGGCTACCGGTCGCGTAACGATCGGCGCCCACAACCACGAGGTCGAGGTCCTCGACCACCCGGCTCTCGCGGCCGCGGACCTGGCGGTCAGCCACCGCGACCTCAACGATGGGACCGTCGAAGGGCTCGTCCACGCCGGGCGCCGGGTGGCATCGGTCCAGTTCCACCCCGAAGGTGCTCCCGGGCCGATCGACGCGGCCGGCCTGTTCGACGCAGCCATCGTCGGAGCCAATCTGTCGGAACCACGTGCTGCCTGAACCGATGCGACCACGCCGCGTGCTGATCATCGGCTCGGGGCCGATCGTCATCGGCCAGGCGGCCGAGTTCGACTACGCGGGGGTCCAGGCCTGCCTGGCGCTGCGTGGCGAGGGCGTGGAGACGGTTCTGGTCAACTCAAACCCAGCGACGGTGATGACCGATCCGGACGTGGGCGGCAGGGTGGTGATCGTCCCGCTCACCGTGGAGCACCTCGAGCAGGTCATTGCCGAGTACCGCCCCGAGGCGCTGCTGCCGACGCTGGGTGGCCAAACAGCGCTCAATTTGGCGGTCGGGCTGGACGACGCGGGAGTGCTGGACCGATACGGAGTTCGGGTGCTCGGCACCCCGCTGGCCGCGGTGCGCGCGGCCGAGGACCGCGGTGGTTTCCGGGCCCTGGTCCGCTCCATCGGGGAGCCGGTTCCGGAGTCGCGGGTCGTGGAGTCGGTGGCGGACGGACTGGCCTTCGTCGACGCGCTGGGCGCGCCGGTCGTCGTCCGTCCGGCCTTTACCCTTGGCGGCGGGGGCGGGGGCTTCGCCGCCGATCGGTCCGCGGCTGAGCGGGCGATCGCGCGCGGGCTGGCGGCCAGCCCCATCGGCCAGGTGCTGGTGGAGCGCAGCCTGCTGGGCTGGCAGGAGATCGAGTTCGAGGTCATCCGGGATGCGGCGGACACGGCGATCGCCATCTGCGGCATGGAGAACCTCGACCCCATGGGCGTGCACACCGGCGACTCGATCGTCGTGGCGCCCATCCAGACCCTCCCCGACACCGTCGTGCAGCGCCTGCGCCGGTCGGCGCTGGCCATTGCCCGGGCCTTGCGCCTGGAGGGTGGCTGCAACGTCCAGTTGGCGGTCAGCCCCGATGGGAGTGACTACCGGGTGATCGAGGTCAACCCGCGCGTGAGCCGCTCGTCGGCCCTGGCCTCCAAGGCCACCGGTTACCCCATCGCCCGAGTGGCGGCGCTGGTGGCGCTGGGGAAGCGGCTGGACGCGATGGTGAACCCCGCCACCGGCGGCGGATCAGCCGCCTTCGAGCCCGCGGTCGACTACGTGGTCGTGAAGCTCCCGCGCTGGCCGTTCGACAAGTTCCCGCTCGCCGATCGGGACCTGGGGGTCCAGATGAAGGCCACCGGCGAGGCGATGGCCATCGACCGCGAGTTCGGGCCGGCGCTGCTCAAGGCGGTCCGTTCGTTGGAGCCCCGCGGTCGGGGCTGGCTGTGGGAAGACCCGGCCTGGGGATTGGGCAGGCGGGCCCCGGCTGACCTGGGGATCTTCCTGGCGCCGTCCGACACGCGGCTGTGGCGGATGGTGGGCCTGCTCCGCCACGGGCATGCCGACGCGGAGACGATCAGCGCCGTGACCGGGATCGCGCCGTGGTTCAGCGAACGGATCGCGGAGGCCGTGGCGGCGGAGTCCGGCCTGGTGGGCGGGCCGCTGGGCGAGGCCAAGCGACTGGGCTTCGGCGACGCGGAGATCGCTGCCCTATCCGGGGTGCCCCCCGCGGCCGTCCGCCGGGCCCGGGTGCGGGCCGGGCTGACCCCGGCCTACCGGCGGGTGGACACCTGCGCCGGGGAGTTCCCCGCCCAGACGCCGTACTTCTATTCGTCCTACGCGGAGCGGGAAGTCCCGCCGCCGGCGGAGCGGCGCTCGGTGATCGTGGTCGGGTCGGGGCCCATCCGCATTGGTCAGGGGATCGAGTTCGACTACTGCTCGGTGCGCGCCGCGTGGGCCATCCGTGACCTCGGCTACGACGCGGTCGTGATCAACAACAACCCCGAGACCGTGAGCACCGACTATGACGCCTGTTCGCGCCTCTACTTCGAGCCGTTGGACACCGAGAGCGTGCTCGACGTGCTGGACCATGAGCGGGCGCTGACCGGAGAGCCGCCGCTGGTGCTTCTCACCTTTGGCGGGCAGACGGCGATCGACCTGGCCCGCGACCTGGCCTACGCCGATGTCCCGATCGCCGGGCTGACCGCCGACGCGATCGAGGACACCGAGGACCGCGAACGCTTTGCCGCGCTCCTGGAGCGACTCGGCCTGGAGGGGCCGCGCGGGGCCCTGGCTCGCGATCCGGGCGAGCTGGAGGCGGCAGTGGCCGAGCTGGGGCTGCCGGTCATCGTGCGGCCGTCGTGGGTCATCGGCGGGCGCGGGATCGTGGTCATCCGCGATCGGGTCGGGCTGGGGGTGCTGCTGGCCGGCGACGTCGGCTGGCCGCTGCGGGTGGACGCCATGGTGCCCGGAGTGGAGCTCGACGTGGACGTCGTCTCGGATGGAGTCGAGTGGTGCGTGCCGGGAATCCTCGAGCAGCGGGACCCGCCGGGCGTCCACTCCGGCGACTCGCTGGCGGTGCTGCCACCTCGGTCGGTCTCGCGGGCCGCGCAGGAGCGTGCGGCCGAGGCCACCGGCCGCATCGCGCTGGCGCTCGGCGTGCGCGGGATCCTCAACGTCCAGGCCATCGTCTCCGGTGACCGGGTGGTGGTCATCGAGGCCAACCCGCGCGCCAGCCGGACGGTGCCCATAGTGGCCAAGGCCACCGGTCGAGACGTCGTCGCGGCGGCGGTTCGCTGCGCCCTCGGGGCGACCCTGGCCGAGGCCGGGCTGTCACCCGGGCTGGCCGCCGATGGACCGCTGGTCGCGGTCAAGGCGCCGGTCGATTCCCTGTGGCGCCTGCCCGGCGTAGGCGTGGAGCTGGGGCCGGAGATGCGCTCGACCGGCGAGGTGCTGGGGCTGGGCCCGGACTATGCGGCGGCCCTGCGTGCGGCCGAGGAGGCGGTGGCGGCCCACCGCCCGTAGGGGTGGGCGGTGCTTCAGCTCACGCTTCAACGCGAGGCTTACCGGCGCTTGCCCTTGGCTGAGGCGGTCGGGGTGGCCATGCGGCGACGCAGATAACCGCCGTAGAAGCCGGCGAAGGCACCAACCAGCCCGTAGAGGGCCACCAGGGCGATCAGGCTGCCGATGACGGCCAGGGCAGCGCTGAGGTCTTCGCCGGACTGCACCGTGATGATGCCCGCAATGATCGCGTGGAGCACGACGCCGACCACGCCGGCGGCGACACCGAACAGCCACGGTCGCCACCAGCCCACCCACCCGGCACCGATGAGCAGGGTGTACTGGCCCAGGGTGATGCCGAAGGCCACCAGGTTCTCGCGGTCGCCGAGCAGGAGAGCGAGCTGGAGGAGGGCCCAGCCGGCGGCCGCCACGCCCCACGGCAGCGGGTGGCGGGCCAGCAGCCACGCCCCGGCAACGGGGCCGCGGAACCGACCGACATACGTGAATCCGGCCAGCGGGTCGCCCTTGCCGGGCAGCGGTGGGGCGGCCGGGAAGAGGCGACTGAGGATGTTCGGCGGTCGGCCACGTGCGGCCTGGGGAGCCTCGTCGGGTAGCGCGTCCTCGGGGAGCGGCTCCCTGCCCTGTGCCACACGTCGCGCGCGGCGGCGTGCCTCGGCGCGGTCCTGCTCGGAGCGAGAGCGACGGCTGGGCATGGGGCGCGGATTGTACGCGCCGCCTAAGCCGGTGGTAATCGGCTTGCACCACCCTGCCCCCGCGTCATCCGGGCCGCGCACAAACCCGTTCGCCTCCGCGAAAGGGCAATTCATGTCTCGTTCTGCTGCCGGTTCGGTGCGGACACCCCGCGGCCTATTCGCGCTGGTCGTGTTGCTCCTCTGCGGCGCTATCTCGGACGTGGTCCGTGCCGCGCCGATCGAGGGCGACGAGGTCGTGTCGGCGACCCCCGGCCACCTCGTCATCTCGGAGGTCATGACCGGCGGCGCGAGCGCGTCGGATGAGTTCGTTGAGCTCTACAACCCGGACGGGGCCGCACTGCCGCTCGACGGCCTGGAGCTCATCTATGTGACCGCCAGCGGAGCCACCGTCACCCGTAAGGCCACCTGGGGAGCGGGCACGGCCATCGGCCCGGGTGCGCACGTGCTGGTCGCCAACGAGGCGGGGGTCTTCGCCAGTGTGGCGGATACCACGTATGCGGCCGGCCTGGCTGCCGCCGGGGGCAGCCTCGCCCTGCGCACGATCGGCGGCCCCACGGCTATCGACGCGGTCGGCTGGGGCACCGCAGCGAGCACCTGGTTGGAAACGACGCCCGCGCCGGCGCCCGCCGCCGGATCGAGCCTGGAGCGCCTACCGGGTGGGGAGCTCGGCTCGGGGCAGGACACCGACCACAACCTGGTCGACTTCGTGGTGCGCACCGCGCCTGACCCGCAGAACAGCGGTTCGCCGTCGGTCCCGTCCGCTTCGCCGATGCCCAGCCCCACGGAGTCGGCTACCCCGGCACCGACCGAAACACCAGCCCCGACCGACACACCCGCCCCGACCGACACGCCAACGCCCACCGCGGCGGAGACGCCGTCGCCGACACCGACCGCGACGCCTGCCTCGACGCCGCCCCCGCTCACCGTGGCCGAGGCACGCGCCCGACCCGACGGCAGCCCGGTCGTCGTGGCCGGCGTGGCCATCACCAACTCGGATTTCACCGAAGGCGGGGGCTACCTGACCGATGCCACTGCCGGAATCGCGCTGCTGGTCGACGGCGCCACCTTCAGTCGAGGGAGCAGCGTGCTCATCAGCGGCGTGGTCGACGATAGGTACGCGCAGCGCACGATTCGGGCTGATACCGCCGGAGTGACCATCCTTGGCCCCGGGAACGAGCCCGAACCCATCTCGGTTGCGACGAGCCGCGTGGACGAGCCGTTCGAGGGCCAGCTCGTGTCGCTCAGCGGCATCGTGCAGAGCGCCCCGGTGGTGCTGGCCGCGGGTGACGCGTTCGAGATCGATGACGGCTCGGGGCCGGTACGGATCCTGGTCGGGCCTGGCACCGGGATCGACACCACCGAGTGGCTCGTCGGGGCCAGCGTGGGCCTGACCGGCGTGGTGGGACAGCGCGATTCCTCCGGGACCGGGGCCGAGGGTTATCGAGTCCAGCCCCGCGACGCGGCCGACATCGGGTTCGTGCTGCCGCTGTCCACCCCGACGCCGAGCCCGAGCCTGTCGGCCGGTCCATCGGCAGCGGCCAGTCCGTCGCCATCGGTCAGTCCTGGGCCTTCCCTGCCGGCCCTGGTGACCATTGCAGACGCGCGCCGCGCCGAGACCGGCGCCCGGCTTCGGATCCGCGGGGTCGTGACCCTGCCGACGAGCCTGCTTGACCCCAATACCGCGGTCGCGGCTGATCCGAGCGGTTCCATCCTGGTCCGCACCGGTTCGGAGGTCGGGCGGCTGGCCCGCGGGCAGCTGGTCGAGCTGACCGGCACGCGCTCGTCCAAGGCCGGCATGGCCAGCCTGCGGGTCACCGAGCCGGCGCTCATGCTCGGGACGCAGGCAGAGCCGGTACCGGTACAGCGGCACACGGGTGCGATCGGCGAGGCGGACGAGGCAAGCCTGGTCGTGGTCCGCGGCATCGTCGGCGACGGCCCGCGTCGAACGACGGGTGGCGGCCTGTCGCTCACCATCAACGACGGCAGCGGAGCCGTGCGTGTGTTCGCACCACCGGCCAGTGGGATCAGTGCTCCCCATCTCCCGGCCGGTGCGTGGGTCGAGCTTCGGGGCGTGGTGGGCCAGGAGACGACCGGTGCGCAGCCCGCGGCCGGCTACCGACTGTGGCCGCGTGATCGGGCCGATGTCCGGGTTATCGCCGCTGCCCGAGCTCCCGGCGCCACGGTGACCCCAGGCGCAACGCGGTCGCCCGGGCCGCTGCCGGTCGACCGGTCCCCGGTGGCCGCCCCACTGGTTCCGCCGGACCTGGGTTCCGGCACCGAGCCTTCGCCCACCCTCAACCTTGTCAGGGATGCTCCAATCGAACCCGTCCCGTCGCCGCTATCCCGGTTCCCCGTTCCCCTGGCCGCGGGCATCGGCGGAGTGGCGGGCTTGCTGACCCTGGCCTGGCGGCATGGGACCCTGCGGCGCGCGATGGACGAGATCGAGCGCGCGACGAGACGGGCCCGCGGCGAGGCTCGCGACGGCGGAGACGAGGAGGACGAGTCGTATACTCCGGCCCCGTGAGCGAGCCGATGAGCGCCGACGCGCCGCGCACCGGAGCGCGCCAGTACCACATCGCCCTGGAGCGGGGCGAGCTGGCGGAGTACATCCTGCTCGTGGGCGACCCCAGTCGGGTGGCCAAGGTCGCCGAGCGCTTCGACCGCGTTGACCTCGAGCGGAGCAACCGCGAGATCACCACTGCAACCGGGAGCTTTCGGGGCATGCGCCTGTCGGCCATGTCGACCGGGATGGGGCCCGACAACGTCGAAATCGTGCTGGCCGAGGTCCTGGGGATCACCGACCAGCCGACGTTCGTGCGCATCGGCTCATCCGGAGCTCTTCAGCCAGACATCGGCCTGGGAGACCTCGTGGTCTCCACCGGCGCCGTGCGAATGGAGAACACCACCGACTATTACGTCCATCCCGGCTACCCCGCCATCGCCCACCGCGACGTGGTCTGGGCCCTGGAAGCGGCCTGCCGACAGCTGGGGTACGCCCACCACGTGGGGATCACTGCCACCGCCCCCGGTTTTTTCGCTCCGCAGGGAAGGGCGATGCGCACGCTCCCGGTTCGCTATCCTGATCTCACCGAGGAGCTGCGACGTCAAGGCGTCGTCAACCTCGAAATGGAGTCGTCGGCATTGTTCGTGCTGGCGGGCCTGGCCGGTTCGCGCGCGGGGACGATCTGCGCGGTCTACTCACAGCGAATCGACGGGAGCTTCATCGAAGACGCGGACAAGGAGGCCGCGGAGGCTCGCTGCATCGATGCCGGTCTGACCGGCATCCACCGGCTGTGGGGGAAGGACCAGGACGGCGGGTCGAAATAGCGCAACCAAGACTGAGGAGGCACACAGACCGATGGCGACCGAAGGCTACTGCGTCAAGTGCAAGACCAAGCGGACCATGTTGAATGACCGCAAGATCACGATGAAGAACGGCAAGCCCGCGACGCAGGGCACCTGCCCGGTGTGCGGCACCAAGATGTTCAAGATCGGGGGCTGAGCGCGGGATTCGGTCGGTCGGGCGGCCGACCTGGGCCGCCCACCAACGTCAAACGCCTCACCGGCCGCCGAGCCAGGCTCGGCGGCCGTTCTGTACCCGGCCGGTAGAATGACGCCAGTGCACGCCGGGAATCTGGGGCCGATTCTGGCCATCGACCTCGGCGGCAGCCGGATCCGCGTAGCCCATCTGAGTTCCGACCTGACGGTCGCCCACCGCGAAGTGATCCCGACCATGCCCGCGCTCGGTGTCGAGGACGCCCTCGACCGCATCACGACGCTGGCCCGCGCCGTGCGCGCTGCGGCCGAGGCTGCCGGCGACGGCGCACCCACTGCGATCGGCATCTCATCGCCCGGTCCACTCGACCCGTGGCGCGGCGTCATCCACCAGGCTCCGAACCTGCCGGGCTGGGTGGAGGTGCCAATCGCCGATCGGCTGTCCGCCGCGTTGGACCTGCCCGCCACCCTCGAGCGCGACACGAACGTTGCCCTCCTCGCCGAGTGGCGCCACGGGGCGGCGGCCGGAGCGGACCACGCGGTGTACGTCACCGTCTCGACGGGGATCGGCGGCGCGGCGGTGGTCGACGGGCGCCTGCTCCGCGGGCCGGATGGCACGGCCGGCGAGGTCGGGCACCTGACGGTCGACCTGGACGGGCCCCCGGACGGGGAGGGCGCTCCCGGCCACGTGGAGGGCATCGCGTCCGGAGCGGCCCTGGCCCGGGACGGCGCCGCGTTGCTCCAACGCGGGGAGGCGCCGCGCCTGGCGGAGCTCGTGAACCGCGGCGGCACCGTGGACGCGGCGGCGGTGGGCGCCGCCGCCGACGCGGGGGATGAGGCCTGCCGCTCCCTGCTCGACCGCGCCTGGAGCGCGATCGGCGCCATGTGCGCCGGGCTGGTCAACGTCCTCAACCCGGAGGTCCTGGTCCTGGGCGGGGCCATCGCCGACCACCGACCGGAACTTCACGACGTCGTCCGGGCCGAAATCGCGCGCCGCGCATTCGCCATTCCCGCCGCCCGCGTGCGGCTCACCGCCCCGCACTTCGGCGATGACGTGTCGCTGGTCGGCTGCTGGGCGCTCATTCACGAGATGGAGGCTCGACGACCCCGATGACCACCCGCATCGCGATCAACGGCTTCGGCCGCATCGGCCGCCAGACCCTGCGCGCCGTCCTGGAGCGCCACCCGGATGACCTCGAGGTCGTGGCTGTCAACGACCTGGCTCCCACCGCCACCAACGCCCACCTGTTCCGTTACGACTCGACCTACGGCCGCTACCCGGGCAGCGTGGAAGAGGGCGACGGCGAGATCGTGGTCGACGGGCGCCACATCCGCACCTACTCCGAGAAGGATCCGACCGCGCTACCGTGGGGCGAGCTGGGAATCCAAATCGTGGTCGAATCCACCGGCGTCTTCACCGATGCCGAGAAGGCGCATGCCCACATCGACGCCGGCGCCCGCAAGGTCATCATCACCGCCCCGGCGCGCAACGAGGACATCACCGTGGTCCTGGGGGTCAACGAGACGAGGTACGACCCCGCCCGCCACCACGTGGTCAGCAACGCCTCGTGCACGACCAACGGGCTGGCCCTGCCGGCCAAGGTCATCTTCGACACCTTCGGCATCGAGCACGGGCTCATGACCACGGTCCACTCGTACACGAACGACCAGCCGGTCCTCGACGTGGTCCACAAGGACCTGCGCCGCGCGCGCTCCGCGGGTCAGAACATCATCCCCACCACCACCGGCGCGGCGCGCGCCCTGGCCCTGGTCATCCCCGAGCTGAAGGGCCGCTTCGACGGCTATGCCCTGCGCGTTCCGACCGCAACCGTGAGCGTCATCGACTTCGTGGCCCAGACCACGCGCCCGGTGACCGCCGAAACGGCCAACGAGGCGTTCCGCGCGGCGGCGGAAGGCCCGCTCAAGGGCCTGTTGGACTACACCCAAGAGCCGCTGGTCAGCATGGACTTCAAGGGCGACGACCACTCGTCCATCGTCGATGGGGCGTTGACCCTGGTCACCGGGGATCGGCTCCTGAAGGTCGTCGCCTGGTATGACAACGAGTGGGGATACAGCTGTCGCGTGGCCGACCTGGCCGCCTTCATCGGCGCGCGTCTGTGACGGTCGCCCGGTTCCGACCGCTCCACAAGCAGACCGTCCGCGACGTCGACGTCCGCGGCAAGCGCGTGTTCCTCCGCTCGGACCTGAACGTACCGATCGATGACGGCCGGATCACCGACGACACCCGGATCCGGGCCAGCCTCCCCACCCTGATCCACCTCCTCGAGCAGGGCGCCACCGTGATCCTGGCCAGCCACCTCGGCCGGCCGCACGGCAAGGTCAACGACGCCTATCGGCTCAAGCCGGTGGCGGACCGGCTCAGCCAGCTGCTGCGGCGCCCGGTGAAGATGACCGGTGATGCGCTGGGCCCCGGCGTCCAGGACGCGGTCGGCAAGCTGCGGCCCGGCGACCTGCTGCTGCTCGAGAACCTCCGTTTCCACGCCGGCGAGGAGGCGAACGATCCCGCCTTCGCCGAGGCCCTGGCCGCCTTCGCCGACCTGTACGTCAACGACGCATTCGGGTCGGCCCACCGGGCCCACGCCTCGACCGAGGGCATCACCCACTTCCTGCCGGCCGTGGCCGGACTGCTCCTCGAGCGCGAGGTCAACGCCCTGTCCCGCCTGCTGGATCGACCGCCGCGCCCATTCCATACCGTGATCGGCGGGGCCAAGATCTCCGAAAAGCTGAACGTGCTCCGGGTCCTGGTCGGCCGCTGCCAGGCCATCCTGGTGGGGGGCGGGATGGCCAACACCTTCCTTGCCGCCAAGGGCCTGGAGATGGGCAAGAGCCTGGTCGAGACCGAGCAGCTGGAGAGCGCGTCCGCGATCATGGCCGAAGCCCGCCGCCGGCGAATGCGGTTCATGCTGCCGACCGACGTCCTGGTGGCGGCCCAGGTCCACCACCGCGCCCCGCGGGAGGTGGTCTCAGTCAATGCGGTGCCCAAGGACTGGATGGTGGTCGACATCGGCCCTCAAACGGTCGACAAGTACCGCGAGGCGCTGGGCAAGGCGCGAACCATCTTCTGGAATGGACCGATGGGCATCTTCGAGGTGGCGCCCTTCGCGGAAGGCACCAACGCCATCGCGCGGGCGATTGCGGAGCGCACCGCGGACGGGGCGATCACCGTGGTCGGCGGGGGAGACTCGGTGGCCGCGGTCCAGCAGCTGGGGCTCATCGACCAGATGAGCCACGTCAGCACCGGTGGCGGGGCGTCCCTCGAGTTCGTGGAGGGCGGGACCCTGCCCGGGGTGGCGGCGCTCCTGGACCGGCCGTGACCGATAGCGCCATCCGGCGCGTCCACGCCCGCGAGATCCTCGACTCGCGCGGCAACCCAACGGTCGAGGTCGAGGTCACCCTCGCCGGCGGGGGGGTGGGGGTCGCCGCCGTCCCCAGCGGGGCGAGTACCGGGACCCACGAGGCGATCGAGCTGCGCGACGGCGATCGTGCCCGCTACGGCGGGAAGGGTGTGTTGCGCGCGGTCGCGAACGTCAACGGCGAGATCGCCTCGGCCGTCGGCGGGCGAGATGCAACCGATCAGGCCGGGCTGGACCAGCTCCTGGTCGAGCTGGACGGGACCCCGAACAAGGCTCGGCTGGGAGCCAATGCCGTGCTCGCCGTTTCGCTGGCCTGCGCTCGGGCCGCGGCAGCGGCCGGCAGGCAGCCCCTGTATCGGTACCTCGGAGGGGATGAGGCGGTCACCCTCCCGGTGCCGATGGTGAACATCCTCAACGGAGGCCGGCATGCAGCGGGCGGGGCCGACTTCCAGGAGTTCATGGTCCTTCCCCTCGGTGCCCCCACGTTCCGCGAGGCGTTGCGCTGGGCGGCGGAAACGTTCCACGCCCTGGGTGAATTGCTCCGCCAGCGCGGGTTGCCGACCGAGGTCGGGGACGAGGGCGGCTTCGCGCCTGCCCTGCCGAGCAACGAGTCGGCGGTCGAGCTGGTGCTCGAGGCCATACAGCAGGCCGGCTATCGACCCGGTGACGACGTGGCGATTGCGCTGGACCCGGCCACCACGGAGTTGTACCGGGACGGAACGTACACGCTGGCCAGCGAGGGCCGAAGCCTGGACGCCGCAGAGCTGATCGACCTGTGGACCGATTGGACCGGCCGATACCCGATCGTCAGCCTGGAGGACGGCCTGGCCGAGGACGACTGGGCGGGCTGGGCCGCGCTGACGGGGCGACTCGGGGATCGGCTGCAGCTGGTGGGGGACGACCTGCTGGTGACGAGCCTCGCGCGCCTGGAGCGCGCCATCGCGGAGCGCGCGGCGAACGCCATCCTGGTCAAGGTCAACCAGGTCGGAACCCTGTCAGAGGCCATGTCCGCGGTCCGCACCGCCCGCGCCGCCGGCTGGGGCGCGGTCATCAGCCACCGCTCGGGCGAGACGGAGGACACGACCATCGCCGACCTTTCCGTCGCCCTGGGCACCGGCCAGATCAAGACCGGCAGCATGAGTCGATCAGAGCGGACCGCGAAGTACAACCGCCTGCTGCGGATCGAGGAGGAGCTCGGGGAGCGGGCCATCTACGCCGGCCGAGCGCCGTATACCCGGGGAGGCTAGGAGCGAGTCAGGACTCGCCGCCCTCCGGGTTCGGGGTCTCGGAGGGGGTGTCGTCGGCTGGCGCGGCCTTCGGGGCGCGGCGTTTGGCGGCCGAGGTCTCGCGGGTCGCACGCGTGACCGCTACCCGGGCCTTGCCGGCGGCGGTGCGCGGCCGGTCGGCGGAACGGGCAGCAGCGGCCTTGGACGCCTTGGCGGCGGCTACCTTTTTGCGCTGCTCGGTCTTGCCCGCGGTCGTCCGGCGTCGCGGGCCGGCACCCGCCTGGGCGTCGAGCGCGTGGGACGCGTTGACCTTGGCCATCAGCCGGCTCTTCCGGCGCGCGGCGTTGTTGGGATGGATGATCCCCTTCTCGGCGGCCTTGTCGAGGGCGCTGATGGCGGCAGCCACCGCGCCGGCGGCATCACCCTCGGATCGCCCGCTGGCGACACTGGCCGCCTGCAGGACCAGGGTCTTGGCCTCGCTCCGGGTCCGCCGGTTGACGGTCCGACGGCGTAGGGCCTGCCGGGCGCGCTTCAGTGCGGATGGCGTCCGTGCGCCTTTCCAGATGCGAGCTTTGCGAGCCACGAATGGGCCATCCTCGTGCTGGCGGGGGATCCGCGGAGGGTTCCGGGGGGATTCGGACCCGGGGGTCCGATCGGCGGCGGAGTATAGCACCGAGGTCGCCTCGACACTCATTCCCGCTTCGGCGACAATCGCCATTTAGAACCGATGCGTAGCCCTGCGGTCGCAACTCCCGGCGCTGACCTTGCCCCCCGCGCCCCCGCGCTCCCCCGCCCCGTCGTCGCGGCACTCTTCGCCACGGGCGTGCTGGCTGCCGCCCTCGCCATCCCGGCCTTCGTGGCCGCGGGAATGGGGCTGGCGCTGGATGGCCGCGTGATGCCGCGGGTCAGCGTGGCGGGAATGGACGTCGGGTTCCTGACCGCCGCCGAAGCGGAGGCCCGGCTGCGCTCCGGGCTTGCGGACCTGACCACAGGGGATCTCCACATCACGCTCGACGGGACATCGAGTGCGGTCTCCTTCGAAAGCCTGGGGCGGGATCATGATTTCGCAGGCCTGGTGAGTGCGGCCTTGGCGGTCGGGCGAACCGGCAACCCGTGGACCGATGGTCAGCATCGGCTCGCCTCCCTGGTCGTGGGCACCCAGGTGTCGGACGCGGTGTCCGTGGATCTGGCCCCCTTCGACCGGCTCGTGGTCGACATCGCGGCCCGTGCCTTTGCCCGGCCGCAGGATGCGGCGGTGGTCACCAACCCGGACGGGACCTACGCCGTGGTGCCGCCCAGCGCCGGTCGCCGGCTGCACCCCGACGACATCCGCGCCGCGCTGACCGCCGTCCTGCTCGCTCCCCAAACGGGGAACGCGGCGGTGGAGCTCGCCTCGGAGGCGGTGCCGTTCGAGGTTACCCAGCGGCAGGCGGCCGAGGCCGCGGCCGCGGCACGGGCCATGTTCGCGGCGCCGCTCCAGCTCACCGATGGGGCGGACGCCTACACGCTGGCAGCCGAGGACATCCACGCGGCCATCGGCTTCGGTACCGAAGGAGACGAGCCGTACGGCGTGGTCCTCAACCGGACCATGCTGAGCGGGGCGGTAGAACAGCTGGCGGAAGCCATCCAGCGCGATCCGACCGATGCCGGTTTCACCTTCGACGCCGCCGGTCCTTCGGGAGTGGTTCCGGCCGTTCGCGGCCGCCAGCTGGATGTCAACGGCACCGTGGAAGCCATCGTGGCCGGACTGCACCGGCGCGGTGCGGGTCGCGACGTGTCGGGGGTGGCGCTCAGTGGGGCATTCGTGGAGCCCACCCTCAGCACAGCCGATGCCGAAGCCATGCTGCCCAACCTGGTCCGCCTGTCGACCTGGACCACCTACTACGTCCCCGGCGACGGGAACGGTTACGGGGCCAACATCTCCATTCCGGCGGTCGACCTCGACGGCATGGTCATCCTGCCCGGCGAGACGTTCGACTTCTGGCGCGATATCGACCCGGTCACACCCGAGCATGGATATACCTACGGCGGGGCCATCATCGGCGGCCGGAGCACCGGTGGAGTCGCGCTGGCGGGTGGAATCTGCTCGACGTCGACCACCCTGTTCAATACGGCGTTGCGGGCCGGACTCCAGATGGACTCCCGCATGAATCACTACTACTACATCGACCGCTACCCCGTGGGTCTGGATGCCACGGTGTTCGAGACCGACTACTTCTCCCAGACGATGAGCTTCACCAACGACACCGAGGGTCCGCTCATCATCCGCTCCTACACCGACTGGGGACTGGTGCGCTTCGACCTGTGGGGCCTGCCCATCAACCGAGTCGTCAGCTTCACCAACCCGATCATCACCAACCGGACGTATGCGATCGAGACGTACGAGTACACGAGCAGCCTGCCGACCGGCACCAGCCAGCGGGTCGAATACATGCACCACGGGTTTGACGTGACCGTGACCCGGGTCGTCACCGACGGGACGACCGGCGAGGTCATCCACCAGAACACCTACGACAGCTCCTACAAGACGGTCAACGGCATCACCCTGGTCGGCACCGGCTAGGCCGATGCGGGCGCCCGGCGCGGGCGCCCGGCTAGACTCTGCCCGCGTGACAGCCCGCGAGCGGATCCGAAACTTTTCAATCGTCGCCCACATCGACCACGGTAAGAGCACGCTCGCCGACCGGTTGCTGGAGGCGACGCACACCATCGATCCCCGCCAGATGACGAGCCAGGTCCTGGATTCCATGGACCTGGAGCGAGAGAAGGGCATCACCATCAAGGCCCGGGCGGTTCGGCTTCAGTACACCGCGGCGGATGGGCTGGAGTACGTCCTGAATCTCATCGACACGCCCGGACACGTCGACTTCAGCTACGAGGTGAGCCGATCCCTGCAGGCCTGCGAGGGGGCGCTGCTGGTCATCGACGCCAGCCAGGGCATCGAGGCCCAGACCCTGGCCAACGCCCAGCTGGCGGTGGAGCAGCACCTGGTGATCATTCCGGTCATCAACAAGGTCGACCTGGCCGGCGCCGACCCGGAAATGGTGCTGGCCGAGCTGGAGGAGACCCTGGCAATCCCCCGCGAGGAGGCCATCCTGGCCTCGGCCAAGGACGGAACCGGTGTGGCGGCGATCCTGGAGGCCATCGTGACCCGCATCCCGCCGCCGCCCGGCGATCCGGCCGCGCCCCTCCAGGCCCTCGTCTTCGACAGCCACTACGACTCGTACAAGGGGGTGGTGACCTACGTCCGGCTCGCGAACGGGACGCTGCATGACCACGACCGGATCCGGTTCATGGCCACCGGGCTCAGCTCCGACATCCTCGAGCTGGGCTACTTTCGACCTCAGCCGGTGGCGGCCGCCTCGCTCGGCGCCGGGGAGGTGGGCTACGTGGCCACCGGGCTGAAGAGCATCGCCCAGGCCCGGGTGGGGGACACGCTGACCACCGCTCGCCACCCGGCGCCGGAACCGCTTCCCGGGTACCGTCCCGCGCTGCCGCTGGTGTTCGCCGGCATCTACCCCCTGCGCGGCGACGAGTACCCGCTCCTCCGCGACGCGCTGGACAAGCTCCACCTCAACGACGCCAGCTTCGGGTACGAGCCCGAGTCCAGCGTGGCGCTGGGCCACGGATTCCGGTGCGGGTTCCTGGGCCTGCTCCACATGGAGATCGTCCAGGAGCGGCTGGAGCGCGAGTTCGACCTGGACCTCATCGCCTCCGCTCCCTCGGTCGAGTACCGCGTCCGGGGCCACCACGGCGACGAGGTCGTGGTCGACAACCCGGCCCGCCTGCCGCCGCCCGGGGAGATCGAGGACATCGCCGAACCGTGGGTCAGCGTCCAGGTCATCACCCCCACCGAGCATGTCGGCCCGATCATGGAGCTGGCCACCGCTCGGCGTGGCGTCTTCGGCACCATGGAGTACCTCGACCCACGTCGGGTCAACCTCCACTTCGAGATGCCGTTGGCCGAGCTGATCGTGGACTACTACGATCAGCTCAAGGGCCGATCGTCGGGCTACGCCAGCATGGACTACGCCTTCATCGGCTATCGGTCCGGAGACCTGGTCAAGCTCGACATCCTGGTCAACGGCGAGCCCGTGGATGCGCTGAGCCTCATCGTGCATCGGTCCAATTCGGTGCGCATCGGTCGCAGCCTGGTCGAAAAGCTCAAGGCCCTCATCCCGCGTCAGCTCTTCGAAGTGCCGGTCCAGGCGGCCATCGGTTCCCATATCATCAGCCGCGAGACGATCCGGGCCCTCCGCAAGGACGTCATCGCCAAGTGCTACGGCGGCGACGTCACGCGCAAGCGAAAGCTGCTCGAGAAGCAGAAGGAGGGCAAGCAGCGCATGAAGCGGGTCGGCTCGGTCGAGATACCGCAGGAGGCGTTCCTGGCCGTGCTCCGCATGAACGAAACGACCACCTGATGGGCGCCCTCGGAGATTTCGGCGACTCGCTGCGCCTGGCCATCGCGATCGGGATGACCGTGTTCATGGTCGTCCTTCGCTTCGATCAGGAGCGGATCATGCGCAGCGACTATTTCCGGAGCCGATCCTGGTGGATGGGCCCGCTGAGCTACTACGGCCTGGTCCTGATCTTCACGGCCGGCATCATCATCATCTTGCCGCGCGGCATGGCCTCGTTGTTCCTGGTGGGGGGCGACGTGGGAGACCTGCTGCCGGCGATGCTCATCTTCGCGGTGGTGGGCATCGGCAACGGGGCCGCCCTGGCCGTGGTCAGGTTCCGGGCCCTGCTCCCGCTTCCGCTGGAGATGCTGCCCAGCCGCGCCCTGGCGGCCGGCCTCAACGCGGTGGCCGAGGAGCTCCAGTTCCGCGCGGTCATCCTGGGCCTGATGCTCGTGGGAGGCCTCAACCCCGGCGTGGCGGTGGCCCTGCAGGCGGTCCTCTTCGGCGCGGCGCACCGGCGGGTGTGGCGGGAACGGGACTGGTACTTCGTCGCCGGCTCGGTGCTGCTGGGCTACGCGTGCGGCCTGGTGACGATCAATACCGGGTCGGTCATCCCGGCCATGGTCGGCCACTTCGCGGTCACGATGGGGATCTACGCCTTCGCCGGCGGGCGGCTGCGGATGCAGCGCATCTAAGAGGCCGCCGGCGGGAAACCCCGCGGGAAACGAGGTTCGGCTGAAGATTTCGCCGCGCGCCGTCGTCATCTTCACGTGACCGATTCCCTCGAATCGACCCCGGACGCGACCGTCCGTCTGTCGGAAGCCAGCCGGGAGCAGGCCTTCCTCACCCTGGCCGACGCCCACCTGGACGCGTCGTATCGGCTGGCGGCCGCCATCCTGGGCGACCGGAGCGAGGCCGAAGACGCGACCCAGGATGCGCTCGTCGTCGCGTGGCGCCGGTGGTCCCAGCTCCGCGATCCCAGTCGCTTCGAGGCCTGGTTCCATCGGATCCTGGTCAACACCTGCCGCGACCGGCTCCGGCAGACCGTCCGCCGCCGCAGCGTTGACCTGTCTGGCGAGCTGGCCGGACCGTCCGATCCGACCGCGGAGCTGGACGATCACGACCAGATTGGCCGTGCCCTGGCCCGGCTCTCGCCGGATCACCGGATCGTGGTCACGCTCCGCTACTCCCTCGACCTGCCTATCGACGAGATTGCCCGCCGGCTGGGCATCCCCGCCGGCACCGTCAGCTCGCGCCTGCACAACGCGCTCCGCCAGATGCGCACTGGAGTGGACCGATGACCGAGCACGAATACGAACAGGGCCTGCGGCAGTGGTTCCGCACCGAGGTCAGCCCGCTGGAGACCGCTCCGGATTCGCTGCGGCTCAGCCTGGCCACGATCCCAATGGCAGCACCCCGCGGTCGCAGCGACTGGCGATGGCTGCTGGTGGCCGTTGCCGTGCTGGTGACCCTGACCGCAAGCCTGGCCGTCGCCATCGGGAGCGGCCTGATCCCGGGGGCGCGCCCTGCGCCGCCGTCCTGGATGGTCGACGACTGCGCTCCGACGATGGACGAGGAACTCGTCCTCCGCGTCGTGGGCGATGGGCCGCAGCTGGAGGTCTGGGTCTACGCGGACGGCTTGGTGATCATCGAGGAGGACAATTCGTCCGATGAGCTGCAGCGTCGGTTGACCTCGAGCGGGGTCGAGGAGCTGCTCGACTCGGCCACGGCGCCTGGCCTCGACGACTGTCGCGAGATTCCCTTCGACGGGGGAGACGGCCTGGGGGTCACCGTTCGTGATGGATCCACGCTGAACTCGTTCCACGCCGGCTACGGCCGGTACGCGATGATCGAGGCCGATCCGGCAACCACGGCCGCCGCCGCCGCGCTCATGGCACGACTCCGCGACGCCGACTTCGGCATGGCCGACCAATGGATCGACGACCAGTGGACGGCGTTCGTACCGGACCGCTACGACCTTATCCTGACCGGCGTCGGGCCGGACGGCGGCGTCGGGCCGGAGGCCCCGTCTCCGACCAACCTGTCCCTCCCCGACGGGTCGACGGTCAGCACGTTCGGAAGTCCCATGCCGGGCGGCTTCACCGTTGACGGCGACGTCGTCTGGAGGCGCTGCGGGGTCGTGGATCCCTCCCAGATCGAGGCATTCCGCCGGGTGCTCGGTGGGCTCGACCAGGGGTGGTGGAATGCCACCAGTGCCCTGCCCCACGACGAGCAGCCTTGCACCGAGGCGTCCCCGCAAGAACCGGCAGCGACCCCGGACCCCGCGCTGCGGGCGGTCGCCGCCTGCGACCTGCTGCCTTTTGGCGTGGAACTGCCGGATGGCCGCACGCTCATGGAGGGGGTGGCCTGGTACTCGGACGACTGGGCCTACTGCGGCTCCTCGAGCCGGCCGGACCTGCTCAACAGCGGCATCCTCTATCGGATCGCCATGCGGATCCATCCCACCGCCGACGCCGACGTCCGCGAATGGGTCGACCTGAACTTCGGCACCGATGGGTACCGGGAGAGTCAGATCGCCGGGCGGACGGTGTATCTGAACTCCTGCGCCACCAGGCGCCTGGAATGCGCGGCCGCCATCGCCATCGCCGCTGACCCGTACTTACTGGTGATCGAGGACACGGGGTGGGGACCGGGCCCAGACGGAATGGCGTACGACCCGGCAGTTGCCCTCGAGGCGCTCGCGGAGGCGGTCATCACCCGGCTTCCTGAGTAGCTCGCCAGGACACCATGGCTCTGGGAGCGGACGCTCCGCGGCCGTACACTCGGCCCCGATGATCTCCTGCCCGAACTGCGGCAGCGAAAACACCGAGGGCGCGCGGTTCTGTTCGACCTGCGGCCACTCCCTGATGACACGCGTCGCCGTGGAGGAACGGCGCCACGTGACGGCGCTGTTCGCCGACCTAGTCGCCTCGACCGCGTTGTCGGACCAATTGGATCCGGAGGTCGTACGCAACGTGGTGTCCGGCTTCTTTGAGCGGGCGACGGCCGAGATCCGAGGACACGGGGGCAGCGTGGAGAAGTTCAGCGGCGACGCGGTAATGGCCCTCTTCGGCCTCCAGCAGGCCCACGAGGACGACCCTGAGCGCGCGGTCCGCGCCGCCTTCGCGGTCCACGACGCCCTGGCGGCGCTCGCCCCGGAAGCCGCCGAGGGGCATGGGATCACCCTCCGGGCCCGGATCGGAGTCGAGTCGGGCGAGGTGGTGACCGGCGACCCGTTTGGCGGCTCGACCATGGCCACCGGCGACGTGCTCAACCTCGCCGCCCGGCTGGAGGAGCACGCGGGCCCCGGCGAGGTGGTCGTGGGTTCCCGGTGGCGCGTTGACAGTCGTCTGACGCGGTTGGTACGATCACACCCAGGTCGTTAGCACTCTACCATCGAGAGTGCTAATATCCGCCTCGACATGTCACAACGAACGCCGCAAACCGCCTCTGCGTCGCACCCGCCGGTCGATCTGACCGAGCGCCAGGGTGCGGTCCTGCGCGCGGTCGTGGAGGACTACGTTCTCACCGCCGAGCCCATCGGCTCCAAGGCCCTCGTTCGCCGATACGGGCTTGACGTCAGCCCGGCCACCATTCGCAGCGCCATGGCCGACCTCGAGGCGCTGGGCCTGCTCAGCCATCCGCACACCTCCGCCGGTCGCGTCCCCTCCGACCTGGGGTACCGCTACTACGTCGAGGCCCTGATGCGCGAGTCGGAGCTGGACCACGCCGACGCACTCACGATTCGGCACCAATTCAGCCAGGTGCAGCTCACTTCCAACGACTGGCTCCGACTCGCCGCCTCGACCCTGGCCGCCTCCACCCATTCCGCGGCGGTCGTCACCCCGGCTCGTGCCCGACGCGCGAAGTTCGCCCATCTCCAGCTCGTCGAGCTGCCTGACCACGCCCGGATGGCGGTCGTGGTCCTGGCCGACGGGACCGTCGTCCAGCGCCACCTCGACCCGGCGACCCTGGCCCGGGCCGCGGGCGCGCCGGCCACCCAGGCCGATCTCGACGCCGCCGCCGCGGAGCTGAACGCCGAGCTGGCAGGGCTCACCGCTCCCCAGGCTCGCCGCCGCGCCCGCAAGCTCACCCCACTCGCCGCCCACGTGGCCGCCGCCGTGGCAGACCTGCTGGAGGAAGCGGACGAGACCGCCATCGAGGACGTCTACACCGACGGCCTGGCCTACGTCCTGGAGCAGCCCGAGTTCGCCGGCGGCCACGCCCTGCGCCCCGTACTGGAGATGCTTCAACGGGTGGACTTCCTGGAGCAGCTGCTCCCCGTGGTCACCCGACGGGGCGGCGTCCACGTGATCATCGGCCGCGAGAACCCCAACGACGCCATGCGCGAGGTGAGCCTCGTCTTCGCCCCTTACGGAACGCCGGACCGCGCCCTGGGCCTGCTCGGCGTGCTGGGGCCGACCCGGATGGCCTATCCCCGCGCCATCCCGACCGTGCGCTTCGTGTCCAGCGTGCTGAACGAGCTCATCGACAGCCACACCGGGTGGACCCATGACTGAATCGACCAAGTCCGCCAAGCCGATCAACGGCGACCCGCGCCCCAAGACCCGGGCCGAGGAACGGGCGGAGGCCATCTCCACTCCGTCGCGCAGCGAGCTGCTCGAGCAGCTCCAGGAGGCCGAACGTGCCCTGGCCGCGGCTCGCCAGAGGGCCGAAGAGAACCTGAACAACTGGCAGCGCGCGGCCGCCGACCTGTCGAACTTCCGGCGCCGGACCGAGGAGGAGCGGGCGGCCACGGGCCTGTTCGCCAACGCCATCCTCCTGGAGCGCCTGCTGAGCGTGCTCGACGACTTCGATCGCGCCCTGGACACCGTCCCGCCCGATACCCACGACGCGTGGGTCGAGGGCATCCGGCTGGTCCAGCGCAAGCTGCACAGCCTGCTGGAGTCGGAGGGCGTGACGCCCATCGAGGCCGTCGGCAAGCCATTCGACCCCAACCTGCACGAGGCCGTCGTCCACGAGGACACGAGCGCGTACCCCGACAACACCGTCATCGACGAGGTCCAGCGTGGCTACCTGCTCCACGAGCGAGTCCTGCGCCCAGCCCTCGTTCGCGTCGCCAACAACCCAGCCCACGCGGCTGAGCCAACCTCACCCGGAGAATAGGAACCGAACACATGGGAAAGATCATCGGTATCGACCTGGGCACCACCAACAGCGTGGTGGCCGTCATGGAGGGGGGAGAGCCCACCGTCATCACCAGCGCCGAGGGCTCGCGCATCACCCCATCGGTCGTCGGCTTCGCGAAGAGCGGCGAGCGGCTGGTGGGCCAGGTCGCCAAGCGGCAGGCCATCACCAACCCGGAGAACACCGTGTTCTCGATCAAGCGCTTCATGGGCCGCCGCTGGGACGACCCCGAGGTCCAGCGCTCGAAGGACCTGGTGCCGTACACCGTCGAGAAGGATCCCAAGTCGGACGGGATCACGGTGACCATGGCCAACGGCAAGAGCTACACCCCGCCCGAGATCAGCGCCATGATCCTTCAGAAGCTGAAGTCCGATGCCGAGGCCTACCTGGGCGAGAAGGTGACCGAGGCGGTCATCACCGTGCCGGCCTACTTCGACGATACCCAGCGCCAGGCGACCAAGGACGCGGGTCGGATCGCGGGCCTGGACGTCAAGCGCATCGTCAACGAGCCCACCGCATCGGCCCTGGCCTACGGGCTGGACAAGGACAAGGAGGAGAAGATCGCTGTCTACGACCTGGGCGGCGGGACGTTCGACATCTCCATCCTCGAGCTGTCCGAGGGCGTGTTCGAGGTCCGCTCCACGAATGGCGACACCCACCTGGGTGGCGACGACTTCGATCAGCGGGTCATCGAATGGCTGTCCGCCGAGTTCAAGAAGGACCAGGGGATCGACCTGTCCAAGGACCGGATCGCTCTCCAGCGCCTCAAGGAGGCGGCCGAGAAGGCGAAGATCGAGCTGTCCACCACGACCTCGACCGAGGTCAACCTGCCCTTCATCAGCGCCGATGCCTCCGGGCCCAAGCACCTGGTCATGACCCTGACCCGGGCCAAGCTGGAGGACCTGGTGGCCGACCTGGTGAACCGGACCGAGGGCCCCGTCCGCCAGGCCCTGACCGATGCCGGCATCAAGCCGTCGGAGATCGACGAGGTCATCCTGGTGGGTGGCCAGACCCGCATGCCGGCCGTGGTCGAGGCGGTCAAGAAGATGTTCGCCGGCCGCGAGCCGCACAAGGGGGTCAACCCCGATGAGGTGGTCGCGGTGGGCGCCGCCATCCAGGCCGGGGTCCTGGGCGGCGAGGTCAAGGACGTCCTCCTGCTGGACGTCACCCCGCTGTCGCTGGGGATCGAGACCCTGGGCGGCGTGGCGACCAAGATGATCAACCGCAATACGACCATCCCCACCTCGCACACCCAGATCTTCTCGACCGCGTCGGACAACCAGCCCAGCGTCGACATCGTGGTCCTGCAGGGGGAGCGCGAGATGGCCGCCGATAATAAGAAGTTGGCCACCTTCCGGTTGGACGGCATTCCGCCGGCTCCGCGTGGCGTGCCTCAGATAGAGGTCACCTTCGACATCGACGCCAACGGCATCCTCAACGTGGCGGCCAAGGACAAGGCCACCAACAAGGAGCAGAAGGTCGCCATCACGGCTTCTTCGATGCTGGCCAAGGAGGACGTGGACCAGATGGTCCGCGACGCGGCCGAGCACGCCGAGGAGGACCGCAAGCGGCGGCACGAGGCGGAGTCCCGCAACGAGGCCGACGCGCTCACCTACCAGGCCGAGCGGCTGGTCAAGGACATGGGCGACAAGCTCAAGGACGAGGACAAGACCGAGATCGAATCCCGGGTTGTTGCCGTCCGCGAGGCCCTGGCCGGGACCGATGCTGGCGTCATCGACTCGACCAAGCAGCAGCTCACCGAGGTGCTGCAGCGGGTCGGCGCCCAGGCCTATGCCGAAGCTCCGGCCTCAGAAGGCCCGACCGATGGGACCGGCGCCAACGGGGCCGCGCCCGAGGGTGAAGGCGAAGGCGAGGCGGAGGGGGAGACGATCGAGGGCGAGTACAAGGAGGTCTGACCGGCCTTCTCGAGAATCGACCCGGGATAGGGCCGCGCGCCCGCCCCCTCGTCGGCTGACGCGACGAGCTCGGGGGTGGTCGCCCGGCCCTTTCGCACCTCGGGAAGCAGCGCAAGATCTCCGTTCTGTAACGGTCAACCGCTCCGAGCGGACAGCGACCGCACCTGGCTCGTCGCGCATACTCCGCGCCGTGCGATTCGCGTTTCTGTTCGATGTCGACAACACGCTGCTCGACAACGATCGGGTGAAGGGGGATCTCGCGGCCGGAATCGAGGACGCCGTGGGGAAGGCGGCGGGCGACAGGTTTTGGGAGATCTACGATGACGTCCGGCGCATGCGGGACTACGTCGACTACCTGCATACGCTGGAGCGGTTTCGGGAGGCATTTCCCGACGAGCCCGGCTTCCCGGCCGTCGCTGACCTCGTGCTGGCGTATCCGTACCAGACGGTCCTGTACCCCGGTGCGCTGGAGGTGATCGCGAAGGTCCAATCGATGGGACCGGCGGCGATAGTGACCGACGGTGATCCCGTCTACCAGCCAGCCAAGATTGCGCGCGCCGGGTTGGCGGATGCAGTTGAGCGACGGGTGTTTCTGTTCACCCACAAGGAGGCGCACCTGGCCGAGGTCCAGCAATTCGTCCCGGCTGATCGGTACGTGATCTTCGACGACAAACCCGATGTGCTGGCCAGGGTCGAGCGCATGGACGAACGCGTTTTCACCGTGCACGTCCGCCAGGGCCACTACGCGCTCGAGGCGAGAGATCAGCACCCTGCCCCGGATCGGTCCGTCGACCGGATCGGCGACCTCCTCGACCTTGACCTCGCGACTCTTGTGGCGGGCTAGGTGCGGTCTGCTCCGAAAACAGCCAGGAGCACGACGGCCGCCAGGACAGCGTGGAGAGCCGCACCGGCCCATCCGAGGACGTTGAACGTTCCGGACGCGGTGTTGAGGAATAGGACCAAGGCAATCAGCGTTATCGCGACGAGGTTGCCAATCAGGATTGAGCGGCGCAGCGCCAGGTCCTGAAGGTTCCGCACCGACCAATCGATCAGCCCGAATCCGACGGCGATGGCGGCGCCAACGCTTGTGAACGCCCTGGCGAACGCATCCAGACTTCCCCCGTACAGCTGGGCGAGCAGGTGCGGTACGAGCAGGGCGGTGATTCCCCAGGCCGCCCCTACTCCGGCGAGGACGATCATCAGGATCCGATACATGGAAACTCCTTGTGGCGGGTTGATCATGACCCGTCCCGACGGAGCAAGGGGAGGGACATGCAGGTGGGGCCGCCGGAGCCGTTGAGGCCGATCTCGGTCGCGGGGTACATATGCACCTCGCAGCCGGCGGACTCGAGGGCGCGACGCGTCGCGGGGTTGCCTTCGGCCATGACCAGGACACCGGGCCGGACGGCCAGGACGTTGCAGCCGAGGGTCGGGTATTCGTCGTCGGGGACGGCGATGGTGGCAATGGCCAGCTCGGACAGCAGGTCCCAGAGGCCTGCCGGAAGAAGCGGGGGATAGACGACGGCCAGCTCGTCGGTCACCGGGGAGATGACCGACAGGAGGTGGACCAGCTCGTCCGGGCCGCGCCAATACGGCAGGTCGAAGGTTCGGACGTCGTCGTTCATGAGGGCGGCGAGCTGGCGAGCGCCGGCATCGTTGGTGCGGAGTGAGCGGCCGACGCAGAACAGATCGGGGCGCAGCCAGAACGTGTCGCCGCCCTCGACCGTGCCGGGTGGCTCGATGCGGCCGTGGACCGGGATGCCGTGGGTCGCGGTCCAAGCCTCGACCACCGCCGGCTCGTCGGCGCGATTGGGCTTGCGCGGCCGGAGCGTGACGGAACCGGCATCGGTCACCAGCAGGGGATCGAACGTGTAGACGAGGTCGGGGTCATCGGTCTCGGCGTCGAGGTGGTGGACCATGACCCCGAGGCGGAGGAGCAGATCGACGTAGGCGTCGTGTTCGCGCTGAGCGGTGAGCAGGTCAACCGGGTGGCGGAAGCCGTGGGCCGGGTTGTTGAACGCGGCGCCGAAGGCAGTGTCCGGGCGGTGGACGAGCACCTCGCGCAGCGGCGCAGTCATGGATCGCGAGCCCCAGGTGGGGCCGCCCGCATCGGTCATCGGTTCCGATCCAGCGGTGGCCTAGGTCAGCTGGCTGGTGCAGTTGGGGCAGCGCGTGGCGGTGATGGGAATATCGGTCGCGCAGTGGGGGCAGGACTTGGTGGTTGCCACCTCGGCCGGCCTCAGGCGGGCGGTCATGGCGTTCATCGGCTTGACGACGAAGAAGAAGATCGCCGCCGCGATCAGGACGAAGCTGATCAACGCGTTCAGGAAGAGCCCATAGCTGACGGTTGCCGAACCTGCGCTGAAAGTCAGGTCGGCGAGGTTCGGCACGCCCACCAGGCCTAGCAACGGGGTGAGGATATTGGTCACGAAGGAGGTGACCAGGGCCCCGAAGGCAGCGCCGATGACGATGCCGACGGCGAGGTCGACGACGTTGCCGCGCAGGATGAAGTCGCGGAATTCCTTGAGCATGGGGTTCCTCCTCCTTCTCGTTTGGGGACGCGTCGCTCGGGCGGTCGAGTCTAGGCCCCCGGGGTAGGCTTGGGCCATGCGGTTGGCGACCTGGAACGTGAACTCCCTGAAGGCGCGGCTGGACCGGGTGCTGGCCTGGACCGAGCGCCATCAGCCCGACGTCCTGTGCATGCAGGAGACGAAGCTCACCGACGATGCAGTGCCGTTGATCGACTTCGCCGCGCTGGGGTACGAGGTGGCGCACCACGGTCGCGGGACGTGGAATGGGGTGGCGATCGCGTCGAAGGTCGGGCTCGAGGTGGTCCAGGCCGGCCTGCCGGAGATGGATGGCTGGACCGATGAGGGCGGCCGCTTTCTGGCCGCTGCCTGTGGCGGGGTGCGGGTGGCCAGCGTCTACGTGCCCAACGGTCGGGTGGTCGGCTCCGAGTTCTATGACGCCAAGCTGGCCTGGCTGGACGCGCTGTACGTGTGGCTTCGCGCTTCCAACGAGCCAGCCGGGCAATTGGCGCTATGCGGCGACTTCAACGTCGCCCCCACCGACGCCGACGTGTGGGATCCATCTGCCGTGCACGGTGCCACCCACGTGTCGGAGCCCGAGCGCGACCGAGTGGCGCGGCTGATGCGCTGGGGGCTGGTGGACGTCGTTCGCAAATTCCACCCCGAACCGGACTTCTTCACGTGGTGGGACTACCGGGCGGGGAACTTCCACAAGAACTTCGGGATGCGAATCGACCACGTGTTCGTGACCCAAACCCTGGCTGCGCGGGCCGTGGCCGCGGAGCGCGACCGCGACGCTCGCAAGCCGAGCACCTACCCCGGCATCCCCTCGGACCACGCCCCGTTGGTGGTGGACTTCGACTAACCGGCGGAGGTGGTCTCCACCTCGACGCTGACCGGCACGGCTCGCAACATGGCCTCGTCGACGGGAGAATGCTCCCGCGCCCAGCTGACGAGTTCCCGGAGCTTCTCCTCGGGTACGCCGGCAGCCGCAACCGTGATCCGGATTCGCGTGCTGAGCGGCCCGGCGGGCGTCGAATCGTCCATCCCGAGCAGGCCACGGTCATCCGATTCGCTGTCGACGGTGACCTCGAGACGCGAGAGCTCGATGCCCTCCTCCGCGGCCCGCATCGCGATCAGGGTCACATCACACGCGGCGTGCGCCGCCCGCAAGAGCCACCCAGGGGACGGAGCGCTCCCTCCGCCACCGACCCCGGTTGGCATGTCGGAATAGAGGACCGCCCCGTTCGGCCCGATCACGCGGCACCGAAGTCCATGCTCCACGCTTGCCGTCGCCGGCGTGTCGGTGTATCGCGCCTCATCGGGCCTCTGCCGCAGAAATTCGCGCGCCTTGTTGATGGCTTCTCCGATACTCGCCTCACCCATTGCTCCTCGCCTCGCTGATTCGGGCTGCCTTCGGGCCACTGTACTCAGTCGAGAAGAGGCCTGACGGCGCCGGCGAGGTCGCGGCCGGGACGGGTGCGAGGCCACGTGATGGTCCGGGCTCCCACGAATGACCGATACGCGCTCAGCGCCTCCGCCAGCGCTGGGACGAAGTGGGGCTCCTCCATCGGCTTGAAGCTTGCCTCGAACCAGACGCCGGCAATACGCAGGGTGCGTGTCGCTCGCTCGTACCGAGGCTCAATTCGTCCCACCAGCCGGTCGCCGAAGAGGATCGGCAGCACGTAGTAGCCCCACCGTCGCTTGGCGGCAGGGACGTAGACCTCCCAGAGGTACTCGAAGCCGAACACCCCCCTCACAAGGCGGCGGTCCCACATCAGCGGATCCAGGGGCGCCACGAAGGCAATGGCCGGTCGGGCCTTGGGGTCTGGCGCCACGGTTGCCTCCAGGATCGGCCATTCCTCGGCCAGCACGTGGCGCGGCGCGCGGAATCCTTCGACCTGCACTGGGACGAGGGTGCCGTCCTCCACGAGCTTTGCGGTCATGCCGGCCCGGTCAGCCGCGCTGCCGGTACCCAACACGAGCTCCCCCGGACCGCCGACGCCCATCAGGCCCACACCACGGTGGCGCGACAACAGCCGATGCTGGTGCTGGTCCGCGGCATCCGCGGGTTGCGCGAGCAGATCAGCGGGGACAAGCCGCTCGATGAGGTCGTAATAACGCCGGCTCCCTTCGCGACGGGCGATCCCCAGCCGGCCGATGACGAACAGCGCCTCCATCACCGCCTTGGCGGCGCGGGTTGTGGTGGTCCCGTCGCTGTCCCACCACCACTCAACGCGATGCTCGATGTCGCGGAAGGCATCTGTCGAGAGCTGGCCGTCGCGCTCCACGCGCTCGACGATGGTCGCGACCAGCTCGGCATGATCACGCAGCACGCCAGTCTCCAGGCCGTCGCGCCACTGCTCCCAGGCCGCCCGGTGGAGAGGAAGCTCCTCGATCGGCAGGATGTTGAGGCTTTTGTTGTACAGCTCGATGAGCCGTCGCTCGCCCAGCGGCGCGTAGAGCCAGCCATCGGTCCATTCCCGGCGGAAGTTCTTGATCCGCGCATGCAGCATCAGGTCGTTGCTGCGGGCGCCGGGTACCTCGAGCGGATCGAACTGCACGCTCCCCAGCCGCTCGACCACGCGCAGGACCGATTCCCGCTTCGCCGGCAGGGATCGCGGCGGGTCCAGGAGCTGGCGGCGGACCAGAAAACGCCGGGCATGATCGGCGGAGAGGTGGGCAGTGCTGGCGGAGGTCGGCATCGGTTCACCGATGCTAGACGAACCGCTGAAAGAGAGCCGATCGGCCCTGAGGCTGCTTTGGCACTCCGGGTTCGAGAGTGCCAATCGGTATAATCCGCCGGCAATGGCCGTCAGGCGCGACTACTACGAGATCCTGGGGGTTGAGCGCGATGCCTCCGACGCAGACATCAAGCGCGCGTTCCGGCGCGCAGCCCAGAAGCACCACCCCGACGTCGATGCGAGCTCCGGCTCCGAGGAGCGGTTCAAGGAGCTGAACGAGGCGTACCGCATCCTGTCGGATCGGCAGCGGCGCGCCGCATACGACATGTTCGGCCACGCCGGCGTGGACGGGTCGAGCGCCACCGGGGAGCCGTTCGGCGGCGGGTTCGGGCCGTTCGGCGACATCTTCGACGCGTTCTTCGGCGGTGCGCCGGCCGGAACACGACGGCGTCAGCGGGTGGTCGCCGGTTCCGACCTGCGGTACGACCTGACCATCACCCTGGCCGAGGCGGTGACCGGGATCAGCCGCGAGATTCGGTTCCCCACCCTGGTGCGGTGCCCGACCTGTGACGGCAGCGGCGCCGAACCGGGGAGCGAGCCGGAGCGCTGTCCGGAGTGCAATGGCACCGGGGAGCGGCGCCGGGTAAGTCAGACCATCCTGGGCCAGATGGTGAACATCACCGCCTGCCCGCGCTGCGGCGGCGAGGGACGTGTTGTCTCCACCCCCTGCCACACCTGCAAGGGCGACGGCCGCCTGCGTGAGGAACGGCGGCTCCAGGTCAGCATCCCGCCGGGGATCGAGAGCGGACAACGGATCGCCATCGAGAGCCAGGGTGAAGCCGGTCCGCGGGGAGGCCCCGCCGGCGACCTGTATGTGATGGTGACCGTTCGCGAGGACCCGGACCTGGTCCGACGGGGGACCGAGCTGTACACCGAGGTGGCGGTCACCTTCGCCCAGGCTGCGCTGGGGACCAGGTTGACGGTGCGTACGGTGGAGGGCAGCGAGGAGGTCGACATGCCGGCCGGGATCCAGAGCGGGGAGGAGATCCGACTTCGGGGGCGCGGCTTGCCACGCCTGCGCGGGGCGGGGCGCGGCGATCTCCACGTCATCGCCACCGTGGTCGTGCCGGCCAAGCTGACCAAGCGCGAGCGCGAGCTGCTCCAGCAGCTGGGCGAGGTCAGCGCTCCGGCCGCCCTGCCCAAGAGCGGTCCCTCGTTGGGCGATCGGTTGCGCGATCTCTTCGGCTAGCCGCCTGACGGACCGATCTGGACCGATGCGCTGGCTGGCCCTCAGCGTGGAGGCCGACCTCGAGGCCGTGGAGGCCGTGAGCGAGATCTTCGGCCGGCTGGGGCGCGGTAGCGCGGTCGAGCCCTTGGAGTTGGTGGAGGACGCGGAGGATGAGCAGGCGTTGCGCCCCGACCCCGCGGCCGGGTACCGGGTGACGGCCTGGATCCCCGACGATGCGGAGGCCCCAGACGCGATCGACCGCACCCGGAGGGCTCTCTGGCACCTGCGCGCCTTCGACCTGAGGCCGATGAGCGAGCTATCGGTCACGACGACCGACGACGCGGCTTGGGCGACCGCGTGGCGCGACGGCTATGAGCCGATTCGGAGTGGCCGGCTGACCATCGTCCCGTCGTGGCTGGAAGCCCCGAAGGGCTCCGACCTCGTCATTCGGTTGGATCCGGGGATGGCCTTCGGGACCGGGCTGCATCCCACTACGAGGGCGTGCCTCGAGCTCCTCCAGACCGCTGACCCGATGCCGGCGGCGGTGCTCGACGTGGGGACCGGGTCGGGCATCCTGGCCCTGGCCGCCCTCCGGCTGGGCGCCTCGCGGGCCGTCGGATACGACACCGATCAGCTGGCGGTCGAGGCGAGCACCGCGAATGCCCGGGCGAACGACCTGGGCGACCGCTTCGGGGCCCAGCGGGGAACACTGCCCGAATTGGCGGCCGAGGTGTTCCCCCTGGTGGTCGCCAACCTGGTCGCTTCGGTGCTCGTCGAGCTGGCCCCACGGCTCGCGGCCCACACCGCGCCAGGTGGGACGCTGATCGCGTCAGGCATCATCGAGAGCCGTTCTGATGAGGTAGAGGCGGCGCTCACGGTCGCGGGGTACGAGGTCGTGGACTGGATCACGGAAGGGGACTGGGTGACCGTCCGCCTCGTGCGGACACCATGACCACGCATCGGTTCTTTGTTGAGCCCGGGACGGCGGCCGATGCGCGTTTTGCGATTCCTGCCGCCATTGCGCATCAGGTCACGCACGTGCTGCGCCTGAGGGATGGCGACGAGATCGTGCTCCTCGAGGGAGACGGGCTGGAGGTTCGCTGCCGCCTGGCCGGCGGCTGGCTGGACGTCGTGTCCCGCGCCCCGGCCCTCGGGGAGCCGCGCCATCGGCTGACCGTGGCCCAGGCACTGCTCAAGGGGGATCATCTGGAGCCCGTGGTCCGCCACGGAACGGAGGTGGGCATCTCCCGTTTCGAGCTGTTCGTGTCGGACCGGTGCGTCGTCCGCGAAATCTCGGACGCGCGCCTGGCGCGCTTGCGCGCGGTGGCCCGCGAGGCAGCTGAGCAATCGGAGCGTGGGATCGTCCCCGAGGTCGTGGCGCCGGTCCCGTTGGCTGCAGTCATCGGTCCGCGATCGGTTCTGCTGTCCGAACGCACGAATGGTCCGCGCCTGTCGGAGGTGCCGGCTCCCGAGCGCCTGATCATCGGTCCCGAAGGGGGATTCAGCCAGGACGAGGTGTCGGCGGCCGAACGGGATGGAGCCACGATCGCCGGGCTAGGGCCCCGTATCTTGCGCAGCGAATCGGCAGCAGTAACCGCCGCCGCCGTGGTCCTGTCGCGGACCCGTGACTTCGCCTAGGTCCCGGGCGGGCTACCTAATGTGGCGGGGCGGGTTCATACTCTTCCGAACTCGCCTCGGCGCCTCTGCCCAGTCGCCGGCGGAGTAGGGAGGGGCGCCCGAATGCGTACTGGTCCGCCAGTTCTGTTCCGCCTCTTTGCGGCCGCCCTGACGGCGGTCCTGGCCGGGGTCGTGCTTCCCGCCTTCGGCCCTGAATCCGTCGCCGCCGCGGGGCCGCCGCTACCAATCAGACCGGGTAGTGACATACTCGCCCGCGACTCGTGGATCGTGAGGCTGGTCGACGATGCGGAGCCAGCCGCGGAGGCGTCCGGCCTCGCGCAAGGCGCGGGCGGACGCGTTGGCCTCGTGTACGAGCATGCCCTGACCGGGTTCCAGTTTCATGGGTCGGCCGCGGCCGCGGCCGCCCTCGCCCAGAGTCCGCGGGTTCGCGCCGTGGAGGCCGACCGCGCCGTCAACCCGACCGAAGAATTCTTGCCCTACGGGGTGATGCGCGTCGACGGATATCGGATCGACCCGCCACCCGGCGCGTACCAGGAGGCGTACCGGGGAGCCGGCGTTCGGATCGGGATTCTGGACTCCGGAATCGACCTGTCCCACCCTGACCTCGCGGCCCAGGTCGACCTCGGCCTGGGCAAGAACTGCGTGGGCCCCGGACAGCCGCAAGACGGCTACGGACACGGCACTCATGTTGCAGGCACCGCCGGTGCTCCCCTCAACGGCGTTGGCGTGGTTGGGGTGGCGGCCGAGGCCAGGCTCGTGCCCGTCAAGGTTCTGGACGATTCTGGCAGCGGTTCGGTAGCGCTGCTCTTGTGCGGAATCGAGCACTTGATCGCCCTCAAGACCGATGGCGATCCGACAAATGACGTCCCGATTGCCAACATGAGCCTCGGCGCGGACGGCGTGGCTGGGGACTGCGTGACCGATGCACTCCACGAGGCTATCTGTCGCGGATCCGCTGCTGGCATTGTTTTCGTCGCGGCCGCCGGAAATTCGGCTGCGAACGCCTCGACCGCTCGTCCCGCCGCGTTTCCAGAGGTGATCGCTGTCTCGGCCCTGGCGGATTTCGACGGCGAACCGGGCGGCGTCGCGGGATGCGGGTTCGAGGTGATTCCGGGCGTGTTCGAGTGCGACGACACCTTCGCCTTCTTCAGCAACTTTGGCTCCGTCGTCGATGTGATGGCCCCCGGCGTCTGGACCTACTCCACGTGGACCGGCGGCGGCTACGAGTTCGCGAACGGCACCAGCATGGCTGCGCCGCACGTGGCTGGCGTGGTTGCCATCATGAAGGCTGTCGATCCCACGATCACCCCTGCCGCGGCGGCGGCGCTCCTGACCCAGTCGGGCGAATGTCCCAACCAGGCCTGGGCCGATGCCGATGGAACCCCCGGCTGCATCGGGCAGGGCCTGTGGGCGGACGACCCGGATGGCACGGCCGAGCCGCTCGTCAACGCGCTGCGCGCGGCGCAAGCGGCAGCACACCCCGTCGGACCAGGCGCCACCTTCGTCCCGCTGAGCCCCGCCCGGCTGCTCGACTCCCGGTTCGGCACCGGCCTGTCGGGGAAGTTCAACGCCGGCG
>JBBDRZ010000001.1:0-244744 GCA_040905185.1 Chloroflexota bacterium | reverse complement strand
CTTTGGCTACTCGGGCCAGACCGACCTCATCTTCGACGTGACCGGCTACTTCGTGCCGAATGACAGCGGCGCCACCTTCGTCCCGCTGAGCCCCGCTCGGCTGCTCGACTCCCGGTTCGGCACCGGCCTGTCGGGGAAGTTCAACGCCGGCGTCCCGCGCACGTTCCAGGTCACCGGCCGGGGCGGGGTGCCAGCCAACGCGACCGCCGTCACCGGCAACCTGACCGCCACCAACCAGACCCAGGCCGGGTTCGTGTTCCTCGGGCCCGATCCGGTCGCCAGCCCGACGACCTCGACCCTGAACTTCCCGTTGGGGGACACCCGCGCCAACGGGGTCACGGTGGCCCTCAGCCCCACCGGCACCCTGAGTGCGACCTTTGGCTACTCGGGCCAGACCGACCTCATCTTCGACGTGACCGGCTACTTCGTGGACTGATCGAAGTCGCCGCGGCCACCGTGGTCTTGTCGCGGACCGGGGACTTCGCATAGGCTCCACCCGTGCCCGACCGCAACAGTACGTACGACCCCGAGTGCCTGTTCTGCCGGATCGCGGCCGGCGAGATTCCGTCCGACCGGGTCTACGAGGACGAGCGCGTGGTCGTGTTCCGCGACATCAATCCGCGGGCGCCCACGCACATGCTGGCCATCTCGCGGCGCCACGTCCCGTCCGTCGATGCGCTGGCCGATGCGGACGGTGATCTCCTGGCCGCCCTGTTCAGCGCCCTGCGGAGGGTGGCCGCCGAAGCCGGCTTGAAGGGGTATCGGGTCGTCACCAACGTGGGGCCGGATGCGGGCCAGAGCGTCTTCCACCTCCATTTCCACCTCCTGGGCGGACGCCCCATGTCGTGGCCGCCCGGATGACGCTCCGGCCATCGGCTTCGCCGTGGGTGCACGCGAAATCCCCGCCGGTTGACGGTCGGGGGTAGCCCCGGTATCAGCCCCGTTCCGGTGGGCTCCCGGAGCACTCTGCTAGACTCCGCGGGCCGAGGCGCCGGCACGGTCAACCCGGATCGGCGCAAGACCAGGGCCGACAGGAGGCGAGACGTTTGGCGGAAGTCCGCGTGGGCGAGAACGAGTCGTTCGAGAGCGCGCTGCGGCGATTCAACAAGAAGATCCAGCAGTCCGGCATCCTGGCCGAAGCACGCCGCCGCGAGCATTACGAGAAGCCCAGCGTGAAGCGCAAGCGCAAGGAATCCAAGAAGCGCAAGGGCCCGCGCGTCTAGCCAAACGCCTGTAGCGGGATCGGTCCATCCAGACCGATCCCGATTGCATCTCCAGAGCATTCACCGATGAGCCTCCAGACCGATATCGAGTCCGACATGCGCGCCGCCATGAAGGCGCGCGACGCGGTCCGCGTCTCGACCCTCCGACTGGCCATGGCGGCAGCCCACAACCGGCAGATCGAGCTTGGGCACGAGTTGACCGATGCCGACGTGGTCGAAGTCCTCGACCGCCAGGTCAAGCAGCGCCGCGAGAGCATCGAGCTGTACCGCAAGGGCGGCCGCCCGGAGCTGGCCGATGCCGAGGAGGCGGAGCTGGCGGTCCTGCGCGAGTTCCTCCCCGAGCCCCTGACCGATGCCGAGCTCGAGCGCCTGGCCCGGGACGCGGTGGCCGCCACGGGTGCCAGCGGGCCGGCCGACATGGGCCGTGTGATGGGCGTCCTGGTGCCCCAGACCAAGGGCCGGGCCGATGGCAAGGCGGTCAGCGAGCTGGTCCGCCGGCTGTTGTCGGAAGGGTCTGCGGAGTAGGATCCCGCTCCACATGTTCATCACCCGGACCCTGGCGCCCCGCGACCGCACCGTGACCGGTGCCACCGTGGCGCGCCTGGTCGCCGTCATGGCGCTGGTTGGCGTGGCCCTGTTCGCGATCCTGGCCGTGGACCTGGTGGCCGACAGCGTTTCGCTGGAAGTGGGTGACGTTGCCACCGAGGACATCCGGGCGCCTCGCAGCGTGTCGTTCGTCTCGGCATCCGAGACCGAGGCGGCCCGGGGGGAGGCCGAGGCGGCGGTGGCGCCGGTATACGTCGAAATCGGGCCACAGGCCGATATCCGGTCTCGCCAGCTGACGAGCTACGACGCCGAGGTGGCCGCCATCCAGGCAGTGCTCGCCGATCGCGACGCGGGCACACTGTCGCCGGCGGACGTGCAGACTCGGCTCGAAGCCGCCGCGCCGTCCCTGCGGGCGTCCCAGGTGGCGCTCATGGCCGGGCTGCCCACGCCGCGCTGGCAGGCGATCGCCGCCGAAGGCCGTCGGGTCCTCGACCAGGCGCAGGCCGGAGTGCTGCGGGAAGACGCACTGGCCGAGGCCCGCCAAACCGCCCGGGAGGCAGTCAGCGTCGACCTGGCCCCCGACGAGCGCGAGCTGGCTGGCGACCTGGCGGCTTCCCACATCGCCGCCAACCTGGCCTACAGCCCCGACGCGACGTCCGCCGCCCGCCAGGCGGCCCGCGCCGACGTCGACCCGGTGCGGGTCACCGTCCAACGCAACGAGGCGGTGGTCCGGGCCGGCGACCCGATCAGCACCCTCGACTACGAGAAGCTCACCGAGCTGGGTCTCACCGAGCCAGCCGGCGACTTCCTGCCGCTCATTGGAAACGCACTCCTGGCCGCACTCCTGGCCGTCCTGCTGGTCGGCTTCGTGTGGCGCTTCCAGCCGGCCATCTGGCATCGTCCCCGGAGCCTGATCCTGTTCCTGCTCATCCTGTTCGCCAGCGCGGCTGTCCTGCGGCTGGCCGGTGATCGGTCCATCGCCGCCTACCTGGTGCCCACTTCGGCCGCGGTCATGCTGACCGGCCTGCTGCTGGGCGGAGCCGCAGGCGGTGCCATGGCCATGGGGCTGGCGGTGGTGGCCGGGCTCACCAACTCGGCCGACCTGGGCCCGGTGGTGTATGCCGCAGCGGGCGGGTTCGCGTCGTTGGTGATCATTCTCCAGGCCGAGCGCCTGAATGCGTTCGTCCGCGCCGGCCTGGTGCTGGCCATGGTCAACGTCACGGTGGTCGTCGCGTTCAGCCTGCTCGAGGGGCTTGACGCGACCGGAGTCGCACAGCTGGCCGCCGCGGGCTTGGTCAACGCCGCCCTGTCGGTGGTGCTGGCGGTGGGTGGCTTCGCCGTCCTGGGGAACGTGTTCGGGATCCTGACCGTGTTCCAGATGTTGGAGCTGGCCAATCCCTCGAACCGGCTCCTGCGCCGCGTGCTGCTCGAAACGCCGGGCACGTACCACCACTCGGTCATGGTCGGGAACCTGGCCGAGCGGGCGGCCGAGACCGTCGGCGCCGATCCGCTCCTGGCCCGCGTGGCGGCGTACTACCACGACATCGGCAAGATGAAAAACCCGTTGGCGTTCATCGAGAACCAGGCCGGTGGCCCAAACATCCATGACGACCTGAACCCCGAGACGAGCGCCCGGATCATCGCCGCCCACGTGCGGGACGGGGTCGACCTGGCCCAGGAGTATCGCCTCCCGCCCCAAATCGCGGCCTTCATCCCGCAGCACCACGGAACGTCGGTGATGGGCTACTTCCATGGCAAGGCGCTCCAGGCGAGCGAGGAAGCCGATGCGGACCGCTACCGCTACCCAGGTCCCAAGCCCCAGAGTCGCGAGGCGGCGATCGTCATGCTGGCCGACGGGGTGGAGGCGTCCGTGCGGTCATTGCCCCAGAAGGACGACGCCGACATCCGCGAGATGGTCGACCGCATCGTCAACGGGCGCCTGTCCGACGGACAGCTGGACGACAGCAACCTCACCCTGCGCGACATCGAGCGCATTCGCGGGTCATTCGTCGAGCAGCTGCTGGGCATGTACCACCAGCGAATCAGCTATCCCGAAAACGTCCTGCCCATCGAGCGAGATTCCCGCAGCGCCTGAAGCGCTTCGCGGGCGCCTGTGATCATCCGTGACCCATATCGGCCAAGATCGGCCGAGTCCCTGGCCGATGCGTGACCGATGGTGACCCATTTCGCCGCCGAACCCCAGGACGCTGATCTGGCGCTTCGGGTTGGCCGATAGGTACCAACAGCGGGCACATCTGACCGTTCCCACCACGCCGCGATCCTTGAGCGTGCTGCTTCCCTGGCCTAGGATGGTCAGGATGGAACCCAGGGTCACCCTCCACGACAAGGTCGGTCGCAGCCGGTTGGCCGAGGCCGTCGAGCCGCTGGCCAGGGACACCGCCCTCGAGGTGATCACCGCGGCCGCCGCTGAAACCATGCGCGCGGCGCTCGGGACCCGGGCGGCCGAGGTGGAGCTGACCCTGTGCGGCGACGTGGAGATGACCCGGCTGAACTTCGACCACATGAGCGAGCGCGGGCCCACCGACGTGCTGGCGTTTCCATTGCACGAATGGACCGTCGAGAACGGCCGCTCCCACCTGGCCGACGAGGACGGCCGGCCAGACGGCCGGCTCGCGGCCCGGGGCCCGCTGATGCTGGGCGACGTCGTCATCGACCTCGACCAGGCAGTGCGCCAGGCGGCCGAGGGTGACTGGAGCGTGCCGGAGGAGGTGGCCCTGCTGGCCATCCACGGCACCTTGCACCTCATCGGTCACGACCATGACGATCCCGAGGGCGAAACGGCCATGCGCGAGCTCGAGCACCGCGTCCTGACCATCCTGCACCGCCATTTCCGGGACGTGGCCTGGAAGCCCGGTTCGCTGTTCGACCGCGCCGGCCACGCGGTGGGGGCGGGCTACTAGACCAGGCGGTCGCTCCGCGGCCGGGAGGGCTGTTTCCACGACGCCCCGAAATTGCCAGATGTGCACTGACACAGACCCTAGGCGCGCCAACCCATTTCCCGGCGGCCTTCTCAGGTCCCGGCCGTGCTCAGAACTGGGGAGCTGTAGTGGTCACCGAGCCGATTGGCTCGCCTAAGGTCGTTGTGGTGCGTCATTTGGTGACATTGATCATCTGATCGGGCATCAGACCGGGCATCAGAACGGGCGGTCCGCGCGCAGCGCGGCCGGGATCCGATCCGCGCGGCCCAGCATCTGGTCCACCACCAGGGCGGCGCTGCCCGGACCGGTGGAGATGCCCCACGGGCCGTGGCCCGCGCAGACGAACAGCCCTTCCACGCCGGCCACCGGACCGATGAAGGGGCGCCCGTCAACTGACTGGGGTCGGGCGCACATCCGGATGCGGATGATGGGGGCGTCGGCGAGGGCAGGCACGAACTCGCCGCCGTGCTGGACAAGCACCAGGGCAAGCGCTTCGGGATCCGGCTGATCGGCCAGGAAGGTGGATCCCACCGTGGCCACCCCGCCAAGCGCGATCAGGCTGAACAGGCTGCCCGCCTGCCCGCTCGGAACGTTGACGGTATGGACAACGCCCTCCTCCAGGACGTGGCGGGGCGGGTCGGCCAATTCCACCTGGACGGTGACCCCCCACGTTCGGGTGATGGGCGGCCACGGCGGCTCCGCCCCGAGGATCTCGGGTGTCCACGGGCCGCCGGCCAGCAGAACCTGGGCGGCGGAAAGATGCTCCCCGTCGTCCAGCGCCACGCCCCGGACCGTTCCATCCTCAATCCAGGGCTGGGCAGCGCGACCGATCCGCAGCGTGACCCCGGCCCGGACCGCGCGGGCCGCCAGGGCGCGCGTAGCCCCATCCGCGGTTGCCGGGTAGCCGGTCTCGAGCCGGACGGCGGACCAGCCTCGGGACAGCGCCGGCTCCGCTGCGGCGACGGCGTCGGGGTCCAGCGCCTCGGCTGCCAGCTCGGGGAAGACGGTCCGCAGCTCCGCCGCCCGGGATCGGGCGGCGGCGTGGTCATCGGTCAGGAGCAGGATGCCGACCGGGTGCGCGGGAAATGCGAAATCCAGATCGGAGGCCGCCAGGTGCCGGTACGTGGTCAGGGACTCGATATGGAGCGGGAGCAACACCGGGTCGAACGGATGCTGGATGGACCCCGAGTTTCGGCCCGAGGCCCCGGCGGCGATGGCAGTGGCCTCGATCAGGGTGACCGATCGTCCTGCCTCGGTCAGCAGGGCGGCCGCGGCGCAGCCCACGATCCCGCCCCCGATGACCGCCACCCGCTCGCGTCCCACGCGCCGATGCTACCCGGGCGGGTCCGCCGCTGACGGCTACCATCGGGCCGGCCATGAAGGTCGTGTGCGGGCTCGGCAATCCAGGCGATCGGTACCGGCTGACGCGTCACAACGTCGGGTACCGGGTGGTCGACCTGCTCGCCGATCGGTGGGAGGTGAGCAAGGGTCGCGCCCGCGACGGCGCGGCCACGGTCGAGGTGGTGCGCGACGAACCGGTGGGCCCGGTGCTGCTGGTCAAGCCGTTGCGCTTCATGAACCGATCCGGCGCGCCGCTGCGCGCCGCGGCCCCCCCCCCCGGTCCGCAACGTGAACGCCGATCCGGAGGCCGACCTGCTGGTGGTGGCCGACGACGTCGACCTGCCGCTGGGGAAGATCCGGCTGCGACGGGGCGGCTCGGCGGGTGGCCACAACGGCCTGCGGGACATCATCGAGGCGCTCGGGACCGACCAGTTCACGCGGTTGCGAGTCGGGATCGGGCGGAATGGGGAGACGGTGGACCACGTCCTGTCCACCTTCAGCCGAGACGAGGAGGAGCTGGCCGACGAGGCGATCGCAACCGCTGCCGACGCCGTGGAGCGCTGGCTGGCGGAGGGCACCGAGGCGGCGATGAACGCGTTCAACGGCCTCGACCTGGGGCCACCCCCCGACCCGTGACCCGCGGCCCGCGGCTGGGGCCGCTGCTCGAGCTGCTGGGTGCGCCGCCCCCAACGCCGGGGAGCTTTCGCGTCCCGGCCGCCGCGCGCGCTGCCCACCTGGCGGCCCGCCGCCGGGCGCTGGCGCCGGCGACTCCGCTGGTAGTGGTGGTCGAGACCGATGAGCAGGCCCACCGGCTGGCCGATGATCTCGGCGCGTGGCTGAACGAGGGCAGCGTGGCAGTCCTGCCGGAGCGGGGCGCGCTGCCGCTGGAGCGTGCGCTCCCCGAGCGCGATGAGTCCGCCGGCCGGCTGGAGGTGCTGTCTCGGTTGGCGGAGCCGGAGACGCGCCTCGTGGTCGTCGCGCCGCTGGCCGCGCTGTGGCAACGGACACGGTCGGTGGAACATCTCCGCGGCGCGCAGCGCCGATTACGGGTCGGGGACAAGGTCCCGCAGCGCGAGCTGGTCAGCGGGCTGATGGCCGCCGGCTACGACCCCACGCCCGAGGTGACGGGGATCGGCGAGCTGGCGGTCCGCGGCGGGCTCATCGACCTGTGGCCGCCAGGCGAGCCAGACCCCATTCGCATCGAGCAGTTCGGGGATGAGATCGACGCCATTCGCGTCTTCGAGCCCACGACCCAAGCCAGTCGATCGCGGCGCAAGGAGATCCTCCTGCTTCCCGCCGGGGAGTTCGCCATCCCGGACTCGGATGCTCTGGCGGCGGCGCTATCCAAGCAGGTCGGTCATCCATCGGTCCTCAGCGACACGCTCCAGGCCGACCTGGCGCGGCTGGAAGCCGGCGATTTGGGCGAGGCGGCCGAGACCTGGATCACCCACTTGACCGCCGGCCCCACCGCCGACCACCTGCCGGCGGACGCCCACCTGGTGCTCACCGATGTCGATCAGCTCCGAGCCCACGTCATGGACGCCGACCAGTGGGCCGCCGGCCGTCGCGCCCAGCTGGTCGAGGGCGGCGAGCTGCCTCCGGACTGGCCGCTTCCGTACCAGGCGGTCGCCACATTGGACGCGTTGGCCGCCCGGGCACCGGAGCGGCTCGAGGAAGGGGGCGACGCCTCCGAGATCGGATTTGGCGCCGCGCCCGCACTCCCCGTGCGGGCGGAACGGATGGGGGAGTGGCTGCGTGAGCTGGCGGCTGCGGGGAGGCGCGTTGTGGTCGCAACCGACCAGGCCAGCCGCCTGGTGGAGCTGCTGGCCGATGCGCCCGGCCTCATCGGGCCCGTCGACCACCTAGAGGCAGCACCTCCACCGAGGTCGATCGCGGTCGTCCATGGCTCGACCGCCAATGGCGTGAGCCACGCCCCGTCGGACCTGCTCCTCCTCTCTGACCGGGAGCTGTTCGGGGCCACCCGCGTCCGGCGCCTGCTCACGAGCAAGCGGGTCGTCACGCGAGACCTGATCGGGCGCCTGGAGCCCGGGGAGCTGGTGGTCCACGTGGACCACGGCATCGCCCGCTACGTGGGCATGACGCAGCGAGCCTACGGGGACGCCATACGCGAGTACCTCCAGCTGGACTTCGCCGGCGCCGACAAGATCTTCTTGCCCGCCGACCAGGTGGGCCGCATCACCCGCTACTCGGGAACGCCCGCCCCGGGCCTCAGCCGCCTGAGCGGGCGCGAGTGGGCAAACACCACCCGCCGCGTGCGCCGCGCGGTGATCGACCTGGCCGATGACCTACTGGAGCTGTACGCCGCCCGCGAGCAGGCTGCCGGCTTCGCCTACCCATCGGACTCGACCTGGCAGCGGGAGCTGGAGGAGTCCTTCCCGTACACCGAGACGCCCGACCAGGAGCGGACCATCGAGGAAGTCGCCGCCGACATGGCCCGCCGCCGCCCGATGGACCGCCTGGTGTGCGGGGACGTGGGGTATGGCAAGACCGAGGTCGCGCTGCGGGCCGCTTTCCGGGTCGTGGAAGCCGGCCGCCAGGCGGCCGTGCTGGTCCCCACCACCGTTCTGGCGCAGCAGCACCTGCTGACCTTCAGGCGCCGCCTCGACGCCTTCCCGCTGAAGGTGGAGATGCTCAGCCGTTTCGTCTCTAAGGCTGACCAGCAACGGATCGTGGTCGAGCTGGCGGTCGGAACCGTGGACGTGGTCATCGGTACTCATCGGCTCCTGAGCAAGGACATCAGCTTCGCCGACCTGGGGCTGTTGGTCGTCGACGAGGAGCAGCGCTTCGGGGTGGCCCAGAAAGAGAAGATCAAGCAGCTCCGCCGCGAGGTGGACGTGCTGACCCTGTCCGCCACGCCCATCCCGCGCACCCTGCATCTGTCGCTGGTCGGGATTCGGGACATGTCGGTCATCGAGACCGCTCCCGAGGCCCGGCTGCCGATCCTGACCCGCATCGCTGAGGACGACGACGGGCTGGTGCGGGACGCGATCCTGCGCGAGATCGACCGCGGCGGGCAGGTGTTCTACGTCCACAACCGGGTCGAGACCATCGAGGCGGCCACGGCCCGCGTCCGCCGCCTCGTCCCCCGTGCCCGGGTGGCCATCGGTCATGGCCAGATGCCGGAGAGCATGCTGGAGCGGGTCATGCTCGACTTCGACGCGGGCCTGTTCGACGTCCTGGTGTGCACCACCATCATCGAGTCAGGCCTCGACATCCCGAACGCCAACACCATGCTCATCTCCCGGGCCGACACGTTCGGGCTGGCGCAGCTGTACCAGCTCCGCGGCCGGGTGGGCCGATCAGACCGCCGCGCCTACGCCTACCTTCTCCATCGGCGGGGGAATCCGCTGTCGCTTGTCGCGCGGCGCCGCCTGCACGCCATCTTCAGCGCCTCGGACCTGGGGGCCGGGTACCAGATCGCCCTGTCCGACCTCGAGATCCGCGGCGCGGGCAACATCCTGGGTCCCGAGCAGTCGGGCTACATGGCGGCGGTCGGGTTCGAGCTGTACACCCAACTCCTGGCCGAGGCGGTGGACCTGCGCCGGGGCCGGATCCGGCCGCCGCAGCCGGCAGCGGTGCGCCTGGAGCTGCCTGGGTCGGCCTATCTGCCCGATGCGTACGTGGGCGCCGCCGGCGCCAAGCTCGAGGTGTATCGGCGGTTTGCCCAGGTCAAGACCGATTCGGATGCCGATGCGCTGCGCGCCCACCTCCTGGACCGATTCGGACCGATTCCGCCCGAGGTCGAGGGGCTGTTCCGAGCGGTCGCGGTGCGCCTGGCCGCCGAGGCGGCCGGCGTTTCCGAGGTCCGCGTCGACGAGGGGCGGCTGACCTTGAAGTGGCGGCGCTACGATCGCGCCGTGGTGACCCGTGCCTTGACGGTTGCCGGCTTCCGTCCTGTGGCCGGCTCCAATCAGATTCGCATCCCGCTGGTCCGTGGCCGCGAATCGGTGGAGACGGTCCTGAAGGCCCTGGTCGCGCTCCGGGCCGACAGCGCTGCCTGATATAGTGGTCACCTAGGTAGTCACTTTGAGCTAGGCGACATGGCAGAGATTGGGATCAAGGCGTTGAAGGCCTCGGCGTCATCCGTGATCGAAGATGTCGAGGCCGGGACGGCGTACGTCGTGACCAGGCGCGGTCGCCCGGCGGCCGTCCTCCTCCCGATCGACGAGGCTGAGGATCTGGTCCTCGCCAACGCGGACGCGTACATCCGGATGCGCCGTCAGGGGCGGGCGGCGTACGCCAAAGGCCGGACGGTCCGCCTCCGTGAGCTCAGCTGACCGTCCGTACGACGTTCGGCTCGCCCCGGCTGCAGCGCGCGCGTTTACGAAGCTCGACGAGGTCGAACGTCAGAGGATTCGCAGCGCGCTCGAGAACCTGGCCGCCGCCGCGCGCCGCCCCACTCGGGGCGGCAAGTCGGTGAAGACGATCCAGGGGACGAAGGACCGGTTTCGTCGGCTTCGCGTCGGCGATTACCGGATCATGTATGACCTCATCCCCGAAGATCACGTGGTGCTGGTGCTCGGAATCGTGCACCGCGCCGAGCTGGAGCGCTGGTTGCGCAACCGCTGATGGGTACCGATCTCCCGACCGGCACGGTGACGTTCCTGTTCACCGATGTCGAAGGCTCCACGAGGCTCCTCCACGAGCTGGGGCCGGAGAGGTTTGCCGATGCCCTCGCGGTGCATCGGCGCCTCATCCGGGAGGCGGTGGCCGCCCATGGCGGGGTGGAGGTCGACACCCAGGGCGACGCGTTCTTCCTCGCGTTCCCCACCGCGCCGGGTGCGCTGGCTGCCGCTGCCGCGATGACCACTGCGCTCGCCCGCGGGCCGATCCGCGTCCGCATCGGCCTGCACACCGGGACGCCGCTGCTGTCCGCCGAGGGCTACGTGGGGGAGGACGTCCACCGCGCGGCACGGATCGCCGCCGCCGGGCATGGAGGACAGGTCCTCGTCTCGTCCGCGACGGCCTCGCTGGTGGACGCGACGTTTCGTGACCTCGGCCCGCATCGGCTCAAGGACCTCTCCGCCCCTCAGAAGATCTTCCAGATCGGGGAGGGCGAGTTCCCGCCACTCAGAACCTTGTATCTCACCAACCTGCCCATTCCTTCGACCGCGTTCCTCGGCAGAGCGCGCGAATTGAGCGACGTGGGATCGTTCCTCGCCCGTCCCGATGTGCGCCTGCTCACCCTGACCGGGGCCGGCGGGACGGGCAAGACCCGACTCGCGCTGCAGGCCGCAGCCCTCGCGGGCGATGAGTATCCCGATGGGGTCTACTGGGTGCCGCTTGCTCCCCTCCGAGACCCCGGGCTGGTTGTCCCTGCCGCGAGCCAGGCCATCGGTGCCGACGATAGTCTGGCCAGCTTCATCGGCGGTAAACGCATGCTCCTCCTGTTCGACAACTTCGAGCAGGTCGTCGAAGCTTCATCCGATCTCGGCGCTGTCCTGACCTCGTGTCCACGGCTCAAGATCTTGGTCACCAGCCGTGAGCCACTCCACATCAGTGGCGAGCAGGAGTACGCGGTGTCGACGCTGGTCCACGAGGAAGGCGTCGCGCTCTTCCTTGCCCGGGCGCGAGCCGTTGTGCCTGAATTTGCTGCCGACGAAGCGGTCTCCCAGATTTGCCGCCGGCTGGATGATCTGCCATTGGCGATCGAGCTGGCTGCTGCCCGCGTAAAGGCACTCAACGCTGCACAAATCTTGGCCCGCATCGATCGACGGCTTCCCCTCCTGACCGGCGGAGCGCGGGATGTTCCCGAGCGGCAGCGCACGTTACGGGCGACGATCGAGTGGTCGTACGAGCTGCTGACCGCCGCCGAGCAAGGGCTCTTCGCGCGCCTAGCGGTCTTCTCCGGCGGCTGCCGGCTCGAGGCCGCCGAGAACGTCGCGGCCGCGGATCTCGATACCCTCCAGTCGCTGGTCGACAAGAGCCTCATCCGGCACACCGATGATCGGTTCTGGATGCTCGAGACGGTCCGGGAGTACGCGACCGAGCGGTTCGGGGAGCTGGCGGATGAGTCGGCAGTTCGCGAGCGGCACCTGGCCTTCTACCTGGCCCTGGCCGAGCCTGCCTACGGGCACCTCACGTCGGCGTCCGACTGGTTCGCCGTCCTGGACCCTGAGCACGACAACTTCCGGGCAGCCATCGAGTGGGCAGCCGAGGTCCGCCCGCAGGCCGCAGCGCAGCTCGCTTCTGCTGTCGCCGAGTACTGGCTGCAACGGGGTCATGGTATCGAGGCCCGAGAGCGGCTGATCGCCGTGCTGGCCGGATACCCCGATCGCGACCGCGTTCGGGCGCGCGCCCTCACCGAGCTCGGCACGGTTGTTGGGATGACCGGCGAGGATCGTGAGGCACTCGGTTACCTGAACCAGGCTCTCGAGCTATGGCGCGACGTGGATGGCGGACCCGAGGAGGCGAGGGCCCTGGAGATGGCGGGCTACTGCCATGTCGCGCTGGGCGAGCTGGAAGCGGCCCGGATCGCCTTCGAGGAGAGCCTGCGCTCCGAGAGCGAGCCGGTGCACCCGAGCTGGAGATCGCCGAGTCGATGGCCGGGCTGTGCCAGCTGCTCGTGGCTTCGGGAGACACCGGGCGGGCCGAGCCGATGGCGATGCAGCTCTACGAGATCGGTACTCGCCATGGCGCCCGGCGAAGGGCACACTCGGGGCTGCATTACTTCGCCGACTGCGCGCTGATCGGCGGCGACTACCCCGAGGCCGAGGTCCGGTATCGCCGAGCGCTCGCCGATGCCGTCCAATGGGACCTGTTGCCGATGTGTCCAGAAGAGCTCATGGGCGTCGCCATGTCCGTCGCTGCCCAGGGCGACCACCGGCGCGCCGTCCAGCTGGCAGCGGCCTCGAACGCCCGAAAGGCCGAACTCGGGACCACCGGCACGACGCAGTTCTGGGTGGACCTCCAGGATCGGCATGTCGGCGGCGCGCGTGCTCACCTTTCCCCATCGGAGGTAGAGGAGGCGGAGCGTTCCGGGCGGGAAGCGCCGTTCGAATCGGTGCTCGACGAGGTTCTGGGGCCTGACTGGGCGGCGGACAGCCATGCGCACTGATCTTCCGACCGGCACGGTGACGTTCCTGTTCACCGACGTCGAGGGTTCGACGAAGCTCCTCGACGATCTGGGCGCCGAGTCGTACGCCGATGCTCTAGCCGAGCATCGACGGGCCGTCCGCGAGGCGGTGACGGCGCACGGCGGGGTTGAGATCGACACCCAGGGCGACGCGTTCTTCATCGCCTTTCCGACCGCTGACGGTGCGCTGGCCGCCGCTGCGGCGGCCCGCGAGGCCCTGGCGGGCGGGCCGCTCCGGGTCCGGATGGGCATCCACACCGGAACCCCCCACCGGTCAGCGGAGGGCTACGTGGGGACCGACGTCCACCGCGCGGCGCGGATCGCGGCCGCCGGCCACGGCGGACAGGTCCTCGTCTCGGCGGCCACCGTCGCTGCCCTGGGGCCCGCCGGGCTGCGCGACCTCGGTGAGCATCGGCTCAAGGATTTCGCCGAGCCGGTGGCGATCTTCCAGCTCGGCGACGAGCGCTTCCCGCCGCTGCGGACGATCTCGAACACCAACCTGCCTCGGCCGGCCAGCTCGTTCGTCGGCCGCGAGGCCGAGGTCGACGAGGTCGCCGCCCTGCTCCAGGACGGCGCTCGCCTGCTGACCCTGACCGGCCCGGGCGGCTCGGGCAAGACCCGCCTGGCGATCGAGGCCGCGGCCACCGTGGTGCCGGAGTTCAAGGCCGGGGTCTTCTGGGTCGGCCTCGCGCCGCTCCGCGACTCGGCCCTCGTGACCGAGACGATCGGCCGGACGCTGGGGGCCAAGGATGGGCTGGCCGAGCACATCGGGGAGCGGGAGATGCTCCTGCTCATCGACAACCTCGAGCAGGTGATCGACGCCGCTCCCGAGCTGGCGACGCTCGTCGAGACCTGCCCGGGCCTCCGCCTTCTCGTGACCAGCCGCGAGCTGCTCCGGGTCCGCGGCGAGGTCGAGTACCCAGTGCTACCCTTGGCCGACCCCGAGGCTGTCGATCTCTTTTGCGCTCGTTCCCGGCTCGGGCCGGACAACGCGATTCGCGAGCTGTGCCGCCGCCTCGACAACCTGCCGCTGGCCCTCGAGCTGGCCGCGGCGCGGGCCTCGATCCTGACCCCGGCCCAGATCCTCGAGCGCATGTCACAGCGGCTCGACCTGCTCAGGGGCGGGCGGGACGCGGACGCCCGCCAGCAGACCCTGCGGGCGACGATCGAGTGGTCCTTCGACCTCCTGACCCCCGCCGAGCAGCGCCTTTTCGCCCGACCGGCGGTTTTCGCCGGAGGCTGGACGCTGCGAGCGGCGGAGGCGGTCGCCGACGCTAACCTGGACACGCTCCAATCCTTGGTCGACAAGAGCCTCGTCCGCCGCACCGCCGACCGGTTCTGGATGCTCGAGACGATCCGTGAGTTCGCCGCCGAGCGGCTCGAAGCCTCGGGCGAGGCGGACGAGATTCGGGCGCGTCACGCGCAGTTCTTCCTGGCCCTGGCGGAAGAGGCGTACCCACATGTCAGGGTGGAATCGCTGAGGGGCGGTCGCCTCTGGCTCGACCGATTGGAGGGCGAGGTCGACAACCTCCGAACCGCGCTCGACTGGTTAGAGGCGGACGGTCAGTCACAGACGCTGCTGCAGCTGGTGGGCGCCACATCGGAGTTCATGCTCCTCCGCGGCCACGTGTCGGAAGGTCTCAGTCGGGGCCGCAGGGCACTGAACGTTGACTCCAGCCCGACCGGTGCTCGTGCCAGAGCCCTGGAGGGAGTGGGCGAGCTGGCGATTTTCGATGGCGACCACATACAGGCAAAGCAGTGGGCCGAGGAAGCTCTGGATATCTACCGCGTCCTCGAGGACGCGAGCGGTATCGCGGAGTGCCTCTGGGCGCTTGGCTATGCGGCCGCCGAGGAGTACGACTGGGTGAAGGCGAATCGGCTCCTCCAGGAGAGCCTTCGTCTGTGCCGCGAGCTGGGGCAGGAGTACCACGTGCCGTGGATCACCCGTACGCTGGCATTCGCCACCGCGCAGAGCGGCGACCTGGAACGCGCCCGAGAACTCTACGAAGACGGCCTTCGCGCGGCTCGGCGGCTTGGGGCAAGGGCCATCGAGGCCACCCTGCTGGCCTCGTTGGCGTGGCTCGCGGTCAGAGATGGCCGCGCACACGACGCGCTTCTTCTGCTGCGACAGAGCCTCGTCATCCGGCGCGAGATCGCCGAGCGGGCCGAGGTCGCGGTCGGCCTATGCAGCGTCGCCAATGCGCTCGTCACGCTAGGGCGATTCGAGACGGCAGCCAGCTTGGTCGCATGCTTCGACTCGCTCCGCGCGGAGGTTGGCAGCGGGGAGACGTGGGTCATCCGGATGAACGCGGAGACGCTGAAGGACGTTCGCGCGCAGATCGACGACGCTACCTTCACCAAGGCTTGGGATCGCGGGCTGGCGCTCACCCTGGAGGACGCTACCGCCTTGGCCCTGGAGTCTCTCGACAGCATCGAGCGAAAGCCCACGTGACCGACCAGCCGATCCGGCTGCGGGACGCCACCCTTGCCGATGCCGACCTGCTGGTCGCCTGGGCACGATCGCCCGAGGCGAAGGGAGAGTTCAACGACTTTGGGCTCGGGCCGAACGAAGACGCCCTCCGCGAGACGCTCGTCGCCGGGCCGCTTCGCAGCGAACAGAACGGGCAGTTGATCGTGGAGCGGGTGGCGGATGGGCATCCGATTGGCACCGTCGCCTGGCACGAGGTCCACTACGGCCCGCCGCCCTTGTCGAGGGCCTGGAACATTGGTATCTCCCTGATTCCCGAGGCCCGCCGGCAGGGCCACGGCGGGATAGCCCAGCGGCTGTGGGCCGACTATCTCTTCGAGACCACCGATGCCAACCGGGTCGAGGCTTCGACCGACGTCGAGAACCTCGCCGAGCAACGTGCGCTGGAGAAGGCCGGATTCCAGCGCGAGGGAATCCAACGCCAGGCACAGTTCCGTGCCGGCGCCCACCACGACCTCATCACCTACGCCAGGCTGCGGAACGACCCCTGAGGCGTATACTCGAAGCGAATTCTCGACCCGGGACGGGCGCACCCGTCCGGCGCCGATCAGCATCGACTGAGGAGGCGCGACCGTGACCACCCGTCCACCCCAACCCGATCCTTCGGCTGCGCGCGCGACGCTGGCCGTCGGCGATCGGTCGTATCGGTACTACGACCTCGAAGCGCTGGCCATCCCTGACCTGGATCGGCTGCCGTACACCGTGAAGGTCCTGATCGAGAACGCGGCCCGGCACGCAGCATCGGGGAGTGGCCTGGTCACCGCTGACGACCTGGCGGCGCTGGCCGCCTGGCGCCCGGACGCTCCTAACGGCACGACCGAGCTGCCGTTCCTCCCCGCGCGGGTCATCCTCCAGGACTTCACGGGCGTGCCGTGCGTCGTGGACCTGGCCGCCATGCGCGACGCCCTCTCGGAGATGGGCGGCGACCCCAACAAGGTCAACCCGCTCGTCCCCGCCGACCTGGTCATCGACCACTCGGTCCAGGTCGACCAGTACGGGTCCGACGCCGCGTTCCTCATCAACGTCGAGCGTGAGTACGAGCGCAACGGCGAGCGATACGCCCTCCTCCGCTGGGCGCAGGAGGCGTTCGCCAACTTCCGGGTCGTGCCGCCGGGGACCGGCATCGTCCACCAGGTCAATCTCGAGTACCTCGCCGACGTCGTCTCAGCCCGACCCGAGCTGGACGGCACCCTGACCGCCTTCCCCGACACGTTGGTCGGGACCGACTCCCACACGACCATGATCAACGGCCTGGGGGTCGTGGGCTGGGGCGTGGGCGGGATCGAGGCCGAGGCCGCCCTCCTGGGCCAGCCGCTGTACCAGCCGCTCCCGGTGGTGGTCGGCTTCCGCCTGGACGGCGAGATGCGTCCCGGCACCACGGCCACCGACCTGGTCCTGACCGTGACCGAGATGCTCCGCGCCCACGGCGTGGTGGGCAAGTTCGTGGAGTTCCACGGCACCGGCCTGTCGCGCCTCGGGCTTGCCGACCGGGCCACCATCAGCAACATGAGCCCCGAATTCGGGGCCACCGCCACCCTGTTCCCGGTCGACGACGAGACCCTCCGCTACCTGCGGATGACCGGCCGCCCGGACGAGGTGGTTGCCCGGGTCGAGGCCTACGCCAAGGCCCAGCACCTGTTCCGGACCGATGCCTCCCCGGAGCCGATGTTCAACGAATCCCTCCACCTGGACCTGGGCAGCGTCGAGCCATCGTTGGCCGGACCCAAGCGCCCGCAGGACCGCGTCTCCCTTCCCGGGTTGCCCGAGAACTTCCGCACCGTCTTCGCCGATGCCCTGGACCGGTCCGCCATGGTGAAGCTGAACGGCACGACCGATGCGCTTCGCTCCGGATCGGTGCTCATCGCGGCCATCACGTCGTGCACCAACACCTCGAACCCGTCGGTCATGGTGGCCGCCGGCCTGGTGGCCCAGCGCGCCGTGGAGCGCGGGCTGAAGGTGCCGGCCTGGGTCAAGACCTCGTTCGCGCCCGGGTCCAAGGTCGTGCCCGAGTACCTCGAGGCGGCGGGCCTGATGGACCCGCTGAAGTCGCTCGGCTTCAACCTGGTCGGCTTCGGCTGCACGACCTGCATCGGCAACTCCGGCCCTCTGGCGCAGCCGATTGCTGCCGCCGTGGAGCAGACCGACCTGGTGGGCGTATCGGTCCTGTCCGGCAACCGCAACTTCGAGGGCCGCATCCATCCGTTGACCCGCGCCAGCTACCTGGCATCGCCACCGCTGGTGGTGGCCTTCGCCCTGGCTGGACGAATCGACCTGGACCTCACGACCGAGCCGCTGGGGATCGGCTCAGACGGCGCATCGGTCTATCTGAAAGACCTGTGGCCGACCCAGGCCGAGGTCGATGCCGTGGTCGCCGAGCGGGTGCGCTCGGAGATCTTCACCAGGGAGTACGCGTCGGTCTTCGACGGGGACGAGCTGTGGCGTGGGTTGCCGGTGCCGGCTGGCGGCCGATACGCATGGAACCCGGCCTCCACCTACGTCGCCCGCCCGCCGTTCTTCGATGGGCTGGGGGCGGAGCCGGCGCCGCTCACCGATATCGTGGACGCGCGGGTGCTGGCCTGGCTGGGAGACTCGGTCACGACGGACCACATCTCGCCCGCGGGAGCCATTCCGAAGACCAGTCCGGCCGGGGAGTGGCTGATCGAGCGCGGTGTGGATCCGCGCGACTTCAACTCGTATGGATCGCGACGCGGGCATCACGAGGTGCTGGTGCGCGGCACGTTCGCGAACATCCGCCTCCGCAACCGGCTCACGCCGGACGCTGAGGGGAACATCACCGAGCACTTCCCCAGCGGGGAGCGGCTGACGATCTTCGAAGCGTCGCAGCGCTACCTGGCGGCAAGGACGCCGCTGATCGTCCTTGCCGGCAAGGAATATGGGTCGGGTTCATCCCGTGACTGGGCGGCCAAAGGCCCGCTCCTCCAGGGCGTGCGGGCCGTGATTGCCGAGTCATACGAGCGGATCCACCGGTCCAACCTGGTGGGGATGGGGATCCTGCCGTTGCAGTTCCGGGCCGGGGAGAGCGCCGAGGCGCTGGGCCTGACCGGCCACGAGTCGTTCACGGTCCCGGGCCTTGCCGCGGGGTTGCAGCCGCGCCAGGAACTGACTATCGAGGCCCGTGGCGAGGGTGGGGCGCTGCGGACGTTCCAGGCCGTCGCCCGGTTGGATGGGCCAGTGGATGTCGAGTACTACCGCCAGGGCGGCGTGCTCCAGACGGTCCTGAGGCGCCTGGCGGCTGGCTGACGTCAGCGGGAGGGCCTGCTGCGCCTCTCAGCCGCCAGAACGCCCCGGATCAAACCGGAGACCCGGGATTGCTCCCGGGTCTCGTGGCTTCCCGTCGGGGTGGTCTCAGGGAGCGTTCTCCATCGGGCCGGAAAGCGGGTTGGTGATCCACTGGTTGGTCGCCGGTGCCGGCGCTGCTTCCGGCTGGGTGGCAAGGGCCGGTGCGCCGAAGGACGCGAAGGCCAGGGCCGCGGCCAGGATCAGCATCGCCAACGCCCCGACGATGGTCCCGATCACGAAGGTGGAGGTGTTGCCGCTCGGGTAGGTGATGCTGGTCATTGGTCCGGTCTCCCATTTGGCTGGGTGAAGGTGTTGGCCGGCAGCATCGGCTCATGCGGGTCGGAGGCAGTAGCCGGTGGACGACTGCCCGAATGTCGTCCTGGCGACATGGTCGGCTACCGCGCCTCCGATGTACGCCAGATGTGCATATCGGCCACTTTTCGGGGGGCCCGGGCGCATCGGGGTCCTTCCGATGGCCGTTTGGTACACCACATGAACGATTCGGCCACAGAAAGGCCCCTCATGCCACCGAAAAGCACCTCAGGAGTTCCAACTTGGCCGATTTGTACACGTCATGAACGTCCAGGGATCGGGCTTGCCGGATCCGACACGTAGCGACCGGTCAGGCGTGAGGGAACCCTCCCAGCGTTGCGCCACGGCTTCCGGGACGGCGTCGGCGGGGAGCGGCGGTGAGAAGTGGAACCCCTGGCCCAGGCGGCAGCCCAGCTCCCGCAGACGGACTGCCTGGTCGCCGCGCTCGATCCCCTCGGCCAGCACCTGGAGGCCGAGGGTCTGGCCAAGCTTGATGATCGAGCGGAGGAGGACCGGCACCTCGCGGTCGTCGCCCAGCGAGGCGGTGAAGGATCGGTCGATCTTCAGCAGGTCGACCGGCAGCCGCTCGAGGTAGCTCAGCGACGAGTAGCCAGTCCCAAAGTCGTCCATGGCCAGCTGGACGCCGGTCCCACGCAAGCCGAGGAGCTTCTGCTCGGTAACGACCACGTCGGCCATCAAGGTGCTCTCGGTGATTTCCAGCAGCAGTCGGTTGGGCGCGAGCCCCGCATCGCGAAGCGAAGTGGCCACCATGTCCAGCAGGCTCGGATCGGTGAGCTGGCGGGTCGAAACGTTCACGCTGATCAGCGGCAGACGCCCATCGGCGCCCGGCAGCGCATCGGCCCTGTCCCAGGCCGCCATCTGGCGGCAGGCCTCGCCGGTGGTCCACGCTCCGAGCCGCACGATGAGCCCGGTCTCTTCGGCAGCGGAGATGAATTCGTCGGGCTCAATCAGGCCGCGTTCCGGATGGCGCCAGCGGATGAGCGCCTCGAGCCCGGTCAGCCGGCCGTTGCGCAGATCGACGAACGGCTGGTAGTGGAGCACGAAGTCGCCGCGGCTGATGGCCTGCTCCAGCTCGGACCGCAGCTCCTGGCGTCGGATGACGGCCAGGTGCATGCGCGGCTCGAAGAACTCGATCCGGCCCTTGCCGCGGGCCTTGGCGGTGTACATCGCCAGGTCCGCATGGCGCAGCAGATCCTCGGGTGGCGAGCTTCCCGGCTGGGCGACCGCGACCCCGGCGCTGCCGCGGGCGAAGACCTGCTTGCCCTGCAGGTCGAACGGGGAGCGCAGTGCGGCCAGCACGCGGTCTGCCACCCGTCGAGCCGAGTCGCGGGTGGTTTCCTCCAGCAGGATGGCGAACTCATCGCCACCGAAGCGAGCCACGGTGTCCTCGGGTCGCATGACACCTCGCAGGCGCTCCGCGACCGCCGTCAGCAGTTGGTCGCCGGCCGCGTGACCCAGGCTGTCATTAACCGTCTTGAAGTCGTCCAGGTCCAGGAAGATGACCGCCATCGAGCGGCGGGCCCGTTCCTGGCGGGCCATCGCGTGTGCCACCCGGTCCGCGAACAAGGCCCGGTTGGCCAGCCCGGTGAGCGAGTCATGGAAGGCCTGGTGCTGCAGCTGGCGCTCCAGCTCCTTGCGCAGGGTGATGTCATGCACCAGCGCCGAGAAGGTCGCGGACTCACCCGTCCCGACGGCCCAGATGGTCAGCTCGACCGGGAACTCGCGACCGTCACGGTGGACCGCGTTCACTTCCAGCCGCGTGCCGAGCACCGGGCCCTGGCCTGTTTCCAGGAACCGGGCCAGCCCCCGACGATGAGCATCGCGCTGCTCGAGGGGGATGATGCGGTCGGCCAGCGGCTGGCCGATGACCTCCTCGCGCGACCAGCCGAAGGTCTGCTCCGCGGCCTGGTTCCAGTCGGAGATCAGCCCGTCGGCGTCCATCCCGATGTACGCGTAGCTGGCGGTGTCGATGATCCGCCGGGTCTGCTCCTCGCTCTGGCGGAGCGCCTGTTCTGCCTCCTTCTGGGCGGTGATGTCGATGATGTAGCCGCGGAAAAACGCGGGGCTGCCCTCCTCGTCAGTGATGATCACCGCCTCGTCGCGAATCCAGAGCGCGCGACCGTCCCGAGACAGCATCCGGTATTCACTGGCGCTGACCACGCCCGGCTTGCGACTCCATTGCTCAGCCTCTTCCCGCGTGACCCGCTCGCGGTCATCCGGATGGATCTGGCGCATCCAGAGCGAGGAATCGGCCATCCATTCGGCCGCCGTGAAGCCGAGGAGCGCCTCGATCCGGGGGCTGACGTAGTTCCACGTCGCCTCGGGACCAAAACCGGCGATGTACAGCGCCGCGGGCAGGCGCTCGACGAGGGCCCGGAAGGTGCCTTCTTCGGATTCGAGCCCGGCCAGCCGGGCCCCGGCACGCTTGGCGGCCGTGACCCGCTGCCAGAGCAGCATTCCCTGCGCCGACGCCAGCACGACGAGCACCGCCACGATGGCGGTGGTCAGCGTGAACTGGTCGCGCTCGTTCCAGCTCGACGCGATCAGCAGCAGGGCGACCCCGACCGCGGATGCGAGGATCAGGCCGGGCAGCGCGCGCTCAGTCCGGCGACGCACCGTTCGGATCGACATCGGAGCCGACGGTAGTCCGGTCGAGCCGACCCGACGATGGGCCGATGGTCCGGTCCGCGTTGCAGGCGCGCCGTCGCGCCGACTAGACTCGCCCGGTGACCGTCACTTCGGCCGACGACCTTCGGAAGCTCATCCGCGAGGTCCCCGACTTCCCGAAGCCGGGCATCCTGTTCTACGACATCACGACCCTGCTGAAGGACCCGACCGCCTTCAAGGAGGTCATCGACCGCATGGTCGGCCAGGTCCGCGACACACCGATCGACGTGGTCGTGGGCATGGAGTCGCGGGGGTTCATCTTCAGCGCGCCCATCGCCTACCAGCTGGGAGCCGGGTTCGTCCCGGTGCGGAAGCTCGGGAAGCTGCCAGCCGAGACGATCGAGGTCGAGTACGCCCTCGAGTACGGAACCGCCACCCTCGAGATCCATCGCGACGCCATCCAGCCCGGCCAGCGGGTGCTCATCGTGGACGACCTGCTGGCCACCGGCGGGACGGTGATGGGCACCATCGAGCTGGTGCAGCGCCTGGGTGGCGAGGTGTCGGGCCTGTCGTTCATGGTCGAGCTCGGCGCGCTCGGCGGTCGCGAGCGCCTGGGCCAATTCGCGATTCACGCCCTCCTGACGTATTGACCGATACGAGGGCGGCCGACCGATGACGGTAGCCCCGGCGACGGGCTGGCACACCCGCGCGGTCACTGACCGGGCGGAGGTGGCCGCCTTCCTCCGAACCGATCGACTGTACGCCGCGTACGCCCTCGGCGACCTGGATGCGTCGGTCCGGCGTCGCGCGGCGTGGGGCATGGCCTACGACCAGCACGGCCGTCCGCGCGGCCTGGCCATGCAGCACCTGGGCCTTCCCCCGCAGCCCCTGTTCCTGATGGGCGACCCTGAAGCCTGTCGCGAGGTGCTGGCCACCGAGGTGCGGCCCCGCTACGCCTTTGTCCAGGCCCGGCACGATCTGGCTACCGCCTTCGACGACCTGTATCGGGTCGACCTGCCCGCCAGCCTGCTCCGGATGGCGGTGGACCGGGATTCCTTCCGACCCTATGCCGGCGCGGGCGCTGTGCGGCTGGGCCCCGCCGACATTGGTGACCTCAATCGGCTCTACCAGTTCGGGCTGGGAGGGGGCTTCCCGGCATCGATCCTGGAAGACGGCGTCTACTACGGCGTGCGGGTCGGTGGGCGTCTGGTCGCCGCCGCCGGGACCCACCTCATCAACCCGTCCGAGGGCATCGGGGTGGTCGGCAACGTCCTGACCCACGTCGATCACCGCGGGCAGGGACATGCCAAGGCGGCGACATCAGGGGTGACCGCGGAGCTCCTGACCCGGCTGCCGGACGTGGCTCTCAACGTGTATGCGGACAACGACTCGGCCATCGCCGCCTACCTGCGCCTGGGCTACCGCGAGTACTGTCGGCTGGGGGAGTGGGTCGCCTACCGGCGAGCCGGCGGCTGGGACCTCATTCGACCATTGCGCGCCGCGTTGCGCTGGAGCTGGCCTCGGGCCGACCGATAGGGAGGAATCGTGAGCGACATTCGCAACCCTGAGCTGGCCATCGAGGGCGCGCGGCGCATCGAATGGGCCGACCGTCAGATGCCGGTCCTGGCCGGCATCCGCGAACGGTTGGCCACGGAGCGTCCGCTTGACGGCTGGCGGGTGAGCGCCTGCCTTCACGTCACCGCCGAGACGGCGAACCTCGTGCGCAGCCTGGCGGCCGGAGGGGCCGACGTGGTCCTGTGCGCCTCGAATCCGCTGTCCACGCAGGACGACGTGGCGGCGGCGCTGGTCGTCGAGCATGGGATCGAGGTGTTCGCCACGCGGGGCGAGGACCGCGACACCTACTACGCCCACATCAACGCCGCCCTGGACCATCGGCCCCAGCTGACGCTGGACGACGGTGCCGACCTGGTGGGCGAGCTGCATAGCCACCGAGCCGACTTGCTGGACGAGGTCCGGGGCGGGACTGAAGAGACGACCACGGGCGTCATTCGGCTCCGGGCCATGGCGGCCGAGGGGGCTTTGCGCTACCCGATCCTGGCCGTCAACGAGGCAGCCACCAAGCACCTGTTCGACAACCGCTACGGGACCGGGCAGAGCGCGATTGACGGCATCCTGCGCGCCACCAACGTCCTGCTGGCCGGCAAGACCGTGGTCGTGGGCGGGTACGGCTGGGTGGGGCGCGGGATCGCGAGCCGGATCCACGGCATGGGCGCCAACGTGGTGATCGTCGAGATCGATCCCATCCGCGCCCTGGAGGCGGCGATGGACGGCTTTCGGGTCATGACCAGCCTGGCCGCTGCCGAGGCCGGGGACCTGTTCGTCACCGCCACCGGGTCGATCCACGTATTCGGCGCCGAACACTTCCGGCTCATGCGCGATGGCGCCATCCTCGCCAATGCCGGGCACTTCAACGACGAATTCGACCTGCCTGCCCTGGAAGCCCTGGCCGCCGAGCAGCGCGACGTGCGCCCGTCCACCCGCGAGTACCGCCTGGTCGATGGGCGGCGGCTATACGTGCTGGCCGAGGGACGCCTGGTCAACCTGGCCGCCGCCGAGGGCCACCCGAGCCTGGTCATGGACATGTCCTTCGCCAACCAGGCATTGGGCGTGGAGTGGCTGAGCGGCCATCACGAAGAGCTGGAGCCGCAGGTCTACGAGATCCCGATCGATATCGATCACGCCGTGGCCCGGCTCAAGCTGGCCAGCATGGGGATCTCCATCGATCGGCCGACCCAGGAGCAGGAGGCCTACGCCGCCTCCTGGCAGCAGGGAACCTGAGCGCGGGGCTCTCGCTATCGGGTGGCGGTTAGGGATCCCTCGATATTCACCGTGCCGCCGGCGGTGCCGCTGGTGGTGAACGACGGCGAGTTCGGGCAGCTGAAATCGGCGTCGATGGTGTTTTCGTCGGCAGTGTGGTACTCGACGGAGCAGTTCATCGTGGTCCCAGCACCGGCCACCACATCGGGCGTGGTCACGGAGATCGCGAACGAGTCCGAATAGATGGCCACACCAATCGACAACTGGGCATCGGCCGATATGTACGTCAATACGGTGCTACCACCGGTCGTGTAGCTGTTCGCCGACAGCAGCGGGGCGTCCCCGGTCACGTCGGCGTCTCCGGAGATCACGACCTGTACCTCCCCGCCGGTCCAGGCACCATCGGACAGGGTCACACCGATGCCTCCGGTGCCGCCGCCTCCTCCACCCTGGCTGGCTTCTGCCGCTGCGGATGGCTCGGAACCGCTCGACGCGCCCGGCTCCCCAATCGCGGCCGGCGATGCGCAGGCCGCCAGGACAAGCCCGACGACGACGGTGATGACCAATGGGTAGTACGGGCGGCGCATGAGTGGGGCTCTCCTCTGTGGGTCGTGGGCGGACCTCACCCAAGGTTCGCATGGTAGCCGCCTTACGAGTCAGCCGTGAAGTCGATCTCGATGTCGACTGCCTCCCTGGCGGGGCGGCCTCGTCGCCCGCTCATCGGTCTGGCGCTACACTCGGACCCTTGATCGACGCTGAACGGCATCTGTTCACCTCGGAATCGGTGACCGAAGGCCATCCGGACAAGGTCTCCGACGCGATCGCCGACGCCATCCTCGACGACGTGCTGGCGGCGGACCCCGTGGCCCGCGCGGCGATCGAGGTTGCCACCACGACCGAGACGGTCATCGTCCTCGGCGAGCTGACGACATCGCACCTGGTGGACGTCGAAGGCATCGTGCGCCGCACCGTGCGTGAGATCGGGTATGACGACTCCAGCCTGGGCTTCGACGCCAACACCCTGTCGGTCACCTCGCTCATCAAGGGCCAGTCCCCGGACATCGCCATGGGCGTCGACCATGCGTACGAGGAGCGCTCGGGGGAAGACCCCGCGGAGCTGGGCGCGGGCGACCAGGGAATGATGTTCGGCTACGCCACCGATGAGACGCCCGATCTGATGCCGATGCCGATCCAGCTCGCCCACGAGCTGTGCCGCCGGCTGGCGACGGTTCGGCGCCGTGGCGTGGTCCCGTTCCTGCGGCCGGACGGCAAGAGCCAGGTCACGGTCGCCTACGGGCCCGACCGACGTCCGATCGGCGTGCGGACCGTGCTCATCAGCACCCAGCATGACGCGGCGGTCGAGGTCGCGACCGAGCTGACTGACGCGATCCGCGAAGAGGTCGTGGACGTCGTCATTCCCCCGGACCAGCGCGATGGCGAGATCCGGCTGCTCGTGAATCCCACTGGCCGGTTCGTGCTCGGTGGGCCGGCCGGTGATTCGGGGCTCAGCGGCCGCAAAATCATTGTCGACACGTATGGGGGCATGGCCCGACACGGTGGGGGGAGCTTCTCCGGCAAGGACCCGACCAAGGTCGATCGCAGCGGAGCGTATGCCGCGCGATGGGTCGCGAAGAACGTGGTCGCCGCCGGGCTGGCATCGCGATGCGAGATCCAGGTCGCCTACGCCATTGGCGTGGCGCACCCACTGGCCCTCAACGTCGACACGTTCGGAACCGGAGGGGTTCCCGATTCGGTGATCGGGGCCGCGATCGGGAGCGTGGTGGACCTCCGTCCGGGGGCCATCATCGAGCGGCTGGATCTCCGCCGGCCAATCTACCGACCCATTGCGGCTTACGGCCACTTCGGCCGGTCCGACCTCGATCTCAGCTGGGAGCGTACCGACCTCGCCGACGAGCTGCGCCATGCGGCCGGTCTGGCGGGGGCCCCTGCGTGACGGGGACCCACCTTCCGATTCGTTGGGGTCCCCCCCCGCCTGGCCCCCTGTCCCGCCTGGCGGCCTGGGTTCGAGGCCTGGCGGGCGCGCCCACGCCACCGGTGGAGCGGCTCGGGGAGCTCCCGGTCGCGCTCCGCCGCAGCCCCTTGGCGGCGCCCTACCTGGATGCTGAGCGCGACGGCGACCAGCGCCGCGCTGGAGCCGCGGCCATGGCCGCGGCCGAGGCGGGGATTGCGGCGGAGCAGTGGTGGGCGGCTGACCTGTGGGCCCATCGGGCAATGTGGCACTTTGAGCGGGCCGAGATGGCGCTCCAGGCCACCCGGGCGGCACGACGGATCGGCGACCTGCGCGTGGCGGGTGGCGATCCGGCCAGCGCCCGGCGCTACTATGCCGAGGCGATCAGCGAGGCCCGCGACCTCGGCGCCGAGCGCGAGGAAGGCCTGGCGGCCAACGGCATGGGCCGCGCGGAACTGGAGCTGGGGAACGTGACAGCGGCTCGAAAACTGGCGCGCATCGCGGTTGATCTGCTGGAGCGCTGCGGTGCCCCGACGGAGGAGATCGCTGCCGCCCGCGAGCTGCGCGGCACCGAGCGGCCGGTCCGCGCGTTCTCGGGCTCGGAGGACGCATGACCGATCACCGCCATATGAAGGTCGGGATCGTGGGTGCCGGGGTGATGGCAGAGGCCATGATCACGGGGCTCCTGGCCGACCGGGCGGTGCGCCCGTCGTCCCTGGTGGCATCCCACCCGCGGCGGGAGCGTCGCACGGCCCTCGCCACCGAGCATCACATCCAGGTCGTGGCCCGAAACCGTGACGCGGTGGCGGACGCGGACATCGTGGTCCTGGCGGTGAAGCCCCAGATGCTGCGCGCCGTGATGCGCGAGCTGGCGGACGCGCTCCGCGACGGCCAGGTGGTGCTGTCCATCGTGGCCGGCGCCACGCTGCGCACATTGAGCACGGGCCTGCGCCATTCGGCGGTGGTGCGGGCCATGCCCAACACCCCGGCCCAGATCCGGAAGGGCATCGCGGTCTGGGCCGCGGCGCCGGCCTGCAGCGCCGCCCAGCGCGACCTGGCGCGCGCGGTCCTACGCGCCCTGGGCGACGAACGGCAGGTCGAGGATGAGAACTTCGTGGCCATGGCCACCGCCCTGTCGGGGACGGGACCGACGTACCTGTTCTCGGTCATGGAAGCCCTGGTGGACGCCGGCGTGCACCTGGGCTTTCCGCGTGAGCTGGCGCACGACCTGGTGGCGGAGACGCTGGTCGGCTCCAGCCAGTACGCGGCTGCCTCGAATCTCCACCCCGCCCAGCTGCGCAACGCGGTGACGTCCCCCGGCGGGACGAGCGCGGCCGCGATTTACGAGCTCGAGAAGGGGCGCCTGCGCACCGTCCTGTCCGACGCGGTGTGGGCTGCCTATCGGCGCACCACCGAGCTTGGCGAGCGGCTGGAGGCCGAGACCCTGGCCGACAGCGACTAGAGCCGGCGGAACGATGTACGCCCTCGTCATGGCCGGTGGGTCGGGGACCCGGCTGTGGCCCCTGTCCCGCCGCAAGGCTCCCAAGCAGCTGCTGCCGCTGACGGGAGATGCCAGCCTGCTCCAGCAGACCGTGGCGCGCCTTGAGCCGATGCTCCGCCCCCACGACATCTACGTCATCACCGCCGAGTCCCACGTCCACGCCACCGTGCGCCAGCTGCCCCAGATTCCGGAGGGCAACATCCTGGGCGAGCCGCTGGCTCGCTCGACGGCCGTCGCGGCCGGCCTCGGCTCGCTGCTGGCTCGCCGCCAGGCGGACGAGGTGGCAATCGTCCTGCCGGCCGACCACCACGTCGCCGACGCCGACGCGTTCGTGGACGCCCTGCGCGAGGCGGTCGTCACCGCCGAGCGCGGCTATCTGGTCGTCCTGGGCGTGGTCCCGACCCATCCGGCCACCGGCTACGGCTACCTCACCCGCGGCGAGCAGCTGTTCGCCACCGGAACGGCGGCGGTGACCGCGTTCGTCGAGAAGCCGAATCCGAAGGCCGCCAAGGAGCTGGTCGCGGCCGGCGCGCTGTGGAACGCGGGCGTGTTCGTGTGGAGCGGCTACGCCTTCCGGCAGGCCGTGGAGCGCTTCCAGCCGGCGTTGGCAGAGGCGCTGGACCAGATCGGGCGCATTCCGCGGACCCCTGGCTGGCAGACCGATGCGCGCGCGATCCTCGAGCTGCTGCCTGCCATCAGTATCGACTCGGGCATCGCAGAGCCGGCGGCGGCGGAGGGTCGGATGGCCGTCGTGGGACTCGACGCGGGGTGGTCGGATATCGGCTCCTGGTCTGCCCTGTTGGAGGCGCTCAGCCGGCAGAGCGGCAAGAGCCTGGTGGCTTCGGGCCAGCATCTGGACCGCGGTTCGGAACGGGTCCTCGTCCACGGCGGGGAGCGGCTGGTGGTCACGGTCGGCCTGCGCGATGTCATCATCGTCGACACCCCCGACGCGCTCCTGGTCTGTGCCCGCGATCGGGCCGAGGAGATCAAGCCCATCTTGGACGAGATTGCCGAGGCCACCGGCGACCGCTACCTCTAGGGCCCGCCTGGCGGGTCGCCTGCTGGCGTGGTACCTGCGGCTCGTCTCGCGCACGGCTCGCATTGGTCCGGTCACCCGCGAGCAGGCGGTGCTGACCTTCTGGCATGAGTACAACCTGGCCCTGTTCGTGGTGGCCGCCGCGCGCCGGGGTGACCTGTCGCACGCGTCATTCACGACCCAGACCTCGCGCGGAACCGTGATCCAGACCATCTTCGAGTCGCTTATCCGTCCCCCGGGGCAGGCGGCCATCCTCCCCCTGCCCGATGAGCGTGATGCGACAGCCGGTCGGGGGCTGGCCCGACGCCTGGGGGACCTGGGCGCGTCCGGTTTCTCGGTGGTCGTCACCCCTGACGGGCCGTGGGGCCCCTACCGGGTCGCCAAGCCGGGAGCCCTGATCGTCGCCCGCCAGGCCGGTCTGCCGATCCTCCCCCTGGCGGTGCGGGCCCGTCCGGCTGTCCGTCTCCGGAGCCGGTGGGACCGCCAGCTCCTCCCGCTGCCCTTCTCTCGACTTGAGCTCGTGGCCGGGGAGCGCCTCGTGGTCGATCCTCGCGCCCCGCTGCGCCCGCTCAGCGCCTTACTCCAGTCCGCCCTGGACGAGGTGACAGCGGCGGTCGAGCGGCGGCTACCATAGGCCTGCCCGTGACCACGATTCGCTTCGGGACCGATGGCTGGCGTGCGGCCATCGCCGAGGACTTCACCTTCCACAACGTCCGTCGCTGTGCCCGCGCAGTCGCCGACTTCCTTCACGAGCAGGGCACCGGCGAACGCGGCGTCGTGGTGGCACACGACCGCCGGTTCGCCTCGGAGCATTTCGCGCGCGCCTGTGTCGAGGTGCTGGCCGCCCACGGCATTCGGAGCATGACCCCGCCGGGCGCGGTCCCGACCCAGGTCGTCTCGTACTTCACCCGCGAGCTAGGGGCCGGCGCCGGGATCGTCATCACGGCCAGCCACAACCCGTGGACCGACAACGGCTTCAAGGTCAAGGCCGACACCGGCGGCGCGGCGGCCCCCGGCATGCTGGCCGCCATCGAGGCCACCATGGACCGCTACCCCGAGACCGAAGCGCCACCCCGGCGCGAATACGAGGACGCGGTGTCCGGCGGCCTGGTGGAGATCTTCGACCCCTACCCGCGGTTCCGCGATCAGCTCGCCTCGATCGTGGACATCGACCGCATTCGCGGGTCGCGCGGCAAGGTCCTGGTGGAGCCGATGTGGGGCTCCGGTGCCGGCTGGCTCAGCCGCCTCTTGGACGGCGGCAACCTCACCATCCGCGAGCTCCACACCGAGCGGAACCCGTACTTCGGAGGGGTCAATCCGGAGCCGATCCGCCCCAACATCGACAAGTGGCTGGCCGAGATCCCAGCCTGGGGCGCCGACATCGGGATCGCCCTCGACGGCGATGCCGACCGGGTGGGCATGGCCACCGAGGAGGGCGTGTTCGTCAACCAGCTCCAGGTGTACGGCCTCCTGTACTGGTACCTGCTCGAGGTCCGAGGCATGGTGGGTCCGGCGGTGTACACGGTGACCACCACCTCCATGGTCCGGCGCCTGGCGGAGCGCTTCGGGACCCAGGCCCACGAGACCGGGGTCGGCTTCAAGTTCGTGGGCCCCAAGATGGCCGAGACGGGAGCGGTGATCGGGGGCGAGGAGTCCGGCGGGTTCGGCTTCGGGATGCACATCCCGGAGCGCGACGGGCTGGCGGCAGGCTTGTTCCTGCTCGATCTGTGGCTGTCCCGTGCCCGCCGCGCCTCCGAGGTCCTGGCCGAGCTTCAGGCCCTGGCCGGGCCGTCCTACTACAACCGGATCGACGTCCGCTTCTCGCGCGACGAGTACCCGTCCATTCGACGTGAAACGCTGGCCCGACTCGAGCACGAGTCGCCCGAAGCGCTGGCGGGACGCCCCGTGGTTCGTCGCCAGGCGCTGGACACCGCGGACGGGTACAAGTTCCACCGGGATGACGAGTCATGGCTCCTCATCCGGTTCAGCGGCACGGAGGCGCTGCTCCGGATCTACGTGGAGGCCCGATCGCCGGAGGATGTCGAAGCACTCCTGGCCGAGGGCCGCCGGATTGCGACCGCGGCCGCATCGCCCGCATGAGCGACGCCCGCGATTTCTTCGGCTACAAGCACCCCGACGAGGAACCCGGGCGCCGGCCCGAGGACGAAGACGGGCCCGATCCCGACTCTCCGCCCGCGCTCGACGAGGCAATCACACTCGACTCGCCCGCGGTCGTGGCGCGCATCGACCGCGAGGACATGCTGGGCCGGGTTCGGGACCTGCCGCGCCAGCTCGCGAAGGCTCGCCAGGCGGCGGCGGGCCTGAACCTCACCGACCGCCATCGGTCGGTGGATCTGGTGGTGGTGCTGGGGATGGGCGGCTCCGCGATCGGGGCCGACCTGGTGGCCGCCGCGGCCGGGGAGCGGCTTCGCGTGCCGCTCATCGTCCAGCGCGACTACCACCTGCCGAGTGGAATCGGGGAGCGAACCCTGGTCGTGGCCGCCTCGCACTCAGGGGAGACGATTGAGACGCTGACCGCGGCCGCCGAGGCGCGGGCGCGGGGGCTGCCCCTGGTGGTGATCGCCACCGGCGGCGCCCTCGGCCGCCACGCCGAGGCCGAAGGAACGCCGTGGCTGCGCTACGACGAGCCCGGACAGCCGCGCGCCGCCCTGGGCTGGTCGGTCGGCCTGCTGCACGAGCTGCTGGGGGCCGCCGGCCTGATCACCGATCCCGACCCGCTGGGACCGGTGGTGGCCGTCCTGGACGAGATGCTCGAGCGGATGGGGCCCGGGGTCGAGACCGACGCCAACCCTGCCAAGCAGCTCGCGTGGAGCGTGTTCGGTCGCATCCCGGTCGTCTACGGCGCGGGGCCGATGGCCCCGGTGGCCCGTCGCTGGAAGACGCAGTTCAACGAGAACGCCAAGTCGTGGGCGGCCTACGAGCCGATGCCGGAGGCCAACCACAACGCGATCGAAGGCTCGCTCAACCCGCGTGAGCTGGCGGGCGCGCTCTTCGTGATCGAGATCCGCGACCCGGCCGAGGCGCCGCACATCACCGCCCGCTATCGGGTGGTCGAGGAGCTGCTCGGGGAACGGGCCACCAACCGGGCGACCGTGCGAGCGGAAGGCCCCTCCCAGCTGGCCCGCGTCCTATCCGGGGTGGCGTGGGGTGACCTGGTCAGCGTCTACCTCGCCATCCTCTACCAGACCGACCCGACCCCGGTTACACTGCTGGCAATGCTCAAGGAGCGGCTCGCCAGGTCGGACTGACGGGCGCCTACGAAGAGGCGCCCCCGGGCGCCTGGAGGAGTTGCGACGTGCATTCGGGCATGATCGGCAAGGTCGAGAAGGCGATGCGCTATGCGCACGAGCCGGATCGCGTGATCATCCGCCGGCTGGAGGCCACCTTCGCCGGCGACAACGGTTCCCACCAGGTGTCCCTGGACACGGAGCAGTGGCATTGCGACTGCCATCTGTTCGAGCAGGCTGGGGGCTGCACGCACACCTTGGCGATCCAGAAGATGCTCGACCCCATGCTCTCCGATGCCGCCCGCGAAACGCCGCTGTACGGCCACGCCGAGGTCGGCGCCGGGGTCTGATAGGATCGGTCCACCAATCGAAGACCGCGTGGGGTGCCGCCGCCGAAAGGCCGGCGGGTGAATGGCGAAGCCGGTGCAAGTCCGGCGCTGTCCCGCAACTGTAACCGGGCCTGATCGGTCCGGGAGCCAGGTCGCCCAGCCCGCACGCGATGTCTCAACCCTCGTGAGAAAGGGAGTGACATCACGATGCCAGCACGGCGTATTCGGGCATTTGCCCCCCTCCTCTTGATCCTGGCGGTCGCCTGCCAGCCGACCAGCCCGAGCCTCAGCCCGCCGACAGCCTCCACGGCGCCATCGGCGGAGGCCTACCCGCTGGTATTGACCGATGACGCCGGGCGCCAGGTGACCCTGCCGGCCGAGCCCGAGCGCATCGTCAGCCTGGCCCCATCGAACACCGAGATCGTGTGCGCCCTGGACGCGTGCGACCGGCTGGTTGGGGTGACCGATTTCGACGATTACCCGGCCGAGGTGGCCGACATCCCCGACGTCGTCATTTTCGCGGTAGTCGATATCGAGCTCGTGGTGGACGCCGATCCCGACCTGATTCTGGCCGCCGGCAAGGAGCTGACGCCGACCGCGGTCATTACCGAGCTGACCGATCTCGGCTATCCGGTCCTGGTCCTGTACCCCGAATCGCTGGACGAGGTGCTCGAGGACATCGAGCTGGTCGGCGCAGCGATCAACGCCCGTGACCAGGCCGATTCGCTCACCGCTAATCTCAGCGTGCGCGTCGCGGCCGTGGGCGTTGCCGTGGCCGGAGCCGCGCGACCACGGACCTTCTACGAGGTGGGCGTCTTCGAAGGCGCGATCTACACCGCTGGCCGGGACTCGTTTCTGGCCAGCCTGATCGAGCTGTCCGGCGGTGACCCGATCACCGGCGACTCGGTGACATTCTCGATCGCGCTCGAGGACCTGCTGGCCGCCGATCCGGAGCTCATCCTGCTCGGCGACGCCGCCTACGACGCGTCGGTCACACCGGAGGCCGTGGCCGCACGCCAGGGTTGGGGCGCGATCAGCGCGGTCCAGAACGGGCGGGTCGTGGTCATGCTCGAGGACCCGGTCATTACCCGCCCCGGCCCGCGTATCGTGGACGGCCTGGAAGCCCTGGCCCGGGCCATCCACCCCGAGCGGTTCGACTGAGCCTGTCCGTGCGCGCCTCGGTCGCGACTCGTTCGCTGGTTGGAGGACCCAGCCTGGGTCGGGCCACGCTGGTCATCGGGGGAGCCGTGGTGGTGCTCCTGGCGTCCGTGGTGGCGGCAGTGGGCCTGGGCAGCGTGGAGGTCGGGCTGCCGGAGGCGATCGGGATCATCGGTCAACGGCTGGGCCTGCCGGTTACCGAGACCTGGGCCTCGACCGCTCCGACGATCCTGTTCGAGGTCCGTTTGCCGCGGGTCCTGGCCGGGGCGTTGGTCGGCGCCGGCCTCGGCGTCGCAGGCGTCGTGTTTCAGGCTCTGCTCCGCAACCCGATGGCCGATCCGTACGTGATCGGGACCGCGGCGGGCGCCTCGCTGGGGGCCGTCCTGGCCATCACCGCGCCGGTCCTCGTGCCCGCGCTGGCGCTGGGAGCCGGCACAGCCTGGCTGGGGATCGGCCTGGCCCAGGTGCTGGCGTTCGCCGGTGGGTTGGGCGCGGTGGCGCTGGTGCTGGTCGTCGCCCGCCAGGGCGGACGTTCGAACATGGTGACCCTGCTCTTGACCGGGTACGCCGTGTCGTCGCTGCTGGCGGCCGCGGTCGCGCTGCTCCTGGTCAGCTCCGGGCGGGCGCTGGCCTCGGTCGTGGGCTGGCTGCTCGGCTCGCTGGGAGGCGCCGGCTACCCGGAGCTGGCGGTGGCCGGCCCGCTGGTACTCGGCGGCTCGGCATGGCTGCTGTTTCGTTGGCGCACCCTGAATCTGCTCCTCCTCGGCGACGAAGCCGCGGCCGGTCTGGGCGTTGACCTCGTGCGCGCCCGCCGCGGGCTCGTCCTGCTGGCCACCCTCGTGACCTCGGCGGCCGTGGCCCTGGCAGGCACGATCGGCTTCGTCGGCCTGGTGGTTCCGCACCTGGTCCGACTCGCGATCGGGCCCGACCATCGGCTCCTGCTCCCGGTGAGCTGCCTGGGCGGCGCCGCGCTCCTGGTCCTGGCCGACATGGCGGCCCGGCTGGTGGGCGGGGTGCCGGTGGGTGTCGTGACGGCGCTGATCGGCGCCCCGTTCTTCCTGTGGCTGCTCCACCGGGCGGCCGGAGCGACGACCACGCCATGAGCCATCGGCATCAACCGAGCCCGAACAGCCCGCCGATCCTCGAGCTGAAGGAGGTCGGATTTGGCTACCGCCGTCGGGGACGCCCCGATCGCGAGGTCCTGCGTGGGGTCAGCCTGTGCGTGACGCCGGGGGAGCTGGTGGCTCTGCTGGGGCCCAACGGCAGCGGCAAGACCACCCTGTTTCGCGTAGCCGTGGGCCTGTTGCCGGTGGGGAGTGGGAGTGTGCGGCTGGATGGCCGCCCGGTCACGGACTGGACCCGGCGCGAGATCGCGCAACGGATCGCCATCCTGCCCCAGCTGCCCTCGGTGCCCGACGGGTTCCGTGTCGAGGAGCTGGTCGAGATGGGCCGCGCGCCTCACGCCCGGTCGCGCTTCGGGGCCAGCGCAGAGGACGCGGCTGCGGTGGAACGGGCTCTCATCGATGCCGATGCGGTGGACCTCGTCGGGCGTCGCGTCGACGAGCTGTCAGGCGGTGAGCGCCAGCGCGTGCTGGTGGCCCTGGCCCTGGCCCAGGAGCCACGTCTGCTGCTCCTCGACGAGCCGACCCAGCACCTGGACCTGGCTCACCAGGTGGCGCTGCTGGCGACCCTGGATCGGCTGCGGCAGACGCGCGGGCTGGCCGTGGTGGCGGTCCTCCATGATCCGGCCCTGACCGCGCTGGCGGACCCGCGGGTCGTGCTCCTCAGCGCGGGACGCGTGGTGGCCGACGGTCCGGCGGCGGAGGTCCTGCGCCCCACCCTGCTGGCGCGCGTGTTCGACATCTCGGTGCCGACCGCCCTGGCCCTGTCGGGCGGATCGACGCGCGGGACCTAGCCGGCGGGGCTCGACCCCTCACCCACGGCAGCCGCCGCCGGCTCCGTTTCCGGCTCGGGCGGGCTGTAGATGTCGACCCAGTGGTTCACGAAGATCACGATCACGGCCAGGATGGGGATCCCGAACAGCGCGCCCCACAGTCCGGCAACCTGGACGCCGACCAGCAGACCGACGAACAGGAGGATGGGGTGGAGCCCGAGTGACTCCTGCATGATCTTCGGCTGGAGCACGTTCACCATCACCGTCTGGACCAGGACGATGACCGCCACCGCTGCCAGGGCCACGAACCAGTTCTCGCTGGTCAGGAACGCGATGAAGACGGGCGGCGCCAGGGCCAGGGCCGGGCCGATCATGGGGATGAACATGAACAGGCCTGACACGACGGCGGTCACGAAGATGTATTCCATCCCGCCAAGCTCACGGGCCGCGAGACCGACCCCCATGACCACCGCAAACATGAGCAGTGCGAAGACGGTTTGGGCCCGGATGAAGCCGCCGAAGGAACGCGCCACCCCTTCCTGAAGCAGGATCGACTGATCTCGGAAGCGGCTGGGGACGAGGCGGCTCAGCCAGACCATGATCTTGTGGCTGTCCAGGACCATGAAGAAAGCCAGCAGCACGACCAGGAACAGGGTGCCGATGGCGCTGAAGGCACCGCCCGCGATGGTGCCGGCCGAGCCCGCCAGGGCGCTGCCCAGGCTCGCGATCTGGTCGGTGAAACCGATGAAGACGGCCGCAAGGTCCGGCTCCTCGAACCCGATCGTCTGCTGAAGGTCGCGAATCTGCCGCGCGATCTGATCCTCACGCGTGGGCCAGGTGCTGATGAAGTCAGCCAGGTCGACAACCATGACCGCCGCCACGACCAACAGGAAGGTCGCGAGGGCGATAACGGTGACCCCGAATGCGACGCCCACCGCCACGCCCCGGCCCACCTGCAGCCGGCTCTCCACCCGGTGGACGAGAGGCGAGATCAGGAAGGCCAGCAGCCAGGCCAGGAAGAGGGCCACGATGATGTCCCTGAATCCGCCCAGGATCTCCAAGATCGCCTCCAGGGCCAGGAGGCCGAAGTAGACCGAGCCGGCGATCAGGAAGACGGCGAGCAGGCGACGTTCACGCACCCAGGCCCCCTGGAACAGCTCGATCACCGCGACCTCCAACCGGGGCGGCCGGTCCCGACGGCCGCCAGCACCTCGGCTCGGGTGGCCTCCAGGACGGGCCTCACCTTCTCCGCTCCGGCCGAGAGTACCGCCTCCACCAGGTCCGGATCGGCGGCCATCCGCGCCCGCTTTTCGCGCATCGGGCGGAAGAACTCCACCAGGCGGTCGGTGAGCAGCTGCTTGGTGTCGACACAGCCGGTCCGAGCCGTTCGTTCCCCGTCCTGGATCTGCAGGTAGTCCTCCCCGAAGAACCGATGCAGCTGGCACACGTTGCAGACTTCCGGACGCCCCGGATCGGTGCGTTTGATGCGCAGCGGATCGGTGACCATGCTCATGACGATGCGCCGGATCTCATCGGGCTCGGCGAAGATCGGGATCGTGTTGCCGGCCGATTTGCTCATCTTGCGATGCCCATCGGTGCCCATCACCAGCGGAGCATCGGTATAGACCGCGGTCGGCTCCGGGAAGATCGGGCCGTATCGGGCGTTGAAGGCGCGCACGATCTCGCGTGACAGCTCCAGGTGAGGCGCCTGGTCCTTGCCGACCGGCACCTTGCTGGCCTTGTAGATGACGATGTCGGCCGCCTGGAGGACCGGATAGCTGAGCAGCCCGTTGCTGTTCTCCTTGCCTTCGCTCAGCCCCTCCTTGTAGGTTGGGTTGCGCTGGAGCCAGCTCACCGGCACCACGGTGCTGAAGATCCAGCACAGCTCGGTGACCTCGGGGAAGTCGGACTGCCGAATGAGGGCGCAGCGATCGGGGTCGAGCCCCACCGCCAGCAGGTCGAGCGCCATGTCGCGGGTCAGCCGCCGCAGCTCATCGCCGTCATGGACCGTGGTCAGGGCGTGGTAGTCGACGATGACGTAGATCGCCTCGTACTGGTCCTGGAGGGCCACGTAGTTCCGCTGGGCGCCCAGGTAGTTGCCCAGGTGGCTGGCGCCGCTGGGCTGGATGCCGGACAGCACGCGCTCCCGACCGGCGGGCGAGGCGGCAGCGTCGGACATCGTCGGCCGAGTGTAGCGGACCCGATTTGGGCGGCTGCTAGAATCGCCGCCCGTGTCCGAACCACGCTCCGACGAGGTCCGTCGGCCGACTCCCGAATGGGCCGCCGCCGCGCGCCCCGGGGCTCGGGTGGGGCACACGGTCGAGCACCACGCCGAGATCGGTTCGACCAACGACCGGGCCCGGGCCGCCCTTGCCGAACCCGGCGGCAACGGCCTGGCCGTCGTCGCCGACCGGCAGCTGGCGGGGCGCGGACGGATGGGCCGATCCTGGCTCTCCCCGTCCGGCACAAATCTGCTCCTGAGCGTGGGTCTACGCCTGGACCTGCGCATCGAAAGCGCCTGGTGGCTGGCGGCCGCGGCGGCGCTGGCCGTGCGAGACGCAGCGGCCTCGGTGGCCTCGGCGGCCCAGCTGGCCGTGCGTTGGCCGAACGACATGGTCACCTCCGATGGGCTCAAGGTGGCCGGCCTGCTCACCGAGACCCAGGTCGAGGGAGGGCGGGTTGTCGGCGCCGTGATCGGGATCGGCATCAACGTCAACTGGCGCCGCTCCGCCATGCCACCCGATATCGCGCCCGGCGCGACGTCGCTCGCCGACATGGCGGGCGCGCCGGTGGATCGGCTGGCGCTGCTCAGCAGCCTGCTCGCGGCGCTCGACGGCGAGATTCGCCAGGTGGAGGGGGGCGCGTCGCCGCTGGAGCGATTCCAGGCCGCCTCGTGGCTGACCGGACGGGCTATCGAGGTCGAGACGCCGGCCGGGCGCCTGATCGGGGTGGCGGGTGAGATCGCGGACAACGGGGGATTGATCCTGGACGGACCCAGCCTGCGCACGACGGTCAGCGTGGGCGAGGTGATCCGCGTCCACCCGCAGGCGGCGAGCGCCTGATGCGCGAACCGCGGTCGCTGCCACGCCCCGCCGACCAACCGGCACCCGAGGCCCCCTCGCCGCGCGATCCCGATCTGGCCGACGTGCGGGCTGCCCAGCGGGACCGGCATGCCTTCGATCGGCTGTATCGACGCTACCTGGATCGGGTCTACAGCTACGCGTTCTACCAGCTGGGAGATCACCACGACGCGGAGGACGCCACCGAGCGGACGTTCCTGGCTGCGTTGGCCGCCATCGACCGCTTCCGTGACGAGGGTTCCACCTTCCGGGCATGGCTGTTCCGGATCGCGCACAACGCGATCGCGAACTCGCATCGGGCCCGCCGCCGGCGCCGCACGCAGCCCATCACTGATGCTCACCAGCAGGCCGCCCCGGGGGCCGACCCGGCAGGCGTGGTGGCCCGCGCCGACCAGCAGCGGGAGATTCGCGCCGCCCTGGCTCGCATCCCCGCTGAGCGGCGGCAGGCGATCCTGCTGCGCTTCGTGGACGGCCTGTCGGCGCGGGAGATCGGGGCCGTCCTGGACCGGAGCGAGGGCGCCGCCCGGGTCCTTCTCCACCGCGCCCTGCGCGACCTGGCCGCCGAGCTGGATCCAGGCGACGCGTAACGAATCCAGGGTCGCGGTGTTAGCCCGCATAGATGACCCGTCGTCCCACCGATGCCCAGCGCATCGACCACGCCGTGAGCGCGGTCCTGGAAGATCGCCCGGTCGCCCTGCCGCCGCCACTCGCCGATGAGCTGTCTGCCGCCCGCGCCGTCCGCGCCGATCTTCCCCTGGTGCCGCCGAGTGACGGCTTCGAAGAGGCCCTCGCCCGCCGCCTGAGCGACGGCCACACACTCAACGCCGGACGCCGGGTCAGCGGTTTCGTCCGCCACCATCAGCGGTTGGTGCTGACCGGGGCGTTGGGATCGGTCCTTGTGAGCACCGCCGGCGCGGCCGTGGTGGCATGGCGCCTGGTGCATCGGCCATGAAGATCAAGTTCCCGTTCAGCCGCCGCACAGGTCCGACCGACGCCTGGACGAAGTGCCCGAACTGCGAGGCTCAGATCTTCAACCGCCAGCTGGAGCGGAACCACCGGGTGTGCCCCACCTGCGACCACCACTTCCGGCTATCGGCCACCGAACGGATCGAACTCCTGCTCGACGACGGCTCGTTCAAAGAACGTGACGCAGGCCTGATCAGCGGCGACCCGCTGAGGTTCGTGGACAGCAAGCCTTATCCCGATCGGCTGGAGGCCTCCCGGATCCGGTCCGGGCTCCCCGACGCGGCGATCTGGGGGATGGGCAGGATCGAGGGGCAGCCGGTGGCGATCGGCCTGTTCGACTTCCGATTCATGGGTGGCTCCATGGGCAGCGTCGTGGGAGAGAAGATCGCGCGCTGCTTCGAGGGAGCGCTGGCCGAACGCATCCCGGCCATCGTGGTGAGCGCGTCGGGAGGAGCCCGGATGCAGGAAGGGACCGTCTCCCTCCTCCAGCTGGCGAAGACGACGGCCGCCCTCCAGCGGCTGAACGAGGCCGGCATCCCGTTCATCAGCATCCTGACCGATCCCACCACCGGCGGCGTGCTGGCCAGCTTCGCGTCGCTGGGCGACGTCATCCTGGCCGAGCCCCGTGCCCTGATCGGCTTTGCCGGTGCCCGGGTGGCGAGCGGGACGGTGGGCGAGGAGCTGCCCGAGGGGTTCCAGAGCGCCGAGCGCCTCCTGGATCATGGGTTTGTGGATGTGGTGGTGCCCCGCAGCCAGTTACGCGTGACCGTCGCCCGGCTCGTCCGCCTGCTGCCGGTGGCCGGAGGGGTCGAGGCAGGAAACGGGAAACGAGGCATCCGGCCGATCGGCGTCCTGCAGGGACTGGCCAAGCGCGTCGGCGGAGTGGTGAGCGAGACCGCGGGCATTGAGGCCGAGCCGACACCGGGGTCGACCAAATGACCGATGTGACCCTGGATCCGAGTCCCCCGGCCATCAGTCCCGCGGCCGCCGAGGAGGCGTGGCGCCGCGTCCAGCTGGCCCGCCATCCGCAGCGCCCCCGCACCCTGTCCCTGGTTGCCCAGATCTTCGACGAGTTCGTCGAGCTCCACGGCGATCGCGCGTTCCGTGACGACCCGGCCATCGTGGGCGGTCCGGCCCGCCTCGACGGTCGGGCGGTCATGGTCATCGGCCATCAGAAGGGAACCGACACCGAGACGAACATCTTTCGGAACTTCGGCTCGCCCCTGCCAGAGGGCTTCCGCAAGGCGCAGCGTCTGATGCGGATCGCCGATCGGATCGGGCTTCCGCTGGTGACCTTCCTCGATACGGCCGGGGCGTTTCCGGGGCCCGCCGCCGAGGAACGGGGTCAGGCCGAGGCCATCGCGAGCTCGATCCGGCTCATGACCGGGCTCCGGGTGCCAATCATCGTCGTCATCACCGGCGAAGGCGGGTCGGGCGGCGCCCTGGCGATCGGCGTCGGGGACGAGGTCCTGGCGCTCGAGAACGCGGTGTACTCGGTCATCTCTCCCGAGGGCTGCGCCGCGATCCTGTGGCGATCGGCGGACGCCGCGCCGTTGGCCGCTGCAGCCATGAAGATGACCGCGGCCGAGCAGCACAAGCTGGGCATCGTCGACAGCGTGATCCCCGAACCCGCTGACGGGGCGCACACCGATCTGCCGGCCACGGCCGCCGCCATCAAACGTGCGATCCTCGGCTCGCTGGCGCGGCTGGATCGGCTCGCTCCGGAGGATCTGCAGGCGAGTCGCTATGCTCGGCTGCGCGGCATCGGGACCGTGATCGAGGTCGAGGTCTCGACCCTGCGCGCGGCGTCGCCGTCGCTCGGGGCCCGGCTGGGAAGGCTGCTGGGGCTTCCCGCGGGGGCGCCCGCGCCGGTCCTCGAGGATGACGAGCTCGACCAGGAGGGTGCGTGACCGACCAGAACTCGGCCGAGGCTATCGCCCGCGCCGCCGCAGACCTCGTACCGGCGCTCACCGAGCGCCTCAACCGGCTGGGACTGGGCGAGATCGAGATCCGGCACGGCGACCTGCGGGTTCGAGTTGCCGCGGCGGACCAACCCGCGCCCGGCCCCGGCGTCGACATCAGCGTGGCCCGGCCGGCGGTCAGCGTCACGCCCTCGACGGGCGGCGCGGCCGTCCGGCGTCTGGAGCCGGTCACCTCGCCCGCGGTCGGCCACTTCGTGTACGCCGACGGGCTGGGGCCGGGGCTGGCGGTCAGCGCCGGCGACGAGATCGGCTTCGTGGAGATGCTCGGCGTGCGCCACGAGGTGCGCGCCACCGGCGAGGGCGTGGTGCGGCACCTGGTGGCCGAGAGCGGGGAGCCGGTGGAGTACGGCCAGCTGCTGGTCGAAGTCGATCGCGCGGTTTCGGGCTGATGTTCGCCAAGATCCTGATCGGCAATCGCGGCGAGATTGCGGTCCGCATCCTCCGTACCTGCCGCGAGCTCGGGATCCCGGCCGTGGTCGCCTTCAGCGATCCCGACCGCGAATCTCTGGCGGTACGGATGGCGGACGAGGCCATCTGCATCGGTCCGGCTGAAGCCCGGCGCTCATACCTGAACCAGCCGGCGCTGATCAGCGCCGCCATGATCACCGGCTGCGACGCGATCCATCCGGGGTACGGCTTCCTGTCTGAGGATGCGTCGTTCGCCGAGGCCTGTGCCGTGCACGACCTGACCTTCATCGGCCCCCGGGCAGCGGTCATCGAGCGATTTGCGTCGAAGTACGCCGTCCGCCGCATGCTGGCCGCCAACGGGCTGCCCACCGTGCCCGGCAGCCGCGGCATCGTGGCCGACCTCAGCGACGCCCTGGCGCAGGCCGAGGAAGCGGGCTACCCGGTCCTCCTCAAGCCATCGGCCGGCGGCGGTGGTCGCGGCATGCGCCTCGTGCGCTCGCCTCGGGAGATGGAAACCTCGCTGCCGCTCGCGCGCTCCGAGGCCCGCGCTGCGTTCGGCGATGACTCGATGTACTTCGAGAGCTGGATCGAGGAAAACCGCCACGTCGAGGTCCAGGTCCTCATCGACGGCCACGGGAATGGGATTCACCTGGGCGAGCGCGACTGCTCAGTCCAGCGCCGGCACCAGAAGATCATCGAAGAGGGGCCATCGCCGGCCATGACCGAGCCGGCCCGCGAGCGCCTGCGCGACCTGGCCATCCGTGCGGCGGCGGCCGCCGGCTACGAGAACGCCGGCACGCTCGAGTTCCTGCTCGACCGCGAAGGGAACTTCTTTTTCATCGAGATCAACTGCCGGATCCAGGTCGAGCATCCGGTGACCGAGATGCTGACCGGCGTGGACCTCATCGCCGAGCAGATCCGGATTGCGGCCGGCGAGCACCTGCGGCTGACCCAGGAGCAGGTCGGGCTGCGCGGGCATGCCATCGAGTTCCGGATCACGGCCGAGGACCCGCACGACAACTTCTTGCCCCAGACCGGGGTCATCACCGAGCTCCAGCTGCCGGCCGGCCCGAACGTGCGCGTGGACACCCACCTGTACGTTGGCTACGAGATCCCGCCCTTCTACGACTCGTTGCTGGCCAAGCTGATCGTGTGGGGCGAAACCCGCACCGAGGCCCTGGCCCGGGCCCGGGGCGCCCTGGACGAATGCCGTGTCGAGGGCGTCAAGACCAATCTCCCCTTCCATCGCGGGATCATCGACAATGCAGCCTTCGTGAACGCCGAGGTCAGCACCAACCTGCTGGACCGCGTCGGCCCCGCCGCCTTCGTCGGCGAGCCTGCCTGAGAGAAACCGATGTCGACCGATCGCGCCCCAGCGCTCCCGGACCCCGAGCTGCCGCCGCTGCCCTGGGAGGCGGCGGACATCATGACCATCCTGCCCCACCGCTACCCCTTCCTCCTCATCGACCGCGTGGTCGAGATCGAGCCGGGTCAGCGGGTCGTGGCGATACGGAACGTGACGGCCAACGAGCCGCAGTTCACCGGCCACTTCCCCGGTCGCCCGATCATGCCCGGCGTGCTGCTGGTCGAATCCCTGGCCCAGGCCGGCGCGGTGGCCGTCCTGTCCTTCCCCGCAAACCGCGGCAAGCTGGTCCTGTTCGCGGGCATCGACGACTGCCGCTTCCGCCGCATCGTGGTCCCCGGTGACACCCTGCGCCTGGAGATCACGGTCGAGAAGCTCGGCCGCGTGTCGGGCCGCGCCCGGGCCGTCGCAACGGTCGATGGCGAGCTGGCGGTCGAGGCCACCCTGTCGTTCATCATGCCCCGTGACCAGGACATCGCCGGAGGGCGACTGACCGGTGGCTGATCGCGCGCCGCAGCCCAGCTCGGAGGAGCGCGGCGAGCGACGAGTCGTCGTCACCGGCCTGGGCGCCGTCACCCCGCTCGGCAATGACGTGGCCACCTACTGGGACGGCCTGGTCAGCGGTCGGAGCGGCATCCGACGCATCGCGGGCTTCGATCCCGGCCGCGTCCCCTCGCAGGTGGGGGGCGAGGTTCGCGACTTCGATCCGACCACGGTCATGGATCGGAAGGACGTGCGGCGCCATGACCGCGTCGTCCACTTCGCCTGGGCAGCCACCGTTGAAGCCCTGACCGATGCCGGGATCCCGATCCCGATCGTGGACGAGGCCGAGGCGGACCGCACCGGCGCGATCGTGGCCACCGGGATCGGTGGCATCGGCTCCATGGTGCGCGACATTCAGGAGGCGATGACGGACGGCATCGAGCGGGTGGGTCCGTTCACCCTGCTGAACATGCTCACCGACACCGCCGCCGGCCACGTGGCCATCAGTGCCAACGCTCGGGGTCCGAATTACGCCACCGTCAGCGCTTGTGCCTCGAGCAACCACGCGCTGGGCGAGGCGGCGGGCATCATCCGCCGCGGCGACGCCGACGTCATGCTGGCCGGCGGCTCGGAGGCGGCCATCTGCGAGATGGTGGTGGCCGCGTTCTGTGCCATGCGCGCCCTGTCCACCAAGCGCAACGACGACCCGACCCACGCCTCGCGCCCCTTCGACGTCGACCGCGACGGGTTCGTGATCGCCGACGGCGCCGGGATGCTCGTCCTGGAGGAGCTCGAGCACGCCAGGGCGCGCGGGGCGCGGATCCGCGCCGAGTTCATCGGATATGGCGCGTCGGACGATGCCTCCCACGTGACCCTCCCCGCACCCGGCGGACGCGGCGCCGCGGCGAGCATGCGGATCGCGCTGGCCGACGCCGGACTGGCGCCCGAAGAGCTGGGCTACATCAACGCCCACGGGACATCGACCCCGCCCAACGACCCGGCCGAGACGGCGGCCATCAAGACCGTCTTCGGCGACGATGCGTATCGGGTCCCGATCAGCAGCACGAAGTCCATGACCGGGCACCTGATGGGCGCGGGGGGCGGCATCGAGGCCGTGGCCTGCGTCCGGGCCCTGGAGACGGGGATCCTCCCGCCCACCATCAACCTCGAAACACCCGACCCCGAGTGCGACCTCGACTACGTGCCCAACGTGGCTCGGCTGGCGCCCATCGCCACCGCCATGAGCAATGCGTTCGGGTTCGGCGGGCACAACGCGACCCTCGTCTTCCGGCGCTGGGATGGGGACTGACCGATGGCCAACGATCCGATCCTGGACGCGGTCGACGCCCTGACCGGCCCGTTCCTGGACAGCGGGCTGGCCGAGATGGAGGTCGAGGTCGGCGGGATCACGGTCCGCCTGGCGCGTCCCCGCCCGCCCGCCGGGCCGGCGACGTCCCCGGCCACGCCCACCACCCCGTTCGGCGAAGCCGCGCCCGGCCATCAGTTCATCACCGCCCCCCTGACCGGGGTCTGGTATCCGGCCCCGTCGCCGGGGGCCCGCCCGTACCTGGTGCTCGAGGGCGAGGTGTCGGTGGGACAGGTGGTGGGCCTGATCGAGGCCATGAAGCTGTTCAACGAGATCAAGTCCGACGTGGCGGGCACGGTGAGCCGCGTCATGGCCGACAATGGGATGCTGGTGAAGCGCCAGCAGCCGCTGTTCGAGGTCCGACTGGCATGACGTCGACCCAGGCCGTCATCACCGGGTGGGGGATGTACGCGCCGTCCAAGGTGCTCACAAACGACGAGTTGTCGAAGATCGTGGACACGTCCGACGAGTGGATCGTGAGCCGGACCGGGATCCGCGAGCGGCGCATCGCCGCGGACGACGAGACGTCCGCCACCCTGGCCACCAATGCCGGCCGCGACGCGCTGGCGGTGGCCGGACTGGACCCGTCGGATCTGGATCTCGTGATCGTGGCCACCGCCAGCCCCGACTACCTGATGCCCGCCACCGGGCCGCTGGTGGCTCGCGACCTGGGCGCAAAGCGCGCCGCCGGGTTCGACCTCAACGCGGCCTGCACCGGGTTCGTGTTCGGACTGGCCACCGGGGCCGGCTTCATCGGCAGCGGTATGTACCGCCAGGTGCTCGTGGTGGGTGTCGACCTGCTGAGCCGCTACCTGGATTGGACCGATCGCAACACGTGCGTCCTGTTCGGCGACGGGGCGGGCGCAGTGGTCCTGTCCGCCTCCGAGGCCCCTGGCGGCCTGCTTGGCTGGCAGCTGTTCACCGATGGGACAGGGGCCGACGGGATCATCATTCCGGGCGGCGGCACCGCCCACCCGCTCTCCGCCGAGACGCTAGACGGGGGGCTCCAATTCCTGCGCATGGCCGGCAAAGAGGTGTACCGATACGCCACCCGGCAGCTAGCCGAATCGACCCGGGCGGCGGTGGCCGCTGCCGGACTGCGCATGGATGACGTCGACCTGTTCCTCTATCACCAGGCCAACCTGCGCATCCTGGAGAGTGTGCGCGACCTGCTCGGCATTTCCGGCGACAAGGTCTACGTCAACCTCGACCGATACGGGAACACCTCGGCCGCCTCGGTACCGATGGCCCTGGTCGAGGCGGTCGCCGGCGGACGGGTGCAGATCGGGGATCGACTCCTGATGGGCGCCTTCGGCGCGGGCTATACGGCCGGCGCAGCAGTGGTCGAGTGGACCGCCGATCCCGCGCGCGCGTTCCTCGCCCCCGGCGAGCAGACCCGCGCCGGGCAACCGCGCCGCGAGCCGGTGGCGGCCGCCAGCGCCTGATGTTCGACCTCGCCGGTCGGGTGGCGCTGGTCACGGGTGCCAGCCGGGGTCTGGGCCGGGCGATGGCACTGGCCTTCGCACAGCAGGGCGCCGACGTGGTGGTCAACTACCGCGAGAGCGCCGCCGCCGCCGACGAGGTGGTGGGCGAGATCACGGCCATGGGCCGCCGCGCGATCGCGGTCCAGGGCAGCACGGCGGACGGACGCGAGGCCTGCGAGGCGATCGTCAAGGCTGCGCTGGACGCGTTCGGCAAGGTCGACATCCTGGTCAATAACGCGGGCATCACCCGCGACGACCTCCTCATCCGGATGGATGCGGAGGACTGGGACGCGGTCATCGACACCAACCTGTCGGGGCCGTTCTGGATGACCCGGGCCGTGGCCCGGCCGATGATGAAGGCCCGCCATGGCCGGATCATCAACATGTCCAGCGTGGCGGGTCGGATCGGGAACGCCGGCCAGGCCAACTACGTGGCGGCCAAGGCGGGCCTCATCGGTCTGACCAAGACGACGGCACGCGAGCTGGCAAGCCGGAACATCACCTGCAACGCGATTGCGCCGGGGCTCATCGATACCGACATCCTGATCGGGATGCCGGAGGCGGCGACGCAGGCCATCCTGCAGATCACGGCTATGGGCAAAATCGGGAAGGTAGAGGACGTCGCCGCCGCCGCCGTCTATTTCGCGAGCGATGAATCAGGCTTCGTCACCGGCCAGGTGCTGGGGGTGGACGGCGGCATCGCGATGGGAAGCTGAGGACAGGAGGAGAAGGAGAGCCGATGTTCACGCCGGAGGTCCTGATCGGGCTGCGCTGGGTCCACTTCGTGGCCGGGATAACCTGGATCGGTCTGCTGTATTGGTTCAACCTGGTCAACCTGCCGTTCCAGAAGGTCCTGGACGGATCCCTGAAGGGCCAGGTCAACCCACCCCTCTTCACCCGCGCCCTGGCCTGGTTCCGCTGGTCGGCGGTGGTCACCGTCGCGGCCGGCCTGCTCCTGATTTGGGGCCTGTACTGGCAGGACGGCAACCTGTTTGGCAGCAACACCGAGATCACGATCTTCGCGGGCTCCATGTTGGGCCTGGTCATGCTGTTCAACGTGTGGGCCATCATCTGGCCCAATCAGCGGCGCGTGCTTGCGGCCATGGCGGCCGGGGAGACACCGGACCCGGCGTGGCCACGGAACACCCTGTTGGCGTCGCGCACGAACTTCGCGCTGTCGTTCCCGATGCTGTTCTTCATGGCCGGCTCGAGCCACTACCCGCTGGACTGGACCGGAGTCGTGGTGGTCGGCGTCGTCCTGGCCGCGCTTGGCGCGGGGGTCGTGTTGACGGTGCAGAAGTATTGGGCTGCCCGCTTCTGATTCGTTCCTGCAATCGAATGGCATTCCGCCGCAATCCGGTGGCGCAGTGCGTGGGCGCATACTGGGCCCATGCTGACCATGCACCGTCTCATCCACCCCACCCGCCGCGTGTCGGCGCATTGCGACCTGCCGTGCGGCATTTATGACCCCGATCAGGCGCGGATCGAGGCCGAGTCTTGCCTGCGGATCCTGGAGAAGTACGCCGCCAGCGATGACCGCCATTTCCGCGCACGATGCATCCATATCAAGGAACAGCGCGCCGATCTCGTGATTGACCACCTCGACGACCTGTGGCACGACTATTTCAAGCCTGCGCACCTTGAGAAGTATCCAGATCTCCATGACACGTTCTGGAATGCCGCCAAGCAGGCGTCCGCGGTCAAGGGTTCGCTCGAGGTCGAGGAAGCGCGGAAGCTGCTGACCATGATCGATCGCATCGGAGAGATGTGGAAGGCGACCGGGGGTCCGGAAAAGACCCGGGTCCAGTGATCCGCCCGGTCATGGCGCGGCCGATCTGGATCGTCGGCGCCGCCAGCGCGGCCGCGGTCAGCGTGGGCCTCGGCTTCCTGGGTCGGCGGGTGCTGAGCCACCTGGATGCGGTCGAGGTCTCCGGGCGCTCCATGATCCCGACCCTTCGACCGGGCGACCGTCTGCTGGTCGAGACCTGGACCTACCGCCGACGGCCGCCACAGGTCGGGGAAGTGGTCGTCGCACCCGATCCCCGCGCTCCGAAACGCGAGCTCGTCAAGCGAGTCGCGGCCGTGGCCGACGGGCGGGTCTCTCTCCGCGGGGATGCCGCCCGCAGCACCGACTCACGTCGGTTTGGCGCCGTTCCGCTGACATCGGTGCGGGCCCGGGCCGCGATTCGATACTGGCCGCTGGCCCGGGCGGGCCTCATTCCGGCGGCGAGCGCCGTCAGCGACTGAGCGCGACCACCGCCTCGGCGCACGCGACGGCGCCCACCGGCAGCATCACCGCACCCACCCCCGCCTCGGCTCCCACCAGCCAGTCGGCGCCTGATCCCGGCCGCACCGCGATCCGGGCGGTCGCCGCCCGCTCCCGGACGAACGCCACCACCGGTCCCAGGCCCGCGTCGCCGAACTCGGGCCGGATCGCCCCGGTGTCGATGACTACCAGATCGGGCGCCCGCAGCACAAGCGCGTGGTGGAGGCGGGCCGCGTCGTTGTAGAAGAAGACGAGCGCGCCATGGAGCCGATCGTCGAGGATGCTCGCCAGCTCCCGATCCCGGGTCAGGCAGTAGACCAGCGGCATGGCCGACCCACCCGGCGGCTCAGCGGGAGTGCCCACCGGCAGAGCGTATCATCGGCTCCGTGGCTCGAACCTCGTTGGCCCCCCGCAAGACGGCGCGGCTGAGCGCTCCTCGTCACCAGGCCCTGGGCAACCTGCTGGGGCGCGTGTGGGCGGTGGACCAGGTCGGGATCGAGGAGCGCGCGGCCATGCTGTCCAAACGCAGCATCAAGCGCGAGTCGAAGCTCTGGGCGCTGGACCTGACCATCCGGATGATCGATCTCACCACCCTGGAGGGGAAGGACACGCCGGGCAAGATCCGGGCCCTGGCCGGCAAGGCGGTCCGCCCCGATCCCACCGACCCCACCATCCCGTCGGTGGCCGCGCTGTGCGTGTACTCCAACATGATCGGCCCGGCCAAGGAAGCCCTGCGCGGGTCGCCCGTGAAGGTCGCCGCGGTGACGACCTACTTCCCGTCGGGTCAGGCGCCGCTGGCCGTCAAGCTCGAGGACGTGCGGCAGGCGCTTTCCGCGGGTGCCGACGAGATCGACATGGTCATGGACCGCGGCGCGTACCTGGCTGGCGACTACGGCAAGGTCTACGACGAGATCGTCGCGGTCAAGCAGGCCTGTGGCGACACCCACCTCAAGGTGATCCTCGAGACCGGGGAGCTGGAGACCTACGACAACGTCCGCCGCGCCTCGGTGCTGGCCATGGCCGCCGGGGCCGACTTCATCAAGACCTCCACCGGCAAGGTCCAGCCCGCCTCGACCCTGCCGGTGACACTGGTCATGCTGGAGGCCATCCGCGACTTCCATGCCCAGACCGGGCGCGCGGTGGGCATGAAGCCGGCTGGCGGGATCCGCACCTCCCGTGAAGCGATCGCCTACCTGACCATCCTGTACGAGACCCTGGGTCCGGACTGGATGACGCCTGACCGGTTCCGGTTCGGGGCCTCCACCCTCCTGAACGACGTGCTGATGCAGATCCGCAAAGAGCGCACCGGGCGCTACAGCGGGAGCGACTACTTCACTATCGACTAGGGCCCCCTGACGACCCTTCCCGGCCCCATTCACAGGTGACTGACACCGCGATCGAGGGCCGCCCAGTGCGGGATGGCATTCACAGGTGACTGACACCGCGATCGAGGGCCGCCCCGCGTGGGATGCGACTCACACGTGAATGACACTTCGCCGCGTCCCGCGTGATGGGCGGTCGAGACAAGAGCAGAGGCTTAGAATCGCCCGCTGCGGAAGTCTTGACAGAGCGATAGCAACCTGTCAGGCTACGAAGATGTTGACAGTAAGGGTCGGACCTGACGGACGAATCCTGGTCCCAGTTGAGCTGCGTCGCGAGCTGGGCCTGCAACCGGGCATGCCGCTCGTCGCACGCGTTGAAGACGATCGCCTGGTTCTCGAGCGTCGCGAGACGGTTCTGCGCCGCCTCCAGTCCCTGTTCGGGGCCATCCCTGAGGGGGTCAGTCTTGCCGATGAGCTCGTCGCCGAACGGCGTCGTGAAGCAGAACGGGAGGCCGAATGACCGAGGCTGCCAAGGGGTACCTCCTCGACGCCTCGGCCATTCTCGCCCTCCTGCATCGCGAGCCCGGCGCCGACACGGTGGCCGCCATCCTCGGTGGGTCCGCCGTGTCGGCGGTGAACTGGTCGGAGGTGCTGCAGAGGGCGGGGGAACGGGGCATCGACGTGGCAGAGCTGGATGACGACTTCACCAGCCTTGGCGTACGGATCATCGATTTTGCGCGCCCGGAGGCATTGCAGACGGCACGGCTGTGGCTCCAGGGCCATCGAGCTCTGTCGTTGGCTGACCGCGCGTGCCTCGCCACCGCCGCGGTTCATGGGCTCGCCGTGGCCACAACCGACCGTCTGTGGGCCGACGTCGAGCACGGAATCCCAGTGACGGTGATTCGCTGACCGCTCGATCGTCAGCCGTCGCCGTAACCTAGCCGGGTGCCTCACAAAACGGGCATTCGGCGCGTTTCATCCCGTGTGAGCCTGCCGCCGTTCCAGCGCCTGGTCGACGACCACGCCACCGAGCTCCATCGGTTCCTCGTGGGCTGCGTGGGCCCCGGTCTGGCCGAGGACTGCCTCCAGGACACCCTGATCGCCGCACTCCGAGCGTACCCACGCCTGCGCCACGGCGAGAATCTGCGCGCCTGGCTGTACACCATCGCCCATCGTAAGGCAACCGACGCGGTCCGCCTCAACGCCCGACGCCCTAGAACGGTCCAGCTCCATGGAATGGGTCCCGCCGAGCCTCGAACTGGGCCCGCGGTGCTCCCCGATGACGGGCTGTGGGCCGCGGTCCGGGGACTGCCCGCCAAGCAGCGCGAGGCCGTGGTCCATCGGTACGTGCTCGACCTCGACTATCGGCAGATCGCCGAGCGGATGGGCACGAGCCCGGAAGCGGCCCGATACAACGTGAGCGCCGGCCTGCGCCGGCTGAGAACCGAGGTAGACCGATGACCGATCTCGAGCGGCGGCTCGCCCGTCCCGGCGCACCAACTCTGGACCTTCCGTATGTGACCGCCCGACTGGCGCGTCGCGCCGATGCGGAAGGGCTGCTCGACGTCGCATGGTCGACCCTCGACACGCCCCTGGGCCCGATCGCGGTGTTCGTGACGCGTCGCGGCCTGGTCCGAGTTGCCTACGATCGCGAGAACTTTGGGGCGGTGGCGGACGAGGTCGCCGAACGCGTCTCCCCCCGCGTGCTGTTGGCTCCGCGGCGCACCGATCCGGTCCGCAGGCAGCTGGACGCCTATTTCGCGAGGGGCCGACGGGCCTTCGACCTGCCCATCGACTGGACGCTTGTCCGTGGCTTCAACCAGGGTGTGCTGCGCGCCACGGCGGCCATCCCATACGGGGAGGTCGCGAGCTACGGGGACGTGGCCTCGGCCGCCGGTTCGCCGCGCGCCGCCCGCGCGGCCGGCAATGCCCTGGCCGGCAATCCCATTCCGATCGTGGTGCCCTGCCATCGGGTCATCCGCGCCGACGGCGGCCTGGGCGGCTACACCGGCGGCCTGGAGACCAAGCGCTTCCTGCTCAGGCTCGAAGGAGCGCGACCCGCGTAGCCGTCGCCGATGCGGGCAAGGGCATTCACTACTGTTTCCAGTCGAATCTGGCTCGAGTAATCGGAACCAACTCGGGGAGGACTCGAAGTGGTGGACTCAATCCCAGATGATCCGCGCAAGATGGCTGAGCTCATGGAGAAGTGGGCAAGCCTGAAGGACTTCTCGGCCGACGATCGTCCTGATGAGCCCGGAGCATGGAACCTTGTCTATAACCTTCGTCACATCGAGGGATCGTGCCGCGCGCTGCTAGACAGCCACTTGCCGAACCTGACCGGCGTTTCGGAAAAGGACGCCCTCATGCTGGCATTGGCCGATATCGGCGTCGAACTCACCCACCTGCTTTGGCACATTCGCAATCTCCGCGCTTTCGGCGATCTTACCGATAGCTTGGGGCCACCCGATCACTAGCGACGATGGGAGCAACGCGCCAGACAGCTGCCGGCCACGGCGGGCGAGTCCGTCGCTCACCGGCGCCCATCGGTCCATAATCGGGCGCATATGGCGCTGACCAAGAAGCCGGAGACCCGGCCCGCCCTCGCCTCGTGGGGGATGGCGGCCCGCGGCGTCCCCTGGGAATACGCCGCCGCTCCGGAGTCGACCGATCACGTCACGATCGAACGCGAGTACGGCCTGTTCATCGATAACGCCTTCACGCCCGCCCGGCCGAAAGGCACGTTCGACGTCATCAATCCGGCCACCGAAGAGGTCCTGTCCAAGGTCGCCCGCGCCAGCAAGGCGGACGTCAACCGGGCGGTGACCGCCGCCCGACACGCCCACGACACGACCTGGTCCCGGCTGCCGGGCAGCGAGCGCGCGAAATACCTGTACCGCATTGCCCGCATCCTCCAGGAGCGCTCCCGCGAGTTCGCGGTGGTCGAGACCATGAACAGCGGCAAGCCCATTCGCGAGAGCCGCGACGTTGACGTCCCGTTGGCCGCGGCCCACTTCTTCTACTACGCCGGCTGGGCCGACAAGCTCGAGTACGCCTTCCCGAACCGGCAGCCCAGCTCCCTGGGCGTGGCGGCCCAGATCATTCCGTGGAACTTCCCGCTCCTCATGCTGGCCTGGAAGATCGCCCCGGCCCTGGCGTGCGGTAACACGGTCATCCTGAAGCCCGCTTCCACCACGCCGCTGACCGCGTACCTGTTCGCGGATGTCGTCCGTCAGGCAGAGCTCCCGCCGGGGGTGGTGAACATCATCACCGGGCCGGGCGAGATCGGGATGGAGCTCGTCCGCCATCCGCTGGTCGACAAGGTCGCGTTCACCGGCTCGACGGCGGTCGGGAAGCTCATCGCCCGCGCCATCGCCGGCACCCACAAGAAGGCGACCCTGGAGCTGGGCGGCAAGGCGGCCAACATCGTGTTCGACGACGCGCCGCTGGACCAGGCGATCGAGGGCATCATCAACGGCATCTACTTCAACCAGGGCGAGGTGTGCTGCGCCGGTTCGCGCCTGTTCGTCCAGGAATCGGTCTACGAGCCGCTGCTGGACAAGCTGAAGGACCGATTGTCGACGCTCCGGGTGGGCGACCCGCTGGACAAGAACACCGACGTCGGGGCCATTAACTCCGCTGGCCAGCTGGCGAAGATCGCCGAGCTGGTCGAGTCCGGGATCGCGGAGGGCGCCGAGATCTTCCAGCCCGACTGCGTCCTGCCCGACAAGGGCTTCTTCTTCCGGCCCACCCTGTTCACCGGCGTGTCGCAAAGCCACCGCATCGCGCAGGAGGAGATCTTCGGGCCGGTCCTGTCGGTGCTGACCTTCCGGACCCCGGAAGAAGCGGTCGAAAAGGCCAACAACACCCCGTACGGCCTGTCGGCCGGGGTGTGGACCGAGAAGGGGAGCCGGATCTTCAAGATGATCGGCGCCATGAAGGCCGGGGTGGTGTGGGCCAACACCTTCAACCGGTTCGACCCCACGTCGCCGTTCGGCGGCTACAAGGAATCCGGTTATGGGCGCGAGGGCGGGCTCCATGGGCTTGCGGGCTACCTGCGCCTGGATGGCGCGGCCTAGGCCGATCCGAACCGATGGCCACCGCTCGACGGCCCACCGCCACACAACGCCGCGCGGCCCGCGCCACGGTCCTGGACGCACGCACGCCGGCGCCGCTGGCTCTCCGGGACGGGGCCGCGGTGGAGCGGCTCGGTGTCCGCAAGACCTACAAGCTGTTCATCGACGGCGCGTTCCCGCGCACCGAGTCGGGGCGGTCGTACCTGGTCTATGGGGCGCGGGACGAGCCGCTGGCCAACGCGTGCCGCGGGACGCGCAAGGACATCCGCGACGCGGTGCGCGCCGCGCGGAAGGCGCAGCCGGGATGGGCGGCCAAGACCGCGTTCCACCGGAGCCAGGTCCTGTACCGCATCGCCGAGCTCATGGAGGGGCGCCGCGACCAGTTCGTGGCCGAGGTCATGACTGCCGAGGGCGTGGGCCGCCGGCGAGCGGTGCGCCTGGTGGACGCGGCCACCGACCGCTGGGTGTGGTACGCCGGCTGGGCCGACAAGTTCCCGCAAATACTTGGCAACGTGAACCCGGTCGGCGGTTCGTACTTCAACTTCAGCATTCCCGAGCCGACCGGGGTGGTTGGGATCATCGCCGCAGAGGATTCGTCGCTGCTCGGGCTCGTGAGCCGGCTGGCGCCCGTCATCGTGTCGGGGAACGCGGCGGTCGTGATCGCCAGCCAGACGCGCCCGCTCCCGGCTATCACCCTGGCCGAGGTGATCGCCACCTCCGACGTTCCGGGCGGCGTCGTGAACGTCATCACCGGCCTGCGCCGCGAGCTGGTCGGCCACCTGGCGAGCCACATGGACGTCAACGCCCTGGACGGCTTCGGGCTGGAGGCGGCGGCGGTGACGGCCGTCGAAGAGGCCGCCACCCACAACGTGAAGCGCTTCGCGCGCCCCCCATCAGGCGGCCTGAACGGCTACGACTGGCTCGCCTCGGCCGCCCAGTCGCCCTACCTCATCGGCGAGTTCGTCGAGATCAAGACGGTCTGGCACCCCATCGGCGTCTGAGCCCTCAGGGGCTGGCGCGAAACCCGCTCAAATAGGGGATCAGTCACGTATGACTGGCATCGTCCGCGGGCGACCCTCGCGGCACCATTTCAGTCACTTGTGACTGACTGCCCATCGATTCGGGCCTCCCTCCGTGATATCAGTCACACCTAACTTGGAATCGCGGCGCGAAGGTAGCGGTCGGATCCAGAGCAGGCCATCACGGTTCAGGGCCAAGCCAGCGCGCAGTGCGCCCAGCACTTCCCGCGATGGCGCGGGCAGTGCCGCTCGAACGACACTCGCCACGGCTCGTACCGCGGCACGGTTGCGCTCCGACTCGCGCAGCGCCATCACGAACGCCAGATTGATCCCGACCCTGCGCTCCAGCGCGTCCCGCTTCAACTGGCCCTTCCGCAGCTGAGCCTGCAGATCAACGAGCGCGGTTTCGATCTCGATATGGATGCCGAACGAGCGCCCAAGCAGCAGAACGTCCGCCGCCTGTCCGTTCTGGTCGCCCACCGGCGCCTCGAGGCTGAGCCGCCAACGGGGGTGCGCCTCGACGCGGATCATGTCGGTGAGAGCGATCTGGCCGCTGTCCCGAAGCCGCACCCCGGTACCGGGAAAGGCGCGCATGGAGAAATCCATCCCCAGGGCGGAAAACACGCTCCCAACGATCATGACCGAGAGTCGGACGTCCCCGGCTTCGAGGCGCCCGACGCTGGTCTGGGACACCCGTGCCCGCCTCGCCACGGTGGCTTGGGACATCCCCTCAGCCACCCGCGCGGTCCGCGCATCGGTCCCAAGTCGTTGGATCTGGCGCTGGATACGGGTCCGTGTCACGTTGGCCGGATCCGCCCTGGCACCACCCATGTTCGGAGCGTAGTGGCCGATTCGGTACGGCGGCCTTATTGGTCAGTCACATGAGACTGGCATCTCGCGCAGGCAGCCCTGGCGGTGCCGTCTCAGTCACCAGTAACTGTGGGCACGTCGGTTCGGGCTTCCCCTCTCGCTGCCAGTCACACGTAACTCGGATTCGGACCGGGCGCCCCCGAGCCTTTCTAGAGGTTGAGCACCAGCCGGGCGATCTCGAAGTAGATGATCAGCCCGGTCCCGTCCACCACGGTAGTGATCAGCGGCGCCGAGACGACAGCGGGATCGACCCGCAATCGACGCAGGACAAGCGGTAGTGCGGCGGCCACGGTCGCCGCCCATACACAGATGGCAATGATCGTGAGCGCCACCACCACGCCGATATCGGCGCTCACCCCCAGCAGCTCGGCCCGCACGAACGCGGCCACGGCCATGACCCCGCCCAGGACGAGTGCCACCCGCATCTCCTTGAAGACGATCCACGCGATGTCGCGCATCGCGACCTCGTTGAGGGCCATGGCGCGCACGATGAGCGTGACCGTCTGGCTGCCGATGTTGCCGCCGGTGCCGATCAGGAGTGGGATGAAGAAGCTCAGGGCCACGACATCGGTCAGTTCACCCTGGAAGTTCTGGAGCACGGTGCCGGTGTAGCCCGCCGCCACGAAGAGGAGCAGGAGCCAGATCACGCGCTTGCGCACCAGGAGCGGGACACTCGCCAGGCGGTAGGGCAGGTTCAACGGCTGCGAGCCACCCAGCCGCTCGATGTCCTCGGTGGCCTCGGCCTGGAGGACGTCGGCCACGTCGTCCTCGGTGATGATCCCCAGCAGGTGGTCGTCATCGTCGACGACCGGGATGGCCAGCAGGTTGCGGTCGGTCAGCAGCCGGGCCGCAGCCTCCTGGTCGGCGGATGCCCGAACCCGGACCGTGGTCGGGGCCATGAGCTCGCTCACCGGCGTTTCGCCGGGGCTCAGGAGGAGCCGATACAGGGACAGAACGCCAAGCAGGTGGCGTTCGGCGTCCACGACATAGACGTAGTTCACCGTCTCCGCCTCGTCCACCAGGCGACGAATGGCCGAAATGGCCTGGTCGCTCGTCGCGTCGGCGGCGACCGCCACGAAGGCGGGAGTCATGATCCCGCCGGCGCTGTCGGGTGGATACGCCGCCAATCCGCGGATCTCGGCCGCATCCTCTGCGCGCATGCGGACCAGGATCTGGTCCATGGCCGGGGAGGGGAGGTTCTCCAGGACGTCGGCCGCGTCGTCAGGGTCCATCTCCTCCAGGAGGGCGGCGGCCTCCGGCTCGGCCAGGGTCCGCAGGATGCGGGCCGCCTCGACCGGTGGCAGCTCCTCGAGCAGAGCCGGGATCTCCTCGTCGGGCAGCCACTGAAGGAGCACGGCCACCTCCCTCGGTTCCAGCTGGGGGACCAGGTCCGCCCACTCAGGCGGGCCGATGCGCTCGGCGAGGCCGCGCACGCCCTCCTCCTCGCGCTCGCGGATGAGAGCCTGCACCTCGGCGAGCAGCTCGCCGGTCTCCACGGAGCTCATCGGACCACCTCCTCGTCAGCGCCGCGGGAGGGCAAGCAATGACCACCTCGTCGCGGCCCCGTGATTGGGATACGCGCCGGGTGGTCGACCATCGCCGGGTCCGCCGGATCGGGTCTCGCTAGGCGGTCACCTCGGCGCCGGCCGGCCGACGGCGCGCGGATATCGGGGTTTGCAGCCAGCGTCCACTGGGGCGATTCGGCCTCAGATGCGGATTGATCCGATTCTAGTGTGCGGCATCGCCGGCGGGAAGGGCTGGGGGAACGTCGCCTCGCGGACTCGGGCGCGGTGACGTGCTGCCTTGGCCTGGTTGCCGCAGGTCCGCATGTCGCACCAGCGCCGCCGCCCGGTGGGGGAGCGGTCGATGAAGATCTCCAGGCACCCCTGGTTGGCGCAGATCCTCATCTGTCGGACCGCGCGCCCGGCCAGGAAGTCGGCCACGGTTCCGGCGATCGTGGCCCGGGCCTGGTCCAGGCGGTCGCCGACCCGTGCCAGCCCGTACTGGGTCCCGTCGGTGCTGACCTCCAGCTGGTGATAGTGGAGGCCATGGCGCAGGATGTGGTTCAGGGCCCGCACGTTGTCCCGGCTGACCCCTTCGGTGCCAGTGACCTCGGTCGCGATGGCGCGGATGAGATCGCGCAGGTCGTGGAAGCGCTCGATCCGGCGTGCGGCCTCATCGGGATCGTCCCGCAGGTGCGCCCGCTCGGCGCTCGCCGCCCGATCCGAGAGCAGGCGCGCCCGGCGGAGCCAGCCGATCAGCGCATCCGCATCGGCGACCTCATCGGTGGGCCGGCCATGGGTGAAGACCAGGGTGTTCACGAAGCGGACCCACAGGTCGTTGGAGGGCGGTTCGGGCAGGAAGTCACGCGTACGGTTCATGAGGTAACCATTGTACAGCCCTTGACAAGTTACTGACACTCCCTTAGTATGAGTAACCGATAGTGACATTGTGAACAGTTACCGATGCCTCCGGTTCGCCCGGCGGGGAAATATCGGGGAACACAGGAGGACCAGGATGAGCCGCGGTTTGACGTACATGGCCTTGATCGCATCCATCCGCCAGCGCGAGCTGCTTGAGGAGGCGCATCGGGAGCGGTATCACACCGAGATCCCGCGTCGCCGCCGAAGCCGAATCTTCGGCCTGAGCCTGCCGCGCGCGCTGCGCCGGACGCGATAAGACCACCACAACCGATGACGCCGGGCCGAAAGGCCCGGCGTCTTTCGTTTTCGGATGGGTGTCGGTTCGTAGAATGACCAGATGCCGCGACCCCAGGCCGCTCGGCGCTCGGCGTCCACCGGGCTGTCCAACGCCGAGCTGGCCGCCACCTTTCGCGAGATCGGTGACCTGCTCGACCTCCTCGACGAGGTTCCGTACAAGGCGGTCGCCTACCGTCGGGTGGCCGATGCGGTCGAGCGCTACCCGGCCGATCTCGCCCCGCTGGTGGCTGCCGGCCGAACGCCCAAGATCCCGGGCGTGGGCCCGGCCATCGGCGCCCGCCTGACCGAGCTGGCCACCACCGGCAAGCTGGAGTACCACCAGCGGCTCCGCGAGCAGGTCCCGCCCGGACTGCTCGACGTGCTCCACATCAGCGGCGTCGGCCCGCGCACCGCGCGCCAGCTCCACATCGAGCTGGGCATCACCTCAGTCGACGAGCTGCGCGCGGCGGCCGAGACTGGTCGCGTGCGCGAGGTGCCGGGTCTTTCGGCGCGCACCGAGCAGAACATCCTGGTCGGCATTGCGCGGCTCGACCGTCAATCCGACCGGCTGCTCCTGCACGAGGCGGATCGGCTGGCCAACGAGATCCTCGACGGGCTGCGCCGGGTGCCGGGCGTCCAGCGCCTGGAGGCCGCCGGCTCGCTCCGCCGCCGGCAGGCGACCATCGGCGACCTGGATCTGCTGGCCGCCTGCGACGATCCGGCCGAGCTGGTGCGCGCCTTCGAGGGCCTATCCACCATCAACCGGGTCATCGCCTCGGGGACCGACAAGGCGAGCGTCGTGCTCGCGGTCGACGGCGACCGGCAGGTGGATCTCATGCTGTGCCGGCCCGAGGCGTGGGGATCGCACCTGGTCCATTTCACCGGCAGCAAGGAGCACAACGTCACGCTTCGGGCTCGAGCCCTGGATAGCGGCCTGTCCCTCAGCGAGAAGGGGTTCCGGGTCGTGGACACCGGGGAACTGCTGCTGGCGGCCGAAGAGGAGGAGGTCTACGCCCGATTGGACCTGCCGTGGATCGCCCCCGAGCTGCGCGAAGGGGAGGGCGAGATAAGCGCCGCGGCAGACGGGCGCCTCCCGCACCTGGTCGAACGCGCGGACATCCGCGGCGACACCCATACCCACTCCTCCTGGACCGATGGCGTGGACGACATCGCGACCATGGCCAACGCCGCCCGGGCGACGGGCCTGGAGTACATGGTCCTGACCGATCACTCCCCGTCGCTGGGCGTGACCCGTGGGCTGTCACCCGAACGGGTGGTCGAGCAGCGTGCCGAGATCGGGCGCCTGAACGCGGAGCTGGACCCGTTCCGCATCCTGCACGGTACGGAGATGGAGATTCGCGCCGACGGCTCGCTCGACTACCCAGACGAGCTGCTCGCCGGCTTCGATGTCGTGGTGGCCAGCATCCACACCGCTCGCAGCCAGCCCACCGAACAGCTGACCCGGCGCGCCCTGGCCGCCATCGAGAACCCGCACGTCGACATCCTGGCGCACCCGACCGGACGCATCGTGAACCGCCGCGACCCGGTGTCGTACGACTGGCCGCAGTTGTTCGAGGCGGCGGCTCGCACCGGGACCCTGCTCGAGATCAATGGCAGCCCCCGCCTTGACCTCGACGAGCGGCTGGCCCGGGATGCGGCCCGCGCCGGTGTCCGGCTGACGCTGGCCAGCGACGCCCACCGCACCGAGGAGCTCGTGTACCTCGACTATGCCGTCGGCGTCGCGCGCCGGGCGTGGCTGGAACCGGATCAGATCGCCACCACCCGTGGCGCGGCGGACCTGCTCGGATGAGCGCCGTGGCCGACGGTCGGCGAATGCTGCGCGCGGGGCGGGTGCTCGGCGCCCGGGCCGTCAAGCGGGCCGGACCGCTCGCCCTGCCGCTCATGCTGGCCGCGCTCGTGGCCGCCGGCTGGGCCGTCAACCTGGTGGCCCTGGCCATCGTCCTGGCTCTCGAGCTGGCTCTTGCCGGCCTGGGGACGGCGGCCCTGCTGGGGGCCGTGCGCCCGTCGATCGGCTACGCGCGGTACGCCATCCTGGCCGTGGTCGCGGTGTCGGTCACCCTCGCCGGACGGCAGCTGCCGGACGGCATCGGCCCATTGGCCGCTCCGGTGGCCTGGGCGTTCCTGTGGTGGACCCTCCACACCGAGCGCAAAGGTGCGACCAAGCCCAGCGGCCGGCTGGCATTGGACCTGTTCCTGGTGCTGACCGTGTTCGCGGCGGCGGTCGGCCTGGCGGCGCTGTTGCCGGGAGAGCTGTGGCTGTTGCAGATCGTCCTGCTGGGCATCCTCACCTCCGTCGCGTGCCTGCGCGCGGCCGAGGCACGCGGTGCGCTCGGCGTACCTGCCGTCGGCCACGCGGCGCTGCACCTGCTCGTCGTCCTCCAGGTCGCCACGGCCCTCATCCTCCTCGATCTTCCCCAGCCGGTGGGGCCCGCGCTGATTGCGTTGACCTTTCATTCGTGGAGTGGGGCCGCGGACGCCCTGGAGTCCGGAACCTCCGACCGGGCCGTGGTGCTGGAATACGGCTCCCTGGCCGCCATCGGCGCGATCGTGGCCCTCTTCCTGAGCCGCGCCTGACCTTCGCCCGAAATCGCGTTGACACCATGAGGGGGCGGTGATACAAATTGGCGCCCTCCGACGGTCCCGCCTGCCGCACGCGGTGCCGTTCGCCCACTGACCACGCCGCTGGGAGAGTCGTGCGCCCATGACCGCCGGGGATCCGGACGCCACCATCCGGCAACGCCGCCAGCTGGCCGACATCGCGATTGGCCAGGCGACGCGCGGCGAGTGGCAGGCCGCGGTCGAGACCAACCAGCAGATCATCGAGCTGGGCGGCGACGTGGACGCCTACAACCGGCTGGGCAAGGCGCTGAGCGAGCTCGACCGCCACGCGGAGGCGCTGGAGGCCTACCAGGCCGCACTGGAGCGGGAGCGGACCAACCGGATCGCGGAGCGCAACATCGAGCGCCTCGAGGCGTTGCTCACCGCCGCGGATGCGGCCCGCGGCGACCGCCACGCGGCCCGCGCGCCGGCTGCCCTGTTCATCGAGGAGATGGGCAAGACCGGCAGCGCGCGGCTGATCAACCTGGCGCCGGCCAAGCAGCTGGCCCCCCTGTCCCCGGGCGACGCGATCGAACTGCGCGCGGCGGACGAGGAGCTGGAGGCCCGCGTGCGCGGCCTGAAGGTGGGCCAGGTGGAGCCGCGGGTGGCGAATCGGCTCCTGAAGCTGATGGCCAAGGGAAATCGGTATGAGGCGGCCTTGACCACCATCCGCGACGACGACCTGCGCCTCATCATCCGCGAGGTGTTCGCCCATCCGGCGAATTTCGGGACCGTGTCCTTCCCGGGTGCGTCCGCCGGCCGCACCGGTGACGTCCGACCGTACATGAAGGGCACCGCCCTCCGGTACGATGACGACGAAGAGTCGGAGGAGTCCGAAGAGGAGCCGGAGGAGGTCGAGGAGCTCGACACGTCCCTTCCGGAGCTCTCGAGCGAGCCCGAAGAGGAAGAGGAACTGCTCGAAGAGACGTAGCGCACATGACCGAGGCCGAACGGAAGAGACTCGATCACGTCGTCCTTCCGAGGCGCCTTCCCGGCCTCGCGCTGCTGGAGCGCTACTTCCCCTCCCCGGCCGACAACGTCCTCGACGCCGAGCTGGCGTCGTTCGCCGCGCCGGGCGACACGATCCTCGACCCGTGGTCCGGGACAGGGTGGACCGCGCGACGCGCCGTGGCACACGGCATGCGGGTGGTGGCGGCCGAGGCCAGCCCATTCGCCCAGATGGCGGCCCAGGCGTTTCTGCTGGCCCCCGAGGTCGCGGCGGTGGATGCCGCGTTCGCCCAGCTGGCCTCCTCGCGGCGGGTGGACATCCCGCTCCGCCAGCATATCGAGGAGCTGTACGCCTCGCGCTGTCCGGTCTGCAACCGCCCGGTCGTGGCCGATGAGTTCATCTGGCCACGGGACGCGGATGCGCCCGGCCGCAAGGTCTACCGCTGCACAGCCTGCGACATCGCCCTCGGCGGTGCTGACGAGCGGGTAGCCCCGGTCGACGAGACAGACTACGCCAAGCTGGGGCTGGACCCGCCCCGGCCGTCGGCCGTGGAGCCGGCCGTGGAGCCGGCGGCCGACGCCGACGAGGACCTGCCCCCCGCACCGGTCGGCCTGATCGGGGATCCGCTGCCGGTGGAGCCGCCCATCCTGGCCCCCCTCGGCGAACCGGGTGGGCCGCCACCTCCGCCGGCCGGGGCGCCGGACCCGCCGGTGTCGTTCCCGTCCGGGGAGGGGCCGCGGTACGCCTCCACCGTGCGGCCGACCCCGGTGCTCGGGCCGGTCGGGACCGATATCCGCCAGGGGCTGGCCTACCAGCAGATGCACGACCGCTTCCCCGTGCTCGACGACCGGGGCGACGTCGTGGACGAGGTGCTCGACCTGTACACCGCGCGCAACCTGTACGCGCTGCAGGCGATCGCCAACAAGATCGACGCCGAGTTCCACGACCAGCCCCTGGCGGCAGTGTTCCGCCTCGCGCTGGCCGGCTGCCTGCTCCCCGCCAGCCGGCTGAACGGCTACCCCGGGCGTGTCGCGTCGCTCCGGATCAGCGGCGGCCACGTCCGCCAACCGGCGTCGCGCCATCATCGTGAGGTCAACGTATGGCGCCTGTTCGAGGTCGCCTACCAGGACGTACGGACCGCGCTGGCCGCGCTGGGCCGCGATCGGCGTCCGGTCCGCTTCGCCGCCGATCTGGACGAGCTGGGCGGCGTGAATGCCGCCAACCTGCTGTGGATCCGGTGCCGCCCCGCGGTGGTAGGCCAGTACCTGCCGCCCGACAGCGTGGACCTCGTGATCGGCGCCCCGCCGCCGCCGGAGAGCGTGGACGAGCTGAGCTTCGAATACCTGGCCACCGCCTGGCTGCTGGGGCGGGAGGCGGCCGAGACGCTGCGGCTGGAGCCGCTCTTCGGCGGCGGCTCGACACGCGCGGATGGCGCGGAGGTGACCGCCTTCCGCCACGCCATGGCCTCCGCCGCGGGGGCCCTCAAGCCCGGCGGCTGGTTCTGCGTCCTGCTGGAGGGCGACGACCCGGACCGGGTCCTCGCGGTGGCCGTGGCCGCTGCGGCCGCCGAGCTGGAGCTGGTGCATGCCATTCCCCGCGAGTCAGGCCGGGTGGGAGACGGCGTGGCTCTCCATTTCCGTCGCGCGTCGGCCGAGGATCGGCTTCGGGACGCGGTCCGATCCAAGCCGCTGCGCCTTGGCGCGGAAGACGGTCACCTGACCTATCCGGAGCTGGCGGGCGCCATCGAGCGAGCCACGGTGGGGCTGCTCCGCGACCGCGGCGAGCCGGCCGGCCTGGCGCGGATCGCGTGCGCGGTCTTGATCGAGCTGGAGCGAACCGGCCTACTGCGGCGCCTGGTGCAGGCCCGACCACCCGACGAGGACGACGATCGAGCCACCCCGCGCGAGGAGGAGCTGGTCGGCCGGGTGGAGCGCGGCGGTCCCGCCCTGCTGGCGGTCCTGCTCCGTGAGGAGCTGTGGCGCGACGACCACCCAAGCCTCGAGCGGGTCGCCGATGCCCAGCGCCCGGCCTGGTGGCTGCGTGAGCCGGCCCTGGCTGACGGGACACTTGCCGACCGCGTCGAATGGGCGACCTTCTCGCTCGTCACGACGGCGGGGCGCCTGGACGAGGCCGGGTTCCTGGACCGGATCTTCGCCCTGTTCCCGGGGACGGCATCGCCTGACGAGGAGCTCGTCCGCGCTTGCCTGGGGGCCTATGCCTTGATCGGGGATCAGGGACAGCTGCGGAGCGAGGAGGACCTCGCGACCCGGATCGCCGATCACACGCGGGTCCTGGCCACCATCGTCGAGTTCGGCCACCGACTGGGGCTGCGGACGTGGGTCAGCCGGCGCGAGCAGGAGCGTCCCTGGCGGGAGGCCACGCTCGGTGACCTGCTGCGCGAGGACGAGCGGCGCACCTACCTGCCGCTGGTCATCCGCGCGCCGGCCGACGTCCTGGGTGCGGTGGATGGGTTGTGGTACGTCCGCAATCGGTCCAGCTACCTGTTCGAGGTGGAATGGACGGCCATGATCGGCGAGGCCGTCCTGCGCCGCGGCAGCCAGATCCCGACGTCGGATCAGCAGGCCCGATTCCTGGTCATTCCCGCCGAGCGGACCGAACTGCTGCGGCTGAAGCTCGGTCGCTCACCGTGGCTGCGCGCCGAGGTCGAGCGCCAGAACTGGCACGTCCTGAAGTGGCCGCACCTGGAAGCCCTGGTCGCGCGCGACGGCGCCCGGATCGAGTGGCTGGAGCCGATGATCGGCCTCGACCCGCTGGTCGAGCGTGGCGGCAAGCAGCTCACCATGTTCGGGGAGTGATCGGCTTGACCAGCGCCCGTATAGTCGAAATCGGGAGTGCCGTGGTTCCCCCCTGCGGCACTCCCGTTACGTGCCCCGTGCCGCGTCAGCCGGTTCGGCTTGCGCGACGCCCTGGCCGGCGCATCGCACGCCGGACGACCGTCATGACCTCGCGAACGTACGGCTGACCCTGCCCGCTGTCGATTGCATGCGTCAGGCAGCCGTCGATGTGGTCTTCCAGGACCAGCATCGCGACCTGGTCGGCGGCGGCGGTCATGGCCTCGACCTGCTGGAGGATGTCGAGGCAGTAGGCCTCGTCCTCGACCAGGCGCTGGAGGCCACGGGCCTGACCCTCGATCCGGCGCAGCCGGTTCAGAAGCTCATGCCGGTCACGCGTGTAGCTGTGGCGGAAGTGCTCAATAGCGCCGGTGACGTCGTGCGTGTCCATACTCGGGGGTAGTATGCGCATAGGCTCCAATGGCGGTCAATTCGATCTGGCGAGGCTTCCGATACGATGCCCGCCATGAATCGGCTTGCGAAGGCGACCAGCCCGTACCTGCTGCAGCACGCCGACAACCCGGTCGACTGGTATCCGTGGGGAGCCGAGGCCCTGGCCCGAGCGCGGAGCGAGGATCGGCCCATCTTCCTGTCGATTGGCTACTCGGCCTGCCATTGGTGCCACGTCATGGCCCACGAGTCATTCGAGGACCCACGCACCGCCGAGCGGCTCAACCGCGACTTCGTGGCCATCAAGGTCGACCGCGAGGAGCGCCCGGACATCGACGACGTGTACATGGGCGCCGTGCAGGCCATGACCGGCTCGGGGGGCTGGCCGCTCAGCGTGTTCTTGACCCCGGACCTGGAGCCGTTCTTCGGCGGCACCTATTTCCCGCCCGATGACCGGCACGGCCTGCCCGCATTCAACACCGTGCTGGAGGGCGTGGCGGAGGCGTATCGGGAGCGGCGCGGCGAAGTGGCCGGAATCGCGGCCCAGCTGGCCACCCACCTGCGGCACCAGATGGCCGTCGAGGGCAGTCCTGGAGGCGCCCCGGGGAGTGAGCAGCTGGACGCCGCGGTGCGCCGGCTGGGCGGGTCGTTCGACGCGGTCCGCGGCGGCTTTGGCCCGGCCCCCAAGTTCCCCGCTCCCATGACCCTGGAGTTCCTGCTCCGCCGCTGGCGGGACACGCGGGACGCGGCCACCCTGCGGATGGTGACGGTCACCCTGGACCGCATGGCCGACGGCGGCATCCATGACCAGCTGGCCGGCGGCTTCGCCCGGTACAGCACCGATGCCTCCTGGCTGGCCCCCCACTTCGAGAAGATGCTCTACGACAACGCCCTGCTGGCCCATGCCTACCTGGAGGCGTTCAGGGCCACCGGGATGGACCGATACGCCCGCGTCGCCTCTTCGACCCTGGACTTCCTGCTGGCCGCGCTGCGCACCGATGAGGGTGGGTTCGCCGCCGCCCTGGACGCGGACAGCGAGGGCGAGGAGGGCCGCTTCTACGTCTGGGACACCGACGAGGTGGCCGCGGTCCTGGCCGATGCCGGGCTGACCGCGGCGGACGCGGCGGCGGTGGCCGCACACTGGGACGTCACGCGTGACGGCAACTGGGAGGGCCACACCATCCTGCACGTCACCAGCGCTCCGCCGCCCGAGCCGCCGATCCTGGAGCGCGCCCGCGCGGCCCTGTTGACCCGCCGGAGCGAGCGTGTCCGTCCGGGGCGCGACGACAAGCAGCTGGCGGCCTGGAACGGCCTCGCGCTGCGGGCGTTTGCCCTCGCCGCGCTGGTGCTGGGGGATGAACGGTTCATGGCGGCAACCCAGGACCTGGCGGCGTTCATCCGAAACGTCCTGGTCCACGATGGTGACCGGTTGTGGCGCACGGCCTGCGCGGGCGTGGCCCATACACCCGGCTTCGCCGAGGACTACGCGGCGGTGGCCGATGGGCTGCTGGGGGCATATGCCGCCCTCGGCGAGCCGCGGGAACTGGAATTGGCCGAGGCGCTCATGGCGCGGCTGGGGTCGGACTTCTGGGACGACGAGAGCGGCACCCTGTACGACACGGGGCCCGATCACGAGCAGACCGTGGCCCGGCCCCGGTCGCTGCTCGACGGCGCGACTCCTGGCGCGAACTCGATCGCCGCGGACGTCTGGCTCCGGCTGGCGCTCGTGGGCGGCGACCCGGAGCACGACCGACGGGCCCGTCGCATCCTGGCGGCGGCCGGGTCGGCCATCGAGCGCCAGCCGTCGGCCTTCGGGCGGATGCTGTGCGCCGCCGATCGCGCCCTGGGCCCGACGGTCGACGTGGTGGTTGCCGGTGAGGCCGCGGACCTGCGCTCGGTCGCCCTCCGCCGTGCCGCCGCGGCTCCATACGCGCCGGACCTGGTGATCGCCGGCCTGCCTACGGGCGATGAGCTCGGCGGCCGCCCGCTGTTTATCGACAAGGTCGCGCGGGAGGGCGTGCCCACCGCGTACGTGTGCCGTGGGTATGCGTGCGATGCCCCCAACGCGGACCCGTCCACCGTGACTGCCCAGGTGATGCGTCTCGCCGGGAGCGGGGCGTCAGCCGAGGCGCCGGCCTAGGCTGGCACGAACGACAGCCGGACTCGCCGCCGGATGTGATCGGCGTTCGGGTCCAGCAGGGCGATGGATTGCCAGGTCCCCAGAGCCATCTGGCCACCGATGACCGGCACGCTCAGCGATGGGCTGATCAACAACGGGAGGACGTGGTCCGCACCGTGGCCCTCCGAGCCATGCTGGTGGCGCCAGCGATCGTCGCGCGGCAGAAGCCGGTCCAGGGCCTCGATCACATCGGCGTCGGAGCCGCTGCCCAGCTCCATGACGATCAGCCCCGCCGTGGCGTGAGGCGCGAACAGGTGCAGGATTCCATCCCCGCCCGCAGCCGCCTCGGCCACGAATCGGGCGCAGGCAACGGTCAAGTCGTGGACGCCGCGCCGCCCGCCCGTTTCCACGTTGATCTCTCGGGTCTCCACTCTCTGAGCCTAGCAGTGGACGGCCGCCTTGGCGGCAGCCCTCGGGGGCGGTTACGATCCGCGGTCGATGCAGCCCACACCCCGCCTCGTCCGTCTGCTGACCGTCGCCCTCATCATTTGGGTGGCTGGTTGCGCGCTCCTGTCGCCGAGCCCGACGCCCAGCCCAACCCCGCAGCCGACAGCCACGCCGTCACCGACCCCCCGGCCAACGCCCGTCCCCACGCCAACCCCGCAGCCGACGCCGACGCCGGTCCCCATCAACCCGGCCCTCCTGGATCGGCGCATCACCGTCCTGTTCGCGGGCAGCGATTCGACGCCAGATCGGGTGGCAAATGGATACGGGCCCCTGACCGACGCGATGGTGGTCGCATCGATCAGTGCCGACCATAGCCAGCTGACCATGGTCGCCCTCCCGCGCGACGCGACCGACATCCCGCTGGGCAATGGCGCGATCTGGCACCTCAAGGCCAACGCGATTCGATTCAGCTATGGGATGGACGGGCTCGCGGCGTCCCTGCAGTCGACATACGACGTCCCCATTGACTACTGGATCGAGCTGAACATGCCCGAATTTCCAGGGCTCGTGGATGCCCTCGGAGGGCTGTGGATCGACGTCCCGTACGCGATCAACGACAGCGAGATCGCCTTCAGCATCGAGCCGGGCTGGCAGCGGATCAACGGCGCCACGGCCCTGTCCTACGCCCGATCCCGGTACACGGACAGCGACTACGCCCGGGCCGGCCGCCAGATGCAGCTCATCGTCGCGCTGGCCCATCGGATTTCCCTCCTGGACGAGGAGCTCGACCTGGGCGCGATGCTGGCCCTCCTCACCACGCTGCAGACCAACGCGCCGCTCACGGACCTACCGACACTCCTGCAGGTCGTGGGCGATGCGGCGGACGCCAATGTCTCCGCGACCGTGCTGTCGCCGCCTCGCTTCGCGCTGTACGCCGGCATCGAGCCGGGAACCAGCCGGGGCTGGGTGATGATCGCCAACGTGGCCGAGATGCGCGCCTACGTGCGCTCCCTGATGGGGGACTGAGCCGGCGTTACTGGCGAGCCCCGCAGTTGAAGCAGACGGCGTCGCCGGCCCGGATGGTCGTCCCGCAGGTAGTGCAGTCTCGAGCCAGGTCGGCCTCGCAGCGCGCGCAGTACACGGCGCCGGGCGGATGCACGAGGCCGTCAACCAGGCAGTACGGCGCCCCGGCTGGCAGGCTGACCGACGCCCCCGGATCGGGTGCGATCGCCTCACCGACCACCGCCTCGGCCTCGATCCCGGTCTGCGAGGCGCGGAGGTACCCGATCAGCAGCCAGGCGACGTACAGTCCCAGTGCCCCGACCAGGGCCAGCGGAACGAGGATCGTCAGGCGCTCGGCCCAGCCGGTAGCGAGCGACTCGATCAGGCCCTTGAGATCCATCGGGCGCCGATTCTAGCGCGGTTCGGCAACGCAGGACCGCCTGATAAACTTCCGCAAAGTCCGCAGCCGGTGGCACATGGCCCGACCCCGGATCGACCCCCATACGCCGCTCAGCGAGCTGCACGTGCACCTGGGAGCGGCCGTCACACCGGCCATCATGTGGGGCATCGCGCACGCTCAGGGCATCCGGCTGCCGACCAAGGATTACTGGGCCTTCCGTGCGCTGATCACCCTCGGGCGGCGCCGGCGGCGGACATTTGACGGGTACCTCGACCTGTTCCACTGGACCGAGCTGATCCAGTCCAGTCCGATCGCCGTCGAGCGCAGCGTGTATGAGGTCATCGGGGGGGCGTATCGGCGCAGCAACATCACGCGCCTGGAGCTGCGCTTCAACCCGATGAAGCGCAATCGGGGCGGCGAGCAGGATCTGGACCACATCATCGCGGCCGCGGTGCGGGGGATGGATCGAGCCATCCTCGAGTATCCCCAGGTGCAGGCCGGCCTGATCTTCTGCCTGGACCGCGCGTTCAGCCGCGAGCTCAACGAGATCCTGGCCGCCAAGGCCATCAGCTGGCGCGCGCGGGGGGTCGTGGGAATCGATATCGCGGGCCCGGTGGTCGCGGGGTTTCGATTCGCGGACTACCGCGACATCATGGATGACTGCCGCCGTGCCGGGCTGGGGATCACGGTCCATGCCGGAGAGACCGGGGGTGCCGACGAGGTGGAGGAAGCCATCGAGGCGCTCGACCCGGCGCGCATCGGTCATGGGATCCGGAGCGCAACCGACCCGCGGGTCATGGGCATCCTCCGTGAGCGGGGGATCGTGCTGGAGGTCTGCCCCTCCTCGAACCTGAGCACCGGGGTGGTGGCCAGCCTCGGCGAGCTCCGCGCGCACATCCGCAACCTGGTCTTGCACGAGGTCGCCTTCACCCTGTCCACCGATGGGCCGGAGATCCTGCAGCGCTACCTGCGCGATGAGTTCGCGCTGGTCCTGCGACATGGCATCCTCAGCCTGGACGAGGTTGAGCAGGCCATCGAGACCGGCCACCACGCGAGCTTCGTGGAGCGGGTTCCGGCCGCCGAGCGCGTCCCCGCCGTGCGGGATCGGGGCCGCGATCCGTCAGCGCGGGTGGCCCTCGAGCTCGAGGTCTAGGCTGATAGACTCGCCGCCGTGTCGTCGATCTGGCGGCCCATCCGTGAACGGAATCCCGCCCGCAGCCTGATGGTGATCGTCGCCCACCCCGGCGACGAAGCATTCGGGTTCGCGGGCGCCATTGCGAGTGCCGCGGCCGAAGGGGCGTACGTGGTCGTGGTGTGCGCCACACGCGGCTTCTTCGACCCCCGGATCACGACCAAGCCGCCCGCGCCCGGTGGCCGCAACCGCGACCTCCTCGAATCCCTGGGCTGGCGGAACCTCGACACCGTGCGCGAGGACGAGATGCGCCGTTCCGTTGCCCTGCTCGGCGTCCGGGTCCTCCGCATGCTGGACTACGCCGAGGGGGATCTGGGAGCGGTCGACTTCCATCACCTGGTCGGGCGTCTGGTGCAGCCGATCCGGATGCATCAGCCGGAAGTCGTCCTCACGTTTGGGCCGGATGGCGTGACCGGCGATTCGGACCACGTGACCCTGTCTCGGGCGGTCGGGGAAGCCGTGGACAAGGCCGCCCTCCCGCTCGCCTACGAGGACGACCTGGAAGAGGACCAGGTGGCGTGGCGCATCGCAAAGCTCTTCCACCTCGTCGTGCCGCCGGAGGGGTTGGCGATCCTGGGCGACATGGCGCCGCGCGCCGGATACCAGACCTCGTCGGCCGGACCGATGGTGGCGGTCTCGCTTGGCGAGCTGGTCACGCTCAAACTGGCGGCCATCGAACGACACGTATCCCAGACCGGCTCGGATGGGCCGTTTGCGGGCTGGGATCCCGCCGTCCGCGACAACTGGCTCTCGGCCGAGCACTACCGTCTGGCGGTCTCCAACCTGGCCGCCTCGACACCGCCGGCAGGGGTCGGTTCCGGTCTGTTCGACGGCGTGGCCTGAAGCTCGCCGGGCGCTCGCCCCGCGCACCTGATACCCTCGATCGGTGACCACCGCGCTGACCGACGACGCGATCATGGCTGCCCTGGCTCGGGTCAAGGACCCCGAGATCGGGCGCGACCTGGTCTCACTGAACATGGTCCGCTCGGTGGACATCTCCGGATCGCTGGTCACGGTCACGGTCGAGCTCACCACTCCCGCCTGCCCGCTCAAGGCCAAGATCGAATCGGACATCGCCGATGAGCTTTCCGGCGTGGGGGCCGGCGCGGTGAAGATCGAATGGGCCGCCAACGTGAAGCGCAGCTTCGGCGGGCCCATGGCCGACCTCATCCCCGGTGTCCGCAATACGATCGCCGTCGCCTCCGGCAAGGGCGGCGTGGGCAAGACCACGGTGGCCGTCAACCTGGCGGTCAGCCTCGCTCGCGATGGCGCCCGGGTGGGGCTCCTGGACGCGGATATCACCGGCCCCAACGTGCCGCTCATGATGGGCACTCAGGAGGGCCACGTGACCGGCGTCGGGGGGCGGGTCAACCCCGTCGTCAGCCACGGCGTGAAGATGATCAGCATCCAGTACTTCCTGACCGGCGACGCCCCGGTCATCTGGCGCGGGCCGCTCATCCACTCCGCCATCCAGCAGTTCCTGCGCGACGTGGAGTGGGGGGAGCTGGACTACCTGGTCATCGACCTGCCGCCCGGTACGGGGGATGCCTCGCTGTCACTGGCCCAGCTCATCCCGCTGTCGGGGGCGGTCATCGTGACGACACCTCAGGAGGTGGCGCTCCTCGACGCCCGTAAAGCGATCGGCATGTTCACCAAGGTCAACGTCCGGACCCTGGGCGTGGTGGAGAACATGAGCGGCTTCATCTGCCCCCACTGCGGCACCGAGCACGACCTGTTCGGTTCGGGCGGCGGGGATAGCATGGCCCGCGAGCTCGGGCTGGAGGTCCTGGGCCGCATCCCGCTCGAGCCGGCTGTGCGGGCCGGCGGAGACGCGGGCGTGCCGATCACCTCGGCGCAGCATCCGGACGCCGATCGCTCGGCGGCCGCGGCGGCCCTGCGCGAGGTGTCACGGGTCGTGGCCGGCCGGATCTCGGTCCTGGCCGCGCCCATGGCCGCGGCCGCCGTCGCCAGCTGAGCTAGGCGGCCTTCGACTCGCGCCGGTAGGGGAGCCCGTCGGCGGCCGGCGGGATGCTCTTGCCCACCACCCCGGCCAGGACGATGATCGTGATGAGGTACGGCAGGGCGCCGTAGAACTCGCCCGGGATGGCGGTGAGGATCTCCCCCAGGTCGCCCGGCGGCGGGGCAATCCGGATGGATCGCTCGAGGCCCACCGAAGCGGTGAACAGCAGCGCCCCGAGGAAGCTGCCGACCGGCGTCCAGCGACCGAAGATCAGTGCGGCGAGCGCGATGAACCCGCGGCCGTTGGTCATCCCGCTCTGGAATGCGTCGCCGAACTCGATAGTCAGGTACGCGCCGGCCAGGCCGGCGAAGATGCCGCCCAGGATGACGTTCCGGTAGCGCAGCCGGATGACGTCGATGCCGACCGTCTCGGCAGCGCGCGGGTGCTCGCCGACGGCGCGGGTGCGGAGCCCCCACCGCGATCGGTACAGCAGGAACTGGAGCGCAATGACGCTGACGAGCATGGTCAGGGCGATGGGCCCGACAGCGATGAACGAGTCGATGAGCACCCCGATCACCGGGACGTCGGTGATCGCGCTAGGCAGTCCGATGCTCCCGAACTGGCCGCCCGATGGCGGCGCCTGCTGGCTGACCAGGATGTTCAGGTAGCCGGTGATGCCGAAGGCGAACAGGTTGATGATGGTGCCGCTGATGATCTGGTCGGCCCGCAGGCTGATCGAGAGCCAGGCGTGGAGGAGCGAGGTGAGGCAGGCTGCCCCGATCCCGGCCGCCAGGCCAATGAGCAGCGCCGGAGTGATGCCCAGCGGCCCCGAACGAATCGGAATGGCCTGCGCGGCGAGGGAGGCCGCCCACCACGCCGCGAAGGCCGCTACCAGCATCATGCCCTCGATGCCGATGTTCACCACGCCGGTCCGCTCGTTCATGAATCCGCACAGGGCGCCGAGGACGATGGGAACTGCCGCGGTCAGGATGATCGGTGCCACCAGGGGAAACTGGTCGACGATATAGACGACGAACTGGATTAACAGCCCAATGACCGGGACGTCGTACAGCGCTTCCACGTCAAGCCACTCGATCGCCGCCGTAGGAGCGGCTGACCGAAGCCAACTCCACAATTTCACCGGCCTCGGCCCGAATCCGGAACAGGCGGCGGACGATGATGTCGGCCGTGATGAAGAGCAGGATGACGGCCTGCAGGACGTCGATCATCTGGACCGGCAGCCCGGCCTGGATCTGCATGCTGCCGGCGCCGGCCTGCATAGCCCCGAACAGCAGCGCCGCGAACAGGATGCCAACCGGATGGGCACGGCCGAGGAGGGCGACGGCGATGGCGTCGAAGCCGACTCCCGTCGAGTACGAGGCGGTCATGAAGCCCACCTCGCCCATGACCTCGGTGATGCCGGCCAGGCCGGCAAACAGCCCGCACAGCGACATGGTCAGGACGATCACCCTCCGAGGTCGCATGCCGGCGTACCGCGCCGCCTCCGGGTTGGCACCGGTGGTGCGAATCTCGAATCCGGTCGTGCTGCGGTACAGGAGCCAGGAGGCGATGGGCACTGCCACGGCCGCGAGCAGGATGCCGAGATGGCCGTTCCGACCGATGAGGATGGGGAGCGCCGCGGCCTCGATGTCATCGGTCCGCGCGAACGTGACGTTCTCCCCGATCAGTGGTCCCGAGATGGCCCACGAGATGATCGACAAGGCCACGAAGTTCAGCATGATGGTGACGACGACTTCGTGAGCACCGGTGAACGCTTTCAGGGCGCCGGGGATGAAGCCATAGATTGCTCCCCCGATCATCCCGCCGATGAGGGCCGCCGGAATGGCGACCACCGGCGAAAGGTCGTTCAGGGCGAGAGCCACGGCGATGCCGGTTAGGGCTCCGATCAGGAACTGGCCCTGGGCCCCGATGTTGAACAAGCCGCCCTTGAATCCGATGCCGACGGCCAGCCCGGCGAGGACCAGCGGGGTGGCGTTGACCAGCGTGTTGACCACTGCGTTCAGGGAGCCGAAGGCACCGCTCAGCATGGCGGCGTACGCCTCCAGGGGCAGCGTCAGGCTGAACGCGCCGGTGACCATCGGGCTGGTGAGGATCATGATGCCGGCGCCGACCAGGAGGGCGAGGAGGACCGAGACGGCGGGTACCAGGGCAACGGCCCGAAGTCGCTCGATCACGAGCCGACCTCCACCACCTGCTCCTGGATCCCGCTTCCCCGGCCACCGGTGGCCATGAGGAGCCCGACGTCCTCTTTGTCGGCGGTACGGCCGTCGAGGACCTCAACGATGCGCCCGCGGTACATGACCGCGATGCGGTCCGAGAGCTCGAGGACCTCGTCCAGCTCGGCTGAGACGAGAAGGATGGCCACCCCCGTGTCGCGGCGGGCAATGGCCTGGCGGTGGATGAACTCGATGCTGCCGACGTCCAGCCCGCGCGTAGGCTGGTCGAGGACGAGGAGCTTCAGATCGCCCTCGAACTCGCGGGCGACGATGACCTTCTGCTGGTTGCCGCCCGACAGCGTCTCGGCGCCGGCTGCCGCCGATGGCGTCCGGATGTCGTATTTCTCGATGGCCGCCTCGGCATCGGCACGAACCGCGTCCTGGTTCAAGGCCATCCCATGCGAGTACGGGGGGTGGTAGTAGTCGTTCATGACGAGGTTGTCGGCGATGGGAAAGCTCATGACCAGCCCGAACCGCTGCCGATCCCCTGGGACGAAGCCCACCCCCAGCCGGTGCATGCGGCGGGGCTCGGCGCCCGTGACGTCCTGGCCGGCCAGCGAGACCGTCCCCGCGTTCGGATGGCGGAGCCCGGTGATCGCGCCGACCAGCTCGTCCTGGCCGTTGCCCGCCACGCCCGCGATCCCGAAGATCTCGCCAGCCCGGACCTCGAAGCTCATCTCGTGCACGACCTCGCGGCCCCGGTCGTCCCGGACCGCCAGGTCGCGGACCTCGAGCATCGGTTCGGCGGGATGGCTCTCGCCCCGAGGGACGGTCAGCTGCACTTCGCGGCCGACCATCATCTCGGCCAGCTCGTCTTCGTTGGTCTCGCCCGGGCGGCGGCTGCCGACGACCCGGCCGCGCCGGATCACCGTGATGCGGTCCGCGATCTCGAGGACCTCGTACAGCTTGTGGCTGATGAAGATGATCGCGTAGCCCTCCGCTTTCAGGCGTCGAAGGACGTCGAAGATCTCGCGCGTTTCCTGGGGCGTGAGGACGGCCGTCGGCTCGTCCAGCACCAGGATCTTCGCGTTGCGGTAAATGGCCTTCAGGATCTCGATCCGTTGCTGCCAGCCGACGGACAGCTGGCCCACTGGCCGGTCCGGATCGATCTCCCACCCGAAGGAGCGGCCCAACTCGCGGATGGCCTCCGCCGCGCGTGCCCGGTCGATAAGGCCAGCCCGACGCATCGGCTCATCACCGAGCAGGATGTTGTCGGCGACGGACAGGACCGGGATGAGCATGAAGTGCTGGTGGACCATGCTGATCCCGCGGTCGATCGCGTCATGCGGGCTCTCGATCTCGATGGGCTGGCCATCCAGCAGGATCTCCCCCTCGTTCGGGATGGCGAGCCCGTAGAGGACGTTCATAAGAGTGGTCTTGCCGGCCCCGTTCTCGCCGAGCAGGGCGTGGATCTCGCCGGCCCGCAGGTCGAGGCTGATGCCTTCGCAGGCGACCACTCCCGGGAAGCGCTTGGTGATCCTCCGCATCTCGAGCAGCGGAGGAGCCGGCGCGGCGCTCGCCGCGGCTTCAGCATTCAACATCGGATTGCTCTCCGATACGAGATACGACGAGCGGGCCGATCCTGAGACCGGCCCGCTCGCACGCTGCGTAGGTCAGGGGTTGAGGGTGGGGATCAGGTGCCCGGGTCCCCGTCGCCCCCACCGAAGTAACAGTTGGACTCGGTCCCGGACTCCCAGCGTGCCGGCTGGCACACATCCAGCGAACCGTCGACCATCGCATCGAATGCGCTGTCGATCTCGCTCTGGATGTCGTCGGTGATGATCTCGGCAAACTGGTAGTAGGGGGCCAGGCCCACCATCCCCTCGGCGGCGCCGAGGAACTGGTTCCAGCTGCGCTCCTCACCAGCGGCGAAGTCCTGGATGGCGTCGCTCACTGAGGCGGAGAGCTTCTTCTCGGCGCTGGTCACGATGCACTCGGCCGAGTCGGGGGTCGAGGCCCACTGGTCGACGTCGACGCCGATACCGAAGATCCCCGCTTCCTCCACCGCCTGCAGCATGCCGTTTCCGGTCTTGCCGGCGACCTGGAAGAGAACGTCCACGTTCTCGTTTTGGGCCAGGAACTGGGCCGCGAACGTCTTGCCGCCCGCCGGGTCGTTGAACGCAGCGGTGAGGTCACTGTCGGTGACGTACTTCAGATGCACGGTCGCATCTGGGTTCACCGTGAGCACGCCGTTCTGGAAGCCGCGCATGTAGTTCACGACCGGCGGGATGTTGCTGTGCCCGCCCAGCGTGGCGACCTCGCCGCTCTCGCTGATGCTGCCGGCAACTATGCCCGCCAGGTATCCAGCCTGGGCCTCGCTGTAGATGAGGCTCTCGTAGTTGGGGAGTGCCTCCTCCGGGGCCATGGTCTGGAACTGATCGACGCCGATGAAGTGGATGTCGGGATTCTCGGTGGCGGCCTCGAGCGTCGCGGCTCCGATGGCGAATCCGACGGTCACGATGACGTCGGCCCCGGCGTCCACCTGGGACTGGATGTTGGCCGCGTACTCGGACTCGTCCTGGGTGACGACAGCGGTCGGCTCCGCTGCCCCGATGGTGGCCGCGCCGTGCAGCGCGCCCTCCCAGCTGTACTGGTTGAAGTTCCGGTCGTCGAGCGTCCCGACGTCGGTGACGACGCCGATGACCAGGTCACTGGTCCCGGTGGGCTCGGCCGATGGCGGCGGGGCTGCCACGTTGTCGCCGATCTCGCGGCAGAGACCCTTGCCGACGTTGATCGTGCCGCCGGTACAGGCCGCCAGCACCATGACCGCCGTGACCAGGAGCGCGAAGTAACCAAACCTTCGCTGGTTCCGCATGAATAATCCTCCACCCGTATGGGGGTCTTCCTCCGTTCCCGCTGGTCGCGGACATGACGCGCACGGGCGGGGCTCGGGCACGGTCAGCAAGGCGGCTGACCCGGGCCGAATGCGGCCGCATCATACAGGGCGATCGGCGCGCGAAACAACATTCTTGGCACGCTGGGGCCGAGCGCACTGGGCTCTATCATCGGTCGCGTGTCCAGGGCCCGCCCTCCCCATCGCCTGCACGTGGTCATCCTCGATCTGGATGGCGTCGTGTACCGCGGGGATCGGCCCGTCGAGGGAGCCGCTGAGCTCGTCCGCCGACTGCACGGAGCCGAACTCCTGGTTCGGTACGCGACGAACAACTCGATGTCCACCCGGGCGGACTACGCGGAACGGCTGCGGCGGATGGGGATCGCGGCCGACGCCACAGAGATCGTGACCTCGACGTCGGCCACGATCGACCATCTCCGCCGCCACGAACCCCAGGTGCGCACCGTTCTGGCGGTGGGCGCCGACGGCATGGTCGAGGAGCTGCGATCCGCCGGCTACGAGGTCTTCCCGGCCGCTGATGCCGCGAATCGGCGGGTGGATGCCGTGCTGGTCGGGCTGGATCCGGACTTTGACGATCGGCGGCTGGCTGTCGCCGCACGGGAGATACGGGCAGGCGCGCGGTTCATCGCCACCAACGCCGATGCCCGCTATCCAACCCCGACCGGCTTCCGCCCCGGAGCGGGTGCCATGGTGGCCGCCATCCGCGACGCGAGCGGGGTTGAGCCGCTGGTCATCGGCAAGCCGGAGCCGGCGATGTTCCACGCCATCCTCGACGCCACCGGCGTGGGCCCGCCGGAGGCCCTGGTCATCGGCGACAACCCGGATTCGGACATTCGCGCGGCGCACCGAGCCGGGATTGAAAGCGTGCTCGTCCTGACCGGGGTCACCGCGCCTGCCGCGGTCGCGACCCTGAGCGGGGAGCGGGGCCCGGACCACGTGGCGGCCGACGCGGCTGCGGCGTGGGACCTGGTGGCGGGCTGGATCAGCCGCTGAGCGACTCCGGGTTGCCGGCCCACGCGTGCCAGACGCGGGCCGCCTCGGCCCGGCGCGTCGCCAGCTCCAACGGCGCGCTGAAGCCGCGCCGAAACCCGTTGATGGCGATTTCCGCCAGCTCGTCGGGCGTCATCCGGGTCGCCAGCGCCACGCGCGCCAGCTCATCGCTGAGCGTGGTGCCGGCCACGGTTCGATCGTCCGTGGACAGGGTCACGCTGACCCCGGCGCGATGGAGTCGCGCAACGGGGTGCGCGGCCAGGTCGGGCACGATCGCGGCCTGGACGTTGCTGGTGGGGCACATGTCGAGCGTGACCCCTCGCTCGCGGAGGGATTGGACGAGGTCCGGATCGTCGATCGCCGGCGTGCCGTGTGCGACGCGGCTGATCCCGAACTCGAGCACCTCCCAGATGTGCGCCGAACCGGGAGTTTCGCCCGCGTGGGCGGTGAGGCCCAGCCCGGCCGCGCCCGCCGCGCGGAAGGCTGCCGCGTGGGGCGGGGCCGGATATTCGGCCTCGGGGCCGGCCAGGTCGAACCCGACCACCGGTGGACCGAACGCGGCTGCCTGGCGGGCGAGCTCGACATTGGCGCCGGGCGGATGTGATCGCATGGCGGTGACGATGAGCCCGATCATCGGCGACGACGACCCCGCCGCCTCGCGGGCATCCGCCACGCCATTGGACACGGCTTCGATGACATCGCGGACACCGAGGCCGCCGTCCATGTGGAGGCGAGGCGCCCAGCGGATCTCGCCGTAGGTCGTGCCATCCGCCGCCATGTCCTCGACCAGCTCGGCCGCCGCTCGGCGCAGGGCGGCGGTGGACTGGAGGAGGGAGACGGGGAGATCGAAATAGGACAGCAGGTCGGCCTGGTCGCGGCAGCGGACCGGCGCGACGAGGCGTTGACGGGCCTCGTCCAGGCTGAGGCTCATGCCCACCTCCGCAGCCAGCTCGACGGCGGTCTGCGGGCGCAGCGCGCCATCCAGGTGCTGGTGGAGCTCGGCCTTGGGCAGCCGGCGCAGGGTCTCGACCAGTGCTGTGGGAGGGCTCTCCACCGGGGCATGATAGGAGCCGCGTGATCCGAATCGCCCCGTTCGTGGCCTCCACCGTGCTCCTCGCGCTGCTGTTCGGGGCGCGCTCAGCCGACTCGCGGGTGGCCGATCCGCTCAGGGTGGCCTGGCTCACCGACGAGGCGGCTGCGCACGCCCGGGCGGCGGAGGCTGCGCTGGACGCAGCCGAGAACCTCATGCGCGACGCCACCGACGAGGCACGGCGAGGACAGGCCGCCATCGTCGGCGGCCCCGAGGACCCGACCGCGGCGCTGGAGGCGGCGGGACTCGGCTTCGAGGCCGCCGCCACGCCCCTCGCCGACGCCCACGCCGCGTTCGTCGTGCTGGGCTGGACGTTGCGCGCGATCGACCCCCAGGAATCGTCGCCGCAACTCGGCCTGCTGCCGGCGGACCTGGTCGCCGTCGGGGCGCAGTGGCGCGCGACGGCGCTGCCCAGCGCGGCGCTCAGCGACATGCGGCGGCAGGCTGAATCGACGCTGGAGGCGCTGGGCGACGGCCTGGCGGCCCTCGACGCGGACGACCCGTCGGCCGCGCTGGACGCGATGGATCACGCCACCAGATACCTCGAGCAGGTGGGCGACTTCAACGGTCAGCTTTCCACGCTCGGATACTGGATCGACACGGTGGCCGCCCTGATCGACGCCGCGCGCGACATCGCCCACGCCGCCCAGGCGGGCGACGCTGCGGCACTCGCGGCGGCGCAGGCGGCCTACGATGCTGCCGCCAGCAACGCGGGCCGCGCGGACCAGGCCCTGACCATCGCCCTGGGCGAGGCCGCGACCGCGATCACCAGCCCCGCGTCCGCCTCGTCGGCCGCTGCCCTGCGCGCGGTCGGGGCGGCCCGGGATCAATTGGCCGGCCTGTCTATACTCCGCTGACCCGTGTGGCGGCAGGCGCCGCCCTCGTATCGGTCTGTTTCGAACGCACGAGTCAGGAGATCGGATGAGGCTGCGCGCGGAAGCCACGGACCCGGGATCGGTCGAGGCCACCGTTCTTGCCGTCCCCGTGTACAAGGAAGACGACCCGTTCGCGGATGACCTGGCCAACCTGGATGCCGCCGCCGGAGGCGTCATCCGCCAGGCCATCGACTGGGGCCGGTTCAACATCCTCGAGGACTACTTCGCGTTGATCGACGGTGGTGACCTGCCGGTCGAGCACATCCTGCTGGTCAACGGGGTCCGTCGCGGACGGGGTCCGTGGCGCGCTCGTCGCACGGCCGGCGTGGCGACCCGTGCGCTGCAGGGCAAGGGAGCCTCGCGGATGGCGCTCTGGCTGCGGGACGGCGAGGATGCCGATGGATTCACGGCGGCAGCCGTGGGAGCGGTGGCCGGCACCTATCGGCCAATGGACCTGTACGGGCGCGTCCGCGACACCGACGCCATGAGACGCAACGTGGAAGAGGTCGTGATCCTGGGGGCGGACCAGGCGGTGCTCGACCGGGCCGCCACCCTGGCCGAAGGCGTCGCGTGGTGCCGCGACCTGTCGAACCGGGCTGCCAATGACCTGTATCCAGAAAAGATGGCCGAGGAGGCACGAGCCCTGGAGGCCGATGGCTGCACGGTCGAGGTCCTCCACGTCCCGGAGATGCGGCAGCTCGGCATGAACGCGCTGCTGGGCGTGGGCCAGGGCGGAGAGCACCCGCCGTGCCTGATCGCGATCAAGCTTCCCGGCTGGGAGCAGGGCGGCGACCGCCGGTTGGCCATCGTGGGCAAGGGAGTCTGCTTCGACTCCGGCGGCCTGAGCATCAAGCCGGCCGACAAGATGGACGAGATGAAGCACGACAAGTCCGGCGCGGCCGCCGTGATCGCCGCTGCCCGGACCCTGGCCCGCCTGGCCCCCGACGCGCCGGTGATGGCCGTGGCGCCCATGGTCGAGAACATGCCGGGGGGCCGGGCGCAGCGACCGGGCGACGTCGTCAAGGCCATGAACGGCAAGACCATCGAGGTCACCAACACCGATGCCGAGGGTCGCCTGATCCTGGCCGATGCACTGTCCTGGGCCGAGACCCAGGGCGCCAGCCACCTGGTGGACGTCGCGACCCTGACCGGGGTGGCGGCCTCGGCCTTCGGTGAGCTCATCAGCGCCTACTTCGCCAAGCCGCGCTCGTGGGGCGACCAGGTGCGCGCCGCTGCCGATGCAACCGGCGAGTGGGTGTGGGAGATGCCACTGGCCACCGAGTACCGGACCCAGCTGGACACGCCCTACGCGGATCTGGTCAACAGCGGCTCACGAGATGGATCGCTGATCAAGAGCGCGCTGTTCATCTCCGAGTTCACGACCCGCCCATGGGTCCACATGGACGTGGCGGGAACGGCCTGGATGAGCGCGGACAGGGCCACGTTCCCGAAGGGCGCCGTGGGCGTCGCGGTGACGACCCTGGTTCGGCTGGGCCTCGACTTCGCGGCCGGGGAGAAGGTCGAGTAGCGGTGCCCTTGCCGGCCGTCGCCGCGGCCGTCTTCGGCGTCCTCGGGATCGGCGCCGAACGACTCGCGAGCGTCTGGCCGGCGATCGAGGCTCGCCGGCGGCCTCCGAGCTGGCGGACGCTGGGCCTGGGCCTCGTCTCGGCGGGCGCGGCCTACGGATTGGTGACCGTGGCGCATCTCCCTCCCTGGTCCGTTCTGGTTCACCTGGTGATGCTCGGCCTAATGGTCGGCCTGGTGGCTACCGACCTCGAACAGCGACGCCTGCCCCACCTGCTGCTCGACCCGCTGATCGTGGTCGCGGTCGGCTTCGCGTTCGTCAACCCGGCCGTCGAGACCGTGGCGGCGTTTGCCGGGGCGGCCGCCGCGGTGGTCTTTCTCGGGATCCTGACCCTCATCATCCGGGGCGGGATGGCGCTCGGGGACCTGTACCTGGCCGTGCCCATCGGCCTCACCCTCGGCTGGCCACTTGTGTGGAGCGGCCTCTTCACCGGGGCGCTGCTGGCCGCCGCGGTGAGCCTGTTCCTGGTGGTCACCGGCCGTGTCGGCCTGCGGTCGTACATCGCCTTCGGTCCGTACCTCGTGGCCGGCTACGTCCTGACCCTGCTTCGCGAGGTGTCTCTGCTGGCGCCGTCGGCCGCGGCCGGCCTCCGTTTCTGAGCCGATCGGCCTATTCGACCGATCTCACAACGGCTGGTACCCTGTCGCCCGATGCATCCGGCTATGCAGCGGCGGCGTCGGCAGATGCTGACCCGCCGAGGCGCTCGGCGTGGGTCTCAACGTCGAGGGCTGCTCCTGGGGTTCCTCGTCGTCTTCGCGCTCTTTGGCGTGCTGATCGGCGGATCGGTGCTTGGCGCCGGTGCCGGAGCCCTGTTCGCCTACAACTACTTCGCGACCGGGCTGCCTGACCCGCGCATCCTCGACGAGGTTCCGCTGCCGCAATCGAGCCTCGTCTACGACCGCACCGGCGCGGTCCTGCTGGCTCGATTCGAGTGCCAGAACCGTGAATCGGTGCGATTCGACGAGATTCCCGACGTCATCGTGGACGCTACGGTGGCGAGCGAGGACCAGACGTTCTGGACCAACAACGGTGTGGACATCCAGGCCATCGCCCGCGCCGCATACGCCAACCTGCGGGCCGGGTCGATCGTCCAGGGTGCGTCGACCATCACCCAGCAGGTGATCAAGTACGCCGGTTCCATCGTGCTCGCCCAGGAGCAGGCGGGGGACGAGATCGCGCTGCCCAGCCTGGCGCCGCTCGGCGACATCGCGGACGGGGAAGGCAATATCCAGGACGACGTCTGCCCCCCGCCGCAGCTGACCTTCCTCGAGGGTCGCGGGTTCGAGGACAAGATCCGCGAGCAGATCATGTCCATGCAGGTCACCGCGGCCTACCCCGGCCGCGAGGGCAAGGAGCTCATCCTGGCCACCTACCTGAACCTGATCTTCTACGGGAACGGCTCATACGGGATCAAGGCCGCGGCCGCCAACTACTTCGGGGTCACCGATCTGTCCCAGTTGACCCTGGCCCAGGCCGCCTTCCTGGCCTCCCTCCCGCAGCGTCCCAGTGCCCTGGACCCCTACCAGAACCCGGATGGGCCGGTGGATGCCATGCGGGAGCGGGACGGCGTGTTGTTCAACATGCTGGGAGAGGGCTACATCACGCTGGATGAGTACGCGACCGCCTCGACCACCACCTGGGAGGAGATGAATCCCAGCCGGGTCGTGCACCCGCTGCTAGAGCCGCACTTCACGTTCCGCGTCCAGCGCGAGATGGTGAACATCCTGGCCTCGCTCGGCGTGCCTGACCCGGAGCAGGCGGTCCGCACCGGCGGATACCAGGTCATCACCACCCTCGACTATCCCCTCCAGCAGGTCGCCCGGTCGGAGGTCGTGCGCTGGGTCGCGGCATTGGGCGACAAGAACGTGCACAACGGGGCGCTGGTGGCGATCGACTCGGCCACCGGAGAGATCGTCGCCTACATCGGCAGCGTGGACTACTACAACCAGGAAGATCCGCGGGTCCAGGGCCAGTTCGACGTGGCCGGTCTGGCCCGCCGGCAGCCGGGATCGGCCTGGAAGCCCATCGTCTACACCTCCGCCTTCCAGGCCCGCCAGGCGACCGTGTCAACCATGTTCGTGGACGCGCTGACCAACTTCGGGAACGAGCAATTCCCGTACCTGCCGACCAACGCCGATATTCAGGAGCATGGCCCGGTCTTGGCCATGGACGCCCTCCGCTATTCGCTGAACGTCCCCTCGGTGCAGATGCAGGGCCTGGTCGGGCCCGATGTGACGGCGCGCTTTGCCGAGACGCTGGGCATCGCCAGCTATGACTACATCATGGCCCAGGACCCAGGTCTGTCCCTGGGCCTGGGTACCGTGCCGGTCAACCTCACCACCTTCACCCAGGGCTACAGCGTCTTCGCCCAGCAGGGTCGTCTCCACCCGGCCACGGCCATCATCGAGATTCGTGATCGCGATGGTCGTGTGGTCTACGCGCGCGAGGCCAACGGGCCTCCCGAGACCACCCCGCTGTCCCCGGCCGAGGCGTACCTGACGCACTGGATCATCGAGGGCAACACGAACCCGGCCACCAACCTGCTGTGGGGTCCTCGAGCCCGCCTGACCGATCCCAGCGGGGTCCGGCGCAGCGCCGGTTTCAAGACCGGAACCACGGACGACTTCAAGGACGTCTCGGGTCTCGGCTACATCCCGGGCAGCCTGACGGTGGGGGTCTGGATGGGCAACAACAACCAGGAGCCGATGTCCAACCGCTTCACGGGGGGACTGTTCTCGGCGGATGGCCCGTTGTACCTGTGGCACGACTTCATGGACATTGCCATCAATCAGCCGTGGGACTGGAACGGGCAGCAACCCGTTCCCAACCTGGCCTTCGCGCAACCCCCGGGCGTGCAGATGTCCGCCGTGTGCCGATTCAGCGGCATGAGCCCGGGTGGCGGGTGTGGACAAACGATCCAGATCCCGTTCCTGGACGGCACCCTGCCGCCGGTCGACAACGTCCACCATCCCGACCAATGGCACCCTGATGGATGCTTCGACATCGTCCAGTACGTCCAGCAGGCTGGACGGCCGCGCCTGTGGGTGGCCGCGGCGGCGGCCTGGGCCGACAAGTTGAACAATGGCCGGCAGGCCAGGTCCGGGAGCCAGTACGCGATTGCCCCCCTGCACGGCACCAGCGGGTTCGGCGGCCCCATCTGCGGCGAGCTGAGGGCCACGCCGACGCCGAGCCCGTCGCCGCCCGGCTGTCACGGCAACCAGAGCTGCCCGCCGCCGCCGACCTGCCCGCCACAACCGTTGCCGTGCGTCACTCCGCCCGGCACCGCCGGCTCGGCTCTCGGATCCGAAGGGCCGGCCTCGGCCGGGTTCCTGGTGCCCATCTTCGCGCTCCCGCTCATCCTGGGCGCCGTGCCGTACCTGGTGCGCCTGGTCCGGCGCCGCCGCTGATCGACGCCGCGCGGCGTGGCTCGATCCGTCCTGACCCTGATCCTGGCTGGCGGTGAGGGGGAGCGCCTCTCGATCCTGTCCCAGGTCCGAGCCAAGCCCGGCGTCCCATTCGGGGGGAAGTATCGGATCATCGACTTCACCCTTTCGAACGTGGTGAACTCGGGCCTGACCGATGTTGGGATCCTGACCCAGTACGCGCCGCGCTCGCTCATCGACCACATCGGGGTGGGGCGGCCGTGGGACCTGGACCGCAGTCACGGTGGCGTGACCCTCCTCCAGCCGTTCCTGGGGCGCGGTCGAAACCGGGACTGGTACCGCGGCACCGCCGACGCCGTGCTCCAGAACCTGGATTTCATCGCGGACCGAGACCCGGAGCTGGTGCTGGTCCTGGCCGGAGACCACGTCTATAAGATGGACTACCGGCCGTTTGTGGCGCTGCACCGGGCCCGCGACGCCGACCTGACGGTGGCGGTTCGAACCGTGCCCATGGCGGACGCAAATCGGTTCGGCATCCTCGAGGTAGGAGAGGGCGGGCGGGTCACCCGTTTCGTCGAAAAGCCTGCGCGGCCACCGTCCAACCTGGTCAGCATGGGCGTGTACGCCTTCAGCTGGCCACTCCTGCGCGAGGTGCTTTCGACCGAACGACTGGACTTCGGTCGCGACGTCCTGCCCGCCATGGTCGAGTCGGGCATGGGGGTCCACGCGTATGAATACCGGGGCTACTGGCAGGATATCGGCACCGTTGACGCCTACTGGCAGGCCAGCATGGATCTGCTCGCGGACGACCCCCCGCTCGACCTGTACGAGACCGGTTGGCTGATCTACACCAAGAGCGAGGAACGGGCACCGGCCCGCATCGGCTCCCAGGCCGTGGTGTCGCGCAGCATGGTCAGCCATGGCTGCGTGGTCGAGGGCACCGTCGACCACAGCATCCTCTCGCCAGGCGTCCGGGTCGGCCCCGGGGCAATCGTCCGAGATTCGATCGTGATGTTCGACTCCGTGATCGAGGAGGGGGCCGTCGTGGACCGGGCCATCCTCGACAAGGAGTGCGTGATCGGCGCGCAGGCGCATGTCGGCGACGGCAAGGTGCTGCGACCCAATCGGAGTGAGCCGGAGCGCCTGTTCAGCGGCCTGACCCTGGTGGGCAAGAAGGCCCGCGTGCCAGCGCGGACCCGGATCGGACGCAACTGCCGGATCGATCCGTACGTCATCGAGTCTGACTTCCCGCGTCGCCGGGTGGCGTCCGGGGACACGGTGGTGCACGCTGGCTGAGGCGCCCGCGCCCGAAGCGAACACCGCCGAACCGGTGCCGCCCATCGACGCCTGGCTGGAGGAGCTCGGGCTGGCGGTGGTCGGACGCGGCGCTGCGCCGCTTGGGCTGGCCTTGAGCCGTGACGTCATCCTCGACGGGGAGCGGCGTTTCGACCTGCGGGTCACGGTTGCCTGGGCCGCGGGTATGGGCGTGCACCTGTGGGCTTACTACGGACCGGACGCCATGGAGCTCCCACGCCGGACGCTGCTCCGCCTGCTGGCCGCCAACGCCGAGTATCCGTTCGTGAAGTTCGCCGTGACCGAGGAGGACCGCCCGATGCTCATCGCCGAGCTGCCACCCGGCGCGGTGGACCGCGACGAGCTGGGTCGCGCGCTGGCGCGCCTGACGGTGGTCGCCGATCGGCTGCTCGAGGAGACCGCACCGGCGATCGCGGACCGGGGCCGGCTCCCAGACTGGGGCGGGCGCACCGGGCGCAACGCTGAGCTGCTGGCCCGATTCAGGGCCGAGGTCGAATCCGGGATGCCCGACTGGCAGGCACCTCCAGCGCCGTCTCGATGAGAAATCGCGCGCCCCGTCGGCTGACAGTCACCGCCATGGTGGCCGCGGTGGTGGCTGCCGGCATGGCCGGTATGACGCTCCCCGTCGGGCCGGCGGCGGCCGCCGACTACGCGATGACCACCCAGGCCACGTACGTCGTCGACCCGGAGGCGGGGACGATCAGCGCGACGGTTGAGATCGAATTCACCAACACTTTTCCGGCACCGGCAGGCCAGGTCAGCGCGTACCTGGACCTCCGGTTGGCGATCCACGACCACGCTGCGGCGGTCAGCGCCCACGACGGGACGGGAGGGCTGACCGTCTCGGCCGCCGTCAGCGGCGGCGTCAACGTGGCCACCGTCACGTTGCGGTCCCCGGTGGAGTACCAGGAGACGGCCCAGCTGACCTTGGAGTACGAGTTGCGGGACGGGGACGATCCCGCGATCCGGGTGGGGCCGCACCTGGTCACCTTCCCCGCCTGGGGGTTCGGAACCGCCAGCGCGGTCACGGTCGACCTGCCGGCCGACTTCGAGGTCCGTGTCGACGGCGACCCCCTGCGGGCCACGGTCGAGGCGGACCGCGCGATCCTCGACAGCGGGCCGATCGCCGACCCGAGCCGCTGGCTGGCCCACATCGGTGCGACCCGGGATCCGGTGTACGCGACGCTGCAACGGGCGGTGGCCCTGACGGGCGGCACGGCTGACCTGCAGGTCCGCCATTGGGCTGACGACCCCGAATGGGGCGCTGCCACCATGGACCTGCTGGTCGAGGCGCTTCCGCGGCTGGAGGCCGTTTTCGGGCTTCCGTACCCGGGCCAGGGTCCGCTGGTGGTGGCCGAGTCGGTGACCGGCGGCGGGCTGGACTCGGAGCCGGTCGACGGCGAGGTGGCGGTCGGGTTCACCGAGCCGCCCTTCACCCTGCTCCACCAGGTGGCCCACGTGTGGGCCAACGATGCGCTGGCCAGCGACCGATGGATCCTGGAAGGGCTGGCGTCGTGGGCGGCCGGACGGGTGTCAACTGAGCTCGAGCTCGAGCTGCCCTACGACCCGCTCGCGGTGGCCGCCGAACTCGAGGACGAGGCGTTCCCACTCGCCGAGTGGAGTGCCGAAGATCGCTCGGCCGAGGGCGATGGGTGGGGCTATGCGAGGGCCTGGTCACTGACCGATGACGCGGCGCAGATGGCCGGCGAGGACGAATTCCGATTGGCGCTGCGCCGGATGGCCTCGGGGCTGGATGGTTACGATCCGTTGACCGCCGAAGCCGCGGGTTCGCCGGCGGCGGGCGCGGTGGCGGTGGCGGTGGACTCTCGCGGCTACCTCGACCACCTCGATGCGGTCACCGACGAGCCCGTGGTCGCCGCGCTGGCCGCAGCTGTCCTGGGCGCGGGTAGCGAGGCCGAGTTGGCGGCCCGCGAGGCGGCCCGCACCGCCTTCTACGCCCTGCTGGAAGCCGCGGCGGACTGGGGGGACCCCGATCCGGTGCGGGAGGCGATGGTCGAATGGCGCTTCGCCGACGCGCAGGCCGAGATCGCGGCGGCCGCGGAGTGGCTCGCTGAGCGGAACCGGCTGCTGGCCGAGATCGAGGACGCGGACCTGGCGGCCCCGGATCGGCTCGCGGCCGCGTATCGGACGCATGGGGGCGGAACCCTGGCCTGGGCCGAGATCGACGCCGAGCGGGCAATCGTCACCGCCCACGCACAGGCGGCATCGCGGATCGCCGAAGGCCTGGACCCCGTCGCGCGCGTCGGCATGCTGATCGGGCCCGGCCCCGAGGAACGCCTGGCCGCCGCCGCCACCGCGTTCGCCGCCGGCGACCTGCGGGCGGCGGCGGATCGGCTGGCCAGCCTGAGCCAGGACCTCAACACCGCCACCGCCGCCGGCCTGGTCCGGATCCTGGGCGTGATCGTCGCCGCCGGCTCGGCGGCGGTCGGGCTGTCGGTCGCCATCCGCCGACGCCGGGTAGCCACCGACTACACTCCCGACCCATGACCGGCGAGGACGCGGCCCGGCGGTTCGACGCAGCGGATGAGGTGCTGACCGGGCAGACCGCCGACGTGTATTTGGAGCGGGCCCGCGCCATCCTCCGCGCCGAGCATCTCGACCCGGTGGTGGTCATGGAGGTCTTCGCCCGGGACGGGGGGATCCTGTGTGGCGCCGCCGAGGTCCACGCCTTCCTGCGTCGCGTGCTGGGCCCCGGCAACGGCCACGACCCGACTCCGGTGCTCGAGTCCCTGTCGGACGGCGACCGCTTCGAGCCCAAGGAGGTCGTCATGCGGATCGAGGCCCGCTACTCGGCCTACGGCCTGTACGAGACGGCAGTGCTGGGTACCCTGGCCCAATCCTCCGGCTGGGCGACCGCGGCCCGCGTGGTCGTGGAGGCGGCGGCCCCCATCCCGGTCATCGGATTCGGGGCGCGCCACGTCCACCCCAGCGTGGCCGACCAGATGGACTACGCCAGCGTGGTCGGCGGCTGCATCGGTGCTTCCACGCCGGCCGGCGCGCGCCTGGCAGGCCTGTCACCGACCGGCACCATGCCCCACGCCCTGGTCCTCATCTTCGGAGACACGGTCCGGGCCGCGGAAGCCTTCGACCGCCACATCGATCCACGGGTCCCGCGCATCGTCCTGGTCGACACCTTCAAGGACGAAGCCGAGGAGTCGCTCCGCGTGGCCGAGGCCCTCGGGGAGCGGCTGTGGGGCGTGCGGCTCGACACGCCCTCCGAGCGCGGCCGCGTCACCCCGGACCTCGTCAAGGAGGTCCGCGCCCGCCTTGACCTGGCCGGCCACCAGCACGTCAAGATCGTGGTATCGGGCGGGCTTGACGCCGAGCGGATCGGTCAGTTCAAGGCTGCCGGGGCGCCGGTCGATTCCTACGCCGTGGGATCCGCCATCTCGGACGCGAGCCCAATCGACTTCACCGGGGATCTCAAGCAGATCGACGGTCAGCCAATCGCCAAGCGCGGCCGGATTCCGGGCCGGACTGCGAACCCCCGCCTGCAGCGCCTCGACCTGGCTGGCTAGCCCCGACCTGGCTGGCTAGTCCCGACCCACTCGCAAACTCGAACGCCCGGTCTTCGGACCGGGCGTTTCGCTTTCCCGCCACGGACGCGCCGCCGGAACCGCGCCTTTGTACACGTGGCGTACGTACCGGCCAAAGTTAACCGCCTGAGCGCTCTAAAGGGCCCGATTTTGGCCGCAATGTTCACCACGTGGACAAATTGGCCACGCAGCAGCCGAAATCCACGCCGCAATCGAGACTTCTTGGCCGATACGTACATCTGGTGTACATGAGCCCAACGACCAATCAGGTCCAGCCGGCTAAGTCAGCCGGTTAGCCCCGCCCCAGCCGCCGCGCCAGCCAGTAGATCCCGACCAGCGACTTGGCATCGTTGATCGCCCCGTCCGCGACAGCGGCCAGCGCCTGATCCAGGGTCAGCCACTCGAGCTCGAGGGCCTCGTCCTCCGGGCCGGCGACGCTGACCGGGTGCAGGTCGGTGGCCAGCCACAGGGTCAGGAACTCGGTGCAGAAGCCGGGGGCGGTCCAGAACCCGGGCCCCGGCTCCCAGGTCTGAGCCGCCAGGCCGCATTCTTCGGCCAGCTCCCGCTCGGCGGTGTGCCGCGGCGCCTCGTCCGGGTCCCGCGTGCCGGCGGGGAGCTCGAGGGTCAGGCGCCCTGCTGCCTGGCGCCATTGGCGGACCGCGGCCAGCCGCTCGCCGTCCCAGGCCAGGATGGCCACCGCCCCTGGATGCTCGATGATCTCGCGCTGCGCGGGCCGGCCATCGGCCATGGCCACGTCGTCGACCCGAACCTTCAGCAGGCGGCCCTCGAACACTCGTCGCGTGCGCAGGGTCCGCTCCTCCATGGGCCGATCTTGCCACGCCGGACCGGCGAAAAGGCCGCTTCCGGACCACTGACCGCGCCCTGCTAGCATCGGTCGGTTGATTGCCGTCGAAGGCCTGGAGCGACGATTCGGGATCGTCACCGCGCTGCGGGACGTGTCCTTCACCGTGCGCGCGGGACAGATCTACGGGCTGTTGGGCCCCAACGGGGCGGGCAAGACGACCACGGTCCGGATCCTGGCCGGGTTGATCGCCCCCAGCGCCGGCAGAGTGCGGGTGGTCGACCTCGAGCTCGGGCGCGACAACCCGCAGATCCGATCCCTGACCGGGATCCTGACCGAGAGCCCGGGGCTGCACGACCGGCTGACCGCGAGACAGAACCTGACCTACTACGGGCGCCTGTACGGACTGACCGATGCCGCCCTGCGGGCGGCGGTGGACCGCTACCTGGCCGTGGTCGGCTTGACCGACGCCGCCGACCGGCGGGTCAGCGGCTACTCGAAGGGCATGCGCCAACGAGTGGCGATCGCCCGGGCCCTGCTCCACGAGCCGCGGGTGATCTACCTCGACGAGCCGACCAGCGCACTCGACCCCGAGGCGGCCAAGTCTATTCGCGAGCTGGTCGCCACGCTCCGGGACGAGGGCCGCTCGATCGTCCTGTGCACCCACAACCTGGACGAGGCGGAGCGCGTGTGTGATCGGATCGGGATCCTGAACGGGCGGTTGCTGGCCGAGGGGACGCCCGCCGAGCTGCGCCGCCGGGGTCGGGCTGCGGCTACACGGGTCGCGCTGGACGGTGGCCTGGTCGACGCGTCGGCGCTGGCCGCCACGCTCGGTTCACTGCCCTTCGTGCGCAACGCGCGGGCCGAGGGCGGCGACCTGTGGGTGGAGCTGGCCGAGCCCCGGCGCGACACCCCGGAGCTGGTGCGTGAGCTCGTGACGCGCGGGGCTCGGGTGCTGGCGGTGGCCGAGGACGTCGCCAGCCTGGAGCAGGTCTACCTGGAGCTGGTCGGCGAGCGCGGCGAACGCGACCCGGAGGGCGCCCGTGCGGCTTAGGCTGGTGGCCACCGTCTTCGGCAAGGAGTGGCGCGAGATCGGGTCCAACCGGCTGTTGCTGGCTGCCGTCGCCGCGCCGGCCGTCATCTTCGCCGCTATTCCGATCGCCATCGTGGGCTTCATCGAGGTCAACGACCTGGATGTGAACCAGCTGGGCCAGATTGCGGTCATGCTCGCCGCCTTCCCCGACCTGCCGCCCAAGCTGGCGGCCCAGGGCTTCATCGTCACCAACTTCATGGCCTACTTCCTGCTCATCCCGGCCATGGTGCCCATCGCGATTGCCTCGCAGTCGGTCATCGGCGAGCGGCAGGCGCGATCCCTGGAGCCGCAGCTCGCGACCCCGATCGAGGTCTCCGAGCTGCTCGCCGGCAAGACCATCGCGGCTGCCCTGCCGGCCGTCCTCGCCACCTGGGCGGTGTGGGTAGCCTACGGCCTCATCAACGGGGCGATCGCCGACCCGCGCCTGCTGCGGATGGTGTTCAGCCCGCAATGGATGGTGGCCATGGCCACCCTGGTCCCGCTGATCTGCGTGCTGTCGGTCCTGCTGGGCGTCATCGTCAGCTCGCGGGTCGGCGACCCCCGGACCGCCCAGCAGTTCGGCGCGTTCGTGGTCCTGCCCATCATCGCGGTCGCCGTGGCGCAGTTCCTGGGAGGGCAGGCGACCTTCAGCATGAGCCAGGTCCTCGTCGGCGACCTGGTGGTGGTGGGCCTGATCGGGGCCCTGCTGATCATCGGCTCGTGGGCCTTTGACCGGGAGGAGATCCTCACCCGCCTCGGCTGACCCAGCGTCGGCGCTCGGGCTACACTCGTCAGCCGCGGTGGCCTTAGCTCAACTGGCAGAGCATCGGATTGTGGCTCCGAAGGTTACGGGTTCAAGCCCCGTAGGCCACCCCACCATTTTGAGCACGAAATTGCTCGCGGTAGGTGCCCACGCCGGGAACATTCGGTCGGTTGACAGCCAAATTGACAGCCACAGGGATTTGCGGGCGGTGGAGTGGCTAAACTCGAGCCTGCGCGGGCCGGCCCTGAATGGGTCGGCGCCTGCGCTTGGTGGTGGGGAGGGCAGGTGCCATGTCCGACCAACCTAGGGTCCCGGAGGACCAGGGTGGAATCCAGCCGCCCGACGTGACGCTGCCCGGAGCGATGCCGGACCCGCTCACCGTTCCGACCTCACCATCGCCTGCGCCACCGGTCAGTCCGACCGCTCCACCGACCGTCAATGTCAGCCAAAACGTTGTCATCATTCAGCGGTCCACCGGTCCGGGGTTCTTTGTGCGCACGATTTGGTTCATCTTTGTCGGCTGGTGGCTAAGCGGACTCGCGATCGTCGCTGCGTACTTTCTGTGCGTCATCATCATCGGCCTGCCGCTTGGTTTCATGATCTTCAACCGACTGCCCGTAATTCTCACCCTGAGGCCGCGGACGGACTCGCACACGATTGAGATCCGGGACGGGGTCACGTACGTCACCGGCGGGACCGTCGAGCAGTACCCACTGTGGGCACGTGCCCTTTGGTTCGTCTTCGTCGGCTGGTGGGTGGGAGCCATTTACCTCGGCGTCGCGTGGTTACTGTGCGTGATCATCATCACCTTGCCGATCGGGCTGCTCATGTTCAACCGCGTCGGTGCGGTGATGACGCTGCTCCGCTACTGATAGCCCCGTCCTAACCCCCGAACAGGGCGGCCCGATCCGATCCGCCGCGTCCCGCTGCATCGCGGGCAGAACGTGGGCGTAGATGTTCAGCGTTGTACCGATCTGCGAGTGCCCCAACGTCTCCATGATTGTCCGTGGATCGACCCCCTGAGCCAGCATGAGCGTCGCCGCCGAGTGTCGGAGATCGTGAAACCTGATCCTCGGTAGCCCGGCCCGCTGGAGTACCTCAGCGAAGGCGCGGGAGACATTCCTGGCGGCCCGCCCAGGGCCTCCGATACGCCGGCTTCTGGGTCCGCCTCGTTGCCTTCATCCTGGACGCCATCGTGCTCGGGGTGCTCACCGCCGCGGTTGCCCCGCTCATCGGAGGCGGCAGCGCTGTGACCTTCGACAACGACGGGTTTGTCTTCAACTACACCACCAACGCCATCGGCCTCCTCATCGACCTCGTCTATTTCGTCGGCTTCTGGACCTGGCGTGGCCAGAGCCCGGGGATGATTCCGTTCAACATGCGGATCGTGCTGGCTGCCGATGGCGGCAAGGTCGACATCGTCCGCTCGCTGCTCCGCTACGTCGGGCTGATCATCAGCATCGTGATCCTGTTCCTGGGCGTGATCTGGATCGCGTTCGACCGCCGCAAGCAGGGTTGGCACGACAAGATCGCCGGAACCGTGGTCGTGCGCCCCACCTGACGCACTCCCCGACCACGGCCCGGCGACAGTCAGGGCCTAGAGACCTGATGGTCCCGGCCCGAGCCGGGACGACCGCGCTACTGACCGTGGCCCTGGGCCACCGTAGCCTTCTGGTACGTCCGTCACGAAGGCGGACCGATCCAGGGGTGCTATCGCATGCGCTCAGCGCCTGTCTCGATTCGGCGTCAACCGAACGTCCTCCTCCGCGCTACAGGGCTTGCGGGCACGGCCCTGATGGCCGCTGCGCTCCTGGTCTGGTCGGGTCCGGCGACAGCCAGTGCCTGGGACCAGGCGAGCGCGGAGGCGACCCTGTGGCAGCTGCTGAACGGCGCTCGCGCCAACAACGGGCTCAACGTGCTGGTCCAGCACGGCACCCTGGTATCAATTGCTCGTTGGCGAAGCCAGGACATGATCGAGCGCAACTATTTCAGCCACACCATCCTGGGCACCGGCTACCAGGTCTACCACTGGTATGACCAGAACGGGCTGAGCTACACCCTGGGCGGCGAGAACATCGCCTGGAACAACGGCTACTCGGACGCCGACTCCCCGGTGGCCGCGCACAACGGCTTCATGAACTCTCCTGGCCACCGCGCCAACATCCTGGGTACCAGTTGGACCCATGGTGGAGTCGGAGCCTGGGCTGCCGACAACGTCCAGTTCCTCGGATCGCTCCGCAGCCCGCGGGTGTACACCGAGCTCTTCATGGCTGCCGCGGGCTCGGCTCCTCCACCGCCGCCCAGTGGGGGAGGGGGTGGGGGCGGTGGGGGCGGTGGCGGTGGCGGTGGCGGTGGCGGTGGCGGCGTTGCCTACCAGCCGGCCCCGGCGCCAACGCTCCCTCCCCTCATCGTGCCGGCCCCCGTGCGCCCTACTTCGGCTGAACCCCTCGACGGAAGCGGCAGCCTGGTTCACGTGGGGGCGCCGAATGTCCCGAAGCGGGCCTTGGCCGGCCTCGACACGCGCGGCGCGCCGATCCTGCCGCCGGCCGTCGCCAGTCTGCGGGTCGAGGCTGCTGGTCCCGCCGACCAGGGCGTATTCGAGACACTCCTGGGAGCCTTGATCGGGTTCGTCTTCGGCTGACCCGCTCCCCGGCTCGCCCCGGCCCCGTATCCTTTCGCCCGATGACGGTCATCCTGGAGGCCCAAGACCTCGTCAAGCGCTACCCGGTCGGGGATGGCCAGGTCGACGCCCTGCGCGGGGTCAGCCTGGCGGTGGAGCGCGGAGAGTTCGTGGCCATCATGGGAGCCTCCGGATCGGGCAAGTCCACCCTCCTCCACCTGCTCGGCGGCCTCGACAAGCCCACCGCGGGCCAGGTCGTCATTGACGGCGTGAACATCAGCACCCTCGACGATGAGCAGGCGACGCTGACCCGGCGCGACAAGACCGGTTTCGTGTTTCAGTTCTTCAACCTCATCCCGCTGCTGACGGTGCGCGAAAACGTGGCCCTCCCGTTCCTGATCCGCGGAGAGTCGGTGCATGAGCGCCGCCAGCGCGTGGATGACCTGCTGGCCATGGTCGGCCTGGAAGGCAAGGCCGATCACGCGCCCGATCAGCTATCGGCCGGGGAGCAGCAACGGGTGGCCCTGGCCCGCGCGCTGGCCACCGAGCCGGCCCTCCTGCTGGCGGACGAACCCACCGGCAACCTGGATTACACGAGCGGCGGCGAGATCCTCGATCTGCTGTGGCGCTCCTGCGTGCAACTGGGCCAGACCATCGTGCTGGTGACCCACGAAGCTCGCGCGGCGGCGTATGCGGACCGCGTGCTGGTGGTGCGCGACGGGCAGATCCTGGACCAGATCGAGCTGGGGCGCCGGCCCGACCACGACCCGGGTGAGCTCCTGACCCGCCTGGCCCTGCTCGGCCTCTGAGCCGATCCGAGCCGCCGAGCGCATGCGCCTGTCCGCCATCGCCTGGAGGAGCCTGACCGCCCGACCGGCGCGAACCGCGCTCACCGGCATGGGCGTCGCGCTCGGGGTGGCGCTCGTGGCCGGCACCCTCCTGACGGCCGATGCGGCCACCCGGGCGGTGGCCGAGGCCGCTCGGGATCTATACGGCGAGGCGGACCTGCGGATCCGAGCCTTCGACCACGACGGACTGCGCGCCGAATCCGTGGCGGCGATACGAGTGATCCCAGGGGTCGCCATCAGCGCTCCGCTGGCCGAGCGTCGCCTGACCCTGTCCACCCAGCCGGGCCCCGATGAGCAGGTCTTCACGCTCTCCGCGGTGGGCGTCGACCCGTTGGCCGAGGCGGCCCTCGGCCGTCCCAGCCTCACGGCTGGCGTGCCACTGGACGCCGACCGCCCGAACGGCGCCCTGGTGGCCGCCCAGTGGGCCGCCGATCACCGCCTCGACCTGGGCGACGAGCTGCTGCTGACCGGCGCGCGGCTCGACACCCCGCCCCTCACCATCGTCGGCCTGCTGGCCAACAGCGGCTTTGGGGCGCAGGCCGGGGGATCGGTACTGCTCGTGGCCCGAGACACGCTGAATGCCGCCTTCGAGGTCCCATCGCCCATCACGGCGGTGGACGTGGCTGTCGCCGAGGGCCGCATGGCCGAGGTCGAAGCGGGCCTGGATCGGAACCTGACCGAGCCGTTCGTGGTCGAGACGGTCGCCGACGCGGAGGCCGCCTTCGCACGCGCACAAGCCGGGTTCGCGGGCATCGCCTTCCTGCTCGGTTTGGTGGCGCTCAGTGCCGGGGCCTTCCTGGTCGCCAACACCTTGGCCATGACCCTGTCGGAGCGAACCCGCGAGATCGGCCTGCTGCGAGCCGCAGGAACCACCGGCCGCCAGGTGCGCGGCCTCGTCATCCGCCAGGGGCTGGCGCTGGGGCTGCTGGGTTCCGCGCTGGGGCTGCCGATCGGGATCGGCATTGGAGCGATCCTGGTCAACATCGTTGCCGGCCCGCGAACGGCGTTGGTGGTGGACCTGACCCTGAGCCCGGCTGTGCTCGCGTTCTCGTTCGGGTTAGGGCTCGGCGTCACCCTGCTCGCGGCATGGGTCCCGGCCGCGGAGGCCGCGCGGGTCAGCCCTCTGGAGGCCCTTCGTCCCACGCACCGACCAGGGCGCAGCCTCTGGATCAGGCTGCGCTGGATCGTCGCCGCCGAGCTGGCCGTGGTGGCTGCCGGTTTCCTCCTCTATCCACTCGAACGCGGCGCGCCACCGCTCGTGGCCACCCTGCTGGCCGTCGGGGTGCTCATCGGCGGAGCGGTCGCGACCGCGTTCATGCTGGAACCGCTGGGGAGGCTGGTCGGAGCGCCGTTCGAGCGCCTGTTCGGCGCCCAGGGGCTGCTGGGGCGCGCCAACCTGGGCCGGCATCGGGCGCGGACCGGGCTCAGCGTGGCGGCCCTGACGGTGGCCCTGGCGGCGGTGGTCACCTTGGGCACGACGGCCGCCTCGGCCCGGGGCACGGCGGAGCGCTGGGTCCAGTCCATTCTCCCCGGGGGACACGCCATCCGGCTCACCATTCCGTCGTCCATCGACGTCCTGCAGGACACGATCGAGGCCACTCCTGGGACGCTCTCGGCCAGCCCGGTCCCCGAGTTTGGCGTAGTGGTCACCACTCCGGAGGGTGATCGCGAGGCAGGCGTCGCGGGTATTGATCCTTCGGTCTGGCAGGACGCCGGTGCCCTGATCGTGGTTGAGGCGGACCGGGCCGCGGCGTTCGAGGCCCTCCGCGGCGGCGGGGCGGTTCTTCTCCCCGAGTCATTCGCCACCCAGACGGGGTTCCGCACCGGCGATCTGATCCACCTCGCCATCCCGGGTGGCCCCGCCACCGATCTGACGGTGGCCGGGCTGGTCGCCTACTCGCTCCCCGGTCGATCCGGCGAGGGAGCGTTGCTGATCAGCCTGGCAGATGCGCGGGCCACGTTCGGCGCCGAGACGGCGACCATGTGGGCCATGGTTCCCCAGCCCGCGATCGGGGAGGCAGCCTATGGGGTGTTGGTGGCCGAAAAGGCTGCCCAACTGGCCGGTGAAGCGCTGACGGCCGGTGTGCTGGCCGAGCAGCTGGCGCGGTCATTGGATCGCCTGCTCGGGCTGTTCGACGCCCTGGCCCTGCTGGCCGTCGTCATCGGCGGGTTAGGGATCGTCAACACGCTGAGCCTGGGCGTGGCCGAGCGGACGCGCGAGATTGCCGTGCTTCGGGCCCACGGCATGACCGTTGGCCAGGTCGAAGGCATGGTCGTGACCGAGGCTGCGATCATGGGCACGGTGGGCGGCATCGTGGCCGCCGTCGGCGGGGTCGCCGTCACCGGCGTGCTCGTCACCCTCGCTCCCCGGGATTTCGCCGCCGGGCTGCTCATCCCCTGGCCGCTGGTGATCGCGGTGGTCCTGCTCGGATTGGGCGTCGCCTGCCTGGCCGGGCTGTACCCGGCGCGGCTGGCCGGCAATCGGCCTGTCCTGGCCAGCCTGAAGCACTTCGAGTAGGAGACAGACCGATGACCGAGCGCACCTGGGAGGCCTCCGCGGGCCGGACGTTCATCGGTCGATTGGAGAAGGGGAGCGACCTCGTCGCCGAGATCGAGCGCATCTGCGATGAGCGGGGCGTGTCGGCAGCCTGGGTCAGCGTCATCGGCGCGGTTCGGAAGGCGGCATACGCGTACTACCACCAACGTGACCTGAGGTATCTCGAGCTGTCCTCCGACACCCACCACGAGATCGTGGGCTTTATCGGCAATGTCAGCCTGCGCGATGGGAAGCCATTCCTCCACGCGCACGCCACCTTCGCCGATGAGCACGGGGCGTGCGTGGGCGGGCACCTGCTGCGGGGGATCGAGGTCTTCGTGGCCGAGTTCGAGATCCGCGAGCTGCTCGGCGTGGACCTGGTTCGGACCTTAGACGAGGAGTTCGGCCTGGCCCTGTGGTGAGCGGGCGCCGGTACAATCGGCCCCGGCGCCGGTAGCTCAGTGGATAGAGCGGGTGGCTTCGGACCAGAAACCCCCGAGCGCTGTGCCTCGAGCGTGGGGTGCCGAGCGAAACCTGTCGGGTTTTCCGCTGTCGGGAGGCTCCTGCGCGTCGTCATTCGCGGCAGCCCATGTCAGACCGATTGCGAACCTTGCCGTACAGACTCCAGTTGGTCAGTTCTGGGCTGGTAGCCGCATATCAGGTCCCGCTGCCCGGGTTGTATAGCTCGGCCGCGACCCGCGTGCTCCCGCCCGCCACCAGCACCGTGCCATCAGCCAGCAGCGTGGCCGTGTGACCGCTGCGGCCCGCGGTCATGCTCCCGATGGCGGTCCACGACCCGCTGAGCGGGTCGTACAGCTCGGCGGAGGCCAGCGCGTCCTGGCCGGCGCTGCCGCCCACCACCAGTACCTTGCTGTTGGCCAGCAGCGTGGCCGTGTGACCGTAGCGGGGCTCGACCATCGCCCCGGTGGCGGTCCAGGACCCGCTGCTTGGGTCGTACAGCTCGGCAGGGGCCAGTAGGCCGCTGCCGTTGCTGCCGCCCACCACCAGCACCGTGCCGTCGGGGAGGAGCGTGGCCGTGTGACCGCTCCGGCCCGCGTTCATGTTCCCGCTGGCGGTCCAGGTCCCACTGGCCGGGTCGTACAACTCGGCGGAGGCCAGCGCCTCGCCGAGGGTGCCACTGCTGCTGCCGCCCGCCACCAGCACCCTGCCGTCGAGCAGCAGCGTGGCCGTGTCGTAGACGCGGGCTTGGACCATGTTCCCGGTGGGAATCCAGGTCCCGCTGGCTGGGTCGTACAGCTCGGCGGCGGCGACAGCGTGGCCCACGGACACGGTGCTATCGATGCCGCCCGTCACGAGCACCTTGCCATCGGGCAGCAGCGTGGCCGTATGAAGGTCGCGGGCCGTTACCAGCCTGCCGGTGGCGGTCCACGACCCGGTGCTGGGGTCGTACAGCTCGGCGGAGGCCAGTGGGCTGGGGTAGCCGCCCGCCACGAGCACCTTGCCATCGCGCAGCAGCGTGGCCGTGTAATCGGAGCGGGAAAACTCGATCATGTTTCCGGTGGCGCTCCAGGACCGGCTGCTGGGGTCGTACAACTGCGCGGAGGCCGGGAACCTTTCGCCGCTCCTGATGGTGATGCCGCCCGCCACCAGCACACTGCCATCGGACAGCAGCGTCGCGGTGTTGGCGACAGGGGCCTCGATCATGTTCCCGGTCGTGGTCCACACGGGCGCCGTACTCTCGACCGGAGTCGATGATGCTGAAGACGACTCGTGAGGGATGGCACTCGCCGCATTGCTCGAGATGGCCGATGGCGATGCGGCACTGCATCCGCTGGCCGCCAGCAGCAACGCCACGCCAGCCACCGCCCCGGTGAAACGGCGGGGAGTCGTTCGCAGTTGAATCATGGAAACCACACTACACCCCTGGACCTCTCGCGTTCTCGACGAGTCTGGGGGTTTTGGGGAGCTCCAGAGTCGTCCGTGCTCCCGGGAGGGCGCCACCCCGAGCTGCTCGACGAAGTTACAGACGATCCCCGACGTTGACCCGTCGCGCGGCGGCGACCGCCCGCTCGCGCTCGGCAGCCTTCGCGTAGCGGCTCAGCATCTCCCGGCTCGTCCACCCGGCCAGGGCCATGATCTCGCCTTCCTGGAGCCCGGACGATAGGGCCTCGTTGGCGTACCAGTGGCGGAACGAGTGCGGGTGGACCCCGGTGACGCCCGCATCGCGGGAGCGACGCTTGAGCATCTGCACGATGCCCGAAGCGGTGAGCCGGCCCTTCTCGCCGAGCCACAGCCACGGCAATGCGGCGTGGGCGTGGGTCCGGCGCACCCGGAGGTAGCGGTCGATCGCCTTGACTGCCTTCGCGGAGAGGTAGCTGATCCGCTCGCGCTGGCCCTTGCCGCGAACGATGCGGATGACGCCAGCGTCCAGGTCGACGTCGTTGGTTGCCGGGTCAGGCGTCCAGCGCAGACCGGCGACCTCGGATAGACGCGCCCCGGTGGCGAGGAACGTCCGGAGGATAGCCGCGTCGCGGCGGGCGGCGAGGCCGGGTCCCTCACAGGTAGCCAGCAGGCGCTCGACGGCGATGTCCGACGGGATCGGGGGTGCCTGCTCGGGCAGGCGCGGCTTGCGCATGTGGATCATCGGACTCTCGCGCAGCTCGCCCTCCTCGACGAGCCAGGTGAAGAACGGCCGGATGCCGCTGTAGCGGTTGGCGGCGGTGGCCGGCTTCCAGCGGGCGAGCTGGTCCTCGATGAAGGCCTCCAGGTGCTCGCGGCGCATGGCGGCGACGTCGGTCGGCATCCCGCGCTCCTCGAGGAAGCGGGCCAGCCGGTCCAGAGACGCCAGATAGGTCCGCTGCGTGGCCGGCGTCAGGTTGGCGGCCCGCAGATGGCGGGCGTAGCTCGTGATGTTGGCGGCCAGGTCGCCGCGGGTTAGGATGGGCGCGGTGGAGGCAGATCGCATCGCCGGAGAGGCCTCGTGACGGGTTTCCGAAGACGCGTCAGGTTTTACGCTCTCCCAGCGCTGTAGTCAAGCCTCCATCGACTTTTACGCTCTATTTGAGCGTGAATCGTGCGCCGGTAGCTCAGTGGATAGAGCGGGTGGCTTCGGACCACCAGGCCGCGGGTTCGAATCCTGCCCGGCGCGCCATCTCGAGGCCCGCTCCATGACAGCCTCCCGTCCAGCACGACGTGCCTCCCGCATCTGGAGCGTGCTCTGGCGCTTGGGCTATGCCTGGCTTCGCCTCACCGATCCGCTGATCCGAAGGGCGTGGCGCGCTGGCGGGATGGGGATCACGATCGACCTGCGCGTCCTCGGACGGCGCACGCGGCGCCCTCGCGCCGTCCTGGTGGGCCTGATCGAGGTGGGGGGACGCTGGTACGTTGGCCACCCCAACGGGGAAGTGGGATGGACCCGGAACCTGGCCGCGGCCGGCGAGGCCGTGGTGGCCAGGCCGAGCGGGATCAGCCATCGGGTGCGCGCCGAGGGCCTGGCGGACGGGGACGAGCGGGACGCCGTCATCCTGGCCACCGCCCACCAACAGCCGTTCCCCGGCAACCTCGTGTACCGGGCAGCGCGCCGCCACATCCTGGCGCGCGGCGTCTACTTCCGGCTCGAACCGATGGACGAATCGCTGCCCTAGTCGGGGCGGTGATACGGCACGTCGGCCACGATGGTGTTCTTGCGTCCGAACAGGCGCAGCTTGAGGCGCAGGCTGGTCTGGTTGTGGAGCAGGTTCTCCCACCAGTGGCGGGGGACCACTTCTGACAGGACGACCATGATCGGTCGATCCGGAGCCTGGGCCTGTAGCGCGTCCATGTAGCGGACCAGCGGCCCGATCAAGGCCCGATACGGCGATTCGACCACGACCAGCTCGGTCTTGCCGGCCCATTCCGGCCAGCGCCGCCGCATCTCCTCGGCCGCGGCGGGATCGTTCGTGACATGAACCGCGCTCGCGGAGCGACTGATGGAGTTGGCAAAGGCGATGGCCGCCAGCGCGGGCCGGTCGAGACGGGCGATGGGGACGATGACGATCGGCTCCCGGGCCGCCTCGGCCCCCTCGGGGATGCTCTCGATCAGGACGGATCGGTCGTGGGCCTGGTAATGGGCCCTAATGGCCCACAGCACGAACATGAGAGCAGGCACGAGGACGAGCACCATCCAAGCACCCTGGAAGAAGTTGCTCGACCCGACGACCAGCGCCACGACGGCCGTGGTTGCCGCCCCCAGCCCGTTAATGGGGAGGCCGAACCTCCATCCGGTCTCGCGGCGCCGATACCAGCGCACGAACATCCCGGCCTGGGACAGCGTAAAGGCCACGAAGACGCCCAGCGTATACAGCGGAATCAGTCCGGTCACGCTTGCCGAGAACACGACGATCAGAAAGGCGGCCATGGCCGACAGCGCGAAGATGCCGGTCGTGAACGCCAGCCGCTCGCCGCGGAAGGCGAACTGGCGGGGCATGAATCCGTCTCGGGCGAGGAACGAGGAGAGTCGGGGGAAGTCCGCAAAGCTCGTGTTGGCCGCCAGGACCAGGAGCAACGCGGTGGACACCTGGGCCAGGACCAGGATCCAGCCGCTTCCGACCAGGTGACGCACGAGAACGCTCAGGACGGTCTGCTGCTCGGTCGGGTCAGGCACGATGCCCAGCTGGGTGATGAGAAACGCGATCCCCATGAACAGGAGTCCGAAGATGATGGTGGCCGTGGTCAACGTGGTCCGCGCATTGCGCCATTCCGGCGGCTTGAAGGCGGGCACGCCGTCCGAGATGGCCTCCACGCCGGTCAACGCCACCGCCCCCTGCGAGAACGCGCGCAGGATGAGGAACAACCCGAGGATCTGGGCCGGTGGTTCGATAGCCCCGACCCAGTCGGCCGGCGGTGCGTAAGCCGCCAGTTGGCCGGTCGCGGCCTGAACGACGCCAAGGCCGACGATGCCGAACATGACCGCCAGGTACAGGTAGGTCGGCGCCATGAAGATCGTCCCCGACTCTCGGATGCCACGCAGGTTGCCCAGCATCAGGAGCCCGACCATGAGGACCGCAATGACGACGCGCGTGTCGTACAAGTCGGGCAGGATGGAGGTCATGGCCGCGACGCCGGCTGAAATCGAAACCGCCACCGTGACGACATAGCCGATGAGCAGGGCCGACGCGGCGGTGATCCCGGCTCGATCGCCGAGGTTGTCGCTGGCGACGATGTAGCTGCTGGCGCCGTGCGGGTAGGCCTTGATCGTCTGCCGATACGACATCGTCACGATGGCCAGGGTGACGATGATCAGGCCCGCCAGCGGGATGGTCAGTGTGAGTGCCCCGGCGCCGGCAAGGGCCAGGACCCGCATGATCTCCTCTGGGCCGTAGGCGCTGGAGCTGATGTTGTCGGAGCTGAAGATGGCCAGGGCCTTGGTCTTCGTGAGTCGCTCGTGCTCCTCGTGCTCGGAGCTGATCGGCCGCCCGACCAGGACGTGGCGGAGACGGCGCCATGTCGCGCTCCACCCGCGGGCGGGCCCAAGCGTTTTCTCGGAGGCGATGAGCTGACCTTCGTCTCCGTGCTCGAATTCGTCTTCGAACGGGCGCACGATCCGCACGTAGGCGTCGCCCGGCCGCTGGCCGCGGCGCCGCTCGCGCACCTCGAGCATGGGATCGACCTGAGAGCCGCTCGATCCGGTGGGCGGTTCGAGCGGTCGTCGGCTACTCATTGGTTCCGCGTATTACAGCACCGTGTGCCCACCGGCGGCGCGCCAAGTAGCCCCTCAGCCGATGACGACGCCGTGGTCCGCATTCAGCTCGACCTTGCCGCTGGCAGGGTGGACCTGGTTCAGGTCGGTGGCGCTCAGCAGCGTGTCGGCTCGGCCGGACGGCAGCCGGACCACGGCGCGCCGATGGCTCATGTTCGCGAGCACGGTCAGCCGTTCGGCGCCGAGGAGCCGCTCGTAGCCGAGGACGCCGGAGGGCAGGCCGCGGAGCAGGCTCAGCGACCCAGCCCGCAAGGCCGGCGAACGACGACGCAGGTCGATGAGCCCGCGGTACAGCGCGAGCAGCGATTCGTGGTCGATCCGTTGGCGGGCCGCTTCGTCCCAGTCGAATGGCCCTCGAGCCGGATCGCGCCCGGCCCGATCGCGCCCGGCCCGATCGCTCCCGGCACGATCAGACCTGGGGCCGGGCGCCGGCGCGACGTCGGTCATCCCGATCTCCTCGCCCTGGTACAGGCACATCGTCCCGCGCAGGGTGAGCAGGATCAGCGCGGCCAGGCGGGCGCGCTCGGTACCCCAGCGCGTCGCATGCCGCGACAGGTCGTGGTTCGAGAAGGCCCAAGTGGGGGAGAGGGGCGGCGCGAGGTGGCGCTCGGCCGCGGCGACGGCGCGCCGGAAGGCCCTCGCGTCCCAGGCCGACTTGGCCAGCTGGTGGTCGAGGCCCAGGTGCAGCCCGTCACCGCGGGCGCCGCGCAGCGCCGCCGCAACCTGCCTGGCGGGTGCGTACAGCTCGCCCAGCAGGATGCGATCAGGGTACTCGTCGGTGACGCGCCGCAGATGGCGGAGGACCCCGGCCAGGCCCGGCTGGTTCCGTGTCCACCGCCGTCGCAGGCCACCCGGCTCGGCTGACCATGGGGGTAGGGTTGGGCCGGCAGGCGGATTGTCGCGCAGCCGCCGATCCTTGATCAGAAACTCGATCGCGTCCACCCGAAAGCCGTCCACTCCGCGATCCAGCCAGAACCGCATCGCATTGGCCATCTCCTCCCGCACTGCCGCGTTTCGCCAGTTGAGGTCTGGCTGCTCCGGGTAGAACGAATGGTGGAAGAACTGCCCACTGCCCGGGTCCAGGGTCCACGCGGGGCCGCCGAACGCGGCCACCCAGTTGGTGGGTGGCGCCGAGCCGGGGCGCGGATCGGCCCACAGGTACCAATCACGGGACGGGTTGGCGCGTGACGCGCGCGCGGCCGCGAACCACGGATGTCGGTCCGAGGTGTGGCCGGTGACCAGGTCGAGGAGCACCCGCACCCCCCGCTCGTGGCAGGCCGCCAGCAGGCGGTCGACATCGGCCAGAGCACCGAACTCGGGGGCGACCGCGGTGAATTCGGTCACGTCGTATCCGCCGTCGACGCCGCCATGTGGGTAAAACGGGGACAGCCAGATCGCGTCCACGCCCAGCGAGTCCGGCTGACCGGCCAGGTGGTCCAGGCGGGCGGTCACCCCGGGCAGGTCGCCGATGCCGTCCCCGTCTTCGTCCGCGAAGGCGCGCGGATAGACCTGGTACAGGACCGCCCCCTCGGCCCAGCTCGGCGTCACGCCTCGCGGCTCATCACTCGATGCTGATCAGGACGGCATCGCCATCCGGGTCTTCGACATCGACGATGGGACCGATCGCGCCGCCCCGGAGGGCGGCGCGGACGCGAGCGGCCTGCTCGCCGGCCAACCCGGGCACCATGTTCAGCGCGATCTCGGCTACCGAGAGGGGAACGCGCAGGTTCACCACCGTCCGGCCCTGCTCCTCGACACGGATCCGGAGCTGGCGGGCGCCGGCCCCCGCCTCCCGCGCCGCCTCGGACGATCGCCCGGTGGGCGCATCGGCGCGATGGGTGAAGGCGGCCACGATGGGCGCTGCCTCTTCCGGGGTCAGCCGTCCCTCGGCCACCAGGCGCAAGACGGTCTCCAGCTCGTCGGTCAAGCCCGGTCACCCAGATGGCGCATCGCCTCGTCGACGTCGATCTCGCCGCGCTCGAGCGCGCCCAGGATCTCGTCTCGCTTGTTGGCGTGCGGAGCTGTCGACGGCGCCGATGCCACGAATCCTTCGGCCGGTCCCGGCCGCTGCCGCGACTGGGTGACGGCCAGGTCGCCGGACATCGAGTTGAAGGCCACCGACGCGGCGCCGTCACCCAGGACCAGGCGCCGGCGGTCGGCCCTACCCTCCAGGCGATGGGGGAGCGCCGAGTGGATGTCACTCGACATGCCGCGCACCGTCAGCGTGATCCCGCTGCCCGACGCCAGCCGGAAGTCGCCACTCACCGTGTCCACGGCGTGCGGGGTTGCCGCGCTCAGCTCGCCGTCGACCGACACGTCGCCGCTCACGCTCTGGATCCGGAGGTGCTCGAAGGTGGGTGCCTGGGCTGACAGGTCGCCCGATACGTTATTCATCGTCAAGGAGACCGCTGCGATGGCGCGCAGGCTGACGTCGCCGGACACCGAGTCGACATCCAGATCGCCAGCCGCCTCGACCAGGCGCAGGTCCCCCGACACGGACTGGAAGTGCTGCGAGCCATTGAACCCCGAGGCCTGGACGTCACTGCTCACGACGCGGACCTCCAGCCGGCAGCCGGCCGGCGCCTCGACCTCGACGCCAAACAACTCGGCGGTTCGCCCGCCCAGCAGGCGTGAGATCGCCCCGCCCAACCCGCGATGGCCGTTCGGCTCGTCCACCGCCAGGGTGCCGTTCGCGGCGTGGACGCTGAGACGCAGCGTCTCGAACGCCTCATCCGCCTCCTGGTCGGACGCGGCGCCGATCTCGAACGTCGCGCGCACGTGGGCCGAGGCGCCGGCGGTCGCGGTCAGCCGCACGTCGGCCGACGTGACAGCCAGAGACAGCGCGCCACCGGGTCCGATCTCGTGGTCGATGTCCTGGAGGCGCCGATAGGTGGGCATCAGTCGGTTCCCTCGAGGTCGCGCAGTGCCTCAGCCGCGGCCGCGGCATCGATCTCGCGCCTGGCCAGGCGCTCCAGGATGGCGCGGCGTTGGGTGGCCGTGTCCGCTTCGGCGGCGGCTCCCGCCTCTCGGTCGTCTCCGTCGTCGACCAGCTCCGGGTCGGACTCGCCATCGGCCAGTCCGAGCGCCTGGACCAGGGCCTCGACCCGCGCCCGAACCGTGGGGTAGGAGATCCCAAGCGCCCGCTCCATCTCCTTGAGGTTGCCGCGGGAGCGGAGGAAGCTCTCGAGGAGGGCCATCTGCTCGCGGCTCAGCTTTCCGAATCGCCCGACCCCGAATTCGCCCTCCAGCGTCGTACCGCAGGTGCGGCAGTGCAGGCGGCTGATGGCCAGCTCACCGGCGCATACCGGGCAGGTGGCGATGACGTCGCGAGGTGCCATCAGCGGCGGCTGGTGGCGGGAGCCGCTGGCTGCGGTTCGCGCCGGTGGACGCGCGGCGCAAGCCGAGTGGTCTCCGTGGCGCGATGCGGGCGCAGGCGGTCCTCGATGACCAGCTGCGCGTAGTGGAATCGGTAGTCCAACACTGTCCTGTCTCCCTATCTGAGTGATCTGATGGGCAGACAGTAATATGTGATTGCTATCTTGTCAATGGCCTTTTCTATTATGTGCTTCGCGCGTGGCAGATTGGCCGTTCGCCAACCAGAATCTCATGCCAACCAGAATCTCATGCGTCACGGCAGGGCAGGATCGGGCCGCTCGGGATCAATGCCCAGCCCGCCAAGGGCGGCCTGCAGCTCGTCAACCGTCGCTTCCCCGGCCTGCCGCAGCCCGACCAGAGCGGCATACGCGATCTGCTCGGGACTGACCTCGAAATACGTTCGGAGCGCTTCGCGCGTGTCGGACCGGCCGAATCCGTCGGTGCCCAGGACCACGTACGGGCGGTCGATCCAGCGCGCGACCACGTCCGGGACGGCCTTCACGAAGTCGGTCGCCGCGACGATGGGCCCGGGCGCATCGGCCAGCTGGCGCACCAGGTACGGCACCTCGGGCTCCGCGCCGGGGTGCAGCCGGTTGTGGCGCTCGACCCGCAGGCAATCGGCGCGCAGCTGCTGAAACGACGTGGCGCTCCACACGTCGGCCGCCACCCCGAATCGTTCGGCCAGCAGGTCCGCGGCGCGGAGCGCCTGGTGGAGGATGGAGCCCGAACCGAGGATCTGCACCCGGCGGCCTTCACCCGACGCCGGCCGGCATTCGTACAGCCCGCGCAGGATCCCGTCCTCGACGCCCTCGGGCAGCGGCGGCTGGGTCCAGTTCTCGTTGTACAGGGTGATGTAGTAGAAGACGTCCTCGCCGGCGTCCCACATGCGCCGGATGCCCTCGCGGACGATGACCCCCAGCTCGTAGGCGAAGGCCGGGTCGTAGGACTGGAGGTTCGGGACGGCCAGCGCGTACAGGTGGCTCTGACCGTCGTCGTGCTGGAGGCCCTCCCCGGTGAGGGTGGTGCGACCCGCGGTGGCGCCCATCATGAATCCCCGGCCGCGCGCGTCGCCGAAGGCCCACACCTGGTCGCCGGTGCGCTGCAGGCCGAACATCGAATAGAAGACGTAAAAGGGGATTAGAGGCTGGCCGTGCACCGCGTACGCGGTCCCGGCCGCCGTGAACGAGCCCATGGCACCTGCCTCGGTGATCCCTTCCTCGAGGATCTGGCCGTCGACCGCCTCGCGATAGGAGAGGAGCAGCTGGCGGTCGACCGAGGCGTAGCGCTGGCCAAGCGGGTTGTAGATCCCGAGCTCCTTGAACAGGGGGTCCATCCCGAAGGTCCGGGCCTCGTCGGGGATGATCGGGACCACACGCTGCCCGAGATCCGGGTCCCGAACCAGGTTGCGCAGCAGTCGGCCGAAGGCCATGGTCGTCGAGGCCGGCCGGTCGGCCCCGGCGAACACTTCAGCGAAGACCGCGTCGGCAGGCGCCGGCAGGGGCTGGGACTCGAACCGACGCCGCGGGAGGGTCCCGCCCAGGGCATTTCGGCGCTCGAGCATGTAGCGAATCTCCGGACTGTCCATGCCGGGGTGGTAATACGGCGCGTCCGCCAGCTGGTCGTCGGGGATCGGGAGCTGGAGCCGATCCCGGAAGATGCGCAGCTCGTCCACGGTCAGCTTCTTGGACTGGTGAGTCACGTTGCGGGCCTCGATGCCCGGGCCCAGGGTCCAGCCCTTGACGGTCTTGGCCAGGATCACGACCGGCGCCCCCTGGTGTTGGGTCGCGTAGTGGTAGGCGGCGTACAGCTTGCGGTAGTCGTGTCCGCCGCGTCGGAGCGCCGCCAGCTCGGGATCGGTCTTGTCCGCCACCAGGGCAGCCAGCCGCGGATCGGGGCCGAAAAAGTGCTCCCGGATGTAGGCGCCATCGGCCACCGACAGGGTCTGGTAGTCGCCGTCCAGGGTCTCGGTCATCTTGTTCAGGAGCACGCTGTCCGTGTCCCGTTCCAGCAGGGCATCCCATTCGCGGGACCAGATGACCTTGATGACGTGCCAGCCGGCGCCGCGGAACACCGATTCGAGCTCCTGGATGATCTTGCCGTTGCCCCGCACCGGGCCGTCCAGGCGCTGGAGGTTGCAGTTCACGACGAAGATCAGGTTGTCGAGGCCCTCCCGCGCGGCCAGGCTCAGGCCGGCCAGCGACTCCGGCTCGTCCATCTCTCCGTCGCCCACGAATCCCCAGACCCGGGTGTTGGCCGTGTCGGCGATGCGGCGCGCGGCCAGGTAACGGTTGAAGCGGGCCTGGTAGATGGCCGCCAGGGGGCCCAGGCCCATCGAAACGGTGGGGAACTGCCAGAACTCGGGCATCGTCCGCGGATGGGGGTACGAAGACAGGCCGCCCTGCCACAGCGCCTCCCGCCGGAAATGGTCGAGCTGCTCGACCGTCAGGCGGCCCTCAAGGAAGGCCCGGGCATAGATCCCGGGCGCAGCGTGGCCCTGGAAGTAGACCAGGTCGCCCGGGCCGTCGTCCCAGCCGCGGAAGAAATGGTTGAAGCCAACCTCATACAGGCTGGCGGCCGAGGCGTACGTGGACAGATGTCCGCCGATGCCCTCGAAGCGGGTGTTGGCGCGCAGGACCATGGCCAGCGCGTTCCACCGGATCATGCGTCGGATCCGCAGCTCCATCTCCTCGTCGCCGGGGAACGGCGGCTCCTGTTCGGGCGAGATGGTATTCACATAGCGGGTCTGGGTCAGCGGCGGCAGGCCGACCTGGAGCTGCCGGGCTCGCTTCAGCAACCGGAACAGGATGAACCGGGCACGCTCCGGCCCGGCCTGGTCGACTACGGCGTCAAGCGACTCGAGCCACTCCTCGGTCTCGGCCGGGTCCTGGTCGGGGAGCTGGTGCTTGAACTGGTCGAAGACGTCGTGCACGACGATCGCATCCTAGCGGCAGATAGACTTGAGGACCGATGTCGCGCGCCGAACGCCGCCAGTACCAGCGGATGATGAAAGGGCAGGACCCGTACGCGCCGCCCAAGGCCGGTGGGCGCCGCCCGCCGCGCCGGCCCGGCCCGCGGGCGCCTCGGGATTGGTCGTTCCACCGTGCGTTCTGGCTGAAGAGCGCGGCCGTGGCGCTGGTCGCCGGCTTGATCGGCCTGTCGGTGGCGTGGCCATCCGGTGCCGAGCGCGCGGCATTGGTCGGTCTCGGCGCGGCGGCGGCCGCGATCGGTCTGCTGGTGGTCCTCCGCCTCCTCCTGCGCCGGGCCGCTGCCCGCTGAGCCGGTGGGTCCCGCCGTCGGCCTGTTGGCCGCCATCGCCCTCGGCTACCTGCTGGGGGCCATCCCGTTCGGCGTGGTCGTCGCCCGACTGGCCGGCGGGCAGGACCCGCGCGCCGTCGGCTCGGAACGGACCGGCGCGACCAACGCGGTCCGGGCGTTGGGGATCGGCTTGGGGGTGCTGGTTGGCCTGCTCGACCTGGCCAAGGGCCTGGTTGCGGCGGCCATCGGCGCGGGGATCGGCGGCGGGGTGGGCCTGGCGCCCGAGTGGGTGGCGGCGGGGAGCTGCGTGGCGGCCGTGACCGGCCATATCCGCTCGGTGTTCATCGGCTTTCGAGGCGGTCGGGGAGTCGCGACCGCGGCCGGGGGGTTCCTGATCCTGGTGCCCGCGGCCCTCCTGCTCGTCATCCCCATCATCGGGGTGGTGGTGGCCGTCACCCGGTACGTGTCGCTGGCCTCGATCGCGGGCGCGGCCAGCGCCCCGCTGGTGGTGGCCGGCCTATGGCGGGTCGGCCAGGCGTCGCTGGCGGACGTGGCCTACGCCGGCGTGGTCGGCGTCCTCATCATCGCGGCCCACGCCGACAACATCGCCCGCCTGCGCTCGGGCACCGAGCGGCGGGTGGGACGCGGGACCCGCGCGGAACCGGGCGCATGACGACCCGTTGGACGCTGCCGAACCTGCTTGGCCTGTTCCGGCTGGCGGCCACCCCGGTCCTGGTCGCACTGATTCTGCTCTCGTTCCCCGGCGGCGGCGTGCTGGCGTTCGTCGTGTTCGTCCCCGCGGCATTGTCCGATCTGTTCGACGGGTGGCTGGCCCGCGCCCGGGGCCAGGTGACGACGCTTGGCGTGTTCCTGGACCTGACGGCCGACAAGGTGCTCGTCGCCGCGCTGCTCATCGCGCTGGCCCAGGCCGGCCTGGCCGCGGCGTGGGTCGTGATCGTGATCGTGGTCCGCGAGCTCGTGGTGGCCGGGGTGCGCCAGCTGGCGGCCAACGTGCAGCTGCTCGTGGCGTCCGAAGGGTTGGGCAAGGCCAAGACGGTGGTGACCCTGGTCGCGATCGGGGCTCTGCTGCTGGCATTCGACGCGCGGACCGGTGGACCCTTGGCCACGATCGGCATCGGTCCGCTGGCCCACGTGACCGGCGGCTGGCTGCTGGTGACCGCCATGATCCTGGCCGTCGTGTCGGGGATCGACTACCTGGTCAAGGCGTGGCCGATCCTAACCGCCCAGGATGGGCGCGAGGACGAGGCCCCGCCGGCTACTTGATGAGCTTGGTGGCCAGCCGGCTACGGGCCAGGATCATGGCCGCGCCCCCGAAGACTCCCAGGTACGCCACGTGGATCAGGATCGACCAACCCACGATCCCCGTCGTCAAGCCTCGCAGCAGCTGTACCGCGTGGTACAGGGGCGTGGCCTGGACCAGCCACTGGATCGGCTCGGGGTAGATGCTGATCGGGAAGAACGTGCCGCTGAACAGAAACATCGGCATGATGATCAGCCCGAACGGCAGATCGAAGTCCTGGACCGTGCGCAGGTACGTGCTCGTCGCCAGCCCAGCGGCGCAGAAGGCCAGCGAGCAGAACAGCGTCGCCGGCAGGGCGAGCACCGCCCACGGGCTGATGAGCAGCCCCATCACCCACATCACGCCCACGAAGGCGATGGCGTAGATGGTGGCCCGGATCATGGCCCACATCAGCTCGCCCAGGGCGATGTCGGTGATGCCCAGCGGGGTGACCAGGATTGCGTCGTAGACCTTCTCAAAGTTCAGCTTGAAGAACACGTTGAAGATGGTCTCGCTGATGGCGCCGTTCATGGTCGACTGCGCCAACAGGGCCGGGCCTACGAACGCGGCGTACGCGACCAGCCGCCCGTCAGACAGCTCGACGTCGCCCACGATCGTCCCCAGCCCGTAGCCGATCCCCAGCAGGTAGAACAGCGGCTCGAAGAAGCCGGAGAAGACGACCATCCAGCTGTGGCGGTAGACGAGCAGGTTGCGCTGGACCAGGCGCCGCGCACGCAGGAAGCTCCCCACCACCGCCGGGTACGGGCGGGGCGAGGGAGTAGGGCGGACGATGACGGCCACGGCTACTTCACCAGCCGCCGATGCAGGAGCCGATAGGCGAGCCAGCTTGCGACCGCCGTGAAGACCACCAGGTACGCCAGGTGGATGGGCCAGCTGGCAAGTTCGGGTGTCTGCAGCACGAGGCCCCGGATCAGGCCCACCCCGTGGTACAGCGGCGTCAGGGCGGCCACGAACTCGATGGCGTCCGGCAGCCGGTCGACGGGGAAGAACGTCCCGCTGAACAGGAACAGCGGGTTGATGACGAAGCGGAACATGGCGGCGAAGCCGCTGTCGTTCTTCTGTGTCGCGGTGAAGGCCATGATCGCGGCGAAGAACGCCAACCCGGTCAGTACGGCGGCGGGGATCCCGAGCACCGCCAGCGGGGAGGTGGGAATGCCGAACAGGGTCAATACCACCATGAACGACAGCGCCATGGTCGTCATCCGGACCGCGATCCAACCCAATTCCCCGAGGACCAGGTCGCGGACCGAAAGCGGCGCGGCCAGCATGGCCTCGTAGTTCCGCCGCCAGCTGATCTTGCCCATGATCGGGAACGTGGCCTCGAACGAGGCGGTCTGCATGCAGGCCGCGGCCAGCAGCCCCGGCCCCAGGAACTGGAGGTAACCCACGCCGCCCAAGGCGCTGGTGTCCTGCGCAGCGATGAAGCTGCCGAGGCCCACGCCCAGCGCCCCGAGGTACAGGAGCGGGTTGAGGAACGAGCCAAAGACGCTCCCGCGCCAGGTGCGCCGGTAGACCCACAGGTTGCGCTGCGTGACGCGCAGGGCGGTCATTCGATGAGCGAACGGCCGGTGAGCCGCAGGAAGACGTCCTCCAGGGTGGATCGGCGGACCAGGGCGGACTCGATCTGGACCTGCCGGTCGTGGACCCGTTCCAGCGCCTGCTCGCCATCGGCGGCGTACATGAGGATTCGATCCGGGAGCTCCTCGACCCGATCGGCAAGGTCGTCCAGGCGGCCGTCCAGGGTGGCGCGCACGGCATCGGTCAGGCGCAGCTCGAGCACCTCGCGGGTGCTGTACTCCTCGATCAGCTGGCGTGGGGACCCAGCGGCCACGATCTTGGCGTGGTCCATGACCACCAGCCGATCGCACAGCTGCTCGGCCTCATCCATGTAGTGGGTCGTGATGACCAGGGTCACGCCTCGGCTCTTGAGCCTGTACAGGCGGTCCCAGACCAGGTGGCGGGCCTGCGGGTCCAGGCCCGTAGTCGGCTCGTCGAGGAGCAGCAGGTCGGGCTCGTTGATGAGGGCGCGGGCGATCGTCAGCCGCCGCTTCATGCCCCCCGACAGCGGCTCGACCTGGTCATTGGCCCGCTCGGTGAGCTGGACGAAGTCGAGCAGCTCTTCGGCGCGTTTCCGCGCCACCTCTCCGGGGATGTCGAAGTAGCGGGCGTACATGAGCAGGTTCTCACGGACGGTCAGTTCGGCATCCAGGTTGTCGGCCTGGGGCACGACCCCCAGGCGGGCCTTGATGCGGGTCCCGTCGCGCTGGGGATCCATGCCCACCACGGTCAGGGTCCCGTCGGTGATGGGGCTCGTGCAGGCGATCATGCGCATGGTCGAGGTCTTGCCCGCGCCGTTGGGCCCCAGGAACCCGAACGCCTCCCCGACGTGGACGTCGAAATCGATGCCGTCGACCGCAGTCAGGCCGTCGAAGCGCTTGGTCAGGCCGCGGGCGTGGATCAGGACATCGGTCTCGACGGTCATGGCAGGCCGTTGATTGTACCGATGGTCCTCGACCTGTCCCTGCGGCACGGCAGTCCGGCCCTGGGTCCGCCGGTGGCTCGGATTCCTGACAGATATCCGCCCGCGGAATTGGATGCATGGTTCATCGCCCCGAACTGGCGTTGCGTTCGGATGGGCCGGCCAGCCCCACGCTCAGGATGACCTGCATCTGTTCCATTCCAGCGGTGGTCAGTTGGGAATCACGGCCCGGTATTCCGCACGGCGTTAGATGGCAGGAAAGTGCCGCTGATCGCCTCGACGTGAGGTCCTCGCCCGGCGGAGGGGCTAGCATCGGCGGGACATGGCTGAGACCGCGGACGTCATCATCATCGGGGCCGGAATCCACGGGGCCAGCCTGGCCTTTCACCTCGCCGAGCGAGGGGTCAAGGCGACCGTCCTCGAGAAAGCGACCGTCGCCGCGGGTGCCACCGGGCGGTCGAGCGGGATGGTCCGCATGCACTACGACGTCGAGGCCGATGCCCGGCTGGCCTGGCGGAGCTTGGCTTACTTCAACGACTGGGCGGAGCGCGTTGGCGGCGACAGTGGCTTCAACGACCTTGGATTCCTGCAGATGGTCCCGCCCGAGGAGATGGTCGCGCTCGAGGCCAACGTGGCCATGCAGCAGCGGATCGGGATCGTGACCGGGATCGTGGATGCGACCGAGGTCCGACGCCTGCTGCCGGGAATCGACATCGGTGACGACCAGGTGGCGGCCTTCGAGCCGCATTCCGGCTTCGCCGATCCGACATCGTCCACCACCTCGCTGATGGCAAGCGCCGTCGATCGCGGGGCGCACCTCGTCCAGCGCTGCGCGGTGACCGGCGTTCGGGTCGAGGGCGACCGGGTGCTGGGCGTGGCCACGACCCGGGGGGACTTCGATGCGCCAATCGTGGTCAACGCCGCCGGGGCGTGGGCCGGCCGGGTGGCTGAAATGGTTGGGCTGGACGTGCCGATCGGGGTGTGGCGTCACGACGTGGCTTACGTCCAGCGCCCGCCGGACGTCGGCCGACACATCGGCTTCATCGACTTCGCCAACCTGTTCTACAGCCGCCCGGAGGGCGAGGCCCTGACCCTGGTGGCCCTGGAGGACGGCAACCCGATGGATGGCGACCCTGACGCACCGGTCGATAGCGCGGCGCCGGGCTTCATCGAACGTGCCGCGGAGCGGATCGTGCGCCGCCTCCCTCCGTTCGCTCGCGCCGGCCTCCACTCGGCTCACAGCGGCCAGGACGGGATCACGCCCGACCAGCACCCGGTCATCGGTCCGGCCGGTCCGGAGGGTTTCTGGCTGGACTGTGGTTACTCGGGGACCGGCTTCAAGATCGCCCCCGCGGTGGGCGCCAGCCTGGCTCAGCTCATCGTCGAGGGGCCTTCCGCCAACGACGACCTGGCGATCTACCGGTACGCCCGCTTCGCCGAAGGCCGATTGATCGCGGGCGAGCACTCCTACGGCGACATCTGGCGGTGAGGTAGTCGGTCAGGCCTCCCAGGTCTCGCCCGGTTCGAGGGCCACGACCTCGGCGTCGGTGGCTTCCGCCAGCTCGGCCGGGGTGCCGACCAGGATGGGGAAGGTGGCGTAGTGGACGGGAATGACGGTCCGCGCGCCGATCAAGGACACCGCCCGCGCGGCATCGGCGGGGCCCATGGTGTAGTGGCCGCCGATCGGTAGCACCGCGATCGTCGGGGTCCACCGCTCACGGACGAGGGCCATGTCGCCGAACAGATCGGTATCGCCCGAGTGGTAGACATGGGTCCCGTCTTCGAAGCGGATGACCCAGCCCCAGCAGCCCATCTCGCGGGTGGCCTCCGGCCCGGACCCGGTGATGGTTACGCCGCCGGTGTGATCGGCGCGGACCATGGTGAAGCCGATCCCCGCCGCCTCGACCGTGCCGCCCTTGTTCATGCCGATGGCCTCAACCCCGCGCGATGCGAGGTAGATGCTCATCTCGTGCGAGCACAACACCGTCGCGCCCCCGGCGGCCAGCTCCACGACATCGGCGGCGTCGTTGCCCACGTGGTCGAAGTGGCCATGCGTGGGCGCCACCACGTCCACCTGTTCCGGCGTCCGGTAATCATCGGGATAGGTGGGCGCGCCCGTCCATCGGTCCACCCACACCCATTTGTTGCCGGGCGACCGGTACACGATGCCCCCGTGTCCGAGCCGGGTGATGCGCAGGCGAGACACGCCGGTCAACCTTCCCGATTGGCGGACGCCAGCTGCGCCTGCAATCGGGGGATCGCCCGGTCCACCAGCCGGGCGTAGAACCACGCGAAGATCCGACCCAACACCGAGCGTCCGCCACCATCCTCGGAAACGGTCCAGGTCATCTGCGTCCGATCCCCGTCTGCCGCAAATCGGTGGTCGTACCGGATTCGCAGCCAGAGCACATTGCCGACCCACTCCCAACTGGCGCCTTCGTCATACGACGAGATCTGGAATCGGCTCCGGCCGATCGGCCGGAAGGAGAGACTGCCCGTACTGGCTGGGCCGACTAGTCCGGGCGGAACCACCGTCACGCGCCGAATGTGCGGGGCCCATCGCGGCCATGCGGCCACGTCTGCAAATGCCCGCCAGGCCAGATCGAGCGGCATGTCGACCGTGAAATTGCGGCGCAGCAGCTCGGTGGCCACGGGCCCGAGTCTATCAGCCGATAACGATCAGGCGACCGGTCCGGGCCGCCGCCCGTGCTTAGTCGGGTGTCGCCAAGAAGCCGGCTCGGGCGATCCGCACCAGCCAGCCCGCCTCGCGGGCCATGGTCGTCTCAGGCCCGTGTCCGGGCAGGACGCGCGTGTCTGACGGGATATCGCCGAGCAGCCGGCGCAGCGACGCGACCATCTGCTCATCGTTCCCGCCGGGAAGGTCGGTCCGGCCGTAGGAGCCGCGGAACAGGAGGTCGCCAGCCAGCAGCAGGCCCCGATCGGGCTCGTACAGGCACACCGAGCCCTCGGTATGGCCGGGCGTATGCAACACCCCGAACCGCAGATCACCGATGGCCAGGCTGTCCCCCTCTCGGAGCTCCTGCTCGGCCACGCTTGCTTCGACCTCGAAGCCGTAGATGTTCTCCCCGCTTAGCCGATACGCATCGTCGGGATGGATGCCCAGCGGCGCTCCGCTGGCTCGTTTCAAGGCGGCGTTGTCAAAGATGTGGTCGATGTGCCCATGGCTGTTGGCGATGAGGTGGATGCGCAGACCGATGTCCGCCGCTCGCGCCGTGAGTGCAGCGGCGGCGCCCATCCCCGGGTCGATCACCAGCGCCTCGTCCGAGCGGCCGTCCCAGACCAGGTACGCGTTCGTCTCCCACGGCCCGAAGGCCCCGACCTCGATCCTGACCGCATGCCCCGGATCGCCCGCCGTGCTGCCGCGCTCGACGACGACCTCGTCCGTCATCGGCGCAGGCCGAACGCCTCGGCGAGATGATCGGCGAGCCTCGCCGCGACCTCGGCCATGGCGGGAGGCTCGCCTCGTTCGCGGGCCAGCGACGTGACCTCGATGTCGCGCAGGCCGCACGGGATCATCTCGTCGAACCAGGCCAGGTCGGTGCTGACGTTGAGAGCCAGGCCATGGGTGGTAACTCCGCGCTTGACGCGCACCCCGACCGCCGCCAGCTTTCGGACGCCATCCACCCAGACCCCCGGCAGGCCCTCGACGCGAGCGGCGGCCACGCCGAAGTCAGCCGCGGTGCCGATGATCGCCTCCTCCAGGGTCCGCACGTAGCGCCGCAGGTCGAGCGGGTCGCGCAGCTCGACGATCGGGTAGGCCACCAGCTGCCCGGGTCCATGGAACGTGACGTCCCCGCCCCGGTCGATGCGGACCAGCTCCGCGCCCAGCGCCGCCAACCGCCCCGGTGTGGCCAGAAGGTTCCGCTCGTCGCCGCCGCGGCCGATGGTGTAGACCGGGTCGTGCTCGAGCAGTAGGACGCGGTCACCGATCTCGCGCCGGCGGCGCCGATCGGCCAGCTCATTCTGCCGGTCCCAGGTGGGCCGATACGGGACGCGACCCAGCCATTCGACGGTCAGCGCCCCGCCGTGACCCAGCAGCAACGGCCGATCGTCGTCGACTACCGCTGACCGGCGACGGACCGGCTCCAACTCCTCCGCCGGTGGACGGCTGATGTCGCGCAGCTGGACCACGAGTCAGACCGTCGCCGTGCCGTGGCCGCCCCGGAGCCCGCGCAGGGCCTCGACCATCCCCAGGTGGCGGTTGACGTGCGCGAGGTGTCGGGTCAACGAGTCCGCCAGCGGGGCCCGCTTGCCGAGGAGGTCGTCGCCGGGCACCAGGATCGTCTCGTCGTCGAGCGCTCCAACCGCTTGTTCAAGGTCGTTGAAGGCCCCACGGAGATACGTCGTGAGCTGGTCGCGGCGCGGGAACGGAAGCGCTGCGGCCTCGTCGTCGGGCAGCAGCATCCCGGTGTCGCCCTGGCCCTGCGCTGCGGGGAAGCCCCACTTGGCCGTCAGCCCCTCGCGCACCCACCGTTGCGGGGCGCCGCCGACGGTCTCCGCCCAGCGATCGGCCCATCGGCCGGCGTGCCACAGGTGGAACGCGATCGGCGGTGAGGTGGGGCCGGGGTGCCACGACAGGTCGTCATCGGTGCACGCCTCTGCGGCGTCGAGGAGCTGGCGATGCGTGATCGCCAGCCGTCCCGCGAAGATTTCGACGTGCTTCCGCATCGGTCAGCTCAGACGGCGGCCGCCAGGTCGCCGCCCGGGACCTGTTCGGCGGCGTGGTAGCTGGATCGCACCAACGGCCCGGATTGGACGTGGGCGAATCCCATGTCCAACCCGATCCGGCGCAGCGCCATGAACTCGGCCGGTGTGTAGTACTTGACCAGCGGCAGATGGGACCGGCTGGGGCGCAGGTATTGGCCGATGGTCAGTACGTCGATCCGGGCCTCGCGCAACAGGCCCATGGCCTGGGTGACCTCGTCCCACGTTTCTCCCAGGCCGACCATGAGCCCGGTCTTGGTGGTCATCTGATGACCGATGTCGGCCGCCAGCCGGCGGCCGGTGGTGAGCACCCCCACGCTGCGATCCCATCGGGCCCGCCGGCGGACCGGTCGCTGCAGACGCGGGACCGTCTCGACGTTGTGGTTCAGGATCTCGGGCTGGGCCTCGACCACGGTCCGGATGTCGGCCTCGCGCCCGTTCAGGTCGGAGATCAGGACCTCGATGCTGGTGCCCGGGCAGGCGAGGCGGATGTGGCGCACCGTCTCGGCCACGATCCCAGCTCCGCCGTCGGGCAGGTCGTCACGGGCAACCATGGTGATGACCGCGTGCCGCAGGCCCATGCGCCGCGCGGCCTCCGCCACCCGACGCGGCTCATCGAGGTCCGTCTCGCGTGGGCGTCCGGTCTCGATGGCGCAGAACCCGCAGTTCCGGGTGCAGACGCTGCCCAGCACCATGAAGGTGGCCGTGCCCAGGGTCCAGCACTCCCCCTGGTTCGGGCACCGGGCCTCCTCGCACACGGTATGGAGCGCCCCGTCCCGCAGCAGCCGGCGCAGACCGGCGTACGTCTCCCCGGCGCCGAGGCGGACCTTGAGCCACTCGGGCCGCCGACCACCGGGGCCCGCATTCTCGGGGATCGCCTCGCCGGGGGCGGGCATGCCGCTGTTCAGGTCTGGGCCACCGGGGTACATGACCGCCGACGGGCCGGCGTGACCGGCGGGCTGGCCCAGGACCGACAGCTCGCCCAGGTCCGAGAAATCGCGAGACATGGGTGCCAGTCTACCGAAGGCAGGACGATAGACTCGACGGCGTGGCCATCGATGCTGCTGCCGTGGCGTCTGAGATCGAATCTGCATGGCGCGCGATCGGCAAGCGCCGTCCGACCGAGGTGGCGACCTGGCTGGCGCCTCGGACGAACCGGGCATCAGGCGTGACGATGCGCGAGGCCGTGCGCTACCTCGCGCCGGGCGATGCGGAGCGCCTCATGGCTGCCTACCGGGAGCACCGTCCGGCCGACTAGTCTGACCTCGGCCAGGTACGAAAGTCCCAATCAGTACTGGGCGGTCCGCGGCCCGCTGCGCCGCGTGCGCGCTGCTCTCCGGCCGGGGGTCGAAATATCCTATCGACGCGAGATCAGCCTCTGCGTACGGTCCTCGACATGTGGCACCCGCGCCTGCCCCGCCGCCGATCGGGTACCCCACGTCGACCGATGCTGCTGGCACTCGTCTACGGCGTGTTCCTGGTGCTCGTCGGCGTCACCGCCACCGCCCTGGTGACCGTCACCGGCACCCACCTGTCGAGTGCGACGGTCAATGCTGCAGTGGCCCGTGATCGGGCGTTGGTCGCGCTGTTCGTCAACGGCAACGTCAGCCAGGAAGACGTCGACAGCGATGGACCAACCCGGGCCTCGGCCGCCGCGCTCGAGGCCAAGCTGGCGACCCTCATTGCCGAAGACGAGATCCTCCGGATCGACCTGCGCGCGACCGACGGCACGATCCTGGCCAGCACCGCCGCCGGTGTGCGTGGAGATAAGCCAGACGTATCGGCCTCCATGCAGATGGCGCTCAATGGACAGCCGGCGGTGAATGTCCTCCCCGGCAACGAAGCCATGGACGCCGGTTCGGCCGGGTTTGGCGCCGAGCAGGTGGTCCAGGAGTACCTGCCGCTCACGTCGGACGCCGGCGAGCCCCTCGCCGTGATCGCGATGTGGCGAGATGCCGCTCCGCTGATGGCCAGCCTCGAGGCCGCCCGGCGGGACATCGTCCTCGTGACCCTTGGCGCGGCGCTGGTCCTGGCGTTGATCCTGTTCGGCGTATTCCGCGCCGCCCAGCGGCGGATCACCCGGCAACAGGCCGAGCTGATCGATGCCGAGCGGCGTGACCCATTGACCGGCCTGCTGAATCACGGCGCGGTGGTCAACCTCCTGGCCGAGGCGGTGGAGGCGGCCCGGGCAGGCGCCGGCCGGTTCGGCGTGGCGCTGATCGACATTGACAACTTCCGGCTCTTCAACGACACCCACGGCCACGAGGCGGCCGATGAGGTCCTGCTGCGGGTGGCCGACCTGGTCGAGTCCGAGGCGGGAGGCGACGATGCGGTCGCCCGTTACGGCCCGGATGAGTTCCTTCTCGTCCTCCCCGGCGCGGCGAGCGCCGAGGTCGAGGCCGCCGTGAACCGCATCCGATCGGCGCTGGCTGATGTCAGCGTCCAGTTCGGGAACTCGGAGCAGCTTCCGGTCACCGTCAGTGCCGGCGTCTGCCTGTACCCCAACCACGCCGATTCGGTCACCGGGCTCCTGTCGGCGGTGGCGGTGGCCGTCGGCGAAGCCCGGACCAGCGGTGGGGATGCGGTATGCGTCGCGTCCATCAGCGACGAGCAGGAGAAGATCGTGTCGGGCAGCTTTGATGTGCTGCAGGGCCTGATCATCGCGGTCGACTCCAAGGACCGATACACCAAGCGTCACTCCGAGGACGTGGCCCGCTATGCCGTCTTCCTTGCCGGCCGGCTGGGCCTCAATCCGGACCTGCGGCGCACGATCCAGCTCGCGGGTCTGCTCCACGACGTGGGCAAGATCGGGATTCCCGATCACCTCCTCCGCAAGCCCAGTCGGCTGACCGCGGACGAGGTGCGCATCTTCCAGCAGCATGTAGCCCTGGGCGATGCCATCGTCCGAGATATCCCGAACGTCGACCTGGTTCGTGCCGGGATCCGGCACCACCACGAGCGTTGGGATGGTCGTGGCTATCTTGACGGCCTGGAAGGCGAAGCGATTCCCGTCATCGGGCGCATCCTGGCGGTGGCCGATGCCTTCTCGGCCATGACCACCAGCCGCCCGTACCGCAAGGCGCTGCCGGTCGAGGAGGCGCTCAAGCGGCTGGGTGATGCCGCGGGCCGGCAGCTCGAAGAGGACCTCGTGGTCGCATTCATCACGGGGATGGAGACGGCTCCAGACGCGCCGTTGCCGGCCGACCGAGCGCCCGGTATCTGGCGTCCCGCCCTGTGGATGCCGTGAGCATGCGACGGGGGGTCCTGACCGCGCTCGCGGTCGCCATCCTGACCCTCGGCACGGTAGGCGCCGTCCGCGCGGTGAGCCTGTGGACGCTCACGGCCTCGCCACTGGTTGCCACCGCGGGCCAGTCCACGACCTTCCACATGCTGGCCCTCAACCTGGCCGGGCCTCCCGCCGGATGCGTCAACGTCGAGATTCCCAGCAGCTTCGTGATCCAGGCCGCCGGCAACGTGGTGGCGTCGGACGGGTCGAGCTGGGTCGCCGCGGTCGTCGGGGCCTGGGTCGAGGTCACCTCCGTATCCGGGATCGACTTCCTCGATCCCCTGGAGTCGGTGAGCTTCGATATCCAGCTGCTGCCCACCCAGGCGGGGACTTGGAACTGGAGCAACCACGTCCACGTCACCAATCAGTGCACGGGAACTGCCTACGACGGGGCGCCGGTGACGGTCGTGGTGGCGGCGGCGCTCGAACCGACGCCCGTCCCAACGCCAATCCCGACGCTGCCGCCCCTCTCGACACCGATCCCGACGCTCCCGCCCCTCTCCACTCCGATCCCGACGCTGCCGCCGCTCCTGACTCCCCGCCCTGACCCGACGGCCACCGCCACACCCGCGCCCACCTCGACGCCACGCCCAAGCCCCACGCCCCAGCCAGTCGCGGCGGCAGGTCCATCTGCGCCAACCGACGGCGCGGCCTCCGTCGGACGGATCGCAGAACTGAGCGGGGCGGATACCGGATTGATTGGCCTCGGCACCGATGTCTTCGCCTTGCTGGATGCGCCGCTGGTCTGGTTCGTGCCGGGCGCCGTGGTGGGCGTGCCCGGGCTCCTCGTCCTGCTATGGATCGCGGTGCAGGCACTTGGGGCGTTGGCCTGGATCCCCGCCGTGCGGCGCATGAGCGGGGAACCGCTCGCCGCGCGCCGGCGACGGAGGCGACCAGCCCAGACCTAGGCCAGCGAAGTCTCCGCGTCCCAGCCCTCGAGGCGCTTGCGCACGTCGGCCAAGAAGTAGCCCACCTGGGCCCCGTCCAGGACCCGGTGATCGAACGAGCAGGTCATGTTCATCAAGTGCCGGACCGCGATGACGTCCGCGCCGTCAACCTCGATGACCCGCGGCCGTTTGACGATGGCCTCCATGGACAGGATGGCCACCTCCGGCGCGTTGATGATCGGCATGGATGAGACCGACCCGAACCAGCCGGTGTTATTGACGGTAAACGTCCCGCCCTGGATCTCATCCAGCTTGAGCCGATTGGCGCGGGCGCGCGCCGCCAGGTCCTGGACGCGGCGGTTGACCCCGCTGACCGACAGCTGGTCGGCATCCTGGATGACCGGCACCACCAGCCCGTTTTCGACCGCGACCGCGATCCCGATGTTGGTCCGATGCTTGAGGATGATCCGATCCCCGGCGAACTGGCTGTTCAAGGTCGGATGCTGGCGAAGGGCTTCGGTCACGGCTTTGATCACCACCGCGACGTAGCTGATGCCGATCGCCTCGCGCGCCTTGTAGGCCTCGTTGTTCGCCTCCCGCCACCGAACGACGTTGGTCATGTCGACCTCAACCACGGTGTACGCGTGGGGGACGGTCTGCTTGACCTGCGTCATCTTGGCGGCGATGCTTTTCCGCATCTGGCTCATCGGCCACTCGACGTCGCCGCTGGTCGGGGCCGGAATTGGCTCTGGTGCCGGAGCGGCGGGTGCCGGGGCAGGGGCAGATGGGGGAGCCGGCAGCGCAGCGACAACTGACGCTGGTGGCGGCGCTGGTGCCGCTGGTGCTGCTGGTGCCTCGGGCATGGGTGCAGGCGCCGGCTCCGACGGAGGCGCCTGGGGCGGTTGTGCAACCTCAGGAGTGGGAGCTGGCTCAGCCACCGGCGCTGACGGCGCGGCCCGCTGGGCGGCCACGAAAGCGAGAACGTCGTCGCGCGTGACGCGGCCGCCTGCCCCCGTACCGGAGATCTGGGCGACGTCAAGGTCGTGCTCGCGCACGAGGCGACGAACGGCGGGCGTCATCCGCATGGCGGCGTCACCAGGGACGGTGTCAGCGGACTCCGCGCCAACGGGCTCCATGACCGCTTCCGCCGGCTCCGGGCCCTCCGCAACCGGCTCCGGGCCCTTCGCAACCGGCTCAGGCTCCGCCGCAACCGGCTCCGGTTCCGCTGGGGCTTCGGCGACCGCCGGCTCAGGCTCATTCGCAGGTTCGGCCTCGGCAGCTGGTTCCGCTCCTACATCGGGCGGGGCCTCCAGTTCGACCTCGGTCGCCGCGATCGGTGCCGTCGCGTCACCCGGCGTGTCAGCCGTCGCGGGGACTTCGCCGTCCTCGGCGATCTCGGCCAGCGGCGTTCCGACCTTCACCGTCTCACCGTCGGGGACCAGAATGCTGGTCACCACCCCGCCGACCTCGGCCGGGACCTCGGCATTGACCTTGTCGGTCACGACCTCGAACAGCGGGTCGTATTGCGCGACCGAGTCGCCCACTTTGACGAGCCAGCGCTCGATTGTGCCCTCGGTCACCGACTCGCCGAGCTGGGGCATCTTGATCGTCGTCGACATCGGTGCAGAAGACTAGCCGATTCAGTAGGCGGCCAGCGTCCGGGCCGCCTCGACGATGCGCTCCGGGTTGACCATGAACCACTCCTCGAGGTCGTGGTGGTACGGCACGGCAGGCACCTCGGGCCCGGCCAGGCGGGTCACCGGCGCGTCCAGGTGCTCGAAGCCCTGCTCGGCGATGATCGCCGCCACCTCGCCCCCAAAGCCCCCGAATTGGTTTGCCTCGTGCACCACCAGGGCCCGCCCGGTGCGCTCCACTGAGGCCAGCACCGCCTCCGTGTCGAGCGGGCGCAGCGTCCGCAGGTCGACCACCTCGGCCTCCACCCCCTCGCGGGCCAGCGTCTCGGCCGCCTCGAGGGCGCAGTAGCGCATGTAGCCGTAGCAGAAGATCGACAGGTCCGACCCGGGTCGCACGACCGCCGCCGGTCCAATGGGGACCAGCCCGTCACCGTCATCGGGCACCTCCGCCTTGAATAAGCGATACGTCTTCTTGTGCTCGAAGAACAGGACTGGATCGGGGTCGCGGATGGCGGCCTTCAGCATCCCGTAGGCATCGGCAGGGGTGCCCGGCGCGACCACCTTCAGGCCCACCGTCGCGGTGAAGTAGCCCTCGTTCGACTGGCTGTGGTACAGCGCGCCGTGGACCCCGCCGCCGTACGGCATGCGGATGACCATCGGTACCCCAAACGCACCGTTCGACCGGAACCGCATCCGCGCGATCTCGCTCACGATCTGGTTGAAGCCGGGATACACGAAGTCGGCGAACTGCATCTCGGCGATGGGCCGCAGGCCGTACAGGGCGGCCCCCATGGCCGCGCCGGCGATGAGGCCCTCGCTGAGGGGCGTATCGAGGACGCGCTTGTCCCCGTACTTGGCCCACAGCCCCTCGGTGGCGCCAAAGACGCCACCCTTGCGGCCCACGTCCTCGCCAAGGACCATGACCCGCTCGTCGGCAGCCAGCTCCTCGTCCATTGCCCGCCGGATGGCCTCCAGGATGTTCAGCTCGGCCATGTCACGATCCGTCCGCGTACACGTGGCGCAGGATGTCTGCCGGATCGGGTTCGGGGTGGGCTTCGGCCCGCGCCGCCGATTCGGCCACGTGGGCCTTGACGCCCGCCCGCAGCGCCTCGTCCGCTGCCTCGTCGAGGAGGCCCCACTCCCGCAGGCTGGCCGCCAGGCGGGGGATCGGGTCGCCCTCCTTGAGCGCTTCAACTTCCGCGGCGTCGCGGTACCGGCGCTGGTCATCGTCCGAGGAGTGGCTCGTGAGCCGCACGACGTGGGCCTCGATGAGCGTTGGGCCGCCGCCGGTGCGCGCCCGCTCGTGGGCGTCGACCCCCGCCGCGTAACAGGCCAGCAGGTCGCCGCCGTCCACGTCGACCCCGGGGAAGCCGTACCCGGATGCGCGGGCTGCGACCGACCCGCCGCCCACCTGTCGCTCGAGCGGGACGCTGATGGCGTACCCGTTGTTCTCGCACACGAAGATGACCGGCAGGCGGTGGACCCCGGCGAAGTTCATGGCCTCGTGGACCTCCCCCTGGTTCGCGGTGCCCTCCCCGAAGTAGGTGATGGCCACCGCGTCGTCGCCGCGGACCCAGGCGCCCATCGCCAGTCCCACCGCATGCAGGACCTGGGTGCCGACCGGCGAGCTGACGCTCAGGATGTTGTGCGGCGCGGCCCCGTAGTGGCCGGGCATCTGGCGGCCACCGGAGGAGATGTCATCCGCCTTGGCCAGGTGGGCGGTGATGATGTCCTCGGCCGTCATTCCAAACGTCATGGCGGCCGCGATGGACCGGTAGTAGGGCGCCATCCAGTCGTGGTGTGGGCGGAGCGGCCAGCTGACCCCGACCTGCGCGACCTCGTGTCCCTGCACGCTGATGACGAACGCGATCTTGCCCGCCCGCTGCATGAGCCACATCCGTTCGTCGACGGCCCGGGCGGTGAGGATCTGGCGGTACATCGCCAGGACGTCCTCATCGGTCAGGCCCACCGCGTGGTGGGGTGCGGTCTGGATGTCGATTTCGGTCATCGTCAGTTGTGCAGGGCGGCCCCGTCGACGGCCAGGGCGGCCTCGGCCAGGACCTCGGTCAGAGTCGGATGGGCGTGCACCGACAGGGCGATCTCCTCCGCCGTCCCCTCCACCAGGCGGGCAAAGGTGGGCTCGGCCAGCAGGTCGCCGGCATGCGGACCGATGATATGCGCCCCGAGCAGCCGGCCGGTCTCCGCCTGGGCCACGAACTTCGCGAACCCGTCAACCTCGCCCACGATGGTCGCCTTGCCCAGCGCGCGGAACGGGAAGCTGCCGACCTTGACCGCCAGCCCCTGCTGAGCCGCATCCGCCTCGCTGAGGCCCACGCTGGCGATCTCGGGCCGGCAGAAGGTGACGCGCGGCATGAGGTCCATCCGGAATGGCTGGGTATCGAGCCCGGCGATGGTCTCGACCGCGAGGATCGCCTCGTGACTGGCCACGTGGGCCAGCGCGTAACCGGGGACGATGTCGCCGATGGCGTACAGGTGCGGGACGCCGGTGCGCATGTGGTCATCGACCAGCACGAAGCCGCGATCCGTCCGCAGGCCGCCGATCTGCTCCAGCCCGATGTTCTCGGTGACCGGTCGGCGGCCGATGGCGATCAGGATCCACTCGGTCTCGATATCGGTCCGCGCGCTTCCGTCGTTGGCCACGATCGCGTGCCGAATCCCGGTCTCGGTCCGCTCCAGCGACACGGGATCGATGGTGGACCCGGCGTGGACCGCCATCCCTCGCCTGCGGAACAGGCGACTCAGCTCCTTGCTGATGTCGGGATCTTCGAGTGGAACGATGCGATCCATGAACTCGACCAGCCGCACCTCCGCTCCCAGGTCGCCATACAGGCTGGCCCACTCGACCCCGATCGCGCCCGCACCCACGATCGTCACCGACCGGGGCAGGTTGTCGCGGCGCAGGGCCTCGTCAGAGTCGATGACGCGGTCCTGGTCGGCCTCCAGCCCGGGCAGAGGCCGGGGTGCGCTGCCGGTGGCCAGGATCAGATCGGTGGCGCTGGCCTCCACGTCGGCCAAGCCGCCGCCACCGATGCGGACGCTGGTCGGGCCGGTTAGAACCCCATGGCCGCGGAGGACGGTCACCGCGTTCTTCTTCATCAGGAACTCGACGCCCTTGACGATCTTGTCCACGACCGCATCACGTCGCTGGCCCAGCATCGCCGGATCCAGGCCAATGCCCTCCTCCCCGGTCAGGCCGAACTGATGACCGAGCTCCCGGACCCGATGCAGCAGATCCGCCGACTCGAGGAGCGCCTTGGACGGGATGCAGCCGCGGTTCAGGCAGGTTCCGCCCAGCTTGTCGCGCTCCACGATCGCGACCTTCATCCCGAGCTGTGCGGCGCGGATGGCGCCCACGTAGCTCATCCCCCCGCCCAGGATCAGCAGGTCGTAGCGATGCTCGTCGGTCATGCCGTGCGCTCCAGGCTGTGGCCCTCGTAGGTCGCGAACGCCACCCGCCACGGGTCGGGCACGCGGATTGGCCGCTCGGTGGCGTAGTCGTAGGCCACCAGGACGGTGATCGCCTCCGCCGCCAATCGGTCGCCCGCATCGGGCCCCGCGCCGGCCGTCATCCGATGCGACAGGCTGAAGCTGGTGTTGCCGACCCAGTCCACCCGGGTGCCGATCTCGACCTCCTGGCCGAACAGGATGGGCGCCCGGAAGTCGACCTGGAGCGCGGCCAGGATGAGTGGCAGGTGCTGGGGCGTGTCGATGTGCAGATTGTCGATCAGGTACCGGATCCGTGCCTGCTCGAGATATGTGACGAACGCCGCGTTGTTCACGTGGCCGAACGCGTCGATGTCCCGGAACCGGACCTCAAGCCGGGTGCGGTGGCGGAATGAATCGGTCACGGGGGACCGATTCTAGCGGTCACAGAGCTTCATCGATCCTCAGCACCAGGCCGGCCAGCAGGCTCATCCGCGGCACGACACTGGCCAGGTCGAGCCATTCGGCCGGACCGTGATCGTCGCCGCCGATGGGCCCCAGCCCGTCCAGGGTAGGCAGCCCCGCGGAGGCGGTGGTATTGGCGTCCGACGCACCCCCGGTCGCCGCGTCGCGGACCGCGAATCCCAGCTCGCCGGCGATGGCCTGGGCCAGATCGACCAGGCGCCCGCTCGCCGGGGACTTCTCCATCGGCGGATGGGAGGCCGCGACCCGGAGCTCAGCCGAGGTGTCCGCAACGTAGCGGGTGGCGACGAGCTCGCGCAGCGCCTGCTCGGCATCGGCGAACTCGGCCACGGTCGCAGCCCGCAGGTCGACCTCGAGCATGCAGCGACCAGCCACCACGTTTGGTCGCGTCCCGCCGGCGATGGTGCCCACGCTGCAGGTGACCGACGGCCAACGGCCGTTCAGTTCGTGCAGTGCCTCTACCATCCGAGCCGCGGCCAGGATGGCGCTCCGTCCCTTCTCCGGCTCCACACCTGCGTGTGCCGCCCGGCCGCTGATGACGACCTCCAGGTCGGCGATGCCTTTCCGGGCACTGACGAGGTCCCCGTTGGCCCGCGCGCACTCGAGCACCAGCGCGGCGTCGTGCTCTGCGGCCATGGCCCGGATGACCGGGCCCGAGAACGGAGAACCGATCTCCTCGTCCGGGTTGGCGACGAACGTGACCGACGGTCGATGGCCCGCCGCCCGCAGCGCATCAAGTGCCGTCAGTCCGGCCAGCAATCCGCCCTTCATGTCCGACACCCCCGGGCCACGGGCCGTGTCGCCCTCCATCCGGAACGGGCGCTCGGCCGCGGTGCCCGGCTCGAACACGGTGTCCATATGGCCGATCAGGAGCAGTCGGGGCCCGGTCCCGTCCAGTCGGCCGACCACCAGGTCGCCGAGCGGTCGACCGTCGGTCGCGCCACCGCCATCGGTGCGCGCCACCTGAGCGCCAATCGTGTTCAGGCGCTCGGCCACGAGATCCGCCACCCGGTTCACGCCATCCGGGGTGTACGAGCCGCAGTCGATGTTGACCAGCCGCTCGAGGTCCGCCAGGTAGGCCGGCATGCGCTCGACGACGTGGTCGCGGACCGCGGACAGGGGCGAGCTGGACGGCATGCGGCCGAAACTATACTGGCCGCCATGCCCCCCGACCGCGCGGCCACGCCGGCCGTCGAGCTGCTGGAGCTGCGGGTCCTGGAGGGGCCGAATCGGTTCACGAACCGGCCGGCGATCAAGATCGAGTTCCAGGGTGACCCCGAGGCGGTGATGGGCGTCGCCCGCGCGGCCGGGGAGGCCGTGCGGCGTCTGCACCACGGGCTGGGTGTTCCAGCCCCGAGAGTCGTGTTCCGAGAATCGGAGGACGGGCGCCGAGCCCTGGCCGCCTTCGCCTGGCGGCGACGGGTCATCGCGCAGGCGATCGCCGGCGCAGCGGCCCGCCTGGCGCTGGGAACGGGCAACGAGCAGCGGGAACGGCGGGAGCTGCAGGCCCTGCGAGCCGTGGCCGACGGCCCGCGCCCGGCGCTGCCCACGCCGCGGGTCCCGATCGTGGCCATCACAGGCACCAATGGCAAGAGCACCACGACCCGCCTCATCGCCCATATCGCCAGCCAGGCCGGGATGGTGGTGGGCATGACCAACTCCGACGGGATCTACCTGCGCGGCGAGCTCATCGAGGCCGGCGACTGGACCGGCTTCGGCGGCGCCGGACGCATCTTGGCCGAGCCGGCGCTCGACCTGGCGGTCCTCGAGACGGCCCGGGGCGGAATCCTGCTGCGGGGAATCGGCTACCAGCACAACGACGTGTCGGTGGTGACCAACGTCAGCGCCGACCACCTGGGGCTCCAGGGAATCGACACCCTCGATGAGCTGGCCGAGGTCAAGGGCGCCGTCGTGCGCATCACCCGCCGTGGCGGGTGGGCGGTCCTCAATGCGGAGGACCCCCGGGTCTGGGCCATGCGCCTTCGCACCCACGCCCGGCCATACGCCTTCAGCCTCGACCCGCGGGCTCCCGGGGTGGCCGAGGCGCTGCGGGCCCGGGGGCGGGCCGCCGTCCTGCATCGGGGTCATCTGGTCCTCCGACGGCGCGGCGCCCGCGGCATCAGCGTCGCGTCGGCCGCGGATCTGCCGGTGGCGTTCGCTGGCCTGTCCCGGTACAACATGGCGAACGCCCTCGCCGCGGCCGCCGCCTGCGACGCCCTCGGTATCCCCCTCGATAAGGTCGCCTCCGGGCTCGCCTCCTTTTCCCCCGACCAGGCGATCAACCCGGGCCGGCTGAACCTGTACGGCCGCCACGGTGTGCTGGTGCTGGTGGACTTCGCCCATAACGAGGCGGGGCTGGCCGGCCTGCTCGACGTCTGCGCGCGGCTGTCCGGCTCGGGTGGCCGCGTCCGGCTGGGGCTGGGGACGGCCGGGGACCGCAGCGACGAGATCCTGCATCAGATGGCCCGGTTGGCGGGTAGCCGGGTCGACGACCTGGTCATCTGCGAGAAGCGGCATTACCTGCGCGGCCGCGACCTGGCCGAGATGAACGCCATCTTCCGCCGCGGTGCAGCGGACGGGGGCTACGCCGAGCGCATCCCGACCTACCGCACCGAGCTCGGGGCCCTCAAGGCCCTCTTGGCGCGCAGCCGGCGGGGTGACGTGGTCGCGGTCATGAGCCACGTGGAGCGCGATGAGATCTTCGCCTGGCTGGCGAAGGAGAAATACCGACCTGTTTCGCTGCCGCGCCTGCGCGCGCTGCTCGCCGCCCGGCGCGCGCGTACCTAGCGGGGCGCCGCCTCAGGCGTACGGTTCTTCCTCGTCGTCGACGTCCGCGGAGGAGCCGGCGCCGCGGTCCTCCGCTGCGTTCCCTTCGGCGTCGCCGGCCGGCGTTCCGTGGCGCCGATGCTGGAGCTCCTTCCAGGCCAGGTTGGCGTGGTCCACGCACAGCACGACCAGGTCGCCATCGCGGCCCATGTCAAGCGCCTGCCGCGTCGCCTCCAGCTCATCCAGGACCGTCTCGATGGCGCGGCAGCGTGCCCCGTCCCGAACCCCGGCCTCGATGCCCTCGCGGATGAGGTCCGCCGTCGTGCCCCGTTTGCGCCCGCGGGGGTTGGCATCCTCCCGGATCAGGATCGTGTCGAAGAACGAGGAGGCCACGCGCCCCAGCTCGCGGATGTCGCGGTCGCGCCGGTCGCCGGCCGTGGCGATGACGCCGATCCGATGCCCCGTAACAAGTGGATGGTGTCCATTCGAAGTTTCGGTCGCCAGCGCCTCGATGAACGCCCCCAGGGCAGTCATGGCGTGCGGATTGTGAGCGTAGTCGACCAGCACCCGGTAGCCGTCCAGCTCGAACAGATTGAGCCGGCCGGGGGCCTGGAAGTAGGACGCGGCGAAGGTCCGGAGGCCCTGCCGGATGTCGTGCAGGTGCGCGCCGGTGGCCCAGGCGGCGGCGGTGGCGGCCAGCGCGTTGACCACGTTCATCCGGGCCCGTCCCTCGAACGTGGCCGGGATGAGGTGGGTCCAGACCAGTGGCAGGCTCTTGCGGCCCTGGCGCAGGACGATCATCTCCCCGTTCCGCCCCGGCTCCACGGTGACGGCCCGGCGGCCCCGGGATGCCTGGCGACGCAGGGTCTCGTGGTCGGGATTCAGGCTGAAGTAGATGACCGCTCCGGAGCAGGCGGCGGCCATCTTGGCGACCAGCGGGTCGTCCGCGTTGAGGACCGCGGTCCCGTCGCGCGGCACGGCCTCCACGATGACCTGCTTGACCCCGGCCAGCTGGCGCAGGCTGGTGATGCCGCCCAGGCCCAGGTGGTCGGATGCCACGTTCAGCACGACCGCCACGTCGTTCCGCTGGTAGCCCAGCCCCTCGCGCAGGATCCCGCCCCGCGCCACCTCGAACACGGCGGTGTCAACCAGTGGGTTCTGGAGCACCATCGACGCCGACTTGGGGCCGCTCATGTCACCCCGCCTGATGACCCGGCCATCGATGAAGATGCCGTCGGTGCTGGTCATCCCGACCTTGCGGCCCATGCCGCGCAGGATGTGGTTGATCATCCGGGCGGTGGTGGTCTTGCCGTTGGTGCCGGTCACCGCCACGATCGGGATGCGGGACGCCGTACCGGGCGGGAACAGCATGTCGATGACCGGCTTGGCGACGTACTGGGCCTCGCCTTCGGTTGGGTGGGTGTGCATCCGGAACCCGGGCGCGGCGTTGACCTCCACGATGCCGCCCCCGGTCTCCCGGACCGGAACGCTGATGTCGGGGCAGATGAAGTCGATGCCGGCGATGTCGAGCCCGATCACCTTGGCCGCCTGCTCGGCGATCTCCGCGTTCTCGGGGTGGATCTCCTCGGTTCGGTCGATGCTGATGCCGCCGGTGCTCATGTTCCCGGTTCGCTTGAGGTACACCCGCCGTCCACGTCGAGGAACCGCGTCAAGGGTATGGCCCTGCTCCCCGGCGTAGGTCACCGCCTCCTCATCCAGCATGATCCGGGTCAGTACCTTCTCGTGACCGATGCCGCGTCGTGAGTCGGCATTCGTGATCTCGACCAGCTCCGCGACGGTGTGCTTCCCATCCCCGTCCACGTGGGCGGGCACTCGCTGCGCGACCGCGCGCAGCACCCCTCCAATGACCAGGCAGCGGTAGTCGTTGCCGACCAGGAACGACTCGACCACGACTCCGCCGTAGCGTGACTCGCCGCGGGCCGTTGGATACGCCATGCGGACGGCCGCCTCATCGGTCAGGTTCAGCATCACCCCGCGGCCGTGGTTGCCGTCGATCGGTTTCATGGCGACCGGATAGCGGACCCGGCCCGCCGCGACCACCGCCTCGTCGACGCTGCGTACGACCTCGGAGCGCGGCACCGGCACGCCGGTGGCCGCCAGCAACCGGTTGGTGAGCTTCTTGTCCTGCGCGATGTCCACGCCCAGCGCGCTGGTGTGCGACGTCATGGTGGCCCGGATGCGCTTCTGGTGGCGGCCGTGGCCGAGCTGCACCAGGGACGCCTCGTTGAGCCGGATCCAGGGGATGTCGCGCAGGTTCGCCTCGTCCAGGATGGCCTGGGTCGAGGGCCCGAAGGCCGCGCGCTCGGCGAGCCGGACGAGCTGCTCGAACTCCGCGCCATACACGAATGCCGGATCCGGCTCGACCAGGTGGTTGACGAGGCGGACCGCCAGGCGACCGGCGGCCAGGCCGACGCTCTCCTCGGCGTAGGAATAAATGACGTGGTACCGGCCCGGCTGTCCGGTGGATCGCGTCTTTCCGCGCCCGACCTCGGTGCCGGCATCGCGCTGGATCTGGAGCGCGATGTGCTCGGCCACGTGGCCCAGCCAGGTGCCGTCCCGCAGCCGGTCCTGGAAGCCGCCCGGACGCCCGGTTCCGCAGGAGTGATTGGCGACCCCCGGCACGACCGCCAGGAGGCGGTCGGTGAATCCCGGCAGCCGGTTGGTGGGCCACTCCTCCAGCGGGCCAAGGTCGACCACGAGCTTGATGGTCGGCTCGTAGGACCAGTAGTTCGGTCCCCGATAGACGCGTTGCTCGACGATGCGCAGAGTGCCGCCCGGGCCCTGGGCCTCGGACGCTGCGGGGCGGCGCGGGCGTCGGCGGCCGGAGGCGGGGGCGCGGGTCACTCGCTGGCTTCCTCGAGGGGCTGCGATCGAGTCGCGCGCCGGCGGGCTCGCTCGGGTGCGGTGTCATCGGCTCCTTCGGCGGCGATGCGCCGGCTCAGGCGCCGGGTCCGCTCGGAGGCCGCGTGGACCGCGGCCAGCTCGCGGTCGGTGGCGTCGACCGGGCGGAGGGTGGCGCGCAGCTGACGACGGCGGAGGTCGAACCGGTAGCCCGACGGCAGGCTGTGGAGGATGACCCCGCTGACCATGATCGGCCGATAGCGCTTGGCCTCATAGGCATCGGTTTGGAGTCTGGCGGGGTCGAGAATGGTGACCGATCCCTTCCCGATGACTTCCAGCACGCCGCTGGGTCCGACCACGGCCGCGGTGTCCTCGTCGATCCCAATCCCCAACAGGCCCGGCGAGAGGGCAACCAGCGCGAGCAGGCGCCCGATCCGGTTGCGCTGCTCGAAGTGCTGGTCGATGACGACCCCGGGCAGGAGGCCCAGCCCGGCGCTCATCTGGGTCATGCGCTGCTTGGGAGTGGCACCGCCCGCTCCGAAGGCGACCATGTGGCTGGCCATGGCCGACGCGCCGGCACTCGTCCCGGCCACCACCAGCCCGTGACGGTGTCGTTCGGCAATGGCACGGCCCAGGCGGGTGCCGCCCACCACGCTCGACAGCCGCAGCTGGTTGCCGCCGGTCAGGAACACGGCGGTTGCGTCGCGCACCAGCTCGGCCGCACGCAGCGAGTTTGCCTCCTCGCGGAGCAGCGGACGCAGGCTGACGGCCTCGGCTGCCCCGAGCGTGCGGAACAGCGAGGCGTACAGGTCGGTCGCCTCCTCGCCCAGCGAGGAGGCGGTCGAGACGATCAGGATCCGCGCCTCAGGTCCCCCGGCCAGGGTGATGAAGCGGGTCAGGATCGTACGATGCCGAAGCTTGTCCTCCGCGCCGCCGATGATCACCAGCTGGCCGGCGCGAGGCCGCGCTGGGCGGGCGGTCGCAGCCATATGTACGGGAGCATAGCAACCCCGACCCAGCCTGCGGACCCGTACACTCGTGGGATGGCCTCCTCGGCGGACGTCCTCTACCAGGACCTGGATTACTACGCCGTGCTCGACGTGGACCCCGACGCCACGGCCGATCAGCTGCGGGTCGCATTCCGGCGGGCCGTCCTCCGTCACCACCCCGACCGCAGCGGCGCGCCCCCCGGATTGGCCACGCGTCGGACCTCTCTCCTCAACCGGGCCTGGTCCGAGCTGCGTGACCCGGCCCGCCGCCGGCAGTACGACGGCGCGCTGTCCCGCGGCGTGGCGGGCACCCTGGCCTGGCCGGTGGCGCTCGGGGAGCCGCTACCGGCGGGATCGCGGCGCGTGCGCCGCCCGGCTCGGAGGGCCAGCGAACCCGCTGAACCAAGTCCGTGGCATCAGCCTGCATGGCGATCGGTGGCTGGATTTCGGGTGCCGGCGGCGGTCTTCCTGGCCGATCCCGACGCGCAGCGGCGCTGGATCGTGGAGCATTTCATCGATGGCCAGGACTGGCGGGATCACCGCGAACGGTATTGGCTGCGGTTCGCCCGCACGTACTACCGAGAGCGAGGTCGGCTCGAGGACTGGGCCGGCACTGCGGAGCGCCTGGTGGAGGTGGACCCCGCGTTCGACACGCTGGCCCGCGCCGGGCTGCGCGAAGCGTACGTGGCCACCGACCGGCACCTGGCCGGCGCCACCTTCCTCGCCGAGCTCGGCGGCCGGTGGCCCGACGGGACCGCCCCGCGGACCTGGCTCGATCGCGAGCAGCGCGCCCTGCTGGTCGATTTCCGGGAGCGTCACGTGCGTCGAGGACCGCCCGCTGAGCGGGCCGCGAACGCGGATCTCCTCCTCGATTACCTTGATGGCCTCGCCATGGAGCCGACCTTTGCCGACCTGCGCGTAGCCCACCTTGCGCATCGTCGGGCCGGGAACCGCGAGCGAGCGGTGGCCATCCTCGGGCGCCTCCTTGCGGCGCCGGTCGTGGACGGTGACGGGTGGTACGCGCGGGTTCAGCTCCTGACCGAGGCCGGCCAGCTGGAGCAGGCGTCCACGCTGCTGGCCGAGATCGCCCGGGGCGAGCACCCCGAGGCGCTCGATTCGCGCCTCGTCCGCGGTCAGCCGTCCCAACGGATCTCGCGAGCCCGGGACCGGCTGGCCCGTGCCCAGCGTCGCGCTACGGGCTAATCGTCGGCGGGCTGAACCACCTCGATCGGTCCCAGGTCGGCCACCTCGAGATCGGGTCGCACGCGCGCCGCGTCCCCGGCCAGCACGATGAGCGCATCGGCCGGTCGGAGCAGATCGACCGCCGCATCGTGAACCTGGACCGGGCCCACGGCCTCGATCCGGTCGCGGTAGGTGGCCCACCAGTCGTGGTCCAGCCCGTACACCGCGATCGGTTCGATCCCAGCCGCTGCACCTCCTGTCGTCTCGAAGCGCAGGGGAAAGATGCCGACCAGGTAGTCGATGACATGTCGGAGCTCGGCCTCGTCTGGAGGGGCCGCCTGCATGCCCTCCACCAGAGCCAGCGTTTCGCGGATCGCGTCGGTCGTGACCTCGGTCTGAACGGCCGCGCGCGCACTGAACGGTCCGGCGGCCCGCCGCATGTCGAACGCCGCCCGCGCGCCGTAGGTGTACCCGAGCTCCTCGCGCAGCCGCTGGTTCAGACGGCTGTTATAGGTCCCGCCCAGGACGGCGGCCATGACGAGGGCAGCGAAGTAGTCCGGGTGGCTCCGCTCGATGCCCACATGACCGATGCGCAGCTCGCTTTGAACCGATCCGGGTCGATCCACCACCACGATGCGGCGTCCGCCCCGGTCGGCGACTGGAATGGTCCGGTGGCCGGGGCTCGCCCCGTCCCAGTCGCCGAACGTCTCCTCCGCCGCACGCTCGACCTCGTCCAAGTTCACCGGGCCCGCGACCACCAGATTGGCGCGGTCCGGTCGCCAGTGCCGCGCGTGATGGGCACGGGCCTGCTCCACGGTGAGGGGTTCGACCGTCTCGGGCGTGCCGGCCGACAGACGCGCGTACGGAGAGCCATCGGCGTACACGGCCCGGAGGAACCATTCGTCGGCCAGGCGGCCGGGCTCGGAGCGAGACTGGAGGATGTCGGCCAGCCGCTCCTCGCGCAGGCGGTCGAACTCGCCATCGTCGAAGCGCGGCTCGCGGACCATCTCGGCCAGCAGCTCGAGACCGGCCGGATAACGGTCGGCGAGAGCGCTGAATCCGGTGCGTGCGACGTCCCACGACGAGTCGGCGAAGATCTCGATCCCCAGCCGTTCGGTAGCCTCGGCGAATGCATGCCCGTCCAGGCGCCGGGTGCCGGTGACCAGCGTCTCGGCGGTCAGGGCCGCGATCCCGCCCTCCGGCTCGGATTCGGCGGCGGCCCCGCCGTCCACCAGGAGCTGGACGCTCACCAGCTCACGGTCGGGGAGCGGCACGACCCACAGCGTCAGCCCATGGCCCAACGAGCGGTGGGTGAAGTCGGGGAAGTGATACGGGCGGGGCATGCCCGGTGCCGGGCGGAGCGCGTTGGGCGGGGTCATGCCGCATCCTCCGCGACATCCTCGGCGGGGATGTAGGTCAGCACCAGGCGGTTGTCCGCCCCAGCCCGATCGGCCATCACCTGCCGAACATGCTCTGCGGTCACCGCGTCGTAGCGCTCGATCTCGGTGTTCACCATCTCGGGCCGATCGAACAGGCAGGCGTATTGGCTGATCCGATCCGCGCGCTCGCCAACCTGCTCCAGGGACGCCTCCACCGTCGCGGCGTGGAGGGTCCGGACACGGGCCAGCTCGTCATCGGCCGGTCCATCCGCCGCCAAGCGACCGACATCGTCCAGGAGCTGCGCTTCGAGCGTGTCGACCTCGATCTCGGGTCGGGCGGTGGCCCACACGGCCAGCACGGTGGAGCCGCCGGCCCACGGGAACACGAAGGCGGCCACGTCGGCGGCCAGCTGGCGCTCGCGCACCAGCGACCGGTACAGACGGGAGGCGCGACCGGTGCCCAGCAGGTCGCTGACCACGTCGAACGCCTGGTGGCCCTCCGTCCCGAAGGGCGGAATGCGGTACGCGACGTGGACCCGCGGGAGCTCGACCTGGTCGGGAACCACCTCCCGGACCTCGCCTCCCAGGCTGTCGGGGACGTCCATGACCGGCGCGGGCGGCAGGTCCGGGTTGGCCGGAATGGGTCCGAAATGACGCCCGATGGCGGCCAGCGCCGCATCGGGATCGAAATCCCCGGCCACGGTCAGGACCGCGTTGTTGGGGGCGTAGAAGGTGGCGAAGAACCGGCTCACGTCATCCAGCGAGGCCGCCGACAGGTCTTCCATGGAGCCGATGGTCGAGTGGTGGTATGGATGGCCCTCCGGCCACAGCAACGCCTGCATGCGCTCCTCGGCGGTGCCGTACGGCTGGTTGTCGACCGACGAGCGGCGCTCGTTCTTGACCACGTCGCGCTGGTTGTCGAGCTTCTCCTGGGTCATGGCCGGCAGGAGGCTGGCCAGGCGGTCCGATTCGAGCCACAAGGCCAGCTCCAGCTCGTGGCTGGGGAGCGTCTCGAAGTAATTGGTCCGATCGGTCCAGGTCGATGCGTTCAGGGTGCCGCCCACCCCGTTGATCATGGCGAAATGGTCGCCTTTGGCCACGTTGGCCGAGCCCTGGAACATCATGTGCTCGAACAGGTGGGCGAAGCCGGTCCGCCCCTGCTTCTCGTGGCGGCTGCCCACGCCGTACCACAGGTTGACGGCGACGATCGGGGTGCGCCCATCCGGCGACAGGATCACGCGCAGGCCGTTGTCCAGCCGATGCCGCTGGATGGGTATTTGGGCCATGGCGCGTGCCTCGCGAGCTTGTGAGGCGACCGGAACGGGCCTGCCGAAACAGACCGTCGCGACGCCATGGATGCGGATGGTGAGCGCCCAGGGATTCGAACCCTGAACCTAGTGATTAAGAGTCACTTGCTCTGCCGTTGAGCTAGGCGCCCCGCCGGATGATGCCCGCCCGCGGCGCGGCACGCAACTACTGGACGGGTCGCCCCGGGCCGCCGCCCGGCTCGGGCGCGTCGCCGTAGTGCTGGTCTACGAATCGGTCCATCAGATCGGTGTCGACCTGGTCGAGGTACAGCAGCCAGGTCCAGGCCAGGATGGCCATCGGGTGACCGAAATCGGACCCCGCCCAGGGGGCGACGAGGACCTTGAAGCGCTCGGATGTGTTCCACGAGCGGGTGTAGTTCTCGAGCGCGTCGAGCTGCTCCGGCGTGACCTGGTCGGCCTGGTACCAGATCACGATCCCGCCATGCTCGAGGTTGTGAATGGCCGGCTCCTGGCGGATGGCGGCCGAATAGACGCCCCATTGGAGCGGCGTGTCCCAATGCGGCCCTGACGCGGCAGGCGTCGACGAGTACGGGCCCCCCGCGCTTCCGGTGGCGATGTGCTGCTGACCATCCATCGCCTGCGCCACGCCGACCGACTCCGAAGCGCCGGGCGCCAGGAGCGCAAAGACGAGGATCGCGGACAGGCCCGCGATGACCAGCGCCCCGATGCCGACGATGGCCAGGGTCGTCCCGCTCAGCCGGCTGGCGCCGTTCGACCCCACGCGGCGCCCGAGGGCGGCCTCGCTGGCGCGGGTCCGGCGCTGAGGTGACGACGTTCGGCGGCGGGTCATACGGCGGGTCAGGATAGCCGAGCGCGGCCCGATCGTCCGGGCAGGGGAGTTGGAAGGGCGTTGATAGAATCGGCGGGCCGTGGCTGCCCAAACGCCTGAACCAAGCGGGATCCGGGGTCTTCTCAGCCTGCTCATCGAGCAGGTCTCCGAGCTGGCCCGGCTCTACGTTGCCGCCGCGCGCCAGGAGGTGGGGGAGGGCCTGAACCAATTGAAGGTGGCCGCCGTGCTGGGAGGGATCGCCCTGATCCTGCTCGCCCTGGCGTCCGTGGTCCTGGTCGTGCTTCTGGTCTCCATCATCAGCGCCGTGATCGGGATACCCCTGTGGGCGGCCGCCCTGATCGTGCTGCTGGGTCTCCTGCTCCTGGCCGGCCTGTGTGGCTGGCTTGCCTATCGGCGCCTTCGACATGCCAGACTGATGCCGGAAGAGACTATTGCCGCCGCCAGAGAGGACCTCGAGTGGGCGCAACACTGGACGAAACGCGGGTAGAGCTCGCGGCACAGCGAGCACGGGTGCGCGCCACCGCCGACCGGCTGGAGGCGGCCGCGCGGCGCGGGTTCGATCTGCGGGCCAGGCTCCGCCGGCACCCGGTCCAGACCGCGGGCGTGGCCGTGGGCCTCGCGTTCATCCTGCTCGGCGGGCCGCGGCGCACCGTCCGCCAGATCCGGCGCGCCCTGGGCGGGTCGGCCGAGGCTGAGCGGGCGTATGCCTCGCTGCCGGGTTCCCTTCGCGCGCTGGTGGACGCGTCGGCGTCCGGCGGGAAGGACCGGGATCAGGCCCGACGGCAGCTGGCGCTGGCCATCCACGCCTGGCGCGAGGACCCGAAGAACCGGAAACGCGCCGCGCGGCTGGTAAGCGAGACTCTTTCCCCGCCGGGGCCGGGCCGCGCCTTCTGGTCCTTCGTCGAGATCGCGGCGGCCACGGCTGCGGGGATCGTCGCCCGACGGGTGGTGACGCGCCGGCTGGCGGAGGAGCCGAAGTCGAGGCCACCGGCTGCCGGCCCGCGATCCGAAGTGACCCCGCCCGCCGATCGGTACTCCGGTTGGTCCGGACAGCAGGGAACGCCGGCCGGCCCGGCCAGGCCGACGCTGCAGCCAGCCACACCCGCCGAGGGTTCGGCACGGCCGGCCCGGAAGCCCTCCTGACCCGATCGGGTCGAATGCAGCGGTTGGTTTGCTAGACTCCGCGGGCCGCCGAGCACCCTCGTTCGGGCGAGTGGCGGAACGGCAGACGCGCCAGCTTTAGGAGCTGGTGTCGCAAGACGTGCGAGTTCGAATCTCGCCTCGCCCACCATCCATCGGAAGGTCGTACCGCTCGTGACGCTGCGCACATGATCACCGTTTCCACGCGCCCCGAGCCGGGCTCGCGGGTCCGCCTCGACATCGAAGTGCCGGCCGATGAGGTGTCGCGTCACTTCGAAACGGCGTACCGCCACCTGGCTGAGCGGACTCGGGTCCCGGGATTTCGGCCCGGCAAGGCGCCGCGCAACGTGATCGAGCGCTACGTCGGCCGCGACGCGGTGCTGGCCGAAGCGGTCGAGCACCTGGTCGGCGAGGGCTACGACGCCGCCATCGACCAGACCGATCTCATCCCCATCGACCAGCCCGAGGTGGAGATCGACACGGCAGCCCTGCGGGAGGGCGACACGGCGCGGTTCGCAGCCGTGGTAGCGGTCCGTCCGACCGTGACCGTGGGGGCGTATACCGACTACCCGTTCACGCTCGAGGTGCCGCCCGTCAGCGACGAGGACGTCGAGGTGGTGCTGTCGGAGCTCCGCGACCAGCAGGCCACCCTGCGACCCGTGGACGACCGGGGAGCCGAGAAGGGTGACCTGGTCGCGGTGTCGTTCCGCAGCACGATCGACGGGGAGCCATTCGATGGCGGGACCGCCGACCGCCTGCCGTTGGTCCTGGGCGAGGAGCGGATGATCCCCGGCTGGGAGGACCATCTGCTGGGCCTGCGGATCGGTGTAAGCCGGGAGTTCGACCTGACCTTCCCGGCCGACTACCGGGTCGAGGCGCTGACCGGCAAGGAGGCCCACTTCAACGTCACCCTGGTCGACCTCCGGGAGCGGATCCTGCCCGAGCTGGACGACGCGTTCGCCGCGTCGGTAACCGACGGTCAGACCCTCGACCAGCTGCGCGCCGAGATTGGCGAGGCGCTGGGGCGCCGAGCCGAGGCCGAGGCGCGGCACCAGTTCGGCGACCGGATCATCGAGTTCGCCACCGCCAACGCAACCGTCGAGCTCCCCGAGGTCATGATCGCCAACGAGGTCGAGATCATGCGCGATGAGCTGCGCGCTCGCCTGGCCGAGCAGCGAATCGGGATCGACAAGTACCTCGAGCTCGCCCGCCAGACGCCGGAGGAGCTGATGGCCGAGCTTCGCGAGCCCGCCAGCCGGCGCGTGAAGACCCTGCTCGTCCTGTCGGCCATTGCGGAGCGGGAGGGCATCGACGCGACCGACGCCGAGGTCGACGCCGAAGTCGAGGCCCAGCTGGCTCGCTACCCCGGCGAGCCGCGCCTCCGCGAGTACCTGGCATCGCGTCGCGGTCGGTCGTACCTGCGGATGACGCTGCGGAACCGTAAACTCGTGGACAGCCTCATCGACCGGGCCGCGCCGCCAGCGGCAACCGAAGAAGCGGCAACCGAACCACGCGCGGAGTGAACACGATGCTCGTCCCGATGGTCATCGAGAGCAGCGCTCGCGGAGAGCGGGCCTTCGACATCTACTCCCGGCTGCTCAAAGAGCGGATCATCTTCCTCGGCGAGCCGATCGAGGATCACGTCGCCAACCTGGTCATCGCCCAGCTCCTGTTCCTCGAGAGCGAGGACCAGGACAAGGACATCTCGCTCTACATCAACTCTCCGGGCGGGATCGTGACCAGCGGGATGGCGATCTACGACACCATGCAGTACCTCAAGGCGCCGGTCAGCACGATCTGCATCGGTCAGGCGGCCAGCATGGGGGCCGTGCTCCTGGCAGCCGGGACCAAGGGCAAGCGCTACGCGCTCCCGAACTCCCGGATCATGCTGCACCAGGGCTCGGGCGGCTTCCGTGGCAACACGCCCGACGTCGAAATCCAGGTCAAGGAGATGCTGCACCTGACGGACCGCCTGATGCGGATCCTGGCCGAGCACACGGGCCAGGAATTCGAGAAGGTGAAGAAGGACGCGGATCGCGACTACTTCATGAGCGCCGAGGAAGCCAAGGCCTACGGCGTCATCGACGCCGTGTTCGAGCCCACCGGCGAGTCGCTGATCAGCATGAAGCAGGCCGCCGGTGGAACGGTGCCAACCGCCAAGGAAGCTGCCGCCGCGGACGCCAAGACCAAGAAATAGGTCGGGCCAGGTTCTGCGGCCCAGGACCCCTGGCCGATACCGGAGCGTGGATGAGGCCGTGCTATCCTCGCCCGGCGATGACCACCAAGGCGAAGGCTCCGTATCGCTGCTCGTTCTGCGGGAAGAGCCAGGAGCAGGTCCGCAAGCTCATTGCGGGGCAGGGCGTCTACATCTGCGATGAGTGCATCAACCTGTGCCAGGAGATCATCGACGAAGAGATGGCCGAGGCGCCACGCGCCAGCCGGACCCCGCCGCCTCCGCTGCCCAGCCCGCGCAAGATCAAGGAAGCCCTGGACCAGTACGTCATCAGCCAGGACGCTGCCAAGAAGGTCCTCTCGGTCGCGGTCTACAACCACTACAAGCGCGTCAATGCCGGCTCGGCGGTGGACGACGTGGAGCTCGGCAAGAGCAACGTGCTGCTGGTCGGCCCGACCGGGTCGGGCAAGACCCTCCTGGCCCAGACCCTGGCCCGCGTCCTGGACGTCCCGTTCTGCATCGCGGATGCCACCAGCCTGACCGAGGCCGGCTACGTCGGCGAGGACGTCGAGAACATCCTGCTTCGGCTCATCCAGGCCGCGGACTTCGACGTCCAGCGTGCCCAGCGCGGCATCGTGTACGTCGACGAGATCGACAAGATCGCGCGCAAGACCGACAACCCTTCGATCACCCGCGACGTGTCCGGCGAGGGCGTTCAGCAGGCCCTGCTGAAGATCCTCGAAGGCACCGTGGCCAACGTGCCGCCACAGGGCGGTCGCAAGCACCCGCACCAGGACTTCATCCAGATCGACACCACCAACATCCTGTTCATCTGTGGCGGCGCGTTCGAGGGCCTGGAGCGGATCGTCGAAGAGCGGGTCGGGCGGCGCGGCATCGGTTTCGGCTCCGAGGCGCAGCGCGACCCGGAGCAGCGACGCCTGCTGCTCGAGCAGCTCATGCCGGACGACCTGCTGCGATACGGGCTGATCCCCGAATTCGTCGGCCGCATGCCGGTCGTCGTCAGCCTGGCTGCGCTGTCGCGCGACGACCTGGTCAAGGTCCTGACCGAGCCCAAGAACGCGGTGGTGCGCCAGTTCGCGAAGTTCCTTTCCCTGGACCGGGTGGAGCTCGTCTTCACCGACGACGCGCTGGAGGCCACCGCGCGTTTGGCGACCGAGCGCAAGACCGGTGCCCGCGCCCTGCGCACCATCGTCGAGGAGGCGCTGCTCGAGGTCATGTACGACATCCCCGAGCGGACCGATGTGACCAAGGTCGTGATTACCGCCGATACAATCGAGGGCGGCCGACCGCCGATGCTCGTCACCGAGACCGATGAGTCCGGTCCACGCCGGCGTGGGAGTCGCGCCCGTGATGACGCCGCGCGCGAGGACGCCGCCCACGAGGAGTCCGCCTGACCTTTACCCCTGCGGTGGTACGACCGTTCGGCTGGGACGGTACGACCGGGCGGGCCGGTTTGGCCGGGGTGGGGGTCTAGGATGCCCTCAGGCGTTGATCAGCTGGCTCCTGCTGAATGGCTGAGCGCGCCAGATGGAGACGCATCGTGACGGCCATCCAACGCCGCCCCGGTTTTCGCCTGAAGAGGGGCCCCAAGGGCGAGCCGGCGGTGGGAGAGCAGCGAGCGGAAACAGACATGACGGAACGCGCCGAATCGGGGGTTTCCAGAACGGCTGGCGGCTGGGAGCCGGCGCGTCCGGTCGAACCCTCTGATCAGTTCCTCGATTCGCTGACTGCCGCCATGCGGCGTGTGGCCGACGACGCCCGAGAGACCAGCCTCGCCGACGCGCGGGCCGCGGTGGCGGCCAAGATCGCCGCCATGCGCGACGCGGCCGGATCCCGGGCGGAGGAGCTGCGGACCCGCGCCGAGCAGGACACCACCGGCATCGGCGACTGGTCGCGGGCCGAGATCGTGCGGATCGAGGCCGAGACGCAGCGCAAGATCGAGCAGCGGCGCGCGCAACTGGCCGAGCAGCTGGATGAGCATGACCGAAAGGCCGCCTCCGACATCGCCGCTCTGGAGGCCCAGGTCGAGCAGTACGAGGGCGAGCTGGCCCTGTTCTTCGCCCAGCTGGGCGAGATCAGGGATCCCGACACCTTCATTGCGGCCGCGCGCCGCATGCCGCGCCTGCCGCAGACCAACGGCGAAGCGGCACCGGACGGCGGGCCGGCAACCGACGCGGGAACCCCAACCGACGGGGGAACCGCGGTGGCTGACGAGGCGACGGGTGGGCATGAAGAGCGGCTGCGGAGCCTGGGCATCGAGCGCAACGGCGAACCGGACCTGCCCGATGGTGACGGCGCCCCGACCAACGGCGTCGAGCCCGAATCGGAGGCGGTCGCTTCCGACGGCCCGGCGGCGGTGGCGGAGATGGCCCCGGCTGCCGTCAAGCTTTCGGCCGCCGACGAGCCTGTCAACGCTCCTTCCGTTGCGCCACCTGAAGCTGTGACGACTGACGCCAGCACCCAGGTTGCCGCGGTCGGGCTCGGCAGCTTCGGTGCCGTGACCTCGTTCAAGACCGCCCTCGAGAAGGCGGAGGGCGTGACCAACGTCCGCCTCAGCCTGGGCTCGGGCGGCGAGTTCATGTACAACGTGACCCACCGAGCCGACGTCGACCTCACCGCGCTCATCACCGCCGCCCATCCGGGGGCATCGATCCAGCGGGGCGACGACGGCGTTCTGCACCTGAGCGCCGGCAAGCGCCGCTAGCCCAACCGGCCAACGCCGGGCCGGGTGGTAGACTCGGCTCTCGGCGCCGATCGTGAGGAGTAGCCCTCCAGCGGCCGACAGAGACGGCGGGTCCCGGCTGAGAGCCCGTCGCGGCACGAGCGGGCGAAGGTCGCACGAGAGCCGATCGGGATCCGCCCGATAGCGCGGGCATGAGGGTGGCACCGGCTCCGTGAGCCGACGTCGCCGCACGAAGGTGGTACCACGAGCCCGCTCGTCCTTCGACGAGCGGGTTGTTTGTTTGGATGGAGGGCGCGATGACGAGCGGACGGGCTGAGCTTCCGCCGCGTTATGTGCCGGGCGAGGTCGAGCCACGCGTCTACCGGCGCTGGCTGGACAGCGGCGCCTTCACGCCGGCGCTGGACCCTCCCGCCGGAGCGGCGCGCTTCGTCATCACCATGCCCCCGCCGAACGTGACCGGCTCCCTCCACACCGGACACGCCCTGTTCGTCACGGCCGAGGACCTGATGATCCGTTACCACCGCATGCTGGGTGACGACACGCTCTGGGTGCCCGGCGTCGACCACGCCTCGATCGCGGCCCAGTTCGTGCTCGACAAGATGCTCGATGCGGAGGGGGAGAGCCGTGCCTCGCTCGGTCGCGAGGCGTATCTCGAGCGGATGTGGGCATTCATGAACGAGACGCGCGATGTGATCTCGCTTCAGCTCCGTCGGCTGGGGGCCAGCGCCGACTGGACCCGCAACCGTTTCACTATGGACGAGGGCAGCGCCCGGGCCGTCCGAGTCGCGTTCAAGCGCTTGTGGGACGCGGGCCTGGTCTACCGGGGCGAGGCGCTCGTCAACTGGTGCCCTCGGTGTCGGACCACCATCAGCGACCTGGAAAACGTCCACCACGACCAGATGGGGACGTTGTGGACCATTCGCTACCACCTCGCCGCCCCCGACGGTGCGCCGGATCCCGACCGCTGGGTGGCGCTGGCCACCACCCGCCCTGAAACGCTGCTCGGCGACGTCGCGGTCGCGGTCCATCCCGACGACGAGCGGTACCGGTCGCTGGTCGGAAGGGAGGCGATTCTGCCGTTCCTGGGCCGCCGGCTGCCGATCATCGCGGACGCCGGTGTCGACCCTGCCTTCGGCACCGGGGCGGTGAAGATCACCCCCGCCCACGATCCCGACGACTACGAGACCGGGAAGCGCCACGGACTGCAAGCCATCTCGATCTTCGACGAGGAGGCGCGCGTCAACGAGGCGGGAGGCGAGTTCGCCGGACTGGACAGGTTTGAGGCGCGCCGCCAGATCGTCGCCCGGCTGGCCGACATGGGCGACCTTGAGGGCGAGCAGCCGCATGCCATGGTGGTGGGCCATTGCCACCGGTGTGGGACCGTCGTCGAGCCGCGGCTGTCGATCCAGTGGTTCATCCGAACCGAGGCGCTCGCCGCCCGGGCGCTGGCGTCGGTCCGCGAAGGACGGACGCGGATCGTCCCGGCCCGCTTCGAGAAGGTCTACGCCCACTGGATGGAGAACATCCGAGACTGGGCCGTCGGTCGCCAGCTGTGGTGGGGCCATCGCATCCCGGCCTGGTTCTGTTCCGACGGCCACATCACCGTCAGCGACGCGGCCGAGGGCCCCCCGGCCTGCGAGGTCTGCCATCGCCCTGCCGCTGAGCTGGTCCAGGAGACCGACATCTTCGACACCTGGTTCAGCAGTGGGCTGTGGCCGTTCTCGACCCTGGGCTGGCCGGACGACACGCCGGACATGCGCCGCTTCTACCCGACCTCGGTTATGGAAACCGGGTACGACATCCTCTTTTTCTGGGTGGCCCGGATGATGATGCTCGGCCTGTTCCTGACCGACGTCGAGCCATTCCATACCGTCTATCTCCACGGCCTGGTGCGGGCCCAGGGCGGCGTCAAGATGAGCAAGACCAAGGGCAACGTGACCGATCCGGTCGAGCTGATCGACGAGATCGGAGCCGATGCGCTCCGCCTGGCGCTGACGGTCGGCACCTCGCCGGGGAGCGACCAGCGGCTGACGATCGCCAAGCTGGATGGGGCCCGCAATTTCACCAACAAGCTGTGGAATGCGGCGCGCTTCGTGCTGGGCAGCCAACCGCCGCCGGCCCCCGACGGATCCGGTGTTCCGGCGCCGGAATCGCTGGCCGAGCGCTGGATCCGCTCGCGCCTGGCGGGGACCACGGCTGAGGCCGTCAGACGCCTGGACCGAAACGACCTGGGCGGCTACGCGGCCTCGGTGACCGACTTCGCGTGGAACGACTTCTGCGACTGGTATCTCGAGATGGCGAAGATCGAGCTCCGCGATCCGGACGCCTCGGCCGCGACCATGGCCCGCGCCTGGACCACCGGCGCCGAGGTTCTGGCCGACATCCTCCGGCTGCTGCACCCCGTGATCCCGTTCGTCACCGAGGAGGTCTGGGCCGCGCTGGGAGCTGCGCATCCGGCAGCGACCGCGAGCCCGCTGCTGCTCATCGCCCCGTGGCCGGCCCCCACTCATCGCGACCGCGGCGCGGAGGCCGCGTTCGCCTCACTTTCGGAGGTGGTCCGGGCGGCACGCAACCTGCGGACCGAAGCCGGCATCCCCGCCAGCGCCGTCGTTCCGCTGCGCCTCGTGCCCACTGACGCGGCGGCCGCCGAGGCCGCCGAGGCCGGCCGTCGGTACATCGAGCCGTTGGCCCGCGTCCGGTGCGAGATCCTGGACCCGGATGCGTCTACCGCGGCCACCGACCGGGCAGCCACCGCGCTGGGGGCCATCTGGCTGGAGGCGGCCACGACCGGTGACGACCGGAGCGCCTCCCGCGCTGCGGAGCTGCGTCGCAGCCAGGCGCGGCTTGAGGCCCTGCTCGGCGATCCGAACTTCGTGGCCCGGGCCCCGGCGGCCGTCGTCGCACGGGAGCGGCAGCGTCTGGCGGAGATCGAGGAACGCCTGCGCCAGATCGGCGAGTCGTCCGGGTCGGGGTAGAATCGCCCCCGACCCAGACGCAGCAGGGGATTCGCGTGGGATTTCTGCGCCGCCGCAAGCCGGAGCCCGAGCCAGACATCCAGGCGCCCACGGCCACATTCGCGGCGGTCGGCGGCCGCCAATACGCGGTGGCGCTGGCCTACCTGGCGCGCAGCGGCGACGTCATTCGGCTCACCCCCGGACCCGAGGTCCTGCGATCGCTCCCGCGAATCGTCGAACCGCTGACCCTGGATGGCATCGAGGTGGTGTCTCCATTGCCGCTCGAGCTCGCCTCTGCTGCACCGGTGATCGAGCGCCTCTCGGACCTCGAGCAGTGGATCGTGGCCCGGCGCCAGGCCAGCCCCGTCACCCGCCACGCCCTGTTCGTGCTCGAGCAGACCGAGGCGGTGGACATGACCATCGACACCCTCGTCTGCGGCCTGCTGCTGGGAGAGACCGACACCTCCGGGTACCCCACCTTTGACGCCATCACGGGCGGCCTGGCCAGCCACTTCGACGATCTCACCGGCGAGCTCGTGGTGCGGGCCGTCCTCGGATGGGGCGGCAAGGGCCAGCGGGGAGACACCGAACGAAACGCACAGCGCCTGCTGAGCAACCTGCAGCAACAGATCCTGGCCTCGGGCCTGGCGGCGGGCACCGCCGACGCTCCGATCAGCCGGGATGCCGGCGAGGGCAAGATCTGCGGCCACTGTGGCTTCGACGCCCGCGGCACGGGCGCCTTCTACTGCCCCAAGTGCGGGATGCGCCTCGGCGGGAACCCGTAGGCATCGGTACATTCGTCCCATTGCCCGCATCTGACCCGGGCGTGGACACTGGTGCCCCGAGTCACCGCACCAAAGGGCACCGATGGAACGACCCCGAGTCCTGGTCGCCGCGCACGACGATGCCGCCGCCATCGCCGGCGCACTCGCACGCGCCGGATTCGAGGTCATCGGCAGCGAGGAAGATTTCGAGGCGGCCCTCGTCGAGGGACGCACGCCAGAGTTGGCGGTCATCGACGCCGATCTGTCGTCCAGCACGGTGCGGCGCATCCATCGGCGCCTGAACGAGGCCAATCCGGTCCCGGCGCTGATCCTGCTGGGGGACGAAGCGGGCGAGCTGGACGACCTGTGGCAAGTCGGCGACGAGTTCGTCGTCAAGCCAATCCTGCCCGATGCCCTGGTCTACCGACTCCAGGCCCTGCTCATCCGCTCCGGCTCCGCATCGGCCCCCAGCGTCGATCGCGAGACCCCCGAAATCGGCGGGCACGACCCGGCCAACGCGCGAGTGATCGCGATCTTTGCGCCCAAGGGCGGGGTGGGCAAGACCACGGTGGCGGTGAACCTGGCTGTCGCCCTGCGGATCCAGACTCGCCAGCGCGTCCTGCTCCTCGACGCGGATGCCGGCGTGGGCAACGTGACCGCGGTCATCGACGTGCCGGCCCGTCGCGGCCTGGCGGACCTGGCCGAGAGTCCCCCCGAGCACTGGAATGACGAGGCCTTCACGTCCCTGGTCGTGAACCACGAGCCGAGCGGGCTTGACGTCCTGACCTGGGGCTTCGAGCCGGCCGACGCGGAGCGCATCGGCCCTGATCTCCTCATCGCGGCCGTGCGCTGGGCGCGGCAGGAGTACGACCTGATCATCGTGGACACCCATCCCGGCTATGACGACCGGACGGTGGCCATGCTGTCGGTCGCCAACGAGATCCTCCTCACCGTCACTCCCGAGGTCGGCCCGCTCCGCAACAGCGCCCAGTTCATCCAGCTGGCATACGAGCTCGGGATCGATGACGCGATCAAGGTGGTCGCCAACCGTGCCAACCACGGGGTCAAGATTCGTGACATGGAAAGCGCCCTCGGCCGCCCGGTGATGGCGACCATCGTGTCGGCTGGGGCGACCGCGGTGATGGCGGCCAACGAGGGCCAGCCGCTGGTCCTCCGCTTCCCGCGCGAGAAGATCACGGCCGACATCCATCGCCTGGCGCGCATCGTGGCCGGGACCGAAGAGGCCGGCCCGGCCGTTCAGCCGGAACGGCGTCGCTGGTCGGTCGCGTCCCTGCTCCGAGCCGGAACCTGACCCTCAGCTGATCCGCGCCGCACTGCGGCGTTGCTCCCTCCGCCCGCCCCTGCGATCATCCTGCCCGGTGCCGACTTACGACTATCGCTGCCGCGACTGCGGCCACACGATCGAGATCATCCATTCCATCCTGGAGGACGGGCCGGAGGTCTGTGAGCGCTGCCGAGGGCCGATGCAGCGGGTCCTCCACCCGACCGGGGTCATCTTCCGGGGCAGCGGTTTCTATGTCACCGATTCGCGCAAGGCGGAAGGGACGGCCAGCGGCGACTCCGCGGCCAGTCCGGCCAGCGGCGACTCCGCGGCCAGTCCGGCCGAGAGGGGAGGTTCGGGAAAGAGTGGAGGTTCGAGCGGTGGCGGAGACTCGGCGCCGGCCAGTTCAAGCCGTGGCACCCTGAAGGAATGATCAGGCGCTGAGGGTCTGGGGGGTCCCGCAGCGGCGGCAGAATCTGGCGGTGGAGGAGACGGTCAGGCCGCATGATCCGCACGGACGGAGCGATGCGCGCTGGGCGCCTTCCATGAGAGCCCGGGTCGAGGCATCCCAGACCGCGGCCAGGGCGGCGCTACCGCCGGCCGCCGATCCCGCACCACTCGACCGATAGGGCAGCTCCGTCCGCTGGCCGACCGACACCGTCCCTTCGCCCGGGTCGTCGATCCCCAGGCTGTCGAGCTGGCTGCGGCGCGCGGCGAGGCTCTCGGGCACCTCTTCCTTCGACGCGGCCACCGGAGGCGGGATGAGTCCGCGCAGGAACGTGTCGCGCAGGTCGCGTCGCGGGGTGGTGACGGGTGGCGGGGGCGCGACCGGGAGCTCGGGCTCCTCGGCGGCCACGGGCTCCTCGGCGGCCACGGGCTCCTCGGCGGCCGCCGGCTCGGGGATCACCTCTTCGGCGGTCTCGGCAGCTGCCGGTTCCACCTCGACCGCTTCGCCGTCGGTTGCCGCGGCGGCGGGCGCGACGCTGTCCGCTTCCGGCCAGGTCAGCGTCTCCGCACTCGTCAGCAGGGCCGCGCTTTCCGCCGCCGCGGCCGGGACCAGCGGGCTCGCCACCCGCTGGTCGAACCCCGCGATGTCGTCGACGCCGACCAGCGGCACGCAGGAGCGGCAGCGCCCCGCATCATCGTTCCAGCAGTTGACGCACGTGTAGCGCCGGCAGTCGAGGCAGAAGTTGAAGGCCTGCTGGAACGCGTCGATCTGGACCGCCGCGAGCGTTTCCTCCTCGGCCCGCATGGCGTCGTTGATCGAGTCCGACAGGCTGTCGGTGCTCATGATGAACGCCCGGAGACCGGTCACCAGGCCGCGCGTTTTTCGCCCGGTCGACAGCGGCTCGGGCATGCCGAATTCATAGCGCGTACCGCAGCGCTCGCAGAACGATTCGGTGAGGATCTCAGTCGTCATCAGTAGGCCCGTCCCGCACGGGCCGCCAGTATAGCCACGACCTGCCCGATGGCCCGATCGGGCCAAAGTACCGCGATCGGCGCCGTTGGTACCCCGTGCTAGCATCGCTGGCCGTGGGCATGTTCCGGCGCCTCGAGGATTTCCTCGAGCGGCTCGTGGAGGCGCCCGCTGGTCGGCTCGGAGCGGCACCACCCCAACCGGTGACGCTCGCCAAGCGGATCGAGCGCGCGATGGACACCAACAAGCGGTTCAGCGAGGGCGGCGTGATCGTCCCGAACCGATACGCCCTGCACCTCAACCCGGCCGATTACGCGCCGTTCGACGCCTACCACGGATCGCTGGAGGATGACCTCGCCCACGAGGTGCTGACCCGCGCCCGGCGCCTCGGGTACCGGCTGGTGGCACGCCCGCGCGTGGTCCTGCGCCCCGATCCGATGGTGCCGCGCGGCGAAGTGCGGGTGGCGGCCGCGGTAGCCGACGAGGAATCGGCCACTCCATCGGCGGCGACTCCGGACCCGACCAACACCAGCGTGCTGGCTCGACCCGGCCACGCGGTTCCCGAGCCGGCCTCGGCGTCACGCGCGTTCCTGGTGGTCCAGACCGATGGCGCGGCGCCAGCCCGATTCGACCTGGGTGGTGCGCTGATCGCGATAGGCCGCGGGGCCGACAACGACGTCATCCTGGACGACCCGCAGGTGAGCCGCCATCACTGTCAGCTGAAGCTCCAGCACGGCGCGTACGGCTTCGTCGACCTGCAGAGCAGGAACGGCTCCACCGTCAACGGCCGGCCGGTGGAGGAGATTGCGCTGGCGGACGGGGACCGGATCCGGATCGGCAGCACCAGCATCGAGTTCCGGCTGCGCGGATGACGTTCCTCGCCCCATGACCAACGAGCTCCTGCGGCTGCTTCTGCTCGCGCTGCAGCTCGGGTTCCTGGCCCTCCTGTTCGTCATCCTGTACCGCTTCGCGCGCGCCCTGCGGGCCGATCTCCGCCAGGCCGAGGCCACCGCGGCCGCCACGCGGACGGGCATGGGCCGCCTGGTGGTCCTCGAGTCGCCGGGAGAGGAGCCGTCGGTCGGGCGCGTCCTGCAGATCGGGCCCATCACCACCCTGGGCCGCGACCCCAACAGCACGATCTACCTCGATGACGAGTTCGCCAGCGGCACCCACGCCGCGCTCACGTTCCGGGGTCGAGCCTGGTACGTCGAGGACCGGCGCAGCACGAACGGGACGTGGGTCAACGGCCACCGCATCCAGCGCCCGGTGGCCCTGTCGTACGGGGACGAGCTGGTGGTGGGCCGCATCCGGTTCCGCCTCGAGCGCTGAGCGTGTACCGCCTGGCCGCGCGTCGCACCGAGCTCGGGCTGCTGATCCCGGTCCTGCTGCTCGTCCCGTTGGGAGTGGTCGTCACGCACATCGCGCAGTCAGGACGGGCCGAGCTCGGGCCGCTGGCCGTGGCCGTCGTCTTTGTTGGCCTCATGCTGGGCGCTCACCTGGTCCTGGCCTGGTCGGGGCACCGCGGCGACGAGCTGCTCCTGCCCGCCGTGGCGGCCATGGGGGCGCTGGGGATCGTGATGCTGAACCGCCTGCCGCAGGACCTGGCCGGCAACCCGGCCTTCAACCTGGGGATGGTGGGCACCCAGCTGGTCTGGTTCGGGATCGGCCTGGCAGCCATGTTGGTGGTGGCGATCGGGGTCCGGGACGACGGATTCCTGCGCCACTACAAGTACAGCTGGGGCCTGCTGGCCGCGGCCCTGCTGGTGGTCACTCTGCTGTTCGGGTCCGAAGTCAACGGGGCGCGGCTGTGGATCGTGATCGGCCCCTTCGGCTTCCAGCCCTCGGAAGCAATCAAGGTCATGCTCGTTGTCTTTGTGGCCGGCTACCTGGCGGAGAATCGGGCGGTGCTGGCCGGGGCCAGCCTGCGACTCGGCCCGGTTGCCCTGCCGCCCATCCCGTACCTGGCGCCCATGCTGGTGGTGTTCGCGGCGGTGATGCTGGTCGTCGTCGTGAGCCGCGACCTGGGGACGGCCCTCCTGTTCTTCGGCGTCTTTCTGACCATGCTCTTCGTGGCCACCGGGCGGCGGACGTACGTGCTGTTCGGCGCGGTGCTGTTCGTGGTCGGGGCGGGCGTCGCCTACCTGCTGTTCCCGCATGTCCACGAGCGGATTGACACCTGGATCGACCCCTGGGCGGATCCGAATGGCTCCGGCTACCAGGCCGTGCAGGCCATCTACGCGTTCGCGCGCGGCGGGCTGCTGGGTGAGGGTCTGGGCCAGGGCCTGCCGCAGGTGGACGGTCGCCTGCCCATCCCCGCCGTCCACACCGACATGATCTTTGCCGCGATTGGCGAGGAGCTGGGCCTGCTGGGTGGGGTCGCGATGCTGGGGCTGGTGGCGGTGATCATGACCCGCGGCCTGCGGATCGCGGTCCTGGCCCGCGACGACTTCAGCACCATGCTGGCCACCGGGCTGGCCGCGGGCCTGGTGCTCCAGAGCCTGATCATCATCGGCGGCAACCTCAAGGTCGTGCCGCTCACCGGGATCACGTTGCCCTTCGTCAGCTACGGCGGCTCCAGCCTGCTCGCCAGCTTCGTGGTGGTCGGGCTGCTGCTGTCGATCAGCCATCGGTCGATCGAGGCAGACCGGGCGGAATCGGCTGAATTCGGGGAATCAGCGAAGCCGGAAGAGCGCCCCGGATGATCGCGCGCCACCTGCCCCGCCTGGGGACGGCGATGCTGGCCGGCTTTGCCGTGCTGGCACTGGCCATGTCGTGGTGGCAGGTCGTGTTGGCATCGTCGCTCGAGGCTCGTCCAGACAACCCCGCACTCATCGCCGCTCACCGGAGCGAGCCGCGGGGCACGATCTTCGACACCAACGGGACCGCGCTGGCCTCCACTACCGTGGTGGACGGCATCGCTCGCCGGGCGTACGCCGATCCCGCCTCGACTCACCTGGTCGGGTATGCCTCGCTGCGCTACGGGACGTCGGGGATCGAGCGCGCCTGGGACGAGCTGCTGGTCGGGTTGCGCGACCCGAATCCGCTGCACGACGTGGTCAATGACGTCCTGCAGCGCCCGCTGCAGCCCCACGACCTGGTGCTCACCGTGGACGCGCGGCTCCAGTCATTCGCCGCGGCTCAGCTGGCCGGAAACGTGGGGGCCGTCGTCGCGCTCGACCCGACCACCGGGGCGGTGCTGGCCATGACCTCCAGCCCGACCTTCGACGCCACCCTGATCAGCGGCGACCCCCGGGACGCGGAAGCGCCGTGGAACGCCCTCCAGCAGGATCCCGGTGCCCCGTTCGTCGACCGCGCCCGCAACGGGATCTATGTCCCGGGCTCGGTCATGAAGGTCGTGACCGCCGCCGCCGCCATGGATGCGGGCGCCATCACCCCGCAGACGACCTTTCCGACCCAGCCCCAGGAGGAGGTCAGCGGACTGGTGGTGAGCGGCTTCACGATCACCGAGCACGACCTGGCCGGGGTCCAGCCCGCCCTGTGGGATTTGTCACCCGCGATGCAGATTTCGAGCAACATCTACTTCGCCCACGTCGGGCTGGAGCTGGGGCAGGGTCGCTACCTGACCGGTGCCTCGGCGTTCGGATTCTGCGAGGACCTGCGGATTGGCCCGACCGAACACGCCCTGCCGGTCTCCGCGTCGTCGGTAACCGCTCTCGCCGACGAGGGATGCGAGGGCTTCGTGGACGACGCCGAGCTGGCGTCGGCTGCCTTCGGCCAGGCGCGGGTGACCGCGACCCCGCTCCAGATGGCGCTAGTGGCGGCCACCATCGCCAACCAGGGCGTGATGCTCGATCCGTTCGTCGTGCGCGAGGTCCGGGTCCCGGATCCTTCGGGAACTCCCGGCCAGATCACCGCCACCTATGGCAGCCCGAGCCGGCGGACGGTGGTCAGCCCGCAGACCGCCGAAGCGGTGCGAGCCGTGATGGTCGACGCGGTCCATGGGCCGCTCGGCGCCCCGTACGCGGGTGCCGCGAACGTGGCGAACTACGGGATCGCGGGAGTCCAGACCGCCGGCAAGACCGGGACCGCCCAGCGAGCCGGCGACCTTCCGCCCCACTCGTGGTTCATCGGTTTCGCGGCCGCCCAGCCGGGCGCCGCGCCCAGCATCGCGGTGGCGGTCATCGTGGAGGGTGCTGGCCCCGGATCCGCGACGGCGGCGCCCATCGGCGGGCGGGTGATGGCGGAGTGGCTCCGGCTCATCGGCTCCTGAACCGCGCGACGGCCGGCTGGGGTATTGTCAGGCGACCGAACCTCGCCACCAGGAGTGCGCCTTGAACGTCCAGGAACCGGCAGAGCGGACCATCGGCAACATCGAGCGGGTCATCGTCGGCAAGCACGCCGAGGTCCGGCTGGCCCTGGTGGCGCTCCTGTGCGAAGGCCACATCCTGATCGAGGACGTGCCCGGGGTCGGCAAGACGATGCTGGCCAAGGCCCTGAGCCGCAGCGTGGGATGCACGTTCCGTCGCATCCAGTTCACCCCGGACCTCCTGCCCTCGGACGTCACGGGGCTGTCGATCTTCAACCAGAAGACCCAGGATTTCGAGTTTCGCCCCGGACCGATCATGGCCCAGGTCGTCCTGGCCGACGAGATCAACCGGGCCACGCCCAAGACCCAGAGCGCGCTGCTCGAATGCATGGAGGAGCGGCAGGCCACCATCGATGGCGTGAGCTATCCGATGCAGAGCCCGTTCCTGGTCATTGCCACCCAGAACCCGATCGAGTACGAGGGCACGTTCGCCCTGCCCGAGGCCCAGCTCGACCGCTTCCTGCTGCGCATCCGGCTCGGGTATCCGAAGCCGATGGAGGAGCTCGTCATCCTCGACGAGCAGAAACGCGTGCACCCGATCGAGTCCGTCCAGCAGGTCCTGCCACTGGACGAGCTGCGCCAGATGCAGGTCGGCGTCAAGGAGATCTACGTCGATCAGGGCGTGGCTGATTACATCGTGCGGCTGGTGGGCGCTACCCGCGAGCACCCCGACGTATACCTCGGGGCGTCGCCGCGCGGGTCGCTGCACCTGTACAAGGCGGCGCAGGCCATGGCCGCCATCAACGGGCGCGACTACGTCATCCCCGACGACGTCAAGCAGCTCGCGGTCCCGGTGCTCGGCCACCGGCTGATCGTGCGCAGCCAGGCTTCGCTGCGCGAGGTCGACAACGACGCCATCGTGCGCGAGGTGCTCTCCACGGTGCCCATCGCCGAGCCGTCTGAGGCCGGCACGCCGGCCTAGGCCGGCCGCCGCGGACCCGGGATCGCCATGGGTCAGATCGGCCGCCGGCTGCCGGTGATCTTCATCGCCACCGTGCTCGTGGTGGCGGCCTTCAGCACCGGCATCAGCGTCCTGTTCTTTCTTGTCTACCTCGCCGGCGTCCTGATCATCGGCTCCTGGTGGTATGCGCGTCGCGGGCTGGGCGGCGTCCGCGCCGGCTATCACGTGCTCAACCCGCGGGCCCAGGTCGGGGAGGTCCTGCACGCCGTATATCGCATCGACAACGACGCGGGCTGGAGCAAGCCCTGGCTGGAGGTCACCAACGACTCAACGCTCCCGATCGGCCTCCCGGGGCGGGTGATCGGGGTCCGGGCCGAGTCCAGCCGCCAGTGGCTGTCCAAGGTCTCGCTGACCCGCCGCGGGACGTATCGCATCGGTCCGGTGAAGGTCCGCACCGGGGACCCATTCGGGCTGTTCACCTCGGAGATGATGGTCGGGAGGCCCACCACGGTGGTGGTCTTTCCGAAGCTCTTCGAGCTGCCCCACTGGCGCCTCCCGCCAGCTCCCATCGAGGGGACGTCGTCTGCCCGTCGCCGCCGAGAGATGGCCTCGCCCCTGGCGGCGACCATCCGCCCGTACGCGCCGGGCGACGCCATCAACCGCATCCACTGGCTCAGCAGCGTCCGCCACGGCGAGCTCCAGGTCAAAGAGTTCGATCCGGAGCAGGCGGCCGATCTGTGGATGCTGCTGGACCTCGACCGAGCGGCGCACGTGGGAACGGGGGACGGGTCGTCGGTCGAGCTCGCGGTCAGCGTCGCGGCGTCGATCGCGGTCCGGACCCTGGCCGACAACCGGTCCGTGGGGCTGACCGCCTCCGCCCGTCGGGCCCAGGTCCTGACGCCGGACCGCGGGTCGCGGGTGGAGCAGAAGATCCTCCATCTGCTGGCCAACGTCCAGGCCGACGGTCTCCAGCCCCTGGCCGAGGTGGTGGCCGCCAGCCTGCCCCAGTTCCGGCGGGGGATGACCGTGTGCATCGTGACCGGCTCTACGCGGCGGGAGTGGGTGCGCCCGCTCTCCAGCCTGGCGCGACGCGGAGTGGGGGCGATTGCCGTGCTGGTTGACCTCGACTCGTTCGCCGCCGGTGCCGACTCGGCGACGGCCAGCTCGGGTCCCCGCGAACTGCATGCCGTCCGTCACGCGCTGAGCGAGTACGGACTCGCCCACGTCGTGCTGCGCGCCGGCGACGACCCGGCGCGGGTGCTGGTCACGCGGGAGCGCGTCCGTGCTTGACGAAGCGGTCGAGGTTCGGCGGACGCTGCGTGGTCCGCGCGAGGGCTGGCTCAGCGTCGTTCTGCTGGGGGTCATGCTGCTCAGCCTGTGCTGGGCGGTGCAGTCCGCGGGCTGGCTCGATCAGCTCGACTTCCTGCCACCGGTCGCGATCTGGGCCCTGATCGTGGGCCTGCTCCTGGGCACCAGCCGCCTGTCAGTGTCCGTCACGATCCCGCTGGCGGCCGTTTCTGGGGCAGCGATCGTGTTGTGGACCGTCGGCGGGGAGTACTTTCCTGAGCTTGACCAGCTCGCGCGCCTGGATGGCATGCGGGAAATCGGCATCGATGCGGCCGTGACCGCGTACCGCTTCGGGAGCATTCAGTCGGCGGTCGTTCTGGCCCTGGCCATGGGGGCCATGATGTGGGTCACCGCCTACACGTCCGCGTTCGCGGTGTACCGCCGCCACCACGTCCTGGACGCCATCCTCCTGATCGGCGCATTCCTGGTGGTCAACCTGGTTGCCACTGTGCGCGACCTGTTCGGCCTTCTGATCCTGTTTGCCATGGCCGCGATGTTGCTCTGGCTGCGGGCCGCGCTTGTCGAGCGGCGGTCGGGCTGGCAGCAGCGCCGGGTGAACGAGAACCTCGACGTGCCGGCTTCGATCATGCGCAGCGGCGTGGTGTTCGCGTTCGCGGCCATCGGCCTGGCCTTCCTGCTGACGTCGGTGGCGGTGGCGGCGCCGCTGACCGCGGCCGTGCGCAGCCTGGACCAGGTCTGGCTCGACCTTGCCGATGCGGCGAGTGGCTTCTTCCAGGGTCTGAACAGCAGCAACGCCCGCCCGGTGACGGCCGGCTTCGGGCCGCGCATGACCGTGGGCGGCGTGTGGAGCACGAGCGAGGACCCGATCCTGACCCTGCTCGCCGAGCGACCGTACTACCTGACGGCCGTCACATATGACCACTACACCGGGCGCGGCTGGGCGCGGACCGATGGGCGACCACGCTCGGTCGGCGCCGAACAGGACGTCTTCCCCGCCTGGACCCCCGACCGGCCCCTGGTGGCCGAGGGATTCCGGCTCGAGACGGTCACCGTCCAGATCGTTCGCCCGCAGGGGCGCGATCTCTTTACTCCGGGTTTCCCGGTGCGCCTGTTTGCGCCGGTGGTCGTCACCGAGCCCTCGGGGCTGCCATTCATGGGCGGTCTGGAGGCGGCCGGCGCCCTGAGCTCGGATCAGTCGTATGACATCACCGCCACCATCTCCGAAGTGACCGAAGCCCAGCTGGCGGCGGCATCGACGGATTACGAAGAGGAAGTCCTGGCTCTCTACCTCGGCACAGAGGGGATAACCGACCAGACGCGCCAGCTGGCCCAGGACATCGCGACCGGCGCGACCGACCCGTACCACCAGGCCAAGGCGATTGCCAGCTTCCTGCGAACGAACCCGGCGTTCGCATACGACACGTCAGTGACGCCGCCCTCCGACCCGAGTCAAGACCTGGTGGACTACTTCCTGTTCGACCCGGCCGGCCGCCGCGGGTTCTGCACCTATTACGCCTCGGCCATGGTCATGATGGCCCGCAGCCTCGGCATTCCTGCCCGCCTGGCGGTCGGCTACGCGCCCGGTGTGCTGGTGGAGGATGGGGCCTACGAGGTCACGGCCCGCAACGCCCACGCCTGGGCAGAGCTGTACTTCCCTGGCTACGGGTGGCAGATCTTCGAGGCCACCAAGTCCATCGATCCCAAGTTCAGCCGGCGCAGCGGTGACCCAGCCGGTGCGCGTCCGATCCCCAGCGGGCGGGGCGTGGACTTCCAGGGCCCGTTCGCGCCCGGCATCGACTCGCCGACCAAGCTCCTTCCCACCGCGAGCTTCGTGCCCATCCCGGGCGGTTTCCAGGCCGGCCAAACCTCGCCGACCGAGGAGGCGCGAGCCAACAACGGCTGGATCTTCCTGGCCCTGGCCGGCGGTGGGGTCCTGATTGGCGCCTGGCGCTGGTTCTCCGCCCGCCGGCGCTTCCGCTTCCTGTCTCCTGGCGACCGAGGCTGGGCACGGTTGAACCTGGCTGCCCAGCGGGCGGGGATCGGGCGCCGACCGGCGGAGACGTTCTACGAATACGCCGGCTGGCTGGAAGCCGAGCTGCCGAGCCGGGCCGGCGAGATCCGCACCATCGCGGAGGGGAAGGTGTGGTCTGCCTACTCCGGCCGTTCCATGAGCCAGCGCGCGATCGAGGCCATCGAGCGGGCCTGGGATACGTTGCGCTTCCCGCTGGCCGGGCTGGCGGTCCGCCGCCGGGTGGCCGCGCTGCTCGGGCGCCGCGCCTGACCGGCTAGACGACTCCCACGCCGGCCCGGGCCTCGTGCGCCGCGCGCCCGGCATCGCGCGCTGCGGCCGGGTCGGCCGGCCGGCCCACGGCCTGCAGGGCTTCGGCCATCACGGCCAGGGCGGCGTCGATCTCTCCCCAGGCGACGTCGCCCATGTGGCCGATGCGCAGGATCTGCCCGGTCCATTTGCCCTGGCCGCCGGCCAGCACCAGGCCAAGGCTCCGGAGCGCGGCGCCGAACTCGCCCCAATCCAGGCCGTCGGGCAGCCAGGCTGCGGTCACGGTCGCCGAACGGTGCTCGGGCGCGGCGACGAGGGTGAAGCCCAGTGCCTCGAGACCGGCGGCCGCCCCGGCCGCGACGGCCGCATGGCGCGCCCACGTCTGCTCGCGGCCCTCGGCCTCGAGGTTGGCGACGCCCACCCGGAGCCCGTACAGGACACTGACGGCCGGAGTCCACGGCGTCTGGCCCTGCTCCGCCCAGCGGCGGGCCTCCCCGAGGTCCCAATAGAAGCGCGGCATGCGCGCCTCGGCCTCCGCCGCTCGAGCGCGGGCGCCGACGGCGGCGATGGCGATCCCCGGCGAGGCCATGAACGCCTTCTGCGAGGCGCCGACCACGAGGTCCACGCCCCACTCGTCCATCTCGAACGGCAGGGCGCCCAGGCCGCTGATGCCGTCCACCAGGACCAGCGACTCTCCGGGCGCGGCGCGTACCGTCGCGACCAGCTCGCGGAGCGGGTTCGTCACCCCCGTCGATGTCTCGTTGTGCGTCAGCAGCACCGCGCGATACCGTTCCGCGCCGGCCAGGTGCGCCGCCAGCCGATCCGGATCGGCGGCGGCGCCCCACTCGAAGTCGAGCCGCTCCACCTCGGCACCGAAGATCTCGGCGATCCGCGCGAACCGGTCGCCAAAGGCCCCGATCGAGACCCCCAGCACCCGGTCCCCGGGAGACAGGGTGTTCACCACCGCCGCCTCCAGGGCGCCGGTCCCCGAGCCGGTGAGCAGGAACACCTCGCCCCGGGTGCCGATCAGGCGTCCCACCCCGCTCGTGGTCTCGCGCAGGAGCTCCGCAAACTCCGGTCCGCGGTGGTTGATCATGGGCCCCGCCTGCGCATGCCGAACGGCACGGGGGAGGGGCGTGGGGCCTGGGACCCGGAGGTTCTGCTCCATCCGGGCATGATAGCGACGCACTAGACTCGCCCCATGCCCCGGCGCACCCCGATGGTCACGCCCGACCGCCCGCTGTTCGAGGACCAGCCCGACCCCGGCGCACCCCTCGCAGCGCGCCTCCGACCGGCGCACCTCGAGCAATTCGTCGGCCAGCAACACCTGGTGGGCCCCGACGGCGCCCTGTTGCAGGTCGTGCGCCCCGGGTATCTGCCGAGCCTGGTCTTCTGGGGTCCGCCGGGGAGCGGCAAGACCACCCTTGCGCGCCTGGTCGCCGACCAGGCCGGCGGTGCCTGGCGTCAGCTCAGCGCGGTGACGAGCGGTGTCGCCGACGTCCGGGCCCTGGTCGCCGAGGCCCAGGCCCGACGCGAGGCGGGCGGGCGCACCGTCCTGTTCATCGACGAGCTGCATCGGTTCAACAAAGCCCAGCAGGATGCCCTCCTGCCGCACGTCGAGGACGGGTCCATCACGCTCCTGGGTGCCACCACCGAGAACCCGTACTACGAGCTGAATGCCCCGCTCCTGAGCCGTCTGCGGGTGTACCGGCTCGATCCGCTGGATGCCGAGGACCTGACCGTCATCATCAACCGGGCCCTGGCCGATGCGGCCGGCCTGGCGGGCCGCATCACCTTGACCGATGACGGTCTGGCCGCGCTGCTGGACATGTCCGGCGGGGATGCGCGCCAGGCCCTGAACGTCCTCGAGGCCGCGGCAGCCTCCGCGCCGGACGGCTCCGCGCTCGACGCGACCGCGCTCGCGACCGCCGCCCAGGAGCGGCTGCTGGCCTACGACCGCGCCGGCGATGGGCACTACGAGGCGATCAGCGCCTTCATCAAGAGCATGCGCGGCAACGACCCCGACGCGGCCCTGTACTGGTGCGCGTCCATGATCGCCGCCGGAGAGGACCCGACCTACATCGCGCGCCGGATCGTGATCGCCGCCAGCGAGGACGTGGGCAACGCGGACCCGCGGGCGCTGCAGATAGCCGTGGCCGCCATGCAGGCGGTCGAGATGATCGGCCTCCCCGAGGCGCAATACGCCCTGGCCCAGGCCGCGACGTACATCGCCTCCGCCCCGAAGTCGAACCGGGCCGGGGCCGGCTATTGGGCGGCGCTGGCCGACGTCGAGGGTCAGGGTCGTCTGCCGGTGCCGCTCCACCTGCGGCCGGGCACTCATCGGCGGCTGGCCCGCGAGCAGGGCCACGGCAAGGGGTATCGGTACCCGCACGATTTCCCCGGCGCCGACGTGGACCAGCAGTATCTGCCCGATGCCCTGGTCGGGCGGGTCTACTACGAGCCGTCGGATCAGGGGATGGAATCGCAGATCGGGACGCGGCTCCGCCGGCTGATGGACGCCCGGAAGGGCTAGCTCGGACCGATCCCGGCCAGGTTGACGGCGATCACCGCCACCCCCAGCAGGGCGGCCATGAGCAGGACCAGGAGGCCGGTGTTGCGCAGGTCGCGCCCGACGTAGTGGTACTCGGCGCGGGCGGCCTCGCCCAGTCGGGACGGACCGACCGTGGAGACGCCCGCTGCGAACGGGCGCCCGCTCACTGGGGCAGGCGTGGGTAGCGCAGCTCGCGCGGCGTCGCCTGGAGCGGAGGGCAGGCCGGGTGCCGCCGCCGGGCGCGCGCCGATCGGCCCGGGTGCTGCCTGGTGGCGGGACCGGCGTTGCTGGCGGGCTCGTCGGGAAGCGGCCTTTCCGCTGCGGCGGGGCATGAGCACCTCGTTGAGCTGGTTTCCGCGATGGCCTGATGCTACCGACGGGGTCGGTATGATACCCAGCCCGTGGCCGACCTCAACCAGTCGCTGCTCGATAACCTGTGGATCGTCGTCGGTACATCGGCCCTGGTGCTCCTCGGGCTGGTCGGGGCAGTCGTCATCCTCGGCCGCAGGCTGTCGAAGGCGACGGCCGCCTATCGGGCACTCGTGCATGAGACGACGGGGACGTCGTTGGCCGGAACCCTGGACGCCCAGGCCGCCCGGCTGGAGGCCGTGGACCGACGGCTGGCCGAGGTGGACGGGCGGTATCGTCTGTTGGAATCCCGCTCCCGCGGCAGCCTCCAGCACGTGGGCCTGGTGCGCTTCAACCCGTTCGAGGACACCGGGTCCGACCAGAGCTTTGCCATCGCGCTGTTGGACGACGAGAAGACCGGGATTGTGATCAGCAGCCTGCACGGGAGGGGCGGGACCCGGATCTTCGCCAAGCGCATCCAGGCCGGCCAGGCCAGCCACGTCCTGTCGGACGAGGAGCAGAAGGCCGTGCACATTGCATCTGGTGGGCTCCGAGACGCCGGAGCTCAACGCGACCGATAACCTGTCGCGCCGGCGCCGCAGGCTGCCGGCATGCCCGATCCCTCGGCTACCATCGATTCCGTGGCTGCCGTCGTCCCCTCACCCAACCAGATCCCGATCTTCGAGGAGCTGGAGGGCACGCTCGCACCCCGCCGCCGCCACCTTCGTGTCCAACCACCGCTCCTTGCCGATCTGACCGCTCGCCAGCGCCGGGCGGTGACCTGGGGCGACGGCCCGCTGCTGGTGGTGGCCGGGGCGGGCACCGGCAAGACGACGGTCCTCACCCGCCGTATTGCCTGGATCATCGCCGAGCAGCGAGCCAAACCCTCCGAGATCCTGGCCCTGACCTTCACCGAGCGGGCCGCGGCCGAGATGCAGGAGCGGGTCGACCAGCTCGTTCCGTACGGCTACGCCGATTCGGTGATCTGCACCTTCCACGCTTTCGGCGACCGTCTCATCCGGGAGCACGGGTTCGGGGCCGGGCTGTCGGACCAGGTGGCGGTCATGTCCCGTCCCGAGCAGGTGACATTCCTGCGCGAGCATCTGGATGAGCTGCCGCTGGACCGATACCGCCCGCTCGGGGATCCGACCCGCTTCCTCTCGGTGCTGGCCACGCATTTTTCGCGGGCCCGCGATGAGGACGCGTCCCCGGCCGAATACCGCGCGGCCGCGGAGCGCATCGCGGCTCGCGCCGCCGCGGACCCTGCGGACGAGGCGCTGGCCGGGGAGGCCGCCCGCCAGCAGGAGCTCGCGGCGGCCTACGAGACGTACGAGCAGCTCCTGCGCGCTGCGAACCGGATCGACTTCGGCGACCAGGTCAGTCTGGCCCTCCGCCTCCTGCGCGAGCACCCGGACATCCTGGAAGCGGAGCGCGGTCGCTATCGGTACGTCCTGGTCGACGAGTTCCAGGACACCAACCATGCCCAGTTCGAGCTCGTGCAGTTGCTGGCGCCGGCCCCGTCCGGCAACCTCACCGTGGTCGGTGACGACGACCAGAGCATCTATCGCTTCCGGGGCGCGGCCCTGTCGAACATCCTCGGCTACCGGGCCGCCTACCCAAAGACGGGCCGAGTGGTGCTGACCGACAACTTCCGATCGCCCCAGGCGGTGCTGGACGCGGCGTATCGGCTCATCCGCCACAACGACCCCGACCGGCTCGAGGTCCGCGAGCGGATCGACAAGCACCTGCGAGCACGGGGCTCGACGAAGCGGGCCCCTCCAGACGCGCCGGAGGTGAGCAGCCTGGCGTTCGCCACCACGTCCGACGAGGCCGACGCGGTCGCTGAGCGCATCACGGCCTCCATCGCCACCGGCCGGCGGGCGACCGACCACGCCATCCTGGTGCGGGGGAATCGCGACGCGGATCCGTACCTGCGCGCGCTCAGCTTGCGGCGCGTCCCCTGGCGCTTCAGCGGCACGGCAGGCCTGTACCGCCAGCCCGAAGTCCGCGTCCTGCTCAGCTTCCTGCGCGCGCTCAATGACCCCGAGGACTCGGTCAGCCTGTTCGACCTGGCCACGTCGGACATCTTCGGCCTCGCGCCCGACCAGGCCAGCCGCGTCCTGAACCGAGCGTCGCGCCGGCACCTCGGCCTGGAGGTCGCGCTCCGCCAGGGGCTGTCCGACCCGGCCCAGGCCACCCTGCGCGGAGCACCGGCCGCCATCGCCCAGCGCCTGCTCGCCGCCCTGGATGCCCATCGCGAGCTGGCGGCGCGGCTGGATGCCGGCGAGATCCTGTACCGGTTCGTGACCTCCACCGGGTGGCTGGCGCGGTTGGCGCTCGAGGCCCGGGAAAGTGGTCCGGAACGGCTCCAGAACGTCGCGCGCCTGTTCGAAATCCTGCGCCGCGCGTCGGCCGTCCTGCGCGACCCGCGGCTGCCGTTCCTCGTCGCCCGGCTCGATACCTTCATCCAGGCCGGCGACGACCCCGCGACCGCCGACGCGGACCTGGAGGTCAGCGAGGCGGTCCACGTCCTGACCTGCCACAAGGCCAAGGGCCTCGAGTTCCCGATCGTGTTCATGGTCGGCATGGCGCAGGACCGATTCCCGACTCGCACCCGGCGCGAGCCGGTCGACCTCCCCGATGAGCTCGTCCGCGAGGTCGCGATCGACGGCGACTACCACCTCGCCGAGGAGCGGCGCCTGTGCTACGTGGGAATGACGCGGGCCCGCGAGACGCTGACCATGACCTGGGCCCGCGACGAGGGGGAGCGCCCGCGGCGGCCGAGCCAGTTCCTGCTCGAGGCCCTGGACGTGGGGCCCGCTCTCCCCGCCGACATCCTGCGGCCCAGCCCCATGGAACGGATCGAGCGCCTCCGCCCGCCCACCGAGGTCGGGCCGATGCCTTCGGTGAAGGTCTCCCCGCGTCCCGGGTTGGTCGAGGAACCGCTCACCCTGAGCTACGGCCAGGTCAGCGACTACACCGATTGCCCGGCCCGCTATCGCTACGCCCACCTCATTCGCCTGCCCACCCCGGTCAGCCATCCACTGGTCGTGGGCCGTGCCCTCCACGCCGCGGTCCAGGCCTTCCACCGGATTCAGATGGCCGGATCCGTGATGCCGCTCGAGGAGCTCCACGCCGAGCTCGATCGGCACTGGGAATCCACCGGGTTCGTGACCCGCGCCCACGAGGATGCGCGCCGCGCCTCGGCCCGCGACGCCCTGACTCGCTTCTGGAACGAGCAGCAGGCATCCCCATCTCCGGTCGTCGGCGTCGAGCAGGAGTTCGCCTTCCGGTTCGGCCCGGACCGGGTCCGGGGACGGATCGACCGCATCGACCGCGATCCGGATGGCGCGATCGGCGTGGTCGACTACAAATCGGGCGATGTCCGCGACCCCGCAACGGCGATGCGCCGCTCGCGCGAGTCGCTCCAGCTGGCGATGTATGCCCTGGCCTGGGAATCCGAGCACGGGCGACCGCCGGACCGGCTCGCGCTGCACTTCCTCGAATCGGGGGAAGTGGGCCTCAGCCAGGCAACCCCCGCCCGTCTGGAAAAGGCCCGGTCCCAGATCGCGTCGACCGCGGCCGGGATCCGGGCCAAGCGCTTCGATGCCAACCCGGGACCAATGCGCTGCGCGTCCTGCCCGTTCCGTACCATCTGTCCTGACGCGGCGCGGTGAAGCGCCGGGACCGTTTTCTGATCGTCGTTCTGCCGGCCGGAGCCGTGGCGGCGATGATCGGCGTGCTCGTCCTGGCCACCCAGCTGTGCCCCGGCCCGGCGCCGGGTGATCCATGCCCCGATGCCGCCTGGAACCGCGTGCTCGTGATCGGCCTGGCCGGCTTGGCGCTGGGGCTGCTCATCACGCCCGGGGCGTTCGTGATCGACTTCGCAGCGCGTCGCCGGATCGCATATCTCGGGGCCTGGGGCCGCGCCGCCCGGCGCGGGGTGCTCGCCGGCCTGGTGCTGGGCGCGGTGGCGGGCCTGCGGCTGGTGGACGCCCTGAATCCCTTCTCGGGAGCGGTCGTGGCTGGCGTCGCCGTGGCCGCCGAATGGCTCGCCATTCGGCGGCTCGACAGCGAGTGACCCCCCGCCCCGCCCCGGCGTCCGGCGATCCGTTCGACGGGCAGACCACGGACGCCGACCAGCTGGCCGAGATCTACGACCTCGAGCACGATGCCGTTACCGAGGACCGGGCTTTCTACCGTGAGCTCACTCGGCGGGTACGGGGGGCCGTGCTGGACCTCGGGTGCGGATCTGGTCGGCTGTTCGGAACGTTCCTCGACGGCCGCGCCAGCCGCATCGTCGGCGTGGACGCATCGGCGGCGATGCTTCGTCGCGCGCGGGCCCGCATCGCAGCCGACCCGCGCCTGGCGGAGGCCGACGGGGAAGGCCGGATCGAGCTGGTCCACGGCGACGTCCGATCCGTCCGGCGCCCGGAGCGCTTCGGGTTGATCGTCGCCGCCGGCGTGCTGCCGCACCTCGACGGCCCGGAGGATGCGGCCCGGCTCCTGGCCCGAGCCGCGCGGCTCCTCACCCCCCGTGGCCTGCTGGTGCTGGACGACCTGGGGCCGGGGGCGTTACCGGCGGGCGACATGCCGCTGGCCGTGGACTGGGTCATCGAATCGGGGGGCCGTCGCTTCACGCGGAGGAGCCAGCTCGTGCGTCGCGAAGCCCCCGAAGGGCTGAGGATCACGCTGTCGACCGTAGTGGACCGGCAGGACCCCGATGGTACGATAGCGCGGCTTCCGGCCAGTTTCCGCCTCTGGTACCCCTCTCCTGACACCGTCGTGCGGCTGGTTGAGGCCGCGGGACTCGCGGTCGCCGCGACCCACGGGTCCCACGACCCGGAGGCCTACTCGGCCGAGAGCGAGCGCCTGATCGTCCTCAGCCGGCGTATCCGGCACCGGTCGGCGCGACGGGGAATGGAACTCGGATGAGGCGATAACACAGACGAGGTGGCAGGAGAGCGAATCCGGCTCTTGTTGATCGAGGACGTGCCCCAGGTGGCGTCGCACGTCCGATCCCTGCTGGTCGCCCAAACCCAGATCCAGGTCGTCGAGGTCATCGGCGACGGGGACCGCGCGCTGGCCGCGGTCGGCGATTTCCGCCCCGATGTGGTGATCATCGACTGGCTGCTCCAGGGCCGGGTCAGCGGGGCCAAGGCCGCGTCCAGCATCCGGCAAGCCCATCCCGAGGTGGGGATCATCGTGCTCACCGTCCCGCAGGAGCCCATCACCGAGGATCCGGCACGCGGGATCGACGCCGTCCTCCGCATGCCGCTCGCCGGTTTCGACCTCACCACCATCATTCGCCGCATCGCCGAGGAGCGGGTCAACGCCACGTCGGGTGCCGGGGCGCAGATGGTGAGCCTCTTCTCGCCCAAGGGTGGGGTGGGTCGGACGACGCTCGCCTATAACCTGGCCGTGGCCCTGGCGGGTGAAGAGCCGGTGTGCCTGGTCGACGGTTCGCTCCAGTTCTCGGACCTGCGAGGCCTGCTGCGAGCCCCGGCCAACGCGCTTTCCATCCTCGACCTGCCGACCGACAAGATCCGCGATAGCGACGTGTCGGAGGTCATGTGGCGCGATCCGTCCGGCATCGACGTCCTGCTCGCGCCGCCGCGGGTCGAGATGGCCGAGATGATCACCACCCGCGACATCGAGAAGTCGTTGTCCCTCCTCCGGCGCCTGTATGGTCACGTCGTGATCGACACACGTGCCGGGCTGACCGATGAGGTGCTCGCCTTCCTGGACGCCTCCGACCTGGTCCTCCAGATACTGACCTTCGACGCCATCGCGGTGCGGGCCCTGGCCATGGCCAACGAGGCCTTCGCGGCCATCGGCTATCCCCCGTCCAAGATGGCGGTGGTCCTCAACCGAGCCGATGCGTCGGGCGGCATTACTCGCGAGGAGGTCGAGGAGGTCCTCGGCCAGCACATCGACTTCGAGATCGTGTCGGACGGCCACCTCGTGCTGGCCGCCAACAATGAGGGCGTGCCGTTCGTGTTGGCGAGCCCCGACGCCCAGATCTCGAAGGGCGTCCGCAGCATCGCGGCCGCCCTGTCGGCCCGACGCCGGAGCCCGGCCCTGTCGGTGGCTACCCGCTGACCCGGCCCGTGGTCTCGCCCGACCCGCGCCCGATCGCCGTCTTCGACTCGGGCGTCGGCGGCCTGACGGTGCTGTCCGAGATCCAGCGCCGCCTCCCGGCTGAGACCACAATCTACCTGGGCGACAGCGCTCGGACCCCGTATGGGCCGCGGCCAGCGGACGAGGTGCGGCGGTACACCCTGGAGTGCGCGGCCTGGCTCATGGACCAGGGGCCCAAGGTGCTGGTCCTGGCCTGCAACACGGCCACCGCGCAGACCCTGCCGCAGGTCCGCGAGCGGGTCGTTATTCCGGCCCTGGGCGTGGTGCGCCCCGGGGCGGTCGCGGCGGCAGCCGCCACCCGCAGCCGGCACGTGGGGGTCGTGGCGACCGCCGGGACGGTGGCCTCAGGCGCCTACCTGGCGGCCATTGGTGAGGCCGATCCGGGCGTCACGGTCAGCCAGCAGGCGTGCCCCGACCTGGTGCCGCTGGTAGAGGCCGGAGAGCTGATCGGCGCTCGGGTGGAAGCGGCGATCAGCGGCTACCTGGATGCCCTCCGCGCCCAGGACCGGCAGCTCGACACCCTGCTCCTGGGGTGCACCCACTATCCGCTCCTGCGCGCGGTCTTCGAACGGCAGCTGGGCCCCGCGGTGAGCGTCGTCGACTCGGCGTTCACGACCGCGCTGGCGCTCGAGGACCTGCTCGACGCGCTCCAGGCGCGCAGCGGGCCGCGGACCGGCGTGCCGCCGGCGCCCCACCGCGTGGTCACGACCGGGGACCCGGCCGCGTTTCGCTCGGTGGCCACCCGCGTCTTCGGAGGCGACCTGTCGGACATCGAGGCCATCGACCTGCCATCCGCGGAGCCGGCCCGCGCCGACTAGACTGCCGGCGTGAGACGGAACACCTCGCGCCTGACGGCCGGGATCATCCTTGGCAGCCTGTTGACGGTCACCGTGGCCGTGGCCGGCCGGCGGCTCGAGCGGCGCGCCGGCAGCCACCTGCTGGACTGGGGAGCCATTCGGTCCATCGCGCGGCAACGGGTCGGCGCCCGAACGGGCAGCCTGTCCACGCGCGAGCGCCTCGCCGCCGAGGCGTTCTACGCGGCCGCCGCCGAGCGGGTGGCTCCCCTGGTCGCTGTCGAGATCGGGGCGCAGCTGGAACACACCCTGGAGCCCCCGGCCGTCATCGACCGCCTGGCGTGGATCGACCTCAACCTCGGAACCTTCCAGCGCCTCATCGGTCGGCTGGAGACCGAGCTGATGGGGACGCGGTCAACGCCCCGTGGGGCCGGCGCGTCGCTGGCGCGCATCGTGAACCGCAGCCTCGGCAACCACCAGCTCGGCTGGCTGCTCGCCTTTCTGGCTGCCAAGGTTCTGGGCCAGTACGACGTCAGCCTCCTGGGGAGCGTGGCGCCGACCCGTGGCCGGCTCTACTTTGTCGAAGCCAACGTGGTGGCCACCGCCGACGGCCTGGGGATCGAGCGCAACGCGTTCCGGACGTTCATCGCCATCCACGAGGTCACCCACGCCTATGAGTTCGAGGCGCATCCGTGGCTGCGGGACCACTTCGCGGCCTTGGTGGAAGAGACCATCCATCGGCTGGCGGCCGATGCCGGCGGTCTGTGGGGCCGGCTGGCGAACGCGTCCCGCGGCAACGGGCACTGGATGGAGCGCCTGATGACCCCCGAGCAGCGCGAGGCGTTCAGCCACACGCAGGCGCTGATGTCGCTGTTGGAAGGTGCCTCGAACCACGTCATGCATGCGGTCGGCGCCCGCATCCTGCCCGGCTTCGACGACCTCCACGAGCGGTTCGAGGGCCGCCATCGGCGCCGCGGACCGCTGGAGCAGGTCGTCCTGCGGTTGACCGGGCTGGACCTCAAGCTGGAGCAATACGCGGAGGGCGAGCGATTCGTGGCCGCGGTCGTGGCCCGCGGCGGCCAGGCCGCTTTCGCGCGGGTGTGGCGCGGGCCCGAATGGCTACCCAGCCTGGCGGAGATCCGGGCTCCTGAACGCTGGCTCGCGCGCGCCGACGCAATCGACACGGGCGCAGCGCGAGACGCGGAGGAGGCCCGCTCCTGAGTCCTTCCCGGAAGGTCCGGATCCTGGCCACTCCGATCTTCGGGGCTCCGCTGACCCCCGAGACGGTGGCCCGCATCGAGGCCGTTCCAGGCGCCGTGGTCACCCAGATCTCGCGTGATGGGTTGGCCCATGGCGACGCCGAGGCCGCCCTCGCCGAGGCCGAGATCCTGCTCCGGGGCGGCATCGGCGCAGCTGCCCTGGACCACGTCATCGAACGCGCCCCGGCCCTGCGCTGGATCCACTCCATCTCCGCCGGTGTCGACAAGGTCGTGACCCCCCTGTCCAGGCAGCGGGGTCTGCAGGTCACCAATGCCCGGGGAGTCTTCTCGCGACCGATCGCCGAGTACGTCGTCATGATGTGCCTCGCCATCGCGCGCCGCCTGCCGCAGCTGTTCGACCTCCAACGCGAGCGGACCTGGCAGCCTCTGCGCGGCACGGAGTTGGGCGGCCTCACGGTCGGTATCGTCGGCTACGGAAGCATCGGCGCCGAGGTGGCGCGCCTGCTGGGGCCGTTCGGGACCCGCATCGTGGCCACCCGTCGCCATCCGCAGCTGGGCAGCGGGGAGCTGGCGAACGTCGAGGTATGGGGGGTCGACCGCCTGCATGACCTGCTCCAAGCCGCCGACGTGGTGGTCATCGCGGCCCCGTTGACCGATACCACGGCCGGCCTGATCGGTGCGGCCGAGCTGCAGGAAATGCCGGGCCACGCGTGGCTGATCAACATCGCCCGCGGTCGACTGGTCGACGAGCTGGCCCTGCGCCGGGCGCTGGCCGCAGGGTGGATTGGCGGCGCCGTCCTCGACGTGTTCGACGAGGAGCCGCTCCCCGCCGACTCGCCGCTGTACGACACCCCGAACCTGGTCATCACGCCGCACACCTCGTGGTCCTCCGACCGGGTCCTGGAGCGCAGCATCGACCTGTTCGTGGCCAACCTGGAACGCTACCTCGCCGACCAGCCTCTCGAGAACCTGGTCGACCTCGAGGCCGGCTACTGACCGATGAGGGTCTGACCGATGCAGGTCGCCATCGTCGGCCTGCCCGGATCGGGCAAGACGACGGTCTTCACCGCCCTCGGCGGCCATCCGAGCGAGTCCGGCCATGCCGTGGGCCGGGCGGCACCCAACGTGGGCGTGGTTCCGGTCCCCGATGAGCGCGTGGACGCCCTGGCGGCGGTGTTTCACCCGCGCAAGACGGTGTACGCGGACGTCACCTACGTCGACCTCGCGATCCCGACCGGCGCCACCCGGGCCGGAACGGTGGACCCGGACCTGCTGGGCCGGATCCGGAACTCGGATGCCCTGCTGGTGGTGGCCCGCGCGTTCGACAGCCCGAGCGCTGACCAGCCGCCCGACCCGTGGGCCGAGGTCGACGACCTCGACCTGGAGTACGTCGTGGCCGACCTCGACGTCGTGACCCGCCGCCTCGAGCGGCTGCGCACTGCCGGCCGCCATGGGACCCCCGCCGAGCGCGAGCAGAATGCGCGCGAGGAGGCCCTGCTGGACCGCCTGGCACCGGAGCTCGAGGAGGGACGCCCCCTCCGCGAACTGGCCTGGAGCGAGGACGACGAGCGCCTGGCGCGCGGCTTTCGGTTCCTGTCGCAGAAACCGCAGCTCGTGGTCCTGAACGTCGCCGAGGAACGCCTGGCCCAGGCAGCCGCGCTGGAAGCGGAGGCCCAGCGCGAGCACGCACGGCCTCATCGGGACGTCATCATGCTGAGCGGACGGATCGAGGCCGAGATCGCGGCCCTCCCGGACGCGGATGCCCGACTTTTCCTGGACGACCTGGGCATAACCGAGCCGTCCCGCGGACGGGTCATTCGCCGAACGTACGCGCTCCTCGGCCTGTTCTCATTCCTGACTTCCGGGCCCGACGAGTGCCGGGCCTGGACCGTCCCCATCGGCGCGACGGCCCTGGACGCGGCCGCGGCCATCCACTCCGACCTGGCGCGCGGGTTCATCCGTGCCGAGGTCGTCGACTGGCGGGACCTGGTCGCGTCCGGCTCGACCGCGGAAGCGCGCCGGCGGGGCGTGCTGCGCTCGGAAGGGAAGGCTTACCAGGTGCGGGACGGGGACGTAATCGAGATCCTGTTCAACGTGGGCCGATGACCGATCAGGACCGGTCGAGCTCCACGATCACGCTGCGGAATTCCTCCGACAGGTCCACCAGGAACGTGTCTTCGTCACGCGGTCCCACCGCCATCGAGGCGTCGAGCTTCTCGTCGCCGATGTAGGTGAATCCATGCGTCCGCTCCAGCTCGCGCGCCACGGCCTCCACAAGGGTGTCCTCCTCGAACGTGTCGACCACCGCATCCCGCGCGGCGCGGACCAGCCGGGCAAACTCCTCCCCACTCAACCCGCGCTCGCTCACCAGGAGCGCATCGGTCAGCAGGTCCGTGGCGCCCTCGTGGATCTCAAAGAAATGGAGGCTCATCGGTGACCGATGATATCCCGCCCGCCGGCGGGCCGATCCCGGTCGACTTGTTGATCATCGGCGGCATCACCGTGGATGACCTGCTGGGTTGGGGCGAAGCCGCCGGAGGCGCGGCCCGCTACGCGACCGAGGCCGCGCTGGCCGCCGGCTTGCGGGTCACACTCCACACCGTGGCGGGGGACGAACCGGTGGTTCGCGAGGCGCTTGACGGGCTGGCGGCACAGGCCGATGTCATCAGCCACCCGGCGCCGAGCTCCATCCGCTTCGAGCACCATGGGACCGACGACGCCCGCCGCCTTCGGCTGCGCGGGGTGACCGATCCGATCCCGCTGCCCGAACCGGACCGTTTTCCGGTCGCCGCGGCGGTGTTGTTCGCACCGGTCGCCGGTGAGGTCTCGGCAGACGCGGTGCAGGCTGTGCGGGCCCCCTTCCGGGCGGCGAGCCTGCAGGGCTGGTTGCGCCGGCCCGATCTGGACGGCTGGGTCATGACCCGCCCGCTGGCTGAGCTCGAGCCGGGGTTGGCCGGCGCGCTGCGCGGACTGGACCTGCTCATTGCCAGCCGTGAAGACCTGGCCGCACTCGACGGGCCGGGAGCCCTGGCCCAGCTCCGGGCCTGGGCCGGTCCGCGAACGCAGTTGGTGGTGACCGCCGGGACGGAGGGCGCGTGGCTCGACGACGGTGTGGGTCCAGCGTCCCACGTCCGCGCCGAGGTGGTTGCGGCCCGAAACACGATCGGCGCCGGTGACGCGTTCGCGGCGGTCCTAGTCGCCCGCCGAGGGGCCGGCCGCGCCCTCCGGGATGCGGCTGAGGACGCGGCGTCCGCGACGACCGCCTACCTGGGGAACCGGACTCCGCCGGGCTAGACGGACACCGGTTGCTGGTGGGCGCGGCGTTCGGCGGCGGCCAGCCAACGGGTCAGGCGCCGGCGCCGGCCCTCGACCATCAACCGGGCGCGTCCGATTCGATCCAGGCTGCCGCCGCGTCCGAGGGCCAGCGCCAGGTCGAGCACCCGGGAGGCGGCCCGAGTCGCCTCGAGCGCCCCGGGCAGGTCCGCCGCGTGCCGTTCGCGGATGCGCGCGACCTCGATCCAGGCCAGCGCCGCCTCGACCGTCCCGGTCCTCGCCGCCTCCCGCCACAGGGACTCGGCGCGCGCCGGGTGCCCGCCGGCCACCAGGATGCGGGCCGCCAGGCGCCGCAGGCGGAGCGGCTCCTCGCCGACGGGGGACGCCGGCTCCAGGGCGCCGGTGAGGACGCCCTCCAGCAGCTCCAGCGCATCCTCGTCCGCGCCGTCCCGGAGGAGCTCGAGCGCCAGACCCCGATGATCGACCAGCGCCCCGTCGCGCCAACCGCCCGCGCGGAGGCGCCCCATCTCGGCATCCAGCAGCACCAGCGAGGCCACGTCCTGGGCATTGTGGTCGATCACCGCCGCCAGCAGATCGGGCGAGCCCCCCGCCAGGTACGCGAACCAGCGCTGCGGCACCTCGCTCGACGGACAGTCCCCGCGCCGCCGAACGGCCAGCACGCCGCGCTCGACATCCGCCAGGCGCGCGCTGCCCAGCACCCGTCGCCACAGGCGGCGCGCCACCGGTAGCAGGTCGTCATGGCGGGCCGGCAGCCCGGCCAGGTCCCGGCCCAGGCCGTGGATCGTCATCCGCGCCGCCAGCAGCGGCAGGTCGAACCCTCGCCCGTTGTAGGTCACCAGCCGCTCGCCGCCGTTCATCCAGCCCAGCACGGTGCGCAGGAGCGCCGGTTCATCGGGGTAGTCGGGGAGGAGGGCCTGGCGTACGACGACGGCCCCGTCATCCAGGTGGCCGACCGCGGCGAGGATGATCACCGTCCCCGCCCCGGTGGACAGCCCCGTGGTCTCGGTGTCGAAATAACGGGTCGGCGCACGGCCCGCAAGCTGCCGCGTCACCGCCTCGGGCAGCCGGACGCGACGCTCGACCAGTGCCACCCTGCCGCCCTGCGCGGTGGTGAGTCGCGCGCCGCCCCAGGCCGCCAGCCGCGCAGCAACGTCGTCATTGCGTCCGGCTCCGCTCGGGCCGCTACCGCGCTCCGCGCGGACCGCCGCCAGGCGCTGCTCGAGGGTCGTCACGCGCGGCCCGCGTCGACCAACTCGGTGAGCAGCTCGGTGGCGGCGGACTTGCCGCGCAACCCCACCTCGTCCACCGGGCCCACGCAGCCGGGGCATCCCTCCAGACACGGACAGTCGCGGACCAGGTCGCGGCATACGACCAGCAGGTCGCTCCACAGCTCATGCAGCCGATCACTCAGACCCACCCCGCCTGGGACCGCGTCGTACAGGTACAGGGTCGGCTGGCCGGTGAACGGCGACTGGGCTTGGGCCTGGACGCCCAGGTCCCTGGAATCGCACATGAGAAGCAGGGGAGCCGTGTTGCGGGTCAGGCGAGCCAGCCCGATCAGGGCGCCGTCGAGCGTGTCGCGATCGAAGCGGGCACAGGCCGCTTCGGGCAGCACCAGCCAGGTGGCGGCCGTGTGCATCTGCTGCTCGGGCAGGTTGACCGGTCCCCAGCCCACGTTCTCGTGGGTGTGGAACTTGATCTTCTTGAACAGGGTGACGTGCCAGGCGACCATCACCTCCCCGCGGGCGCGGGTGCCGCCCGCGCCCGCATCGGTCTGGTCGGCGACGTCCAGGACCTTGAGGGTGACCCCGAGGTCGGCATCGGTGTAGTAGTCGATGTCGACCCGCCGCACGTAGGCTTTGCGCTCGTCCCAGTCCAGGCGGTCGACGTGGTACTGCACGCTCTCGTGGAGGTAAATGGCCTGCTCATGGAGCAGGAGCGGGGCCGCGAACAGGTCGACCTCGCCGATGACCCGATGCGGGTCCGACGTGGTGTCCAGGACCACGACGTTCTCCTGGGCCGCGCTGCGCAGGCTGACCGAGCTGGCCGGGAAGTTCTCGTGGCTCCAGTGGTACCGATCATCCCCGGCGCGGCGCACGAAGCCGTCCTCCTCCAGCACCGCCAGCAGGGCGGGGGTGTCGTCGATCCCGAACGCCTCGTCGGCGGGGACCGGCAGCTCGAAGGTGCTGGCCCGCAGGTGGTCGAGCAGCAGGTGGAGGTTGTCGGGGTTGACCAGGCCGTGCTCGGGCGCGCGGTCGAAGAACCAGTCCGGGTGTGCGGCCAAGAACTGGTCGATGGGCGCCGATGAGGCGACCAGCACCGACAGGGCCGTCCCGCCCCTCCGGCCGGCCCGTCCCAGCTGCTGCCAGGTGGAGGCGATGGTCCCCGGGTAGCCAACGCTGATGGCGGCGTCCAGGGAGCCGATGTCGATGCCCAGTTCGAGGGCGTTGGTGGCCACCACCCCGCGCACACGCCCATCGCGCAGGCCGCGCTCGATCTCGCGTCGCTCGTTTGGGAGATAGCCGCCCCGGTAGCCGCGGATCGGGGACTGGTGACCGGGCGGGGCGGGGAGTGCTTCCCGCAGGTATGTGGTCAGGACCTCGACCGCGGTCCGGCTGCGCCCGAACACGATGGTCTGGACCCCATCCCGGATCAGCCGCTCCGCGATCCGCTGGGCGGTCAGCAGGCTGCTGGCCCGGATGCCGAGCGGGGGGTTGACGAGCGGGGGGTTGACGATCAGGACGTGCCGCCGTCCCCGGGGCGCGCCGTCGTCATCGATGACCGTGACCGGGGCCCCGATCAGGCGCTCGGCCAGCTCACCCGGGTTGGCGATGGTGGCCGATGCGCAGATGAAGACCGGGTCCGAACCGTAGTGGCGGCAGATGCGGCGCAGGCGGCGGATGACGTTGGCCAGGTGGGAGCCGAACAGGCCGCGGTACGTATGCAGCTCGTCGATGACGACGAACTGGAGGTTCTCGAACAGCTTGAACCACTTGGTGTGGTGGGGAAGGATGGCGGCGTGAAGCATGTCCGGGTTGCTGATGACCACCTGGCCGGCGGCCCGCACCACGCTCCGCACGGCGGGTGGGGTATCGCCGTCGTAGGTGCTCGTCTTGAGGTCCAGCTCCGCGGCGGCAGCCAGAGCCTGGAGCTCGACCAGCTGGTCCGCAGCGAGGGCCTTGGTGGGGAACAGGTACAGGGCGCGGGCGGTCTCGTCGCGGGCGATGGCGTCGAGGACCGGCAGGTTGTAGCACAGCGTCTTGCCCGATGCGGTGGGCGTGACCACACACGCGTTGCGACCGGCACGGACCGACTCCAGGGCCTGGGCCTGGTGCGTCCACAGCGCCTCCACCCCGCGCTGGCGGAGGGCGCTGACCAGGCGGGGATCGAGACCCGCGGGCCACGGAACGTGACGTGGGGGGCGGGGCTCAACGATCCGGTGGGCGGCGGTCAGCGCCTCGAGCCACGGGTCGCCAAGCAACGCCTCGATGGCGTCCTCGGCGGAGGCAGGGCGGTTAGCAAGCATGTTCGGCTCCCTCGCACGACGTTCGCGCCAAAATAGCACACGCGTTCTATTCGGCGACCCGATTTCGCGGATCGGTCGATCGCGCGGACCGTAGACCGACGTTCTGACAGCTCACGTGTCGCACGGCGCCAATTCCGCGGTATCGTGCGGCGATGTCGGTGCGCGTCTGCCCATCCTGCGGTGAGGAGAATTCGGCGCGCGCGCGCTTCTGCCAGGCGTGCGCGACCCTGCTGGCGGAGTCGACCGACGAGGCCACCTCCGAGGTGCGCAAGGTGGTCACAATCGTGTTCGCCGACATGGCGGGGTCCACCGCCATCGGCGAGCGCCTGGACCCGGAGGCGCTCCGCCGCGTCCAGGCGCGCTACTTCGACGCCATGACGGCCGTGCTTGAGGGACACGGTGGCACGGTCGAGAAGTACATCGGCGACGCAGTGATGGCGGTCTTCGGGATCCCGCTCCTCCACGAGGACGACGCTGTGCGCGCCGTTCGTGCGGCGAGCGGCATGCAGGACGGCATCCGATCCCTGAACGTGGATTTGGCGCGGGACTACGGTGTGGAGGTCGCAGTCCGGATCGGCGTGAACACCGGAGAGGTCGTGGCCGGCGATCCGCGGGCTGGCCAGCGATTGGTCACCGGCGACGCGGTCAATCTGGCCGCCCGACTCGAGCAGGCTGCCGAGGCCGGCCAGGTGTTCCTGGGAGCCACGACTCAGAGGCTCGTCAAGGACGCCGTCCGGGTTGAGGAGGTCGAGGCATTGGACCTCAAGGGCAAGTCCGCGCCGGTGAAGGCCTTCCGCCTGCTCGAGGTCCTGCCCGACACCGCCGGTCACGTGCGCAACCTGGACTCCCCGATGGTCGGGCGTGCCAAGGAGCTCGACGTGCTGCGGCGCGCCCTCGAGCGCGCCCGCGGCGATCGAACGTCGCAGCTGTTCACCCTGCTGGGACCGGCCGGGGTCGGCAAGTCGCGCCTCGTCGGTGAGTTCCTGGCCGGCGCCGGCGATGCCACGGTCCTCCGTGGGCGATGCCTCTCCTACGGGGACAGCATCACCTACTACGCTCTGCGCGAGATCGTGCAACTGGCGGCCGGAATCTCGGAGAGCGACGACGCGGCGACCGCCATGACGCGACTTACTGCCGTGCTGGCCGGAGCCGAGGACGGCGACCGCATCGCTCACCTGGCCGGCGGACTCCTGGGCTGGGCCGATCCGAGCAGCACCGAGGATGGCTCGTACGCGGTCCGGAAGGCCTTCGAGCACCTGGCCCGGGAGCGCCCGCTGATCGTGGTTTTCGACGACATCCACTGGGCCGAGCCTCTGCTCTTGGACCTCATTGAGCATCTCGCCGACTGGATCCGCGACGCGGAGCTGCTGATCGTTTGCGTGGCTCGCCCAGAGCTCCTCGAGATCCGTCCGGGCTGGGGCGGCGGCAAGATGAACGCCACGGTCATCCTCCTGGAGCCGCTGGCCGGGGACGACGCCGGGGCCCTGTTGGACAACATCCTCGGCGAGGCCGCCTTGCCGCCGATCGCGCGCGATCGGCTCCTGGCCGCGGCTGAGGGAAACCCGCTGTTCGTCGAAGAGATGATCGGGATGCTCGTCGACGATGGCCTCCTGCGCTTGACCGACGGCGCCTGGCGGGCGGTCTCCGACCTCGCCGATCTCACCGTCCCACCCACCATCCAGCTCCTGCTGGCGGCCCGCCTTGACCGCCTGGAGTCGGAGGAGCGAGCCGTGATGGAACGGGGCGCGGTGGAAGGGAAAGTCTTCCACATCGGGGCCGTCACCTCGCTGTCGCCCGAAGCCGTGCGCTCGCAGGTGCGGCCGCGCCTGCTGGCGCTGGCGCGCAAGGAGCTCATCCGCCCGGACCGCGCCGAGTTCGCGGGGCAGGATGCCTTCCGCTTCCGCCACCTGCTGATCCGCGATGCGGCCTACCAGGCCATGCCCAAGGAACAGCGGGCGGAGCTGCACGAAGGGTTCGCCCGGTGGCTGACCGAGGCGGTCGGCGATCGGATGATGGAGTACCAGGAGATCCTCGGCTACCACCTCGAGCAGGCCTACCGCTATCGAACCGAGCTTGGCCCGATCGATGACCCGACCCGTGCCCTCGGACAGGAGGCCGGGCGCGCGCTGCAGGAGTCCTCGGAACGGGCCGCGGCGCGCGGTGACGTGTTGAGCGCCGTTCACCTCCTGGAGCGGGCCGGCGAGATGCTCGAGGGCGTCGACCGTGCGAAGGCGCTTGTCGATCTTGCCTCGCTCCTGGTTGGGAGAAGTGACATGGCGCCCGCGATCGCCGTACTCGATCGCTTCCTCGCCTCGCCCGAGGCGGCGGAGGCTCCGGGCCTTCGGATCCGGGCATCGGTCTACCGGGTGAGTGCGCAGTCGGGAACTGATCCGGAGCTGGATTTCGAGACGGCCCGGGCATCCTTCGCCTCGTCGCTGGCCGAGGCCGAGGCGCTGGGCGACGAGGACGCGATCACGACCAGCCTGCTCAGACTCGCCCAATTCGCGTTCTTCCTCGGACAATGCCGCGTGGACCGCGAGATGTGCGAACGGCTGGTGCCGTATGTCGGTCGCATGTCGATGGACGATCGGCTCATGGTCTTCATGGGCTTCAACTCCGACGCCTACTTCGGCGCCCAGCCCGTCGCCGACGGCCTGCGCAGCGTCGACACCATCCGGGCGATCCTCGGGGACGGGGTCGTCGGCCGTAGGCGCGCCGACGAGCTCACCGCCTGGCTGTCGGCCTTGAGCGGCCGCGCCGAGGACTTCGACGCGGCGCTGGACCGGGTGGACCGCGCATGGGCGGACCTCGGGAACCCCGACGCTCGGTTCTGGGCTTCGGGCCAGCAGCGCGCGGAGAGCCTCTGGCGAATGGGACGCCTCGCCGCGGCGATCGACTGGTTACGCGGCGACAAGCGGTACCTCGATGCGCGGGGCGAAACGGCCTTCAATTCCACGGTCACGGCGCTGCTTGCGACCTACCTCGCCGAGTCGGGCGAGTTGGACGAGGCCGCGTCGCTCATCCCCGAGGCGCGCGCCATGGCGGCCAGTGATGACTTCGCCACGCACGTGGCCATCGGGTGGGCCCAGGCGCTCGTCTCTTCGGCAGCGGCAGACCACGAAACGGCGCTGGCGGCGATTGACGAAGCCCTGCGTCTCATTCTGCGAACCGACTACCTGAATTTCACCGCCGATACCCACCGGATCCGGGGTCGGGTGCTGCTGGCTGCCGGCCGGCGGGAGGAGGCGCAGGCCGCTTTTGTTGAGGCCCTCAGCCTGTTCGAGCGTAAGGGCAACCTTGCATCGGCGCGTCGCCTCCGCACCTGGCTCGACCGCGCTGTCGCTGCCGTCCCATGATTCGGACCACCCCGTTCCACGAACGAACGAGCGCGCTGAATGAGACGGGCCTGTGGAGCCACTGGGCCGGGCACCTGGCGGCAAACCGCTACCAGGTATCGGACAAGTTCGAGTACTTCGCGGTCCGCAACGCGGCCGGCATCTTCGACACCTCGCCGCTGTACAAGTACCGATTCGCCGGGCGCGACGCTGAGCGATTCCTGGCTGGGATCCTGGCCCGCGACGTTCGCGCCTGCCCTCCGTTGCACGCCCAGTACACGACCTGGCTCGACGATCGCGGCTTCGTGTTCGAAGACGGGGTGATCCAGCACCGCTCGGCCGACGAGTATCTGCTCACCTCGGCCGAACCCAACTTCGCATACTTCGCCGACCGGGTGGGCCGGATGCAGGTCACCGTCGAGGACGTCAGCCTGGACAGCGGTGCCCTCGCCGTCCAGGGACCCCGATCACGGGAGCTCCTGAGCCGCCTGGTGCCAGGCGTTGCCGATGTGCCCTTCTTCGGCATCACCGCCGGCGAGATCGGCGGAAGGCCGATCACCGTAACCCGGACCGGTTACACGGGGGACCTGGGCTACGAAGTCTGGGCCCAGACGCCGGACGCCCTGGCGGTCTGGGACACGCTTTGGGAGGCCTGCGACGGGCATGGCGTCCTCCCCTACGGGCTGGCCGCGCTGTACATGCTCCGCATCGAGGCCGGGCTCCTCCTGCTGGGCAAGGATTTCGACTCCAGCCGATTTGCGTTCAACGACGCGCATCGGTCAACCCCGCTGGAGCTCGGCTGGTCATGGATGTTCAAGGGACTGACCGATGATGACCGCGCCTTCATCGGCCGTCGGGCACTCGAGCGGGAGATCGCCGAGAAGTCATCCCGCTGGAAGATGAGCGGCCTGGTCGTGGACTGGCAGGATTACGACAGGGTGTATGGGGAGGCGGGCCTGATTCCGCCCAAGCTCCACGCCCCTGTCCACGAAGACTGGATGGTGTACGACGGCGACGGATCGCGGGTGGGGTATGCCACCAGCTTCATGTACTCGCCCGTTCTCCAACGGCACATCGCCCTGGCCCGCGTCCGTCCCGACCTGGCCGCGGTCGGAACCCGCGTGCACCTGGAGTTCACGGTGGATCACCATTACGAGAAGGTCGCGGCCCACGTCGCGCGGCTGCCGCTCTTCAACCCGCAGCGCAAGACGGCCTGAGAGACATGGTCATGAACGACTACGACGCCATCGTCATCGGCGGCGGCCACAACGGCCTGGTGAATGGCGCCTACCTGGCCCGCGGCGGGCTGAAGACACTCATCCTGGAGCAGCGCCACCTGGTCGGCGGGGCAGCCATCACCGAGGAGCTGCGCCCGGGCTTCTGGTTCACCACCTTCTCGTACGCGCTGTCCCTGCTGCGGCCCCAGATCGTCCAGGAGCTCGAGCTGCCCAAGCACGGGTTCCTACCGCTGCTGATGTCGTCACGGTTCGCGCCGACCCCGGACGGGGAATATCTGTGGTTCACCCAGGATCACGACGCCAACCTCCGTGAGATCGCCCGCATATCACCACACGATGCCGATGCCTACGAGCAGTACAGCCACGACATGGATCGGGTGTGCCAGGCCATCAAGCCGCTGCTGGACATGGTCCCGCCCGACCCGTTCAGTGACGACCCCCAAGAGCTGCTGGCCCTCGCCTCCCTCGGCGGGCGCTTCCGCCAACTCGACAAACGCACCCTCCACAACGCCGTCAGGCTCCTCACCGGCAGTGCGGCGGACTTCCTGGACGACTATTTCGAGTCCGATCTCCTCAAGGGCTGGCTGGCGTCGTCGGGAATCATCGGTTCCAAGGTCGGACCTCGCTCCCAGGGCTCGGGTCTGGTCCTGCTCTTCCACTCGCTCGGCGAGCACGACGGCGAGTTCGGGACGTGGGCGTTTCACAAGGGCGGCAACGGCGGCTTCACCCAGGTCCTGGCCCGCGCGGCCGAGTCGTTCGGTGCCGAGATCCGGCTCGAGTCGCCGGTCGACCAGGTCCTGACCGCCGATGGGCGGGTGAGCGGTGTGGCGCTGGCGGACGGAACCGAGTTCACGGCCGACGTGGTGGTCAGCGCGCTCGACCCCCGACGCACATTCCTAGAGCTGGTCAACCCGCGGGAGCTACCCGACGACCTGGTCGAGACCGTCCGGCGCATGAAGTTCCAGGGCGTCTCGTCGAAGGTCAACTTCGCGCTGGACGGACTGCCACGCTACCCGGCCCTCGCCGACCAGGAGGAGATCTTCCGCGGGTTCACGAACATCGGTCCGTCCATGGACTATCTGGAGCGGGCCTTCGACGAGGGGAAGTACGGGTGGTATAGCCAGAACCCGTACATCGACTGCGCCATCCAGTCGACCATCGACCCCGACATGGCTCCGCCGGGCAAGCACGTCATATCCTGCTTCGTGCAGTACACCCCCTACCAGCTGCGCGAGAGCAACTGGGACGCGGAGCGGGACAACCTGGGCAACACGGTGCAGGCCACCCTGGAGCGGTACTTCCCGGGCTTCGGCGACCTGGTCCTGCAGCGGGAAGTGGTCACGCCGCTCGATATCGAGCGCACCGTCGGACTGAGCGAGGGAAACATCTTCGCCGGCGAGCTGCTGGCGCCCCAGATGTTCTTCCTTCGACCGGCGCCGGGCTGGGCGCAGTATCGGACCCCGATCGATGGCTACTACCAATGCGGCTCTGGAACGCACCCAGGCGGGTGCGTCATGGGCGCGCCCGGCCGCTTGGCGGCGGGGCAGATCCTCAGCGACCGGGCCGCCGGCTGAGCGTCGAATTCCTTGACGCTGCCGAAAGGCGGCCCGTAGACTCCCGCGGAATGACCGGCATGCAGGCTTCGGCCACGCCTCGAGGGCTGGCTCCAGCGCCGCGACCCGTCCGACTTCCCCGCCTGAGACGGCGGACGCTGGTCAGCCTGATCGTGGTGGGCGCGGTTGCGCTTGTGGCCTTCAATGTCGGACGCCAGGCCTTCGTGGGCTGGTCGATCGGTCAGCAGGCCAGCTCGCTCGAGGCCCAGGTGGCGGCCGCTGAGGCGGAGAACGTCGCCCTCCAGCGACAGCTCGAGTACCTCCAGAGCGATGCGTACGTGACCGCTGAGGCGCGCCGCCTCCGGAACCTCGGATACCCCGGCGAGGAGATCCTCTTCATCCCGCCCGGGGCCGCGGTGCCAGCCCCGGCAACGTCGCCGGCGACTCCAGCCCAGGCGCCGCCGATGCTGGAACGCTGGATCGCACTCTTCTTCGGTCGCTGAAACCCGGGTCGCAACAAGGAGGAAACTGCAGTGCGCTTCACGCTCAGGGCCATCCTTCTGCTCGTCGCCGTCGTCCTGTTCCTGCTTGCCGCGTTCGCGGTCCAGGTCGGAACGTTCGACCTCGTGACACTGGGCCTCGCCGCCTTCGCGGCGTCATTCCTGGTGGAGACCTGGAAGCGATAGCCTTCCGCCACACCACGTATTCCATTCCTCCTGCCTGTCCTGTGGATCGCGGAGATAGGTGTCCAAGCGTTCGAAGCTCTCCTCCCAATGGCGGCGGTATTGACCGACCCAGTCGGCGACGTCGGCCAGCTCGTCGCGCAGCGCGTCCTTGGCATCGCCGACCCAGGCCATCCCGGCGCCCACGCCGTCGGTCCAGTCGATTGGCACCTCGTAGGCGGTCACGAGGTGAATGGCGGTCCCCTCCGGCCAGGGCAGCCCCGCCACAAGATCACGAGCCTGGATGGACGAGTCCGATCCATCGAGGGCAAAGCAGGATGCGCATGGGAAGTCTCCTTTTCGCGCGGCGGGAGGCACGATCGCTTGCCGATACGTGGAGCCATCTCCTGCCCACTACTCATCACGGCCGTCCGGCCCGATCCGAGGGCCCAAGGGTCCCGACGGGGCGGACAGGTGGCCGCGGCCATCGAGCGCCGGACGGCCCGCCGGAACGGGCGCATCGGCACTGGTCCTCCGGTGGCGAGGGGCGCAGGCTAGAGTCGCGGGAGTATCTCCCGCCGTCGCCCACCGCCGTCCTCCGGTGACGGAAACGGCAGGCGCGAAACGGCCGCCACGCGCTGGCGGCCGTTCCTTGTGAGGACGGGCCAGCTTCCGTCCGAGGTTGTCATGGCACTGCCGGTGGCGCCGAAGGACACGTGTGATCGGCTCCGTGCCGCCGCCGACCGCCACGTGTGCCTGCGCACGCCCGACCTGTTCTTCGCGATCGGCACCTGGTACCTCGATTTCGGGCAGGTAGCAGACGACGATGTCCGCGCCCTGCTACGACTGGCAGCCACGTCATCCCGAACGCACCCCCCACTGGCCGCCGGAAGATAGACCACCCGCTGGTGCGGGCCGGCGGGCTCTGATACTGCCGCCCGCGCATGAACAGCGAGGTCGCCAACGCCATCCTGTGTCCTGGCGGCCCGCACGGGATCGGAAGCCTTTTCCGACATCGGTCGCGGATAACGCGCCAGAAGTCATCTCCCGTTCAGACGCCAATGCTGAGCTTGTCGTTCACCTCCGTGACCCCCGGGGCGGACCATGCCGCATCCTCGACCAGCTTCCGCTCGCTCCAGCTGTGCACCTTCCCCGTCAGCGTGACGCTGCCGTCGTCGGTCTGAATCGAGATCGCCGCCGCGTCGAGCGCCGCCGTGCGTGCCAATGCCTTTGCGATCTTGTCGTGGACCTCGAATCGCTGAACCTGCGGCTTGATCGAGATCTGGTTGGTCAGCCCTCTGACGCCCGTGATGTTGTGAACGTCGTGTTCCGCGGCCGTCTTCTGGAAGTGCCAGTCGACCTCGCCGCTGAGGGTGACCCAGCCGTCCTCGACCTTGAGGGTGATGCGGTCCTTGGGGACCGCCGCATCGGACGCCAGACGCTGAAGCGCCCGTTCGGCGATGGTGTCGTCCGCCCCGCGGTTTTCGCCGCGCAACCGGACCTCGATCTCCTCGACGATGGCCTTCACACCCTTGACGCGTCGGGCGGCCCGTTCAGCAGCCCGCTTCTCCCAGTAGGTCGGCACATGACCGCTGAGGGTCACTACGCCGTCCGATGCCGTAACGCCGATGTGGCCGGCGTCCACGGATGGCTCCCAGTCCAGCTCGTCGATCACGGCCTGTTGGATTTGCTTGTCATTCATCACCGTTCTCCTCCGAAGCATGGCGTCTCGTGCAACTCGGCGCATGCCGGGCTGGGACGCCGCTGCTGCGGCCCTGACTCTTGATCGCCGAAGTCGGGCTGACGAGTGCCGAACGGCTCGATCCGTCGGGTCGCGCAGGCTGAAAGCGCGCGGCGAGCCGATGCGGGAGCGCTGTGCTAGCCGAATTGCCGGAGTGATCGACTGTAGGTATCCTCGGAGGGTGTTCATTCGATAGGCCCGTTGTCGATCTGAGCACGAATCGCGTGGCGGAGTAGCTCAGTGGTAGAGCAGGGGACTCATAAGCCCTTGGTCGGTGGTTCGAATCCGCCCTCCGCTACCAGCTCCGAACTCGCCTCGTGGTTGGAGGACGGCGCTGCCCGGACCGACATCCCAGACGGCGCATCGCTCGTCCTCGCCGTGTCCGGCGGCCCGGACTCAACGGCCCTCCTGCACGCCGCGGCCGCGCTGGCGCCCGCGCGCGATTGGCAGCTGGTGGTCGCCCATCTCGACCACGGCCTGCGCCCGGAATCGGGAGATGACGCCAGGTTCGTGACCGATGCTGCCGATGCCCTCGGGCTGCCCTGGCGGCTGCGCCGGACCGATGTCGCGGCCCAGGCGAAGCAGGACGGATCCGGGGTGGAGGAAGCCGGCCGGCTGGCGCGCTACGCGTTCTTGGACGAGGTCGCTGACAGCCTGGGGCCGAAATCGCTGGTGGTCACCGCCCACACCGCCAATGACCAGGCCGAGACGGTGCTCCTCAACCTGGCGCGCGGGAGCGGCCAACATGGGCTGCGTGGCATGCCCGCCCGCCGCGGCCGGGTCGTCCGGCCGCTGCTCCACGTCCGCCGGTCGGCGCTGCGTGCCGTTCTGGACGCCGCCGGGATCGGGTACCGGCTGGATCCGACCAATGCGGATACCGACCGATCCCGGGCGTGGGTGCGGGCCGAGCTCCTGCCGGCCCTCGAGCGCCTGAACCCGGCCGCGGTCGATGCCGTGCTCCGTTTCGCGGAGCTGGCTGCCGATGACGATGCCCTGCTGGACGCCCTGGCGGCCGGGGAGTTGGCACGGCGGCAGGACGCTGATGGCGCCATCGACTGGCGCCGCCCCCCGCCCCCCGCCTTGGGGCGTCGCGTCCTGCGCCTCGCGATCGGGGACCCGGCGCCGGCCGCGGATCGCATCGAGGCTGTTCTGGCGGCCGCCAGCGGACCCCGCGGCGGGCTGATCATCGAGCTCGGCCGAGGGCGGAATGCGACGATCCGCGGCCACCGCATCCGCATCGGTCCGTGAACATATCGGGGTAGTCCCTTCGAGCCCATTTGTTGCGATGGGGGGGCGTCCCTATACTCAGGGCCGGTCGTACCCCCCCTTTGCAGTGGAGTTCGCCTCCGCCTCGTGAACAGCCGACTCGTCCGCAGCAGCATCCTCATCGTTGGCGCCCTGTTCGCCATGGCCCTGCTGTGGACCTATCTCATGGACTCCGAGGCCGGGCCGGCCTACACCTACAGCGACCTGCTGGCCGATGCGCAGGTGGGCAAGGTCGAGACCATCACCCAGGACGGCATCACGCTGACCGTCAAGTTGGAGGGCGCCAGCGAGCCGAAGACGACCGTCGTCCCGTCCGACAACATCAACGTCTACACCGAGGTGTGCGCCGCCACGGGCAGCGATCCGGGCCCGTCCTGCCCGATCGAGTACGAGGCCGTGATCCCGAGCGCCACGGGCGGGATCATCTTCTCCTTGATCTCGATCCTCCTGCCGGTCCTGATCATCGGTGCCTTCTTCCTCTTCATGATGCGCCAGGCCCAGGGCACCAACAATCAGGCCATGAGCTTCGGCAAGAGCCGGGCTCGGATGTTCCTGGGCAGCAAGACGGTCGTCACCTTCGCCGACGTGGCGGGGGTCGAGGAGGCCAAGCAGGAGCTGACCGAAGTGGTCGAGTTCCTGAAGTACCCCGAGAAATTCAACGCCCTTGGAGCCCGCATCCCGCGCGGCGTGCTGCTGGTCGGCCCGCCTGGGACCGGCAAGACGCTCCTGGCCCGGGCCGTGGCCGGGGAGGCCGGCGTCCCGTTCTTCTCGATCTCGGGGTCGGAGTTCGTCGAGATGTTCGTGGGCGTGGGCGCCAGCCGGGTACGCGACTTGTTCGAGCAGGCCAAGCGCAACTCGCCGTGCATCGTGTTCGTCGACGAGATCGACGCGGTCGGGCGCCAGCGGGGCGCCGGGCTGGGTGGCTCGCACGACGAGCGCGAGCAGACCCTCAATCAGATCCTGGTCGAGATGGACGGCTTCGACACGAACACCAACGTCATCGTGGTGGCCGCCACCAACCGGCCCGACGTCCTGGACCCGGCCCTCCTGCGCCCGGGCCGTTTCGACCGTCAGGTGGTCCTCGACCGGCCCGATATCAGAGGCCGCCGCGAGATCCTCGACGTGCACGTCAAGGGCAAGCCGCTCGACAAGACCGTTGACCTCGACGACCTCGCCCGCCGCTCCCCGGGGTTCTCGGGCGCGGACCTCGCGAACCTGGTGAACGAGGCGGCGATCCTGGCCGCGCGCCGCAACAAGAAGACGATCACCCAGCCGGAGCTCACCGAAGCGGTGGACCGCGTGATCGCCGGTCCCGAGCGCCGGAGCCGGATCATCACCGAGGCTGAGCAGAGGATCATCGCGTATCACGAGGGCGGGCATGCCGTCGTCCAGCGGGTGCTCCCAAAGTGCGATCCGGTCACCAAGGTGACCATCGTGTCGCGCGGCATGGCCCTGGGCTACACGATGAGCCTGCCCACCGAAGACCGATACCTCCACAGCAAGTCCGAGTTCGAGGACAAGCTGGCCGGGATGCTGGGCGGCCACGTTTCCGAGGAGATCGTATTCGGCGACACGACCACGGGGGCGAGCAACGACATCGAGAAAGCCACTGGACTGGCGCGGGCGATGGTCACCCAGTACGGGATGAGCGAAACCCTCGGCCCGCTGGCATTCGGCAAGAAGGACGAGATGATCTTCCTGGGCCGGGAGATCTCCGAGCAGCGCAATTATTCCGACGAGGTGGCGGCCAAGATCGACGCCGAAGTGCGAGCCATCATCGACCGGGCCTCAGAGCGTGCCCGGGAGACGCTCACCGAGCATCGCGCGGTGCTCGACCGGCTGGCCGACCTGCTGGTGGAGAAGGAAACCATCGAGGCGGCGGAGTTCGAGGCCCTGTGGGATGGGATCCTCCCGCCGCGCGATCTGGGCGGCCCGAAGCCCGCCGAATCGGCGCCGGTGGACGAACTCCCCGAAGGGGTGGGCGGCGAGGAGAAAGCGGCACCGCGCCGGCGACGCGGCCCCGCACCCCAGCCCGCATAGGCGGACGCTGCTAGTCCTATCGGCCCATTCCGGACCGTGAAGGCCGGGTCGTATACTCGCCACTGGTGCGTCCGGGCACCTGCCCGGAGCACGGCACGACAGCGAGGCCGAACCTTCCCCATGATCGACGAATCGCCCCCGCAGACCATCGAGACCGACTGGAAGCTCGAGACCGACGGCTCCGGGCTCGACCCGCGCACCGCGCTGGAGGTCCTCACCAACCTCAATGAACGAGTGGCCGAGGGCCGGGTCAGCGATCTTCAACCCATCGCCACCGGATTCGTGCCGTTCGACAAGGCCATCGGCGGCGGGCTGCGGGCCGGTGAGCTGATGTTGATTGGCGGCGCCCAGGGATCGGGCAAGACCACCCTGGCCCTCCAGATGGCGCGCAACATGGCGGCCTCCGGGCAGGCCAGTGTGCTGTACGTGTGCTTCGAGCACGAGGAGGACTACCTCGTCCAGCGCATGATCGCCATGGAGTCCGCGCTCGCCGCGCTGCCCAAGAAGACAGGCGCCGTGAAGATCCAGGAGGTCCGGCAGGAGGTGCTGTCGACCTTCGAAGCGGCCGCCGAGGCGGGCCAGGCGGCCAAGCTGGGCGCCAACCCGCGCCTGCGTCCGAGCCTGGAACGGATCGCGCGCTACGGGAACTCGATGTACCTCATGCGTGGCACCGCCACCGACAGCACCGTCGACAATCTCCGGGCCCTCGTCGAAACGCGTCGCGGCGGCGATGAGCGGCGGCTGGTCCTCTTCGTGGACTACCTCCAGAAGGTCCCTGTCATCCCCGAGCCGGCGGATGAGACCGAGAAGGTGACGCGCGTCGTCAACGGGCTCAAGGACATCGCCCTGGCTTGCGAGATCCCGGTGGTCGCCATCGTGGCCGCCGATCGCGAAGGCCTCAAGGCCAAGCGCCTGCGCAACCATCACCTGCGCGGCAGCAGCGCCATCAACTACGAGGCCGACATCATCCTCATCCTGAACGACAAGTACAGCATCGTGGCCAAGGTGAATATCGAGTTCAACCCGTATCAGGCCCAGCGCTACCGGGACTGGGTGGTGGCCACCATCGAGAAGAACCGGGGCGGTCAGGACAACATTGACCTGGAGTGGCAGAAGCTCTTCCAATACAGCTGCTTTGATCCGAACGGCCGGATCACGGCGGAGAAGCTGATCGAAGAGCGGCTCTACACCGAGTAGAGCCGCCCCCGCGCCATGGACGCGTACCGGGTCCTGCAGGTCGCGCCCGATTGCGAGGACGAGGTCCTGCACAGTGCCTATCGCGCCTTGGCCCTGAAATATCACCCCGATCGGGACGCGACCCAGTTCGCCGCCCGCCGCATGTCCGAACTGAACCAGGCCTACGCGCTGGTACGCGATCCGACGAAGCGGGCCCGGCACGACGCCGCTCGCCGCCGCGCTTCCGTCACGACGATCCAACCGGCTTCGTCCGGCGGCGCGCCGCCCCCGCGTTCCGCGGCTGCCGGCTCTCGGCTGACGTTCGGCCGGTACGCCGGCTGGACCCTGCGCGACCTTGCCCGCCACGATCCGGATTACGTACGCTGGCTGTCCCGCCACACATCGGGGATTCGCTACCGAACGGAGATCTACGCCATCTTGGGCAAGATGGCGACCGGCGCGGCCTGACTCACCGGCCGGACCACGCCTACTCCGGCCCACGCGCTAGGCTCTAGCCCCATGGCGAACTCCGTCCCGAACCGCCGGCCCCTGCGCGCGGTCTTCCTTGACGTCGGCGAGACGCTCATGCATCCCGACCCGACCTGGGAGCACGTGTACGCGCGGGCGTTCGCTGACTTCGGGGTGTCGGTCGAGATGACCGCGCTCGAGACTTCGCTGCGGCGCGCGTACCACGGCGGCGGATATGGCTTCGACGGCAGCCTGGTGCCCAGTGCCGATGCCAGCCACCGCCGGCTCGTGGAAATGGACCAGGTTGCCTTTGACGAGATCGGGCTGGCGCCGCTCCCCGACGAATTCTTCCGGCACCTGGCGAGCCTCTTCATGGATCCGGCGACGTGGCACGTCTTCCCTGACGTGCGGGTCGTCCTGCCCCAGCTGAAGGCCCGCGGACTGGTGCTCGGCGCCGTATCGAACTGGGCCTGGCAGCTCCCCGAGCTGCTCGACGCGCTGGATCTGGGACGCCACCTGGATTTCGTGGCGGCCAGCGCGCGGATCGGGTATGACAAGCCGCACCCCGGTATCTTCGAGTGGGCCCTCGACCAGGCCCAGGTGAATCCCGCGTCGGTCATTCACGTCGGCGACCACCTTGATGCCGATGTGGCCGGGGCCCGCGGAGTCGGGATCGAGCCGGTGCTCCTCGACCGCCGGGGGCGCTACCAGCCACCGCCCGACGACGTCCTGGTGCTGCGCACTCTCGATCAGTTGCTGCCGGTGGTGGAGGCTCGCCTGCAGGCTTCTCCTGGCGCCTCCGGCTGAGGTCCGGAGGAACTGGGCTCGGGGATGGAGCACGAAACGTGGCGTTGCTTCGTCGGCGTGCCCGTGGCTCCGAGGCTGCGAACCGATCTTGAGACTGCGATGCGGGCGTGGCGGGCCCGGACGGATGTGCCAGACCTGCGCTGGACCGATCCCGACGCCTGGCACGTGACCCTCGCCTTCCTGGGGGCCATTGACTCATCGGTCGTTCCCGAGCTGGCATCCGCGCTGCGCATCGTGGCGGACTGGACGGACGCGTTCCCTCTGTCGACTGGTGGGGTGGGTGCGTTCCCGCGGCCCGGCGCCGCTCAGGCGATCTGGTACGGCATGGCCGACCCAGACCACCGGCTGACCGATCTGGCCGCGCGCGTGCAGGCAGCGGTCCTGCCGCCGGGGCCACCGGCTCGCTTTCGCCCCCACCTGACGCTGGCGCGCAGTCGCGTGCCGCGCGGCGAGCCGCTGGGCCCGTGGCTGGCCACCCTGGAGCCGCCGTCGGGAACGCTTGTGGTGGACGCGCTGACCCTGTTCCGAAGCCATCTGGGACGGGGTCCGGCTCGGTACGAGGTCCTTGCCAGCCTGCCGCTGCGCGGCGCAGGATCGGGACATGGCTGAGCCTGTCGTTCGCGAGCCGCGGCCTCTGGTGGTCGCCGTCATCGGCGACGCTGACCCGCGCGGGCCGGACGCCCACCGCATCCTGGAATGGGCCGAAGAGGTGGGACAGCTGCTGGCGCGCGGCGGCGCGACGGTGGTCACCGGTGGGCTGGGTGGGGTGATGCGGGCTGCCTCGCGCGGCGCGCGGGCGGCCGGTGGATCAACGATCGGGATCCTGCCCGGGTCGGACGCCGCCGAGGCCAACGAGTTCGTCCAGCTGGCGATCCCAACCGGACTGGGTGTCGTGAGGAACCTGGTGGTGGTGACCGCCGCCGACGCGGTCGTCGCCGTCGGCGGCCGGCATGGCACCCTGTCGGAGATTGGGCTCGCGCTCCGGATGGGGCGAGAGGTCGTCGGTCTCGGCTCGTGGCGCATCGAGGCCGACCAGCGAGTAGGTGGCCCCCGCCTGCACCGTGCGCGCGACCCGCGCGAGGCGGCCCAGCTGGCCCTGCGGCTGGCTCGGGCGGGACCCATCGTTCCTGATTGATCCGGACGCCGGTCATGCCGGTCGGCGGCGTCGGTCTGGCTCGCGGCCCTCGTTAATGGACCAGGCGCCGAAGACCCGGATTCAAGCGTCAGGGTGAGGCATAGACGCGTTCCACCGGCATCTCGGTCCTGCCCGAGAGCGAGATGTCTCCGACGATGACACCGATGATCGGCGTGACCGGCTCGAACGTGTTCGCCACCGTGACCATCGCGATGCAGTCCTGTTCCAATGGCGTGCACACCGGGTTCAGCGTCGGATCGGTGTTCGGCAGGGTGTGCCGGAAGTCGACGGTGACCGTGACCACCAGGGCAACCGCATGGTCCCTGGCGGTGTCCTCGATGCGAGCCAGGTTCTGGTCGACGATAGCGACACGGGCACCCTGACGCGCCGCGTTGTTGATGGTGTTGTAAGCGTAGATGGCACGGCCGAAGTCCAGCATCCCGAACAGGATCACCAGCAGGAGGGGGAGGATCAGAGCGAAGTCCACCAGCGCCTGACCGCGGCCGTGTGTGCTTGACGCCCCCCGACGTCGTCCCCGTCGCCACATTCGCGCGACTACCTGATTAGCTGCACGCCATAGAACGTGCTGGTCTGCTGGCCGTCGGGCAGCGCGCCCACCGGGCCATCGGTGATCAGCTCCACGAACTGGCCGGTCAGGCACGACGTGGCTCCGCTCTCCGTCACCTCGCCGCAAACGGCCTTGATCTCCGCGTCGTTGCCGGTGATCCACGCTGATCGCGGTGGGTCACCTTCCGGGTTCCTGGGGTCGAGCAGCTGGAAGGCCGCAAGCTGCGGGAGGTGGTACCAGACGTTCGACCCCCCCGGATTGTCGTCCGGCGGGCAGAGGTCGACGCCCGGGTCAAAGCTGCACACGCCGTCGAACATCGGCAGGTAGATCGGGAGGTTGGTGTAGGTGTTGATCGCCGCCTCGATCCGGCTGCTGTTGATATCGCCGGTCTGTGTGACCTGGTACCAGTCCGGCCCGGGCCACTCCCAGGTCGGGTTGAGGATCTCTTCCTCGATCTCGTTGGCACCACCGCCGTCATCCGGATCCCAGTCGAGCCAGCCGATGCTGCCCGCCGCAGTGCGACAGAAGGGCAACGTGACCAGCCCAGACGGCGCCTCGTACAGGTCCGGGACGGTGTCACCATCCGTATCCTGCGTGACCGGCCGGTTGGTGTTGTCGCAGACCACCACTGTCACCGGCGGCGTGATGGGCAGAATGAGGCAGCCTTCAACGTCTTCGCTCTGGCAGGGCTCCAGCACGTAGCCGCCAATCGCCGTGGCGGTCGTGCTGATCGTCACCTGGTCGAAGCCCATGATTCCCATCAGGAAGGTGTCGGCCACGACGGAGGCCAGGACCTCTACACCCGAGGCGAAGTCGCCGGCACACGTCGGCGGCGTGCACGCCGGGATCGGCTGGCACGTGCCGTCCGCGTCGATCGCCACCCCAAGCCGGTTGCCGGCAAGATCCGTGTAGTACGCGAGGTCGACGTCGACCTCGTTGGCTGCTGCCTGTGCTTCGACGGCGCTGCACACGGCGGCGGCGCCGTCAGCGACGCTGATGTTGCCACGGAGGATCTTGACGAGCTGGACAGCGCCCGCTTCGGCCGCCGAATCATCGCCATTTTGCGTGTCGCGCTGCCTGCCCCACAGGTGTCCGCCATCGATCACCAGGCCGACGGCGCCGACGAGCACCACCATCCCGAGCGCGACGATGATCAGGGCTTGTCCACGCGTCGTCCGCGATCGCCTGCCCACGATGTTCATGGCGTTCCCTCCGGGTTCGGGCCGAGCGTGAGGGCTGTGCCACATTTCTCCCATGTCGCGCCCACCAGGCTCTGATACTCGATGATGTATGGCAGTAGTTCGGGCGAGAGGAACCTCAGGGACGTGGTGAAGCCGGCAGCCGACCATGCCGCCGGGGCATCAGCCGACCACATGCCGATGAAGACCGGCACGAGACAGTACTGTTTCGCCGCCTTCGGCTTTGTCATGGTGGTGACGGTCACCGTGCTTGCGGGATCGGCGCACCCGTCGGGCGCCACCTCGGTCGGTCCAATCGTTTGCGTCACGATTACCAGGTTGCCGGTGAGGCCATCGGGCAGAAAGTTCTCCGCCAGGAAGCCGGCAGCTTGCCACCCGGTCTTGGCATCGCCTACCGTCATGTTCGCGAGATTCGGCACGTATGTGCTCGATGGGCACGCTCCGTCGGGTTGGGCCGGCAGCGGATCGAAGGCGACGGCAACCGTCGTCCAGTGCGGCAGGCAGCCATCAGCGTCCGGAACCTGGTTGATGGAACGACCGGTCACTGTCCGTCCGTCGTCGGCCCCGGCCGCCGGCGTGAAGGTTCCAGTGAAGCCCGCCCATGTCCATGCGTTGCGGGCTCCACCTACCGAAAGGCCCACGAACGGATTGGGCTCGCGGTTGCAGGCAGTGGGAGGAGGTGGTGGCGGCGGCGGGGGTGGCGGCCCCGAAACGGCCTCGCAGTCCGGACAGCCGGCCCGCACCGGGAAGGTCGAGGCCGCGCCCAGCTCGAGTGAGCCGCCCACCAGCGCGCTGCCGATGGGGGTAAGCAGCGCGAAGCTGCAGGTCACGCTGACGGTGACATCTCCGCCGAAAACCGCTGGATATGGTGTGAAGACGGGGTCCGTGATTGCGACTGGCTCGCAGTTGATGGCCTGAGCGTCGCGCAGGATGAGCGCGTGGTAGCGGCTGGTGGGTCCCCAATCGCTGAGGTCGGGGTGTGTCGCCGCATAATTCGCTCCGATGCGGGACAGATTCTGGAGCGTGATCCAGCCGAAGAAGGCACGGCCCAGGTCGATGGACATCACCAGCAGGAGGAGGAGAAGCGGGAGCAGAAGGGCCATCTCCACCAGACCCTGCCCCCTCGATGCGGCGGGGCGCCGGCCTTTCCGACCGCTATGGTTCATGGGTACCGCAAGCATGAGACCTGGACCTTGCAGAGTACCTGGATGACCGCTAGGCCGAACGAAGCGGGCCCTCCCTGGGGAAACAAAGGGCGAGATCGGCCGCCTCGCGTGGGTCGCGCGCCCGTGCACCCGCGGGCTGCCGAGGCGGTGCTCTGATTCGATCCGCCACGACGAGTTGGGCAGCACCTGCGCGAACTCGGCAAGCGTCTGCCCCCTGGATATACCGATTTGCCTCGTGCGGCTTGGACGATCATCGCCTCCCCCGCCGATCGTCTGACCCTGCAGCGTTGAGTTCGGTAGTGTGGTCGCCAGCCTCGAATTGGGGCTGACTTTCGTACTGTCGCCGGGCAGTACGATCGGCGGGCACGGAGTGTAGACCCGCCACGCTTGCAGGCAACCTTACAGAACCAGCCTTAACTCACACCCTGGCGCGCCGACGCACCACTATCGGACGACCATGAAGCCCCTGATGGAGCGTGTCCTTGTACTTCCGCGTGACGCGGTTCCGGGCGGTTGCGACTTCCTCGGCGTCAAGCCGATAGACGACGCCGACCTGGAAGGGCTCCGCCGGGCACTGGAGACCGATGCCCGATGGCTCGACCGCGATAGCGCCGAGCAGGACTCGTCCCACAAACAGCTCATTCCGTACGTCGTGGTCCGTGACACCGACCAGGTGTTCCTGATGGAGCGCACGAACGCGGGGGGCGATCCGCGCCTCCATCGACGGGCGACGATCGGGGTCGGTGGCCACCTCAATCCGGTCGACGACGGCCCCGATCCACTGGGAGCCGGGCTTCGACGGGAGTGGCGAGAGGAACTGGACGCGGGCTGGGAGCCCGAATTCACGCCCATCGGCTTCCTGAACGACGATCGGAACCCGGTTGGTTCAGTCCACCTGGGGATCGTTTTCGAGGTCCAGGCTGCCGGCCGCCCGATTGACGTCCGTGAGCGGACCAAGCTGTCGGGCCACCTGGCTTCTCTCGACGAGCTGCGGCTCGCGTGGGACCGCCTCGAGACCTGGTCCCAGTTGGTCGCTGAGGCGCTGTGGGGCCGCTTGCCTCGGTGAATGGCAGGTCCGCCGCTCGGGCCTATACTCGATCCGTGGCGTCGTTGCGACGAGCTGGCCTGGTTGCCCTGCTCCTGCTGGGCGTGGCCGGGGCGGCGTCGGCGCAGGAGCCGCCCGTCGCCGAGGTGGAGCTCACCGGGGTCATCGACCAGGTCAACGCCTCGTACATCGAGGAGGCGGTCGAAGCGGCCGCCGCGGCCGGGGCGGTGGCCATCCTGATCAAGGTCGACTCGCCGGGGGGCGAGTTGACGAGCACCGATCGGATCATCAAGGCCATCCTGAACAGCCCGATCCCGGTCATCACCTGGGTCACGCCCTCCGGCGGCCAGGCGGCCTCCGCGGCCACGTTCATCACCCTCGCCGGCGACGTGGCGGCCATGGCCCCGCTGACGACCATCGGCGCCGCGTCGGTGGTCGGATCGGGGGGCGAGGACCTGCCCGAGACGCTGGCGGCCAAGATCACCAACGACCTGGTGGCCGAGATCCGGGACCTGGCCGCGTCCCATGGCCGGAATGCCGACTGGGCTGAGTCGGCCGTACGCGACGCGGCCAGCATCGGCGCCGACGACGCGGTAGCCCTGGAGCCTCCGGTGGTCGACGCCGTTTCCGCGACCACGGAAGAGCTGTTCGCGGCCATCGACACCGGGGAGCGCGCAGACGGCTACGTGTACCAGTTCGACGGCGCGCCGCTGCCGGTCCTGTCCGGCCGCGAGCTGCTGCCGATCAGCATGAACGTGGGCCAGGAGCTGCTCCACGTGCTGAGCGATCCGAACATCGCGTTCCTGCTGTTCACGATCGGCTTCTACGGGATCCTGGCCGAGCTGTACAACCCGAACTTCTTCTCCGGCATCGTGGGCGCCATCGCCATCGTGCTGGCCTTCATCGGCTCCAACAGCCTGCCCCTCAACCTGGGCGGACTGCTGTTGGTCATGATCGGGCTTGGCCTGTTCGCCCTCGAGCTGGTGATCACCTCGCATGGCCTGTTGGCTGCGGGCGGCGCGGTCGCGTTCGTCTTCGGCGCCGCCGCCCTGTACACCGGGGTGGACGGCACCGACGCGATCCAGATCGAGCTGAACCCGATCTTCATCGTGCTGCCGCTGGTGGTCGCCGCCGGATTCATCATCCTGGTGGCCCGCGGCGCGGTCGAGATTCGCCGACGGGCGTCGCCGACAGCGCCCATGCTGGCCCTGGTCGGGGTGGCGGGCACGGCCCAGACCCCGATCGCCCCGACCGGCATTGCGTCGGCAGCCGGCGAAACGTGGACCGCGCGCAGTCGGCTGGGCACCATCCGTCCCGGCGAGGCGCTGCGGGTGGTCGGGGTCAATGGATTGGAGTTGATCGTCGAGCCCGCCTCCCAGAAGGCGGACGGACCCACTGAAGAGGAGTGACCGATGGAATCCATCATCCCCATCATCGTCCTGGTCGTCGCGCTGGCCGTCGTGCTGTGGCTGCTCTACAGCGCCATCCACATCGTCCGCGAGTACGAGCGGCTGGTCGTCTTCTTCCTGGGCCGGCTGCAGGGAGCCCAGGGCCCAGGGCTGGTGCTGCTGATCCCGGTCATCCAGCAGTCGGTCAAAGTCGATCTACGTGAGCGTTTCCTCGAGATTCCGCAGCAGAGCTGCATCACCAAGGACAACGCGCCGATCAGCATCGATTTCCTGGTCTACTCCAAGGTCTTCGAGCCGGAGACGACGGTGACGCAGGTGGTCGACTTCACGGGCGCGTCACAGGCGCTCGCCGCGACCACCCTGCGGGCCGTGATCGGCGACATCCCGCTCGACGACGTGTTGGCCAAGCGCGAGGAGATCAACACCATCCTGCGCACCAAGCTCGACGAGACGACGCACCGCTGGGGCGTGAAGATCACGACCGTCGAGATCCGCGAGATCGTCCCGCCGCGCGACATCCAGGACGCCATGAACCGCCAGATGAGCGCCGAGCGCAACCGGCGGGCGGTCATCACCGAGTCCGAGGGCACGCGGCAGGCCTCGATCAACGTGGCCGAGGGTGACAAGCAGAGCACGATCCTGCGAGCCGAGGGTGACAAGCAGAGCGCCATCCTGCGAGCGGAGGGGGAGCGGCAGGCCCAGGCCCTGCGGGCCGAGGGCTACGGAACCGCGCTCACCACGATCTTTGGCGCGGCCAGCGTGGTCGACGAGAAGACGATGCAGATCCAGTACCTCGAGGTCCTCAAGGCCCTGGCCAACTCGGAGAGCAAGACCTGGGTCGTGCCCATGGAGGTGACCGAGCTGACCCGGCGCATCGGTGCCACCCTCGGCGGCAGGTCGGGGGACGGCTGATCCGCCGAGGCATGTCGATGCGGCCGCGAGGCCTGCTGGCCTGGCTGGGCGGGCTCGGCTCAGCGCTGGCGGCCGGCTACCTCGGGTACCTGGGGTTCGTCGGTTCGCGCAGGGTCGTGACCCCGACCCTGCATGCTTTGGACGAGACCGAAGGCCTGCCCGGGTCGCCGGCGGAGCTGGGCCTCCCGCATGAGGCCGTTCGCTTCACGACCGATGACGGGGTGACGCTCGACGGCTGGCTCATCCCCGCCGCCCGCGAAACCCGGGCCGCGGTGATCCTCCTCCACGGCTTCTCGTGGCATCGCGTCCCGTGGCTGTCGTTCTTCGTTCCGTGGTTGCGGGGCCGATACAACGTCCTTCAATTCGACTTCCGCGGGCACGGGGCGTCGGATCGGGCGGCGATCACGTTGGGGACCACGGAGCGACGGGATGTCGCCGCCGCGGTCCGGTTGCTCGAGGGACGCGGATTCGGTCCGATCGCCCTGTACGGCATCAGCATGGGCGGCGCGACGGCCATCATCGCCGCCCCCGAGCTGCCGGTGGCGGCCGTCATCGCCGACGCGGCCTATGCCGATATCCGGCACCCGATCGCCAACCGCATGCGCGAGCAACGGCTGCCACTGCCCGGCCTTGGCTCACGGCTGATCATCATCGGGGCCGCCCTGCGTGCGCGGACGCGGCTCATCTCGCCCATCGACCGCGTGGCTGCGATCGCGCCCCGCGGATTGCTGCTCATCGCTCCACGCCAGGATCGGCTCGTCAGCTGGCGCCAATCGGTGCGCCTGTATGAATCCGCCGGGGATCCTAAGGAGCTGTTCGTGGTGGACGGGGCCGATCACGGTGAGGCGCGGGCGGTGGGTGGCGAAGCCTACGAGCGGCGGGTGCTGGCGTTCCTCGAGCGGTATCTGGAGCCTCAAACGTCTCGCGCCCAGGCCAAGGAGCGAACGGGCAGCCGACTATAATCCGCGCCACCCGGGCCGGGCGGACCTGCCGGACCGGCCGGGCTCGCCCGAGGGTCCATGGCAGTCAAGGTCCTGGTCGTCGACGACGACCTCAACATCCAGCGCGTCCTGAGCTTCACCCTCAAGCAGGAGGGCTTCGAGGTTTTGCTCGCCGGAGACGGCGAGACCGGTGTTGCTACCGCCGCCGAGCAGTCGCCGGATCTGATCCTCATGGACGCCGCGCTGCCGGGCATCGACGGCTACCAGGCCATCACCCAGATCCGCGCCGCCGAGACTGCCGGCCGCCGCGTCCCGATCCTGCTGCTCACCGCGGAGGCCGATATCGGGCAGCGGGTCAAGGGCCTGCGCGCGGGTGCCGACGACGACATCGTCAAGCCGTTCCACCCGGCCGAGCTGATGGCCCGCATCCGAGCCCTGCTGGCCCGCAGCGGGCTCAGCGGTACACGCCCGGATTCGGCCCAGGCCACCCTGCGACGGGTGATCGTGTTCTACGGCGCCAAGGGAGGCGTCGGCTGCACGACGTTGGCCATCAACGCCGCCATCGCCCTGGCCGTGGAGCACAAGCGTCGCGTGGCGCTGGTTGATGCCAACCTCCAGTTCGGCGACCACCGGGTCTTCCTGGACCTGAAGCTCGACACCGCCTCGATCGTGAACGCCATCTCTGAACCGGAGCTGGACGCCGACCTCTTGCGTCGCCTCGTGGTCTCTCACGCGTCCGGCATCGACCTGCTCTTGGCGCCTACCGCCCCCGAGCAGGCGGACGTGGTGATGGAGAGCCATCGGAGCTCGCCCGAGTCCCTGTCGCATCTGCTGGAGCTGATGCGAGGCATGTACGACTACACGGTCATCGACGCCAACCGCAGCCTGGACGACGTGACGATCCATTTGTTCGACGAGGCCGACGTCGTCTACGTGATCCTGACCGCCGACCTGTCGTGTTTGAAGAACGTCCAACTGGTGCTCAAGACGATGACCGAGCTGGGCTATGCGCGGGACAAGGTCCAGCTCGTGCTGAACCGATCCAATGCGTTCACCGGCATTAATATCGCGAACGCCGAAAGCGTCCTGGGCAGCCCCATCTCGCACAAGGTCATCAACGAATACCGGGGCGCGATCGGAGCCTTGAACTCGGGAGCACCGTTCATGGTCTCCCGGCCGGGGAGCCCGCTGGCCAGAGCAGTGAGCGACTTTGCGACCGCGGTCGACAAGGAGCTCTCGGTAGTCGAAGTCGAAGCCTGACAAACCGGGTCGGGGCTGACAAGGCCGGCCTAAGCCGGCGGTAATCCTGCCCCTTCCAGACTGCGGCCGCCGGTCGCCGTCGGATCAGGGAGGCGAGCAGGCGGCGTCCGGCATTTCGCATCCCGACGCTGCGCCTCCCGCGGGGTGGACGGTGCTGGCGGAGACGGTGAGCGCGTCGCTTCGCGGAGTCGATGCGGTTCCAGTCCGGGTCGAGGTCGATGTCGCGTTCGGCCTGCCCGGCCTGACGATCGTGGGCCTGGCCGGAAGCGCCGTCCAGGAGGCCCGGGAGCGGGTGCGGAGCGCCGTCCGGAACAGCGGTTTCGAGGTGCCGGCTCGACGCATCACGGTCAACCTCGCCCCGGCGAATAGTGACTGATGGTGTATGATGGCGCACAATTGCACGAGGCTCCGAGCCGTGATCCGCGCCATGCTCTACGCCCGTCTCAGCCGCGATCGGGACGGTACCCAAACCGCGACCGCCCGCCAAATAGCAGACTGTCGCAAATATGCTGAGGCAAAGGGCTGGAGCATCGTCGCCGTCCAAGAGGACGCGGATCTCTCCGCCTTCTCATCGAAGGTCCGGCGCCCTGGCTTCGAAGCCGTAAAGGGGGCCGTGGCGGCAGGAGAGGCAGACGTCATCCTCGCCTGGAAGCTCGACCGACTGCTCAGGCGGCCACGTGACTTCGAGGACCTCTGGCAGCTCTGCCAGGTGGCCGGAGCCCACATCGCGACGGTCAGCGACGGCATCGATACGTCGACTCCGATGGCCGGCGTGCTGGTCCCGCGGATCCTCTCCACGTTCGCCGAGCTGGAGGGAGAGAATCTCAGCATCCGCGAGCGCCGCAAGCATGAGGAAACGGCGAAGGCTGGGAGGCGCTCCGGTGGGGGATACCGCCCATTTGGGCTTACCCGTGACTGGAGCGCCGAAGTACTCGCCGAAGCGGACGCGATCCGGGCGGCAGTCGATTCCATTCTCGCCGGCGGCACCATCTATCGCGTGGCGGCCGACTGGAACACGCGCGGGCTCAAGACGCCGACCGGGGGAGCGTGGAACAGTCAGAAGGTCCGCTCGATGCTCCGATCCCCGCGCCTCGCCGGGCTGCGCGAGCATCGCGGCGATATTGTCGGGCCCGCGGTGTGGCCCGCCATCGTGACACCGGAGAAGCACGAGCGACTACGCGCCATCCTCTCGGCGCGTCGAGCGCCAGAGCGCGAGGGTCGCTACCTGTTGACCGGGATGATCAGGTGCGGCAAATGCGGGAATCGGCTGTTCGTCCGGCGCCGTGCGATGGACCGCGTGCGCCGGTACGGCTGCGAGAAGGCCGCCAACAACGGCTCATGCGGGGGAGTGCACGTCGTCGCCGAGCCGCTCGAGGTCCACGTCCGGGACGTGGTACTCGACTACCTCGACTCGCCTGCACTGGCCGCCGCCCTGGACGCTCACGAGCGCAAGGCCGAAACGATCGACCTGGACGCCCTGCGAGCCGACGAGGCGGCGCTAGAGGAGCTAAGCCGGGACTACTACACCGAGCGCATCGTGAGCCGGGCCGAGTACCTCAGCGCCCGCGACGAGCTGGAGCGGCGCATCAAGGCCGCTCGCGTGAAGCTGGCCCGGACGAATGGCACCGGCCCGCTACGCGCCCTGCTCGGAGCCGACCTCCGAGACGCATGGGAGCATGAGGGGCTCCTCTGGCGCCGGGAGGTGCTCGGCGCCGTCGTCGATCGCATCATCATCGGCCCGGCCGTGCGCGGCCGGAACGCGTTTGATCCGGCGCGCGCGTCGATTGAGTGGAGGTACTGAGCGGCCCGCGCTGATCCCCGAGGGCGCCGCACATCCGTCTCCGTGCCATCCCTCATGCATCCGCCCCGTCGCACGACGACGGGCCCTGCGGTTCGCAGCTACCTGCTGGGGCGGGGAAAAGTGGTCCGGTGCTTCGCGGTGCGTGGGGCGCGGTCCGGCACCGGCCGGATACGATCGCTGGTCAACCAGAAGGAGTCAGTTGAGGAGGTCTTAGACGCGGAGTCCTTCTACTGGCAGCAGGCCTCGCTGTGGACCGTGATCGAGCGGGTGACGGTGCATCTTGGGCGACAGGGCCATAACCTCTTTGACGCGAGCCAAATGGTGATCGCCTGGCGCCACGTCTAGCTTCGCGCTTTCGCTCTTCCACGCGTCGCAGCGCCGGAGCAAGGATCGCGGCAAGACGATCAGCGCCCGACGGATCAGTCAGGCGTCCAGCCATCGCCGGATTCCTCGACTCCCGAGGGTCATGGCGTGAGGGCGATACAGGGCCTCGTGACTGCCGTGCAGCATCGGCTGCTTCGGAGGTCATTGACCGTGCGATCCGCTTCTAACAGATCCTGTTAGTTCTGTTAGTTTGCGGCGCCGCCGGATGTAGCCCCTGAACAGTGGCAGCGCGAAGTCGTACGTTGCCCGTCCCGTGCGGTAGACCAAGCCGCGGTCGATGAGCCGACGCACGAGGAGGTCGACGTTCGGGACGTCAGGCACGTCGGTCCGTAGCCGGCGCAGCGTTGAGCGTCCGCCCTCGCGTGTCATCGCCTCGAGCACCGACTGCTCACTCCGTGGCGCGCCCTCGAAGCGGTCCTCGAAGAAGGCCAGGTCGAGTTCGTGGAGCAGCGCGGCCTCAATCCGCTGGAAGTCGGCCAGCTCGATGTGCTCCAGACCGATCCTGCTGCAGATGAAGGCGCCGAACCACTGCAGGAAGTAGGGGTAGCCGGCTGTCTGCTCGCAGATCTCGCCGATCAGCGACAGGCCAAAGCTGCGGCCCGTCCCGGCCAGCGGGATGGCCAACGCCTCCTCGGCGGCGTCGAGCTCGAGGTTGCCGACCGCGACGTGGCGGAACATCCGCTCGGCGTAGGTGCGGGCCCGCTTCAGGTTGAGGCTGAGGGTTGGAAGCCCGGACAGGACGATGCGGATCCGTGGCCGCTCGCGCTGTGCGGCGCCCAAGGCCGCGAGCAGCGATGACAAGGGGAAGCGCTCCCGCCCGCGGTCGTCGGCCAGCAAATGCGCCTCGTCGTAAAGCAAGATCGCGCCCGCCTCCTCGCCGTGGCTGAGCGTCGCGTCGAGCTGGGCGACGGCGCGGCGCATGACGTCTGCTGGTGCGGGGTCATCGGATGAATAGGATGGGTCGACGCTGACCTGCCCGACCCCGACCCGCCTCGGCCGCAACCAGCGAGCGGTTCGTTCGACCGCCTGTCCGACCGCGGCGAGCGTGTCGGCGCGGCCGATGAGCGCGTCGCAGTCCTCGGCGATCGCTTCAGCCAGGCGGACGTCGTCGCGATGGCGATCGCCCAGCTCGCGCTGGAGTGTCAGCCAGCCGGCGCGCTCGGCGCGAGTCGCGAACTCGCCGAGCAGGACCGTCTTGCCGGTGCCTCGCAGGCCGGTCAGCGTCCAGTTGGCATACAGCGTTGGCTGCTCGACGAGCCAGTCCTCGAACGCAGCGACCACCGGATCACGCCCGGCCAGATACGGCGGCGGAACGCCATTGCCAGGGCGGAACGGGTTCGGGAGCGGATTCGGTTGTCGGGCGAGGGCCGTACCGTTCATGGGAATGAGTCCGTGTGGATATTTTTGGATTGGATCGGCCGGGGAGCGCCGCATGGCGCCTCCCCGGCCCGATTCCTCACCTCATCGGTAACCGCCTACGCCGCGGGCTGCACCTGTCGCAACCACGAGCGCGATCTCATCGCGTTCGCGATTACGTCGAGGTACACCTCGGAGTAGGACACGCTGCCGCGCTCGAGCACCGCCCACAGGCAGTTGAGCATCGCGCTGGCGACCATCAGGTTGGTGACCACCAGCTGGGGTCGCTCCTCCGCCTGTCGCTCGCAACCGTTGCGGGCCGCGAACTCGGCCTCAGTGGCCCGCCCGATCTCCACGTGGATCTCGGCCAGGCTGCCGTCGACGAACTGACCACCCCGGCGGCGGACGAGCTGGACGTTGCCGTCTGTCTCGTCGTTGCCGCCGCTGATGAGGGTCACCTCCTGTAGACCGGCGAGGTGCCGGTCGACCAGGAAGCGGCTCCAGTGGTTGTCGACCGCCAGTAGGACGGCATCGCCGTCACGGATCACCGTGGCGACGTTCGCCTCCGTCAGGTAGTCGGCCACCGCCTGGACCGTCAGCCCCCGGTACACCTCGGCCAAGGCCTCGGCCTTGTTCACACCGATGGCGCTCTCGGGGAAGACCTGCCGCGTCCGGTTGCCCGGCTCGTAGGCATCACCGTCGACGAGCACCAGCATCGGGCGCGGCTCTGGCCGGAAGGCCAGGTAGCGGACCAGGCTGGGCACCAGCTGTGAGCCGATGCCGCCCAGCCCGACGAGGACGATGCGCTCAGGCATCGTGGGTTCCTCCTTTCGTGGCTGACGTCGCGATCGGCGTCAGCTGGTAGACCAGGCTCTCGCCCAGCTCGCTGGCCAGCTCGGTCGCCTCGCTCAGGAGCCGGTCGAGCGTGGTCCGGTCGCGCCAGGTCCAGGTCGACACCATCCACGAGGACGGCGCCTTCCCGTTCGACTTGGCGTGGCCGTTGCCTTTGGCCTTCTTCGGCTCGTTCACGACTGGCTTCACCTTCTCCAGCCACTCGGCCGGAGGATCGGTGTGGCGCCGTGGCCGCTCGAGGACGAGCGCGGTCCGGCAGCCGAAGCGTCGGCCGTCGACCACGATCGCCGCCGAGTAGCTCGGTCGCCGCTGGTCGACGTCGCCGACGACCACATGGACGCCGTCGAAGTCGGCCTCGTCGGCCTCGTCGGTCAGGCTGGCCCCGGCGCTCAGCGCTCCGTGGCTGTGGATCGAGCCGACCAGACGCATCCCAGTGGGCACGTCCGCCGGCGCGAGCCGGTGCTTGACCGATGCGACACCGGCGCTCTGCTCCGGCACGATGAGTCCGAACGACTCGCCGTCCCAGCTCAGCAGCGCCAGCGCCTCAGACTTCTGCCGCGACCAGATGGCGCGGAAGAAGCCGACCACCTGGCCCATCAGCGCCGCGGGCACCTTGGGGAGTGCGTACTCCAGGTACTCGCGGGCCGCTGGCAGGTGGGCCACTTCATCGACCCGCGTCTGCGAGAGTCCTAGAAGACTCCGCTTGCGCAGGTAGAGCCCGTCGCGGGCCACCAGGAAGGCGGGGAGTGAGACCTCCTCGACCGTGGACTCGTCCGCGGTGATGATTGGAAAGAGGCTCATGGCCCCACCTCCTGGTCCGGCAGCCAGCAGACGATCCGCTCGAGGTGAGCGAAGCGCCGGTACTCGACCAGCCGCTCGTCGCGGAGGGGGAACCCCCCGTCCCGCAGCAGCTTGGCCGCCACGGCGAAGGCCGCGGAGGCCAGCTCGCCGGGGATCGAGCCATCGGTGGCGTACACCGCCCGGCGAGCGCCGAGCAATGCCGTCGTCCGCGTGGTCTCGAGGCTCCGGCAGCGGGCCATCGGCTCAAGCAGCCGCCGCATGGGAGTCGCCTCCTTCCGCGGGTGGCGCCTGCTCCGGCGCCGGCGTCTCCACCGACGCCTGGCCCTCGCCGCTGGTCGCCGCTCCCGGCAGGTCCTCGGGGGCCATGCCGGCCGCCGCGGCCACCACCTGGCGCAGGGTGCGCCAGTAGCGGTCGTAGTGGGCCGACAGACCGGCCATCGGATCCCGTCGCGAGCGCGACGCCCACGCCCGGAACCCTCCGCTGAACGGCAGCGGATGGCGCCGGATGTCGGCGTTGAAGCGCGATCCCCAGAAGGCCCCGATGAGCGCCTCGATCCGTTCGGCGCTGCTGTCGCCGGCCACCTGTACCGATCCCAGGCAGACGATGCCGTCGTCGGAGGTGTTGGGCAGGCAGCTGTGCTCGAGCGGATCATCGAGGCTGCCCAGCGGGCTGGTGCGGAAGAAGTTCATGACGCTCTCGATGCGACCGCCGACGCTCGGCACCACGAACACGACATACGGGAAGCTGAGCCGGTGGGTCACCGGCTCGCTGCCGTACCGTCGTGAGGCGTGGTACTCGATCTGGCGCCGCATCGGGAGCTGTTCGACCACGAACACCTCCCGTCCCTCGGGGGAGCGAACCCAGAAGCGGCAACCGGCGGGCAGCACACCGCTGCACGCCGACCGCTGCTCGGCCAGCCGGCTCAGGAGGTCGTCGAGCGCTACTTCGCGTTCGGTCACCTCGGTCACCAGCGTGGCCAGGTCGCCCTCGATGCGCAGGTACTTGCGCGAATGCATGGACATCTTTTGAGCTCCTCCTCGAAGTTGAGCTCGGGGCGGCCCGAACGCACCGACAGGTGCCGCTCGGACTGCCCCGCACTCCTGATCGGGTCTCTAGGCCACGAGGCCCTTGACTCCGGCCGGCTTGAGGAACTCGATCTCGTCGCCGGCGTGCACGATGTGGTCGTCAGCGACCTTCTGGCCGTTGACGCTCACCGTCGTCTCGCGCGGCAGGTTGAGCACCTGCTCGAGCATCTTCCAGATGCCCCGGATGCTCTTGCCTCCCAGATCGAGGCTGAGCTCGTTGACGCCGGACACGACCTTGCAGGTCGTGTCCTCATAGGTCTGCACGATGGATCTCCTTGGTGCTTCACAAAAAGCGAACACGAAAAAGGACCGGGCAGGCCCGAGGTGCGTTCGCACAGATCACCTCGTTCGTCGATGCCGCACGCGATGCGGCCGAACCCCGGTCCGGAGCGCGTCCTTTGACGAACGACCAACCGGCGGGCGCTCACCGCCGGCTCGATCGAGACAGCTGAGGGCATCCCTCCTTTCCTGGCGCGGAGACTTCCGCCGCCGAAGGTCAGAGCGAGCCCGCTGTCGTCGATCGCACCTGCGCTGAAACATCCCGAATGTCCGAGACGGCCCGACGCACCCACCCTCATCGAGAGCGTGCGCAGTCGAGCCGAAGCGAGATATCCGAGGAGTGTTCCTCACAGACATGTCGATCGGTCGACCGAGCCCGCCCCGCGTGGGCGGAGGCGCCGTGGTTGTGCGTGCGGATCGCGCGTTCGAGGCGAAGCGCGAATGGCAGCGTGTATGCGGTTGTTAAGGTGAGCTATCGTCTCCGGGACCTGTGGTTAGGCCCCGACGCCGTCACTGATGGGATCGCGGCGGTTGAGCCGCGGGGGTCCGTGCCGGGAGACTCCGCCAGCCTCGATCTGAGGCGCTGGCGGCGGCTGTCGTCGTCGACGGTTCCCTACCTTGATCGGCGACAGCCGCCGGTTCTGACTCTACTTCCGCTGCCGCAGAAGTCAATAACTTTGGTGTACGGTCATGTGGACAGTTGATCACCTCGCCTTGGAACAGAGCGAGCCTCGGCAACCCGCGCGTCCTCTTCGCGGGTCGCCTCAGTTAGCCGCTGTAGGGCCAGCTCGACTGTCGCCGCGCCGGCTCCACAAGCATCTCGAGCCAGTCGGCCTGGGCGTGCGCGAGCATCGCGAGCTCCTCGGGATGGTAGGACTCCCAATGGGCAACGAGGCCGGAGTAGAACGGGTTGCGACATACCTGAACAAAGCAGCCACAGGCATGCCGTCGGCGATGGCTTGCGGCCCTTGCCATCTCAAGCTCAGCCGGCGACGGATGGTGGATGACGCGCGGGGTGGACATCCCTCGATCTCCTATCGGTCCTGGCAGGGGCACCGTTCCCGCGTGAGGTCGTCGGGTCGGTTGCCGGGCCGTCATCGAGCCAGGGCTCTCGGGCCGCTCTAGATAGGTGGCACCTGCCCGGTGCCACAGTGATCCTACCGCAGTGCGGCGCCGAAATCCTCGCCGCCTCCTGTCCCGAGGAGTTGAAGCCAGTGCGGGCTGCCCACCGGAGTCGGACAGGCTCTCGACGCTGGATCGGTCAGCAGACTGGCCACCGATTGCGGGTCATCGACACCGAGGAGCGGATGAACGGGGGCTGCCAAGCCGAGGCGTAGGAGGTCGGCGAGTTCGACCGCCCAGCCGGGCTCCCAGCCGCGCAGCTCGGCCATCGCCCGCGCCTGTCGCCGCAGCCATGCGACGCGAGCCTCCGAGGGCGCCACGAACAGCACCTGCCAGCCCAGCCGCTGGCTCAACGCCTCTCGGTAGGCGAGCAGCTTGTGCCGGATGGTGGGCAGGTGCTGCGTTCCTTCGTCGACCTCCAGGCACAGGACCGCCGAGCCAGCGGGGTGTTCCAGGACGACGACGCTGTCGGGCTCCACGCCATGGCTCAGCTCGCGGCGGGCCATCGACTCGGTGAGCCAGGCCTGCATCGGGTAGAGGCTGGCCTGGTAGGGACGTGCCAGAGCGCTGACGGCCGCGGTGGTATCGAGGCGGTGCTGCAGTTCGTTGGTGCCCGCCGTGCGCCGGTCGCGGTATCCGAGGCGCAGGCGGGCGGCGGTGCTGAGGCGGTATGCCAGCGGGCTTCCGCCGCGATGCGCTGGCGGCAGGGTGGTGCGCTCGAGGTAGCCTGCTCGCCAGAGCAGCAGCGCGCGTTCCTGCACTTTGCGGGGGTGGGCGCGGAGCAGCTCGGTCAGGTGGCGGGAGGTGGCGGCCTTGCTGCGGTTGACGATGCGCAGGATGGCACGGTCGCGGACTCGGAGTAGCCGAGGATCTGGCAGCGACGCATGCGGGTGCGCGCGGAAGCGCATGCTCATGGCTCACCTCCCGCCTGCCGAGGCCCGGATCTGAGCACGCCGGCCGTTCGTCGGATCCTCGCTGGAACGTACGGCAATCCGAACGGCAATCCGAACGGTCCGACGCACCAGCCGACGTCTCCCATCACTCAGCGTCGCCCGGCTGTGGCGCATCGCGATCGGCGGCTGGCGGCTGCCGGTCCTGGCGCTTGGCCGGACCCGTTCGGCGCAGGATCTCGGCGCGCACGTCATCGAGCGGTCGGGCGTCCCGGGCGTCACTGGCGGCGCTCAGCGCCGCGCCCTGCTGCGGATCGCCGGCCTGCGGCAGGCGGACCCGTCCGCCGTAGACCGCCGGTCGGCCGTCGGGGCTTGGCATGCGCAGCACCAGCTCGTGGCGTGGCAGGCCGAGCAGGTCCTCCTCGCGCAGCGGCGCGAAGAGCCTGGCCAGGCCGCGCACGTCGTCGGCGCCCGGCGAGAGCAGCGCCAGGGTGGCGGCATTCGTCAGCAGCGTGTTGCGCAGGTGCTCGTTGAGAGCGCCGAACGACTGCGTGGCCAGCGCCAGCGCCAGCCCAAATTTGCGCCCTTCGACGCTGATCTTGTCGACCGCCCGCGTGCCGAAGCGCTGCGCCTCGTCGATGATCAGCAGGTGCCCGCGGCGCTCCCCGAGCGGCGTGCCCTGGCGACCGACGGCGTCGATGTAGTAGCGGCTGATGAGCATCGCGCCGAACAGGGAGGCGTTGTCGCCGCCGACGCCCGACAGGTCGACCAGCAGCAGGTCGCCAACATCCATGATGCGGCGTGGGCGCAGCGTGCTGGCGCCCTGCCCCACGACGTGCCGGATCGAGTGATAGGCCACGAAGGCGCCCAGCTTGTTGAGCACCGCCTTGATCGAGCTGTCGCGCTCCCGCGCGGCGGGCGACGGCCACTCGGTCCTCCAGAAGTTGGCCAACATCGGGTCGCGCACCTGGTCCGAGTACTGCCGCCGGAAGTCGTCGTCGGTCAGCAGCCGCACCAGCTCGAGCACGGTCTGCGGCTCGCGATGCGAGAGCAGGGTCAGCAGCGCGTTGCGCAGGTAGTGCTGCATCTTGGGTCCGCAGAAGCGCGGCCACAGGTCCTCGAACAGCGCCACGAATTCGCTGGTGACCAGCTGCGCCTCGTCGGGATCGCGGCGCTCCAGGAAGTTGAAGGCGCGCGGGCGGGCCTGGTCGGCCAGCCGCAGGACGTGCACGCGGTTGGCATGGCGCGCGGGGATCCGGCTCAGGATGTCGGCCGACAGGTCGCCGTGCGGGTCGATGACGGTGGCGCCGATGGGTGTGTCCAGGACGCCCAGCGCCAGGTTGAGCAGCAGCGTGCTCTTGCCCGATCCGGTCGCGCCGAAGATGGCCAGGTGACGGGCCAGCTGGGCGACCGGCAGGCGCAAGGCCCCCTGGCGCGTGTCGCCGATGGTGATGGCGCTCCCGTGGTTGAGGACCTGGGCCGGGGGCGGCGCGGCCATCGGCCGCTGTCGCGGCAGGCTGGCCTCGTCGAACCTCGCGTCCGGCAGCTGCCACAGCTTCGCCAGCTCCCAATCGCCGAGGCTGAGTCGGGGCGGCGCAGGCACCGCACCCCGCCGGATCGCCCAGGCGATGGCCTGTCGGCCGTCCCCGATCGCGTTGGCGAAGCCGATGAGGCGCCAGAGGAGTGCTTGGGCGCTCGCCAGGTCGGTGCCCGCCACCTCGAGCAGCAGGCCGACCTCGAAGCCGACCTGAGCCGCGCGCTGGCGCGTCTGCGCCTCGCGCTCGGCCGCGGACAGGACGATCGGCGCCTGGCTGCCGAAGCTGCTCGGCCGGTTGACGAGGGTGTCCACGACGGCCTCGGCGACGATGCTGCCGAACGAGCGGCCACCCTGATCCTCGGGGTACAAGGTGCGCTGCCAGCGCTCGGGGGGAACGGGTCTGCCCAGCAGCCGCAGGCGCACCTCGCAGCCGTCGGCCGCGTCAGCGTCGAGCAGGCTGGCCAGCTGCAGCAGGGCGTGGCCGGGCTCGGCAGGATCGCCCAGCGGCCAACGGGCGGCAGCCACGAGGCGGCCCGCCGCGCTCGCGACGGGCGGCTGGTCGCGGCGCGCGACAACCTCGACCTCGCTGCCCTGATACAGCGCACGCAGGGCGGCCTGTAGGTGATGGGCGACCTGGCGCGGCACCTCGACCTGCCAGACCATCTCGCCCGCGCGCCACAGCGCCCGGAGCTCGAACGGCGGCCAGCCGACCCGCCAGCCATCGACCGCGCGGCGCTGGCGCGGGTGCAGGACGCGCATCAATTCGACTGCCGCCTGCGGCTCTGTCCGACGGTTGGTCGGCACCGCGATCTCGAGCCGCACCAGTTCGGAGGCGATGACCCGCTCGTAGGCGGTCTGTCGACGTCCGGTCACGATGCGCGGCACGAAGCGGACAGCCAGCAGCGCGGCGCCGAACAGCGCCGGGCCGATCAGGAGCAGCTCGAACGGAAAGGGAAACTCAACCGCCACCGCCAACCTCCTCGCTCCGGGGTGGCAGCACGGACAGCGGATCGATCGGCTCGCCGCTGGCGGCGATGGCCAGGTGCAGGTGGGCGCCGGTGGTCACGCCGGTCAGGCCCACGAAGCCGACGACCTGACCGGCCAGCACCCAATCGCCGACCGCCAGCGGCGGGTTGGGCTGCAGGTGGGCATATGCCGACGTGACGCCGGGGCCGTGCTCGATCTCGACCACGACGGCACCGTCGGCCATCTCGCCGGCGAAGGTCACCACCCCGGCGGCGATGGCGCGGATCGGCGTGCCTGCGGGCGCGGCGATGTCGAGCCCGGTGTGGAAGTGCGCGTACCACTGGCCGCGGTACCACAGCGCCGGTTCCAGCTCGAAGTCGGTTGGGCCGAAGCGCTGCGTGATCGGACCGTCGAGCGGCCAGACCGGCGTCGCCGCGTACCCATAGCGCTGGGCCCAGGCCAGGACCAGATCGACGTCGGCGGCGGAGGGGTGGTAGGCGGACAGCGCGCGGCGCCAGTCGTCGGGCGCGCCCCAGCGGTGCAGGTAGGCGGCAGCCGCCGGGATGGCATCCGCCGGCGCGCAGATGTCGGCGTCGTGCAAGGCCGCCCAGTTCGCGGCCTGGGCGAAGGTGACGGGCAGGAACTGCATGGGCCCGAGCGCGCCAGCCTCGTTCGGCGCGCAGTCGGCCGCGCTACGGCCATGGTCGCTCGCGACGCGCCCGACGGCGGCCAGCACCGGCCAGTCGAGGCCGAACTGCCGTCCGGCGTCCTGGTAGAGCGTCAGGTAGGCGGAGGGGATGTCCGCCACCGCCGCAGCCGGCTCCGGCAGGCTCGGCCGCGCCAGGCCACCCCAATCGCCGGCCAGGACGCCGAGCGAGCCGGTCAGGATGGCGAAGGCGACGAACAGCAGGGCGCCGCAGCCCAGGCAGCCGCAGCCCGCGCCGCGCCTCACGGACTAGGCGAGGTGGGAACCGTCCTACTGGGTGACGTGAGGTCGGCTGGGCGCGTGGTGAGCATCGCGTACTCGCGGTGGCTGACCGTCGCCTCGAAGGCGGCGTGCGAACGACCGACGAACAGGAGGCCCTCGCCGGGCCGGGCGTGGAGCAGGGCGCGGCGCTCGGCGGGAGTCAGATCGAAGTAGCGGGTCAGCGCATCGGCGGCCTCCGGCATCTGGCCCAGCAGCACGCGGAGGTCGCACTGCTTGACGATCGACTCGCCGTACTCGGAGCGCAGGAACTCGACGATGTCCTGGGTGGCCAGGTGCAGCCCGGCGTGGTAGTGGCGCGCCGAGCGCGCCAGCTCCTCGATGAAGTCGGCGCCCGACGGCTGGCGCATGACCTTCCAGGCCTCGTCCACGACCACGAGCTTGGGCGCCAGGTCGCGGCGGACCGCGTCCCACAGGACCGACAGCGCCGCGAACTGAGCGACGGCTCGCACCTCAGGGTCGCCGATCGAGGACAGCCCGATGATCAGCAGCCGCCGATCGAGTGGCACGTCGGCCTCGGGCCCGAGCACATCGGCCAGCGAGCCGCTGGCCCAGCGCTCGAGGCGATGCGCCAGCGAAGCTCCGCCGGCCTGCTCGCCGAGGCGCGCGACCAGGTCAGCCAGCCGGGGCGCTTGGCGGTCGAAGGTCGCGGGGTCGGGACCGATGCGCGCCATCTCGTAGCTGGCGCGCAGGGCGCGGTCCAGGGCGGGACGCTCGTCGCGGCTGAGGCCGCCGACCATGGCGGCCACCAGGCGCGACAGCATGGCCAGCTTGGCGCTGAAGGCGCCGGGATCGCTGGCGCCCACCAGCGCGAACGGGTTGAGCCCGACGCCGGGAGCGCCGAGCTCCAGGTACGTGCCGCCCAGCTGGTCGGCCAGGCGCCGGTAGTCGCCGAGGGGGTCGACCCCCAGGACGCGGATGCCGCGCAGGAAGCAGCGGCTCATCTCGGCCCCGGAGAACATCGTCTTGCCGGTGCCGGTCTGGCCGAGCACGATCGCGTTGTGGCTGGGCCGCGCGAAGCGGTCGAGCACGATCGGCGCCCCTGAGCTGCGCTGGCGGCCGTACAGGTGCCCCGACGCCTCGTACAGGTCGGAGCTGGTGTGCAGCAGGCTGGCGGCCAGGCTGGGCGTGTCCAGGTTGCGCTCGGCCAGCGGGCGGCGATGGGCGCCCGGCAGCGCGCTGTGCCAGGCCTGGCCGACCCGGAAGCTGGCCAGCTCGACCTCCAGCTGCTGGCTGCGGCCTTCGAGGCGGATCGCCTCGATCTGCTCGTGGAGGGTGGTGGAGTCGGGTGCCGCGAGCAACAGGATCGTGTCAGCGAAGTAGACCCGACCCTGGCCGGCCTGCGTCGCGCGCCGTGCCGAGACCGCGGTGGCGCCGATCCGCTCGCGCTCCGGGTCCTCCACCTCGCCGCGCTCGGCGGCCAGCCGTTCGCCGGCCCGCACCTGCCGCAGGCGTGCGGTCATGAAGCTCATCGCCTCGGCGCGCGACAGGGCCCGCACGCGCATCGAGAGGGCGGCCAGCCCGGGGCTGGCCAGCAGCCCAGCCAGCCAGCCGGCTGGCACCTGCGACGGCCAGCGGCCACCGAAATGGAGGGCCGCCACGAGTCCGTCGCCGGTGGCGGCGTGGACGCGCAGCCGATGCTCGCTTCCCACACGCGCGGTCGACGACCACAGCTCGGTCAGCTGTGCCAGCGATTGCTGTCGCAGCTCCACGCCGCGCTCTTCGCCGACGCGGCGCACGAGCTCGGCGATGCGCCGCAGCTCGGCGTGGGAGGTGGCCTCCACGATGAGGTAGGTCGCGCGCAGCGGTCGCCGCGGCGCAGCCGCCAGCTCGCGATACAGCGCCGCGTACGAGGCGAAGGCCGTCTTGGCGCGTCGGCCGGCGATGGCCGCCTGCAGGTGCGCCAGGTGCTCGTTCGGGTCGCGTTCGGCAGGAACCGACAGCAGTTGGAAGGGGCGGGGGATAGCGTCGTACAGGGCGGCCAGGGCCCCCAGCGAGGCCTCGCGCTCGGCCTCGGCCAACAGCTCCAGGTTGAGCGGCGCGAGCCCGAAGCCGGCGAGCAGCTGGCCATCGGCTCGCACCTCCTCGCCATCGCAGGCCAGGGTTGGCCAGCTCGTCCAGGCCGCCGCATCGGCGTGCGCCCGGGTCTGGCGACGAAGGAGTGCCGTCACGGCGAGGCTGGCTGCCCGTCCCCAGCCGCGTGCAGCGCCAGGTACAGGGTGGAGGTCAGTGACGCGCTGGCGAAACGTGTCAGCGCGTCGGCCGGCACGGCGACCACCACGCTGCCCAGCCTGGGTGGCAGGGCGGTGGCGCTCCGCGCCAGGTCGGAGGGATCGATGAACGGCCGACCCTCGACGGTGCGCAGCGCCAAGACGATCAGACCCTCGCCCAGCACCGTCGCCTCGGGTGCCGACCCGAGGTCGGCGTTGCCGAGCGTCTTGAGCGCGTTCGGCACCGCGATCACGTCGACCACCGCCCCGGGCGTGAGTGCGCCGCCCAGCGCCTGCCCTGGCTCGACGGCGATCGCGAAGGCGACGTAGCCGGGCGGGAGGGGTGCGCCGAAGCCAAAGGCCTGCGCGCCGGGCGTGGACTCCAGTGCACGCCGGTCGACGAACTGGCCGGCCAGGATGGGCATGGCCGCGTACTGGCCGATGACCTCGTCGATCGAGGTCGCGGAGTCGGCCGGGCGGTCGCCGGGGCTGACCAGCACCAGCTCGACCATGTCGCTGGTGATCGGCGACAAGACGGCAATGTCCAGCCGCGCGCGGACGACCTCGGCGCGCGGCTGGGCCAGGTAGTAGACCCCTGCCGCGGCGAGGCTGGCCACGGCGAAGATGGCGACGTACGCCCCGCGGTTGGTTCTCATGGCGTGGCTCCCTTCGGTACTGCGGCTGCGCGGCGGTCTGGGGACGGAATGCCTTGTTCGGTCAGCAGATCGACGAGCGCGTCGACCACGGCGGACGGATCGACGAGCTGGTGGAAATGGCCTGCCGGCAGAGTGGCGCGTGGGCCAGCCGGCTCGTCGCGCGCGCTCGGCGGCGGTCCGGTACGGAGGGCTGAACTGCAGGTAGCCGCACGGCGCGTTGGGCCAGCGGCTGACGGTGGGCAGCCCCTCGGTCCAGTAGTCGGCGCCCCGTGGGCGGAGCTCGTCCAGCAGGGCATGCCGCCGATGGGGGTCGGGCACGAGCTCGCGCAGGTCCTCGTCGGTCCAGGCCGGGAAGCGCTGGCCCGCGTCCAGGGCGGCTCGCAGCTCGGCGGCGAATGCCGGATTCTCGGCCTCGATGGCGTCCAGCCGGCTTACGCCGCCGCGCGGCAGCCCAGCGTCGACGAAGAGGTAGGCGGCGATCGGCTGGCGCACGGCGGTGGCCACCGCGCCCAGGAGCGGACCCGCGCCGCTGTGGGCGACCAGCGCGATTGATCGCTCGTCGGGGACGTGGCGCAGGCTGGCCTCCACGCCGCCGACCGTGCGCTGCCAGCACGGCTGGCGACCGACGGGGTCGCGCAGGTCCGCCGAGACGAGCGCCTCCCAGCCGCGCGCCCTCAGCTGCTGGCCAACGAGCGACCACGAGTACGGGCCCAGCAGCGGGCTGGGGATGAGCACGATCAGCGGATCGGCCCGCGTCTGGGCGGCGAGGCTGCTCATGGCCCGCTCACCGCGCTGTAGACGACGGTGACGTCCACGCTGCCGGCCGCTTCGTAGGTGCGGACCGTGCCGTCGTCGTAGGTCGTCTCCAGCTCCAGCACCAGGCGAACCGGATAGCTGCCCTGATCGGGCAGCGGGGTGTTCCATTGGATGCGGATCGGCTCGGCGGCGGGGTAGTGCCCAGAAGCCGTCGGCGCCGAGGCATCATTCACGCCGGCCTCGTAGCGGTATGCGACGAGGCGCGTGGTCGCGCCGCCGATCGTTAAGCCGCCGGAGCGCATGACCCCTTCCGCGATGACGATGGCGCGCGGGTAGAGCTGGCACAGCAGGCCGCGCGGCCACCACAGCTGGGCATGACCGCTGGCATCGGGCGAGACGATCGTTCCGTCGGGGAGCGTGCCCGACGGGGCGGCGCCGACATCGACGATGGGCGGCACATACTCAATCGGCTGCGCGCTGATGCCGGCGGCGCGATTGCTGATGTCGACCGTGAACGGGATCACGCGCTCGACCGGCGCGCCGCCGGGCGCGAAGAAGGCGGCATACGCCTGGCCCGAAATGTGGGCGGTGACGACCGCGTCGAAGCTGCCGGCCGCGTCGTAGCGATGGCTGGCGGTCAGGCCCTCGGGATCTCGTGGGTCGCGCGGGTAGGAGCGCACCGTCCCGTCGCCGAAGTCGACGGTCCAGGAGTCGACGCGCACGGAGTCGTGATCGACGTATGCCGACAGGTAGCCGCCGATAGCATCCATCCAGGCCAGCGTCAGACGGGCGCTCACCGTGCGCTCGGTCCGCGCCGGCGCGGAGACCGGGTCGACCGCCACGTCGAGGTACAGGCTCAGGTCGCCGTACGCTTCGGGTCGAATGTCGATGCCGGGGTTGCGCTCGCAGGTCACCACAGCCATCGGAGAGGCGGGATTGATGAACTCGTCGTCGGCGGTGCGATAGACCCAGACCCAATAGAGACGACATGAGGGCACGCTGAGGCCCACGAGATCCCAGACGGAGTAGTACGGCGTCACGACCTCCACACGTTTCGAGGCAGGCACCGCCCATTGGCCGGCCGCCTGGACACCGACGTACGCCCGCCCGTCGATAGAGGTCCATGTCTCGACGGCCACCTCCACGCTCCCGTCGAACGCAGTTGCAACACGGGGTGCGAGCAGCACCATGGCAGCGCCCAGACAGAAGCTGGCAAGCAGCAGACTGACGAATCGGTTCATTCGATCGCACCGTAACCGTCGACGAGCCATGTGCCGCTCACCAGGACCAACCCCGCCTCGACGCGCTTTTCCGGCAGAACCATCGGTGTCTCAAGGGGTTCGCCGGTATCCAAGGCGATGTCGTATCCGCCTTCGCGCAAGGTGAACCGAACGGTCGCCCGGGTGCCCTCGATCGTCACTTGGAAGTCCCGCAGTTCCAGGACCGTCACGACCGATGCCTTTCCTTGGCCGCGCTGGCCTTCCAGGAAACCGGCAGCCGTTAGGTAGGCCGACGAGTCGGTTCCGTTGACGAACGGCTCGACGATTGACGGGTCATCCGTCCTGCGCGCCTTGGCCAATGCCTCGTAGAAGGCTCGAACCGCAGACTCCGGGGTTGATCCGGGCGCCGCAGAACTGCTCGCCGAGGACGCGCTTGGCCGCGGCGACGGCGAGCCATCGAGAACGCCTGGTGCGCGTCCCAACAACAGGATTCCGATGACGACGCCGAGGGCGACCAGGACCGACAGTGCGGCGAGGACCGGTAGGCGCCAACGACCGAGGCGATCGAGCGTCATGTCCGAACCGCCGCCGAGCCGGAGATCGACAGGTCGACGACCGGACCCAGCCCGACCAGGTTGAGGAGCGGGACGCGGGTCGGCACGACGGCTCGGATCGAGACCGTGGGCACCTCGACCACGGCGCCGCTGATCGGATCGCGCTCGCCAGCGGCGACGACAGCCACCTCCGCAGCGGATGCGATGGCGGCGGGTGACACCGGCAAGTTGCCACCGGTCGCCAGATTGCGAGCCAAGTACTCGCGAGCGAGGCGATCCGCCTCGGCCACCACGAGTTGCGGCGGCTCACCGCGCGCGAGTGCGTCGAAGTCGAGGGCCTGCGTGGCGGTCAGCGCCGCCAGGTCGAGCTGGGCCCTGAGACGGCTTCTCGCGCCCTCCAGGGTGCCGACCGCCAGCACGAGCGCGAGCACCAGCATCAGGATTGGGAAGAGCAGCACGGCATACAGGGCCACCTGACCGCGCTCACCGCCGTGGCGCCCGCTCGTCACGGTGTCACCTCGCTGCGGGTCACGAATTCGCCGCGGATTGGCACCGCCCAGTTGCCCGCGAAGGGGATCCCCGCCTGCTCGGCGACCTCGACGCGCACCCGGATCGGCTCACCCCAACCAGCCACGGATGGCTCGACCACGACCACCGCCCGAGTCGGGTCGATGCCCCCATCGGATAGCTCAGTGGCGATTCGCTCGCGCACCGATGCTCCGTCGCCGCCGATCACCGCAGCCTGCCGCGCACCGGCCGCCGCCGCGGCGTCGACCACCAGCCGCGTGTGCTCCAGCCGACCGAAGACGACGACTGCCAGCAGGATCGGCACGAGCACCAGCGGCACGACCAGGACCGCCTCGACGGTGGCCAGCCCGCGCTGCGACCCGTGGAGCAGGTGGCGGCACATCAGTTCGACAGCAGCTCGGTCACCAGCTCGCCGATCTTCTGCACCAGGCCCTGATTCCAGGCCAACACGCCGGCGGCCAGGACGACGAGGATGATGCCGGCGCCGATGACGTACTCGAGCGTCGTCAGCCCGGCCTCGCTCGAACGGACGCGGGCCATCGTGCCGGCCGACAGGCGGCCCACTAGACGCCGCACGCTTTCTTCCATTGCTTGCCTCCTCCTCACAGTCGACCAAGGGTTGCGATGAACATGGGCAACACCACGAGCAACATGAACTCGGGCAGATAGATGCCGGCCAGGATGGCGGCCAGCTTGGGCTGGACCGTGGAGGCCGCTCCCAGCAGGCGATTACGCTCGTTCTCACGAAGGCTCCGCTCGGTTGCCTTCAGCGTCTGCACGACGCCCTTGCGACTGATGTGGCGCGACTGCCCAAGCGCGGAGGCAAGCTCATCGAGTTCCTCCAGATCGTTCGTCAGAGCCACGTCGCGCAGACCCTCGTAGAGGTCCGCGCCCGCGCCATACGCCCCCACCGCGCGACGCAGCTGGCTGGCCAGCAGATTGCTGCCGCCCGAGCATTCTTCGAGCGTCTCCGTCGCCTCGGTCAGGGCGTATTCGAGGGGGTGCCGCTCGGCCAGCGGGCGAGCCAGGGCCAGGAAATCGGGCAGTTCGCGCAGCAGCTGTTGCTTGCGCCGCCGGGCACGCCAGCCGAGGTACTCGGTCGGAAAGAGGTAGGCCAGGTAGGCGAGGACGAGGCCCAGGATCAGCGCGCCACCGAACAGCGGAGTGAACGCCAGCGCGAGAACCAGCACGCCGATCGCGGCGACCAGCTTGGCGGCGTACACCTCGGCGGGCGAGAAGAGGGCTGGGTCCAGACCGGCGCGCACGATGAGGCGCTCGTCGACCTGCCGCTGCAACCCCGGCAGGCGTTCCGCCAGGCGGCTGGCCAGGGGCGCCAGCACGCGCTCCCACACCGGTCGTTCGGCCACCACCAACCGCTGGTAGCGGTGGCGCGGCAGCGCCACCGCCCGGATCGCCTCGGCACGCTGCGGCGATCGCAGCGCGGGGCCGAAGAGCGCCATCAGCAGGCTGAAGCTGGCGACGAAGGTGGCGACCGCGCCCAGCAGCTCCATCGCTCAGGCCTCCAGGCGTGCCACGCGGAGCGAGAGCCAGATGCCGGCGACCTCGAGCAGCGCCGCGGCGGGCAACAGCACCAAGCGACCCAGCGCGGTGTCGGTGACCGGGGCGACCAGCTCGGGATTGACGACCAGCAAGTAGACGAACAGGAGCGGGATGACGACGGCCAGGATCAGGGCCTGGATCCGCAGGCCGCGGCTCTCAGCGGTCGCCTGCCGCGCGATGGCCTGGTTGGTGCTCGCCGCCTCGCCGATCTGAGCCAGCAATTCGGCCGCGGCCGAGGCTGGCTGGTGGGTCCGGCTCAACACGAACAGCGCGTCGTACACGAGCGCCAGGTTGCGGCCGGCCTGGCGCCGTCGGATGGCGGAGATCGCTTCGGGCGGCGGCTCGGCCGCAAAGTAGCGGCTCAACAGCTCCTCGAAGTCGGCGCGCACCCAGCGGTGACGCGCCGCCTCGCCGGCGGCGGCGAACAGGTCCGGATAGGTGCCTCCGGCCTGGGCGCGGTGGACCATGGCGCGCAACACCCGCGGCCCATCGTCGTCGGCAGCCCGCGCCTCGTTGCCGACCAACCAGCGCAGGTACCAGCGCGGGACGAGCAGCCCGAGGAGCGCGCCAATGAGGCCCATGACCGGCGACAGCACGAGACCGACGCCGGCGAGCAGGAGCGGGGCGATCACCGACAGCAGCAGGTAGCTGCGCGGCGAGACCTCGAGCCGGGCCTGAGCGAGCTGTTCGCCGGCGCCCGCCAGCCGGCGCCGATACGCGTTGCGAAGCCGTGCGCGCAGCTCGAACGATGGGCGCTGCGCGTCGGGCAGCAGCGCCATGAGCCCGCTGAAAACCGCCACGCCGGTGGCGAACGAGCCGATCAGCCTCAGGTCCACCGCTCGCCCTCCAGCTCCAGGCGCGCCCGCAGGCGCTCCGGCGGTCGCCAGTCCGGGTCGCGCCGCCAGCGCCGCTGCCCGCCGTCGGGCTCGGCCCGGAAGACGTCGGTCAGCGCGTAGCGGGCCTCGCTGCTCAGCCCATCGAGGGCGGCGACCTGGTGGACGATGCGGAGTCCGCTGCGCAGGCGGCGCAGCACGACGATCAGATCGAACACGCGGGCGATGTAGGCGCGCAGGTCGGCGCTGGTCAGGTCGCGCATCGACTGCCGGGCCAGCAGCTCGAGGCGGAACAGGGCGTCCTCCGCGCTGGAGGCGTGGATCGTGGTCGCCGAGCCGTCGTGGCCGGTGTGCAGCGCCTGGAGGGTATAGAAGGCCTCCTTGGGCAGGCGGATCTCGCCGACGATCAGGCGGTCGGGGCGCATGCGCAGGGCATTGGCCACCAGGTCGCCGACGTCGAGCAGGCGCGCGTCGGCCTCGCCGCTGGCCAGGTCGGTGGGATGCAGCGTCTCGAGGTTGAAGCGGTTGGCGTTCTCGAGCGCCAACTCGGCGGTGTCCTCCACCACCCCGACCCGTTCGTCGGGCGCGAAGGCGTCGGTCAGCGAACGCAGCAGGGTGGTCTTGCCGGCGCCCGTCTCACCGGCCACCAGGAAGTTGGCGCGCGCGCGGACCATGCCGATCAGGAAGTCGGCCAGCTCGCCGCTCATGCCGCCCGCCTCGACCCAGTTGCGGCGGTGCGACCCGCCGGGGACCAGATCGAGGCGCAGGCGGTTGAACTTGCGGATCGACAGGTACGGCCCGCCCACCGGCGGGATGACCGCGTTCACCCGCGAGCCATCCGGCATGCGGGCGTCGACCACGGGATGGGCCACCGACAGCTCGCGACCGGCGAGCGCCGCGATGCGCTCGGCGAGCTCGACCAGCTCCCGCGGACCGTTCAGCCGGACCTCGGTCGGCTCCAGGCGACCGGCGCGCTCGACGAAGACGGCGTCGGGCGCGTTGACCAAGATGTCGGCCACGTCCGGATCGTCGACCAGTGGTTGCAGCGGGCCGAGGCCGCAGATCGCCCCTTCGATCTCGGCCAGCAGGGTCGGACTGGCGGGCAGGTCGAGTTCGGGCTCGACGCAGATGGCTGCCAGCGTGTCGCGCAGGAGGGCGTCGTGCTCCGGCGTCCGTGCGAACGGGTTGAGCACCTCGGGCGCCAGCCGCGCGACGAGCAGGCGCCGCACCTTGCCCAGCGTCGCCTTGCTGACCGCGGCGCCGCGTGCGTTGAGCTCGGGCCTCATGGTCGCGGGCTCCCGGCCGTGCCACGGACGCGAGCCAGCCAGCGACGCAGGACGGGCGCGCCCTCGTGGTTGCGCTGGTCGAGGGTGTCGAGCGGCCAGACTGCGCGGGCCACTGGCAGCAGGGCGTCACGCAGCCGCAGGTCGGCGGCCCACGCCGGCTGATGGCGGTCGGCGGCGGTGATGAAGGCGGGCGCGGGCGGGATGACGCCGATCAGGGGCACGTCGGCGTCGCGGGCGAAGGTGCGCAGCTCGGTGTCGTCGGTGCACTGATTGGCGACCAGCAGCAGCTTGCGCCCCCAGCCGGCGTCGCGCAGATGCTCGCCCAAACGCAACACGTCGGGGATCGATTCGAGCGTCGGACGCACGACGCCGATCACGACGTCGGCCCGATCGAGCAGGTGCTGATGTCCCTCCTCGAGCATGTTCCCGAGGTCGACGACCACCAGCTGGTAGCCGGCTCGGTGCGCGGTGGTGAGGAGGGCCTCGGCGGCCGGCGGCCCGAATTGGAGCGGAGCTCCATCATCGGCGCGGGCACGACCGACCAGGATCGGGTGTGGCGGCAACGAGATCAGGTCGAGGCGCTGCGAGCTCGCCACGATCGTCTGCTCGACCGACTCCGCCGAGCTCCAGTCGCGGTGCATTCGGGCTTGCGACAGCGCGTCGGGGTCGATGCCGAGCCGGAGACCCACCGACGAGCTGAGTCGAGCCGCGTCGACGACCAGCACCCGCAGCCGGTGCGCCTCGCCATCGGCGCCGCGATACCGAGCGTGGGTCGCGATCAGCGTCGCCGTCTCGACCGTCAACGTCGTCTTGCCGACGCCGCCGGCGAACGACAGGAAGCAGGCGAGGCGCGGCCCGGGCAGGACATACGGGATCGAGGGCGGTCGTTCGGGCGCCTCCTGAGGCGCCGGTACCTCCGCACTGCCCTCGGTCTGCGACGGCCTGATCAACCGCAGCCGGGGCGACGAGCCGTCCATGGCCCCCTCCTCGACAGTCGAGGCCCGGGTCGCCGTTAGGCCCGACGGCGGGTCCTTGCCAGCCCGCCGAGCGGCGCCATGCTCCAGGACCTCACCGCTGTGTACCACATCGTCGCTTACTGACCGCTTATCGTCCGCTTCTGCGGGTGAATTAGCGGTGACCGCAGGCACCAGCGTGGGCCGCCAGACCTTCGGCGAGCGCCAGTAGCGCAGCGCGCGCAGCAGCCAGCGATAGGCGGGCTCGCCGCGGATCGGCAGCACCGCGGCCACCGCGACGGGGCCCGCGAGGAGCAGGATCAGCAGCACCTTCGCCGGCGCCCACAGCGGCATCAGGTTGAGCGCCGCGCCGAACAGCAGCGCGCCGGTGAGGATGGCCAGCTGCGGCGCGGCGAGGCCGAACGCGATCCGTTCCTCGACCAGCGCGTTCTCGGGCACCTCCACCAGGCCCTGGCGGCTCATTGCTCGACCCGCAGCGGACCGGGCGAGTCGAGGACCAGGCTGACCAGGATCGGGGGCAGGGCCAGCATCAGCGCCGCGGCGCCCAGCGCCAGCCCAATCAGCGCGTTGGTGTCGGCGGTGGTCAGCGGCACCGAGGCGTCGTTGAGGTGCGCCGGCACCTGCAGGCTGAACAGGATGAAGACGATCGCCCAGCCGAAGCGCACCGCCAGGACCGCCGTCAGCAGCTTGAGCCAGTGATTGGCCAGGCGCTGGGTGGCCGGCAGGGCGTAGGCCGCCAGGCAGATCGGGCCGAGCAGCACCAGCAGGCGCTCGACCGCACCGAGCACCGCGTTCATCATCTGCAGGAAGGTCATCAGCACCGCGGCCAGCAGCCCGGAGCTGAGCCAGGCGCCCGAGTTCCAGTTGGCCGGGCCCTCGCCGATGCGCGGGTCGAAGCCGCCGCGCTGGAGCACCAGGAACACCCCGCCGCCGGCCGGCCACTCGGTGGCGCCGCCGACCGACGCGGGCGGCAGCGAGACGCCGACCATGGCCACGTCGGTGGCGATCACGAACTGGGCGACGACGCTGACCAGGAAGATGCCGCAGATCGACAGCACCGCTCCGACCACGAAGCGCGGTGTGACCGAGCGCACGGCGTACGCCGATTCGCCGGTGGTGCGGGCCACCATGATCAGGTAGCCCAGGATCAGCCCGCCCAGGGTCAGCAGCGGGATGGTGATGACCAGCATCTTCCCGTACAGGTCCGTCGTGGCCGCATCGGCCAGCGGGTCCACCGGGGTCAGGAAGCGGCCTTTCAGGTTCTCGACCGCAGCGCGGTTGGCGTCGCTGACGCGCTGCGCGTACCAGATCGTCAGGTCGCGGATCGGGTCGCCGATGATCGGCAGCTCGCCGCGGGGCAGCGGGGCGGCCTCGGGCTCGATGGGCGCCGGCAGCGATCGCTCCGGCGGAGTGGGCGTCCGGCCCACGACGGCGAGTCCGAGACCGCCCAGCGCCAGCACCAGGAGGAGCAGCGCGACCGGCGAGACGTGCTCACCCGGCCTGCTTTCATCGGTCCGCCGCGGGAGGGCGGAGCGGAGTCGCGCGGCAAGGTCGGCCATGGCATGGATGGGCTCAGAACGGCGGGTCGATGAGGCCGTAGGCGACGGCGATGGCGGTCAGCGTGCCGACGATGACCGAGGCCACAATCATCCAGATCAGTCCAGTGATGCCGTTGGCGATGCGCCGCTGGGCGCGGTGCTCAGCCTCGGCGTTGGCGCCGGCCATCGTCTTCTCTATGCCGCCCCATACGATCACGGCGCCGCTGATCGCGATTCCGAGGCCGATGGCGATCGCGACTAGGGTGCCGATCATGGCCGTCACCGGTGCGAGTGCATCGATCGCCCCCGGCGGCACGTCGGCAGCCAGAGCTGAGGTTCCAAGAGCGAGCAGGACAGCAGTGGCCAGGGCCGATGCGAGAAGCAGCCGACCGGCTGCCAGCCAGCGCGGGGGGGAATCGCGATCCATTCGCTCGATCCTCAGGCTCCCGCCGCCTCGGACTTCCCCGCCGTCATGGCGCGTCCGCGGTACGCCCGGATGAAGTCGGCGATCTCCCCCTCATCGGCGCTCTGCAGGTCCAGTCCCGCGACGCGGAACCAGCTGACCGCGCGCGACAGGTCGCGCAGGCGGTCGTACTCGGCGGGTGGGATGACGGTCACAGCGAAGCGGCCGTTGCTGACGATCGTCATCGTGCGCCCCTCCTGCACTAGATCCAGGATCGAGGCGAAGCGCTGGCGCGCGTCGGTGACGCCCACGCTGCGCAGGGGAGCGAGGATGGCCCGGGGCCTGTCGGCCAGGCCGCGCACCGCGGCGGGGTCGGGCTGGACCTGGCCGGCGACCAGCGGCGCCAACTCGGCGGTGTCGCGCGCCAGCTCCGGATAAATCCCCAGGCCGTGCAGGGCGGAGAGGCTGCGCTCGATGCGCTCCCAGCGCTGGCTCTCGTCGAAGCGGAGCATGATGGCGGACGGCTGACCCTCGCGCAACACCGCCAGCGGGGCGCCCTCCTCGACCCGCGCGACGACGGCCCGGATGTTCTCGCGGATCTCGCGCATGCCCAATGCCTGCAGATCGCGACCGATGGTCATGACGCCACCTCAGCCGGCTCATAGCGCTCCAGGACCGCCACCGGGTCCCCATACAGGGTTAGCAGCTGTGGACGGCGACGCGCACGCCAGATCGTGGCCCGCATCGTGTGCCGGAATTCGGTGAGCGGCGTCTCGCGCCCGCGATCCTGCGACAGGGCTGGCCGGAGCACTGCCAGGCGTTCGGTCCGGCACCGCACAATCAGCCGGTTGCCGAGCGCAATCCGGGCCAGGGTGGAGTGCAGTTCCTCACGCAACTGGCGGACACCGATGCTGTCTTCCATGCGAGCCACGCTAGCACTGCGCGGCACGCTCGTCAATAACTTTTGTGTACAGCAGTTTGACGGGGTCAATGCGGTACGTATGCCACGATCGCCGTCATCTTCGGACTCAGGGCGGTGCACCGATCCGGGTGCAGCTTGTCAGCGAGGGACATGAACCAGTCATAGGCTCCGCCGCGGAATGCGACCTGATCGTGGGTCAGGAGTTCGGCCATCTCTCGCTCGGTCGACTAGCTAGATCCGCTCAACGATGGCGTGTGTCGGGGTGCACCACGTCGCTAAGCCCGCGTCCGGCGTCCTGGATGGAACGATCCTGTTCGCTGGAGGATCGTATGGGGGAATGGACATTGATGTGGCGTCGCGGACCGAGCGCCAAGGTGAAGCACCATCGGCGGTGTCGGAAACTGGATTCACCGCTCTGGTCGCCGAACACCACGGCGACATGGTGCGGCTTGCGTACGCCATCGTGGGCGATCCGGATCTCGCCAATGACGTTGCCCAGTCGGCGTGGACCGCGGCGTGGCGGAACCGAAGTGGGCTGCGCGAGCCGGAGAGGGTCCGCGGCTGGCTCCTGACGATCGCCGCCAACGAGGCCCGGCGGTCGCTGAGGCGCCGGCGCCTGCGCAGGCTCATCCCCTTTGTCGACGACATCGGTCCGACCGCCGCAGCGAGTCCACCGGACGACCAGCTCGATCTCATCCAAGCGCTCCAGCGGCTGCCTCCGCGCGACCGCGAGATCCTGGCCCGCCGGTACGCGCTTGGCGAAACGTCTCAGGAGATCGCCGAGCAGGTCGGATTGAGTGACTCGGGCGTTCGCGTACGGATCGGGCGCCTCCTGCGCGAGCTTCGAAAGGAGCTGGTGAAGTGACGAAGCATCTTGACCCGCTGGAGCAGCGATTGATCAGCGACCTCCCACGACAGCTCGACCATGCGATCGGGCCCTTCGATACGGGTGCCATCGCTCGAGTGGCGACGACCCGCCGACGGCCGTCGGTTGTGAGGGTGATCGCCGTGACCGGCGTCGTCGCTATCGCCGCCGTCACCGCCGTCGTCGCTGTAGAAGGATTGAGCGGCGCGAGGCAACCGGGATCGCCCCCATCGCCAAGCTCCACGCCCTCGGATTCCACGCCGCCCGTCGGGCTGGATCAGCTGGCGGCCGTCCAACGGGCGGATAGCATCATCTCCACCAGCCTCACCGCGGAAGAGTCGGCGCTCGTCGTCAATGCCCACGGAGCTGTGGTCGAGTCGTGCATGCAGGAGCTGGGCTGGGACTTCGAGGTGGGGACCGCGACCCCTGAGACCGAAACGGGTGGACCCGGCTCGCTGTCAGAGCTCGAGCAGTGGACGTTCACGGACGTAGCATCCGCGGAGTCGGTCGGATACGGCCTCAGGTCGCACCTGGCGGAGGTGGCCGCTTTCATCGATCGATTGGAATTGGGTAGCCGCGACGCTCACATCCCTGACCCAGCGGCGATGAGCCCTGACGACGCGGCCCGCTTTGAGCTCGACTACTTCGGACCTGAGGACGAACGGATCGAGATTACGGAGCGCGACGGCTCGCACTCAGGTCAATCGGCTGGAGGGTGCCTCGGTGAGGCCGAGCGAGCGCTGTTTGGCGACATCGAGCAGGCGATGTGGCTGCGAGATGCGAGGGGCACGGCCGAATCGGACATCTGGACGGCCACGCTCGCGGACGAGGCGGTCATCCACGCATTGGATTCGTGGAAGGCGTGCGTCAGGGAGCGTGGCTTTGAGTTCGAGGACCCGCATGCTGCGTTCGACTCGGGGGCGAGGGCTGCACAGGCGCAGGACTTCGATCAGGAACGTCTGATCGCCACGACGCATGCCGAGTGCGTGGCAGAGTCAAATCTCGACCTCGCCGTTGCGGCCGCGTTCCTAGCAGCCACGAACGCAAGCCTGCCGGAGTTCGAGGATGACCTGCTCGCCTTGCAGCGGTTAGAGGAGGAGGCCCTGGCCCGAGCAAAAGACATCCTCGGATTCGAGGAATGAGTGTGACGTCAAAGCAAGCCTAGGCTCGGTAGTGCATCAGTTTGAGGGCCGAAGATTCCTCAAGGCTTGAGCTATCGCGACGCGATCACCCTCTGTTCGCGCCTCTGCCGCGCGGCCGTCGATTGGCCTCCCCGCAAAGCGGGTCGCCGTGCCACCGCGGGAAAAGATGGAGATGGAGGTGCGAGATCGTGTTGCCGTGTATCTCGTAGTTGAGCTTGTCGGGGCGCAGGCTCGCACTGAGTAACGACGCGACGCGGTCAACGTCATCCCAAAATGCACGTCGTTCCGAGTCCGGCCCTCTAGAGCGGCGACTACACCTTCGCGCGTTCCTTCTTGGCGAACGGTGGAGATGTCTTTAGCCTGCAGCGAATTCTGCGCCACAGTCCCGCGTCGCTCGACGTGACGCAGCGTTACGTGGAACTCCTCGATGAAGACCTGCCGGAGGTGCACCGCCGGGCATCGCCCATGGACCTACTGCGCCACCGCTGAACGGCGTCCTGAGAAGGAATCAGACCGTTGAGTGCTTCGTCGTGCCGGTCTGGGCTGCGACGCGGACGATCCGCTCGACGATGTCGGCGGCGATCCCCGGCCGCTCATGCTCCCAGACGCGGACGACCGTCCAACCAGTGTCTCCTCACGTGCTACACACCTTCGCCAGGATGTTCCTGGTTAACGGAGGTGACGTGTTTACCCTCCAACGCATCCTTGGCCACAGCCCAACCTCTCTTGAGGTGAGTAGGCGGTACGTCCGGCTCATGGACGACGACGTTCGCGAGTCTCACCGGCGCGCATCACCAGTGGACCGATTTGCCTTTACCCGCCCTTCGATGCTGGGTCCGAGCGCTGATACGCGAGTTCGATTCGATCGGCGCTCACGCAGACGTCTTGGTGAGCCCAGACTCGAATGACGGACCAGCCGGCCGCTACGAGAGCTTCGTTGGTCAACTGATCCCGGACGCGGTTGCGCTCGATCTTCGCTTCCCAATAAGTGACGTTCGATTTCGATGCCACGAAGTGGTCCGAGCAGCCATGCCAGAAGCAGCCATCGACGAACACGGCAAGCCGGCGGCGCGAGAAGACGATGTCGGGGCGTGCCACGCGATCGTTCGCTTTCACCGGCAGGTCGATACGGAAGCGAAGTCCTCGCGCGTGGAGTGCCGACCGCAGCCGCAATTCTGGCGAGGTGTCTCGACGACGATTGCCTTGCATCACCGCCCGCACTCGCGCGCTCGACGGCCTCGGAACCACGACCAAGACGGCTAAGGCCGCTGAGGGGTCGGATACCATCGGTAGAACGTCTCATAGGCCTCCGCATCGTCCTCAGGCAGCCCAGCTACGTCCAAGGCCCGACCGCTCTGGCGTGGCAGCTGACGGTTGAGGTGCAGAATCTCCCTCAGGGTCAGCACCGGCACGCGGATCTCGATGGCTTCCTCGCCGGTTCGAACGAAATCCAGCTCGTCGAATCGGCATAAGGCGTATGCCTCGACCTCGGCTGGGGAAAGCAACAGTCCGCCGTAGGTCTGCATGTTCGCCACGTCTGCATACTGGACGTTGAATAGCTGCTGGAAGAAGGTGTTGTCTCCGCGATCACGGACCGCGCGGATCACTGCATCCCTGAGGATCTGCCGCTGAACGACCGCCGTACCCCACTGAGCCAGCACGTCGTCGGTCACACCCAGCGGGATACGCTCGCGGCCAACGCGGGACGCAAGGCTCTCGACCCTACCTTCTGCTCGAGTCGGCGGCCGAGCGTTGATGGTGACGATCAGCATGCTGCCTGGCCGCAGGTTTCGCGCCACGAGAGTCGCGTCGTCGATGACCTGTTCGTCGAGGGATTGCTCGTAGTCCAGCCAGACGATCCGAGGACCGGCGAGATCGATCCCCGGTAGGAGGTCAGACGCCACTCCCATGAGCACCTCGATCTCCGCGAACGGTCGGTTGAAGCGATAGCGGGCCTCTCCGCTCGTGTCCTTCTCCATGGAGATCATCTGAGTGATCCCGAGCGATCGCCGCACGAGTTCGAAGTCCACGAACTCGCGCCCCCCAAAACCGACGTACCGGTATTCGGTGAGAGGGCCCAGCGGACTGAGGCGGCGGCAGGCATCGATAACCATCTGCCGCTGGATGTGCTTGCCAGGACGATGAGCGTAGCTGACGGAGGTCACGAAGGGACCTCCCGATCGTAGAAGTAGCGGAATGTCTGCCGGCCAACCTCCGCCGGAGAGTCTGCGCCCAGTTCCTCCCTGGCCGCATCGAACTCCTGTCGAGGGATGCCATACGCGATTCGCTGGACATCCGGTGCAGCACCCGCTGCCCGAGGAGGGATTTGCATCGTCTCGGACGCCTCTAACTGCTCGAGCTCGACCTCGGGGGCCGCCGCGAGGGCCGAGACGAGCGGTCGATCATCGGGTTCTCGCTCTTGGCGCTCTTTCTTCGCCCGGTTGATGACGGCCAGAACCCCGCGGAGCGATGTAACCATCTGGCCCTGAACCCAGCGGAATACTCGCGAGTCCCGATCGACTCCCGTCTTGGTTGTATTCCATGGCAGGAGCGAGGAATCCTGTGACCACAGGTATGCGTATCCCCGGAACCTTCGATACTGCGGGTGATAGGCGGCTGCACCGTTCCCCCACCCGGTCAGAGCGGTGCGGTCGGCGACCAGCAGCAGGCGGTTGTTGCAGAAGAGGTACCAGCCTGCCTCACCCGGAAGGCGGAACTGCTCGGCCTCGCCCTCGTCGACCTCCTCCTCCTCGGGCGGGCCGACCAGGCCGGCGAACAGATCCAGATCGACGCTAGCGCCCCCGTTGGCCTGGAAGGTTCGGCGGACGTGAATAGGCTTGATCGCTGGTGACATGAGCAGAGCCGGTGGGCGCGCCACCAAGTGCTCATTGTTGAGGGTGATATCGATGCCGCTCTCGAGCGCGTGCTGGTGCCGAAGCTGCAGATCCGTCCGCAGGGAGGCAAGGACCTGGGTGAGCCCGAGATCGTCCGCCACGCTGCTGTGGAGAGGCGTCACCTCCACGAGAGTGCCGACATCGTCGGCGACGGCCGGCTGGTAGCTCTCATCGACATCGTCCAACAGGAAGGACCAGTCGGGGCCCGGCTCGCTCGCCCACGCGTCGACATCGACCCGCAGGACGAAGCGCGTCGTCTGCGTGCGCGAATCAATCCGGAAGCCCCTCCCCAGCTTGAACAGTGCTCGCTTCATGCCCACGCCGAACTGCCCGACGGAGCCTTCGACCGGCGGGAAGTCGGTCGGTCGGCCGAAACGGAACGCGTACCTTCTCGCCGTGTCAAGCGGAATTCCGCCGCAGTTGTCCTCAATGACGAACCGATTCGATTCGGTCGTTATGCGGATCCATAGCCCAGCGAAGTCACCGCCTGGCCTGAGCAGTAGAGCGCCGTCCACGCTGTTGTCGACGAGATCGACGATGGCCGGGATCAGCTCGATGTCCTTGACGAGCATGCCTATGAAGAATCGCTTTTCGGGACTGGCTTCGACCCGGCGCTCGGGCTGCGCGGGGGGAGTCTGGGCCGTCATGCGGCCTGGCGGGCTTCCGTCGCGCGCCGAACATCCGACGGCAGGAGGGCGCGATCGAAGCCAAAGTGGTCCGCCGCCTCGGTCAGCGAGAGAGACAGGAGGCGTTCCTCGCCGAGTCGAAGCGAATTGGGCCAGCGGGCAGGATCTGCGTTCGACGCGCGGATGATCTGCTCTGCGACCGCTCTCGCCAAGAGCGGTGGTACCGAGTTCCCCACCTGTCGAAATCCGTGCCACTTTGTCGAATGGAAGCGAAACCAGTCCGGAAACGAATGCAGGCGGGCCGCCTCGCGAACAGTGATCACGCGCGGATGGGCATAGTGGATCGGTCGCGCAGATGTGAAGGAACCATGGTCCCTTCCGGTGCCCGCTCTGAGAGTCGGAGCAGGTTGGTCCGGGGACAGCCGCTGGAGACGGCCAACCGAATCCTGGGAACCGCACGCGAGATTCGCGAAGCGCTCAACGACCGCCGGAGAATGCCGCGTGAGCCCGGAGCAGGTCCACCGATACCGATCCCACTCCCGCGAGGTTGAAAGGTCGCCCTCCTCGCGAGTCGTTGATCGCATGAGCCTTCCGAAATCCGTAGCCTCGTTGCCGAGAAGGGACACGTCGTCAGCGGAAAGCGTGGTTGCGTCCTCCCGATACAGCGCTGGATAGCGATCAAGATCGGGGAGGTCGGACAGCGCGTCTCGAGCGACCCTCCTTGTCACCATGGGGTCGGGCCATGCGAGAGGCTGCTGCCCCGTACGCCAGCCGATGATGAAGACCCGCCGCCTCATCTGCGGTACACCGTGGTCCTGGGCATTCAGCACCCTCGGCGGCGGCACGCTGTAGCCAGCTCTCCGCAGGCGGTTCAGCAGATGCTGCATAACGCCCGCGTAGCCCGGGCTCAGCAGTCCGGGCACGTTCTCCAACACGAAGTAACGGGGCTTCAGCTCTCGAACGAGGCGCGCAAACTCGAACACGAGGTCGTTGCGGGGGTCGCTCGTATCTCGACGCCCGATGACCGAAAAGCCCTGGCAGCTCGGTCCCCCGAAGAGAACGTCGAGCGCGCCGTCCCACACCTCTCGATTTCCCGCTCGCTCCCATGATCGCCGTGCCGCTTCCAAGACCCTCTCGGCTGAGACGCCCTGAACATCGGCACAGATGAGCTCAGTTTGGGGGAAGTTGTAGGCATAGGTAGCCAGATGCACGGGGTCATGGTCGAGCGCGGCCATCACGTCGAATCCCGCCTGCTCGAAGCCCAACGAGAAGCCGCCTGCTCCACTGAACAGGTCGATCGCAGTTAGACGTCGGGATTCGCGGGCATTATCGTGCCGCACTCTCGTTCTCGCGCGGAAGGTGCTGCACACTCTAGACCTCTCTGCCAGGCTGCAGGCCAAGACCGTGCAACCCATTAGCGTATCTGGATCGTGACGAACCACAGCGACAGCTAATCGGTCGCGCCGATCCACGTATCTGGAGCCACGGGAGTCGAAACGCGACCCAGTAACCGGTCGGCTGGGGAAGCGCGCCGATGGCGGCTGGCCAGGTCGGCGTCTGCCAGCGCTACGTAGCGCTTCACCAGCAGGTTTTCAACCGGCTCAAGGCGCGGACCGGCATTCCCGGTCGCTGCAGCCCCCACACGCTGCGTCACACCTTCGCCCGGTCGTACCGCGACCGGCGGGGGCTGGAGTTAGCCTGCGCGGGATGGCGAGGAATGGCCGGAAACTTGCGAAGTGGGATGCCTGGGCGCCCGGCTACGGAAACGAGCGCCGGGTGGTGAACGTCGCAGAGATCGACCTGACCCAGGTTCCCGCGGAGTTTGCCGGGCACGAGATGGCAGCTCCGAGCTGGGGGGAGTGGGTGGAGCGAGACCCGATGACGCTCCACCGCGAGTACAACTGGCGTTCGGGCGATGGCCGATGGCATAGGCGCTACGTCGGAACCGGCAACGGGCGGCATCGCTTCGTTCAGGCAAGAGATCGAGGGATCGAGGAACTGCCGGTCGACGTCATCGAGCTCGCGTTTTGGCCGGCCGGCGAGCGGCCCGACGATCGCGTGGACGCCGGTCCGGGGGATCGTTGCTTCATCCATCGCGACTTCGACGCCGAATTCGGAGAGTGGTTGATGCCTCCCCGAACGGAGCGCGAAGCCGACGTCGCCTGCTGATCAGACGCACGTGCCAGCGGACCGCGCAGGGAGCACGGCGGGTTCCTATCGGCTGAGGGCTCGGATGAGCCGGACGCAGGACCGCTCGTCGAGCCTTACCGGCCGGGCCGACGAACCGGGGTTCTCCGCACCGTCCTCCCCTCTCCGCCAAGAACCGACATATCGTGCGGCGCTGGGTCTCCGCCTCCCGAGCCGCGCGGCATGGGACCCCCCGCTGTGCGGTCGCAGGCTGTTAAGCGTGCCGCCGAGCTATGCCTCCGCGTCGGGCTCCGGGCCTTTGGGGCCGTCGGCGGGTTGGGCCTCTGCGGTCGGCAGCGCTCTTCCGCCATAGAGCCTGCGTGCCTGATCCCGCTCCGAGACAGGCAGACGCTCAAAGGCCCGTGAGAGCACGGCGTCGAAGAACTGGCCTGGATGCAAATCCTCCGGGACCTGATCTAATTCCAGGCGCACGCCATCCTCCGTCGGGGAGGCCAGAATCAAAGTCGCTGCGTCGTAGGCCCGACTCGGCGCCGTCTCCATCCTCAGCTTGCGGAGCATGTCGAGCATGCGCGCGAAGGTCTTAGGGACCTTCACCACCTTGGCATCCGACATGTACGTGATCCCCAGCACCGCCAACGGGAAGCGACCGCGCAGGTTGCGCAGGTCGCCTGCGAACTCTTCCCAACGGTTGGTGAGGTTTTTCCCGAACGACGAGGTCATGCCCTTGGTACTCACCATGACCTCGACCCCACGATCCCAATCAGCCACGAGTACATCGACCGATTTGCCGAAGAACTCGCCGAAGACACTGGGGCCGGCCGAGCCAGCGTGCTTGACGATGCGCTCCACGACGTGGCTCGTCTTGTCGGTCTTGGAGAGCTTGCGGACCGCCCGTGCCACGCTGGCCGGCAACACACGCGGGTCTTGCTCTCGCGGCCAAACAGCATCGTCCTCATAGCCAGCGCGTCGAAGCTCGCGGGCGACCCACAGATCGAGCGCCGCTCCGACTGCGCCGCCTTGGGACTCGGACCACTTCCCGCCCACCACGCACTTACTCAGCAGTAGTTGGAGCTGCTCGATGTTCGGGCGGTAGGCACCGTTCGACCACGGCGACGTCGTATCTGGCGGGATGTCGGCGAAGGCATCGAAGGCACCCATCGATCAGGACCGTAGCAGGTTGCGACGCGCTGCTGTCGCGTCCTGAAGTATCGTTCGGGGCAGCGCGAGGATGACCAGTGCCGACACCGACGACAAGCGAGACGCCGCTCCAGATCAAGGCCCGCGGTGCGTTTTATACGCCCCCTGCGGTCGCCGACTTTCTTTGCCGCTGGGCGATCCGATCCGCATCCGATCGGGTCCTGGAGCCCTCATGTGGCGACGGTGTATTCATTGGCGCCGCCTACCGACGCTTCGGTGACTTGCGCGAAGGTGGAGTGAACGGTCGGCTGATTGGCGTTGAACTCGACGCAACCGAGGCCAACAAGGCAGCCTCCGAGGCACCGGGCGCGACCATCCACAACGTCTCGTTCTTCGACCTGTCCCCGGTGGACCTGGGCGGCACGGTGACCGCGGCGATCGGCAATCCCCCCTACATCCGCTATCACGGCTGGAGGGGTGAACAGCGCAGTAGCAGCACCGCGCGCGCCCTCGAGCAAGGCGTTGAGCTGAGCAGCCTGTCGTCGAGTTGGGCCAGCTTCGTGGTCCATGCCACATCGTTCCTGGCCGAGGACGGCCGTTTGGCTCTCGTCCTGCCTGCGGAGCTGCTGCACACCGACTACGCGCAGGCCGTCCGGGCCTTTCTCCTAAGGCGCTTCGGCTCGGTGGTCATCATCGCCTTCGACGGCCTGCTTTTCGAGGACGCCCAGGTCGATGCCGTGCTGCTTCTGGCGTCGAACGACGACCATGCCGGGCTTCGGGTGATCCGCGTAGCCAGTGAGTCAGCGCTGTATGAGACCGGGTTGCTACCGACGCGAGCCAAGGCCACTCGCGGCTCGCCCAACGGCAACGGATCAGGGCATGACTCTCCGACGAAGCGCTGGAGTGCTCACGTGTCGGAGGATGTTGCGCAGCTCTATGCCGGCCTGGTGGGCTCGGGCCGTTATCAGCGTCTGGGAGACATCGCCAGCGTGGACATCGGCTTCGTCAGCGGCTCGAACGCCTTCTTCGTGCTGAGCGCCCAAGAAGCAGGCGAGCGTCGCCTGCCAGAACGAGCTCTTCTCCCAACCGTCGAGCGGCCGGGCGACCTGACCGGCTTGTCGGTGCAGCCATCCGAGCTTCGGCGCCTCTTCCGCCCCGATGCGATCGCTGGACCGGGCGAATCTGCCATCCGCGCCTACCTCGAGGAGGGCAGGAAGCGCGGGGTCGCCGAGCGTTACAAGCCGCGCCACCGCAAGCCCTGGTATCGCGTACCGCTCCCGCGCCGGCGGGCCGACGCCTTCCTGCCCTACATGAGCCACAACGCGCCGCGACTAATAACGAACGACGTCGGCGCAGTCAGCAGCAACCTTGTCCATGGCGTGACCTTGCTCACTGACAGGCTCGATCGTCGGGCAGTTGTGGCTCTCTCGCTCAGCGGCCTTTGGGCGCTCTCTGCCGAGGTGGAGGGAAGGGCCTATGGCGGCGGTGTTCTCAAGCTGGAGACGAAGGAGGCCGAGCGGCTGCTACTGCCGGCGATCGATGACGGGCAGCAGCGCGAGCTTATCGCCCTTTTCCACCGGCTGGACGAGCTGGTACGAAATGGACACCGCCGACGGGCGAGCGAAGCGGTCGATGTCGTTCTTCGGCTCGATCACGATGTTCTGACCGCTGCGGCTGATGTCCTGCTCGCAAGACGCCAGGGGCGCAGAGGGTCGAGGGTGGACCTCTAGCGGCGACCTGACCCAGGTGACTCGCCTGGGAGTTCGCCCAGCATTGCGCTCCCGCCTAGCTCAATCCGGATTCTTCAGCGACCTGCGCTCGAAGGCTGCGCCCCATGCCTGTACGCATGCAAACGGTCTATGCTCGGGTAGCGTCAATCAAGAGCCCTTTGCCTTGAGAGACGCGGGCCCGCACCGACGTTCCTGCCCCGCTTCGAAGGCGTGTTCGGCAGAGGGCGCTGAGCGTCCCGGTCCGACGAGGTACCCGGGGGCATCCGCTTCCCCGAGCGAGCACATTACTCACAGTCAAGCGCTCTCTAGGTGGTGCGCTTACCCGATGCGGGCCTGCTTGAGCCGCTGCTCGATCTGCGTCACCAGAGGCGTTAGCGCACGATAGCCATTCTCGAGATCACGCCAGAGGGACCGAAGGACTGGGTCTTCGATGTTCTCCGCTCGGACGCCGTACTCCAGCGCGCCCAAAGGTCCGCCTTCCCAATCGACCTTCTCGGCCAGTCTGTTTGCTGACAATCGCCGCGCGTCCATCGTCTGTACCTCCTGGATCGCATCGTCCTCCCTCCTTGTGACACCTTCGATGTCACGGCTCCGGGGGCAAACGCGATTCGAACGACAAAACGGCACAACGAACGCTCCCTTGCGGCAGACGAGGACTCGCGCCACAGTTGCATGTGTGACAACGATGGAACCACCCCGATGGGGCGATGTGACCCTGTACCTCGGACATCCGCACGTCGCGACGCCACGCGACATGATCCGGCGACCTGAGGAACTTATCCCTGCCGCCTTACGGCCCGACACCGGAATCCATGGAGAGCTCTACTTTCTTCCACCGAGCAGCGACGAGCCACCCGCTTGGGTTCGGCCACTCACCTCGCTCACTGCCGAAGTCCCCCTGCTCACGGCGGCGAACCCCGGCGCTGTGTTGCTGTTTCGCTCCGCGGAACGGTGGTTCGCAGCGGCATTTGGTCGCGGCCACCTTCGGCTTCAAGCAGGGATGCTCGTGGATGACTTCGGCCTGCGCGTCGCCGCTAACCGCCTCGATCCGGACGGTGTGGTTAGCGTGGACTCGCGAGCCGTGGAGCAGACGGTATTCCTCAACCGGAGGCAAGCCTCTCGCGGCACAGGCCTCGGCACCCTGGGGGTCGAGAGCGACCGCGAATCCATTCATGCATTGACCGGGCGACCGCGCGACACTGACTTTGGGCGACGGGTAACCGGCCGAGCGGGTTTCCATCTCACCCGTCCCGTGGCACCGGAGGAGCTTCCAGTCCTGGCGGCTGACCTCCTCATCGCATACGAGGCCCACGACTACGAGGCGGCGTTTTCGATGCTGGACCGGCAGCGGGCCGTCATCGATCCTACTCTCATAGCCGAACTCGATGATCTCCTCGTCGGCGGTCTCGCACAGCCTGAACGCGGCGGTGCCTATCTCGCTCCACCTGAGATCGTAGATTGGGCGAACGTGGCGGGCTTCCGATTCTCCGCTGACCCTCGAGGCGTGAGGCGCGTGGATGTCTCATTCGACGACTACGCCGCCCTGGTCGAGAACGACATCCGTCTAGACCGCCTCCATGAGGACCGCCTCTCGTTGATCACACGGGACACCGATCGTCGGATTCCGTGGCCCGTGTACCGGTGTCTCATCGCGGAGCGTCAGACCGAAGACGGTGTGTATGTGCTGTCTGACGGGCGGTGGTGGCGCATTCACCCGGATTTCATCGCGGAGATCGACGGCATCGTGGCATCGGTCCCCGAGGCGGAGGTGCCGCTGCCGCCATACCTCGCGACGGATGCCTCGGAGACCGAATACAACACCCGCGCCGCAGCCAGCATCGAGGGCGCGGTCGCGCTCGATGCCGATCTGGCCCGTGTCCGTGGTGAACGCGGGCCAATCGAGTTGTGCGATATCGCTGGTCCGGGCCTTCGTCTCATTCACATCAAGCGAGGTGTGCGGGCCGAGAAGCTGAGCCATCTCTTTGCCCAGGCGGTCGGGTCGGCCGAAGCACTACGACACCTTCCGGAGATTCGCGCCCAGCTGCGGGCGCGCCTCGAGCCAAGCCTCCCTGTAGTGGCGGCCCAGATCGCGGACGAGCGGATGAATCCGCAGGCCTGGGAAGTTGTCATCGCCATCGTTGCGCCGTTGGCTCGCGTTCCGCGAGGACTCCCGTTCTTCTCACGCGCCCATTTCGCCCGGGCGGTTCGCACGCTCCGGCGCCTCGATTACCAGGTTGCCTACCGCGGCATTGAGCCCCCCTAACCGGCGGATCAGCGGCTGAACCAGCCGCTCACCTGCGTATAGCATCGCTGTCGATCCGGTGGCTCATTGTCGGGCCACCACGTCGCTAACGAGATCCGCACGAGAGAGCCTGCTGGAATCTTGTCAGCGGGAGGCTCCACACCCGCATAGGTGAACGCGAACTCACCGGAAATCGCGGACGAGTAAGTGTAGGACTTGCCGTCCCAGAGGAGGTCGTTGTCCGGCTCCCAGAACTCGACGCTTCCCTTTGGCAGATCGTCTCGCCCAATGTACGGGCGATCATTCGACGTGAACCCGAGTCTTCCTTCGAAGAGCCGGTCGGGCCCTCCACTAACAACCGAGACCCGGGCACGGAGAAGCCTTAACATCGCTCGCTCGGCTCGGATGCGCTTGGCTTCGACAACGCGGACATTCTCAACGTGCGGAGGCTCGAAGCCTCGGTCTGGCGTCAAGTTCATGTCGTAGACCTCTCCGACCTGAAATGGCGAGCCCGCCGGCTGGTACGCGCCCAGAGAGGTCATGAGGCGGACGTTGCGATTGTCATCGAGCGCCAGCGCGCCCACGCACACGCCTCCGCCGATACGAGTACGGGCAACGATCAGCACTTCGGTCACGGCACGAGGTCCTGAACCGGCGCTCGGCTGCCCGCATGCAGGCCCGCGGCTAACAGAGACCGATGGCACGCATCCGGCAAGCGCTCGACACACAGGATTGCCGGATTGCTGACGCCTTCTGGTAATGCCGTTAAGAAACGAGCCAGCGAATCCGACCGCAGTATCTCGCGTTCGTAGGCCTCGATGAACGCTGCGCTCAACCGGCCTCTGTCGCGCTTGGCTATCGAACTCTCGCGATCTGCCGCCCTTTGCAGGTTGCGGATGCCTGCGGTCGGTGAGAACTCGGGCAGATGGAGGTAGCCGATGCCGGCATCCGCGAGGAGTTCTTGCAGTCGACGGCTATTGGCCCACGCGTATTGAGGACCGCGCATCCCACGGCGCGCGCGGATGTCTACTACTGCGTCGACGCCGGCGTGGCGAAGGGCCACGACGAAAGCAGTCGCGTCGAAGCCGTAGATCCCGATTGTGAACAGCTGTTTGACCTGGGCCGTCAAGGCATGACTCGCGGACGCTGTGACACGGGTTTCGTTGAGCGCCAGCCACCGTCGATCGACAAGAGCCTGAGCTGGAATCGACCTGGGAAGCGGAGTTGCTCCTCGCGTTCAACTTCGGTCTCCGATTGCAGTCGGCCGTCAGCGCGAATGTGGATGACCTCGACACCCCGCTCGCGGAGAACGCGACCGATCAGCCGACGGCGATGGCAAGACGTCGGGTCCTCTTCACCACACATCACGGCGACCCGATTGCCCTCAACGCCGCGTACCAGGCGCTCGATTCCCTCGACGAAGGCCGGTGATCTCGAAAGGAGGCCATAGAGCACGTGCCCCTCCTCGTCGTAGAGAGCAGGATCGGTGGGTCGCCCTCCCAGTTGCCTTCCGAGGAAGGCGTACCGCAGACCAATCGTGGACAGGGATCTCGCCAGAGCATCCGCAGCGAACTGAGGGCTGTATCGGCTGGTGGGAGTCGAGCGCACGTCAGCAACGACATCGATTCCGTAGGCCTCGAGAAACTCGACGAAGCGTTCGATCGAGTGGTTCGAATGGCCGATTGTGAAGGCCCGGCTCACGTTGAGAGCCTAGCAGCGATATGCCCGTCGAGCAGCAGGCCACCGGCTGGCGCGGGGGTCACCGCCTCGCGGACAGTTGCACCTCACAGCGTCCCGATCCCGTTGCCGGTAAGGCCAGGACTCATCCGGAGCCTGTGGGCTCCACGGTGACGACGTCCTGATACGCAGTGCGTAACTGACGGCGGCCTTCCCCTAGCGTGGGAAGGTGCTC